>CAVQZM010000070.1:0-12825 GCA_963718475.1 uncultured Actinomycetes bacterium | reverse complement strand
ACGTCAGAACGTGACGCGCTTGAATGCGCGGGTCTGCTCGGTCAGCGCCTTCTCCACCGGCAGCCGCTCCATGCTGCTCGCGCCGTAGAAACCGTGGCAGCCCGTGGTCTTCCGGAGAACGTACGCCGCGTCGTGCGGTTCGGCGATCGGTCCGCCGTGGCACAAGATGATCACGTCGTCGCGCACGTCCCGGGCGGCCGTCGCCCATTCGTCGATGAGCGCCACGCAGTCGTCCAGGGTCCTGGCCGTGTCCGCGCCGATCGCGCCGCCGGTGGTCAGGCCCATGTGGCAGACGATGATGTCCGCGCCGGCCTCCGTCATGGCCCGGGCGTCGCCGGCCGAGAAGACGTACGGGGTGGTCAGCAGGTCCAGTTCGTGGGCGGCGGCGATCATCTCGACCTCCAGCCCGTAGCCCATGCCGGTCTCTTCCAGGTTGGCCCGGAACACCCCGTCGATCAGCCCGACGGTGGGGAAGTTCTGGACGCCGGCGAACCCCAGGTCGGCCAGCTGGCGCAGGAAGCGGCCGCTGATCATGAACGGATCGGTGCCGTTGACGCCGGCCAGCACCGGAGTGTGCTGCACCACGGGGAGCACTTCGCGGCCCATCTCGACCACGATGTCGTTGGCATTGCCGTAGGCGAGCAGGCCGGCCAGCGACCCGCGGCCCGCCATCCGGTATCGGCCCGAGTTGTAGATCACGATCAGGTCGATGCCGCCGGCTTCCTCGCACTTGGCCGACAGCCCGGTACCCGCTCCCCCGCCGACGATCGGCTCGCCGCGTTCGGCCATTGCGCGGAACCTGGCCACCAGCTCGGCCCGGCTGAAACGGGGCATGAACGTCTCCTCCCGGCTCCCCCGGCGGTGCGTATCCTCCAGCCGCCCCGCGTCGCGCGGCCTGCCCCCGGCCCCGCCCGCCACCCTAACTGATCTCGCGGAACGCGCTCACGAGGGCGTCGGCGAACGCGGGATCGTTGAGGTGCTCCGGCCGCCGCACAAGCCGCCGGCCCGGACTCTGGCGGACCTCGCGCTCCAGCGTCTCGAACAGCACGCGGTCGGCCTCGGGGTCATAGAACGGCTGGCCCGGTGCGTCGATCATCGACACCCCGCCGCCGGGAAGGAGGAACCGCACCGGCCCGCCGCACGCGTTGAGCTTGCCCGCGATGAAGGCGCCGATCCGCGCGTTCTCCTCCGGCGTGGTGCGCATCAGCGTCACCTGCGGGTTGTGCGGGTACAGGTTCCGGTCCCGGTACCGCTCCGGCACCGTGTCCATGGCGCCGAAGTTGACCATGTCGAGCGCGCCGCACGAGCCGACGTACGGCACCCCGGTGCGGGCGATCGCGTCCAGGCGGCCCTCTCCCGCGCTCATGACTCCGCCCATGAGGAGGTCAGCCACCTCGGTGGTGGAGATGTCCAGGACGCCGGTGATGAGCCCGTCGTCCACGAGCTTTTCCATCGACCGGCCGCCGGTGCCGGTCGCGTGGAAGACCAGGCAGTCGTAGTCGTCGCGGAGCAGTTCGCTGACCCGGGTGACGCACGGCGTTGTGACCCCGAACATCGTCAGGCCCAGCGCCGCCTTCGCGCCGGTGACGTCCGGTACCGGGCGGGTCGCCATCCCGGCGACGGCGTGCGCGGCGTTGCCGAGGACCTGGCGGGAGATCGGGTTCAGCCCGGCGACGTCGGTCACCGAGTACAGCATCGCGATGTCGCTCGGGCCTACGTACGGCGCGACGTCCCCCGAGGCGACCGTCGACACCATGACCTTGGGCCGCCCGATGGGCAGCGCCCGCATGGCCGGCGTGATCAGCGCCGTGCCGCCCGATCCGCCCAGTCCGATCATGGCCGAGATGTCGTCCGTGCGGGCCCGGGTGAACCGCTCGAACGCCACCGTCATCGCCGCCACGGCGCTCCCCCGGTCACCGGTCAGGACCGCGTCCACGCCGTCCGGATGCCAGGCGGCCACCTCGCGGGCGGGCACGTCGGCATCGCCCGCATCCCCGTGGGTACCGACGTCGACCGTGACGACCGGCGCTCCCGCGGCGGCGATCAGCCCGGCGACGTAGCGGAGCTCGTCGCCCTTGGTGTCAAATGTCCCCACGACGTAGACGCTGCTCATGAGGTCCGGTCCTACCTGATCGCCCGGCCGGTGTCCACCGCCGCCCGCCCCCGCACCCCGCGAATGGGGGGTGTTCAGGCCCATTGCGGGCCGGCAATCATAGAGGAGTTACTGGCTAGTACCTGCCCGTTGCCGGGCCGGTCAGGAGGAACCGAATGAACGGTGCCCAGGCGCTGATCCGGACACTGGCCGGGTCCGGGGTCGAGGTGTGCTTCGCCAACCCCGGCACCTCGGAGATGCATTTCGTCGCGGCGCTGGACGCGGTGCCGGAGATGCGCGGGGTGCTGTGCCTGTTCGAGGGGGTGGCGACGGGCGCGGCCGACGGCTACGGCCGGATGACGGGCCGGCCGGCGGCGGCGCTGCTGCACCTGGGGCCGGGCCTGGCCAACGGGCTGGCCAACCTGCACAACGCGCGGCGGGCGGGCACACCACTGCTGACCGTGGTCGGCGACCACGCCACCGCTCACAAGCGTCTCGACGCGCCGCTGGAATCGGACATCGATTCACTGGCCCGGCCGGTGTCGGCGTGGGTCCGGCGCTCGCTGCACGCCGCCGACGTGGCGGCCGACGCCGCCGAGGCCGTCGCGGCCTCCATCCGGCCCGGCGGGGTGGCCACGCTCATCCTCCCGGCCGACGTGTCGTGGACCGAGGGCGCGGAGCCCGTCCTCCCGCGGCCGCCGCGGCCGCCGTCAGCCGTGCCGGAGGAGGTCGCCGGTTCGGCGGCCAAGGTGCTGCAGAGCGGGGAGCCGTGCGTGATCATGCTGGGCGGGAGCGGGGCGCGCCGGCCGGCCTGGAGGCGGCCAGCCGGATCGCCGCCGCCACGGGGGCGCGGACGCTGTGCGAGACGTTCCCGGCCCGCCTCGAGCGGGGCGCCGGCCTGCCCGCCGTTGACCGGCTCGCCTACCTGGCGGAGTTCGCCACCGAACAGCTGTCGGGGGCCCGCCACCTGATCCTGGCCGGGGCGCGCCCGCCCGTCTCGTTCTTCGCCTATCCCGGCCGGCCGAGCGAGCTGGTGCCCGCCGGCTGCCAGGTGCACGTCCTGGCCGAGCACGGGGACGATGTGGCCGGCGCCCTGTCGTCGCTGGCGGACATGGTCGCCGCCGGCACCCCGCCCCTCGCCCAGCCGGCCGGGCGCCCGGAGCTTCCGGACGGCGCCCTGACCGCGCAGACGCGCCGCGGCCGTCATCGGCGCCCTGCTGCCCGAGGGCGCGATCGTCTGCGACGAGGCGAACACGTCCGGGCTGTTCCTGCCGGGCGCGACGGCCGGGTGCCCTCCGCACGACTGGCTCACGCTGACCGGCGGGGCGATCGGCCAGGGGCTGCCGCTGGCCGCCGGCGCCGCCGTGGCCTGCCCGGACCGGCCCGTGATCGCGCTGGAGGCCGACGGCAGCGCGATGTACACGATCTCCGCCCTGTGGACGCACGCACGGGAGGGCCTGGACGTCACCACGATCATCTTCAGCAACCGCGCCTACGCCATCCTGGCCATGGAACTGGACCGGGTCGGCGCGGCCGCGCCCGGGGAGGCCGCCCGCAGCCTGCTGGACCTGTCCCGGCCCGCGCTGGACTTCACCGCCCTGGCCGCCGGCCTGGGGGTCCCCGCGACCGCGCCACCACGGCCGCGGAGTTCGCCGCCCAGCTCCGGCAGGCCCTGGCCGAGCCGGGCCCGCACCTCATCGAGGCCCTGATCCCCGCGATCGGGTGATCAGCGGGCGCCCCGCTGGCTGGCTCAGGGGAGGAATCGCAGGCAGACCGGGGTGGGGACCTCGGCGGTCGAGACGAACGTGAGGCTGGGCACCGCCTCATCGAACGCGAACGCCGCGATGGTGTCGCTGTCCTGGTTGCCGACGAGGATGTGATCGCCGTCCGGTGTCTGGACGAAGTCGCGCGGCTCACGGCCACGCGACGGCTCGGCGAGCCGCAGGGCAACGGTGGCGGCCTCGGCGTCGAACGCGAACACGGCGATGCTGTCGTCGCCGCGGTTGGCGGCGAGCACGAATCTGCCCGAGGCGGAGACCCGGACGGCACTGGTCTGGTTGTGCCCTCCGGAACCGGCCGGCCGCGTCGAGGCGAGGTTGGTCCGCACGAACCGGTCGCCGTAGCGGCGCAGGACGACCAGCGTGCTGTCGAGCTCGTTGAGCAGGAACAGGTGCCGGCCGTCCGGATGGAAGGCGAGGTGCCGCGGCCCGGCCCCGGGCTCGCAGTTGATGCGGGCTTCCGGACGTTCGGTCAGCGTGCCGTCCTCACCGAGGCGGTAGACGAGCACCGCGTCCAGCCCGAGGTCGGGGACGAGCAGTTCGCCGGTGACCGGGTCGAAGAGGATCTGGTGGGCGTGCGGGCCGGTCTGGCGGATCAGGTGGGCGCTCGACCCCTGGTGCTGGACGTGCTCGACCATGGCGCCCAGCCGGCCATCGGCCTCCCTCGCGAAGACCGACACCGACCCGGTGCGGTAGTTGGCGACGAGGACGAACCGCCCACTGGGGTCGAGGTCCAGATGGGCGGGCTCGCCCCAGCCGAGGAGACCGTGTTGAGCAGGGTGAGGGCGCCCGTCGCCGGATCGCGGGCGAAGGCGGCGACACCGCCCCCGGGCTGGCCCTCGAACTCCACCGTCTCGGCGACCGCGTAGAGGTAGCGCCCGCCGGCGGTCGCCGTCAGCCACGACGGATTGCGCAGGCCGGCCGGGACCGTGAGGCCGGTCAGCCCGGTTCCGTCGTAGCTGGCGTTGAGGATGCCGGTCGCGTGCCCGTCGACGTGGGGCAGTTTCTCGGTGTAGGTCCCGATCACGAGGGACTGTCCTGCGCTCATTGGCCCTTTCCCCGGCTCGTCGTGACCACGTGACGGGTTTGGTTATTCAACCCGCAGCCCGGCTTCGCCCGCGAGCTCGGTCAGGTAGGCCAGCGCGATCCGGTACTCGCCCTCGAACCCGGGTGTCGCCTCGACGTTGCCGTGGTAGGCGCCATGATCGTCCCGGGTGCCCCGCGAGACTCCGGGAATGTCCTCGAATTCCAGCGAGATGACGCCGTCGAACCCGGTGTCGGCCAGCGCGCCCAGGAGAGCCCGCCAGTCGATCTTTCCCATGCCCGGGCGCCAGTGGGCATTCGTCTCACCGTCGTTGTCCGAGAAATGGCAGTGCAGCACCCGGCCGCCGAGGCGGTAGACCACGATGTGCGGCAGATCGCCGACCGGGAAGAGGTGGCTGGGGTCAAGGTTGACGCCGAGCGCCGGCGAGCCCACGGCATCCAGGATGCGCAGGAGGCCCTCGACGTTCGCGCCGTACCGGAACGGATGGGGCTCGAGACTGTACTTGATACCCCCGTCCTCGGCGGCCTTGGCGCACTCGCGTAGCGCGGCCACGTAGTCGTCCCAGTTCTGGGCCCAGTCGAGGTCACCCGGGACCTCCTGGGTGAATGTCTGCATGTGCGGCCGGTCCATGAGCTCGGGGAACGACAGCGCGAACGGGTGGTGCACGACCGTGTTGATGATGGGCGAGCCGAGCGCCACGGTCTTTTCGACACCGCGCTTGAACAGCTCCACTGTCGCGGCGCGGCGGCGCGGGTCCGGGCTCGAGAGGTCGGGCGTCTTGACGACGAACTGGGACAGGAGCATCCCCTCGTCGTCGAGGATCTTGCGCAGTTCACGGACGGTCTGGTCGGTGTAGTAGTCGGTAAACGAATCGTCGTCCCACGCGATCAGCTCGGTCGCGCGGAATCCGGCCCGCCCGATCCGCTTGATGGCGCCGTCGTACGGCTCGTCCCACTTCCAGGGCCAGACTGACGCTCCGAATCGCACAGCTCCATACCTCCTGAGATCGCCCCGCCAATAGTCTTCACTCGATTACAGTTCAAATGTAGCATCAGATTTACATTTCGGGAAGGCTACCGGGCCTGCGCGACGGGAAGGCGGACGATGACCACGGCAGAAGGCTTCAGCGCACCCGCGGCGGAGGACGGCGAGCCCGAGACCGTCCTGCAGCTGGCCCTCGACCAGACATCTCTGCGCGAGGCGTCGCGCGTCATGGCCCGGCTTGGGGCGGCTCTGGCCCGCGCCGAGGCAGGCAGCCCCCTCGTCCTGGCCGAGGGACTTGGCGCGGTCCAGCGCATCCGGCGCCTGTCCCGGCCGGCGACGATCATCGTCGCCGACGTCAAGATCTGCGACGCGGGCGAGAAGATCGCCGGGAGCGCCTTCAGCGCCGGCGCCGACGTCGTCACCGCGGTGGCCGCGGCTATCGATGACGTGACCTGGCGCGGCATTCTCGCCGCCGCCCGCGACCACGGTCTCGGCGCCGCCGGGGCCGCGCCGGTCATCCTCGACACGATCGGCCCGGGCTTCGATCCCGGCTCCCTGGCCAGGTTCGCCCAGATGGCGTCCGACGCCGGGGTTCGGGCCGACCTGTGCATCCACCGGCCCAAGACCGGAACATTGAGCTTCGCCGACCTGATCCGGCCCATCCTCGAGCGCGAAATGGAGTTCGGCCGGCTCATCGTGGCCGGGAATCTCCGGCCCGCCGAGGCCCGCGCCGCCCTCGACGCCGGCTTCGGCACGCTGATCGTCGGAGGTGCCGTCGCCAGCGCCAGCGACCCCTTGCTGGCCTGGAACGCGTTCCGGGCCGAGGTCGCCGGGCGGAACCGGCGGCTGGCGTAGGCCTCGGACTGGTCCGCAGACGAACCGGCCCACGACGGCTACGGCCAGAGCAGGCGGCGCCGGTCGGCGATGCGCGCGGCCGAGGCCCGCAGCCACTCGTGCACCCGGGCGTCGGGCCCCGCGACCGGCTCCAGCTGCGGCACGAACACGTCCGCGACCGGAACCTCATCGGCGGCCGCCCAGGCCAGCATCGCCGTGCCGACCGACGTGGCGGCATCGGGCACCGGAACTGCGGCCGGAACGCCGAGTGCGTCGGTCATGAGCTGGACCCACCTCGCGTCACGGATGAAGCCGCCGGTGAACACGACCCGTTCGGGCGGGCCGGCGACCGTCTCCACGGCCTCGGCCAGCTCGAGGACGGACGACGCCGAGCCCGTCCAGCACCGCCCGCGTCATGTCGGCCGACAAATGATGGGCGCCCAGGCCGATGAATGCCGCGCGCAGGTCGGACCGCCACAGCGGCGCCCGTTCCCCGTGGAGATACGGGACGAAGATGAGATCAGGGTCGGGAGAGATACCGAACGCGAGGTCGGCGAGTTCGGGGACGCTCGCGGCCAGCCCGATCCGGTCGCGCAGCCAGGTGAGGAGGTTGCCGCCGTTACTGCCCGCGCCGCCGATCACCCAGAAATCGCGCGCGACCGGGTAACACCAGGTCCGCTGGTCCGGGTCGGCGGCCCGGCGAGCGGACCCGGCGCGGACGGCGATGCTCGTGCCGACCGTGCACGACGCCGTCCGCTCCCGGGTGCCCGCGGCGCCTAGCTGAGTGAGCGGGCCATCCATGCCGCCGACCGCGACGGGCAGACCGCCCGGGAGGCCGAGCTCGCCGGCCACGGACGGCAGCAGAGGCGCGGACTGGACGGCATCGTGCACCTCCGGCAGGCGCGCGGCCGCCACGCCGACCCGGTCGATGAGCGCCGCATCCCAGCGCCAGGCGCCGCTGTCAAACATCCCGGTCGACGCGGCGCTCATCGGGTCGGTCCAGACCAGGCCGGTCAGCCAGGCGAAGACGAGGTCCTTCGCCCCGGCAATCGTGCCGCCGCCGAGTGCGCCCGGCCGGCCAGATAGCGGAGCTTCGCGGGCCAGTAGCTGACGTCCGGCGGGCAGAGGGTCCGCCCGTACGCGGCGGCGAGTTCGCCGGCGAGCTCCGGATAGTGGCTCATCGCGCGGGCGTCGGACCACAGCAGCACCTCCGACGACGCCTCGGGGGCCCCGTCGCCCACCCGCGCCGCGACGAGGCTGCTCGCCGTGCCGGAAGCGCCGAGCGCGACGAGCCTCAGCCGCGGATCGGCCGCTATCGGCCGGACCACCTCGCGAACCGCGGCCATGATGGCCGCCAGATCGTCGGCGGGCATGCCGTCGGCCGCGACGCGGGTCTCGAGGTCCACCGAGCGCTCGGGGAGAACCGTGAGGGCCCGGTCGTGCGCACGGGCGCGGACTCCGCTGGAACTGATGTCGATCGCCAGCGCCGCGTCCGTTGCCGCCATCGGCCGCTATTCCCCGGAACCGAGCGGCGGCAGCTCGTAGGGGTGCCCCGTCCACCGCTCCAGGTATCGGGAGAGCGAGTGACTGAAGATCCCGATGAGGTCGACACCCGGGTCAAGGAGCCACTGCGAGCTGGATGCCGTCCATCATGGCGAATACCGAGCGCACCTCCGCGGCGATGGTCTCGTCGTCCATCCAGAGGATGTCGCCGGCCTCCCGCGCCTCGCGGAGATGCGCGACACCGGTCGCCACGACATGCCGGTACCGCTTCTGGACGAAGTCCCGCGCCGGATGGCCCGGGTGGGTCGATTCGGCCGACAGGGTCAGGAAGAGCTCGATCAGGCCCCGGTTCGCCTGGTTGTAAACCACCGCGTCGCGCAGCCGGACGAAGTAGTCGAGACCCCGCACGTCGGCCGGGTTCCTGGCTTTGGCACCCGAGTCCCAGTTGGCCAGCACCGCCGAGAGGAGGCCCTCCTTGCTTCCGAAGTGCCGGGTGAGGGCGGCGGGCGTGACCCCGACCTCCTCGGCGATCTGGCGAAGGGAGCCGCTGACGAATCCGTAGGAGGCGAAGACCCGCGACGCCGACTCGATGATCTCGCGACGCCGCCGGATGCCGTTCTGGTAAGGCCCGCGCAGCACCTTGGTGTCGCGCGCCGTTGTTTCCGTCATGATGCTCCATTCCCCTGTCCGTTGCCGACGCGCACGCCGGCCCGCCCCGGATAAAAAGTTAGCACATAGGTACCTTTCGCGCATCAATCACGATCCGGGGCCCGGCGCCGGCCCCGGCGACGCCGCCCACGGGCGCTGGGCGAACAGTTATCGTTCATTGACTGTTGACGAGCCGTACTTTACGTCGGACGAGCCATGCGCCTGAGCTGGCTCGCGAGTCCGGCCCCGGACCGCGCAGCGCGATCATCGAGGAGCAGCAGTGCCGAATTCACCGAGGACGTCGACGTCGTGATCTCGGCAGCGGCCCGGCTGGTGCGACGTACGCCCGGGTGGTCGCCGACGCGAGGCCGGAGACCAGAGTCCTGGTGGTCGAAGCGGGGCCGTGGTGGCCGACCCGCCCGGCCTCCACATGGCCGACATCATCGACCCGGACGAGCGGGAGCGCGCGCAGATCGCGTCGCAGGGGCCGAACAGTACCGCTACGAGCTCCCTGCCACGTCGGGCACCGCGCACAACGCGGCCAGCGCGGAACGCGGGCGCGCCCTCGTCACCCGGCCCGGCCTGTTCCCGGGTCGGGTCGGGCGACCTCCGCGGCGACGGCTTCCCGGCCGCCCAGGAGTCGAGCAACGTCGGCGGCATGGGCTCGCACTGGTTCGGCGCCTGCCGCGCCCGAGCGACGTCGAGCGCATCGGCTTCATCGATCCCGGGATCCTCGATGAGGCTTAGTCGTTGCGGAGCGCCTGCTGGGGGTCTCGGCGACGCAGTTCCTCGGCTCAGGCTTCGCCGCGCACGTCAAGCGGGTTCTCGGCGACGCGCTTGACGAGGGCCGCGCGCCGGACCGGCGGGTACAGGCCATGCCGATGGCCGTCACCCTCACGCCGCATGGGGTCCACCGCGCCGGGCCGAACGTCATCTTCGGCCGGCTTCTGGACGGCCGGGACGACCCCTTCGAACTCGCCCGGAAACACTTTGCGAGCGGGTCATCGTGGTGGACGGCCGGGCCGCCGGCGTGCAGCTACGGGACCGCGCCACCGGCAACGTGACGGCCGTGCGCGCCACCCACGTCGTCGTCGCGGCCGACTCGCTGCGCACGCCGCAGCTCCTCTTCGCTTCCGGCGTCCGCCCGCGCGCGCTCGGTCACTACCTCAACGAGCACCCTCAGGTATCGATCATGGCCGAGGTCGACGGCCTCGGATCCGACCGGCTGCATGAGGGCGAGATCGGCAACGCGACCGCGATGTCAGACTCCACGGCTGTCGCTGTGGCCGCGAGCGGCGTCACCTGGATCCCGTACGAGGGCGAGAAGTTCCCGTTCCACGGGATGCTGGCCCAGATCGACCCGGATACGGTGCCCCGCTCGGCGGAGGACCGCCGGGCGCGGAAGCCGATGATCTCGGTTCACTTCTTCGCCTCGCAGGAAGTCCGGTTCGAGAACTGGCTGGAGTTCAGCGAGACGGAGACCGACTGGATCGGGATGCCGGCCATGACGATCCACCACACGCTCAGCGACCGGGATCGCGAAACCCTCGAGCACGGCCAGGCCGAGGCGCTTCGTCTAGCGATGTTCTCGGCCAGCCCGCCGACGGCGAGGCGCCCTGGATCCTCCCGTCGGGCAGCTCCCTTCACTACCAGGGACCGTCCGGATGGGGACCACCGACGATGGCCGCAGCGTCTGCGACCCGGCCTGCCGCGTATGGGGCACCAGAACCTGTACGTGGCCGGCACGGCGTCATACCGACGCAGACGGCGTGCAACCCGACCCTGACCAGCGTCGCGCTGTCCGTCATCGGCGCCCGTGACATCGTGGCCGGCTCTGCGCGACCCGCCCGGCCGGCGGCCCGGAGCAGGCCTCCGCGTCGCGGGCTGACCGCTCGCCTAAGCCCTTACGCGCCTCAGCCCTTTCCGCGCCTCAGCCCTTTACCGCGCCTCCGAGTACACCGCGGACAAAGTAGCGCTGCATGCTGATGATCACGATGAGCGGGATGAGGATCGCGACCACCGTGGCCGCCATGAGCTGTGCCTCTCCTTGCCCGGTCGCGGCGACGAGCCCCGCGATGTTCACGGTGAGGGGCTGCGGCACGGAAGTCCCGCCGAGGAAGATGAGCGGTGTCAGGAGGTCGTTCCAGGCCCACAGGAACTGCATGATCGCCGATGCGGCCAGGACCGGCGCCGACAGCGGCACCGCGACCGACAAGATGAACACGCGGAGGTCCGAACGCACCGTCGATGCGGGCGGAAATTCGAAAAGTTCCTCGGGCAGTGAGCTCAGTCGGGAAGCCGCGCAGCAGGAACACGCCCAACGGGACCGTGAACCCGACCACAGAGAGCCACATGGCGGGGATCGTGCCGTACAACTTGTTATGTCGAAGAACTTGAGCAGGGGAACCAGGGTCACCTGGGGCGGCGTCACCATGAGCGCGACCAGCGCGAGCGACAGGACGGTTCGGCCCGCGAACCTCATCCGGGTCAGCGTGAACGCGCCGATCGCCGAGATGAATGTGGTGAGGACCGTCGTCGGGATCGAGATGGCGAGCGACGTCCCCAGGCTCTTGCCCAGGCCAACCACCTGCATCGCCTGCTGGTAGTTGTAACCGGTGAGCAGGGGCGCGACGAGCGCGTGCCACCATCCGGAGGTGCCGATGTCGCCCTGGGTGCGGAACGAGCTGACGAAGAGCCCGAGCACGGGCGTGAACCACACGACCATGAACGCCACGACGACGATGTGGACGACCAGGCGGGCCCATCGCCGGCGAGCCGGTAGGTCCCGGCCACCTTCCGGGCCGACGGGTCAGCCGGCGCCGTCACTGCTGCCTGCGACCTGGTCCGTGAGCGCCATGTCAGCGGGGTCCTTTCCGCACGGAACTGGCGGACGTTGATGATCATGATCGGGATGGCGACGACCAGCAGGATGACGGCGATGGCGCTGGCCCGGCCGAGGTTCTGGCTCGAGAAGAGCTCGAAGTACATCTGATTCGCGATCGTGTTGGTGCCGAAGTTCCCGTTCGTCATGACGTAGACGATGTCGAAGATCTTGAGGGCGAAGATGACCTCGGTCGTCACCACGACGAGCAGTGTCCGGCTGATGCCCGGCAGCGTCACTGACCGGAAGACGCGCCATTCGTTCGCTCCGTCCAGGCGTGCGGCCTCGGCGAGCTCCGACGGGACCGCCTTTACGGCCGCGGACAAGATCAGCGCCGCGACGCCGAGGCTCGACCATACGGCGACGAATATCAGGCAGTACTTGTTGACCGCAGCGGCCTCCAGCCAGGCGACGGGCTTGTTACCCGGGATCAGTGTCCAGAGCGCGTTGAGCAGCCCGGTCTGAGCCGACCCCGGGGTCTGGGTCGTAAACCTGGCGCCAGATGATCAGCTGGGCCGCTGAATGAGATCGCCGTCGGGAGCACCACGAGGGTCATGGCGAAGCGTTCGTACCTGACCTTGTCGAACAGCACGGCGACGATGACCGCTAGCAGCAATGTCCCCAGCGGGAAGACGATCAGCCAGATCAGGTTGTTGCCGAGCACGCCGACCATCGTGCCGCTGAAGGCCCACGCGGATTGGCCGAACCCCGCCCACCAACTGCCCTGCGCGTTCCGGAAGGCGGAGACGATCGTCTCGACCATGGGGTACACGAGGATGATGGCCATGAGCGCGAGGGGGACGAGGAACCAGAACCACGGCCGGGCGTACTTCGCCGTCCGGCCGCCGACCAGCTGGAGCACCTTCTCACCGGCACCCAGGATCACGTAGACGATCAGCGGGATCACCACTGCACCGATCAGGATCAGGGCGGGGACACTTGTCGTGATGGCATTCATCGCACGTCCTTACCGCTTGTCTCGCAGGACCCTCCCCTCGCGCTCACGGGCCGGTTTCCAGATCTGGACGGTTCTGCAGATCAATCCAGGCGGAATATTTTC
>CAVQZM010000069.1:0-16642 GCA_963718475.1 uncultured Actinomycetes bacterium | reverse complement strand
GGGGCGCAGACCGCTCCGGCGATTACCACAGGCATAAGCATTCGTGTCCAGCGCAGCAACAAGCACTCCCAGAAGCGGTGGGGCCGGTAAGCGAATCCCGTTCGTCCGGTTGCGGGAGGTATGGACGGGAACGAGGCTGGATTACCTTACCGCCCCGGCGACTGCCGCCCTAGTCTTCGGTTGCTTCCGGGGCGGTCTTGAGGGCCAGGAAGTCGGCGACGCCGATGAGTCCCAGGATCCGCCGCTCGAAGGGGCGGATGGCGCTCCGGTTCTCGTCGTGAAACAGGCGCGGTGAGACCAGATGGACGGTTCGGCCGCGCGTTATCAGTGTCACAGCCACTCGCGGCCATCACGTTCTTGACCCAGTCGGCGTCCGGACCGTAGGTCAGGGCAATGACGTAGCCGTCCTGAGCCGGTAAGTACGTCCACCGGGGTCTCATACCGGCGGCCAGAACGCCTGCCATGGCGACAACCACCAGTCCCAAACCGGGCGCCCGGGGAGCAATGTGCTTGGTTATCCTGCTCCACACAGTCCTGACCCGCTTTGAGCGCGCTACCGCCTTGGGAATTGCCATGCCGCTCTCTCACCCCTCGCCGGAAGTCCTCAGCCTCGATAATTCGCCCGCCACCGCGATAATACCCAACGCAGACGCCGTAATACATGAGTCATCCGATTAGCGTCCGGCTGGCCGCAGGCAGTCATCGAACGCCTCGATGCCCGCGCGTTACGTGTGCATATGCCGCCACGCACCCTCGCGCAGCGGTACGTCAAAGAGGGTCTTCGGATGGACGAGCATCCGCTGGTCAGGTTGCTGAGGGCCCGGCCGGTCGGCGGGCCCGGCTGGTGGGGACCGGGAAGGATGTGTGGGAGGTCATCACAGCCGTCCGCGACAACGGCGGAGACGCCGCCGAGACTGCGCGTTACCTGGAGATACCGCTCGGCCTCGTCCAGGCCGGCAATCACCTACTACGGGGCTCCCCCGACGAGATCGACCAATGGATCGACCTCAATGAGCAGGAAGGGTCCGAGGCGCATGCCGCCTGGACCGCCGGACAGGCTGCTGTCAATCGGTGAAACTGCTGCTCGACGAGATGCTGACGCCAGCCATCGCCCGCAAGCTGCGCGAACGGGGTCACGACGTCGAAGCCGTGGCCGGGCATGCGGACCCGCAAGCGCCGCCGATCTCGAGGTAATGGCGGTCGCCCGCGCTGAGCACCGCGGTGTCGCGACGAGTACCTGCGCCACTACCGCCCACTGCATTACGAGGCCATCATGCCGGTAGGCCGGGGCACTTCGGCATGATTTCATGCCAGGCAGCTACCGGGGTACGAAAGCCGGCACCGGCCGAATCATCGCCGGACTAGAGGCTAAGCTCCCGAATACCCCGGCGAAGAAGATCTGGCCAACGGCGAGGCCTGGCTCTAGCCGCCGCTTCTCACCGTGCCAGGCAGCGGGATGGCCGCAGCGGCTCCCGGGACAGAAAGCAGGCCTGGGAGCCCTCTGCGCTCCGGATTACTTGGGCAGCCCAGGTGTGACCGGGCCGATTGCAACTAGGTTGCAGCCAGCGCGGTGACGCGGGCCGCCGAGGTGCCGAGTCCGTTCAGATTGCCGAACGATGCGCTGGCCGGACGGGTGTTCCTGATCAGGTCGGCTTCGGTATAGCGATGGCAGCCCTGGTGCCAGTTGAGGATCCCGGACAGCCAGTTCTGCAGGTGCCGGGCGTGGCCGTACAGGGCGTCACCGACGGCGGCACCGAGGTCCATGGTGGCGATGAGGGCGGGCAGCTCGACCGCGATCATGTGCTGGAACTGGCGCATCCGGGCGGCCATCAGCTCGCCCACGACCAGCATGCCCTCGGCGGCGTCGCAGTCGAGAAAGTTCTGCGCCACCAGCACGCAGTTGTGGATCTCGCCTTCGAACTGGATCTCCTTCCGGTAGGAGAACACGTCGTTGAGCAGGCAGGCATAGTCGGCGGCCGCGTTCTCCATCGCCGCGACCGGGCGGGCCCGGTAGACGTGGGCAGGCACGATCCCGCGGTGCGCCAGCCGGGACAGGCTCATCGTCAGGCCCGAGCCGAACGTCTTGCGGCGCATCTCGATGTAGTCGATGGGGTCGGGGATGCGGTTCTGGGCCTGGTTGGCCAGCTCCCAGATCCAGCTGCCGGTCATCTCGGTGATGGCACCGCGGAACGCGCGGCGGGCCGGCATCTCCATCGGCCCGGCGGTGCGGGTCCACAGGTCGGCCAGGCTGCGTTCCAGCGCGGTGACCGGCACCGGCATCTCGGCCAGGTCCAGCGGCAGGAACTGGGCCAGGCGGGCATCGCAGGCTTTCGCCCCGGCGATGTCAGCGCCGCGGCCGAACGCGATCGGGTAGTAGTCGTCGCCGTAGGTGCCCCAGGCCAGCCAGGCGGTGCTCAGGTCGAGCTGCTCGGCGGTGGCGTCGGGGTGGATGCCGGCCGCGCAGAGCGCCAGGTCGAACGCGCGCAGCTCGGCCTCGTCCCACACGCCCTCGCTGAGGATGCCCATGCTGGCCGCCCAGCCGACGACGCGCTGGCGGGAGGCGTCCAGGTGCGGGCTGAGGGTGAGCGGGAACGGCACGTCCATCGCCGGAAGCTCGAGGCGGCCGACGGGCTGGAAGGAAACGTGGGTGAAGCTGCGCAGTCGTTGCGGTGCCGTGGCGGCCAGTGATGAGACGATGTGGGCCGCCTGCGTGCCGAGCCCGAGCGGGCCGCCCAGGACCGGCGCCACCGCCGCAGGGGCGCGGGGTTTGGTGTACCGGGAGGACTGCAGGTGCCACTCGTGGCCGCCGGACTGCCAGTCCTGCAGCCCCTTGACGTACAGGCCCACGCCCAGCCGGGCGGCCGGATCCAGGCCGTGTTCGTCGCACAGGGCGGGCAGCTCGGTGAACGCGGTGTGCTCGAACTGCTGCAGCCGGGAGGTGAGCAGGTCGTTCACCCGGTCGGCGGCCTGCTGGGCCTCACACCCGAGGAACCGCTCCAGGACCAGCACCCCGTTGGACAGCTCGCCCTCGTCGTGGACCTCACGCTGGTAGGAGAACAGGTCGTTGCGCAGGTGCACGGCATCGGCGAACGTGTCCCGCAGCACCTGCATCGGGCGGGAGGCGGCGATGGCGGCCGGCACCTCGGCGCCGCAGGCGTGCTCGACCAGGTTGGCCGACCACGGTGCCCCGCCGACCTTGCGGCGCATCTCGACGTACTCGATGGGGTTGGCCACCCGGCCGGCGTTGATGTTGGCCAGCTCCCACAGCGACTCGTTGAGCAGGTTGCGGGTGCTCTCGGCAAAGCGGGCCCGCCAGTCGGCCGAGCGGGCGGGCACGGTGCGGGCCCACAAGTCGGCCAGCCCAGCCTCCACCGGGTTGGCCGGGGACTGGGTGAGCGGCCCGTCCAGCGGCATGAACGCGGGCAGCGCGTCCAGGTAGGCCTGGGCCCCCTCCAGGTCGCGGCTGCGCTTGAACAGCTCGAGAAAGTGGTCGTCGAAGTAGAACACCCACACGTACCAGTCGGTGACCAGGTTCAGCAGCGCCGCGGTGGTGTCGGGGTGGGTGTAGGCACACAGCAGCGCGTAGTCGTGGGCGTCGAAGTCCCGTTCACTCCAGATCACGGTGCCGTGCTGGGGCACGTCGATCATGTCCATTGACCGGGCCCAGGACTTGCTGTGGGCCCGGGCCTCTTCCAGGTGCGGGCTGCAGCGCGCCGGGTACGGCGTGTAGAACTCGGGCAGCTCGAACGATGGCATCCAGGTGATCCTTCCCGCGCGGGGACGGGAGGGTGCGGTCCACGCGCCCGCACCCTCCCGCCACGTCCTCATGGCTAGTGGCAGCGCCCGGGCTAGCGGCCGAGCTCGGCGTTTTCCAGCATGCCGATCGCGTCGGGTACCAGCACGGCGGCGGAGAAGTAGGTCGACACGAGGTAGGAAATGACCGCCTTGTCGTCGATGCCCATGAACCGCACGTTCAGGCCGGGCTCGTACTCGTCGGGGATGCCGGTCTGGTGCAGCCCGACCACCCCCTGGTTGTCCTGCCCCGTACGCAGGACCAGGATCGAGGAGGTGTTGTGCTCGCTGATCGGGATCACCGGGCACGGCAGGATCGGGACGCCGCGCCAGGCGGGCACCATCCGTTCGCCCATGGGCACGCTGGCCGGGTAGAGCCCGCGCCGGTTGCATTCCCGGCCGAATGCGGCGATCGCCCGCGGGTGAGCCAGGAAGTACCGGGAGTCGCGCGGGCGGCACAGCAGCTCGTCGAGGTCGTCCGGGGTGGGCGGCCCCTCGGCCGGCTGGATGCGCTGTGAGTAGTCGACGTTGTGCAGCAGGCCGAATTCCGGGTTGTTGATCAGCTCCTGTTCCTGGCGTTCCCGCAGCTCCTCGACGGTGAGCTTGAGCTGATGCTCGATCTGGTTCATCGGCTCGTTGAACAGATCCGCCACGCGCGAGTGCACCCGCACGACGGTCTGCGCCACCTGCAGTTCGTACTCCCGCGGCGAGCCCTCGTAGTCCACGTACGTGGACGGCAGCACCGGCTCATGGTCCCCGGAATGGCCGCGGCCAGCGCCAGGGCCGCCTCCCCGCCGCGGTTCCGGGGCCGGCCCGCCGTGGCGGCGAACTCGCGCAGGTGATCCTGCAGCGACCCGGACTGCCCGGCCACCGACCCGAAGTCGCCCCGGTCGAGCACCATCAGCGTGCAGGCGGTCTCCGCGGTGATCGTCGTGTCCCAGGCCGCCTCCGGGTCGGTGAGGGTCTGCGCCCCGAAGTAGGCGCCGTCGGCCAGCACCCCGAGCGTCTTGTGCTCGCCGTAGCGGTTCTGCCCCGAGTGGGCCAGCCGGCCGTGCGCGACCACGAACACCGCGTCCATGGGGCTCCCGGCCTGGGCCACCACCGTGCCGGCCTTGATCTCCCGCTGGGTGAACCGGCCGGCCAGCGCGGCCAGCACGTCGTCGTCGTCGTAGCCGCGCAGCGCCGGGAACTCGCCCAGCTCGGCCGGGATCATGCTGACCCGGTCGGCGGTCTGGACGACATCCACCCGGCCGTCCCCCACCTTGAACGCCATGCGCCGGTTCACCCGGTACGTTCCGCCCTTGACCTCCACCCAGGGCAGAATCCGCTGCACCCACCGGTTGGTGATGCCCTGCATCTGCGGCGGTGTCTTGGTCGTGGTCGCCAGGTTCCGTGCCGCAGCCGTCCCCAGGCTCGACCGCACCTGACCGTTACGCGCCTGCGGCTCCGCCTGCGCGCCCGTCTCCACCGACATTCAGTTACCTCCCGATTTCGCGCTTCACCTCAATGGAGCGCCATGATGGTAATCGGCCGCCCTGTTCAGGACCCGACGGACTGACCCCCCACCCGCCCCAGAGCATCATCACCCCCGACGCCACGCTCTGCAATGGCTCGATTACAGAGCGCTCTTGTGGTATGCGGGCCGCGCGCGGCGGAGTAAACCACAGGAAAGTTGCGTTATGAAAAGGTTGCCAGGACGCAGAAAGATTCTCAGCCGAACGAAATGCCGTGACAGGACGGCGGCGAACTGACAGAACCCGGTGGATCAGGAAAAGATGGGCAGGCGATGACGCTTACTGACGTGCTGCCCGCGACGCCCGACCCGGACGCCGTGTTCGAGGCCTTCGCCGACTGGGCCAAGCGGCAGGGGCTGAGTCTCTACCCCCACCAGGAAGAGGCGCTCATCGAGGTCGTGTCGGGGGCGAACGTGATCCTGAGCACCCCGACCGGGTCCGGCAAGAGCCTCGTCGCCGCGGGCGCCCATTTCGCGGCCCTCGCGGCCGGCCAGCGCACCTTTTACACGGCGCCGATCAAGGCGCTGGTCTCGGAGAAGTTCTTTGCGCTCTGTGACACGTTCGGCCCGGCCAACGTGGGCATGATGACCGGCGACGCCAGCGTCAACGTGTCGGCTCCGATTATCTGCTGCACGGCGGAGATCCTGGCCAACATCGCGCTGCGGGACGGGGATGCGGCTGACGTCGGCCAGGTCGTCATGGACGAGTTCCACTACTACGCCGATCCCGAGCGGGGCTGGGCGTGGCAGGTGCCGCTGATCGAGCTGCCCCGGGCGCAGTTCCTGCTGATGTCGGCGACCCTGGGTGACGTCAGCTTCTTCGAGAAGGACCTGACCCGCCGGACCGGCCGCCCGACCGCGGTCGTGAAGTCCACCGACCGTCCGGTGCCCCTGCTTTTCTCCTACGTGACCACGCCCCTGCACGAGACGCTCAAGGAGATGCTGAGCACCCACCAGGCGCCGGTCTACGTCGTGCACTTCACCCAGGCGGCCGCCCTGGAGCAAGCCCAGGCGCTGATGAGCATCAACGTCTGCACCAGGGCGGAGAAGGACGCCATCGCCGAGACGATCGGCAACTTCCGGTTCACGGCCGGCTTCGGCCGGACCCTGTCGCGGCTGGTGCGGCACGGCATCGGGGTGCACCACGCGGGCATGCTGCCCAAGTACCGCCGCCTGGTCGAGACCCTGGCCCAGGCCGGCCAGCTCAAGGTGATCTGCGGGACCGACACCCTGGGGGTCGGGATCAACGTTCCGATCCGCACGGTCCTGTTCACCGCCCTGTCCAAGTACGACGGGACCAAGACCCGGCATCTGCAGGCGCGTGAATTCCACCAGATCGCGGGGCGCGCCGGGCGGGCCGGGTACGACACGATCGGCACGGTGGTCGTGCAGGCCCCCGAGCACGTGGTCGAGAACGAGCAAGCGCTGGCCAAGGCGGGCGACGACCCCAAAAAGCGCCGCAAAGTGGTCCGTAAGAAGGCGCCCGAGGGTTTCGTCTCGTGGGGCAGGCCGACCTTCGAGCGACTGGTGGCCGCCGAGCCTGAGCCGCTCAAGTCCAGCTTCACGGTCAGCCATGCCATGCTGCTGAACGTGCTGAACCGGCCGGGCGACGCGTTCGCCGCGATGAAGCACCTGCTGACCGACAATCACGAGGACCGCCCCGCGCAGCGCCGGCACATCCACCGCGCGATCGCGATCTACCGGGCGCTGCTGGCCGGCGGGGTGGTCGAGCGGCTCGACGAGCCGGACGCCGAGGGCCGCCTGGCCCGGCTGACCGTGGACTTGCAGTTCGACTTCGCGCTCAACCAGCCCCTGTCGCCGCTGGCCCTGGCCGCGATCGAGCTGCTCGACCGGGACTCCCCGGCGTACCCGCTGGATGTGCTGTCGGTCATCGAATCGACCCTGGACAACCCCCGCCAGGTGCTCTCGGCCCAGCAGTTCCGCGCCCGCGGCGAGGCGGTGGCACAGATGAAGGCCGACGGCATCGAGTACGAGACCCGGATGGACCTGCTCGAGTCGGTGACCTATCCGAAGCCGCTCGACGAGCTGCTGGCCGCCGCCTACGACATCTACCGCCGCGGTCACCCGTGGGTCGCCGATCACGAGCTCGCCCCGAAGTCGGTCGTCCGCGACATGTACGAGCGGTCGATGACGTTCGTCGAGTACATCGGCCACTACGGACTGTCCCGCTCGGAGGGGCTGGTGCTGCGGTACCTGGCCGACGCCTACAAGGCGCTGCGCCAGACCGTCCCCGAGGACGGCAAGACCGAGGAGCTCATCGACCTGATCGAGTGGCTCGGCGAACTGGTCCGCCAGGTCGACTCGAGCCTCATCGACGAATGGGAACGGCTCCGTAATCCGGAGGCGGGGCCGGTCGCCGTCGCCGACGAACGGCCGCCCTCGGTGACCGGCAACATCCGGGCCTTCCGGGTGCTGGTCCGCAATGCCCTGTTCCGCCGGGTCGAGCTGGCCGCGCTGCAGCACTACGAGGAGCTGGGCGCGCTCGACGCGGATGACGGCTGGGACGCCGACGCGGTGGAAGACGCGCTGGAGGCCTACTACGCCGAGCACGACGAGATCGGCACCGGCCCCAACGCGCGCGGGCCGGGCCTGCTGATCATCGATCAGGGACCGGCCCGGTGGTCGATGCGCCAGATCTTCGACGATCCGGCCGGCGATGACGACTGGGGAATCAGCGCGGAGGTCGACCTGGCCGCTTCGGACGAGGCCGGGGCGGCCGTCCTGCGGGTGACCGACGTCGGCCAGCTCTAGGCGGGATGCGGTGGTTAGGGTCCGCCAGGCCCGCGGCCGGGGGGCACGCAAGCTGTCCCTCCGGGTTCTCGGCTTCAACGTCCGGGCCCGCCAGCTGTACGAGTCATGCGGCTTCCGCGTCGAGGGGGTCCTCCGCGCGGAGTTCTACCTCGACGGCCGGTACGTCGACGACGTCCTGATGGCTCACCGCCTGGGCGCGGACACCCAGCGTGAACCGCTCCCGCGAGCCGCAAACCACGCCCGCCGGCCCTGGGGTTAAGGCTTCCCCGCGGCCGGATTCTTCGGAGTCGGGAACACGCGGCCGGCGGGCGCCGGGTGGGCCTTGGCCTGCGCCGCCTTGGCCTCGGCCCGCGCCCTCGCCGCGGCGGCCGCGTCCGCCCGCTGGGCCTGCACAGTGAGCTGCGGGGTCATCCAGCTGAACATCGGGCGCAGCGCCCCGCGCCACACGGTCGCGTCGTGCCCGCCGTTCGGCACGAGGTCCATCGGCACCACGGACTGGCGCAGCTGAAGCTCCTGCCTGAAGCTCTCGGCGGCCGCGACGTCCTGTCCGTCAAGGCGCCCCGCGGCCAGGAAGAACTGCGGCACCTGCGTCCCCAGCGGGATGTGATTAATGAAGTAGGAAGGAGTGTTCTGCCTCCGGAGCGCCAGGTTGCCGCGGAACGGGTCCCGGTACAGGATCGGGGCTCCGGGCGCTTTGCTCGCCGGCAACTGGTCGGCCAGCGGCGCGAAGTACCCGCTGAGGGTGCCCGCGAATCCGTACCGGGCCGGGTACTGCAACGCGAGGTTGGCGGCGCAGTAGGCGCCTTCGGACAGGCCGGCGATGCCCCACGCCCGGCCGGGCGGCTGGACCTGCAGCCGTCCGGCGATGTAGTCGGGCACGCTGACCGCCAGATAAGTAGCGTCCTGGATCCCGAGCGCGTTGAGGCACTGGAGCGAGTACTTCCGGTTGCCGTCGTTGTCGGGCATGATCAGCACCGCCGGGTCAGCCTGGTGGCTGGCGATCATCTCGTCCATGGTCGGGACGACATTCAGGATGTCGATCCACTGCTCCGGGTCACCCGGCGAGCCATGCAGCAACTCGATCGCCGGGAACCGGTAGTGCGCGTATTTGGGCTGGAAATACTGCGGTGGCAGGAAGATGTAGACCGCCCGGCTGATCTTGAGCTTTGGCGCGGCGACCTGGGTCTGGAACACGAAACCGGTCTGGGCCGCCTCCGAACGCAGGGCGGGTGTCAGCCCCAGGGCGGCGTCGATTCCCCGCTTGGAGCCGTTTCCAAGCTGCGGGACCTTGGGCAGCGACGGCACGCCCTGGTTGGTGATGAAGTCACTGACTACCGTGCCCCAGTTCTGGTAGTAGTCGTAGTACTTGTTGACCGCGGCGACACCGAACATCATGGCCGGAACGAACGCCAGGCAGGCGGCCAGGATCCGGAACACGAGCTGCTTCGCGACGACGATCCACACGATCAGGGCGCCGAAGACGACCATCAGGATGACGAAGAACGCAGTCCCCTGCGGTCCTAGCACTGGGTCCACACCTCGCAGGAATCGGCTACACGTCTGCCACCAGCGGTGCGAACACGAACGCTGGCACGCGCCCATGGCTACACCACGGGATCCCCCGTAATGCCTGCTGGCGGTGGAGGTGGGATTTGAACCCACGGAGGGGTTGCCCCCTCACACGCTTTCGAGGCGTGCGCCCTCGGCCACTAGGCGACTCCACCGCCCGTGAGCTTACCCGACCAGCGGCGAACCAGAAGCACCCTCACCCATTTGGCCGGTCGCCGTCGGCGCCTGGGCTCCTGCGGGCGGTAAAGAACTGGCGGAGGAGGACGGCGCAATCGGCGGCGAGCACGCCACCGAGCACTTCCGGGCGATGGGTGAGCCGCCGGTCGCGGACCACGTCCCACAGCGAACCCACCGCCCCGGCCTTCGGATCCTCGGCGCCGTATACGAGGCGGTCCAGCCGGGCCAGCGTGACCGCTCCAGCGCACATGGTGCACGGCTCCAGCGTCACCACCAGCGTGCAGCCCGTCAGCCGCCATTGGCCCACGGCCCGCGCCGCCGCCCGTATGGCCAGGATCTCAGCGTGCGCCGTCGGGTCGCGGTCGGCCTCCCGCCGGTTACGGGCCCGGGCGATGACGGCGCCGCCCGCGTCCAGGACCACGGCGCCCACCGGGACGTCGGCGTCATCGGGATCCGCCGCTCCGGCCGCGGCCGCGGCTTCCGTCAGGGCCAGCCGCATCGCGGGCTCGAACTGCGCCGCGTAACCGGTCGTCATCACCGGTGATGCGGGGCAACGGGGTCACGGCCCGAGCGCGCCTTCGAGCGCCCGGTCCATGGCGTCGCGGAACTTGAGGCGCGCGGCGATACTGGAGACCGCTTCATCCGGAAACAGGTCGAGGTCACCGGCGATGGCGCACAGCTCCCACTCCTCCAGCCCGAGATCGGCGAATATCGACAGGTCCCCGGCCGGCAGCACCTGGTCGAGCTCGTCGTCTTCCGGCACCGGGATGTCGAGGAACTTCAGAGCCTGCGAGGCCAGCGGCCAGTCCGCCGCCGCCGTGACATCGGATAGGAAGATGGACACTTCCGGGCCCATCAGGCGGACGGCGATAAAGAAGTCATCACCGACGCCGACGAAGCCGATCGTGCCAGCGACGCTCGGCTGCTGGCGCAGTGCGTGAATAAGGCCGTTCAGGTCGGCGGTCAGCACCTCGGGCAGGACTTCCGCTTCCCAGCGGTCGTCCTCCCGGTACGCGATGACAGCAAAGTCGGTGGCGCTTACGTCTGTCATCGTCATTCCACAAGCATCCTGTGCACGGGGGAAGCCTGCCAGATGCTGCGTCTCCAGGAGACTGAACCGGCGATTCAGCATAACGGCAGGTGCCGCCGGACGGCAGTCCGCGCCTGCCCGGCTCCGCCCGCCGGCCTGCCCGCCGGCGCCCCGCGCCACGCCGGCGCTTCATATCCCCCGATATCGCCGCTGCCGCGCCGGCCCAGTGTCTTCCCTGCTAAACAGGGCCCGCGTGGCGCCGCGGCGCCACGCGGGCCAGTAGAGTCACCTTGAGTGATCATTGGTCGGGCCTGCACCGTGGGCTAAGCTATGGTGACCAGAAAAGTGGACTGGACCGTTGTCCAGGGAGGGCGAACTTGAAGCCGAAGCAGATCTTTGGATGGATAGCGATCGCCTTCGTGCTGTACTACCTAATAAAGCAGCCGGCTGGCGCGGGGCATGTCGTGCATAACATAGGCACCTTCCTGAGCTCGGCCGCGAGCGGCTTCTCCAGCTTCCTGAGCTCGCTATGAGCTACCTAGCCTGTTGAGCCTGATGTCATTATGAGGATCGTCCCCGGCACCGAAATGACCCAATGTTGTCAACAAGTACCTTTTGCCGCACGGGCATCAGGTAATTACCGTTCGCAGGCATCTGCGACCTGATCAGGCCGATTATCGTCTCGCTCGTTGGCCTGGCTATTGCGGCCGTCATCAGCACAACCGTCGCCCGGAACAACAGCGCCGCCGTCGGCTTCGTCTGGATCGCGTGGGCGGTCGTGTTGCTCTGGCTGGTGTACAAGGTCATCGAGTGGTCGATGGATTACTTCATCGTCACGTCCAGGCGGATGCTGCTGGCGACCGGCGTCTTCACCCGCAAGGTGGCCATGATGCCGCTGGTCAAGGTCACGGACATGGCTTCCAGCGGTCGACGCTCGGCCGGATGCTCGGGTATGGGGAGTTCATCCTGGAATCGGCCGGCCAGGATCAGGCGCTGCGCGTCGTCGATCACCTGCCCTACCCGGAGCAGCTTTACCTCGAAGTCTGCGGGCTGATCTTTCCCGGTAAAGACGACGACGACGAGACTCAAGAGCCCCCGAAGTGCCCGCTGTGCAAGGGTGAGAAAGTCATCACGGCAATGGATAGAGGCGAGCCCGCCATTGTCGTCTGCCCGAAGTGCGGCGGAACCGGTATCGACCCGGATTGGCGCCCGCTCAACCCGCCCCGGCCTGACAGTCCGCCCGACAGTCCGTACGACGACTGAGTGTGCTGCGTAGAATTAGCTCAACCCCCTTCCCCGAGGTTCGTGCGGCCGGATGACGACAGATCACGTCGGGCCGCACGAGTCGGGACCCGGGCGGCCGCGGCCTCAGGCCGTCACGAGAATGAGGCCAACGCCTGCCAGTACCAGGCCGGCCCGCTGCACCCAGCGCATCCGCTCGCCGAACACGATCCGGGCCAGGAGCACCGTCACCCCCGGATAGAGGGCCGTGATCACCACCGCGATCCCGAACAGGCCCATCCGGGTCGCGAGTATGTAGCAGACATTGGCCGCCGCATCGACCACGCCGGAGACGAGCGCCATCGGGAGGACCCCACGGGCCGCCCGGGACCAGGCGGGACGGGTCCGGGTGACGAGGCACGCGCCGAACGCGACCACGGTCCCGGTGAGCCGGGCCACCGCCACCGGCCAGTCTCCCCCGATGCCCCGCGGACCGGAAGAACAGGAAGAACAGGCCGAATAGCGCGCCCGAAGCGACCCCGTACCCGAGTCGCGGAGCCGGTCCGCGGCCGAACGATCACTGCCCGCCCCGCGCTCCAGGCTGACCAGCACCACCGCGGCCAGGCAGATCACGCCGCCCGCGATCACCGACGGCCGGGCCGCTCCCCTTGCGCCACGGCGACGCCAAGCGGCAGCAGCGTGGCGACCAGCGCCGATACCGGCGCGACGACGCTCATCGGCGAGGTCGCGAAACCCGCGTAGAACATGATGAGGCCGATCGCCCCGGCCACCCCGCCGGCCGCGCCCCAGGCCAGCCCGCCCAGCCCGCTCGCCCCGGCGATCCCGTGGCCGCCGAGGCCGACGGCGCTGCCCACCAGGGCGCCGATGACGACGACGGCCGCCCCGGCCGGGGCGGTGACCGCCAGCACGGCGACCGGCCGGCCGCGCCTGGAGGCCGCCCCGCCGAGAAAATCGGCCGAGCCGTACAGCATCGCGGCGGCGAGGGCCAGGATTGTACCCAAGGTGCCAGCTCCAGACAGACGGCCGGTCGGAATAACAATCTATATAGTTCACTTACCGACCGGCCCGGCCTGAGGTAAACCGCCCTCAGGCCAGCCGCTCTCAGGAGAGCCGCTAAGTGACCGAACCAGCCGACATCACCGTCGCCGTCGCGCGGACCCTCCAGGCGCTCCGGGCCGATCGCGGCTGGTCGCTGGACCAGCTCGCGGCGCGTTCGGGGGTGAGCAAGGGTGTCCTGGTCGCGCTGGAGCAGGGCGCTCGAACCCGAATCCGGCCACGCTGGCCCGGATCGGCGATGCGTTCGGCGTGCCGGTCACCCGGCTGGTGGACGTGAGCGGCGAGTCCGCCGTGCACGTCTGGCGCCCGGCTTCGGGCGCGTCCTGTGGCGCGGCCCGTCCGGCGGCAGCGGGGCGATCCTCGGCGCCACCGATCCCCCGTGGGCGGTCGAGCTGTGGCACTGGGAGCTGATGCCGGGCGAGACGTTCGGCGGCGACGCTCACGCCCCGGCCACCCGCGAGATGGCCTGGGTCGAGGCAGGCACGCTCACGCTGAGCGTGGCGGGCGAACGGCACGAACTAGGCCCCGGCCAGTGCGCCGCTTCCCGGCCGGCCGCCCCCACCGCTACACCAACGAGGGCCCGGACCCCGTCCGCCTGACCATGGTCGTCGTCATCCCGCCGACCCCAGCGGAGTTACGGCGTCCGGCCCCGCGACTCAGGCGGCCCGCTCATGATCGTGGGTGGTTTTCCGCTACGCCGCGCTGGTCCTTCCATGATCACGTGGACTTTTCCGCTGCATGCGAGGTTTTCTTCACACGATCATGATTCGGCGGCGCGCGGGCTGGTGCCGGTGTGACTGGAATCATCACGGGGAGCGTGACGAGCTGCCCGGGGCGGCGCAGGCGAGCCGGGCGCGAGGCCGAGCGTGGTCCCGAGCCGCAGGAGCCGGGCCGGCGGGCCGGGACCCGGTGCGGCTGGCGGGCGCTAACCGCGCAGAAGCCAGTCTCTCGCGGCCACTGCCGAACCGCGCGCGCCCGCCATGTCGAGGTCGGGCGCCAGCGCGAACTCCGCCACCCGGGCCTGCTCGGCGCGCAGCGAGGTGTGCGCACGCACGCGGGCCAGGAACCAGTCGCGGAAGTGCGGGGCCGCCTCGACCACGCCACCGCCGACGAAGTAGGCACCGGGGTCGGTGAAGTTCGCCGCGATCGTGAACAGCTGCCCGAGGGCCATCGCCTGCTGCTCGAAGATCTTCAGCGCGAGCAGGTCGCCGTCCTCACCGTACCGCCGCACCAGCTTGGCCGCCTTGCCCAGCGGCACGCCCAGGCTGAGCTCGTGTCCCTCGAACCGGGTGAGCCAGTACGGCGGCGGCTCTTCTCGATGCCGGTCAGTGAGGCGACGCTTTCGACATCGCCCGCCTGCCCGCAGTTGCATTCGGGAAATGGCTGCCCGTCCTCCGGCAGCCCGGCCATCGGGATCGGGACGTGGCCGAGCTCACCGGCCATCCCGGCCGCGCCGGAGACCACCCGGCAGGCCTCCACGACGCCACCGCCCAGGCCGGTCCCGACGATCGCCGCCACCGAGCTGTGCCGGTCGGAGTCGTCGCCGAAGCGCGTGTGATGGGCGTACAGGGCGGCGGCATTTGTACGTCGTTGTTGTAGATCACCGGCAGGCCGAGCCGGTCCTCCAGCCCGCCGCGGATGTCGAAGCCCCACCACTCCGGGTTGGCGAAGTTCGTGGCGCCCCGGGAGGACAAGATCCCGTCGCCGCTGGCCGGACCGGGGGTGTCCAGGCCCACCGCCCGGACCGCGGACCGGGGCAGCGCCAGGCCAGCCCGAGCACGTGATCGACCGAGTCGACCAGGGCCTGGATCGCCTTGCCGGGCCCTTCCCGGACATAGCTCGGGATCTCGGCCATGCGGTCGAGCAGAAACCGCCCGCCGGCGTCGAGGACGGTGCCGTTGTTCGCGGTGCCGCCGTTGTCCACGCCGACGACAACCCAGCCGTCCCCACCTGGCATCCGGTCCTCCTCGTCGCTCCACGCAGAGCGTATTTGCGTCTTGTAAATCGCCGCAGGTCAAGTCGAGCAGGGCGAGGAAGAAGACGGACGTGGTTTCCCGTCTGGATGTGATCACCGCCGTCACCACCCCCTTTACCGAGTCGGGTGAGCTGGACCTCCCGGCAGCCCGCCGGCTGTATGGCCTGTTGGCCGCCACAACCGGGAACTTGTTCGTCGCCGGGACGACCGGTGAGTTCCCCGCCCTGGACGACCAGGAGCGGATAGCGCTGTTCGAGGCCGCCCTGGGAGCAGCAGGCCCGGACCACGTCATCGCCCACATCGGCGCGCCGGACGCCCGGCACGCCCGCCGTCTGGCCGCCGCCGCGGTCGCCGCCGGAGCCCGCGGGCTGGCCGCGATCACCCCCTACTACCTGCCGGCCACCTTCGGTGAGATCACCGCCTACTACCGCGACGTGGCCAAGGCAACGGCCGGCACCCAGCTCTACGCCTACCTTTATCCCGAACGAACCGGGGTGACAGTTACCCCACAGCAGCTCGCGTCCCTGGCGGCCGAATGCGGCCTCGCGGGGGCCAAGCTCAGCGGCGGCGCGGGCGCCAATCTGGGCGAGTACACCGCCGCGGTTCCCGAGGGCTTCCGTCTCTACACCGGACGGGACAAAGAGATGCCGCTCGCGGCCGAGGCCGGCGTCGCCGGGGTGGTCTCCGGCCTGTCCTCCGCGTTCCCCGAGCTGTACGTCCGGCTCGCCGACGCGCTGGCCGCCGGGCAGGCCGACGAGGCGGCCGACGGCCAGGCCGCGGTCGAGCGCATCTTCGCCGCCTGCGGCACCACGGCCCACCTGAAGTACGTGCTGTCGCTCCGCGGCATCACGGGCCGGACCGGCCGGATGACGATCGGCACCGTCGATGACGAATCAGCCGCCGCCGTCGCCGCCCTGGTCGCCGAGCTGGCCCCGGCCGAGACGACCGCACCCTAGCCGCTCCGCGATCACGCCGGAAGCTCGTCCAGGACGGTCAGCACCGACGTCAGCCCGAGCAGCACGAACATCCGGGCCACCACCGCAGTCGGCCGCAACACGGCCAGAGCCCCGGGTTGATCGCGGGCCGCATACGTCCACCGCAGCAGACACACGACGCCGGACGAATCACAAAACGTCGAGTTCGCCGAGATCGATGCAGACCCGCGGATGGTCCTGCGTGACCAGCACCGACAATTGGTCATCAACGTGGGCGTGAGACATGTGACTCAGCTCGCCTGACAGGTGCACGACCGTCCATGGCAGTTGCTGGTCAACCGTGATTTTCAGGAGTGGCTCCGACTCATCCGGCGCCATCGTTCCCCCCAAGCTGATACGTCACCTAAGGCCGCAACAGCAACGCAGAGGTCGACGCAGGTTCAAGCCCACTGGCCCGCCGCCTGCCGGCGGCGACGGCCGGCCGCCGCGCCGCCGGCCAGCCTAACAAGCCCGCCCCCTGGGACGGACTAATTAGGCCGATCGAGGGGCCAGCGAGCCCAATGATGCCAACGAGCACGTCA
>CAVQZM010000068.1:0-14028 GCA_963718475.1 uncultured Actinomycetes bacterium | reverse complement strand
GGCGTGCACAAGATCGTCGTTTCGACCGCGGGCAGTGCCCCGCCCCGCACGCCGGTGACCTTCTATGTGGGCACACCCTCGGCCAACCCGGCGGTCGGCCCGGCGCTGGCCGGTCTCGGTGTCGCGGGACCGGAGGGGCTGCCCGCCGGGGGTTATGTGCTGGCCGCGGACCGGCCCCACGGGCAGGCCATGGTGGTGCTGGCCGGAGCGGATGCCGCCGGGACCTTCTATGCCGTGCAGACGCTGCGGCAGCTGATGGTGGCCAGCGGGCACCGGGTGGTGCTGCACGACATGGCCGTCCGGGACTGGCCGGCCATGCCGATCCGCGGGGTGATCGAGGGCTTCTACGGGCCGCCCTGGTCGACCGCCGACCGGATCAGCCAGTTCGTCTTCGACGGCGAGCTGAAGATGAACAGCTACGTGTACTCGCCCAAGGACGACCCGTACCTGCGGGCGCAGTGGCGCGAGCCATACCCGCCAGACCAGCTCGCGGTGATCAAAGAGCTGTGTGGACGTGGCCACGGCCAACCACGTCACGTTCACCTACGCGCTGTCGCCGGGCCTGTCGATCTGCTACTCGTCAGCTAGTGACCTGAGCAGCCTGATCACCAAACTCCAGTCGATCTGGGACATCGGCGTGCGGGCGTTCGCCATCCCGTTCGACGACATCAACGACACCCAGTGGAACTGCGCCGCCGACCAGACCACCTTCGGCCCGCCGAACGCGGCCGATGCCGCCCAGGCCCAGGTGCACGTGCTTAACGCCGCTCAGCAGGACTTCATCGGGACCCACCCCGGTGCCGGGCCGCTGGAGTTCGTGCCCACCGAGTACTACAACACCACGTCAAGCCCGTACAAGCAGGTCATCGCGTCCGCCCTCGACCCGAAGGTGATCACCGAATGGACCGGTGACGGCGTCGTCGTGCCGCAGATAACCGGCAGCCAGGCGCAAGCCGCCGACCAGGTCTTTGGCCACCCGATCCTGGCCTGGGACAACTATCCGGTCAACGACTACGCCACCGACCGGCTGTTCATGGGACCGTACAGTGGCCGGTCACCCGACCTGGCCCAGTACCTCACGGGCATCACCGCCAACCCGATGATCGAGGAAGAGGCGTCCAAGGTCGCGCTGTACGGTGCGGGCGCCTACTTCTGGAACCCGGCGGGCTACGATCACGCCCCCTCGGCCGCCTGGCTGGCCGGGATCAAGATGATCGGCGGCCGGGTCTGGCCCGCGCTGAAGGTCCTCGCCGACAACGACTACTCCTCGACCCTGAACGCCCAGGAGTCCCCGGCGCTCACCCCGCTGATCGCCGCGTTCTGGCAGGCATGGGCGCCGGGTACCGGCCTGCGCGCCGCCGCCGCCAGGCTGTCCGGCTACTTCGGCCAGATGGCCGCTGCCCCGGGCCAGCTGCGGTCCGGTCTCGGCAACCCCGACTTCCTCAGCGAGGTCGGGCCATGGCTGGACAAGCTCGGCCTATACGGGCAGGCGGGCCGGGCCGCCGTGGCCATGCTGCTCGCCGAGCGGGCCGGGGACGGCGCGGCCGCCGCACGCAACCGTGGCCAGCTCGACGCGCTGCTGTCCCGGATCGGGGCGATCTCCCAGCAGGTAGCGCCAGGGGTGATGGATCCGTTCCTGGCCAAGGCGGTGCAGGCCAGCGAGCAGTCGCCCGCGGCGGGCGTGACGGTGACCACCGCCAGCCCGCTGGCCAAGCCCGGCACGCCCGTCACCGTCACCACCACGGTGACCGCCACCGGCAGCTACTCGCTCACCGGGATCCGGGCCGGCCTGACCGCGCCGGCTGGATGGCAGGTGGCCCCCGCGCGCCCTGCGCCGCTCGGCACGGCCTCGCCCGGCGGGTCGGTCCGGGCGCAGTGGACGGTGACCGCGCCGGCCAACGCCGCTCCGGGCCGCGGCACGCTCACGGCCTGGGCGTCGTTCACCGCCGCGGGCACGCGGGAGGCGGTGCTCGGCAGCGGCTCGGCGACGGTTCCCTATGCCTCGCTGGCCGAGACGTTCGACAACGTCGGCATCACCGGCGACAGCGACGTGTCTCCCGCGGACCTGGGCGGCGGCCTGGACGGCGACGGATCCACGTTCTCCGCACAGGAACTGGCCACCCATGGCCTGACCCCCGGCAGCAGCTTCAGCTCCGGCGGGGTCAGCTTCACCTGGCCGGACGTCCCCGCCGGGGAACCCGGCAACACGCTGGCCGATGGCCAGGCCATCACGCTCGCCGGCTCGGGCAGCACGCTTGGGCTGGTCACCGTCGGCACCTACGCGACCAGCCGGGCCGGCGGCACCGGGGAGGTCGTCTACTCCGACGGCAGCACCCAGTCGTTCACCCTCACTGATCCGGACTGGTCGTTTGGGTCGCTGCCCGCCAGCGACCGGGTGGCGGTGACGACCTCTTACCACAACCTGGCGGGAACGGGCCGGGTCAACCGCACGGCATACCTCTTCTTCCACGCGATCCCGCTGGACGCCGCGAAGACGGTCGCCGCTGTCATCTTGCCGGCGGTCGGCAACCACGCCACCGGCGGCACGCCTGCGCTGCACGTCTTCGCGATCGCGGTCGGCTGATACCTGATGGGAAGAGGGACCATGCACGGTCCAATCGGTTCAACCCGGCCCCGCACCGCCCGGTTCCGTACCCGGCGGCCGGTCGCCGCAACGGCGGTGCTCAGCGCCGCGCTGGCCATCACGGCCGTTCCGGCCGCGGCCGCGGCGGCTCCGGCGGCCGCTGCTCCGGCGGCCAGCCCGCGAAGCACCGTCCACCCGGGCGCCCGGTTCGCCACCGACGGGTCACGGCTGACGCTCACCGAGGCGGGTTCGGCCGCCGGGCCCGGATATGCGATCGTGATCCAGGCGCAGTCGTTCAGCGTCACCACCACCAGGGGCGGCCGTGTCGTGCTGGCCACCACGAGCGTTGCGGACGCCGCCGCCGCGCCGGTCCAGTTCACCGTGGCGGGAACCAGGTACCACGCCACCTCGGTCCGGTCCTCCTCCTGGACCGGCTCGGCGCTGACCCTGGACCTGACCACCACCGACCCGGGCCACGACGTGAGCTACACGATCACGCCATCCTCCGGCCGGTACACCTACGCCTGGTCGGTCTCCGGCGTGTCCGGGACGCTGGACTCGGCCGGCGTCAACTACGTGCTCTCGTCGGCCGGGCACTGGTACGGCCAGGGTGAGGCGATGACACCGGGCGGCGGGCCGTACACCCGGCAACCGTGGCCGCTCGACTCGGGTCAGGTCGTCGACGACGAGATGGGACCGTCGTCGTACCTGATGACCGACCCGTTCTGGTTCACCGAGTCGTCGGCCGGCTTGTACGTCCAAACCGGCAACGTCATGAACGTCGCAATCAACCAAGGCAACGACGGTATCGGCAGCTTCGCCGTCACGCAGACGCCGAGCTATACCGCGACGGTCTTCCTCGGGCCGACGCCGCGTGCCGTCTACCAGGACTACATCGGCGTCACCGGCACGCCGGCGTCGAGCAATGCCACATCGCAGCAATACCGCGAGCCGCTCTGGAACGGCTGGGGCCAGATGTACACCTCGGTCAGCGAGCAGAAGATCCTCGACTACGCCCGCGGGCTGGCGGCCGACCACATCCCCGGGCACGCCATCCAGATCGACGACGGGTGGATGAGCGCCTACGGCGACTTCACGTTCAACAGCAAGTTCCCCACCCCCAAGGAAATGTCCGCCGAGATCCACAAGCTCGGCTTCAGCCTGGGCCTGTGGGTGACGCTGTGGATGAATACGAATGCGAACAACTTCACCTACGCCAAGGACCACGGCTACCTCCTGATGTCCGCCGCCGACCCGAGCCAGGTCTGCCTGGTGCCATGGTGGGACGGCCCGCAGGGCGCGGGGATCGTCGACCTGGCCAACCCGGCCGCGCGGGCCTGGTTCGGCGGCCAGCTCCAGAGCCTGGAGAAGACCTACGACGTCAACGGGCTCAAGTTCGACACCCGCTTCTTCGACCCGAGTTGCCGCGGACCCGGGCTACACCGCCAACGGCTACCTCACGCTCGGCGCCGCGTTCACCAAGCAGTTCAACCAGCAAGGCGTCGGCGTCCGTATCTCGTGGACGGGATCACAGCGGTACGGGTTCGTCGCCCGCGAGATCGACAAGAGCACCGGCTGGGATTCCCTCCAGGCCGCCGCCGACCAGGACCTAGCGATCAGCACCATCGGCTACCCGTTCGTGGAGACCGACATGATCGGCGGCTCCGACGGCGGCCCGGCGCCCACCAAGCAGGTGCTCGTCCGCTGGGCGCAGGCCGCGGCCCTCATGCCGCTCATGTACTCGTCTACCTCACCGGCGGACGGCCAGTACGACGCGCAAACGATCAGCCTGTACCGCGCGGCGATCCTGCGCCACGAGCGGCTCACCCCCTACATCCTGCAGCAGGTGAAACGGGCGGTGGCGACCGGCGAGCCGATCATGAAGCCAATCTTCTTCGACTTCCCGCAGGACCGGGCCAGCTACACGACCACGGACGAATGGCTGCTCGGCGACTCGCTGCTCGCCGCTCCCATCGTCAGCAGCGCGGGCAGCCGGACCGTGCACATCCCGCCCGGCCGCTGGTTCGACGTCGAGCATCGCCGGGTCATCACCGGCCCGGCCACGCTGACCGGCTACCAGGCCAGCCTGGCTCAGACACCCATATTCATCCGGATCAGGACCGGCGAGACCGGAGCGCTGATGAGCGTGCTCCGCCAGTAAGGGAACCCCGCTCAGCCGGCGCGCCGCAGGCCGCGGAGGATTTTCCCCTCGGTCGAGAGGTATCCGGTCTGGTAGTCGTACCGGGAGGTCCCGGAAAAGATCAGATACAGGTACTTGAAGTTCTCCGCGAAAGAGTAGGCCGGGAAAAGATCGCCCTGCTGCATGGGCCGGGTCGTGACGTCATTGATGATCGTGTACCCGTTCGGCACCCGGTTGTAGGTCTTCATGTTCTGGAAGTAGGCGTAGGACGTGGTCTTGTAGACGTCCTTGCGCAGCTGCACCCAGAGGTCGAACGCGGCGTTGAGGTACTCGGGGCGGAGCTGGTTGCCGGCTGAGACCGGGGCCAGGCTGGTGTAGTCGATTTCCTCGGGCAGGACCGGATACTTCGCGGCGACGTCGGCCCAGCTGCGGTAGTAGGACTCGCCGAGGGCCACGTCGCCGCCGTGAGCGAGCACCTCGCCGTAGAACGCCGCGAGCTCCGACTGGTCCCGGCTGACCAGCTCACCGGTTTCGAAGTTGACCTGCTTGAACCAGGTCCGGCCGTTGTAGGTCTCGATCAGGTGTTTCTTGAACGCGGCGGTGAACATCCGGTACCAGTTGAGGCAGTCGCGGTCGCCGAACATGGCCCAGCCGCCCCACAGGTACTCGTAGAAGGAGTCATCCGGCGGATTCGGGGCCTGGTCGGTGGTGTCGGCCCATTGACCGGTCTCCACGTTGAGGTACGAGGCGAGCAGGTCGAGCGAGGAGCGGCGGTCCACCACGGCCCGGTAGGCGTTCTTGGCCGCCGTGAAGTACTTGGCGTCGCCGGTCAGCTGGGACAGCACGCCGAATTCCAGGATGTTCGTGCCGATCTCCGCGATCGGCGGGGTCGTCCCCGACAGTGCTCCGGTGTGGAAGTTGACGTACTGGTACGGCATCCCGGTCGGCGACTTCGTGAACGCGGGGAGCACCAGGTCGCCGGCCCGGACCGAGAGGGCCAGCAGTTCCTTGTCCCCGGTCGCCAGGTAGCCGGCGAGCAGGCCGCCCAGGACCCGGATGATGAACTCGAACACGTGGAAGTCGCCGTCGATGTCCAGATCGAGGTTCTTCTTGATCCAGTTGACGCCGAGCGCGACTTCGCCGTCCAGGCCCATCACGTACAGGGTGTCGAGGGCCTCGATGATGGACAGCCCGATCGGGTGACCGGGGACGAAGAACTCCTGGTAGCTGCCGGAAAGCGGCAGGAGCTGGTCGTGCCCCCACGCGAATTTCTTGTACCCGTTCCAGGCGTGCAGCAGTTCGTTCCGGACGTCCGTCGCCACCACCGGGCCGGGCGGCAGGCCGGCGAGGCCCTGAGCGGCGGCCGCCGCCGAGCGGGTGCTCGCGGACGCCGTAGCGGTCAGGGCCGGAAGGCCGGTTACGGCCAGGCCGCCAGCCCCCAGGGCCGCCGGCGAGGAACCGCCGGCGCGGTAGGGCGGCCGCACCCGGCGCCGGCAGATCGACTCGGAAATGCTGCATTGCTCTCTCCTCCGCGGAACTGTCGTGGCCCGGTCGGCCGCGCCCGCCCGGGCCACGCGCGTCCACCAGGGCCCGGTAGCGTATACCGTCAGCAGCGCACATTATGGCAACGATGTCACCAAAATGCGATAGTCCTATCTCGCTGCGCGGCTGTCAATAGTGAGCGCGTCAGGCAGGAGAACCTATCGGGCTCACAGCAGCCCGGCCCCCCGGTCAGCAGAACGCGTGCGTATATCCGGTTTGCCGATGCCCCTCCGGGTTCATGACGGGTTATGGGCGGGCCCGGGTCAGGGCTTGATGTCCCATTGCTGGCAGGTGTTGTCGAGCTGGGCCCACTGGCGGACCGTTGTCCCGTTGGCGGTGCCGCAGTTCTCCGCGTCCAGGACCATGCCGTTGGCCACGTTGCTGATCGTGTAGTGGCTGCCCACCTCGGCCGCAGCGATGCTGGCCTGGACGGCGTTGTCGGTCGCGGCGGGGCCGTACACGTGCGCGCCGCTGGTCACCATGTACGCGCCCTGTGGCTGGCTGCCGACCGGGCCAGCGGCCAGGCGATTGTTAGCGCTAACAGTCACAGGAATCCCCAATATCTAACCGCCGAACGAGGCTGTCAAGGCTTGGCCTGCTCATGCGACGGCCGCCTGGCCATCAGAAGCGGAGAGATCTTCCGGGCCGGAGCCACCATGGCCGGGTGGGGTTAACCGGGGGTGGGTACGCTGAACTGCGATTTCGATGATCCTTCCCGAAGAGCACCAGTCTGCGGACGGCCGGGGCCCGGTCCCGTTGCCGGCGCAGCTTTCTCCGATGCTCGCCCCGCCGGGCGCGCTGCCCGGCGACGACGCCGGATGGGCGTACGAGATGAAGTGGGACGGCATCCGGGCCCTGGCGTTCATCGGCGACGGGCGTCTGCGGCTGGCCTCAAGGACCGGCCGGGACATCACCGTCGCCTACCCGGAACTGGCCGCGCTCGGGCCAGCGGCCGGCCTGCCGCTTCTGCTGGACGGGGAAGTCGTGGCGTTCGACGACGGCCGGCCGAGCTTCGCTCAGCTCCAGCAGCGCATGCACGTGACCTCGGCGGCCCAGGCCGCCCGGCTGTCCGGGCCGATCCCGGTGTGCTACCTGATCTTCGACGTGCTGCACCTCGACGGGCACCCGCTGCTGGACGTGCCGTACGCACGGCGGCGGGAACTCCTCGAGGCGCTGAACCTGGACGACGGGAGCTGGCAGGTCCCGCCCTCGTTCACCGGTTACGCGGCCGCCGACGTGCTTGCGGCCTCACGCGAACAGGGCCTGGAAGGAATCGTGGCCAAACGGCTCGATTCCCCGTACCAGCCCGGCCGGCGGTCCCCTTACTGGCGGAAGATCAAGAACGTCCACCGCCAGGAGGTCGTCGTCGGCGGCTGGAAGCCCGGGGAGGGCGACCGGGCCGGCCAGATCGGCTCCCTGCTGGTCGGTGTGCACGGCCCCGGCGGCCTGGACTACGCCGGCCACGTCGGCACCGGCTTCACCCAGCAGACCTTGCGCCTCCTCGGCCGGAGACTGGCGCCGCTGCAGCAGCCCGCCAGCCCCTTCGACGGCCCGGTGCCGCGTGAGCACGCCCGCGGCGCGGTCTGGGTGCAGCCGCGCCTGGTCATCGAGGTCGCCTTCGCGGCGTGGACGCCCGAGGGCAGGCTGCGCGCCGCCTCCTACCAGGGACTGCGCGACGACAAGGATCCCGCCGAGGTCATCCGCGAGCTGAGTGAACCAGAGCGGATACTGGCCGTGCGCCCGCGGACGCCTGCGAGCGGATCCGGTACCGCCCCAGCGGAAGCCGGGACAGTGGCCATTCCCTGCGATCAGCGGCGGCGGGCGGTGATGATCCAGGCCCGCGAGTCGAAGAACACACCGCTGCCGGTGTCGTGCTCGGCGAGGGTGGCGCGTAGCCGCTGGAGCGCCCGTTCGGCGGTCGGGCCATCGAGATCTGCGAGGAGGTCCTGGGTGACCCGAAGGCCGAGGACAAAGTCAAAGGCGATGGCGCTATCGGCGCCGTAGTACAGGGGCTCGTGCACGTCGGTAAAGGCGACCTCGGCGAAGCCGGACGCGGCCAGGATGCTCTCCGCAATGGCCGGGTCGCCCAGGGAGAAGGGACCCGGCCCGCTGGCGAGCTGGGCAGGCGAGGTGGATGCGGCCGTACCGGTGGTAAGCGACTGGCCGATGGCGGAGGTCCACTCGTTCCGGCTGTGGTCCTGCCAGGCCATGACCACCAGGCGTGCTCCGGGGCGCAGCGCATGCCCGATATTGCTGAACGCGGCGACCGGGTCGGCGAAGAACATCACGCCGAACCGGCTGATGCAGATGTCGAAGTGCTCCGGCGGGAAGTGGTGGACCTGAGCGTCGGCGCGCTCGTACGTGACGTTGCGCAGTCCCTCCTGGTCGCTGAGCCGTCGAGCAAGCTCGAGCGCCGGAGCTGACAGGTCCACACCCAGCGCGCTTCCTGAACGGGCGGCGCGGGCGGCGCGGCCTCACGGGTGGACTGGCCCGTGCCGCAACCTACATCGAGCACGCGGTCGCGGGGACCGACCCGGGCCGCGGCGCGGAATCGCTCATTGTGCGGGCGGATCTCGGCGTCGAACAGGCGGGCGTGCCTGACCCGGTGCTCACCGGCGGCCTGGGCCGCGTTAACCGACGTCTGGGCGTCTTGCTGCGTCATCGCGATCACCCGTCTCCTGTCAGTGGTTCGGCGGCAACGCGGCAACTTGTCAGACTCAGGCACGAAGATGGTGGCAGGTGTACTACCCACCAGGTGAAGGGAGCGGGGCTCCGTGACCGAGGATTCCAGCCGCGCCGAGTGGCTGCAGCAAGCGCGCTCCTACCTTCGCAACGCCGACCCCGTGCTGGGGCGGCTCATCGACGACCGGCCGGCCTTCGACCCCCGGGCGTGGATGGCTCAGCTCCCGCCGATGGATCTGTACGGTGCCCTGCTGTTCCAGGTCACCGGCCAGCAGCTCTCCGTCGCAGCGACCCGCCGGACCGTTGCCCGCATCGAGGCACTTTTCGACGGCCATCTGCCCTCACCCGCCGAGCTGCTGGGAGCCGATCCCGGCCAGCTCCGCGAGGCCGGGCTCTCGTGGCGGAAGGTCAGCACGCTCCGCGACCTCGCCGAGCGGATGTCGGACGGCCGGCTGAACCCGGACGTCCTGAGCAGGCTGCCAGACGACGAGCTCATGGCCGAGCTCACCGTGATTCCCGGGATAGGTCCCTGGACCGTGCAGGGCGCCCTCATCATCGCGCTCCAGCGAGAAGACGTCGTCCTGCCGGGCGACCTCGCGCTCCGTAAGGCCGTCCAGATCGCGTATCAGCTCGACCACCTCCCCGCCCAGGAGGAGGTCATCGCCATCGCCGAGAAATGGCGCCCCTACCGCAGCCTGGCGACCAGCTACCTGTTTTCCGCCGCCTTCGAGCGGGCCGAGACACCGCCGGCCGCCCCGCCCGAGACATAGCGCAGCCGGTGCCATCGCGCCGAGGGCAGATGCCAGTCAGAGGACCGGACCGCGAGGCGCCACCTCGACGGCGGCAATGCCCCGGCCGTACAGGACGATGAGCCGGTCACCGTGGCGGGCGCGAAGCACGCCGGAGTCCTGGGCAAGCGCCGAGATGACATGCTCCGTGACATCGTCCACGCCGGGCGTATCGGGTTCCTCGTACCTGACGTCCAGGTGTTCGCCGCCGATCAGCCGGACGCGCAGCACAATTCCCGCCATGGCCATGCATCCTAACTGTCAGCCGGCAACACGACGAGCCACTGGCCGCCACATGGCGATTCGGTCCGGCGGCCGTTGGAGGCGCCAGGCACGGCCAGTTATCGTGCGATCCGCCTTACTCGCGGCCAGGGCGGATCACAGTAAGGTAATGGCAGTTTCGCAAGAGGCTGGCAGGCCGCGTGAACGCCGCAGGATAAAGGAGTCCGCCAGTGCGCCGACTGGTCCGGCAGTTCGTGCGCATCGAGACAGTAGCCGTGCTGGTCACCGCCTGGCTGGCTGGTGCGCTCGGGCTTGGGCTGGCAACAGGCGCAGGCGCGGTGCCGACGGTGGCACTGATGGCGCTGGGTCCGCTGCTTGGCGGCCTGGTCCTGCTGATCAGGCACAACCTCGACCTGGCCAGCCGGATCGGCAACCTGGCCGACCAAACCACGCGCACGCTCGACACCGTGCGGCGGCTCGGAGCCCGCACCGAGAGAAGATCAAGCAAGAGATCAAGCTGACATTCCGCCAGCTGGAAGCGTTGCAGAACCTGAGCGCCGTGCTGCCAGCCAACGACGTGGTGCCCGCCACCCGGGGGTGGGCCGCGTCGCCAGACCTGCTTCTGGTGCTGGTCGACCTGGTTATCAACGAACGGCCGTCGCTCGTCGTGGAATGCGGTAGCGGCGCGTCCACGCTGTGGCTCGCACTAGCGATGCGGCGGTTCAAGATCGACGGCCGGATCATCGCGCTCGATCACGACCCGGTTTTCGGCGGCAAGACCCGCGACCTCCTGGCCAGGCATGACGTCGGCGATCTCGCCGAGGTACGCGACGCCCCGCTGGAGAGCTTCAGCCTTGATGGCGAGACCTACTCGTGGTACGCGAGGCGGGCATGGGAGGACCTGACGGGGATCGATCTCCTCTTCGTTGACGGGCCGCCCGCGACCACCGGTCACCAGGCCCGCTATCCGGCGCTGCCGTTGCTGAGCGGGTCGCTGAGCCCGGTTGCCACCGCCGTCCTGGACGACCTCGTCGTGCCGGACATGCAGAACGTACTGCGGCTCTGGCTTGACGCGTACCCCGATTTCGGCTCCGAGATCCTCCCGCTGGAGAAACAGGCCGCGGTGCTGCACAGGAGCTAGCGGTCCAGAGCGCAGCGGGCCGCCGCCGGTCGAGGGCGAGCGCGGAGATGGCCAGCCGATCGCCGCATAACCTGGACGCGTGAAGGCTGGAGCAGCTCTGGTGCTGTCCGCGGACCCGCACGAGGCTGGGCGCCGGGCCGCTGAGGTGGCCTGTGCGTCGCTCGGGGACCGCCCGCCTTCGTTCGGGGTGCTGTTCGCCTCTCCTCATTTCCATGACTCGGCGGAGGCCCTGCTAGCCGCGGTTACCGATCAGACCGGCCCGATCCCTCTCATCGGCTGCGTGTCGGAGACGGTCATCGGCGGGGGCCGCGAGGTGGAGTCCGAGCCTGCCGTCTCGCTGTGGCTCGCCGCCGACCTCGGCCCGGTCGAGACGTTCGGCATGGAGTTCGTGCGGACGGCCAGCGGCGGCGCCTACGGCGGCTACCTCTTCGAGCCAGGCCAGGCGGGCGTCCACCTGATGATCTGCGACCCGTTCACCTTCCCGGCCGACCACCTGCTGGCCCACCTGAACTCCGACGTTCCCGGAACGCTCGTGATGGGCGGGCTGGCCAGCGGCGGGCTGGGGCGGGGGCAGAGCCGGCTGTTCCTCGACGGCCGGGTCCTGTCTCAGGGCGCCGTCGGCGCCTACCTGCCGCAGGCTGAGATCCATCCGCTGGTCTCGCAGGGATGCCGGCCGATCGGAGACCCGTACACCGTCACCGCGGCCGACGGAAACCTGATCCAGGAGCTTGGCGGGCGCCCGCCCGTGGAGCGCCTTCAGGAACTGGCCGCGGCGCTGAGCGACCGGGACCGGGACCTCCTCACCCAGGGCCTCCAGGTGGGGATCGTCATGAACGAGTACCAGGCCGAACTGCACCAGGGCGATTTCCTCATCCGTGGCGTTCTGGGCGCCGATCCCGAGAGCGGGGCCATCGCGGTGGGCGACGACGTCGAGGTGGGCCAGACCTTGCAGTTCCACATCCGGGACGCCGACTCGGCGGACGAGGATCTGCAGCGCACCCTGGAACGGGAAGCCGCCGCGCTCGGCGGCCACCGGCCGGCCGGGGCGCTGCTGTTCACCTGCAACGGGCGCGGATCGCGGCTGTTTCCCGAGCCCGATCACGACGCCGGGCTGCTCACGAAAGTTCTCGGCGACATCCCGGTGGCGGGGCTCTTTTGCGCGGGAGAGCTCGGCCCGGTCGGGGGACAGAATTACCTGCACGCCTTCACGGCGTCGATCGCGCTGTTCCCCGAGGCGACGTCCCGGCCATAAACGATGATGGCTCCCGGCGCGCGGTGTTCGGTTCCGGCTGGGGACCGGGTTTGGCCGTCAGTCCAGGCCCGTGGACGTCCAGTCGGACATCGGCTTATCCGGGGTTATGGCGAGCAGAACGCGCCCTTCCTCGGCCAGGGCACGCAGATGCTCGTCGTCGTCCGGGACGGTCAGCCCGTACTTTTCGCGGATGGCACGGAAGCGGGGCAGTTCGGCAGCGATGTCCTCGCGGATATCGACGGTCGCTGGGACCGCGACGTACCGGAAGCCGGTGGAATCGTCCACCAGCAGCTGCGCTCGCTTGTCCCGGCGGAAGATCGCGTACTTCGCGCGGCTCCGCGTCGTCGATACGTAGAAACGCTCTCCGTCCCAGTAGAACCAGTTGGGACTGAGCTGCGGCCGTCCGTCCCGGCGGATCCCCGCAACCACGACGGTGCGCCGCTCGGCGAGGAACGCCTCGATCTTGTCAACCGATGCCATGCCGTCACCCTACTGTCGCGCCTATCGCCAGCCTCGGGCCCGTGCTCGTGCGGCGGGCCGATCACCGCGGCCGCAGCCGTGTCTGCTGGCGGGACCAGCACGTCCTGCCGGTTTCCCGGACCGCCACGGGCGGGGGACGGATACGGTTGACGCGGCCGCGGCCGACGGTATTTCTCCCGGGGAAGGAAGAGGGCAGGCTTCATGCGACTGAGGGCGCGGATCGCTTCGCTGACCGTGGCCGCCGCCGGTGTCGGCGCTATCACGGCCTGCGGCTCGACGGCCGCGGCCCAAGGTCCACGGCCCGCGCTCATCCACACCGCGTCACCGGCCCGGACGCAAGCGCCCGCCACGCCATCCCCCCTCCGCTCGTCGGCCAGTCCGGCGATCGAGGTGACCGGCGCGCCGGGCGGGGTGAAGGCCAAGGGCGCGGTGCTGGCCGACGCGGAAACCGGTCAGGTGCTGTGGGCCCGCGCGGCGACCACCGAACGGCCGATGGCGAGCGTCACCAAGGTAATGACCGCGCTGCTGGTGCTGGAAAGCGGCCACCTGGACCAGGAGATCCAGGTGCCGAAGGCGGCGTTCGACTACGCCTGGAAGTACGGGGGCGAAACCGCGGCGCTGCACCCGGGAGACGTGCTGACGGCAGGCGAACTGCTGGACGCGCTGATGCTGCCTTCGGGGGCGGATGCGGCCTATACCCTCGCGAACACCTACGGCCCCGGACTGAATGCGTTCGTCGCGCGGATGAACGCGACCGCGGCCCGCATCGGCATGACGCAGACCCATTTCACCTCGCCGGACGGCCTGCCCTATCCCACCGAGACCTCGACCTACTCCACGCCGTCCGACCTGCTCACGCTCGGCCTGGCCGCCATGCGGAACCCGGTCTTCCGCTCGATCGTGGACCAGCGGTTCTACCAGCTGCCGAAAGGCCCCGGGCATCACGCGGTACTGGTGGGACAACACCAACGCCCTGATCAGCTCCTACCCGGGCGCCGCCGGGATCAAGACCGGGTACACCGATGACGCCGGGCACACCCTGCTGTTCGAGGCGATCAGGAACGGCCGGACGCTGATCGGGGCCGTGCTGGGCAGCCCCGCCACCGGCCCGGCGGCCGGCACCGCAGGATGCCGCCCGGATGCTGAACTGGGGCTTCGGCCTCCACCGCGCAGCCTGAGTGGAAAGACAGCACGCCA
>CAVQZM010000067.1:0-16469 GCA_963718475.1 uncultured Actinomycetes bacterium | reverse complement strand
GACCGCGTGTTGTCGTTCCCGATCTCGATGTGCACGGTGGCGCAGCAGACCGACCCGAACTGGACCTGCAGCTGGCTGAGACGGACCTGCGTGCCCATGTCCAGGATCAGGCCGCTGCCCTTCTTGAGGCCGCCGAACGCCGGGTTGCCCTGGTAGTACTGGGTGTGCCAGAACGAGGTCGGGTTGCTGTCGATCGCGTACATGGCGCCGGCGTCGTCCTCGTTGCCCGGGTCGCTGTTGCTCAGCGGGTCGAAGCCGTTGGCCTGCACCGGCTTCAGCACGACACTGGACGCCGTGGACGGGCTGGGCGGCTGGCTGTGGCCGCCCGCCTGGGCCGGCCCGTGCCCGGAGGAGTTACTGAACGACCACCCGATCGCCGCGACCGCCGCGAGGACGAGGACGGCCACCACGGAGATCATGGCCTTGGCCGTCGCGCTCCGTCGCGGGCGGTCGCCGCCGTGCCGGTAGCCGCCGCCTGGCCGCTCCGGCGGCCCGTGATGGCCCCGGCCGCGCGGTTCCGGGCGCGGAGGTGGCCGCTGGCCGCCGTACCCCGCCATCTGGGCGGTGTCGGGCCCGCGGCGCCCCGTCTCCGGGCCGCGGCCGTCCGGCCTGCGGTACGGCGCCGGCGCGGGAGGCACGGGCGGTGCCACCCGGGCCAGCGCGTCCGCGAACTCCAGGGGGGTCGTGATCACCGAGCCGTCGCGGCCGTGGCGCTGGAAGAGCGCCTGGCACGTGACCGCGTCGATGCTGGCGGGCACGCCCGCTGACACCTGGCGGGGGGTGCAGGGAGCACCGTCGATCATGGGGGCGGGTGGCAGCCCGGTCAGCTCCGGGCCGGGCCAGTACCCGGTCACGGCCGCGTAGAGCAGACGGCCCAGGTCCTGGGTGTCGGTCAGGGCCGGGTCCTCCGCGATGTCCTCGTCCGCGCCGACCCCGGCGAGGGCGGCATCGAGTCCGAGGCCGGTGATCTTCACGCCGCCGCCCGACGTCCACCGCAGCGACCCGGGGACCAGCCGCAGGTGGGCCAGCCCGGCCGCGTGCGCGACGGAAAGCGCCTGCGCGGCCTCGGCCACCAGGGCGGCCGCCCGGGTGGGCTCGATCGGCCCGCCCTCACTGAGCATGTCGGCGAGTGATTCACCCGCCACCCACTCCATGACGATGTAGGCGCGCGCACCCGAGTCGTCGACGTCGAAGACCTGGGACAGGCGCGAATCCGTCAGCCGGCTCGCGGCCCGTGCCGCGGTGACCGCGTCCCTCACGCGCGGGAAATTCTCCGCGAACGTGAGCACGGTCACAGCCCGCGCGAGGATCTCGTCAATGGCTTTCCACAGCGCCCAGCCGCCGCCCGCGTCGACTTGGTCCTCGAGGCGGTAGCGGCCGGCGAGCCGGGTTCCCGGTTCAGAGGTGTACGTGCTCATGCATCACTCGTCAAGAGCGGGATAAGCTCTCGACCCTCCTTCCAGGCCCCCGTTGATCAGCGGCATTATCAGGACGGTGCGGTACGTATCCCTAATGGTAAGACGCTTCGCCCTCCCTGCGGGGCTACCGGTGGCTCGCCCCGTGTAAACCGTTATACGCGATTGCCGCCAATGTCTCATATCTATGATCCCACGCCCCCGTCATCCTTCCCCCGCGTGTCACGGACCAGACATGGACTAGACACCCGCCGGACCCAGAGCCACGCCCGGCCGCAGCGTTCCGCTGTCACCGGGGCGCGCCCGGCGCGGCCCGGCCGCCGAACCGGCCGGTCACCATCCGCATCACCTGAGCCAGCTCGTCCAGGTGGAGCGCCCTCGCCGTGATGACGTACAGCAGCACCGCGCCCCCGCCCCCGACCAGCACGGTGACGAAGCCGTAGACGGCGCCGGGGTGGAACACGCCACCGGCCACGACGCTGACCACGAACGCGAAGACCAGCGCTGGTATCGCGGCGACGTGCATCCGGACCAGGCTGCGCGTGACCTTGGAGCCGTCCAGGCCGCCGAACCGCCGGGCCAGCAGCCGCCAGGCGATCGCCGCGCTGAAGATGCTGGTCAGGCCGTAGACGAACGCCATGCCGATAACGACCTCTTGCGCGGGCAGCATGGCCAGGACGAGATAGTTCCCGGCGACGGTGGCGAGCATCGTCCAGAAGCCGATGATGGCCGGCGTGCGGCTGTCGTGCAGGGCGTAGAACACCCGCAGCAGCAGCTGGAAGATGACGAACGGCAGCAGGCCCAGGGAGAAGGCGGCGAAGGCCTCGCCGATGTACCGCGCGTCCGGGACGGTCATGTGGCCGTAGCTGAACAGCAACTCGCACAGCGGTGCCCCGAGGACGGCCAGGAGGAGCGCGGCGGGCGCGAGGATGACCGATGAAAGCCGAGCGCTGTAGGAGAAGTCGTCGCGGACCATCTGGATCCGGCCTTCGGCGGCGTGCCTGCTCATCCGGGGCAGCAGCGCCGTCGTCACCGAGACACCGATGATCGCGTACGGCATGAGGAACAGCGCGTAGGAGTAGTTGTACGCGGTCACGCCGGGACTCTGCACGTGCACGCTGGCCGAGTTGGCCACCCGGGTCGTGACGATGAACCCGATCTGGGTCGACACGACGTAGCCGAGCATCCAGATCGCCATCCGGCCGATCTCGCCCAGTTCCACCCGCCGGAAGTCGAACCTCGGCCGCCAGCGGAAGCCCACCTGGCGCAGCGCCGGAATCAGGGCCACGGTCTGGACGATGATGCCCAGGGTGGTGCCCACCCCGAGCAGCAGGATCCCGCCGCTGGAGACGTTGCCGACGTCGCGGTGCACGCCCAGGGAGACGATGAACAGCAGCCCCACCGCGATGACGATGAGGTTGTTGATGATCGGCGTCCACATCGGCGCGCTGAAGCTGTTCCTGGTGTTCAGGATCGCGCCGATCAGCGAGCTCATCCCGTAGAAGAAGATCTGGGGGATGAAGAAGAGGCGAAGACCACCATCACGTTGTGCTCGGTGCCGTGCACTGTCCCCGCGTACAGGGCGACGAGCAGCCCGGCCGCGACCGTCGCCACCACCGTCACCGCCCCCAGGGCGAAGACGGTCAGCGTGAACATCCGCTGGTTGTAGGCCTCGCCGCCGTCCCGGTGCTCCCGGGCCGCCTTGACCAGCAGGGGCACCACGACGCTGGTCAGAACGCCGCCGATCATGACGTCGTAGACGGCGTTCGGGATCGTGTTCGCGTTGTTGTAGGCGTTGGCCAGGGCGGCGTCGCCGAGCGCGATCGCGAACACGAACGTGCGCAGGAAGCCGGTCACCCGCGAAATCAGCGTGCCGATGGCCATCGAGCCGGTCGACCGGGTCAGGCCGGTGCCCTCAGCCGCCCGCTCCGGCGCGCGCTCACGCCGGTACGGGCGGTCGGGTGCGTACGTCTGGTCGTCGTAGAGGTCGTCCTCGTAGAGATCCTCGGCCTCGTAGGTGTCAGCCGGGATATAAGCGCCCTGGGGCTGGTAGATGGGGATCGGCTGGGTCAGTTCACCCGGCGGGACGCCGTAGCCGCCGGCGACGGCGACCGGGGCCGGGCGCCTGCCGGGCGGGACGGGCGGACCGTGCGGGGGGTGCGGGGCGGGCGCCTGCGAGTCAGGCAGGATGGGGCCGGGCGGGAGCAGGCGTGGCTGGCGCGGCTGCGACTGTGGCTGCGGTGGCTGCGGTGGCTGGTCCCGGGTGGGCGGGGCCGGGCGGAACGCGTCATCCCACCAGGCCCGCTCGCCGCTGCCGCCGGGTGGCGGCCCGCCGCGGCGGCCAGCGTCACCTCCGGGGCCGGGACGCGCTGGGCCGGGACCGATTGCGGGGCGCTGCGGCCGTCCGGCGGCTGGCTGCTGACCCGCCCTTTCACTGGGCCTTTCACTGGGTCTCTCGCTGGGCCTTTGAGCGGGCCGTCCGTCCCGGTCGCGCCACGCGGCCTGCCGCCGGTGGGCCTCGGTCGGCCCGTCCGGGTCGCGCCGGGCACGATCGCCGGGACCCCGGTCGTTCCATGCGGCTGGGTTCTGGTAGTTCTCGGTCCGGTCGCCGCCGGGACCGCCATTACGCCGCGGCCCGGATCCCGGCCCGGCGTCGCCGTAGCCGCGGACGTCACCGGGCTGCTCGCCGTAGCCCGGCTGGACTTGGCGGACATGCCCCCCACCGTAGGTCGGCTGAGAAGGCCATGGCCGAGCATCATTCGGTCCACGGCGGCCGCTCACCCGGCCGTCGCGCGGCTGGTTGTCGCGCCCGGGGGTGTCGCGGCCCCGGGGCGGCCCGGTCGGGCGCCCGGGGGTCGGGCGCTCCGCGGGTCACGGGCCCGGCTATCGGGGTAGCCCCTCGCCGGGGGGTTCCCCGGTCGGGCCCGCGCGGTCGTCGCCGGCGCCGGCGTCGCGTTCCGGCCCCGGCTCCCGTCCGCGCTGCGCCTCCGCCGCCCACGGGTCGGGATCGCGCCACAAGTCGCTCAGGTCGCCGCGCCCGGGCGCGGACCGCGGTTCGGCCCGGTCCGCTGAGCGGCCGCGCCAGCCCGGGCTGCCCGGCTTATTGCGGGCGGCAGGCGCCTGGTCCCGGTAGCTCTCGGTCGGCCAGGCGCCCGGGTCGCGAGGTTCCTGACCCGGCCATGGGTACGGGTCGGCCAGCGGCTGGCCCCGCCAGCGGCCGGCCCCGTTCTCGTTCCCGGCGCCATCGGCCCGCCCCCCCGTGGACCCCGGCCATCCCGCGGTCCGGCGGGACCGCCGCCTCGGCGTCATCGCCTGGCTCCCCCCACTCAGCCGGCTCCTCGTCCGGCCGGTACTCCGGGTCGTGCCCGTAACCCGCGGTCAGACGCCCGCGATGGGGCTCGTCGCCTGGATAGCGGCTGCTCACGTTGCACCCGCCGGGGCATTGCCGCCCGGCCAGGCGGCCGGAACGCCCACATGGGCCGCCCGGCCCCCGACCGGCGTCACGGCCGGTCCCGGTACCCGGAACGGCAGCACGGAATGCCCTGGCGGCGTACGCGCCAGCGTGAAGACTGGGGTCAGCTATATCTGGCCCAGCCTCGTGCTTCGGCGAAGTCATCCGGGGCCTCCGGTGGGTCACGGGGATCGGTGGCGTCGTTGTCTGTTTCGACGTTAGCGGCTCCGTCGACCGGGGAAGGCATACCCACCGGCCGTTCTGGTTCGTTTCCTGGCTGGTCAGAGGTCTGAGATGCGGCGGCTGGTTCGTCATCGCGAAGACCGCGCCGGATCGCCCGGGCGATGGCGGTTAGCACCAGAACGCCCAGCGCCGCGAAGATGATGACCAGCAGCGTCGTTCCGAACTGGGTTGACTGCACGCCCAGCGCCACCGGGCCACCCGGCAGAGGGACGCCGTCCGCGCCGAGCAGGCGCAACTGGATGCTGGTGTCCCCGACGGCGTCGGAGCGGACGGAGAGCTTGACCGTCTGGGTCGCGCCCGCGCCGATCGTGATCAGGCCCTGATTGCCGGTGACGGTCAGCCGGCCGTCCGGTGGCCCCGTGGCCTGCAGCCGGACCTGGATGGCTTCCGGCAGCCCGTTCGCGATGGACACCGGGACCTTGCCCGACGACCCGCCGAGGGTGACGCGGGCCGAGTTGATGATCTCGACTTTGCGGCTGGCGGCGGAGAAGTAGGCCGCGACCCGGCCCAGCATGTTCTCGCCGCGCTGGCGAGCGGCCGGGCCGCCCCGCCACGCGGACGATTCGGTGGCCGCGACGCCGGCGTTCAGGCCGTTCAGGTACTGGGGCTCCGGCCGGGACAGGATGCTCTTGTACAGCCGCAGACTGGCGTCGAGCGCCGCTACCTGCTTGAGGTAGGCCGAGCTCAGCTCGTGACTGCTGACATAGGCGTCCGGCGGTGGCTGGCGCGTGGTCTGGCTGGCGCTGCCCGCCGAGCTGGCCAGCCCGGCCAGCGAAGTGGGAGACAGCCAGGGTGCGTTGACCGTCTCGCTGAGCAACTGGCTGGCCAGCGCGGACGAGGGGGCCCATTGCCGCGGCGGCGCCACCACCACCGAGCGGGCCAGTCCCGGATCCTCGGCCACGATCATCGCGGTCTCGGCCAGGAACCGCTGGCTCACCGCGAACGAACTGCCGGGCGTGGACGTCGCCGAGCCGAGGATGCCGGTGAGCGTGCTGTCGGCCAGCAGGACCCGCATGTTCGTGCCGGCCGTGGTCGGGATCGAGGTCACCGCGTCATCGGCGGTGTAGCCGGATGCGGTGGGCGGCATCTCGCCGCTGTTGAGCACCACGGTGCCGATCCCGTTGACCGCGAGGTTGCCGAGAACGCTGGAATCCGCGACCCCGTCGGCCGGCCAGGCGATCGCGTCGGAGGACGCGGTCCGCAAGGTGGACCGGCCCGCGCCGCCGGTGGCCGCCGACGGCCCGAACGAACGTCCCAGCAGGGCGCTCCCGGCCGAGCGGCCCTGGCTGAAGGCGGTCCGCAGGTCGCTGTCCAGGCCCTGGTGGGTAAGGGCCGCGACGTCCACGTCGTCATACGGGGTGACGAACATCTGCTGGCCGGAGAGGCCGGTCCGCAGCGTGGAGAGCCACTGAGTCGCCGCGCTACTGGCGTGATGCCGCGTGCCGCCGACGCAATCGGCGGCGCCTCCGACCCGGTACGGGCTGGTCATGGTGGAGACGCTGGTCAGCAGGCCCGGGTCCACCGCCCAGGTCAGGTGGGCACGCGCCGAGTAGGCGGCGCCGCTGGTCAGCAGGGTGTCCAGGCGGCCGCCAGCCGCGACGCTGCCGGCCAGGCTGTCGCTGGTCAGCGCGGAGCACATGCCCTGCTGTGGCGTGTTGATGAGCGGCCAGACCCACGCGATCTTCAGTCGCTGGGTCACGCCCGCCGCGGCCGTGTCCGGCCAGAACGGCAGGAAGGTGCGGTCGGTCCCGAGGGGAACGCCGATGACGTCGACGGCCTGCGCGGCCAGCGGGTACACACCGAACTGGGTCATGCCGACCGCGTTCACCGGCAGCGATACCCGCCATGGCGCCGTCGTGCCGTTGGGCAGGCTCCCGCTGACCGGTACCGGCGTGCCGACCGGGGCGTCGATGGCGAGCGTGCCGTCGGCATAACTGTTCAGCTCGCCGCGGTAGGTGAGGGGAGACGCCGACGAGCGGAGCTGGATCGACACGCCTGACAACGTGCCGCCCGACTCGTTCGTCACCGTGCCCGTCACCGTTACTGTTCCGCCGGGCCGCGCGAGCTGCGGGGTAACCGAGTCGATGACCACGGACGTGGCCCGGCTCGGCGACTGCGCCCGCGCCGTTTCACCGGCCAGTGCGGCCTGCGCGAGCGCCAGGACACAGGCGCCCGCCGCCACCAGTACGGCGGCGATCAGGGCGAGGGTTACCGCGGATCGAGCGAGGGGACCCGGCGCGGCATGCTGACAAGGCACACCTGAAATGCTATTGCCGATTCCTGAACGTGGGCGGCATGGCGGCCGATCGGTTCGGCGAGCAGGGCAGGACCAGCACGTTGATCGCATCCTTCGTTCCAGCGTCCGGCTCCGGCCTGCGCCGCCTGCCGGGTATCCTCGCTTTCCCACACCCCCTACCCTCGATGGCCGTGCCCAATTCCATGTCCCTGCCCCCGGTGAGCCCGGTGAGTCCGGTGAGTCCGCTGAACGATGAGCAGCGAAAGGCCGCTGCGGCCCTGCTCCGGCGGGTGTCGTCGGCCGCTGACGAGCTGGGGCGGCTCTTCGCCGGGCACGGCCACGAGCTCGCGCTGGTCGGCGGGCCGGTCCGGGATGTGTTCCTGGGCCGGACGCCCGGGGACCTTGACCTGACCACCGACGCGCCGCGGGAAGAGGTCCTGCGGATCGTCAGGGACTGGGCGGACAAGGTATGGACCGTGGGCATCGACTTCGGCACGGTCGGGCTGCGGAAGAACGGCACCATCTTCGAGATCACCACCTACCGCAGCGAGGAGTACGCGCCCCGGTCCCGCAAGCCGGGCGTGCACTACGGGACGTCGCTGGAAGAGGACCTGCGCCGCCGGGACTTCACCATCAACGCCATGGCGGCGCGCCTGCCCGGGCATGAGCTGGTCGACCCGTTCGGCGGGCTGACCGCGCTGCGCGAGAAGATGCTGCGGACGCCCGGATCGCCGGAGGAGTCGTTCTCCGAGATCGCTCCGCATCCTGCGGGCCGCGCGCTTCGCGGCGCACTCGGCTTCACCGTCGCCGAGGACGTGCAGGAGGCCATGAGCCTGCAGGCCGAGCCGGCTGGACATCGTCTCCGCCGAACGGATCACCGACGAGCTGACCAAGCTGATGCTGACCCCGCCGGGGTCAGCATCAGCTTGGTCAGCTCGTCGGTGATCCGTTCGGCGGAGACGATGTCCACCGGCGGCCTGCCGGCTGATGGCCTCCTGCACGTCGTCGGCGACGGTGAAGCCGAGTTGCGCCGCGAAGCGCGCGGCCCGCAGGATGCGGAGCGGATCGTCGGAGAACGACTCGTCCGGCGATCCGGGCGTCCGCAGCATCTTCTCGCGCAGCGCGGTCAGCCCGCCGAACGGGTCGACCAGCTCATGCCCGGGCAGGCGCGCCGCCATGGCGTTGATGGTGAAGTCCCGGCGGCGCAGGTCCTCTTCCAGCGACGTCCCGTAGTGCACGCCCGGCTTGCGGGACCGGGGCGCGTACTCCTCGCTGCGGTAGGTGGTGATCTCGAAGATGGTGCCGTTCTTCCGCAGCCCGACCGTGCCGAAGTCGATGCCCACGGTCCATACCTTGTCCGCCCAGTCCCTGACGATCCGCAGGACCTCCTCCGGCGGCGCGTCGGTGGTCAGGTCAAGGTCCCCGGGCGTCCGGCCCAGGAACACATCCCGGACCGGCCCGCCGACCAGCGCGAGCTCGTGGCCGTGCCCGGCGAAGAGCCGCCCCAGCTCGTCAGCGGCCGACGACACCCGCCGGAGCAGGGCCGCAGCGGCCTTACGCTGCTCATCGTTCAGCGGACTCACCGGACTCACCGGGCTCACCGGGGGCAGGGACATGGAATTGGGCACGGCCATCGAGGGTAGGGGGTGTGGGAAAGCGAGGATACCCCGGCCGGCGGCGCAGGCCGGAGCCGGACGCTGGAACGAAGGATGCGATCAACGTGCTGGTCCTGCCCTGCTCGCCGAACCGATCGGCCGCCATGCCGCCCACGTTCAGGAATCGGCAATAGCATTTCAGGTGTGCCTTGTCAGCATGCCGCGCCGGGTCCCCTCGCTCGATCCGCGGTAACCCTCGCCCTGATCGCCGCCGTACTGGTGGCGGCGGGCGCCTGTGTCCTGGCGCTCGCGCCGGCCGCACTGGCCGGTGAAACGGCGCGGGCGCAGTCGCCGAGCCGGGCCACGTCCGTGGTCATCGACTCGGTTACCCCGCAGCTCGCGCGGCCCGGCGGAACAGTAACGGTGACGGGCACGGTGACGAACGAGTCGGGCGGCACGTTGTCAGGCGTGTCGATCCAGCTCCGCTCGTCGGCGTCTCCCCTCACCTACCGCGGCGAGCTGAACAGTTATGCCGACGGCACGCTCGCCATCGACGCCCCGGTCGGCACGCCGGTACCGGTCAGCGGGAGCCTGCCCAACGGCACGACGGCGCCATGGCGGGTATCGCTGCCGGTGAACGCGGTCGGCATGACCCAGTTCGGTGTGTACCCGCTGGCCGCGCAGGCCGTCGACGTCATCGGCGTTCCCCTCGGGACCGACCGCACCTTCCTGCCGTTCTGGCCGGACACGGCCGCGGCGAGCGTGACCCAGCGACTGAAGATCGCGTGGGTCTGGCCGCTCATCAACACGCCACAGCAGGGCATGTGCTCCGCGCTGACCAGCGACAGCCTGGCCGGCAGTGTCGCGGCTGGCGGCCGCCTGGACACCCTGCTGACCAGCGGCGCCGCCTACTCGGCGCGTGCCCACCTGACCTGGGCGGTGGACCCGGGCCTGCTCACCAGCGTCTCCACCATGACCAGCCCGTACCGGGTCGGAGGCGCCGCCGATTGCGTCGGCGGCACGCGGCATCACACCAGTAGCGCGGCGACTCAGTGGCTCTCCACGCTGCGGACCGGCCTCTCCGGCCAGCAGATGTTCGTCACCCCGTATGACGACGTGGACGTCGCGGCCCTTACCCACCAGGGCCTGGACAGCGACCTGCGGACCGCCTTCAGCCAGGGCCGCTCGGCCGGGAGCGCCCTGCTGGGACGTTCGTTCGGGCCGTCGGCGGCCACCGGCGGCGCGGGCCGGTCCACCTTGCGGACCGCGTCCTCCGACGCGATCGCCTGGCCGGCCGACGGGGTCGCGGATTCCAGCGTTCTCGGCAACCTCGCGGTCAACGGGATCGGCACCGTGGTGCTCAACAGCGGCGAGATGCCGCCCACCGCATCCGGCTACACCGCCGATGACGCGGTGACCTCGATCCCGACCACGGCCAGCACGAACATGCGGGTCCTGCTGGCCGACAGCACGCTCACCGGCATCCTCGGCTCGGCGACGTCCACGCCCGGCAGTTCGTTCGCGGTGAGCCAGCGGTTCCTGGCCGAGACCGCGATGATCGTGGCCGAGGATCCGGGACTGGCCCGCTCGGTGGTGGTGGCGCAGCCGCGGCAATGGGCCCCCTCGTCCGCGCTGGCCAGCCAGTTGCTCAGCGAGACGGTCAACGCACCCTGGCTGTCTCCCACTTCGCTGGCCGGGCTGGCCAGCTCGGCGGGCAGCGCCAGCCAGACCACGCGCCAGCCACCGCCGGACGCCTATGTCGCAGTCACGAGCTGAGCTCGGCCTACCTCAAGCAGGTAGCGGCGCTCGACGCCAGTCTGCGGCTGTACAAGAGCATCCTGTCCCGGCCGGAGCCCCAGTACCTGAACGGCCTGAACGCCGGCGTCGCGGCCACCGAATCGTCCGCGTGGCGGGGCGGCCCGGCCGCTCGCCAGCGCGGCGAGAACATGCTGGGCCGGGTCGCGGCCTACTTCTCCGCCGCCAGCCGCAAAGTCGAGATCATCAACTCGGCCCGCGTCACCCTCGGCGGGTCGTCGGGCAAGGTCCCGGTGTCCATCGCGAACGGGCTGCCGGAAGCCATCCAGGTCCGGCTGCAGGCCACGGGGCCACCGGACGGCCGGCTGACCGTCACCGGCAATCAGGGCCTGATCACGATCGGCGCGGGCGCGACCCAGACGGTCAAGCTCTCCGTCCGCTCCGACGCCGTCGGGGACACCAGCATCCAGTTGCGCCTGCTCGGCGCGGACGGCGTCCCTCTGCCGGGTGGCCCGGTGTCGCTGGGCGTGCAGTCGACCCAGTTCGGAACGACGCTGTTGGTCATCATCTTCGCGGCGCTGGGCGTTCTGGTGCTAACCGCCGTCGCCCGGGCCATCCGGCGCGGTCTTCGCGATGACGAACCAGCCGCCGCATCTCAGACCTCTGACCAGCCAGGAAACGAACCAGAACGGCCGGTGGGTATGCCTTCCCCGGTCGACGGAGCCGCTAACGTCGAAACAGACAACGACGCCACCGATCCCCGTGACCCACCGGAGGCCCCGGATGACTTCGCCGAAGCACGAGGCTGGGCCAGATATAGCTGACCCCGTCTTCACGCTGGCGTGTACGCCGCCAGGGCATTCCGTGCTGCCGTTCGGGTACCGGGACCGCCGTGACGCCGCTGGCAGCCGGCGGCCCTGTGGGCGTTCCCCGCCGGGCCGGGCGGCAATGCCCCCGCAGGTGCAACGTGAGCAGCCGCTATCCAGGCGACGAGCCCCGTCGCGGGCGTCTGACCGCGGGTTACGGGCACGACCGGAGTACCGGCCGGACGGAGGAGCCGGCCCAGTGGGGGAGCCAGGCGATGACGCCGGGCGGCGGTCCCGCCGGACCCGCGGGATGGCCGGGTCCGCGGGGGGGCCGGGCCGATGGCGCCGGGAACGAGAACGGGGCCGGCCGCTGGCGGGGCCAGCCGCTGGCCGACCGTACCCATGGCCGGGTCAGGACCTCGCGACCCGGGCGCCTGGCCGACCGAGACCTACCGGGACCAGGAGCCTGCCGCCCGCAATGGCCGGACAGCCCGGGCTGGCGCGGCCGCTCGGCGGACCGGGCCGAACCGCGGTCCGCGCCCGGGCGCGGCGACCTGAGCGACTTGTGGCGCGATCCCGACCCGTGGGGCGGAGGCGCAGCGCGGACGGGAGCCGGGGCCGGCACGCGACGCCGGAACCGCGACGACCGCGCAGGCCCACCGGGAACCCCGCGCGGCCAGGGCGCCCGTAGCCGGGCCTGGCCCGAGCCAATGTGCCGACCGCCGGGCGTCCCGCAACGGGGGCCGGCCCGGGGGGCGACACCCCCGGGCGCGCAACCAGCCGCGCGACGCCCGGGTGAGCGGCCGCGGGACCGAATGACCTCGGCCACGGCCTCTCAGCCGACCTACGGTGGGGGGATGTCCACCAGGTCCAGCCGGGCTACGGCGAGCAGCCCGGTGACGTCCGCGGCTACGCCGAGCCGGGCCGGGACCGGGCCGCGGCGTACGGCGGTCCCGGCGGCGACCGGACCGAGAACTACCAGAACCCAGCCGCATGGAAGACCGGGGTCCCGGCGATCGTGCGCGGCGCGACCCGGACGGGCCGACCGAGGCCCACCGGCGGCCGGCCGCGTCGCGCGACCGGGACGGACGGCCGCTAAAGGCCCAGCGAAAGACCCAGCGAAAGACCCAGTGAAAGGGCGGGTCAGCAGCCAGCCGCCGGACGGCCGCAGCGCCCGCAATCGTCCCGGCCCAGCGCGTCCCGCCCCGAGATGACGCTCGCCGCGGCGGGCCGCCACCCGGCGGCAGCGGCGAGCGGGCCTGGTGGGATGACGCGTTCCGCCCGGCCCCGCCCACCCGGGACCAGCCACCACAGCCACCGCAGCCACAGTCGCAGCCGCGCCAGCCGCGCCTGCTCCCGCCTGGCCCGATCCTGCCTGACTCGCAGGCGCCGGCCCCGCACCCCCCGCACGGTCCGCCCGTCCCGCCCGGCCTGCCGCCCGGCCCCGGTCGCCCTCGGCCCGCGGCTACGGCGTCCCGCCGGGTGAGCTGACCCAGCCGATCCCCATCTACCAGCCCCAGGGCGCTTATATCCCGGCTGACACCTACGAGGCCGAGGACCTCTACGAGGACGACCTCTACGACGACCAGACGTACGCACCCGACCAGCCCGTACCGGCGTGAGCGCGCGCCGGAGCGGGCGGCCGAGGGCACCGGCCTGACCCGGTCGACCGGCTCGATGGCCATCGGCACGCTGATTTCGCGGGTGACCGGCTTCCTGCGCACGTTCGTGTTCGCGATCGCGCTCGGCGACGCCGCCCTGGCCAACGCCTACAACAACGCGAACACGATCCCGAACGCCGTCTACGACGTCATGATCGGCGGCGTCCTGACCAGCGTCGTGGTGCCCCTGCTGGTCAAGGCGGCCCGGGAGCACCGGGACGGCGGCGAGGCCTACAACCAGCGGATGTTCACGCTGACCGTCTTCGCCCTGGGGGCGGTGACGGTGGTGGCGACGATCGCGGCCGGGCTGCTCGTCGCCCTGTACGCGGGGACGGTGCACGGCACCGAGCACAACGTGATGGTGGTCTTCGCCTACTTCTTCATCCCGCAGATCTTCTTCTACGGGATGAGCTCGCTGATCGGCGCGATCCTGAACACCAGGAACAGCTTCAGCGCGCCGATGTGGACGCCGATCATCAACAACGTCATCGTCATCGTGGTGGGGCTGCTGTTCATCGTCTCCCTGGGCGTGCACCGCGACGTCGGCAACGTCTCCAGCGGCGGGATCCTGCTGCTCGGCGTGGGCACCACCCTGGGCATCATCGTCCAGACCGTGGCGCTGGTTCCGGCGCTGCGCCGGGTCGGCTTCCGCTGGCGGCCGAGGTTCGACTTCCGGCGGGCTGGAACTGGCCGAGATCGGCCGGATGGCGATCTGGATGCTCGGCTACGTCGTGTCGACCCAGATCGGGTTCATCGTCACGACCAGGGTGGCCAACTCGGCGAGCGTGCACGTGCAGAGTGCCGGCGTGACCGCGTACAACTACTCCTACGCGCTGTTCCTCATGCCGTACGCGATCATCGGCGTCTCGGTGACGACGGCGCTGCTGCCCCGGATGAGCAGGCACGCCGCCGAAGGCCGGTTCCAGATGGTCCGCGACGACTTCTCCTACAGCGTCCGGCTTTCATCGGTCATCCTCGCGCCCACCGCGCTGCTCCTGGCCGTCCTCGGGGCACCGCTGTGCGAGTTGCTGTTCAGCTACGGCCACATGACCGTCCCGGACGCACGGTACATCGGCGAGGCCTTCGCCGCCTTCTCCCTGGGCCTCCTGCCGTTCGTCATCTTCCAGCTGCTGCTGCGGGTGTTCTACGCCCTGCACGACAGCCGCACGCCGGCCATCATCGGCTTCTGGACGATGCTCGCCACCGTCGCCGGGAACTATCTCGTCCTGGCCATGCTGCCCGCGCAAGAAGTCGTTATCGGCATGGCGTTCGTCTACGGCCTGACCAGCATCTTCAGCGCGGCGATCGCCTGGCGGCTGCTGGCCCGGCGGTTCGGCGGCCTGGACGGCTCCAAGGTCACGCGCAGCCTGGTCCGGATGCACGTCGCGGCGATTCCCGCGCTGGTCTTCGCGTTCGTGGTCAGCGTCGTGGTCGGCGGCGTGTTCCACCCCGGCGCCGTCTACGGCTTCGTCACCGTGCTGGTCGGGGGCGGGGGCGCCGTGCTGCTGTACATCATCACGGCCCGGGCCCTCCACCTGGACGAGCTGGCCCAGGTGATGCGGATGGTGACCGGCCGGTTCGGCGGCCGGGCCGCGCAGGGCGCGCCCCGGTGACGGCGGAACGCTGCGGCCGGGCCCGGCTCGGGGTCCGGCGGGTGTCCGGTCCATGTCTGGTCCGTGACACGCGGGGGAAGGATGACGAGGGCGTGGGATCATAGATATGAGACATTGGCGGCAATCGCGTATAACGGTTTACACGGGGCGAGCCACCGGGAGCCCCGCAGGGAGGGCGAAGCGCCTTACCATTAGGGATACGTACCGCACCGTCCTGATAATGCCGCTGATCAACGGGGGCCTGGAAGGAGGGTCGAGAGCTTATCCCGCTCTTGACGGGTGATGCATGAGCACGTACACCTCTGAACCGGGAACCCGGCTCGCCGGCCGCTACCGCCTCGAGGACCAAGTCGACGCGGGCGGCGGCTGGGCGCTGTGGAAAGCCATTGACGAGATCCTCGCGCGGGCTGTGACCGTGCTCACGTTCGCGGAGAACTTCCCGCGCGTGAGAGACGCGGTCACCGCGGCACGGGCCGCGAGCCGGCTGACGGATTCGCGCCTGTCCCAGGTCTTCGACGTCGACGACTCGGGTGCGCGCGCCTACATCGTCATGGAGTGGGTGGCGGGTGAATCACTCGCCGACATGCTCAGTGAGGGCGGGCCGATCGAGCCCACCCGGGCGGCCGCCCTGGTGGCCGAGGCCGCGCAGGCGCTTTCCGTCGCGCACGCGGCCGGGCTGGCCCACCTGCGGCTGGTCCCCGGATCGCTGCGGTGGACGTCGGGCGGCGGCGTGAAGATCACCGGCCTCGGGCTCGATGCCGCCCTCGCGGGGGTCGGCGCGGACGAGGACATCGCGGAGGACCCGGCCCTGACCGACACCCAGGACCTGGGCCGTCTGCTCTACGCGGCCGTGACCGGGTACTGGCCCGGCCCGGAACTGACCGGGCTGCCACCCGCCCCCATGATCGACGGTGCTCCCTGCACCCCGCGCCAGGTGTCAGCGGGCGTGCCCGCCAGCATCGACGCGGTCACGTGCCAGGCGCTCTTCCAGCGCCCCGGCCGCGACGGCTCGGTGATCACGACCCCCCTGGAGTTCGCGGACGCGCTGGCCCGGGTGGCACCGCCCGTGCCTCCCGCGCCGGCGCCGTACCGCAGGCCGGACGGCCGCGGCCCGGAGCCGGGGCGCCGCGGGCCCGACACCGCCCAGATGGCGGGGTACGGCGGCCAGCGGCCACCTCCGCGCCCGGAACCGCGCGGCCGGGGCCATCACGGGCCGCCGGAGCGGCCGGGCGGCGGCTACCGGCACGGCGGCGACCGCCCGCGACGGAGCGCGACGGCCAAGGCCATGATCTCCGTGGTGGCCGTCCTCGTCCTCGCGGCGGTCGCGGCGATCGGGTGGTCGTTCAGTAACTCCTCCGGGCACGGGACGGCCCAGGCGGGCGGCCACAGCCAGCCGCCCAGCCCGTCCACGGCGTCCAGTGTCGTGCTGAAGCCGGTGCAGGCCAACGGCTTCGACCCGCTGAGCAACAGCGACCCGGGCAACGAGGACGACGCCGGCGCCATGTACGCGATCGACAGCAACCCGACCTCGTTCTGGCACACCCAGTACTACCAGGGCAACCCGGCGTTCGGCGGCCTCAAGAAGGGCAGCGGCCTGATCCTGGACATGGGCACGCAGGTCCGCCTCAGCCAGCTTCAGGTCCAGTTCGGCTCGGTCTGCTGCGCCACCGTGCACATCGAGATCGGGAACGACA
>CAVQZM010000066.1:0-14149 GCA_963718475.1 uncultured Actinomycetes bacterium | reverse complement strand
GTGGCGTCCGCGCACGATCAGCAATTGCCCGCGGATACCGAAGAACGGCTGGCCGGTTTCGCCGAGCTGGCCGCGACCGCGATCGCGAACGCTGAGGCGAGGGCCGCGCTGACCGCCTCCCGGGCGCGGATCGTCACCACTGCCGATGAGACCAGGCGCCGGATCGAGCGTAATCTGCACGACGGGGTCCAGCAGCGCCTCGTCTCGCTCGCGCTGACGATGCGCGGCGCCGAGCGGCAGGTGCCACCCGCCCTGCCGGAGGTCCGGGCGACGCTGGCTCAGACCGCAGAAGAAGTCGTCGGCGTGGTCACCGAGCTTCAGGAGATCTCACGCGGCATCCACCCGGCCATCTTGTCCCACGGCGGCAGTCAGCGTGATGACCGTGTCCCGTGTGCTGCTCCAGCTCGCGACGCTGGCCAACGCCTCGTCGGGGTCGCAGCGTCCGATGAGCGCGAAGTCGGCGCCGAAGAGCCGCCCGGTCTCCTCGGCCACGGCGGCGAACACCACGCTGGGCGGGTCGGCCCGCGCCACGAACGTCGCGACCCGCCGTAGCGCGGCCTGCTCGGCCGCGATCCGCTGGGTCTTCTCCTCGGCCTGGCGGAGGTTCTCGGCCAGCAGTTCGGCCTCGCGAGTGCGTCGCGCCCGTTTCGCGAGCCCGGCCACCACGAACGAGGTCAGCCCCGAGAGCACCAAGGCGAGCAGGACACCCGGGCTGCTGATCCCGAGACTGTGGACCGGCGCCGTGTAGAAAAAGTCGAACGTCAGCATCGACGCCGCGGAGGCGGCCAGCGCCAGCCAGGCCCCCCACCAGATCGCCAGCGGGAAGATGGCGAACAGGTACAGGATCGGCAGGCTGAGCAAGGGGACGACCTGGCGAAGGCCCTCGATCGCGGCCGTCACCACCGCGACCAGGACCGCGCCCAGCAGCAGGCCGGTCACCACTCGTCGGGCAGAGAACTGGCCGGCCGCCATGGGATCAACGGTACTCCCGGCGTACCCAGGCGCCCCAGATCCGCGGCCGCCTTCCGGGCGCCGTCGTCGATATGACCGTCGCCGTCCCGGCGTCCTTCCCGCGCGACGGCCGTGGGAGCCTATTGCGGTGGCGGTGACCGACTGGCAGCAACTGCTGAGCGCAGGCAACGGGAACGAGCTGTATCCCGGGGCCGCTGAGGACGAGATCGCGGTCGCGGAGGCGGCCCTGGAGGCGGTGTTTCCCCGGGAGCTGCGCGGGATCTACCGGGCCAGCAACGGATTGCTGGACCGCCCCGGGCAGTGGCAGGTCATCTGGCCGCTGGCCGACGTCGTGGGCCGCAACCAGGAGGCATGGGAGCTGGAGGACAGCCCGTTCCGCCGGCGGCTGGTCGGGTTCGGGGACGACGGGACCGGGGTGGCGTTCTGCGTCCGGCGCGACGGCGGCGATGGAGTGTTCGCCTGGTCCGCGTTCGCCGGCGAGGCGACCCGCCTGGGGCGTTCGGTGGCCTCGTTCTGGTCCGGCTGGGTAGCGGGCACTCTCCCGGAGTATTAGCGCCGTCCTAAGCTAGAGACGTGCCTACGTTGCGGATTGCCCTGGCCCAGGTCAACGCGACCGTGGGAGATCTGGCCGGGAACGCGGACAAGATCGTCGACTGGACCCGCCGGGCGGCCCGGCAGGGCGCCCGGCTCGTCGTCTTCCCCGAGATGATGCTCACCGGTTACCCGGTGGAGGACCTGGCTCTGCGGGCCTCGTTTGTCCGGGCCTCGATCGAAACGGTCCGCATCGTCGCGGAGCGGCTCGGCGCCGAGGGGCTCGGCGGTGTCGCCGTCGTGACCGGCTACCTGGACCGGCGGGCCGACCTCGCGCCGCGCACCGGCCTGCCCGTCGGCGCCCCGCTGGACGCGGCCGCCCTGCTGTACGGCGGGCGCGTGATGGTGACCACGGCCAAGCACCACCTGCCGAACTACGGCGTCTTCGACGAGTACCGGTACTTCGTCCCCGGCAATTTCCTGCCGGTGTTCCGTATGCTCGCCGGCCGGGACCCAGGACGCCATCGACGTCGCGATCGCGATCTGCGAGGACCTGTGGCAGGAGGGCGGCCCGGTCGCGGTCACCCGGCAGGCGGGAGCGGGCCTGCTCGTGGTGCCGAACGCCTCGCCCTACGAGCGCGGCAAGGACGACGTCCGGCTCGACCTGTGCGTCCGCCGGGCCCGGGAGGCCGGGGCGGCGCTGGCCTACGCGAACATGATCGCCGGCCAGGACGAGCTGGTCTTCGACGGCGACTCGATCCTGGTCGACGCGGGCGGCAGGCTGCTGGCCCGCGGCCCGCAGTTCGAGGAGGCCCTGGTCGTCACCGACCTGGATCTGCCCGCCGCCGAAGGCCCGGTCCCGGCCGAGGACACGCCGGTGGACGCCGGCGACGGCACGATCATCACGGTCAAGCACGTCGATCTCGGCCCCGGGATCGAGGTGCCGGCCGACGGCGGCCCGGGCCAAGCGGACGAGGCTCCGCCGGACGGGCCCTTCTGGCGGCGTCTGCCCGACGCCGAGGAGGTGTACAGCGCCCTGGTCACCGGGGTGCGGGACTACGTACGCAAGAACGGCTTCCGCACGGTGATCCTCGGCCTGTCGGGCGGCATCGACTCGGCGCTCACCGCGACGATCGCCGCCGACGCAGTCGGCCCGGACAACGTGTACACGGTGCTCATGCCGAGCCGGTACTCCTCCGAGCACTCGGTGGGCGACGCCGAGGAGCTGGTCAAGCGGCAGGGCCTGCACTCGGTCACGGTCCCGATCCGCCCGATGGTCGACGCCTTCGAGGCCGAGCTCGCCCCGGCCGGGTTCCCGCCGAGCGGGCTGCCCGCCGAGAACCTTCAGGCCCGGGTCCGGGGCGTGATCCTCATGGGCCTGTCCAACGCGGCCGGCCACCTCGTGCTGACCACGGGCAACAAGAGCGAGCTGGCCACCGGATACTCCACGCTGTACGGGGACTCGGCCGGCGGCTTCGCACCGATCAAGGACGTGCTGAAGACGCTGGTGTGGGAGCTGGCGCGCTGGCGCAACGAGCAGGCCACCGCGCGCGGCGAGACGCCGCCGATCCCGGAGAATTCGATCACCAAGCCGCCGAGCGCCGAGCTGGCGCCCGGCCAGATGGATACCGACTCGCTGCCCGACTACCACGTGCTCGACGCCCTGCTGGACGACTACGTGGAGAAGGACATGGGAGCCGAGGAGCTGATCGCGGCCGGCCACGACCCTGAGCTCGTGCAGCGCGTGATCCGGCTGGTCGATGCGGCCGAATACAAGCGCCGCCAGTACCCGCCCGGTCCCAAGATCACGCCGAAGAACTTCGGCCGGGACCGGCGCCTGCCCATCACCAGCCGCTGGCGCGAGACCCCGCCGGCGGCCCAGGGCACCGGCTGAGCAGGAGCACGGGCTAACTGAGCAGGAGCAAGGCAGCCGCCCAGGCGGCCACGGCGCGCGGGTCGCCGCCGGTCCACGCGGCCTCCTGTTCGTCCGGCATCGGTCTCGGCGGGCAATGCGGGCGCCCTGGGGCGCGGGTATCAGCGGGGGGTGAGGCCGAGCAGCATGCTGTCGACGATCCGCTCGGCGAACTCCTGGTTGCGCGGGATCGACTCGTACTTGCCCCGGGCCAGCGCGGCGCCGGTCAGCGTGAGCATGGCGATCTCCACGTCGGTGTCCGGCCGCAGCTGCCCGGTCTCGATGCCGTGCCGCAGGACCGACCGGATGTGGTTGCGCCGCGGCTCTATGACGGTCTCCCCGTACCGGGCCATCAGCCGCGGGTACTTCTGGCCCTCGCCGAGCAGCAGCGTGTACTGCCGGGCCCGCGCCGGATCCGCCGCGTCCTGGCACATCACCGTGAGCAGAGCGACCAGGTCCTCGCGGACCGACACGCCGTGCGGCTCGGGCAGCGGGCTCTTCAGCGAGCCCAGCGCGTCGAGCAGCAGGTCCTCTTTGCCGGACCAGCGGCGGTAGACCGTCGCCTTGCCGACACCGGCCCGCGCGGCGACCGCTTCGACGCAGACCCCCTCGGCCCCGCGCTCGGCGAACAGCTCGAGCGTGGCCTCGATGATCGCCTGGTCGGCGCGCTCACTGCGCGGGCGGCCCGGCCGCCGGCCAGACCCGCCCGGGCCGCCCGCGGCGGGCCCGTGATCCGGGCCCGCCTGCGGGCGGCGTGCGTTCTCGCCGCTGCTGCCCGTACCGGTCGCACCGGCCGGGTCAAAGCAGCGTTCGTCCAGCGGCCCGGCGACTCGCTCGTCGCCCGGGACCTCTGCGTTGAGGTTCACCGCTGATCGGGGCATACCTAATTATCCTTCCACCCTGCGGGCTGGGAGGCGAGGTTCTCCTGCCATACATCCTCGACCTCCATGGGGTCGATTCGGACCCCTTCGGCGGCCACCGCCTGCGCCTGCGCCTCGGCGAACACGGGCTGGCCCGCGGCCGCCTCAGCCAGCGCCGGCTCGACGCCGGCGGGCGCGTCGGCCGCCACCGTCCCGGCGGCAGTGCGCCGGCCAAGGCCCGGCATCCAGCGGAGCACCACCATCGCGCCGGCCAGCGAGATCACGGCGGCGACCACCGTGGTCACGTGCATCGCGCTGACGAACGCGTCGTTCGCGGGACCCAGCAGGGCCCGGCCCGCCGCACCGAGCTGCGCGGCGACCGCCTGGGTGGCTTCGATCGACCCGCCGGCCGCGCCCCTCGCGGCGGCCGGGAGGGAGGCGAGCGTCGGGCTCATCGCAGCGTGGTAGGACTGGGCCAGGATCGAGCCGAGCACGGCGACGCCCAGCGCGACACCGATCTGGCGGGCGGTGTTGGTCAGCGCGGATCCGGCGCCGGCCCGCTCACGCGGCAGCACGTCCATCACCGCGGACGTGGCCGCCGGCATCGCGACCCCGATTCCGGCTCCCTGCACGAAGAACAGCAGGCCGAGCAGCCAGATCTGCGGCGTCGTGCCGAGCAGGACGTAACCAGCGAGGGCCACGGACATGACGAGCATGCCGCTCGTGCCCACCGCCTTAGCTCCGTACCGCCGGACCAGCGGCGCGCTGCGCGGCGACAGCAGCAGCTGGCCGACCGCGAACGGGATCGTCAGCAGGCCGGCGTCCACCGGGCTGTAGCCCAGGACGTTCTGGGTGTAGAAGCTGGTGAAGAAGTACACCCCGCCCATGCCGAAGAAGACCAGCGCCAGGGCGCCGACGGAGGCCGACAGCCGCCGGTCGCGGAACAGCCGGACATCCAGTGCCGGGTGACGGGCCCGGGACTCATGCCAGGCGAAGATCCCGAGCACGGCGAGACCGCCGATGATCGGGCCAAGCACCGACAGCTGGACCCAGGAGCCGGTGTCGCCGCCCTGGACGATGCCGTAGACCAGCAGGACCAGGCCCGCGATCGACAGGAGCACGCCGAGAGCATCGATGCCGGCCTTCTCGGGGTTGCGCGACTCGGGCACCAGGATGGCGACCGCGATCGCACCAGCCACCGTGACCGGCACGTTGATCAGGAAGACCGAGCCCCACCAGAAGTGGGCCAGCAAGAGACCGCCGAGCACCGGGCCGATCGCGACGCCGATTCCGACGGCGGAGGCCCAGATGCCGATGGCCCGCGGCCGCTCCTGCGGCTCGAACACGTTGGAGATGATCGACAGCGTCTGCGGCATGACGGCGGCGCCGCCCAGGCCCATGGCCGCGCGGGCGAAGATCAGCTGGTCAGGTGACCGCGAATACGCGGACAGCAGCGACGCGATCCCGAACAGGACCAGGCCGATCATGAGCATGCGCTTGCGGCCGATCCGGTCGCCGATGACCCCGAAGGTGAACAGGAGCCCGGCGAAGACCAGCGTGTAGGAGTTGATCGCCCATTCGAGCTGGCTCTGGCTGGCGCCGAGGCCGCCGCGGGGCTCGGCGATCGTCTTCAGCGCGACGTTGAGGACCGTGTTGTCGATGACGATGGCGAGAAGGCTGACGATGAGGACGGTGAGGATACCCCAGCGCCTTCGGAAGATCGTTTGGCTATCCATGGTGCCTTTCGCAAACTGACGGCGTGTAGTGCGGAACGCGGGAAGCTTGAGCGGAACGCAGCGGTTGTGGCCTGTGGGCCCTCCGGGAGGGCGCCGGACCGGTGCTCCGCTATCGATACGGAACAGGTCCGTATCGGAATCTATTTCCGCGACCCCGACGTAATTTTCCGCAGCCGCGCTCGCCACATTCGTGGCCGTCATCGCCATCCGACGGCTCACCGTGGGCTCACCTCCGGAGTATTCGAGATCTGAAAGCTCGGTAAGACACCAGGACTTCCGGCTCCGGCGCCCCCCGTGGGTCCTCATGCACCGTTCCTGTTGAGAATGGAGATCAAGCCAGGCCAGCCGACCATGGCGGACGCTAGCGGAGGAGAGGGCCATGAGGGTCGCCGAGGACATCACACAGCTGGTAGGGAACACGCCGCTGGTGCGGCTGCGCCGGGTCACCGAAGGCGCCGGGGCCGACGTCGTGGCGAAGCTGGAGTCCTTCAATCCGGCCGCCAGCGTCAAGGACCGCATCGGCGTAGCCATGATCGACGCGGCCGAACAGGCCGGGCAGATCCGGCCGGACACGATCATCCTCGAGCCGACCAGCGGCAACACGGGCATCGCCCTGGCCATGGTGTGCGCCGCCCGCGGTTACCGCTGTGTGCTGACGATGCCGGAGACCATGAGCATGGAGCGCCGGATGCTGCTGCGCGCCTACGGCGCCGAACTCATTCTCACCCCCGGCCCGGACGGCATGCCGGGCGCGATCGCCAAGGCCGAGGAACTGGCCAAGACCGACAAGCGGTACTTCGTGCCGCAGCAATTCGAGAACCCCGCGAACCCGGCCATCCATCGCGCCACCACCGCCGAGGAAGTCTGGCGGGACACCGATGGCGCCATCGACATCTTCGTGGCCGGGGTCGGCACCGGCGGCACCATCACCGGCGTCGCCGAGGTAATCAAGGAGCGCAAGCCGTCGGCCCGGTTCGTCGCCGTCGAGCCAGCCGCCTCACCAGTGCTGTCGGGCGGGGTCAAGGGCCCGCACCCGATCCAGGGCATCGGCGCCGGGTTCGTCCCGCCGGTCCTGGAGATGGCGCTGGTGGACGAGATCATCACCGTCGGCAACGAGGACGCGCTGACCGTGGCGCGGCGGCTGGCGACCGACGAGGGGCTGCTCGTCGGCATTTCCTCCGGCGCGGCGGCCTGGGCCGCCGTGCAGGTGGCGCGCAGGCCGGAGAACGCCGGGAAGCTGATCGTCGTCGTGCTCCCGGACTTCGGCGAGAGGTACCTCAGCACCCCGTTGTTCGCCGGGCTGGCCGGGCTAGCCGTGCTGGCCGCCCTGCGGCGCGACGTCCGGGCGGCCCTGGAACGGGACCCGGCCGCCTGCTCGGCCCTGACGGTCGTGTTCTGCTATCCAGGCGTGCACGCGATCTGGGGCCACCGGGTCAGCCGCTGGCTGTGGCGCCGGCACGCCCGGCTGCTCGCGCGACTGTCCGCGGAGCTCACCCGGATACTGACCGGCGTCGAAATCCACCCCGCCGCCGCGCTCGGTCCCGGCCTGTTCATCGACCACGCCACCGCCGTAGTCATCGGGGAGACCACGGAGATCGGTGCCGACGTCACGATCTACCAGGGCGTCACGCTCGGCGGCACCAGCACGGAGACCGGCAAGCGCCATCCGACGGTCGGCGACCGGGTGATCATCGGGGCCGGCGCCAAAATCCTTGGTCCCATCGCCATCGGTGACGACAGCCGGATCGGCGCTAACGCCGTCGTGGTCAAGCCGGTACCTCCCGGATCGGTGGTCGTCGGGGTTCCCGGCCAGGTCATCGCGCGCAGCCGCCCCCGGCCGACCACTGCCTTGCCCGGCGGCGACGACGCGCTATTGCCCGACCTGGTCGGCGCCAGCCTCCAATCCCTGCTGCGCCGGGTCGGCCGGCTGGAGTCACTGGCTGACGGCCACCTGGCCGACCCCACCATCCGGCCGCCCGACGCCGGGATCTGGCACGGCGAGGACTTCTCCATCTGACCCACCCCGCGCCAATCAGACGATGTGGGCCGACTTCTCCGCGCATGCTGCGGAAAACCCGACCCGACCCGCCTGAGGCCCCCGCCGTCCTAGTCGGGGTCGGGGAAGTTCGAGACACCGTTCGCGCGCATGCACTGCGCGTGCTTCACTCCCAGGTCCGCCGCGGCTCGACTTCGCCGGCTTCGCGCCGGACGAGCCGGACGCCGAGCCGCCGGAGCCACCGCACCCCGCGGCGACCGGGGCGAGGGCGGCGGCCGGGGGGCGGCCAGTAACACAAAGGCCGTGTTCATCGTTTCTTCCTTCCGAGGGGTATCGCTTGCAAGGTCATTCTTGCGGTCAGGTGGCTTTGCCGCGGGCGATGTAGAGGTTCATGTCGGTGAAGTCGAGGGTGACGTTGTAGGGCTTGTAGAAGCAGTGGGCGAAGTGGCCCATCAGGTCGAGCCCGTACTGGGTGACCGGCATGCTCGGGTCCATTTCGCAGTAGACCTCCTTAGCGGCGGCGTCACCGAGGCGGATCTCCTTCGGGTAGCAGGGGTAGGCGACGGTTGGGTGGCTGTGGGCAGCAGTCTGGAGCGGGCGGTCGTAGTCGGTGCGGACCCGCAACTGCTTGGCCGTGTCCCCGGGCATGCCCGCGACGCTCTCGCCGGTGGTTCCGCCGAAGTTCACGGCCATCACCCCCACCCGTGCTCTGGAGCCGGCGATGCTGCCCCTGCTGTGCAGCATGTGATCAAAGGCCAGCCACAGCGGCAGGGGCTCAGCGCCCGCCCGTTTGGCGTCGGCGCGTGCCTTCCTGGCCGTTTCGGGGGTCGGGCGGCGCAGGATCAGCGACTGGCCCGCGTAGTCGAAGGTGGTCAGCAAGTGGTAGAAGAGCCACGTGCCGATCATGCCGTCGTCGGTCTGAGTGGGCCCATCTTCGTCCCACTCCACGGGGATGTTGCGCAGTTCGATGCCGCCCAGCTTGAAGGAGTCCAGCACCCCGAAGTACTGCCATACGGTGTGCACCCCGTCGTACTTGATCTCTTGCTTGGCCACGGGGGTCAGCCCGGCTTCCTTGGCTACTTCTGCGGATATGCTCAGCCACGGCTCGCCGGTGTAGAACGTGAAGCTCTTCGGCGGTCCGCCGTTGACCGAGGCCTCCACCAGCGGTTCCGGGTCCATCTGCTGCCATGGCAGCCGCGCGATGTCGCCGTGGATCTGATACGGCGTGCCGCGGACTGCCCCGAACCATTGGGCGTAGGCTTCCTCGCCGGCTGCTTGCCAGCGTGGTACGGAGAGGGAGAATTTGTCTTGCCGGATGTAGCAGTCGCCCAGGAGCTTGTTGGTGTCCTTGTCGTCGGGGGCCAGTTTGAGGGCCATCGTGAGGTACTTCTCAGCCTCGGGGAACTTGTTGCTCAGTAGCCCGACATAGCCGCGCTGGTAGGCCGCGTGCACGTTCGCGGGGTCTTTTTGCAGGATCTCCTCATACGCGCGGCCGGCCTGCTCGAACTTCCCGGCCTTAAACAGCGCGTCCGCGTCACTGCTGCCGGCCTGCGCCGTGGCCGCCCCGCCCAGCAGCGGTATGGCCGCGGCGGCGCCGGCCACCACGGCGGCGCCCCGGAGCAGCGAACGCCGGTCCCATTCTCCGTCATTGGCCACGGCCTTCTCCTTTTCGCGATCACCTTCCGAAGCCGGGACACCATGCCCTCGGCACGGACCGCTGCGGCCCATGCCTCCACTGAAGACGGAAGACTGTTGCGGTGGCGTATGCGGTTTTCGATACGCCCGCGATACACGCAATCACCGGCATCCGGCCAACGACTGGCGCAGCGCAGTGAGATCCGAGGGGGAGTCAGGCCTCGGTTGCGGAGGCCGGCGCCGCATGAGGCTCCGATGGGGCCGGCTGTGGGCGGCGGGCGCCCTGGATCGCGAGGCAGAGGAACGCTGCGAGGATCAGGACGCCGATCGGCGCGGCGATCGAGGCTCGCATCGCGGTGACGAAGCTGTCGTGGGCGGCCACCCGGTTCTGGAGCACGGCGAGCACCATCGCGCTGCCGAGCACCGAGCCGGTCTGCCGGATCGTGTTGAGCACGCCCGAGGCCGCGCCGGCCATCCGGGGATCGACGTTCCGGGTGGCGATCGTCTGCATCGGCGACATCGTGCACCCGATCCCCAGGCCGATCACGAGGTAACCGGGCAGCAGGTCATACCAGTGCGAGGTGGGCCCGGCGACCTCCACGGTCACGGCCAGCCCGGCCGCGAACAGGAGAAAGCCGCTCATCAGGAGGTACTTGCCGCCCCGGTCGGCGAGCCGGCCCGCGAAGGGCGCGGTGAAGCCCGAGACCAGCGAGGCAGGCGCCATGGTCAGCCCGGCTTTGATCGGGCTGAAGCCCAGCACCGACTGCAGGTAGATGGTCAGCGGCAGCGCCATCGCGATGAACCCAATTGAGATGATCGCGTTCGCCGCGCTCATCAGCGCGTAGTTGCGGTCATGGAAGAGCGAGAACGGCAGCAGCGGCTCCCGGTCCTGCCGCCGCGCCTGGACCAGCACGAACATCACGAGCAGCGCGACACCAACGCCGATGATCAGCGGGATGGTGACGAACGACCAGACCGTGCCCCAGTGGTAGCTCTGGCCTTCGATCAGGCCGTAGGTAATCGCGATCAGGGCCGCGCTCGCGACGAGCACACCGGGGAGGTCAAGCGGCTGCCGGCGGCCGCTCCGCACCTCGGGGATGATCACCAGCGCCAGGAGCATGGTGATCACGCCCACCGGGATGTTGACGAAGAAGATCCACCGCCAGCCCAGCCAGGTGACCAGCACGCCGCCGACGGTGGGCCCCGCGATGGTCGCCAGGCCGGCCACGCCGCCCCACACGCCCAGCGCGGCGCCGCGCCGGTGACCAGGGAAGATCGCGATGATGATGGCCATGGTCTGGGCAGCAGCATCGCGGCGCCCAGGCCCTGCACGGCGCGTGCGGCGATCAGCTCACCGGCGTTCTGGGAGATACCCGACGCGGCCGAGGCCAGGGTGAACACCGCGACGCCGGCGATAAACAGGTTCCGCCGGCCGCGCAGGTCGCCGAGGCGCCCGGAAGTGATCATCAGCACGGCCAGCACGATGATGTAGGCGTTGATCACCCAGCCGATCTCGGGCAGCGAGGCGTGCAGCCCGCGGCGCATGTCCGGGATCGCGATGTTGACGATCGTCAGGTCGAGCAGGGTCATGAAGAAGCCGAGGCTGAGCGTGAGCAGCACCGCCCACTCGTTACCGCGCCATTTACGCATGACGGTCACCACCGTCCGTTCGGCCTGATGGTTGCTCGTTCTCACCGGACGGCCCCTGGTCCGGCCGGGCGCCCGAGGTTTGCCAGGTGATCCGGCCGGCCCGGATGTCCTCGACGGCCGCGCGCAGCCAGTCCAGTTCCGCGCGTTCCAGCGCGGCCAGGTACTCGGTCTCGATCACGTGCACTCTCGGCAGCCCCTGCTTGAGCGTGCCGTCCAGTGCGGTGTTCAGCCCGCTCAGCTGCACCTCGACGTGGAGGCTGCGCCGTTCCAGCAGATCGGCGACCTCCGCGGGCTCGAGCGTCGACGCGAACGCGAGCGCCACCGCCAGGCGGCGGTACTCCGGGGTCGGCCGCAGCAGCGTCTCCCGCAGCGCGTCGAGCAGGTGGTCGCGGCCCGCGTCGGTGATCGCGTAGACCGTCCGCTCGGGCCGCCGGCCCTCGCGGCTCGTCTCGACCGGGGTGATGAGGCCGGCCTCGGCGAGCCGCTCCACCGTGCTGTAGAGCGTGCCCTGCGTGACCTTCATGACCCCGTCGATGTGCTGAATGCGGATCCGCTGCCGCATCTCATAGGGATGCAGGGGCTCGCGGGTCAGCAGGGACAGGACCGCGATGCCCAGGGGCGTCAGGGGCGGGGTCATCGCACTCTCCTCTCGGGCCTGCTCCGCGGAAGTTGTCATCGGCTGGAAGGCCGGCCTCGATTAGTTCACATCGATTAGTCGATACCGACTATATGAGGCAGGGCGAGCTGGAATCAAGCCTGAATTCAGACGCGTCGCAGCCCGCCGTGACAACGGGCCGATGGGCCGGCGCAGACGCTTCCGCCCGCATGCGGGGGAAGCGCGAGCGGATGTGACCTGCTCGCGGGCGTGCTTCACCGGAGCCCGGGCCGGCCGGGACCTACTGAGGCGTGGCCGGATTCCGGCCCGTCAGGAGCCCAGCGCGATGTCGGCCTGGTGCAGTTCGCCGCCGGGACGGACGATGACGACGGCGAGGACCAGGGAGGCGAAGTCTCCCTGAAGGTCGACCGTGGCGGACGTCTCGCCGTCCCCGGACCGGTAGCCGGTGATCCGGCATCGCCCGGCCCAGGCCGCGGCCGTCCGCAGGCGGCGCGTCAGCAGCGCGGTGTCCAGCGACGGGGCGGTGGGCAGCGACGAGGGCCACTCCGCCGCGCCGTCGTTCAGCAGCGCGACGATCCGGTCCAGCCCGAGCCGCAGCGGCGAGCCCGCGGCCGGCGGCAGGGCCAGCGTCAGGGACTGGACGCGGGGCGGCCGCTCGGGGGTGAGCCGCAGCTCGGCCTGCACCACCAGTCGCTCGCGCGCCGCGGTGCCCGCCAGCCACCAGCGGCAATGCGCGGGGGAATCGAATTCGGGGTGCCGTTCCGTGTCATCGCGGAGGTCGCCGAGGCGCTCGCGGATCAGGCGGATCTTGCTCCGCCGCTCGGGGAACGGCTCATCCAGCGCGACGTTCTCCGAGAACAGCCGCTCGGCCGCCACGTCGTCCCAGGACTGCAGCAGCTGGGTCACCTTCTCGCGGGCGGCCAGGGTCTCCGGCCACGGGCCGTCCGGGGCCAGCGGGACGGCACGGTCCGCGGGCGAACCGGCGCGCGGCAGCCCGGACCGGTCGGCCCGGGTCCGCAGCACGGCGCGCAGCATCCGCGCCGCGACCGGGGTCACGGGCGCGTACGTGCCGTTGCCCAGGACGATCACACCGGTCCCGGTGGCCGGATGCCACCGCATGTTGCTGCCGAACCCCGGGTAGCCGCCGCTGTGCTGGACGACCCTCCCCCAGTCCGGGTCTTCCTCGACGAACAGCCCGAACCCGTAACTGACGGTTCTCGCCGGCCCGCCCGGCAACGGCGCCGGCCCGCCCCAGCCGGTCGCGACCTGCGAAAGCTGCATCTCACGGCGGGTCGCGCGGCGCAGGGGGTGCGGGCCGCCGGTGTCTTCCTCGCCGGGCGGGTATGCCCCGGCCAGGCCCGCCACCCAGGTGGCGAGGTCCCGCACGCAGCTGAAGATGCCGCCCATCGGAGCGAACGCGCCGTACGGATCCGGGCTGATCTGCGACCATCCGCTGCCGTCGTGGCGATAGCCGGCGGCCAGCTCGTCCGGGGCGAATCCGGCCGCCTCGAAACCGGTGCGGGACAGGCCGAGCGGCTCCAGCAGCCGGTCCCGGACAACGTCCGCGTACGGCCGGCCCGACGCGGCGGAGATGACCCGGCCGAGGATGGCATAGCCGAGGTTGGAGTACTCGAACCGGGTCCCGGGCGCCCAGGCGAAGCTCACGCCGCCCGACAGGAACCCGGCGAACTCCGCGAGCGGCGTTCCCTGCTGCCGGTCCCCCCACGGATCATCGGTCGGGAAGCCCGCGGTCATGGTGAGCAGGTGCCGGATCCGGACCCGCGACGCGTCGGGCGTGGCCGGGGGCCAGCCGCGAAGTTCCGGCACGTACTCCTCGGCCAGGTCGTCCAGGCCGAGCGCGCCGTCGTCGCGCAGGGCCATGGCCGCCGACGCGGTGAAGCTCTTGGTCATCGACGCGATCCGGAACACCGTGTCCGCGTCGGGCGGGGCCGCGCCCAGCGTGCGCTGCCCGAGTCCCCCGGCGTGCACCAGGCGGCCGCCGTCGACGACGCCGTAGGCGATCCCCGGCTGGGCGCCACGGAGCTGGTAGCTCGCGGCGATCTCGTCCACCGCCTCGGCCGCCGTCACCCCGAAGCTGGCCCAGTCCGGCCCGGCCTCCGTCCCGGCCTCGGCCGTCTGGCCGCCCGGCTCTCCCGCCGCCATCATGCTCGCCTCCTGACGCTGATACGACTGGCCCAGTGTCTCGTCCGGACCGCGCCGGCCCAGTCCGCCACGTGCACT
>CAVQZM010000065.1:0-57422 GCA_963718475.1 uncultured Actinomycetes bacterium | reverse complement strand
CTGCCCTGGCAGCGCAACCCGCGCCGGTTCGCGTGGCCATTGTGGGTTTGGAGCACGGTCACGTCACGGGGTTCCTGAAGGAATTTCCGAAGCAGAGCGACATCCAGAACTGATCGGCATTGTCGATGCCGACTCCGCTCTGTGCGCCAGATACGAACAGCAATTCCATCTGGATCACAGCCTCTTCTATCCGAGTCTCGATGAACTTTTCGCACCCCAGCGGCCGGCAGGCCCTGCTGGTTTACACGTCGATCGCACAGCACCGGCGCGTGATTGAAGCAGCAGCGGCGCACAACGTTGCCGTCATGGTGGAGAAGCAGTCGCGGATGACCTCCCGGATCAGCTCCCGCAGCGAGTCCGAGTCCGTTCATGCCGGGCTCCGCAGGGCGTTCCTCCGCGGCTCCGCCGCCTGCCGCACGTCCGCCTCGGCCCCGGACAGGTAGACCCTGCCCGTAGCGCCGATCATCCGGTAGTCGACCAGCTTGACCCGGGCCGCCTTCTCGGCCTCGTTGGCGGCCAGGATCGCGTACGATGCGGGCCGCATCTCCAGCACGAACAGCGACTCCCCGGCCAGCGCCATCGAGCCGATCTTGTTCCGGTTGACCAGGAACGCCTGCTGCGGGTCGAGCATGGTAATGATCTTCGAGGCGAGGACCTCAGGCCGGGTGGTGTCGCTGGCGGTCCCCGAGCGCGCCGAGCACGGCCGAGGCGGCCGCCTGTACCTCGTCGGTCCCGCCGTGTATCTCCAGGTAGCCGAACTGCCGCTCGACCACGAGGATGCCCGCGCGACGTCGGCGTGCTTGACCGCCACGTCCGTGAGCGGCTCGATGTCCAGCCCGGGGGCCACCTCGATGACCTGGGCGGAGACGTGGCTGCGCGGCAGCGAGCCGCGAATCCAGTTCCCGAGGTAACACATCGTCTGCGGCTGCAGCCGGGACATGAAGATGAACGAGCGGAGTTCCGCCACCGTCAGCCTCCGGTCAGCAGCGCGAGTTCTTCGATGACCAGCCGCCGATCTCCTCCCGCAGCGCCGCTGCGTCACGGCTGAAAGACCATTTTTTTCCGAACGGGATGGTGCTGCCTCCAGACCCTCTGCGCCGTCGGCGGGTCGCTCCGCTGATTGGCGGCGACCGGATACGGGGGCGCTGGCCCGGCCGGCCCTGCCAGGGGTTCAGGCCCGCGAAGTCCCCGAACGGCTCGGCCGGATCGCTGCTGTAGGCCAGCCGCGTCCACTGCACCAGGTGTCTGGGGTGCAGGTTCTCGGCGACCGAGGACCGGCCGAAGAAACCGGTGCCGATCGTCATCGAGGGCGCCAGGTTCGTCTCCAGTCCCGGCGCTGCCCAGGCCGCTGCCCACGTTTACCGCTACCCGGAGCACCTCCACCGCGGCCCTGTACTCCATGATCACGTGCGGGTCCAGCTGTGGATCGCGGCCGAGTGTCCTCGGCCGGACAGCCGCAGCACCGCGCGGGCCGCGGCGATCCCTCGCTGGGCCGACGGCACCCGGACCAGGCCGAGGACCGGGCAGAGCTTCTCGTGCGCCAGCGGTTCCTCCGGCACCACTAGGTAGAACGGCGCGAGCAGCACGCGGGTTCCAGCCGGGACCCCGCAGGCCCGCCTAGGCGGGCGATCCAGGTCGCGTCCTGGCCGACGAACCGGGTGTCGAACTGGCCGTCAGGGAACAGCAGCCTCACGAGACCTTGTCGCGGGGCAGGACAGGCTCGAGCACGCAGGCGCCGTGGCTCTTGAGCTGGCGCAGCGGCATGTTCGCGGCCTGTTCTTCGACGATCAGCATCGACTCGTTGGTGCACAGGACCGAATTGTCCAAGCTCTTGCTGTCCACGATCGGCGGGCCGCGTTGGCCAGGTCTGCGGTGGCGTCCACCAGCACCGGTACGTTGCCGGCCCCACGCCGATCGCGGGGTGCCCCAGCTGTAGGCGGCCCGGACCACCGGCACGCCGCCGGTCGCGACGATGACGCTGGTGCGCTCGTCGGTCATCAGCGCGTCGATCAGCGGCACCGAAGGCTCGTCCACCACCTGGATGACCCCGTCCGGCGCGCCGGCCGCACCGCCGCGGCGGCGAGCGTGCGGGCGGCGTCGGCGCAGCACTGCTTGGCCAGCGGGTGCGGGCTGACCACGACGACGCTGCGGGTCATCAGCGCCAGCAGGCACTCGAAGAACACGGTGGCGACCGGGTTGGTCGACGGGGTCAGCGCCAGCACCACGCCGGCCGGCCGCGGTATCTCGACGATCTTGGCCGCGGCGTCGATCCGCGGCGTCACGTAGTCGTGGCCCGGCGTAGATGCTCGACGATCCCGGTGCTGCAGGCGACGTTCTTCAGCGCCTTGTGCTCGGCGACGCCGAAGCCGGTCTCCCGCACCGCCCACTCGGCGTACTCCCGGGCCTTGGCCGCGCCGGCCGTCGCGGCGGCCCGGACGATCGGGTCCACCGAGGCCTTGTCTACCGGGCGAAGGTGCGGGCGGCCCACTCGGCGCGCTGCAGCATGGCCCGGGCCCGCGGCACGCCCGCCGGGTCGGTCAGCAGCTCGGACACGCCGAGGGCTCCTCGCTCACGCGGGCCTGCGGGGATGGGTCCCCCGCGGGGCGCCCCCGGGCGCTCGTCCCCCGGCCGCACGTCGCCGCGGGCCTTGCCGATCGCCACCTCGGTGCGTTCCAGGAGTTCCTCGCACAGCTCCGGGGCGAGCAGGATGCCCGGCTTGTACTGGAGCACGTGCGGTCGAGCGTGGAGAAGAGTGGCCCACACCCCGTTCTCGTAGAGCCGCTTCATGACGAACTTGGCCCCCTGCGGGTGCCGAACTCCAGGCCCATCACCAGCCCGTCCTGCCGGATCCCGGTGAACCAGTCCGGGTACCGGCGCCTCGATCCGGGTCAGCCCTTCGGTGAACATCGCGGCGATGTAGTGCACCAGAGACCTGACCTCGGGCCGGCAGGTGATCTCCAGGGTCTTCAGCGCCGCGACGCAGCCGAGCTCGGCGCCGCCGAATGTCGACATGTGCCCGAATCCGTCCTCGCTCAGCCATCCCGCCGCAGCCTCCGGAGCCAGCACCACGCTGACCGGGTACATGCCCCCGGAGATGCCCTTGCCGGAGACCAGGATGTCCGGACCCGACGCCGTGCTTGCTGATCGCCCACAATTCCCCGGTTCGATCAGCCCGGTCTGCACCTCGTCGGCGATGCAACCTGCCGTGGCGCTCGCGGGCCACTTACCCGACCAGTAACCCGGCGAGGGCAGCGGGAAACGTATGGCAGGATGGTCTGCATGATCACCACCGCCACGTCCTGGCCGCCAGCGCGGGCTCCATGGCGGTCTCATGTCGTTGAACGGGACGTGGGGGAACTCGTCGGGCCGGTCGGACAGGAAAAGGTGGCGAACCGTTCGTCGCCCGCGGCCACGGCCAGGCCGGGTGCCCGTGATAGGCCTTGGCCACCGAGACGATGCCGCGGCCTTCGTCGCGCGCCGGGCGCTCTTCAGCGCGATGTCGATCGCCTCGCCGCCGCCGCTGCCGTACATCACCTTGGTCACGGCCCGTCAGTCCGCCGGGAGCGTGCTGACCAGGGCTTCGGCCAGCGCGGTACGGGCCAGCGCGGGAAGTGGTGGTTGCCGATGTTGAACTGCTCCATGGCGGCGGTCACCGCGGCGATGACCTCGGGGTTGCGGTGGCCCGAGGTTGTAGGTGCCGCCGTTCAGGTGCACGTCGATCAGGCTCTTGCCCTCGACGTCGTAGAGGAAGTAGCCCTCGCGCCGGCCCATGACCAGCGGCACGCCCGAGTCGATCCAGAACTGGGTCTTGTCCGGGTTCCAGAACTGCTTGGACTTGGCCAGCATGTCCTGCTTGGAGGCGAAGGCGATCAGCTCTCCGTCAGTAGAGCCAGGGGCCACGGGTCACCTCCAGGCACGAAACCATATGGCTCGTTTGGCTAACCAAAGGAGTATCGAATCGACCGTTTACTGTCAAGCGGTTGTGTTTCGCACAGATTAACTCAACCAGAACTCTTGATCATGGATCCGCCAGGCTGTTACGCTCCCGGCAAATGCGTCGGAGGTGTACCTAGTGGGTCATCCCCCAGTTCCCGAAGTCCCCAGCGTCGCCACGGCGGCCAAGCCGGCCGAGGACTATGACGTCTCGCAGCGCGAGGACGTAGCCAAGCTCCGCAAGGGCGCGATCGGCCTCGGCGGCGTCCTGTTCCTGACCGTCACCGGGTCGGCCCCGATCTCGGCCATGCTGTTCAACGTGCCGATCATGGTCGGCTACGGCCAGGGCGTGGGTGCGCCTGCCGCCTTCATCTTCGCGGCCATCGTGCTCGTGGTCTTCGCGGTGGGCTACGTGGCAATGGCCAAGAAGAAGACCACGGCCGGGGGTTTCTACTCCTACATCAGCCACGGGCTGGGCCGTGAGATCGGCATCGGCACCGGCTACGCCTCGGTGGTCGCCTACTCGGTGTTCGAGGCGTCGCTGGCCGGCGGCTTCGCCTACTTCCTGAGCCTGAAGCTGAACGCCTACGGGGTGAACATCGCCTGGCCGTGGCTGGCCCTGGGCATGGTCGCGATCATCGCGGCCCTGACCTACTTCGACGTCCGGATCTCCAGCTGGGTGCTGGCGGTCGGGCTGATCAGCGAGATCGTGATCCTGATCATCTTCGACGGCTTCCTGTTCGCCAGGGGGCACGTGACCTTCAGCCCGCTGAACCCCGTGAACGCGTTCAAGGGCTTCCCGGCCCAAGGAAAGCTCGTGGCGGGCGCGATCGGGATCGGCCTGTTCTTCGCGTTCTGGTCCTGGGTCGGCTTCGAGATGGCGCCGAACTACGGCGAGGAGTCCCGCAACCCCAAGCGGAACGTCCCCCGCGCCCTGTACATCTCGGTGATCGGCCTCGGCGTGTTCTACACGGTGACGTCCTGGGCCTCGCTGGCCGGTTACCCGACCACGCACGCAGCGATCGCCGCCTCGCAGAGCAACGCAGCCGACTACTTCCTGACCCCGGCCACGCAGTACGCCGGGCACTGGGTGTCCTCGGTGATGAGCTACCTGATCATCACCGGCTCGTTCGCCTGCGGCATGGCCTTCCACAACACCACCGCGCGCTACATGTACTCGCTCGGCCGCGAGGGCCTGGCCCCGCGGGCGCTCGGCAAGACGCACCACAGGTGGAAGAGCCCGCACATCGCGTCGCTCACTCAGACGGTGGTCGCCGCTGTCATCATCGGCCTGTTCGCCATCTTCACCGGCAGCGACAACCCGAACTCCCAGGCCTACCTGCAGCTCTACGGCCTGATGGCGGTCATGGGCGTGATCATCATCTTGTCCGTGCAGGCCGTGGTCTCGCTCGCCGTCCTGATCTACTACGAGCGGTTCCACCGGGACGAGGTGAACTGGTGGCGCACCAGGCTCGCTCCCCTGCTGGCCTTCATCTCCCAGGCCTACGTGGTGTACCTGCTGTTCACGAACATCGACTTCCTCGGCGGCGGCTACGGCTACGCGAACATCCTCGGCCCGATCGACGCCGTGGTCGTGGTGGTCGGCGTGGGCGTTGCCTTCTACTTCAAGAACCGCATGCCCACCAAGTTCGAGCAAGCCGGCCGCCTCATCAACGAAGGCCTGTGAGCGAGCAGCCGGCCAGGCCCGACGACGAGCGAGCGGCAGGAGTCCCCTCCCGCGCTCCGCAGTGAACCCGTTTGGCCGAACAGTTCCCCCAGTGTCTTCTCGCCTCGTGGGTGTCGGAGAGGTAGTCCTTCGCCGCCGGATGGTGTTGGCGGATGTGAGGGCGCATGCAGAACGCGACTGTGACGCCGCTCGCAGGTGACAATGGCCAACGCCCTGGCGCCGCGGATCACGAAGATCGTTGGGGAATTTCGTCGCTATATGACGACTAGAACCCCCAACGATCTTGAGTGCTTGCCGCTGCGCCACCTAAGGGCGGGAACAATCGTTTGCGCAATGGACTGTCGACGCGCTCGGAGCTGCTGTCGTGACCTGGAACGTTCGGGTTCGCTGCATAGCCGGACTGGCTTCAAGCCGTCCTGGCGCCGCGAGAACTCGGCCGCTGGGGCATGGGCTTCCCCCTGCTCCTGCATCCGTTCGCCACTGCGGGGTACGGGTACCTTCGTGCGTGAGGTGATGGCGATTCCGGCTGACCTTGAGCAGCAGCATGCAGCGCTGCGTGAACGAGTTATCCAGTCGGGTTTGTATCAGAACGAGATCGCGGAGTTCACCGTGGCGCGGTCAGAGTATCCGTTTATCGCGGCGCGGGCGGGCGTGGTGGCGGACCTGGGCAGTCTGACCACAGACGAATCGAGGAACATTGTCCGCAAAGTGCGTCTAGCCGATGGGCGGCTAGCGGTACTGAAGGTGATGGGCCATCGGCGTGAACAGGGCGAGGGCGAAGTGCTGGCGGCGTGGACGGCCAAGGGGCTGCCATGCGTTCGGCCACTCGAGTGGGGCTACGGGCAGACAAGCTGGGTGCTGACCGAATCCGCGCCCAGCATGGCGACGGCACCAGATCCGGCGGGCCGCGCCGGCCAATGTGCGACACCTGGTGGGGTTCATCCGGGCATTCCATCTGTGGGGCGGCGGTGCCGACGACACGGACCTGGCGCGACCGGCTGGATGTGCACCTGCGGTGGACGCTGCCGCTCACGCGTGGTCATGGCCTGACCGAGCCGCCCGACTGGGAGGCCAAGCTCGCCGCGGCTGGCGGGGGCACGCTCTTGCACGGCGATCCGCAGGCAGTAACGTGCTGGTCACGGAAGAGGGCTCGCTCGTGCTCATTGATCCGCCCGGTGCGATCCGCGGTCCGCGCGAAGCCGACGCGGGGCAGATTGCCTCACATGTCGGGTGCGGCCATGACGGCGATCCGGCGGACAAGGCGGCCGAAGTCATCGCGTTGGTGGAAGAGGCGGCTGCCGTAGACCGGTCGCTCGATCCGCGGTTGGTGGCACTGTTCCGGCTTGAACTTGCTCGTGTGGTCGGGGTACTTCCTAGCCCGGCATGGGCATCCGGCCACGGGCGGGGCCGTTGATCGGGAACCGGTCCTGGCGGCGGAGACATACTGGCCGCCTCTCGTAGCCTGGTGCGGCGTTTTCCGCTGTGATCAGCCGCTATACGGTGACGACTCCGCTCGGACCGGTACAGCTCGCCAGCGATGAGAGGCTGGTGCACGTCCGGGCCGTGCAGGCTGGTACTGCCGTCCCTGCGCGAGGACCCGCTCAGTGTCCTGCTGCGGATGGCGTCGGTGCGCCGGCCAGTCGAGCTAGGTGACAACGGGCCGCTGATCGCGTCCCTGGCCAATCCTGAGAACACCGCGAGTCTTGAGCTTCGCCGTTATGAAGCTGTCTTCGGCCGAGATGCCCTCTATTCGGCGGCATTCCTCGCGGATCTGTATCCGCAGCTTGAGGCCGGGACAGTCCGTTTCTCGCCGGGTTTCAGGCGAGCAAGAGTGATCCGCTCGCGCTGGCGGCTCCGGGGAAGATCGCCTAGACCGCATCCGGGATCCCGATGATCCACTGGCCCGCAAGCTGACCGCGGAGACTGGGCGGAGATGGCCGTGGTTCGGTGAAGGTGGACTGACACAAGCGGTTTTGTTCTTGTCGGCGGCGTGCAGGGTGGTCGATCGTGATGCCGACGCGCTGGACTGGCAGATCCTGGAGGGCCGGAGGCTGCGCGATGCCATGGCAACTGCCGGGCAGTGGCTGCAATGAGTTGCGGCATGATCTGCTTTGGGCGTATCTGAACCGCAAAGACTCCTACACGGTGCTGACCGAGCTCCCCAACGCCTTCCACCACGCCGACGGGACGTTGGCAAGTCCGCCCGTCGCCCCGGTCCAGCTGCAGGCCGAAGTGCATGATGCACTCTGCGGGCTGGCTTCGGCACGCCACCGCACTGGGATTGCCGGCACCGGCTGGAAGAGTGCGCACGGCGAATCCGGACATGCCTGCGCACGGCGTTTGTTGTCGATCACCCGCGTGGCCCGTTCCTTGCGGCGGCCCTGTCGAACCAGCGCGAGCCGTTGGCCGTGCGCACGGTCGGGATGGGGATGGCGCTGGATTCAGCAGCACTCGATGGGCAAGACAAAATCATCCGCAGCATTGCGGGCCACCTGTTCTCCCCGGAGATGCTGTCACCCGCCGGTCGGGGTGGCTGGGCGGGCGCGCGATGAAGTGCGGTTCGAGCCGTTCGACTACCACTCCCAGGTGTGGGCGTTCGCCGTACATCGGACAGCCCGTGGCCTGGCACGCCACGGGTTCCCCGACCTAGCGCGTGAGCTTGACGGGCGGGTGGTGGAGCAAACGCGGGACGGCCTCTTCCCGGAGAACGTCGGCGCGTGTCCGGACCTTCGCTATTGCCCGCATCTTCTCACCGTAGCCAGGCCCGCCCCGGACGGCCGTCCGACCGTGACGGTGAAAGAACGGCCACCCGCACCCTACGCTGCCTGGACCGTCGCGGCCGTTCTTGCGATACGCGGCACTCGTGCGGTTTAGTCTTATCAGGCGACCAAGCGGGAGCGATATGAGACGGTGGGTGGTTCCCGACCTTGGCGGTCTGGCCGGGGGCGTCGCCGGATATGGCGCCATCGCCGGCGGGCTGACCGGGACTCCGACCACGTCACAGTTCATGTGGTCAATCATCAGCGCGCTAATCGGCGCGCTCGTCGGTTCTTCTCCGCCGCCGCCGGAAACCTGGGCGTGGAGCGGCTCCGCAAGGAACACCAAGAGGAGCGGCAGGCACAGGCCGCGCGCAAGCTCGTGTTCTTCCTCAGCTATCACACGGCTGATCAGACATGGGCTGAGTGGATCGCAGCCGTGGCGGGCATAGCCGGGTGTCATGTGGTGCAGCAATCGTGGCATTTCACCGCAGGTGAAGATCTGGCCGCCAGGGCGCGGGAGTCGCACGCGCAGACTGACCGCGTCATCGTTCTGCTGTCGTCTGCATTTATTAACTCGCCCTACAGCCGCGACGACTGGATCTCACAGCTGCTTGCCCTCGGCCATGATCCGCTGACCGTCATCAAGGTAGAGCCGTGCCGGGTCCCGGAGCGCCTGAAGGCGGACGTGGACCTGACCGCGCAATCCGCGGCTACAGCGGCCTCCCTGGTGCTGGCCGCCATCGGCGTATCACTCCGCGACGGCTATCCAGAATGAACAGATCACCCGGAATTTCCCCGGACACGGACCGGGCGTCTCCAACCTTCCGGTACGCAACGAGAAGTTCACGGACCGGATCGGAATCCTCGAGGATCTACACCGTGTTCTGCTCGCCGAAGCTGGGGCAGGCACGAGCCAGGTCTGTGTGCTGCACGGCCTCGGCGGTGTTGGGAAGACCCAGACAGTCATCGAGTTCGCCCACCGTTTCGGCAGCCACTATGACGTGATCTGGTCGATCCGGGCCGAACAGGCGGTCGGCATCACCGATCACCTGACGTGGCTCGCGCGCGAACTCGGCATCGGCCACTTCGCCGAGCACAGCCGCATGATAACCGCGCTATGGCAGGAGCTGCGGCGCCGGGACAGGTGGCTGCTCATCTAAGAAACGCGCGCAGCCCGCTGGCGCTCGAGCCGTACTGGCCACAGGCGAGCACCGGGGACGTGCTTGTGACCTCACGTCATCGTGCCTGGGGCGGCTACGGACCCGCGGTCCAGGTCCAGCCATTCGCGCCGCGGGACGCCGTGACGTTCTTGCGTAAACGCGCCGATGCCGCGGATGAGCGGGCCGCGGGCGCCGTCGCTGAGGCACTCGGCTGTCTGCCCCTTGCACTGGAACAGGCGGCCGCCTACGTCGAGGAAACCCAGACCTCACTGGATTCCTACCGAGAGCTGCTGGCGGCCGACCATCCTGGGTTGCTGGCCGCCGGGCACCGGCGCACTGGTATGGCGAAACCGTCGCCACTACCTGGGCCGTATCGATCGCCACTGCCTGCCAGGAGCAACCCCAGGCCCGGGCCGCGCTCGCCATCCTGGCCTACCTGGCTCCCGATGACATCCCTCGCAATCTCCTCCGCAAGCACTCAGGCGTCCTGGACGGATCGCTGCGTGACGTCGCGGCCGACCCGGTGACCTATGACCTGCTCCTTGCCAGCCTGATCGGGTTCTCCCTCATCACCGCCGACTCACATCGGATCTCAGTTCATCGCCTGGTCCAGCTCACGATCCGCAACCAGCTCACCCTGGCCGAGCGAACGGCCTTTCGCGCCTGCGCGGTGCGACTGCTCGTGGCCGCGTTCCCGGATAACTCCCGACGGCGTCCTGGCCGGCCTGCGGCAGGCTCCTACCGCACGTATCGGGCCTGGTGGATAGCGCGGCCTGCGGTCAGCTGGGGACCTTGCTGGACCGTGCGGGCCGGTACCTGCACCGGCGCGGCGACTACCCGGAAGCGCAGCGCTTCCTCGAACGGGCACTCGCCATCCGGACGTCCGCCGCGCGACACGCTCCCGCCGCGCAAGCGTCGACCATGCAGAAGACTTCAGCTGAGCTGGAGGCCGAGACGCTAATGGCCTTGGGCAGGGTCTACTACCACACCGCCGACCTCGCCAAAGCCCGGCGATGCACCGAACGCGCACTGGAGCTGTATCGCGCCACGGCCGGTGAAGGCACTCCCCCCGTCATCGAGAACACCATCCACCTCAGCCGCGTGCTCCGCGAGCTGGGTGACTTTGACGGCGCGGAACGCGTGGCCCGTGACCTCGCCAAGGTCGCTCCTCCCGGGCCGATGCTCGCCGCCGCGCGGCAAGTGCACGGCGATGCGCTCTGGCGTCTCGGCCGCCTCGAAGAGGCGCAAAGTGCTTACCGGGATGCGCTGGTCATGCGCCAGAGTACATCGGCCGATCCGCTCGACCTGGCGACCTGCCACAAGCACCTAGGTATCGTCTCAGCCAAGGCTTCCGGCGACCTGAAAACCGCAGAGGACAGCTTGCGCAGCGCCCGGGCGCTCCTTTCCAAGACTATGACAAGGACAACCCCGACGTGATCGACGTCGACAACCACCTCGCGGACATCCTGCGACGTACCGGGCGGCCGGAGGAGGCCCGCGACCTGCTCGTGCACGTAATCCAGGTACGGGAAAGGATCGTCGGCCCCCACCCTGACCTGGCCGGAAGCCTGCAACGTTACGGTGCCACCCTAGCCGCGCTCGGCGACCACACCACCGCGATGGACTCGCTAAAGCGCGCGCAGGCGATGTTCGCTGATCGCATGGGCGCCGACCACCCCTATGTCGCCGAAGCAAGCGTAGTCCTCGCCACCGTCTTGCGCGATGCTGGGGAACCGAGCGCCGCTCTCGATCAAGCCGAACACGCTCTATCCATCTACACCGCCGCCTATGGCGCCGGGCACCGCGCGACCCGGCAGACCCGCACCCTTCGCGATGCACTCCAGTGACTATAGACCCGACCGCCCTGACCAGGCAGACTGCAGCCGTGGATATGGTACGCAGTGGTGATCCAGTAGAACGTGGTGAACTAATTGAGGACGTAGGGCTAGACACGGAACCCCCAAAATCCTCTTAGTCCGAACCGGGGCCAGCGTCAACTCTGCCGTGAAGGGACTGACCGTATCCCGGCCAACTGTGTCGTTATAGTTTGCACAACGGAGACAGGCATCATTACCACCGGGCGCTGCTAGGGAATCTTCCCGACGCCAATGTTCCAATGATCGTCACGTCGTAACATACGATTGTGTTATGGCACAACCGTATGAAGCTGAAAAGCCGCTCCGTCGCCATCTTCGGCGCTTCTGCAACTCGCCCGCCTGAAGACCGGCATGAGCCGGCGGGAACTTGCCGAACGTGCGGGAGTACCAGGTCACGATGATCTCGGCCTATGAGCGTGACCAGCGGCAGCCGACCCTTACCACGCTGCTGAGGCTGCTGCATACCGTCGGTTTCGACCTCCGTCTGCATCTGGCCGCCCCCGGGCGGGCTGGGCGGGGTCGCTGCTCGCCCGCTGCGGTTCCTCGTGTGCCCTTGATTTCGTGCTGATCCACGCGGCTTGGAAGGGTGCGCCTTGCCGACCGGGTAGTCCTCCGATACCGATGCCGGAGCCGGACAGCCGGGCCGCGGCCGGGCCGATCCGGCCCAGGTCGACTGTGTCGTTGAACCGGACGATGCGGCCGGCGCACCCTTCCTCTTCCACAGCCAGCCGGTCTGCGCGCAGCACGTCCGGAACGCGCAGGCCGGAAGTCCTAGCCGAACTTAGCCTCGATGGCTACAGTCACCTGCCGGGCCTCGGTGTCTTCTCCGGCACGTTGGGCCGCTTCGTGCGCTTGCGCTTCCGTGCGAGCGTTGCGCGGTTCGCTGGCTGGCTTTGCGCTGGCAGCCAACCCGAGGGCCGCGCGCGGGTGACGGTATCGCGGTCGGGGAAGCGTGTGGGGCTGAGCCAGTCAGTTCCGGTCGTGTCGGTGTCGCAGCCGACGTCGTGGACGCGGCAGCCAGGTCGTGGAGTGGTTCGACGGCGGTGTGGCTAGGACGGATGTAGTCGGCGTCCTGCGAAGTCACCGGGGAGTTCCCGGGTGCCGAGGATAGCGATGATCGTCCTGGTCGGGTGCGTTTAGATCGAACTGACGCTGGACATGACGGGCCGTCCATGCGGGGTAGTGGCCGGTATCGTTCTAATGCGTTCAAGTGATTGATCTAATCATCCGAAGCTATTGCGAACGTGTTGCGTTTGGGTGTTCTGTGGATGAAGGAGGACGTTCCTGGTGTCCGTGCCGTATCGGTAGACCATTCACGCATAAGTGAGGGATGACCGCGCAGATGAACGACATCCACTGGGAGTGGGTCAGACCATCAAGGCGGCTCTTCGCGCCCGCCCGGCGACGCCGGGTATCTGGTATGGCCGCCGCAGCCGCCGCGCTGACCGCCGCGCTGACGACTGGCGGCATGGCTCAGGCCGCCGGCCCGGCGCCCGCCGGCCGGCGCCCAGCGGGTCGGCGCCCGGCGGGTCCTACGGCAGTCAGTGGGCCACCGCAGGGCACGACCTGAACGACAGCCACTACCAGGCTGCCGGTGTTCAGATCTCCCCAGCAAACGTGCACACGCTCGCGCCCAAGTGGGCGCTCACCACGAACGGAAACGTGACCGGCACCCCGACGCTGTACGGCGGCATGGTGTACGCCTCGGACCTGAGCAGCACGCTGTGGGCGGTGGGCGCGGGCAGCGGCCACGTCGTGTGGTCCCACTCGATCGCGGACTACACCGGTGTCGCGGGTGACGAATCGCGGATAAGCCCTGCCATCTACCGGGATGAGCTGATCACCGGTGACGGTGAGCTCCTCGGCCCCAGCACCGGCGGCGCCCGCGTGTTCGCCGTCAACCGGCTGACCGGCAAGCTGATGTGGATCACCAAGGTGGACAGCTTCGTCGGGTCCGTCATCACCAGCTCGCCGGTCGTCTACCGGGGCGTCGCCTACCTGGGCATCTCCTCCCAGGAAGAAGCGCTGGCGACTAGGCCGGGGTACCAGTGCTGTGTGTTTCGCGGCGCTGTCGTCGCGCTCAATGCCCGCACCGGCCGGCTCCTGTGGAAGACCTACATGGTGCCGAGTAACAATGGGAACAGCGACACCAACCGCCTCGGCTACTACAGCGGCAACCCGGTGTGGGGCTCGACCCCCGTGGTCGACCCGCTACGCGGGCTGCTCTACGTCGGCACCGGCAACACCTACACGGTCCCGCCGGGCATCTGTACGATGCCGGGCCAGACCGGCTGCACACAGCCGCCCGCCGACGACTACGTCGACTCGATCCTGGCGCTGAACCTGCGGACCGGCGCCATTACCTGGGCCGACCACACGCTGACCAGCGACAACTTCACCCTCACCTGCAGTGAGCCAGGCGTGACCTGCGGGCCCGACTACGACATCGGGACGGGGCCCAACCTGTTCACGACTACCAACCCGGCGACCGGTCGGCCCGAGCAGATCCTCGGCATCGGCCAGAAGAACGGCGTTTACTCGGCGGTCGACCCCGCTACCGGCAAGGTCGCCTGGACCACCCAGGTTGGTCCCGGCGGGACAACCAGCGCAACACTCGGAGGCATCGAGTGGGGGTCGGCGACCGACGGACGGCGCATCTACGTGGCGGAGGCTGACTCCGGCCACGTTCCGTACACGCTGGGCGGCTCCGGGCCGTACGCCGGGCAGACCGCCACCGGCGGCTCGTGGGCCGCGCTCGACCCCGCCACCGGGAAGATCCTCTGGCAGGCGCCCGACCCGCAGGCCGCGGTCGACATCGGGTTCGTCAGTGGGGCGAACGGCGTGGTGTACGCCGGGTCGAACGCCGGAACCGGGGACAACATGTACGCCCTTGACGCGGCCACCGGGCAGATCCTGTGGCGGTTCGCCAGCGGCGGCGCGGTCGTATCCGGCGCGGCGATCGTCGGCGACAGCGTGTACTGGGGCTCCGGCTACTACTTCGCCACCTGCCCCTCGGGCACGACCTGCGGCTCGAACAACAAGCTGTACGCGTTCACCGTCCGCTGAAACACGCTGAAACACCGCGCCCCGATCCGCGGGACGGCGCTGGGCAGGTTAGCAGCCGTCGCGACAAGCCAGGGACGTGCCGCCGTAACATCGGCACGCCCCTGGTGAACTGGTGCTGGCTCTTCGAGGAGCCGTGCGGGCAACGTGTGCCCTTATCGTTTGCACCGTGATCCGAGGTTGCGACGTAATATCGCCTGAGCATGATCGTTAGCAATATATGTCGAAATCATTTTCGCCGACGTAGCGAGTCAGGTCCACAAGAGGTCCGTCCAGATGACGTCGCTGTTCGGCGGCGGTAATTGGCAGCCGTCAGTTCTGCAGTGGCATCAGATCGGCGACAAAGTGGTCGAGAAACTCGTCGAAAGCGTTCGGGTCCGGCGACGCCACGGCTGGGCGGACGACGAATTTGGTCAGGCCCGCGTTCACGTACTCCTCGATCATGCGGCGGGTGGCGGCCCAGTCGGTGGGCACCAGCGCCGCCGGGTCGGTGTCGGCGCGGCGCTGGCGTACGGCGGCCGCCACCTCATCCGGGATGCCGTCCGTCGCGACGGCCAGGCTGATCCCGAAGTGATCTGGTTCGATCTCGCGGCCCGCCTCCGCGGCGGACACCTGGATGGCCTCCCGCGCGGCGCGGCTTTCGTCGGGCGTGAGGAAGCTGCCGAGCCATCCGTCGGCGAGCCGCCCGGCCCGCCGGAGTGCGCCGGGGGCGCTGCCACCGGTCCAGATGTCGACCGGTTTCGGCGGAAGCGGCCCGACGCTGGCACCGTCGACGGTGAAGTACTGGCCGGTGAAGGACACGTTCTCCTGCCGGAGCAGGAGCCGCAGAAGTTCCAGTGACTCGTCAAACACCGCGCCGCGTCGCCCGGACGGCACCGGGAACAGGGCCCGCTCGTTGGGCCGCGCGGGCTGCAGCCCGAAGGCGGGCAGCACCCGGCCCGGAGCCAGGCCCGCGAGCGTTGCGAGCTCCTTGGCGACCAGGACCGGGTGCCGTCCGGGAAGCACCGCGACACCGGTGCCCACCTTGAGGTGTTCGGTGCGGGAGAGGGCATGCGCCATGCCGAGGAACGGCTCGACCAGTGGCCCGAACACCATCTCCTGCAACCACAGCGAGTCGACGCCGATCTCCTCGAGACGGTCGACGATCCCCGCGAACCGGCCGGGGTCGCCGTACCCGCCCAGCGCAATCCCTATGCGAACCTTCATCTCTCCATCCGACCATGCCAATGAAATCCCACGCCACCGGTCAGGGAATCCCGCGCTTCGCGGGTCGCGGGCAGCAGTGTCATTCGCTGTCGCTGGGCCGGGCGGGAGGCACGGCCAGCTGGCACGGCTGGGTGGAACCGGCGCGGCTGACGCCGGCGCACGGCAAGATCCGGTCGGTCGCCGGATAGTCGGAGTACACATTGAAGATCACTTCGCAGTCGCAGCAGCAGCCGCCGCGCCAGGCGAGGCGATCAACGAGGGCGGTGGCCCGCGGGGCGCGCATGTCACGCCATCTCGTCGTCCACCGGTGCGTGTTGTCACAGCCGAACGCATCCAGCATCCGGATTAAATAGCAGCGCAGGCACTCGCGTGGCCCAGGATCGGTAATGCGGCGGGCCAACGCGGCGATCTCTTGTTCGGCTGCGTCAGCGGCAGAGCCGTTCATGGCATCCTCCCGGAGGCGGTCGAGTCGATGCGGGAGTTCTACCGCGGCCCACTGACATTCCGCCGGGCGCAGCGGGGAGCGGGCGGCCGTCGGCGGAGGCCCCTGTCCCGGCCCACGAGTCGTGCTATGTACACGGAGGCGCCGCTGTAGTGACTAGGACCTACACGGCGGTGCCTCTGTGGAGATGGGAGCTCGGCGAGCGGGACGCAGTGCGCGGGGGACTCGGTACCCCGGGGGCATCCCGGGGGGGCGGCACCGGGGGGCCCGGGGGAGGCGCGCGGGGGTTGGTGTGCGGCGGGCCCGGCGTGCGGGGTTACCCAGCGCGGGGGGATTCGGTGCCCGGGGCGTGGCGTGCGGGGTTACCCAGCGCGGGGGGATTCGGTGCCCGGGGCGTGGCGTGCGGGGGTTACCCAGCGCGCGGGGCTCGGCGCCGAGTCGGGTTAGCGGCGCCAGAAGTCGAAGCGGTCCCGGCCGGGGCCGAAGCCAGCCGCCTCCGCGATATCCACCGCTACGTCGAACCGGTCGCCGACGCGCCAGTCCTGGTGGGCGTCGCTGCCGAACGAAACCGCGCGGCCGCCCTCGTCACGCCACCAGCCGAGCAGTTCCACCGAAGCCAGCGGGCTCTTCGTATTGATCTCCAGCACGCGGTCGGACTGGGCCAGGGCCCGCAGGGCCGTCCGGTATTCGTCCTCGAATTCTTTTTCCTGGTACGGACCGGCGCTCGCGGGCCAGTACCGCCGCGGGAAGTCCATGTGCGCGAGGACCTGGAACAGGTCGCTGCCTTCGACCAGCCGGACCAGTTCCGCGAAGTAACGCCGCATCACCTCATCGGGCCCGAACATCCCGAACATGGTCGACGGGCTGACCAGTTTCCCGTGCAGCGGCACCGCGTGCAGGGAGCCGAGGATGCGGTCGAAGGGGTGCGCGCGGACGACGGCGCCCGCGCTGGCCGCGAACAGGTGCGCCTCGCCCGATTCGACACCGGACAGGATCCGCAGTCCAGGGTAGCGGCGCCGGCATTCGCTCGATCGACTCGAAGTAGCCAGGGATGTCGAGCAGGTGATACCGGGCGCTGTGCCGGGGCTCGAGGCCGGCCTCGGCGATCGGGTCGCCAGCGCCCCAGGTGCTGAAGTCCAGATGCTCGGTGAAGGCGATGGCTGGAACGCCAACCTCCAGCGCGCGCTCGCACGCCCCGGTCATCGACGCCTCATCGGTAGTGTCGTACGACCATTCTGAGTGAACATGGTTGTCCGCCGGCACCACCACGGGTGTGATTCTTCCATGTCGGCCGGCCGGTCGGCCACCCGGCTCCCGTTAACGGTCACCGGCGCCGCACGACAAGAACGGCCGAATCCACCCGCGGCGGCGGCCGGAAGGCGTGACGCGGGATCGGGCGCCCCTGGCTCAGGTCCCAGCGGCGCCGCCAGCGCTGGGCACCGGGAGCAGAGCCGTCCGCGTACCGCCGGACGACGGCACGTTGCAGGACCAGGTCGGCGGCCACGAGCCGGGATTCGGGGGCGAGGAGCAGCCGCAGCAGTGCGGTGGAGATCGCATACGGCGGGCTCGCCACCACCCGGAACGGCCGGCGTGGCAGAGGCAGCGCCGTGGCATCAGCCTCGACGACCGTGACGCCGGACCCGCCGGTGCGGGCCTGGCTCGCGCCCGGCGTGCTCGCGCCCGCGTAGCGCTGGCGCAGGACCGCGGCCCGGCCCAGGTGGGGCTCGACGGCGACGACCCGCGCTCCGGCCCGGAGCAGGTGCCGGGTGAGGACTCCCTCACCCGCGCCGATATCGAGGACCAGTTCTCCCGGCCGTACGCCGGCGTCGGCGACGACCAGGGCGGCCCACTCGTCAGTTAGCCGGTGCCAGCCCCACGCCCGGCGCGACCGCCGGCCGGCGGACACGACGGACCATGATCATGTAGCAACCCATGCGCCGACCCTAGGCACCCGGCCGCACCCCGGCAACAGGATTTTTACCGAACGAGGACGTGGTGACAGTCCCACGCAGGTGCTTCGCGGACCGGAGGTCCGTATCGGGGGTTCGGGGGGTCGTCCCCCGGGCCAGCACCGTGCCGAACGAGGACGTGGTGACAGTCCCCGCACCGGCAGGAATTCGGCGGCATCGGGCAGGAATCCGTCTCCTCGGCGGGGGACGGCGCGTGGCAGACTCGGGTGTCATGCAGCGCTCGTTCTGCCAGGTTGATGTCTTTACCACCGAGCCCTATCTCGGCAACCCCGTAGCGGTCGTGCTCGACGCCAAGGGCCTGACGACGGAGGAGATGCAGCGTTTCGCGCGCTGGACGAACCTCTCGGAGACGACGTTCGTGCTCCCGCCGGAAGCCGGCAGCGCCGATTACCGCGTGCGGATCTTCACGCCCAGCAATGAGCTGCCGTTCGCCGGGCATCCGACGCTCGGTACGTGCCACGCGTGGCTTTCCAGCGGCGGCGAAGCCCGGCGGCCGGACCTGGTGGTTCAGCAATGCGAGGCCGGTCTCGTCGGACTGCGGCGGACCGGACAGCGGGCTGGCGTTCGCGGCGCCGCCCCTGATTCGCTCGGGGCCCGTGGAACCCGAACTGATCGGCCGGATCGCGTCCATCCTCCGCATCGGCCGCGACGACATTGTCGACGCGCAGTGGGCCGACAACGGCCCGGGCTGGGTCGCGGTCCTGCTGGACAGCGCGGACGCGGTGCTGGCCCTTCGCCCGGGCGAGGTGGACATCGACGTGGGCGTGGCCGGGCCCTATCCGGCCGGGTCGCCGGAAGCCTTCGAGGTGCGCGCGTTCACCCCCAAACTGGGCGGCGTCGGCGAGGACCCCGTGACCGGCAGCCTCAACGCCTCGCTGGCCGGCTGGCTGCTGGACACCGGGCGGGCCACCGCGCCCGTACGTGGCCAGCCAGGGCACGGCGCTCGGCCGCCGGGGGCGGGTGCACATCTCCCGTGACCCGGACGGCACGATCTGGGTCGGGGGCGGCACGGTCACCTGCGTGGCCGGCCACGCCGACCTGTAACGACGGGACCGCTCACGACGTCGCGGGCGACGGCCGCTCGAAGGCGATCTGCGTCTCGGCCTCGGTGAATCCGGCGGAGCGGTAGACGCGTATCGCCTCGCCGCGCGGGTCCGCGACGATGACGAGGGTGTGAGCGCCGAGCTGATCGGCGGCGTAACGGCCGGCCCGCCAGACCAGCGTCCCGGCCAGCCCCTTGCGGCGCCACTGCGGATGCGTCTCGACGTTCTGGTAGCGGGCGACGCCGCTGCCGTCGGAGAACACGCCGAGCTGGGCGACGAGCTGGCCCCCGGCGAACGCCCCGAACCACGCGCCGTGGCCGTTCTCGGCCAGCCGTCGCGCGTCGGCGGTCCGCTGCTCATAGAACGCGCGGGTGGCGGCCGGCTCCCCGCCCTCGTCGGTGGCCAGCCGGAGTTCGAGGGAGCGCTGCCAGTCCTCGTCCCCGGCCAGCGGCCGGTACTGCGCGTCGTGGTTGGGCCGGGGCGGCTCGTGGACCCGGGAGGCGGTCATGACCGTGGTCCGTTCGACGCGCAGACCGGCCTCGAGCAGACCCGAACGGTCAGCCGCGTGGGGTTCGGTGGCGTCGATGCCCAGCGCGACGTGATCCGCGGCGGGAAATTCCTCGGCGAACCTGGCCAGCCACCTCGCGGTCTCCCGCGGCGGCGGCGGGGCGGCCAGGAGGATGAAGTTGCCCCACCAGAAGGCCGGGCTGGCCGGGCTGCGGACCACGACGTGGTCACGGTGGTCAGCGACCTCGCTGCCCTCCATGACCCGGATCATCAGGTCGGTCCGGTAGCCCAGCGACGTGACATCCACCGCCGCAGCATAACCGGCCGGTCCCGGAACCGGCCCGGCCTCAGCGGCCCGGCCTCAGCGGCCCGGCCTCAGCGGCCCGGCCTCAGCGGTACGGGCGCTTGGGTGCGGCGGACGTGATCACGTAGACCTGCTCCGGGCCGCGGGCCGGCGGTCCCTGTGAGGCCGGTCCCGGTGACGTCCGGGGCGGGGCTTCCTGCGGAGGCGCGCTCCGCCGCGGGCCGTCGCCCGGCTCGCCGCCTCTCGCTCCGCCTGGCCCGTCCGGCGCGCCCTCCGCGGGGGCGGCGTGTGCTCGTTCCGGCTGAGACTCGGGACGGTCACCGGCCGGCTCGACCAGCGCGGCGACATCGTGCCAGCGGTCTTCCCATTCGGCGACGTTGCCGCCGCAGGCCCGGACGTAGGCGGCCGTCACCGGCAGGGTCGGCAGCTTCATGCCGCCCGCGGCCGAGGCGAGCGTCTTCATCGTGTAGTGCGACAGCTCTTCGATCTCCGGGTAGCCGAGCCCGGCCTTGGAACGCAGCTCACGGAGATCCTTCGCGAACTCTTCCAGCGCCGCCGCCGGGGTGGCTGGGGTCCGGCTGGCTGGGGTGCGGCTGGCCGCCGCCTCGTTCCGCAACACCAGGGCGGTTCCGGGCTTCGACGGCCCGTCCGCCGGCTGCGACACGGCCGGCTGCGATGCCGGGGGCTGGTGATGCCGGCGGCTGTGATGCCGCTGGGTGCCCGCCCGGGGGCGGCCCGGGCCGCACATCCGGGCGGGGCGGATAGATCACGCCTGACCGCGACGCGGGCTGCGGTACCGGGCGGGGAGGCAGCGGCCGGCTGGTAGCAGGCCGGGGACGCGCCGACGGAGGCATGGACCGCTCGGCGGGCGAGATCGGGCGGTCGGCCGGCGTGATGGGGCGGCCGGACGATGGGATCGGCCGACTGGGGGCCGGCCACGGTCGTCCGCCGGGTCCAGGCCGGGCCGGCGGGGGCACAGGCCGCCCGCCCTGTGGCATGGGCCGTCCGCCCGGCGGGCCGGGGCGGGCTCCGGGCGGCGGCATCGCCCGGCCGGACGAGGGCATGGGCCGTCCCCGGGGCGGGACCGGCCGGTCCGGGGGATACGGGGCGGGACCGGGCGCGGCGGGCCGGCCGGGCCTCGGGCCCGCGTAACCGTCCGGCGGCCCGTACGGGCGCCGGCGCCGGCCGAGGCTGACCGGGAGGAGCCTGCCGTCCGGCCGGATAGCCGGTGGCACCCGGGTTCGGCTGGCGAGCGGGCCTCGGGCCTGGATACCTGCCCTGGTACGAGCCCTGATACGGGTCCCGGTAGTCGCCGGGCCCCGGACGTCCCTGCGGATTGGGCGGGCCGGGCTGGCCGGGCTGGCCGGGCTGGCTGGCTGGTCGGGCCACTCCGGGCGGCGCGGAGCGGCCCGGCCATCCGGTGGGGGAACCGGCCTGCCGTTGCGGTAGAAACGTTCCGGGCGGCGGCCCGGCGGCGGGGCGGCGCCCTCCGGTGGGGGGACCGGCCTCCCGTGGGGGCGCGGGCCGGGCCAGTCGTCCGGCGGCTGCGGCGCCTCGTCATAGTCATACGACGGGCGGCCATTCCGGTGGTACACGGGACGGCCGTTTACCCCGTACCGCTCGCGGTCCGGTTCGGCGTCACCATGTTCCACCGGGCACCTCCTGGAGACTCCGACTCAGACGCGCCCGCTCCCAGCGGCAATTCATGCTGTTAAAAGTCTAGGGCGCTCACAATGCCTAATCAGCGCGGAAGGTATATTATACCTTTTGCCCAATCTCGCAACCTTTACGACGTTTTGCGAGGTTAACGTCCGGCGGCCGCCGCCCGCGATGGCGCGGCGCCTATGGCTCTCCCATGGTCCTGGCGTGCGTGACGAGCAGCGAGTCCGGCGGCACGAGGTCGACGCCGTCCGGGTCGTTCAGGTACCCGGGCGCCTGCCCGGCAATCCCGGTGTGACCGTACTGCCAGACGACCCGGTTCGTGCGGGGGTCCACGACCACGACCCGGTGATTGAAGTCGTCGTTCAGCAGGATGTCCCCGTTGGGCAGCGGCAGCGCCAGTGACGGCTTGCTGAATCCGCCGAGCCGCCACAGAAGCCGTCCCTGGGCGTTGAACTCGACGACCTGGCCCGGATCGGCGTAATCGGCGGTGAGGTAGCGCCCCGGGTAGACCTCGTTGGTGTCGGACGGGTAGGCGACGCCGGGCGGGTTCGCGGACCAGGCGACGTGGCCGCTGAGCGACATCTCGCTGGCCCAGTCCCCGTTGATCTCCGTGACCAGGTAGTTGCCATCGGCGAGAGGAAAGGCGCCGTTCGGGCTGCCGAATCTGTGCGGCGGGTCGTGCAGGCAGTCCTGCCTCGTCTGGCCGATGACCCGCAGGACGGAATGCGCGGGCGGCGCGATCAGGACGATCCGGCAGTTCTTGATGTCGGCGGTGACGATCTTCCCGGCCGGGGTGAGCATGGCGTCGTCGGGGTTGTCCAGCAGGTTCGGCCCGGACCCGGGCCGCCCCGGGACGCCGTAGCGGTAGACGATCTTGCTGGTGGCGACGTCGATCACGCTGATGACGAAGTTGTCTTCCTGGGTGGCGACGATGTACTTCCCGTCGGGTGAGAAGAACGCGTCGTCAGGAACCAGGAAAGTCTGGCCGGCCGCCAGGTCGCCGGGTCGCGGGAACACCCACCGGATGCGGCCCAGCGGGTCGACGATGACCAGCCGGTTGTTCCGGTGGTCGGCGATCAGCACGTCGGCGGGCAGCGCGGACGGGTCCAGCGGCCCCGACATGACCGGGCCCGCTCGCGGGCGCCAGCCAGGGCGCGCTGGCGGCGGAGGCCGGGGTCACCGACGAGGTGGCGGCCACCAGGCGCAGGGTGGTGACCGCCGGAACGTCCCGGTGCCCGTCGTTACCGCCGATCAGGTAGGCCGTGCCCCCGGCCGCGGTGCCCCTGGCCACCGGGCCCCCGGCAACGGCCGCGCCCGCGTAGGCGACGGGCACCGGAAGCTGGCCGGCTGGGTCAGGCGGCCGGTGCCGGGGTCGAGGATCAGCACCGAACCGCTGGTCGTCAGGGGAGCCGACGCACCACCCCCGGGGCCCGCCGTGACCTGGCCGCCCGCCACGTAGACCTGGCCGTCCAGCGTGACGGCGCTGGCCCCTTGCACCGGCTGCGGCAGATGGCCGACGACCGACGCTCGGCCCGTTCCGGGATCGATGCGCTGGACGGCGCTGGTCGGGCCGTTCGCGGTCTCGCCACCGAACACCCAGATCTGGCCGCCGACCGCCGCGACCGCCGCGTACCTGACCGGAACGGGCAGCCGGGCCGCCGTCCGGAAGTGCTGCCCGTCGCTGGTGGCGAGCACGGACGGGCTGTCGGTGGTGCCGTCGTAGCCCCCGGCCAGGTAGGCGACGGACCCCACCGTGACGCCGCTGAAGTCCGAACGAACGGTTGGCAGGTGGGCCGCGACCGCCGCGACGTGGCCGGGGGTGACGGCCTGGACCGTGGCCACGCTGGTGGCCGAGCCGCCGCCGAAGACAAAGGGCCGCCCGCCGAGCATGGTGCCCGCCGCGTCGTGGGTCGCGGCGGCCAGCCGGGCGGCGGCGTGCGTGGCTCCCGTGACGGGATCGAGGGCGGTTACGGCGTCGGTGGATGTGGACGGCGAGGCCAGCCCGCCGAGGATGAGGAGCCCGGAGCCGTCGGCCAGCACGTTCTCGCGGGAGATGGCCGCGGGAAGCTGGTAGGGAGCCGGGGTCACCTCGAGCGCGAGGCCCGGTGAGCCGCGATCGGCCCGCGCCGCGGCCCGTGGCTTGGCTGTGGTGTGCTTCCCGGATCCGTGGACCGAGCAGGAGGCGGCCGTCAGCATGACGGCGGCCAGGCCCGCGGCTACTGCGGCCATCGGCCGAGGTGGCCAGGTCCGGGCGGTGCGTGCGTCCACCTCACGACTGTAGGGCGAACGGTGCCGCGGACGCCCGGGGCACCGGCTTTCTGCCCGGTGCGGACGAGGGCCGGCGGGGTTACTCTCGAAGTAGGGCGCGGGGACCAATCCTGCGCCCAGGACGGCGGCCCAGACCGGCGCCGCCGTCCGTCGCTGCGAGCTTTGCGGAGCGGCCATGGCGCCCTGGATCATCTGGCTGATCTTGGCCGCCGTGCTCGGCGTCGCCGAGCTTCTGACCGTGACCCTCACTCTTGGCCTGCTCGCGGCGGCGGCCGGGGCCGCGGCCGTCGTCGGGGCCTTCGGCGTTCCGGTGCCGTTCCAGATCCTCACGTTCGTGGTCGTGGCCGGCGCCGGACTCGGGCTGGTCCGGCCGATCGCCGTGCGCCACCTCAAGCAGTCACCGGCGTTGCGCACGGGGACGGCCGCGCTCGTCGGCCGCAGCGCCGTGGTGCTGCGGGAAGTCAGCGGCCACGACGGGCGGGTCCGTATCGGCGGCGAGGAGTGGTCGGCGCGCTGCTACGACGAGACCCTCGTGATCCCGGCGGGGAAGACCGTCGATGTCATCCAGATCGAGGGCGCTTCGGCCCTCGTCTATCCACGGGAGTGATCATGGCACTCGCTGAACTCCTTATCGGCTTGGTCGTCGCCCTGCTGCTGATCATGGTGGTGCTCCGTTCGGTGCGCGTGATACCGCAGGCCCGGGCCCGGAACGTGGAGCGTCTCGGCCGGTACCGCAAGACCCTGGAGCCCGGGATGAACTTCGTCATCCCGTTCATCGACCGGGTCAAGAAGGAGATCGACCTCCGCGAACAGGTCGTCTCGTTCAAGGGCGCGCCGGTGATCACCGAGGACAACCTGGTGGTGCTCATCGACACCGTGCTGTTCTTCCAGGTCACCGACCCGCGCGCGGCCGACTACGAGATCGTCGACTACATCCAGGCCATCGAGCAGCTCACCGCGACCATGCTGCGCAGCGTGATCGGGTCCATGGACCTGGAGGACACGCTCACCTCGCGGGACCGGATCAACAACATGCTGCGCGGCGTGCTCGACGACGCGTCCGGCAAGTGGGGTATCCGGGTCACCCGCGTGGAGATCAAGGCGATCGATCCGCCGAAGAGCGTGGTGGACGCGATGGAGAAGCAGATGCGGGCCGAGCGCGAGAAGCGGGCCGCGATCCTGACTGCCGAGGGCGTCAAGCAGGCCAAGATCCTCACCGCCGAGGGTGAGAAGCAGGGCAACATCCTGACCGCGGAAGGAGAGAAGCAGTCCGCGATCCTGCGTTCGGAGGGGCAGGCGCAGGCGATCGGAACGGTGTTCCAGGCCGTCCACCGCAACGATCCGGACCCGAAGTTGCTCGCCTACCAGTACCTGCAGATGCTTCCGCAGCTCGCCCAGGGCCCGGGCAGCACGTTCTGGGTCATCCCGAGTGAGGTCACGTCCGCGCTCAAGGCCGTCACGTCGGCCTTTGACGGCAGCCGCGGCGGGGGCTCGGACGAGGCCGGGACCGCCGACGGGACCGCGAACCCGGCGATCACGCAGAGCGCCCCGGCCGGCGTGGGCGATGGGCCGGAACGGGCCGGGCTACCGGCGACCGCAGCCGACGCGGTCAGCGCCGCCCTCGCGGCCGCGATGCCCGCCGCCGCGATGCCCGCCGCGATGCCCGCGCCCGACGCCGTGGCGACCGGCAGCGCGGCGCTACCGCCCAATGGGAACGTGACCCCGCCGAACGGAAACACAGAAACCACGGACTAGGCGCTCGGCAGGGCGAGCCACACGGCCGCCGCGGCGACCAGGATGGTGGCCGCCAGCAGAACGATGATCGTCCGGGTCCGCCGCAGACGCCCGTGCCGTCGTGCGGAGGCCGGCGCCTGAACGGCTGATTCGGCCGGGCCGAGCGTCCGCCGTCGTCGGCTGAGCCTGTGCTGGCCGGGGAGCCTGTGCTGGCGGCGGGGAGCCTGTCCGCTGGCGCTCCCATCGGGGCCTGCGGCACGAATGGCCGGTAGGCCGGGGGCTGGGCGGGGCCCGCTGTCAGGGGCTGGGCCGGGCCGGTGGCTACGGAATGGGCCTCGAGGCCGGCGACGACGCGGCTGGCCAGCTCCTGATCGGCGATTCGGGGCCCGGGAACGGCGGCCGGCGCGGCCAGCGGAGCGGCCCCGGCCGGAGGGCCAGCGGGCCCGGTGACACCGCCCGGGCGCCGCACGGCCGACGGTTCACGGGCGGGAAGGCTCAGCTCGAGCGCGGCTCCGGTCGTGAGCCGGCGCCAGCGGTCTTCCCACTCGGCCGGGCTGGCGCCGCAGCCGCGGACGTACGCCTCGAGGATGGGCAGGGCGGGCAGGTCGGGCCCGCGTTCAGCCGACTTGAGCGTGTCCTCGGGGAAGTGCGCCCGCCGGGCCAGCTCGCCGTGTTTCAGGCCGGCCTGGCCCCGCAGGTCACGAAGGTCACGCAAGAACGCCTTGACGTCGTCGCCGCCTCCGGCGAACGAGGCGTTGCGAGGACGCGCCATAGGGCCCTCCAGATCCCGCTACCGAGAAGTCTCGTCTGGCATCGTGCTCACCCGTCGTTGGCAGCATAAACCCGCTGAATACACCCCGACGACACAATCATTACAATTCGCATCTGAGTGAATACGTTGGGTATGTAGCTCTGTCTGGTTTGCGGCTTTTCTAGCTCCGAGGGCGTTTCCGCGGCCGTCGTACGAGAGGGAAATCTCAGTGACCGTCGGCGTTTCGCCGCGCCCTGGCCTAGGAGCAGGCGGCGCTCGCGGCGGAGGCAGCGATGGCGGAGTTGTGGCCGGGACCGTGACCCGGTCCGCCCGCCCCGCCTTGCCCGGGCGGGCCCGGAACGGGGGCGGCCGCCGTCAGCTGGATGAATAGCGGGGCGCCGGAAACCGGGTAGCTGCCGAGCGTGACCCACTGGCCGGCGTTCGCGGCCTGGTCGACGGAGACCGTTCCTTCGCTGGAGCCAGCGGTGTAAACGGTGTAGACGGCGAGGCCGGTTGCGTTCTCGGCCGGTACGAAGACGGCGAGCGTGCAGTGCGACGCGCTCGCTGCCGGGCTGAAGTTCCACGTGAAGGAGTTGGCGGTGCCGGGGCCGCCGGGGGTGGCGTGGGTCCAGACGGCGCCGCCGTCGCAGCCGTTGCCGGTCCAGCCGCCGCCCGTGTCGGTCCAGCCCGGCCCGGGCGGACCGCCGGCCAGGCTGAAGCCGTCACCCTGATTGTCCGGGCACCCGACGCCCGCGACCTGGGGCGGGTTCGTGCTGCCGGTGAGAGACGTGCCGCTCCGGGCCGGTGGCGAGCTCGGTACCGGATGCGGCGCGGCGGCCCGGGCCGGTCCGGCCGAACCTGTCCGATGCGGGCTGGGCGGCGCGGTCCGCGTCGGTCCAACGGCTCCCGGTGCGGAGACCGGTGGCCCGGAGGCCCGTGGCGCGGCCGACGGCCGTCCGCGGTGAGCCGCAGGTGTGCCCGGCAGCGCGAGCGCCAGCGCTCCGCCGGTGACGACGGCCGCGGCCGCCACGAGCAAGGCGGCCGCCCGCCGCCGGCCCGGCAGGCGACCCCCGGGACGCGGCCGGGCCGTCACGGTGGTGGCGGCGACCGCCTCGGATCGCGGCACCAGGCGCGCGGGCACCGATCGGGGGAGGGGGGCCGGGGCGGCCTGGGCGGCCGGCGCGAGCGCGACCGGCGGGGAGATCGGCGCGCCTGCCGTGGTGTCCCTGACCGGCAAGCCATCGGTGGCCGTGGCCCCCGGCATGAGCCGGCGCCAGCGATCTTCCCAGGCGGCCGGGTCGGCTCCGCAGCCGCGGACGTACGCCTCGAGGACCGGAAGGGTGGGCAGCGCCGGGCCGCTTTCGGCGGCACGCACCGTGTCCTCGGGGTAGTGCGCGCGCGCCGCTAGGTCGCCGTGGTCCAGACCGGCCTCGTCGCGGAGGGCCCGCATGTCCCGCAGGAACGCTGCCTTGTCATCGCCGGAGCCAGAACGCGAGCTGTCGTGCGGACGCACCGAACAACCTCCTGGTCGTCGTTGTCGCTCGTCACTCCTGGATCGTCATTACCAGGGCCCTGTCCCGGCAGCCTAACGCGGGCATTCCCGCCCAGGTCGCAAACGGGGCACAGTTCAGAATTCGGTAAGCACGCCGCCGGCGGGGCGGTGGGGCGGAGGCAGATCAGAAGCGGATCGCCAGGCCGATGGTCAGGGCGGCGCCGAACGCCAATTGCAGGCGGCCGGTCTGGCCCAGGGCCCGGATGAGGGCGGGGCCGGCCGCGCCGGAACGGACCGCCCGGACCGGGCCGAGCGCCAGGGGCAGCGCGGCCAGCGGTCAGGGCGGCCAGGGGACGCGCCGGGGTGATGGCCAGCGCGACGGCGAACGGAACCAGGAGGCACGCCACGTAGGCCGCCCGGCTGCGCGCGTCGCCCAGAACCACCGCGAGCGTGCGCTTGCCCACGTCGGCGTCGGAACCGATGTCCCGCAGGTTGTTGATCATCAGCAGGGCGCAGGACAGCAGCCCGGCCGGGATCGCCGCGACCAGGCCGAGCCAGCTCAGGGCCGACATCTGCACGTAGGCCGTGCCGGCCACCGCGGCCAGCCCGAAGAATGCGAAGACGGCCACCTCGCCCAGGGCCCGGTAGCCGTACGGGTGGTGGCCGCCCGTGTAGAACCACGCGGCGGCGACGGCGGCCGCCCCGACCACGATCAGCCACCAGGAGGTGAAGATCGCGAGGATCAGGCCGGCCACGCAGGCGCAGAAGAAGCAGGCGAACGCCGCGACCAGGACCTGGCGGGCCGGTGCCAGCCCCGCGGCGACCAGCCGGGTCGGCCCGACCCGTTGCTCGTCCGAGCCGCGTATGCCGTCGCTGTAGTCGTTGGCGAAGTTCACGCCGATCTGAAGGGCGAGGGCCACGACGAGCGCGAGCGCGGCGCGCCAGGCGGAGAACTTGCCGTAGCCGGCCGCGACGCCGGTGCCGATGATCACCGGGACGACCGCGGCCGGCAACGTCCGGGGCCGGGTACCCGCCAGCCAGTCTCGCGGCTGAGCCAATTCCGCTCCTTGTGTGCTCCGCCCGGATGCGCCGGGCGGGTGAGATGAGATGGACGGCGGGGAAGGGTCAGCCGGGCGGGGGGCCGAGCGACGCGTGCAGGCGCAGGATCGGGACGCGGACGCCCATGTCCAGCTCGCTCCGCGCGCCGTCGGGGGCCCATCCGGTGGATTCGAGGAAGCTGTGCATGGCCGTGTCGGCCTCCAGCACCCAGGCCGACACGCGGGTAAAGCGGTCATCGGCGAGGGTGTCGGCGACCGCGTTGAGCAGCCTGCTGCCGTGGCCCTGTCCGGTGAATCCGGGCGCGATCCGCAGCTCGAACAGCTCCGCGTCGGTGGCCGGCCATTGGTCGGCGTCGCCGGTCGGGCCCGCCGAGGCGAATCCGGCGATCACCCGGGCCGGACGTCCGGCCGGGCCGCTCTCCTCCCGGGCCGCGTCCGGCGAGTCCGCCTGACCCGGTTCCGGCTCGGCCACGGCGACCAGGACGCGGTGCCTGCTCGTCGGCGGTTTGGTGATGGCCTCCTCCCAGCGCTCACGCCACTGCGCCTCGGCCTCGTCGCTGGTCAGCTCGGCGAGGACCGCATCCGGGATGATCCCCGCGTAGCCGCGGCGCCAGCACTCGACCTGGACGCGGGCCAGGCCCGTGGCGTCGGACGCGCGGGCGGCGCGGACGAAATCCTGGGCGCTCACCGGCCCTTCGGGTCCTCCGCGGGCCCAGCAGGCCGGTCGGCGATCAGGCTGATGTCGCGGGCCGCACCGGCCGACGCGGAGGTCGCCATCGCCGCGTAAGCCTGGAGCGCCGCACTGACCGGCCGGTCCCGCTGGGCGGGCCGGTAGCGGAGGAGCCGGGCGAGCACCCCCTCGCGGCGCGCGGCGAGCTCGGAGTCGGGGACCTCCAGCGTCAGGTCGCGGCGAGGAATGTCGATCGTGATCCGGTCGCCGTCCTCGACCAGCGCGATCACCCCGCCCGCGGCCGCCTCCGGCGCCATGTGGCAGATCGACAGCCCGGACGTCCCGCCGGAGAACCGCCCGTCCGTGATCAGGGCGCAGCTCCCGGCCCAGGCCCTTCCCCTTCAGGAAGCTGGTCGGGTACAGCATCTCCTGCATGCCCGGGCCGCCCCGCGGGCCCTCGTAGCGGATCACCACCACGTCGCCCGCGCTGACCGCCCCGTTGAGGATGCCGTCCACCGCGTCTTCCTGGCTTTCGAACACCCGGGCCGGGCCGTCGAAGCGAGAGCAGTTCCTCGGGCACCCCGGCCGTCTTCACGATCGCGCCCTCGGGGGCCAGGTTGCCGTAGAGCACGGCCAGGCCGCCGTCGGCGGAGTAGGCGTGCGCGACGTCCCGGATGCAGCCGGCCTCCCGGTCCAGGTCCAGGGTGGCCCAGCTGGCCGACTGGGAGTATGGCTTGGTGGTGCGGACCCCGCCGGGTGCCGCGTGATACAGCTCGGCCGCCTCGTCGCGGACCGAATCCGATCGCAGGTCCCACGCGTCGAGGAAGTCGCGCAGCGAGTCGCTGTGGACCGTGCGCACGCTGGTGTTGAGCAGGCCGGCCCGGTCCAGCTCACCGAGGATGGCCGGGATGCCGCCCGCCCGGTGCACGTCCTCCACGTGGTAGTTGCTGCTCGGCGCCACCTTGCACAGGCACGGCACGCGGCGCGACAGCTCGTCGATCTCCTTGAGGCCGAAGTCCACTCCGCCCTCGTGCGCGGCGGCCAGCAGGTGCAGGATCGTGTTGGTCGATCCCCCCATCGCGACGTCGAGCGCCATCGCGTTCTCGAACGCGTCGCGGTTCGCGATCGCCCGGGGCAGCACCGACTCGTCATCCTCTTCGTAGTACTGGCGGGCCACGGCGACGATCGCCTCGCCGGCCCGCTCGAACAGGCCGCGCCGCGCCGCGTGCGTGGCCAGCGTCGTGCCGTTGCCGGGCAGCGAGAGGCCGATCGCCTCGGTCAGGCAGTTCATCGAGTTGGCGGTGAACATGCCCGAGCAGGAGCCGCACGTCGGGCAGGCGGACTCCTCCATCTCGAGCAGATCGGCGTCGGAGACCGACGGATCCGCCGACGCGACCATGGGATCGATGAGGTCGAGCGTGCGCACGCCCGTCTGGCCGACCACGGTGCCGGCCGGCCGGCCCGCTTCCATCGGGCCGCCCGAGACGAACACGGTCGGGATGTTCAGCCGCATCGCCGCGATCAGCATGCCGGGCGTGATCTTGTCGCAGTTGGAGATGCAGATGAGGGCGTCCGCGCAGTGCGCGTTCACCATGTACTCGACCGAGTCGGCGATCAGTTCCCGGCTGGGCAGCGAGTACAGCATCCCGCCGTGGCCCATGGCGATGCCGTCGTCCACGGCGATCGTGTTGAACTCGCGGGGGATGGCCCCCGCCGCCTTGACCGCCTGCGAGACCACCTGGCCGACCTCGCGCAGGTGCACGTGGCCCGGGACGAACTCGGTGAAGCTGTTGGCTACCGCGACGATCGGCCGGCCGATGTCCTCACGGGCGACACCCGTGGCGCGCAGCAGGGCGCGAGCCCCTGCCATGTTCCTGCCGTGCGTGACAGTGCGAGACCGAAGCGGTGGCATGACCGGTCCTCTCGGAATTTCTGCTCGAGGAACGTAAGGAAGGCCGTTTACCCGGCCTTGATCAGCCTACCGGAGTACGGCGGGAGGCTCCGCTGAGCGGCAGCACGCGGGCGGCCGCCGCGTAGATCTGCTCGATCTCGGCCGCCCCGAGCTTGGGCCGGTCCTTCATCCCGGCGTTGCGCCGGAGGTACTTGCGCAGCCGTCCGCCGCTGAACACGTCGACGTCCCTGATCGTCGCGATCGTCCACGGGATCTGCGGGCCGTAGACGGCCATCGCGGGCCGGACGTAGATCGGGGTGCCGAGCTCGGCGGAGAGCCGGTCGCTGGCCTGCTTCGCCTCCCACCGGGCGTGCTCCAGCCGGTCCTTCTTGCTGAACGGCCCATGCCAGAGCTGCCGGGCATTCTTCGTCCGGACGGGAAGCCGCTTGTCCCAGGACTCCGAGTCGATCGCGTACACGCCCGTCGGCCCGACCACGAAGTGGTCGATGAACTCCCGGCTGCCCGGGATGGGGCGGGAGTGCAGGGCCCGGTAGCCGGCCCGTTCCATGTGGGCCAGCTGGCGCTGGGTGTGCTTCTGCGCGCCGGTCAGGTGGACGCCGGGCGGGATCGACGCGGTCGTCCTCGACCGGTACACGGCGTCGGCGATGGCGGCGAGGACCGCGGCGGTCAGGCCAGTCCGCCAGGTGAAGATGAACGTGAAGACCAGGCCGGCGACGATCGCGATGAGCACGCGGCGTTTCCAGATCCGCATCCGGGAGTCGGCGGCCAGATCGGAGAGCCGGAGCCGGCGCGCGAAGCGGGCGGGCCCGGTTGGCGAAGGCTCCGGGCCATCAGACGCTGGGCCATCCGGGACCCGGGGCCCTCGGGCCCGGGACTCTGGCCGGGAACGTACAGCGGGGCGGTTCCGTCGGGCCGGGTCGCGGCGTCGTCCGGGCCGCTGGGCCCGCCACGGCGGGGCTTGCGGGCCGTCTGGGGCCCGGACCAGGCGCGGCGGCGGCGCTCCGCGGCGCTCTCGTCGGCTTGGCGGGGCGGATGAGGCGGCCGGGGCGCCCAGATCGGCCGGTCACCGTCCGGCGGCGGGCCGGCGCTGAGCGGCCCGTAGCTGGGCACACCGGGGTCCGGGGCGGCGGGGTCGGGGGCCGGTGCCGCGTCCGCGGGCCCGGCTGACCGGTCCTCCGTGCCGGGCCAGGGACCGGGCACGACGGCGCCGGTCTCAGACGCTTGGTCACGCGCCCCAGCCGGGTCAGAGGCCGGATCAGAAGCACGTGCCGTCGGAGGCCTCACCGGCGTCCTGGCTCACCACGGCTGGGCCGGCGTGCGGCACCGCGGCAGCCGGATGTGGAGGGCGCGCGCCGTCCCGCCCCTGCCCGTTCGGCGGGGCCGATGACCTGTGGCTTTTTCTCTTGAGCCAAGTCATCTGTTCCACAAGCTCAGCGTAACTGAGGAAAGGCGAATCGTATAGTCGGCACTGTCTGAGGCATTTGTCGCCTGGTAGGCGCAGTTGGCAACGCAGCGTCGCACGAAACCATTTACGCACCGCCCGGCTCGTCCGGTCTACTATTTGGTAACATGCCCCAGATTCACGAGCTCACGCTGATCGAGCTGGCCACTGCCATCCGAGACCGCCAGGTTTCTCCCGTCGAGGTCACAAATCATTATCTGCGTCGCACTGAGCAACTAAACCCCCAGGTGGGCGCCTTTTACACGGTCACGGCGGAGCTGGCGGAAGAGCAGGCAAGCGCCGCGGAAAAGGCCATCGCGGGCGGCGCTGAGCGGTCCGCGCTTCCGCCGCTACTCGGCGTTCCCATCCCGATCAAGGACCTCAACATGGTCGCGGGTGTCCGCCAGACCTTCGGCTCCGCAGTCTATGAGGACTATGTGCCCGCCGGAGACGATTACGTGGTCGCGGCGATCAGGGCGGCGGGGGCGGTCATCACCGGCAAGACCGCCACCCCCGAATTCGGGCTTCCGTGCTACACCGAGACCGCGATCGGGCCGCCCGCCCGTACGCCGTGGGACCTTTCGCGTTCGGCCGGCGGATCGAGCGGCGGCGCCGCCGCGGCCGTGGCCGCCGGGCTCGCCCCGGCCGCGCAGGGCAGCGACGGCGGCGGGTCCATCCGCATCCCGGCGAGCGTCTGCGGGCTGGTCGGGATCAAGCCGTCCCGCGGCCGGGTCTCCGAAGGGCCGATCGTGCCGGACCTGTTCGGGCTGGCCGTCAACGGCCCGATCGCCCGGACCGTGGCCGACGCCGCCCTGCTCCTGGACGTGATGTCCGGCAACTACCCGGGCGACATGTACACGCTGCCGCCGCTGCCCGGCCGGGGAGACATTCCTCGGCTACGCGCGCCGCGACCCGGGCCGGCTCAGGATCGGCCGCACGATCACGCCCGCGGTCGAGGGCGCCATGATCCATCCGGACTGTGTCGGGGCCTACGAGAGGGCCACCACCCTGCTCCGGGAGCTCGGCCATGAGGTGGAGGACATCGCCACTGCCGGTCGGGCCGGACGTGGTGCCCTACTTCGAGACGCTCTGGTACGCCCACGCGACGCTCGCGCCGGTCGACCCGGCCCGGGAGGAGAGGCTGCTGCCGTTCACCCGGTACATGCGCCAGCGCGGCTTTGCGGTCAACGCCGGGGACCTGGTCTTCGCCCAGGCGTACCTGCAGGCGGTGATGCGGCCGGCGCTGACCGCGATGAACGCCTACGACGCGATCCTCTCGCCGACCCTGGCCTCGCCGCCCGCGCCGGTCGGGTACTTCACCGAGGTCGACCCGGCCGAGAACTTCGAGCGGCAGAAGCTTTTCACCCCGTTCACGGCCGCCTATAACCTGTCCGGGCAGCCGGCCGTGAGCCTGCCGATGCACTGGAATGCCGACGGGCTGCCGATCGGTGTCATGCTGGCCGGGCGGATCGGCGAGGAAGGCCGGCTGATCTCGCTCTCGGCGCAGATCGAGGAGGCCCGCCCCTGGAAGGACCGGCGGCCTCCCCTGGCACGGTTAGGGGTCGGATGCGGTTTGGGCGGCGGTCTCGGCGAGGCCGCCGGGTGCTCAATGTGGCCGGGGCGGCGGGGGTGTCGGCGGTGCTGCTGTGGGTCCTGGCGGCGGGGTTCGGCACCATCCCGCCGCTGGGGCCGGTGCTGGACGCCGGGCGGGGCGCGTGGACGTCCGCCGCGGGCGGGCAGCTGCCCAGTTCGGGCTCGCTGGACGTGCCCGGGCTGGAGCATCCGGTCTCGGTCACCTACAGCGCGCAGGGCGTCCCGTCGATCCGGGCGTCGAGTCAGCACGACGTCTTCCTCGCCCTGGGGTACGTGCACGCCCGGTTCCGGCTCGCGGAGATGGACGAGGAGCGCCGCCTGGGCGAGGGCCGCCTCGCGCAGCTCGCGGGCCCGTCCGAGCTGGCCTCGGACGAGTTCGAGCTGCGGCTCGGGCTGCTCCGCACGGCCCGGGAGGAGTGGGCGCAGACCCCCCGGTCCAGCCCGGCCGGCCAGGCGGTTCTGGCCTACACCCAGGGCGTGAACGACGACATCGCGCAGGTCCGCGCGGCGGGCGACTGGCCTGCGGTGTTCTCGATGGCCCGCGTCTACCCGGCCCCGTGGACGCCGGTGGACTCCCTGGTCATCCAGGGCGTCCTGACCCAGCAACTCGACTTCACGACCACTCCGCTGGACTATTCGCTGCTGGAAAAATCACTCGGAATCAGCCGAACGATGGCGTGGTTCCCGATCGATCCACCGAACGCGCAAAATCCCTATGACCCTGGTCCCTATCGTGACCTCGGCCTGACCCCCATCTCGCCGGACGCGGCCAGCACGGCGGGAACGGCCGGCGCGGGGGCGGCGGCGGACGCCACCCAGAGCGCCGCAGGCGCCGCGCCGGGTGCCGCCCGCCTGGCCGCGTCTCGTTCGGCTCAATCAACGGCCGTGGCCACGGCGGCCGGGACGCTGCTCGCCCAGCTCAGCCGGCTGCCGGCCGGGCTGGTCCACCGCGAACCGGACAGCAACGCGTGGGCGGCGAACGGGCCCGCGGTGGCCGGGGGCCCGGCGGCGCCGGCGCCATGCTCGCGGGCGACCCTCACCTGCCGCAGACCCTGCCCTCCATCTGGTACGAGGCGGCGCTGTCGGCGCCGGGCCTGGCCGTCAGCGGCGTCACCGTGCCCGGCGTCCCCGGCGTCCTCATCGGGCACAACTCCCATATCGCCTGGTCACTGACCGACACGCAGAACCAGGCCGCGCTGTTCTACGCCGAGCAGACCAGCCCGCGCCACCCGGGGCAGTACTACTGGCGCGGCGCGTGGCGGCCGATGCGGACCGCGCGCTACACCATTGACGTCCGGGGCGGCGCGCCGGTCCACCTGACCGTCGGCATCACCGTGCACGGGCCGGTCATGACGCAGGCCGGGCAGACCGTGGCGGTCGACTGGATGGGCAACGTGCCCTCACCCGACCTGACCGCGCTGCTCGGCATCGACCAGGCGGCGAACTTCGGCCAGTTCCGGACGGCGCTGGCCGGATGGCACGCGCCGTCGCAGAACTTCGTCTACGCCGACGACCACGGCAACATCGGGGCGATCTCGGCCGGGTACTACCCGCAGGTCGCGCACGGTGACCCGTGGCTGCCGCTGCCCGGCACCGGCGCGGACGACGTCGTGGCGGTCATCCCGTACGCCGCCGTCCCGCAGGTCTACGACCCGCCCGGGCACGTCGTCGCGACCGCGAACCAGCGGCCGGTCGGGCCGTCCTACCCGTATTACATCGGCACCAGCGCCGACTTCTTCGACAACGGGTTCCGCGCCGACGAGATCTACTCCTACCTGCGCGGGCACTCGGGCATGACCCCAGCCAGCTTCGCCGCCCTGCAGACCGACGTGACCGACAACCTGGCCGGGCAGATCGTGCCGAAGCTGCTGGCCGCGCTGCGCCCGGCACCAGGGGCGCCGGCGCTGAGCGCGCGCGAGCAGGCGGCGATGAACCTGCTCGCCGGGTGGAACGACGCGATGACGACCGGCTCGGCGGCGGCGTCGCTGTGGTGGACCTTCTGGGGTGACTACATCTCGGCGGTGTTCCAGCCGTGGTGGACCTCGGCCGGGGTGCCGGTCGGGCGGGACCGGGCGGCGCTGGCCCTGTCCTCGTGGCCGACCAGCCTGACCGAGGATCTCACCGCGTGGACGCTGGGCTCGGCGTCCGGTTCTGCTTTTACCCTGCCGTCCGGCGCCCAGCGGACGGTGCCGGAGGTGATGCGGGAGGCGTTCGGGACCGCCGTGGATCACCTCGCGGCCAAGCTCGGCGGGGCGCCGGCCGGGTGGACCTGGGGGCAGCTGCACACCAGGCACTTCCCGTCGCTGACCGGCGCGGCCGGCCTGGGCTACGGCCCGCGCGCGGCCAGCGGCGACGCGTGGACAGTGAACGCGGCGGAGGGCGGCCTGCAGTCAAGCATCGGGCCGAGCTGGCGGATGATCGTGGGCTTCGGCGGGCCCGGTACGTCCGGCGGGCCGGGCGGCCCCGGCGGGATGAGCGCCGAGGGCGTGTACCCGGGCGGCCAGAGCGAAAATCCCGCCTCACCCTGGTACGCCGACCTGATCGGCGACTGGTGGAACGGCCGCTACCTGCCGATGCCGGCCCCGGGCGGCGCGGGCGCGGGCGGCGCGGGCACGGTTCGCTGGTCGCTGCGGCCGGCCGCCGGAGCCGCCGCGGCGTTCCAGGAGGCGGGCCGTGGCTGACCTGCGCAAGCTCGGGAAGCGGGGCAGTTACCGGCTGGGCGGCCGGCCCGGGGGAGAGGGCGGGCTGCGCCGGGCCGGGCGGGCCGGGCGGGCGGCTTCGCGCCCCGGCGGCAGACGTTCGGGTCCTCGCGCTCACGCGGCCGGCTCGGCTGGTGGGCCGCCGTCTCGGTGGCCGGGGCGGCCGTCGTCGCCGTGGCGGCGGAGGCGGGCCTGTGGTTCATGCCGTTCGCCGTCGGGCTGGCGGCCGGCCTGGTCGCGGCCCGGGCCGGCTGGCGGGCGCGCCGGGCGCTGGCCGCCGTGCTGGTCATGGCGGCGGCCGGCTGGGGGGTGCCGCTGGTGTGGCAGGCGGTGCGCGGCGAGCCGGTTGGGGCCACCGCCCAGGTCATCGCCGCACTCGGCGGGCTCCCGCCGCATGCCGCGTTCGGCGTCGTCTTCGCGCTGCTGGTGGCGGTCCTGCAAGCGGCCGTCGGCCTCTGGCTCGGTCGCGCGCTCGCACCGCGCCGCCGCTAGATCGGCACAAGGGGCAGCCCGGCACACGCGGCGAGCCCATGCCGACGCGAAGTACTGCCGTAAGTGGTGTTCAGGCCCAGCCGTCGGCGCGCATGTGGTCCTCCTTTCCGGGTGGTGGGTGCGTGTCGGGTCAGGCCCAGCCGTCGGCGCGCATGTGGTTGCTCCTTCCGGGGCGGTGGGTTGCGGTGTGTCTGGTCAGGCCCAGCCGTCGGCGCGCATGTGGTCCTCCTTTCCGGTGGTGGTGCGGGGTCTGTCTGGTCAGGCCCAGCCGTCGGCGCGCATGTGGTCCTCCTTTCCGGGGTGGTGGGTTGCGGGGTGTCTGGTCAGGCCCAGCCGTCGGCGCGCATGTGGTCCTCCTTTCCGGGGTGGTGGGTTGCGGGGTGTCTGGTCAGGCCCAGCCGTCGGCGCGCATGTGGTCCTCCTTTCCGGGGTGGTGGGTTGCGGGGTGTCTGGTCAGGCCCAGCCGTCGGCGCGCATGTGGTCCTCCTTTCCGGGGTGGTGGGTTGCGGGGTGTCTGGTCAGGCCCAGCCGTCGGCGCGCATGTGGTTCTCCTTTCCGGGGTGGTGGGTTGCGGGGTGTGCTGGTCAGGCCCAGCCGTCGGCGCGCATGCGGTTTCTCCTTCGGGGGTGGCGGGTTGCTGGTGGGTGGTGCGGGTCAGGCCCAGCCGTCGGCGCGCATGGCGCTCTCCTTCCGCCGCGGCCGGGGCGGCCAACGTGGTCAGACGTTCACAGAACGCTGCAAATCGATAATGTCTGAAATATCCAGTACCGGATGATTTCATAGCCGAGCAGGGCGATCTCAATCCGAGACAGTGACTCAGCGCACGTCTTGACCTGGTTCACGTCGGGGTGTAGCCGATACTTGACAGTAGGTATCGTTGGTCCCGACAATGCCGGACAATGGGCATGCGTCCTGTCGCACGCCCGATTCGGCGCGCCCGCAGCCGCTAAGGAGATCCCGATGCAGCCCGCTCATCGCAGTTTGGCTCGGTGGGCGGATGACGATGCGGGCGTGGCCGCTATGGAAGCTGCCCCGGTGGCTCGCCGCTGTCGTGATGCTGGTGATCGCTGGCCGACGCCGCGGCCATCGGGACCAGCGTGTCTCTGGTTCACTTCCGGTCCCATGACCTGATCCTGTTCGGCCTGCTCGTGGCCTGCATCGCCGTTACCGTCGAACTGACGCGCCAGGAGGGCGAGAAGAACGGGCTCATCAAGGACGTCTACGGCGCCTGGGCGCTTCCGGCCGCGATCCTGCTGCCCCCGGTGTATGTCCTGGTCACCACGATCATCCACTACGTCTTCATCCAGTGGCGCATCCGCACGACCGCCGATCTACCGCCGGTCCTACAGCGCGGCCGCGGTCGGGCTGTCCTTCGCCGCCGCCGGGCTGGCCTTCCGGCTGGGTCCGGCTCACGGCTCTTCCGGCTCATCCCACGGAGCCGTGAGCGGTCTGGTCTGGTGCCTGGCCCTGGTCGTGGCCGTCCTCGTGCACGCGCGCCATCAACAAGTCCTTCATGATCACGCCATCAGGGGCTCCGACCCGGCGGCGGACATCCGTTCGGCCTTCTTCGCCCGTGAGCCCCTGTACAACGACCTGGCCGAGCATGTGCATCGGCGCGCTGGTGGCCTACTCCGTAGCTGGCAACGTTTTCCTGGCGCCCGTCGCCCTCCCGGTCGTCGCGCTGCTTCAGCGGTCGTTGCGCCACGCTCAGCTGCTCAACGACTCGCGGACCGACCCGAAGACGGGCCTGCTGAACGCGCGCACCTGGGAGCACGAGGCGACGGCCGAGGTGGCGCGGGCCGTCCGGGCGCGGATCCCGCTGGCGGTGGCGGTCCTCGACATCGACTGGTTCAAGCGGGTCAACGACACCTACGGCCACCTGTTCGGCGACGAGGCGCTGAAGGAGATCGCGCGGTGCCTGCCGGGCGTCCTGCGCGAGTACGACTCGGCCGGCCGGTTCGGCGGCGAGGAGTTCGTGCTGCTGCTGCCGTACACCCGGGCGGTGGACGCGTTCCGGATCGCGGACCGCGTACGCGACCACATCTCCGGCCTGTCGCTGCGCACCCCGGACAGCCAGACGGTCCAGATCACCGTGTCGGTGGGGGTGGCGGCGCTGGACGCCGGTTCGCACCGCGAACTGAGCGAACTGCTGGCCGCGGCGGATGCGGCGCTGTACCGCGCCAAGCGGGACGGGCGGAACCAGGTGCAGATGATCAGCACCAGCCGCGGCCTCAGCGCGGTCGGAGGCCGCGGCGACGGCGGGGCGAGCGCATTCGGCGGCGTGCCGGCCACGGCCGCGCCCACCGCGTGGGACGTGCTGCCGGCGGGCGCCCCGGTCGGCGAGGCCGATGAGGCTGACGAGGTCGCCGCCGGGGTCGCCGGTCGGCGGGGGATGAGGCCTGGCGCGGACGCAGCGGCCGCCCGCGCCCCGAGCCTGGCGAGACGCTCCGGCCGGCCGGCCCGGGTCATAGGGTTTCAGTGTGCCTCCGAAGACCACGACGCCCCCCGTGAATGCGATCCTCCTCGACGCCGGCGGCGTCATGCTGTTCCCGGCGCCGGAACTCGTGCTGCCGCCGCTGCGCGCCGCCGGCCTGGACCCCAGCCTGGCCGACCTCGAGCGGGCTCGCTACCGGGCGATGGCCGACGGCGATGACCCCGGCCGGCCGCCGCCGAGCAGCGGCTGGTGGCTGGAGTACCTGCGCGACTACGTCGCGGAGTGCGGCGTGCCCGCGGCGGACGTCGACACTGTTGCCGCGGACATCGTCGGGCTCACGGACGGCTTCTCCTGGACGCACGTGGGCCCGGGCGTCGGGGAGGCCCTGCGGGGCATCGCCGCCCTGCGCGTGCCGCTCGGCATCGTCTCCAACTCGACCGGCGAGGTCGAGCAGGTGCTGCGCCGTCTGGACGTCTGCTACGCCATGGACGGCGGCGCCGACGCCGGCGGCTGCCGCGGCATCGAAGTGGGGGTCGTCCTCGATTCGGCCGTGGTGGGCGTGTCAAAGCCCGACCCCCGGATCTTCGGCCTGGCGCTGGACGCGCTCGGGATCCCGGCCGCGAGCAGCGACACGGTCGTGCACGTGGGGGACAGCCTGCGCTACGACGTGACGGGCGCCCTCGCGGCCGGCGTCCGGCCCCTGCACCTGGACCCGTACGGCTTCTGCCCGGCCCCGGACGGGCACGAGCACCTCCGCCGCCTCGACGAGATCGTGCCGCTCGTCGCCAACGACTGAAAGCTGGCTGACCATGCGCTGGTCTCAGATGCACATCCCGACCCTCCGCGAGGACCCGGCCGACGCCGGGGCCGCGAGCCACCGGCTGCTCGTGCGGGGCGGGTACATCCGTCAGCTCATGGCCGGCCACTATTCGCTGCTGCCGCTGGCCGTGCGGGTCCGGAGCAGGGTGATCGCCGTCATCCGCGACGAGATGAACCGCATCGGCGGCCAGGAGATCCTCATGCCCGCCATGCACCCGGCCGAAATCTGGCAGCGGACCGGACGCTGGGAGACGATGGGCGATGAGATGTTCCGGCTGCGCGACCGGAAGGGGGCCGACCTCGCCCTGGGCATGACCCACGAGGAGATCGTCACCACCCTGGCCCTGGAGCTCAACTCCTACCGCGAGCTGCCGCAGCGGTGGTACCAGTTCCAGGTCAAGTTCCGCGACGAGCCGCGTCCCAAGGCCGGCCTGATGCGGACCCGGGAGTTCACGATGAAGGACTCCTACAGCTTCGACCTCGACGCCGACGGCCTGGACCGCTCCTACGACCTGCATTACCAGGCCTACACGCGTATCTTCGCCCGGCTCGGCGTCACCGCCATCCCGGTGGACGCCTCCAACGGCAGCATGGGCGGTTCCGGGTCGATCGAGTTCGCCTGCCCGTCCGAAGCCGGTGAGGACCTCATCGTGTTCTCACCGGAGTGCGGATACGCGGCGAACATCGAGAAAGCCACGTCCCGCCTGGCCGAAGCCGATGATGATTCCGAACGGGAGGTGGTGCTCCCTTCATCGCAGCCATTCGAGACCCCGGGCGTTCGGACCATCGAGGACCTGGCCGGCCAGTACGACGCGCCGGCTGATCGCCAGATCAAGACGCTGGTGTATTTCCTGGACGACCAGTTCACCCTGGTGCTGCTGCGCGGCGACCACGCGCTGGCCGAACAGAAGCTGGCCGACGCCGCCGGAGCGGTCGCGGTCCGCCCGGCGCGGGAGGAGGAGATCGCTGACGTCCTCGGCGCGCTGCCCGGCAGCCTGGGCGCGGTCGGCGTGACCCGCGTCCCGGTGATCGCCGACGAGGCGCTGCGCGGCCGCCGCGGGATGTACACCGGGGCCAACGCCGACGACATGCACCTGCGCGGGGTCGACGTCGCGCGGGACATCACGGTCACCCAGTGGGCCGACCTGCGCGAGGCCCGGGCCGGTGAGCCATGCAGCGTCTGCGGCCAGCCGCTGCAGGTCCGGCGGGCCATCGAGGTCGGCCAGATCTTCAAGCTCGGATACCGCTACAGCCGGGCCCTGGGGGCGACCGTGCTGGACGCCAGCGGCAAGCCCGTGCCGGTCGTCATGGGGTCGTACGGCATCGGCGTCGAGCGGGCGATCGCCGCCGTGGTCGAGTGCCACCACGACGAGCGCGGCATCGTCTGGCCGGTCGCGGTGGCGCCGTTCGAGGCGGTCGTCACCGTTGCCCAGCCGGACGACCCGGCCACGGTCACCGCGGGAGAACAGCTGTACCAGGCGCTTCTCGGCGTGGGGGTCGACGTGATCCTCGACGACCGCAACGAGCGGGCCGGGGTCAAGTTCCGCGACGCCGAACTCGTGGGCATCCCGTTCCGGGTCACCGCCGGCCGCCGCGCCCTGGCCGAGGGGGCCGCGGAGCTGACCGAACGGGCCACCGGCGAGACGCGGAAGGTTCCCCTGGACGAGGTGGCCGAGACCGTGCGCAAGGCCGTCGCCGCCGCCCGCTGAGGCCCGGCCCTGGTGCCGTGCCCTGGCGCCAAGCCCGGTCCCGTCCGCTCGCCCGGTCCCGCCGCCGGCCACGCCGGATCACGACCTCACAGACCACTTTGGTCACTTTCGTATCAGGTCCAGACGGTTCGACGATGATCGTGTGTTGAAAACGTCGTATTTGGCGGAAAAGTCCACATGATTATGGGAAAGCCGGCCCAGCGCAGCGGGAAAGACGACACGATCATGGGCGCTGCGCTGCGCTGCGCCGCGCCGCGCCGAGGACCCGCTGGCCTCAGTCGGCGAGGCTGTCCCGCTCCTGGCACCGCAGCGCCCGCGCCACGTCGTCGCGGCCCTCGACGAGCAGGCGGCGCAGCGCCGCGGGCGGCTGGGTCCGGGCGATGTACTCGTCGGTGATCGTGATCGTCTCCGGCGAGATCGGGCAGACGTTGTAGGCGACGGTCACGAACCACTGGGCCATCGAGGAACTCCACTCCCGCCAGATGTCCCCGACGACCTCGAAGTACCGGTCACGGAACGGCTCGATGAGGGGGCGCTGGTCCGGGCTGACGAAGCCGGACAGGGCCGCGCGGAACGTCGCGTTCGGCAGCTTGCCGCTGACGATCTCCTCCCAGGCCGCCTCCTTCGCCTCGGGGTCCGGGATCGCCGCGCGGCAGGTCGCAGCGTGCCGCTCGCCGGCGTCGGTGGCGTCCCGCGCGAGTTCCGCGTCGATCTCGGCGTGTCCGGCCCGGCCGCGGCTGACCAGCCGGTGCAGCAGGGTCCAGCGGAGCTCGGTGTCGACGGTGAGCCCCTCCAGCGTCACCGACCCGTCGAGCAGGCCGGCCAGCAGCGCGAGGTGGCCGTCGGACAACGGCGACGCCCGCGAAGGCCTGCACGTAGGCCAGCTGGGCGTCGCTGCCCGGCTTGGCCGCCGCGCAGCAGTTCGTGCAGGGTGCCGCCCATCAGGGCGAACCCTTCTCCCGCCACGACGGGTCCGCGAACCGCCGGACGGCCTGGGCCGCCTGGCGCAGCAGCGTCTGGGTCACGCTGATGTCGGTCACCGAGTCCACGCCGAGCAGCACCAGCCGGACGTAGTCCCGGGCGGCCATCTCCGCGTCCCGGCACATGTCCCACGCGGCCGACCAGGCCAGCGCGGCGGGCAGCGGGTCGCGGAACTCGCCGATGGCCTGGATCAGCGTGCCGAGGGAGTGGTCGTCGAGCCGGATCTTGGCGTAGGTGAGGTCGTCGTCGTTGACCAGCACGAGGTCGGGCCGGCGCGCACCGGCCAGCTCGGTGATCTCGGTCCGCTCACCGGTCACGTCGGTTTCCACCCGCCTGACGCCGCACGAGCCCGTCGTCGGTGCGGTCGTAGAGGCCGATCGCGATCCGGTGCGAGCGCAGCACCGGATACTCGGGGACGGCCTCCTGGAGCACCGCGAACGAGGTGAACCGTGCCGTCGGCGCCGGTCTCGTACGCGGGGCGCAGCGTGTTCACCCCGGCGGTCTCGAGCCATTCCCGCGACCATTCCCCCAGGTCCCGGCCGGAGGTTTCCTCCAGCGCGGTGAGCAGGTCGGCCAGCGTCGCGTTCCCCCAGGCGTGGCGGCCGAAGTACCGGCGGACGGCGGCCAGGAAGTTGTCCCGGCCCACGTAGGCGACCAGCTGCTTGAGCACCGACGCGCCCTTGGCGTAGGTGATGCCGTCGAAGTTCACCTCGACCGCGTGGATGTCGGGGATGTCGGCGGCGATGGGGTGGGTGGACGGCATCTGGTCCTGGCGGTACGCCCACGCCTTGTACAGCTGGGCGAACGTGGTCCACGCCGAGCGCCAGCGCGTCGCCTCCGCCTCGGCCAGCGTGCCCGCCCAGGTGGCGAACGACTCGTTCAGCCAGAGGTCGTCCCACCAGCGCATCGTGACCAGGTCGCCGAACCACATGTGCGCCATCTCGTGCAGGATCGTCTCCGCCCGCGCCTCCCGGGCGAAATCGGTGACGCGCGACCGGAAGATGTAGTCCTCGAGGAAGGTCACGCAGCCGGCGTTCTCCATCGCGCCCTCTTTGAATTCGGGCACGAAGAGCTGGTCATACTTACCGAACGGATACCGGACGCGGAATGCGTCGTGATAGAAGTCGAAGCCTTGCTTGGTGACCTCGAAGATCTCCTCCGGGTCGAGGTAGGCGGCCAGCGACTGCCGGCAGAAAATGCCGAGCGGTATGCCATCGTGCTCGTCGCGGACCACGTGGTAGGGGCCGGCCGCGACCGCCGTGATGTAGGTGGCCATGACGGGCGTGGGCGGGAAGTGCCACCGGTTCGCGCCGCGGCCCGCGGGCCCCTTCTCGTCCGCGGCCATATTCGAGACGACCAGCCAGTCTTCCGGCGCGGTGACGGTCAGCTCGTAGGTCGTCTTCAGGTCCGGCTGGTCGAAGCAGGCGTAGATCCGGTGCGCGTCGTAGGTCTCCGAATCGGAGTACATGTACACGCCGCCGTCGACCGGGTCGGTGAACCGGTGCAGGCCCTCGCCCGTGCGTGAGTAGGCGCACTCCGCGACCACCCGCAGCTCGTTCTCGGCGGCGAGGCCGGCCAGCGTGATCCGGTCCCCGTCGAAGGCGTCCAGGCTGACCGGCGTGCCGTTGAGGGTGATCTCCCGGATCTGCGGCGCGGTCAGGTCGACGAACGTGCCCGCGCCCGGGCTGGAACAGCGGAACCTCGTCACGGTGACCGAGGTGAACGTCGTCTCGTCTCCGGTCAGGTCCAGCCCGACCTGAGTGGACGAGACGGTGATGAGGCCTGCCCGCGTCCGGGCCTCATCCTGGGTGAGGTTCGCTGTCACCTGCTGATCCCTTTCGTCGCGCGGACGCCCGGCCGGTCCGGTCGGCGGCGGGCGCCACCCTGGCATTTTTCCATGCCGCTTCCCCGTGTCCTGCGCGGCCAAGCCAAACCCGGCGCCCCACGCCGGGACCGGTGCCGCGCCGGCGGAATGAGCCGTGCCGGCGACGGGTTGTCGCTGGCGGACCTCCACCGGAAGACCCCTCCGGCGCCCTTCCCCGGGGCGGCGCCAGATATCACTGATCACTCAGCACAAGGAGTGCGCATGACCGAGCAGGAGACCACCGTCGTCGACTTCTGGTTTGACCCTATCTGTCCGTGGGCCTGGATCGCCTCGCGGTGGATACTCGAGGTCGAGCAGGTGCGCCCGGTCAAGACCTCCTGGCACGTGATGAGCCTGGCCGTCCTGAACGAGGACAAGGAAGGCCTGTCGGACGGCTACCGCGAGCTGCTGGCTACCGGGTGGGGGCCGGTCCGGATCTGCATCGCCGCCGAGCAGCAGTTCGGCCCCGAGGTCCTCGGCCGGCTCTACACCGCGCTGGGCACGCGTTTCCACCACGATAAGGCCCCGCGGGAACGTGCCACCTATGAGGAGGCGCTGGCCGAGGCGGGCCTGCCGGCCAGCCTCGCCGACGCCGCGGACTCCACCGAATACGACGACGCGCTCCGGGCCAGCCACAAGGACGGCATGGACCGGGTGGGCTACGAGGTCGGCACGCCGGTCATCTCGGTCAAGGGCACCTCGGTCTTCGGCCCGGTGGTGTCCCCGATCCCGCGCGGCGAGGCCGCCGCCAAGCTGTGGGACGGCGTCCTCCTCGTCGCCAGCACCGACGGCTTCTTCGAGCTGAAGCGCTCCCGCACCCGCGACCCCATCTTCGACTGATTGCTCGCGGTGTCCGGCGCCCGGGGGGTGCCGGACACCGCGGCAATGGTCTGACAGACTGTTGCCCGTGCGCGTCTATCTGGGATCTGATCACGCCGGTTTCGAGCTCAAGAGCCGTCTCGTGAGCTGGCTGTCCGAGGCCGGGCATGAGCCGGTGGACTGCGGCCCGGCCGCGTACCACGACGATGACGACTACCCGCCGTACGTCATGCGTGCGGCCCACGGCGTCGTATCCGACCCCGGGAGCCTGGGGATCGTGATCGGCGGGTCCGGCAACGGCGAGCAGATCGCCTCGAACAAGATCCCCGGCGTCCGGGCCGCGGTGGCCTGGTCGGAGGAGACGGCGCGGCTCGCACGGGAGCACAACGACGCCAACGTGCTGAGCCTGGGCGCCCGCATGTACCCCCTCGACGAGGCGATCGGCTTCGCCCGGATCTTTGTCGCGACCCCGTTCTCCGGCGCGCCCCGGCACGCCCGGCGCCTGCAGATGATCACCGACTACGAGAAGTCGGGTCAGCTGCCGCCCCGGCCGGACGCCGAGTAACCGCACAGCCAGGCGGGTTACCTGCGCTTACGCCGGGAGCGGCCCCCGGAACCGGCGTTCTTCCTCGCCGGCCGGGCGCTCCAGTTCCCGCTATCCTCACGCGGCCGGGCGTTGTTCTCACGGCTGGTGTCTGGCGGGGCCTTGCCGCCGGCGCTCTTCGGGGCGCTGCCGCCGGCTCTCCCGCCGGGCCTCCGCCTGTTCCGCCGCCGCCTCGTCGTCGGGGCTGGGCCGCGACACGTCCCGGGCGCGCATCGCCGCGCTCAGCGTGACCTTCATGCCTGCCATCGTTGCGTGCCTCCCGCGGCCCAGTGTCGCACGCCGCGCGCGGGCCGGGGTCAGAAGATCACGGGGCACCACGGGGCGGGGTCCCAGGACATCGCGGTGGACAGGGGAGCGAGCGTGCCCGGGCGCAGCTCGGCGACCCGGCCCGCGGCGGCCAGCGGGCCGAGACGCGTCCCGCCGAGGTAGGCCGCGCCGAGTTCGGCGATGCCGAGCGCGATGTCCGCGTCCCCGGACGCCGGCTGCAGACGGCATCGCCGGAACCGCCGGCCCGTAGCCGCCAGCGCCCGTCGTTCTGGGCGAAGATCTCGTCCCGCACCTCGATGACCACGTCCACCGGGCAGGCGTACCGGCGCTGGGCCAGCGCCGCGGGCAGATCCGTGATCCGGACCCACAGGCCGTCGGCGACCACCGGGCGGAGCCGCCGGGGGTCGGCCAGCTGGAAGAGCAGCGGGTCGTCGATCGGGCGCAGCAGGGCGCGGACCTCGTTGACCAGGTCCCGGCCGAGCAGGTCGGCCCACAGCGCCGCGCTGGCCGCCGGGTCCGCGGCGATCAGTTCCTGCACGTTGAGCACGCCGTCGGGGAGGAATCTCTCGTCGTCCCAGCGGCCCACGCCGGAATACAGGGCGTAGCCGCGGGGGCCGCTGTCGTCCTCCGCGAGCACGCAGCGCAGCGGGCTCGCGTCCTTCCGCTTGTCCTCCGGATCGTTGAGGGTGCGATCCCACCACGGGTCCGACCGGGCGAAGAAGCCCGGGCGGACGTCATACACCATGTCGTAGACCTTCGCCAGCTCGGCGCGGGCCTGGCCGGGCTCGGCGATGCGGAGCCGCAGGCCGGGGTCGGCAGGCACGTCCGCGGCGAGGGTTCCCTCTCCCCGGTGGACGGTGAACGCCTGGTGCCACGAGGCCTGGCCGTAGCCGTACCGCCCGTAGATCCCGGCCTCGGACGCCCACAGCACCGCGATCGCCTCGCCGCGGTCCCGGATGTCGGTCAGCTGGCGCCGCATCAGGCCGGTCAGGATGCCGCGCCGCCGGTAAGACGGGAGGACGGCGACCCAGCTCACTCCGGCGACGGGCCGGGTCGCCCCGGGAACGCGCATCCGGAAGCTGAACGCGCCGGCGATGCCGACCGGCGCGTTCTCGTCGAACGCGGCCAGGCTGCGGTCGAACTCGAACCGCGTGAGGGTCTTGGACCGTTCCTCCGCTGATGGCGGCGAACCATGAAAGGCGTGCTCGTCAACCCGGTGGAACGCGTCGAACTCGTCCTCGGTGATGGGCCTGATCGGGTAGGGCTCCGTCATGCTTGCCTTCGTACACCCGCCGATGCGAGAAGGCCAACGCTTTTCGCGGTGCTCGGCGGGCAGGTCAGCCGGGACGCGGCCCCAGCCTCGCGTATGCAGGAAACCCGAGGCGCGCCTGCCGGTACGCATCGCGAAATTGCCGATACAGTGCCGCCATCATGGTTTCCCGCGCGGCCGGTCTTCCCCTGCGCGCACTGCACGGGCTCCGTGCCGGCGTGCTATGGCTTCGTGCGGTGGTGACGAGGCAATTCATCACGCGGAACCGGCGGCTGGCGTTCGGGCTCGCGCTGGCGATCGTGGCCATCGGCGTGGCGGCGGTGCACGTCTCGGTGTGGTGGTTCTCCCCGGGCGTGATGATTTTGCCGATCCTGGCCGGCGGCATGCTGCTGTGGGTCCGCGCGCTGCGGGTCCTGTTCGCCGTCGTCGCGGTGACCACCGCCTACAACGTGGCCGCGGACAAGGCCGGCCCGGGAATCGTCGCGACGATCGTGGTCACGGCGATCTTCGCCGACGTGCTCGCGCGGACCCGGGCCAAGCTCGGCCTCCAGGGCCTTCGCGGCGACCAGATGCTGATCGAGCTGCGCGACCGGATCCGGGCCCAGGGCCTGCTTCCGCCGCTGGGCGACGGCTGGGGCTCGGATGTGGTGCTCAGGCCGGCCGGCGGCGCATCGTTCGGCGGCGATTTCGTCGTCTCCGCCTCGGACGGGAAGACGCTGGAAGTCGCCCTGGTCGACGTCTCGGGCAAGGGCATCGACGCGGGCACGCGGGCCCTGTTGCTGTCCGGCGCATTCGGCGGCCTGCTCGGGTCCGTGCCCCGGTCCGACTTCCTGGCCGCCTGCAACGCCTACATGCGCCGCGGCCGGTGGAGCGAGGGCTTCGTCACCGCGGTCCATCTCTCGCTCGACCTGAACTCGGGGGAGTACGTCATCGCCTCGGCCGGCCACCTGCCCGCCGTGCACTTCGAAGCGGCCAGCGGCCGGTGGCGGATCACCCAGGCCCGGGGGATCGTGCTCGGCGTCGTGCCCGACCTTCAGGGCGTGCCGACGTCAACCGAGGAGGGCGTGCTGCGTCGCGGCGACGCGATAATCCTCTACACCGACGGCCTGGTCGAGGCGCCCGGCCGGGACATCGACGCCGGCATCGACAAGCTGCTCGGCGAGGCGGACCGGCTGGTCACCAACGGCTTCCGCGGCGGCGCCGGCGACCTCGTCACCGTGATGCAGCGCGACGTCGGCAGCTCCGACGACTGCGCCCTCGTCCTCATCTGGCGCTCCTGACCCGCCTCCCCATGCATGGCTGGGCCCGGGCGTGCGGGGCGGAGGGGTCACCTGGCGAGCGTGGCCGCGCGGGCCAGGACGCCGGCGGCCTGGGCGATAAGGGTGGCGGCGCGGCCGGCGTCCAGGGGCTTGCCGCTGAACGCGGCGCCGAGCAACTCCTGGCTCATCTGGGAGGCGACCGCGTCGCGCGCGGCGCCCAGGGCGGCCAGGCGCGCCTCGATACTCCGGTAAGTGGCGTCACCAGGGGAATTGCTGGCCAGGGCGCGGGTCGACGCCTTGAGGGTGTCCAGGCCGAACGGGCCGGTCGGCGCGTTGATGGCGGTGTAGGCCTCCCCGAGCAGGGTCAGCACCGGGCCGCCGGAGCGCATCGCGGGCGGCAGCGCCGAGGGCTCGATGACTTCGGAGAGCACCCGGCCCTGAGGGGCGTAGTCGTCGTGCAGGCCGAGCAGTTCCATCATCGTCGGCTGGATGCTGGCGTGTTCGGACCACAGTGCGTTGTCGGTGCCGAGCGGCTTGACCCCGGGCCCGACCAGGCCGAGCCAGGTGGTGTTGATCTCCGGTGCGACGTCGCCGTGGTTCCAGGCGTCGCCGCCGCTGGGCTCGCTGACGCACGACGTGCCGCAGCTGGCCGGTCCGCCGCTCAGCCAGAAGTCGGTGTTGCCGAAGAGAGCCAGCGTCGGGGTCCGTTTGGGATCACCGGTGATCATGTGCAGCAGCTTCAGCTCGACCGGGTCGGCCAGGTAGTTGGTGAGCGGCACGGTCTTGCCGGCCGCCAGGTCCTGCGCGGTGAGCGTGGCGGCGGTCCGTTCCAGCGACCGGACCTGGGCCTGGGTGCGCGGCGGGCTGGCCGTGCAGGTAGAGGATGGGCGCGGAATCGGCCTCGACGTCGAACGGCGTGGTGACCCCCTTGGCCGCGAGCATGCCGGTCAGGTTGCCGTCCACCTCGCCGACCTTGCTGTAGGTGCAGGTGATCGTCACGCCGTTGCAGCCGGCCGGGCTCGGTGGTCCGCCGGCGAAATGGTCGCCCTCGTCGGCGGTGACGACGAACAGCGTGTTCGCCCGGGTGATGCCGTTCGCGGCCAACCGGGCGAAGAACGTGCCGAACGCGGCGTTCTCGGTCTTGAGCTGCTGCTCGTAGGTGGCCGAGCCGGGGCCGAGGCCGCCGCCCCCGGTCCACGAATCGTGCACGTCGCTCAGGTAGGTGAAGGTGACGGGGACGCCGTGCGTCTGCATGTCGAGGGTGTAGGCCAGGGCGTTCGGCCCGGTCATGCCGTCGTAGCCCGGGAAGCCGACGTCGCCGCTGGAGTCCTTGATGACCTGGCCGTCCAGGTTGGTCACCGGGCAGGCCGGGCTGATCACCGGCTGGATGAATTCGCTGCCGAACAGAGCCTGATAACCGTGGTAGCCACCCGGCTCGTCGGGCAGCGGGTCCGGGCGCCCGCCGTGCGCGGTGCCGCAGACCGCCGAGCCCCTGGCGCAGTGCACGGACAGCCCCATGAAGTCGGCCGACGCCTTGTTCTGCAGGTTCGGGTTCTCGGCCTCCGCGGCCTCGGGGGATTTTGCCCCGAACACCAGCGGGACGTCCGGCGTGGTGTTCTCCAGTTCGGTGTTGGCCGCCGCGATCGAGCCGAAGTTGCAGCCCGCCCGGGTGTAGGAGACCCAGGGCGCGGGGGCGGTCTTGCCGCCCGGCCCGGTCATGGTCGGGGAGGCGTCGCCCACCGGCGCGCCGGTCGAGGTGCCGTAGTCGACGATCGGGTCGCGCCAGTAAGCGAACGACCCGGCGGTGTCGGTACTGCCGCTTGGGGTGTAGTAGCGGTACTCGTTCGCGATCGGCATGCCGTGGGAGCTGCCGTACAGCCCGGTCTCGGAGGTGACGATGTCGTCGGCGGTGTGCGCGATCAGCGGGGTGTGCTCGTGCGTGATCAGCGTGCCGCTGCCGGTCAGGAAGTTCAGCAGATTCGGCATCTGCTGCAGGTCGCTGGGCACGGACGGGTTGTCCCGCGTGTAATGCGTGTTGTCGAACTGCAGGTAGATGACGTGCTTCACCGCCTGGCCCGAGCCGAGCGCGCACGTTCCGCCCCAGATGCTGTCCGTGCGCGCCGCCGGGCTCACGGTGCGGTCCGGCCCGGCGCTGGTGGCGGTGGCGGCCGTCGCGGTCCCGAGCGCGAGCGCGCCCACGGTGAGGACGGCGAGCAGTCGCGGCACGGCGAGCGTCCGGCTGAGTGAAGTGCTACCCACGGTGATACCTCCCGGACAGGCCCGCGCAGGACCGCGCGAATCGCAACATACCGTGATGAGCAAACTCGCGGCCAGAGCCGGCCGGTTAATTCCACGTGGCCCCGGGCCGAACAGCCGGCTGTCTGTCCTGGCGGCCGTGGCCGACGCCGCGTCCTGGACGCGCCCGCGATTTCCTCCGGTGGTGCCGGGCCTCCGGTGGTGCCTGGGCCCCGGCGGTGCCTCGGCCCTAGCGGCTCAGAATCCGGATCGGCTGGCCGCGGCGGGAATTTACGAGCGCCTCGTGGCGCTGCTTATGAGTTTCGGCAGCATATTAAGCTGCTTTCCGCCGCTATCCGCATGAAGCCGATGAATCGGCGTTACGTGGGCGACCTCCGCTATCGGATACGGAGGGTTGATGTTTCCGTTACGCGACTGCCTGTCGCGTAACGAACTTCGACGCAATGTTGCATCGAATGTGTATCAGCTTTGTATCCTCGGCGTGTCGCCGACGTGACCGGCGCGCGGGAACACCGCTGCTAGGCGGTAAGGTGCGACGATCGAGCCTGCGCCGCAGGCCTATCACCAAGAGCTTCGCATCTGCAAACTATTTTACCAGCGCCGCCGCCGGGACATCGGGCGGCCCGGCGTAAACGGTCATGGTGGCTAGCCGGAAACCTGGCATCACTGCCAGCGGGAAAGGTCCCTGCATGCCAACGGGAAACGGGCCTGCTAGCGGTGCCCGGCAAAACGGCGCCGCGCCCGGCGTGACGCCTCAATCCCCGACACGCGCGTCAGGTGACGCATGTGTCATTGTTTGCAATTATTCAGCGGTAGCCCCGAAGATATGGGCATGGCTGGCAACGTGAGCGGAACTGACGATGCGCTCACGCACGCGCCGGCCCCGGCCGGGCCCACGCCAGCCAGCATCAGCCCAGCCGACAGCGCGCCCGCCAGCGCCGCCCCGGTGACGGCGGAAGAGGTCACGCTCGCGGCGGCCGCCCAGGCCTCGGCCGAGAACTTCCCGGTCGCCCTGCGTGTTCTCCCGGCCCGGTACCGGCGCCACCTGATGGCCCTCTACGGCTTCGCGCGGCTGACCGATGACATCGGCGACGAGGTGCGGCCCGACGCGCGACTGCGCCTGCTGGACGAACTCGAGGCGGATGTTCGCCGCATCTATGACGACGGCGCCGAAGGGCCTCGCCTGGCCGCTCTGCGGGAGCTTGCCGTCACGGTGTCCGAATGCGGGATACCGGCTCAGCCGCTGCTCGACCTGATCCAGGCCAACCGCCAGGATCAGCTCGTCACGCGATACGACTCGTTCGAGGACCTGGTCGGGTACTGCCGCCTGTCGGCCAACCCGGTCGGCCTGGCCGTGCTGCACATCTTCGGCGTCGCCTCCGCGGAACGGGTGCTGCTCTCCGATAGCATCTGCACTGCTCTGCAGCTTGTCGAGCACTGGCAGGACGTCGCGGAAGACCTCGGCAACGGCCGCATCTACCTGCCGCGGGACGACATGGAGCGGTTCGGCGTCACGGAGCAGGACCTCGCGGCGCCGGTGACGGGACCGCGGGTCCAAGCGCTGATTGCCTACGAGGCGGCGCGGGCATCCGCCTTGCTGGACGAGGGGGCGCCGCTCGTCGGCACGCTGCGCGGAGCGGCGCGCCTGGCGGTGGCGGGCTACGTAGGGGGTGAACATCAGTGGGACCTAATTGGTGCGGTGTACGCCAGTGATGTCTGTCAGTTCCGTGGCATCTGAGAGCTATAGACAGAGCTCTACGACTCATTTAGCCCTAGAATCGCCAACCGTTTAGATACCTTCTCGGTCCAAGATGAGAAGGTATACAACATCGCTAGGAGGAAGGTCGCGCCTCTGTTCACGCCAGGCACTGTACTGGAATATGAGCCATGCGTTTGACCAGATCATTGACATTTTCTGCCAATATATGGACGAGTGTGCAGAATCCAAAGAAACTTTCGATATTTCGGTGTGGTTTCGTAAGTATAGCTTTGATGTCATCGGAGAGACGTTCTACTGCAAGGCCGGCGGGTTTGGAATTTTGCATGAGAATATCGACTACAATGGGTGGATGGGCATGCTCGACATCATGGTGCCTCCCGTGAGCAGCCTGGGATATATTCCCAACGGGATGCAGACATTGTACCTGATGTCGCAGCTGGCACTCTCCCGAGAAACCAGGAAGGGATTGGCAGCCGCGAAGACGACCATTGAGCAATCTCAGGCAGTCGTTAAAGGGCGCCAAGATGCGATAGCAGCAGGCACGGAATCTCTGAGAAACGATTACCTCTCGAGATTGATGAAAATTGTTCATAACCGAGGCGACAAGATCGACTTCAACATGCAAGACGTGGCTGCCAATGTGTGGGCGGTGATCTGGGCTGGCAGCGACACTACTGCCTACGTGGTCTGCGGTATTTTCTACCACATGCTCAAAAGCCTACGAGTATACAAAAAGCTCGTGGACGAGATCCAGGAAGCTTTCGCCGCCGGAAACCTTTCCTTCCCAATCCGATACAATAGTGCGATAAGTTGCCATATCTGAGCGCCTGCATTAAAGAGGGCATGCGTATATCGCCAGCGACCGGCACAGGGTTCCCCCGGTATGTCCCAGAAGGCGGTGCGACGATCGCCGGCCGATACTTCCCGGGGAGCTACAAGGTGATAGAGAATGTTTTGGTGAAGATGCCGAGGAGTTCGTGCCTGAACGCTGGCTGCAAGCTGACGAGAAGAAAGTTGCACACATGGCAAGGCATGAGATAGGCTTCGGGACGGGACTAAGGGTCTGTCTTGGGAAGCATGTAAGTGGAGCTTATTCGGCACAAGCCCGCTTTGCGGTGTCGCCAGAACTGCCTCTCTGCACTGCCTTTTAACCATCGGCGTCTGAATTTGTCTCGTCCTAACTAACCTTGTCCCTCTAGATTTCAATGATCGAAACGTACAAGCTACTACCAGCAATTCTCCGCAAATTTCATTTCGAGCTGCAAGTTCCGGAATGGAGGGTCAAGAATTGTTGGTTTCGCTGTCTGTCTGATGTAAGTGTGAAAGTGCTGAAGCGATAAGCTGAACTACTCTAGACTTGAAGAAGCAGCGCGTGGCAAGTAGGAGAATGACTGTTTGAATGGGAAAGGAGTTTAATGAATGGCGGTGAATGTGCTAAAAGAGCTGTGTGCAGTACCGTCGCAAACCTCATATCTTGCTGTGCATACAAATGTCAATTCGAGCCTCAATTATACCGCCCAAAGGTAAGGTTATGCAAGAATAACCCAACCGACATTGAACATCTTCCAGAGTACGTTCGGCATTAGTAGTGCTGTATTGAGTGCCTTCATATGCAGTCTTAGACTGCATTTCTCAGGATCTAGTTCTTTGAGTTGTTGATGGCGGGATGAGGTGAAACTTGGGTTTCCATAACACCAATACCAGTGCTCTTGGTCGCTAGCTTGAGGCGTGATTTGGAGGCGGTCGCTGGTCCTGGAACTTGAGTCCGCCGATGGTCGGGACAGTTCTCTTCGGCATCCAATAACATCTGGGATTGGGATGCCTCGAACAGCTGAAAGGCCATCGCCTGAACAAGATGTGGGAACTAGAATGGGAAATCGCCCCGTACCCTCAGGGTATTGGTCTGCCGTTTCGTTTTCCTTCGTTCAAGAGCATGCCACGAATCAGAAATATAATGGCGTGCGCAGAGGACTCGTAGATTTCTTGGCGTTGAAGCTTCCGACAGCGTCGCGAGAAACTCGATCGAGACACAAGCACAGTTTGGGCGACCCATCATTCATTCGCTGTGTTGTCAGGCATTGCACCATAGATAAAATAGCCTTGGATGGAGGGTAACCGCTGGGCACTGTAGGTTCGTACTCAGATCAGCGCCTATTACTTAGTTCATAGAGACAACAGACTTTACTCCATTGGCAGTCTAGCCTACTTGGCCGGTCTGTCGTTGTCTTCAGTATTTCGGATATCACTCCATGGCTCGTCTTTTGGCTTTTGCCCCAGCCACCTTTTCACATTGTATGGATTGTATTTTCGTGTTACCAAATCTTCGTGGTTGTCATGTTGAGTATCGGATATGTTAGATGCTCGAGCCGGACCTGCTGTACCAGTGTGGGCATGAGTTTGCACATCCTTAGGGAATTCGTCGGTCGCTTTTGGGGGTGTCATGATCAAGTGATGTGGTTAATGCTAGATTTTAATGGTGGTGAAAGAGAAATGGTGGGCTGAAAGCAGCAATAGAGTGGAGAGTGAGGAGCTTCTGACAACATGAGCTCCTTTATACCCCTGGCCAGTATTGAGGGATCCAGGCTGTCCGATAAGCATTGCACTTTCTTGGTGGAGGTAGAGCAGGGTGACTGCGAAGCATTTTTCCGACCCTTGCTAGACAATGTCGAGAATAGATCAAAGCAGGCGGCGTAACTCGAGAAGGGCATTTGCAAGGCCCGCCGGCATGGCCTCGGGGTTTGTCGCCTCATGCGAACTTATTCCATAGCGTTTCAGATACTGTCTTTGACAGTGCGCCTTCACTAGCGATCCGGTCAGCTCGTCTCCCCATCACATGCGAGCGGATGATATACCTTGGCGTTCTTGTAACTTCACAACGCTCAGCAAGCATTCGCCCCTTTACCGTAAACTCTAGCATACCTATAAGTGGGAATTAGAGACTGAAAGAAGCTCGATCTGATAGTCAGCTACCAAAGTGGTGTTGGATATGTGGTAGTAAGCGTTTGGTAGCCCCAATCGGTACCAATGCCAGCTTTTTGCCTGTATCGGCATGTGATCTTGGCAATCTCGCGAACTTCACTCAGTCTCAGATATTTGGATGGATCCGCCGTCACCGTTCTAAGGACTAGACCCTAGGCCGTTTGTCATCCTCATCAAGGATCTTTCCATGAGGCATTGTAACGCTCGCGTCTTCTGCCTTTTTCAGTCACCTTTAGACCACCACTTCCGGGATCACCGATCTTTCGTTCCCAATCGGGCAGGCCTCTACTAAATCACATGCTGTGGGTCTTCCCTGCATATGCTGCTATAAGTTAGTTTGACCTGCTTATGGCGAATCATGCATATGTAACATGCAAATCGCGAGGTTGCAGAAGTCGAAGTACCGACGTGGAGTGCCGGTCCGCCCGTACGCAACGAGGCAAGGTAGCATTCTAGGAGCAAGATCTCATCTGGCGTGCACCCTGGAGAGGACATGGATTCATTCGTAGGATCCCTGCGATTGTACAGTACTTACCGGTGGTTCCAATGCCGACACTCCAAAAGTGAATCCCTCGAAATACATCTCATCTACGCATGGATGAAGTCGAAGCTCTGCGGTCAGAAGACACGCTAAATGTACGCTAAACAGTGCCGATTGATTTTCGTATCAGCCATCTTTGAATTCTTTTGGTACGTAAACGAATCTCGAAATTGGACA
>CAVQZM010000064.1:0-127618 GCA_963718475.1 uncultured Actinomycetes bacterium | reverse complement strand
TCGACGGGTTGCGGGTTGCGGCCCTGTTTCCGGCCGGGCCACGCGTGCTCCAACGGGACGCGTGCCCGCGTCGCCCAGGCTGTGGGCGCTTTAGCGGGGCCGCCCGCCTGCTCCGGCTAACCGCGCGCCTACACCGCGTGCCGCGCGCCCACTTCTCCGCGCCAGCCTGGCCAGCGGCTGCACCCGAGGTAAGACCAGCGGCCGCGGTACCGGCACGCCTCCGGCCGTGACAGCCCGCTCTCTGGCGTTGCCAGCCCCAGTAGCCGAACGAGCACAATGCGACGAGGGCCACGGCCGCCACGAGCCTGCCGTAGGCGGAGATGTAAATGCCCTCGAAGGTCACGACGCCGTTGAGCCAGCCCGGGAAAACGCCGGGGATCCCGGGCATGTACACCGGAGCGGTGATGATCAGGCGCAGCATGACCAGCCAGTCCAGGTTGGACGCCGGATAGATCGCCAGCAGGCAGATGGCCATGACGTCATACCAGGGCCGCTGATACGACCAGACGAACAGCCACGCGAGGCTCAGGGCCAGCGCGGGACTCAGCGCCGGGCAGCATGGGCGTGGCATCCGGGAAGCGCAGGAACACCAGGATGGCCACGGCGACCAGGGCCATCGCGGCATAAAGAGTCAGATGCGGCGGCATGATGAACGCGCCGAACGTTATGTAGCCGAACGGCCGGTAGAAGACCTGGTACATGGTGTCCCAGGTCGTGCCCGGGCCCCGGCTGATCAGCGCCGAGACGGCGGGGTGTCCCGCGATCGCGTACGCGGGCACGAAGATCAGCAGGAAGCCCGCCGCGGCGCTGGCCAGTGCGGCCAGGGACTTCCGTCCGGCCCAGGCCACGCCGAGCCCGAACACCGCGTACGGCACCTTGATGGCCGCGGCCACGCCGATGAACAGGCCGGCGAGCAAGAATCTCTGAAGCGCCGGTCGCTCCAGGCCGGCCCGGTCCGCAGCATGAGAATGCCGAGCAGGCCGAACGCGGCGCTCAGGCCGTCGATGTGCCCGCTGGCGACGATCTCCCACAGCAGCAGCGGGTTGGCCGTCCACAGCAGGTGGCCGCGCAGGCGGCGGGCCGGATCGGATCGCAGTATCCGGTCCAGCATCAGCACCACGGCGCCGAACGCGATCGAGTTGAGCAGCTTCAGCCAGAACGTCACCCGGGCCATTGATGTACCGCCGAGTTCCGCCGCCGCCCACTCTTCCGCCGATGCGACCGGGCCGTAGACCGAGACGTCGGTTTCCCAGGTATGAGGGATCCACCGGCCGATCGGGTCACCGGTGTTCTTCAACTGCAGCGGCGTCATGACGTACGGGCTGTGGCCGGTCACGACCATCCGGCCGTTGGCCGCGTAGTCGAGGACGTCCGTCGATCCCGCCGCAGGCAGCACGGTGAGCACCGTGACGGCGAGAAACGAGAACGCGAGGATCCCGCGCACCGAAGGCCGGGCGCCGCGGGCCACGGCTACGAGGCCCGCGATGACGCCGGCCCCGCCGACCGCGGCGGCCGCCCACAGCGCGAAGGTCACCAGTGCGTCGGACGGGTGCAGCCACAGCCAGAAGGGAGGGCCGGCCGCGGGCTTGGGCATGTTGACGACGGCGAGGCTCGGGCCGGCCGCCGACACGACGATCATGACCAGAACCGACAGCGGGATGGAGATCGCCGCGGCCCACGTGAGGACCCGGGTCAGCCGGTCAGGTGAACGCCTCGGCGCGGCTGCGGCGCCGTTGGAACGCGGCGGCCCACCGGGCTGCCTGGCGGTCGCTGCGGACGCGTTGCCGTTGGCGCTCGGTGCCGTACTCCTCTGGGCGGCGGCGGTCCCGTTGGCGGGCGGTTCGGCCCCCTGATCGTCCGGATATGCCGAACGAGACGGCTCTTCGCCACTCCTCAAGCTGCTCACTCTGCCTGCCTGCCGAATCGATCGCGATTGCGGGCCGTCCCCGGAACGCGGGCGTGCGGGCCCGCTGACGCGTACGCCTCGAAATTACCGGATGAAAAGCCCGGTCGGCGGCGCGTGAGCTAAAGGACCGGCGGCAGGGCCGGATCATCCCCTCCATGATCCAGGCCCTACCGCGGCCGTTCTATTGCTGTACGGCGCGATCGAGGAGAGACTGCCTCTCCAGTTGCGCTCGCAGCGCCTGCGGATCGTCCGCGTCGATCGTCATGACCCGGCCGGCGCCGAGGTCATCGCGGTGCAGGATGGTGCCGGTCCGGGTGGCCCACCACCGGTCGGCGCTGCTCCGCCAGACATGCCAGCCGGGGAACCTCGCCTCTATATCGGCCGCAACCTCTTTCCAGCCCGACATGGCTGTGCCTCTCCCGGCAACGTCGTCGCCGTCTCGGGAATTACGGCCGCCGTCCGCGCCGTCGCGGGGCCGGGCGTGCCGCCACCTGATCGGGCCTGAAGGCGTACGCAACTTCCGTATACAAAATGAGGTGACATGCGGATCGTGTCAAGCTGAACTCATAATGTTCCGGGGGGGACGTCTGGCCGGGAGGTGAACCGTGCGGGAACGTCCCGCCTACGTCCTTGTCGCGGAAGAACTGCGTCAGCGGATACGGGGCGGCACGTACGCGCCCGGCGCCCGGCTTCCCACCATGGAGGAATTGCGCCGGGTCTACGGCGTCTCGGAAATCGTTATCAGGCACGCGGTGGCCATGCTCCGGCACGAGGGCCTGGTGGAAACCCGCCGCGGCGGCGGCACGATCGTGCGCTCCCGCCCGCAGGTCCGGCGCCGCGCGATGGAACGGTACGCGGCGGACTCACCGCAGGCCGCTGAGCCGCGCACATCGTTTACCGCGGACCATTCGATCGGGTGGCCGGAATACCAGCTGACCACCGATTACTCGCAGGTTTCCGCGGACGAGGAGCTCGCGACCCTGTTCGGGGCCGAGCCGGGGGCCGCACTGCTGCGCCGGCACTTCGTCTTCTATGCCCGCGGAGAGCCAGAGCAGATCAGCGTCGACTACCTGCCGCTGGACCTGGTCGAGGGAACGCCGGTGGCCGATCCTGGCCGGGAGCCATGGCCGGGGGGAACGGTGGCCCAGCTCGCCTCGCTCGGGTATCCGGTCTCACGGATCGAGGAATCGGTGAGCGCCCGCATGCCGGACGAGCCGGAGACGCGGATCCTGCGGGTTGCCCCGGGTGTGCCCGTGTTCGCGATCCTCCGGCGTATGATCTCCGGTGACGCAGTGCTCGAGGTATGTCGGCATATCGTCATTCCGGCCGACCGCGTCGTGCTCGAATACGGCATAGACATCGCCGCACCCGGCGGGGCGCGCGATTTAGCGGGGTCCTGTTGCCGTCGGCAGGAAACCGTGATCGGTTGTGAGCGACTCGTTATGCAACCCGCTTGACGTGAGGGTTTACTGCACGGTAACTTCCCATGCACTACCGCAAGGTGTCCCAGCTCACAGGACATTTGCCGCACAGCAGCCCACCGTCAAAGGTGCCGGAACGCGAGCCCGCTCCGCGCTGCCGCACCGTGAAGTATCTCGCAGGAGCGCCATGTCCGAGAGTGCACAGTCCGGCCCGCGAGCTAGGCCGGGGCGCGTCAAGTGGAAGCGATTCGCCGTCGTCATGGTGCCCTCTGCCGTGGTGGCCGCGGTCCTGATCGGCCTCACCGCGCAGGGAGCGATCGGCGCCAACATCTCGGTGTCGGGCCAGGAGTACCTCGTCACGGCCAAGCAGCTCAGCGGCACCGGCTTCGAGCAGTTCGGATCCGTGGTCCCGCAGGGGAACAAGCAAATCCCCGTGGCGGTGTCGGCCATCAAGTCCGCCAACCTCACCAGCCTGTGCCAGGCCGTCTCGGTCGGCGGGATCACGCTGCTGCTGCGGGCCGGCTCGGCCAGCAATCCGGTCCACGCGGACAACCTGATCGTCGACGCCAGCTCCCTGGCCGGCGACGCGACCTTCCACAACATCGCCATCGGCCAGGACGCCGGGACGCTCACCCAGGTTCCGGGCACCACCGGGACACCGGGCACCTTCGGCGAGCAGGCCAGCGACATTACGATCAACAACCTCGTCCAGCACACGTGGCTGACCACGGCCGGCACCTTCACGCTGCCCGGGCTCAACCTGAAGGTCAGCACCAGTGGCGGCTCCTGCCCGTGATGGCTTCCGACAGCGCGGGGTCCGGGCCCAACCGGCCGGACCCCGCACCCCGAGAAGCGCGGTCTGAGCTGCGGCACAGCCCAAGCGGCCGGAGGGCGGCTGCCGGATCACAGCGTGCTGTGTGGCGGGCGTGGCGCCGTTCGCGCCCGTTCTGGGGCGGGCTGCTGCTTCTGCTCGCCGGCCTGGAGATGCTGCTCATCCCGCTGACCGGTGTGCTTGCCCGCGGCCAGATCAAGCTCGTCATCTACGTCGGGATCGGCGGCATCTTCGGCATCCTGATCGGTGCCCTGCTGATCGCGTGCGGGCTCGCGCTGTGGTTCAACCACGCCCACAAGACGTTCTACTCGATCGCCGGTGTGCTGCTCGCGATCATCTCGTTCATCGGGACCAACCTGGGCGGGTTCTTCATCGGGATGCTGCTCGGCATCGTGGGCGGCTCGCTGGCCTTCGCCTGGACCCCGACCGACCAGGCCCCGGCCGACGATTTCCGGCCCCGGCCGCCGGAGCCGAGGTCCGAGGGGGTCGGGCTGGTCCTCGGCGAGCAGCGCGCGGATGACGACACGCTGGACTACGACTCGCCGGGTGGCGATGCCCCGGCCGGCCGCTCGGCCTGCCGACCGGTCGGCTGACGGGCGGGCCGGGCGCCCTTACCTCGGCGCGCCGACCGGCCCGCGGCACCACGGTCGCGGTGGCAGCCGGGCCATTGCCGTCGCCGCCATCTTGGCCCTCGCGGCCGGGACGTTGTTCTCCCTCTCCACCGGGCGGGCGTCGGCGGCCGAGGTGTCGCCCGCGCAATCGCAGGGATCCCAGGGCTGCATCCTGTTCGTCATCTGCACGCCGTCTCCGAGTTCCTCGCCGACCCCGTCACCTACGTCGCCCGCCTCATCGGGCGGTGGCGGCGGCACCGGCGGCGGATCGGGGACCATACCGGTCGTCGGCGGGATCCTGCCGACCGGCAGCGCTTCGCCCGGCGCCAGCTCCAGCGCGGGCGCGAAGGGCAAGAAGAACGCGGCCAACAAGAACAAGAAAGCCAACGCCACGGCCGGGCTGGTCGTGTCCAGCAGCCCGACGGTACTGACCGCGAGTTCCGCCACCCTGAACGGGCTGTCCTACCAGGGCGTGGTCAACATGCCAACCGCCACCGGCACGGTGCAGATGATGAAGTTCACCATGAACTCCCAGTCGCTGACCACGGCCACGCAGACGGCAAGCGACCCCGGGCACACGCTGACCACGAAGCTCGCGTCGGCCACGTTCTCCGGGAGCGTCGTTCTCTACGCGACCAAGCTGTCCGGCACGCTGCTCGGCATCCCGATCACCCTGACCCCGGGCAATGTTGTATCGACGCTGCTCCAGGTGCTCAACTCGCTGACGCCGCTGGTCCCGGTGACGATGACCAATGTGACCGCCGACCAGCCGGTGGTCCTGGCCAACTCCGTGTCGATCACGGGGCTGGGCGTCTCAGCCGGCTAGTCGGCGGTCCTCATAGCGCCTAGCCCGTCGTCTCAGGCCCCGGGCGCGCGCACGCGGCCGTTCGCCTCGGCGTCCAGGCCGGCCGGTGCGGTACCGGATGCCGTCTCCTCGGCCTCGTCCTCGCCCGGGTAGGGCGGGGGCGGGGCCGGCTGCCGCTTGCGCAGCAGGACCGCGACTGCCGCGCCACCCACGGCCAGCACGCCCAGGACGAGCACTCCGGGCCAGCCCAGGAGCTTCCGCATTCCGGACTTCGACCCTCCCGGGTCGACCCGGCGGGCCGTCGCCTTGAGCGCAGCGGAAACCTTGGGCGCCACCGTGTCGTTGACCGCGTTCGCGGCATCTTCGATCAACGGCGCTGCCCATTCCCGGGCCTCGTGGACGCCCTGCCCGACCCCCTGCTGCACGCTGTCGGCGGCCGTCGCGCCCACCCGCTTGCTAAGCGGCACGATCTGTGCCGCGGCGTCCCGAGCGCGCGGCACGACCTGCGCCGCGGCGTCACGGGCCCGGTCACGGGCCACGTCTGCGGCTTCGCGGGCCCGGTCACGGGCCACGTCCGCGGCATCCCGCGCGCGGTCACGCGCAAGGTCGGCCGCATCCCGCGCGCGGTCACGCGCCGCATTGGCGCCGGTGGCCGCGGCCGCCGATGCCCGGGACGCGGGGCTGGCCTTCTTCGTCTTTATGAGGGACACAGTTGACCTCCTGCAAATGATCTCGCCTCAAACACTTCCCGTGACCCGCAACCTCAACCCTGTTGGAGGCCACGCATGCCTGTTAGGGGCCCGCATGAAGCGCGGCCGGCACACCGCAATGCTTGTACCGTGGAAGTGTACGGAGAATGTAGGTGTCCATACAGTCAGCGCCGCAGCTGGCTATGCGAGGATTTCCGGCATGACCAATACGCTTACCGCAACGCTCAACACCAACCAGGGCACCATCAAGGTCCGCCTCTTCCCGGATCAGGCGCCCAAGACCGTCCGCAACTTCGTGGAACTGGCCGAGGGCACCAGGAAGTGGACCGACCCCCGCAGCGGGGCCCAGACGAGTGACCCGCTCTACAACGGCACCCTCTTCCACCGCGTGATCCCGGACTTCATGATCCAGGGCGGCGACCCGCTCGGGACCGGCACCGGCGGCCCGGGGTACAAGTTCGGCGACGAGATCCACCCCGACCTCGCGTTCGACCGCCCCTACCTGCTGGCCATGGCCAACGCGGGCCCGGGCACCAACGGCTCGCAGTTCTTCATCACCGTCGCCCCCACCCCGTGGCTCACCGGGAAGCACACCATCTTCGGTGAGGTCGTCGAGGGCGCCGACCTCGTGCAGGCGATCAGCCAGGCGAACACGGACCGGCGGGACCGCCCGACCCAGGACGTCGTGCTCGAGTCGGTCGTCATCGAGCAGAGCGACACACCGGGCGCGGGCACGCCCAGCTAGGACAGGACCCCCCTTGGACGCTCCAGCTTCCGGGCAACCCGACGGCCGTATGAGTGAGGCCGCCGAGCCACCGGTGCCGACCTGCTTCCGGCACCCCGGCCGGGAGACCTATGTTTCCTGCGTGCGCTGCGGACGTCCCGCGTGCCCGGACTGCCTGCGGTCCGCCGCGGTAGGCCAGCAGTGCGTCGAGTGCATCCGGGGAAGCAACCGGGGCGCGCGGGAGGCGAGGACGGCGTTCGGCGGACGGGTGGTGACGGGGCCGTTCGTCACCTGGGCGCTGGTCGGCATCAATGTCCTGCTCTACCTGGTCGTCCTGGCCCGTCCCAGCATCGCGGACGACCTGGAGATGGTGGGGCTCGCCCGGGCCGGCAACGGAGCGCTCGTCGGGGTCGGCGCGGGCCAGTGGTACCGGCTGATCACTTCGGCATTCGTCGCGCCCGGCGGGCTGGGCGGCCTGGGGTTCCTGGACATCGCCTTCAACATGTGGGCGCTAATCATTGTCGGGCCGGCGCTCGAGCGGATGCTGGGATCCGCGCGCTACCTAGCGGTTTACCTGCTCAGCGCGTTCGGCGGCGGGGTCCTCCTCTACTACACGGTGCCCCTCAACCAGCAGTCGCTCGGCGCGTCCGGAGCGGTCTTCGGGCTCTTCGGCGCCTGGTTCGTCGTGTCCCGGCGGCTGCGCCTCGACAGCCGCGGCATCGTCGGGCTGATCGTGATCAACCTGGTGCTCGGTTTCGTGGTGCCGCGGATCGCCTGGCAGGACCACATCGGCGGGCTGATCACCGGGGCGCTGATCACGGCGGCCTACGCCTACGCGCCGCGCTCCCGGCGGTTCCTGGTCCAGGGCGCGGCCACCCTGGCCGTGCTAGCCCTGCTGACGCTGGCCGTCATCGTGCGCAACGGCCAGCTCGGCGTCGCGGGGTTCTGAGGTTCGGCGGTGGGCGCCCGGGCAGTCGAAGCCGGGCCGCCTACCGCCACCGGGTGGACAGCACCACCCCGGCGATGATCAGGGCAAAGCCGATCACCATGTTCCAGTCGCCCAGCGCGGACATCCCGGCCAGGTTGCCGTTGGTGACGTAGTACAGCGCGATCCAGACCAGCCCGATCACGAGGCACGCCACCATGGCCGGGGCCAGCCATGGCGGGCTGACTTTCGCCCTCACTGACCTCGGCGGAGGCGTGTACACCGCCTTCTTCCGGACCCGGGACTTCGGCACCGTCATCTCCTGTGTCATTGGGCTTGCTGGCGTAATCGTAGTTGGTTGGGCGGTGCCGCGCAGTTGACTCCGTTCCCGCCCGGATATGGTCACTACCCGCTAGTATTCAACGACGTCGGGTAATCACCTATTGATTTGGGCAAACAGTGCGAACTGTCATCCGCGGCATCGGCGAGCTCCTTCTGACCATGGGAGCCATCGTCCTTCTGTTCGTCGCTTACCTGTTCTGGGGCACGGCGATGCGGGCCAGCAGCGCCCAGCATCGGCTCAGCAACGAACTGAACAATGAATGGTCGACCGCACCCGCCGGCGGCCATGCGGCGGCATTGCCGCCCCGGCCGGACCTGATCCACCTGGTCACCGGGCAGCCGTTCGCGTTCATGCGCATCCCGGCGTTCGGCGCGCACTGGCGGTTCACGATTATCGAGGGAACGGCTCTCGCTCAGCTGAACGTCAGCCCCGGCCATGTGCCGGGCACTCAGCTTCCCGGTCAGGTGGGCAACTTCGCCGTCGCCGGGCACCGGGTCACCGCGGGCAACCCGTTCTGGAGCCTGCCGTCGCTGAAAGCCGGTGACCTCGTCTACATCGACACGAAGGTCAACACCTACACCTACCGGGTGACCGGCCGGCAGATGGTGGCGCCAACCGACACTTCTGTCCTCGACCCGGTACCGGGGCATCCCCGGCAGCGCGCGACGCGGCGCCTGATCACCCTGATCACCTGCGATCCGGCGTGGACGGGCACGCACCGCGTAATCGTGAGCGGTGTTCTCGTCTCGGCCCGGGCGCGCTCCTCGGCCCCGGGCACCGTCACCGGCTGAAACCAGACACAGGAAGCAGAACGAAATGTATGGATGGCTCTGGCACACGCTGCCGGGTCCCACGGCCGGGAAGGCCGCCTTCACGGTGCTGATCGTCGTGGCCGTGGCCGCCGCGCTGTGGTTCGGCGTCTTCCCCTGGCTCCAGCTGCACGTTCCCGTGGACGGCAGCTCGATCAACGGCTAAGCGAAACGGTCCCGGCGGGAGACCCCGCCGGGACCGCTGCTCTCGCCCCGATCAGCCGGTGATCCGGTTTATGGCGTTGCCGTTACCGTTGCCACCCCCGCCACCGCCCCGGGAGCAGGCCGCTGTTTGTCGCGCTCGGCGTCGGGCTCGGGCTCTGGGAACTGGGCGTCGCGCTCGGGCTCGGCGTCGCGGGCTGGGCCGCGATGTAGATCGTCACCGTGCTGCCCTGGGCCGCCGAGCTCTGCCCGGCCGGGGTCTGCTGGAACACGCTGCCAGGTGTGGCGCTGGCCGGGCCTGCCGACCGTCTTGGGGTCGACCTGGAACCCGGCGCCCTGGAGGATCTGCTCCGCGGTCGACGCCGAATCACCGACCACTCCGGGCACCTGCACCGCACCACCGGAGACGTAGATGGTGACCGTGCTGTTCGGGCTGACCTTGGTTTGCGCGGCCGGGGTCTGCCTCGTCACCTGTCCCTTGGGCGCGGTGGAGCCCGGGTCAGGTTTCTGGGTCACCTGCAGGCCGGCGCCCTGCAACTGGCTCTGCGCCGCGGTGGCCGACTCCCCGGTCACGTTCGGGACGGTCACCTGCTGCGGGCCGGTCGACACGTACAAGGTGACCGTGGTCCCGGCCGCGACATTATTGCCGCCGGCCGGGTTCGTGCTGATCACGTCGCCCTTGGCGATGGTGGGGTTGGCCTGGTCGACCACGTTCGGCTTCAGGTGCGCAGCCGAGACCTGCTGCACCGCCTGGGCCTGCGGCAGGCCCTGCACCAGCGGCACCGAGTAGGTCTTGCCGCCGCCGCTGAGCAGCAGGTAGGCGAGAGCGCCCACCGCGCCCAGGACGACCAGCAAGCCCAGGATCCACAGCAGGGCCCGGTGGCCGCGGCGCGGGGGCTCTTCGCCCATGTCCTCGCCGGCGTAGTCGTACGGGGGAACCGCCGTGGTCGGGCTGGCCATCATGGTCGCCGCGCCCATCTGCTGGGTGCCCTGGTACATGTCGAGCCGGGTCGGCGCGGCCACCGGCATGCCGGACATGGCCCGCTGGACGTCCATCCGCATCTCGGCGGCGCTCTGGTACCGGTCGGCCGGGTCCTTGGCCATCGCCTTGAGCACGATCGCGTCCGCCCACGGCGGGATCTCGGGATCCACCACGCGACGGCGGCACCGGGTTCTCCCGCACGTGCTGGTAGGCGATCGCGACCGGCGAGTCGCCGGTGAACGGCGGCCGCCCGACCAGCAGCTCGTACATCAGGCAGCCGGTCGAGTACAGGTCACTGCGGGCGTCGACCCGCTCGCCCCGGGCCTGCTCCGGCGACAGGTACTGCGCGGTGCCGATCACCTGGGCGGTCTGGGTCATCGTGGCCTGGTTGTCGCTCATCGCCCGGGCGATGCCGAAGTCCATGACCTTGATGTCGCCGTTGCGGGTGACCATGACGTTGCCGGGCTTGATGTCGCGGTGCACGATGCCGGACTGGTGGCTGTATTCCAGCGCGCCCAGCACTCCGCTGATGATCTCCAGCGCCCGCTCGGGGAGCAGCCGGTGATCAGCCTGGAGGAGGTCGCGCACGGTCCGCCCGTCCACGTACTCCATGACGATGTAGGGGACGGGGATCCCGGTCGCCATGTCCTCGCCGGTGTCATAGACGGCGACGATGGACGGATGGTTGAGCGAAGCCGCCGACTGGGCCTCGCGGCGGAACCTGGCCTGGAAGGTATGGTCGCGGGCCAGGTCGGTGCGGAGCGTCTTGATGGCGACTACGCGGTCGAGGCGGATGTCGCGGGCCCGGTATACCTCGGCCATGCCACCTCGCCCGACCACGCCGTCGAGTTCGTAGCGCTCACCGAGCAGTCGGGGCTGTGTCATATCTCGCACTTTGCCAAACCCATCCTGCGTAGTCTCTCATCACTGGCCCGTTCGGGGCCCGGTTGCGTCCATCGTCGGTTATCCACCGGTGCTACCCGGCGTGCCTGACGTCGAGGTCGGCGTCGTCGTCGGTGTCGGCGTAGGGGTCGTCGCTGTTGGCGTCGGGGCGGTCGTGGTGCTGGTCACCGGCCCCGGCGTGGTGGTTGGTCCTACCCCTCGATGATTGCTCTTTCCGCTGCCCGCTCCCACCCCCAGGGTAGGGCCAGTCGTCATCATGCCCTCAGGAACGGGCGCCGCCGAGGGGCTCGCCGTCGGCTGGGCGGCCCGGGCCGGGGCGGCGCTGGAGCTCGACGTGGGGGCGCTCGCGGGCGAATTGTTGCCGGTCGCGCTCATCGGATGACCGGAAAGCATGACCGCTATGACCGTCCCGCCGATTGCGGCCAGCACAACGCCCGTGGCCGCCACGAGGAACGCGGACCGCCGGCGGCGGTTGCGGCTGCCACCACGCATCCGTTCGGTATCACTGGACAGGGCCGCGAGCGACGGGCCAGCCGCGGTCGGCGGCAGAGCGAGGTCGGCCCGGGTGGGCGGGGTGCCCAGGGCGGTGTCGGCGATGACGGGACCGGCGGCGGCCACGGCCATGTCGGGGGAGGTCGGCAGCGCGCCGCGCAACTGGCGGGCGCGGTTGGCCACCCACTGGGCGCTTTCCGGGCGGTCCTCGGGCTGCTTGGCCAGCATGGCCAGGATCAGTTCCGCGACGGGAGCGGGCACGTCGGGCGGCAGCGGCGGCACGGGCCGGTGCATATGCGCGACCGCGATCGCCACCGGGGTGTCCGCGGTGAACGGGGGCCGGCCGGTCAGGCACTCGTACGCGACCACGCCCAGGGAGTACAGGTCGGAGGCGGACGTGATGGTCCCGCCGGTCGCCTGCTCGGGCGAGACGTAGCTGGCCGTGCCCATCACCATGCCGGTCTGGGTCAGGTGCGACGCCTGCGAGGCCCACAGCGCCCGCGCGATACCGAAATCAGTGATCTTGGTCGTGCCGTCCGCGGTGACGAGCAGGTTTCCCGGCTTGATGTCGCGGTGCACGATGCCCGCCTCGTGCGCGGCGGCCAGCGCGTCGGCGGCCTGGCCGACGATGCCCAAGGTGGCGGCCGGGGACAGCCGTTCGTGCCGGGTGATCACCGCCGAGAGCGGCTCACCGGGCACCAGCTCCATGACCAGGTAGGCGCCGCCGGAGGGCAGCAGTTCGGAGTCCCCGGCCTCGTCGTCGGAGGTCTCGCCGTAGTCGAAGACCTGGGCGATGCCCGGATGGGACAGCGACGCGGCGTAGCGGGCTTCCGCGCGGAACCGGGCGCGGAACGCCTCGTCGATCGCGTGGGCGGCCGAGAGCAGCTTCACCGCGACCGGACGGGCCAGCAGCTCGTCGGTGCCCCGCCACACCTCGCCCATGCCGCCGACCGCTATCCGGCCGCTCAGCCGGTAGCGTCCGCCGAGCAGGTGATCAGTCACCCGTTCTCCAGGTAGGCCTTGAGGACGTTGACGGCGATGGGAGCGGCCGCCGCGGCTCCGTAGCCGCCGCCCTGAATGATGACGCCGACAGCCATGGATCGGTTGCCGCTGGACGCGAATGAAGTGAAGACGGCGTCGTTGAGGCCGCTGTTGTTGACGCCGTTCTGCGCGGTCCCGGTCTTGCCCGCGATCTGGACGCCGGGGATCGAGTTGGCGAACTGGTGCGCGGTCCCGTCCGGCGCGCTGACCACGCTGAGCATCATCTGCTTGACCTGGTCGGCCGCGCTCGCGCTCACCGGCTGGCTCAGCACGGTGGGTGTGGCCGACTGGACCACGCTCAGGTCGGCCGCCCGGACCTGCTGGACCAGGTACGGGGACATCAGCGTGCCGCCGTTGGCGATCGCCGCCGCGTACATCGCTTCCTGCAGCGGCGTCACCGTGTCGTCCTTCTGGCCGATGGCGGACATCGCGGTGAAGGACTGGGCCGGCTTCGAGCGGGAAATTGCTCGGCGTGACCGGCAGCGGGATCTTGAGGTTCGGGTTGTTCATGCCGAACTTCTCGGCCATGCTCTTCAGCGCGGCCGAGCCGAGCTGCATGCCGATGTTGGCGAACGCTGTGTTGCACGACTCGGTGAACGCGGTGATGATCGTCGCCTTGCCGTTGCCCAGAGGCCCGCACACTTCGCCGTTGTTGTTGATCAGGCTGGTGTTGCTCTGCGGCAGCTTCAGGCTGGTGGGGGCGTCCACCAGGCTGCTGGTGTTCTCGTTGGTCTGGGAGAACAGCGTGGAGCTGGTGACGATCTTGAACGTCGAGCCGGGCGGGTAGGTCGCCTGGGTCGCGCGGTTCAGCAGCGGGTTCCCCGGGTCGGTCAGGAGCTTCTTGTCGTTCGTGTTGAGCTGGGTGCCGTCGAGGACGCTCAGCTGGTTCGGGTCGTACGACGGATAGGACGCCATGGCGAGGATCGCGCCGCTCTTCGGGTCTATCGCCACCACGGCGCCGGACTTCCCGCTGGCCTGCAGCGCGCTCCACGCCGCGTTCTGCGCCTTGGAATCGATGGTGAGCTGGACGGTGGCGCCCTTCCGGGGCTTGCCAGTGATCATGTCGATCACGTTGCGCACCGCGAGCTGGGAGTCGTTGCCGGTCAGCAGCGCGTTCTGGGACGACTCGATGCCGGTCGAGCCGTAGAGCGAGTTGTAGCCCGTCACCGGCGCGTACTCCATGCCGAGCGGGTAGGACCGCTGGTACTTGTAGATGCCGCCGACCGCCTTGGACTGGGCGACGACCACGCCGTCCGAGGTCGTGATCGGGCCGCGCTGGTACTGGTACTGCGCGGCGAAGGCCCGCCCGTTCAGCGGCTTGTTCGCCAGGCTGCCGGCCTCTGAAGGCCTGCAGGTAATTCACGTTGATCAGGAGCAGGATGAACATGAACAGGACGGCGATCGAGATACGGCGCAGCGCGCGGTTCAAGAGATGTTCACCACCTGGGTCATGCCTTCCTCCTGTATCGGCTGGGGCGGCGGCCGCCGGGCCGTGTCGCTGAGCCGCATCAGCAGCGCGATCATCATCCAGCTGGCGATCAGCGACGACCCGCCCTGGGACAGGAACGGGGTGGTGACGCCGGTCAGCGGGATCAGCCGCGTCACCCCGCCCACGATCACGAAGACCTGGAGGGCCAGCATGAAGGCCAGGCCGCCGGCCAGGATCTTGGAGAACGGATCCTTCACCGCCAGGGACGTGGCCAGGCCGCGCTGCACGATCAGCCCGTAGAGCAGCAGGATCGCCATGAGGCCGGTCATGCCGAGCTCTTCACCGAACGCGGTGACGACCAGGTCACTCTGCACCAGCGGGGTGATGTACGGCTGGCCCGCGCCGAGCCCCTTGCCCAGGAGCCCGCCCGAGGCCATCCCGTACAGCCCCTGAATCAGCTGATACGCATTGCCGGACGGGTTGCTGCCGCTGAACGGGTGCAGCCAGATGTCGAATCTCTGGCCGACGTGCGCGAAGAGCTTGCTGGCCGTGAAGGCCCCCCCGACGAACAGCAGGAACCCGATCAGCAGCCACGACGTGCGCTGGGTCGCGATGTACAGCGTCGCGACGAACAGCCCCATGAACAGGGCCGAGGTGCCGATGTCGCTCTCGAAGACGAGCAGGAGCAGGCTCGCGGCCCAGATGATGAGGACCGGCCCCAGGTCGCGGGCCCGGGGCAGGTCGATTCCGGCCAGCCGGGCGGCCGGCCAGGGAGAGGACATCACGCTTGGACACGAGGTAGCCGGCGAAGGCCACCGCCAGCGCCAGCTTGGCGAACTCCTCGGGCTGCACGGTGAAGCCGCCCAGCCGGACCTGGATCTTGGCGCCGGTGCCGGCCACGCCCGAGATGGACGTGGGCAGCAGGGCCGGGATGGCCACCAGGAACAGGCCGACGATGCCGAACGTGTAGGTGTAACGCTGCAGCACCCGCGTCTCGCGGATGAGCGCGAGCACGGCCACGAAGCACCCGATCCCGATGACCGTGTAGAGGACCTGGATGGTCGCGGCCGACGAGGTCAGCGTGCTGATCTTCTGGCCGGGATTACCGTTGCGGCCCGATTCCTGCAGCCGGTACGTCATCACGAGGCCGAGGCCGTTCAGCGTCGCGGCCAGCGGCAGCAGCAGCGGATCGGCCCACGGGGCGAGCTTCCGGACCGCCAGGTGGGCCACGACAAGCAGCGCCGTGAAAGCGAGCATGTACTCGGCCATCCCGGGCGGCAGTGAGCCCTTCAGGCCGAAGCCCACGTTCGCGTAGGCGAACCCGACGATGGCGACGGCGAAGACGAGCATGGCGACTTCGGTGCGCCGCCGGCCCGGGGCATCGCCACCGGAGTGTCGGGCACACCCCCCAGCGCCGCGCCTTCCGACGTCGCGACGCTGCTCATCAGCCGCTCCTCGACGGGTTGGCCGACGTGTGGGTCGTCGCCGAGGGCGTCGTAGACGGCGTGCTGGAGGCGGATGGGGCCGCGGTCACCCCGAAGGCGGCGGCCGGCGGGCACTGCTGCGGCACGGTCGGCTGGGGTGACGTAGGTGCGGGCGGCTTCTTGTGCGCCCTGGTGGCCGTGGCCAGCTGAGCCTGGCGGTTCGCGTTCCAGGTCTGGAGGCTCTGATAGGCCGTCTTGCACTGGGTGGCCTGGGTGCGCACGCCGCTGACGATCTGCTGGGCGTTGCTCAGGCTCGTCGCGGAGATCGTGGCCTGGATGGCCTGGAGTTCCTGGGCCGGAACCTGCTGGACCGGGACACCGGACCGGGCATAGACGCTGGACAGGCTGATCCCGGCCACGCTCTGGTTGACTCCGCGGAAGATCGTCACCTCACCGCGGTCGACGCCGACGTAGTACTGGTGCTGGGTGTAATCCCACGCCCCGTACCCGCCGCCGATGACCACCCCGGCCAGCACGACGAGCGCGAACGTGACGATCGGCCAGCGGCGGCGATGCCGTTCCTTCTGGGCCCGGTGACCGTTCCTGGACTGGCCGTCGACGGACGGCCAGCCGTCCGGCCCCGACCCGTTGCGGTCGGGCTCGGTCTCCGGCCATACGTCCTGGGCCGTGCGGGGCTCGTCGAGCATCACCGCGGGCTGGGGCGCGGTGTGGGCCAGCATCTGCGCGCGGGCCGCCGGGCTGTCCGTGCGCTCGAGCAGGCCCAGGTCGCCGGCGCTCCCGTGCGAGGCCGCGCCGGCCAGGATCGGGACGGTGGTCGGCGGCAGCGAGCTCGTCTCACTGTCCACGACATCGGCCACCACGACCGTGATGTTGTCGGGGCCGCCGCCGCGGATCGCCAGCTCGATGAGCTGAACGGTCACGTCGTCCAGGCTGGGAACCGTGCTCAGCGTATGGTGCAGCGTCTCCGCGGTGACCACATCGGACAGGCCGTCGGAGCAGAGCAGATAGCGGTCGCCGTCTATGGCCTGGCGCATGGACAGGTCCGGCTCGGCCTCGCCCCGGCCGTCGAGCGCCCGCAGGATCAGCGATCGCTGCGGATGGGTGGCCGCCTCTTCCGCGCTGATCTTGCCCTCGTCGACCAGAGACTGCACGAGGGAGTGGTCATGAGTGATCTGGTACAGCTCACCGTCGCGGAGCATGTAGCCGCGGGAGTCACCGATGTGGCAGAGCGCGTAGCCCTGGCCGACCCACAGCATGGCGGTCAGGGTGGTCCCCATGCCCTCCACGGCGGGGTCCGCGGACGCCATCCTGTGCAGGGTGTCGCTCGCGGAGTGGACCGCCTTGGCCAGCTCGCCGAGCGGGTCACCGCTGGGCATGGTCACGTCGAGCGCGGAGACCGAGGCGATGGCTACGGCGCTTGCCACCTCGCCGGCGGCATGGCCGCCCATGCCGTCCGCGACGGCGAGCAAGCGGGGGCTCGCGTACGCCGAGTCTTCATTTCCTTCGCGGAGAAGACCGACGTCGGAGCGTACCGCGTAGCGGAGTGCAAGTGTCATCTGCGCAGTTCCAGAACGGTCTTGCCGATACGGATCGGCACGCCCACCGGCACGGGAGTTGGCCGACTCACCTTCTGGCGATCGAGATAGGTGCCGTTAGTTGAGCCGAGGTCCTCAACAATCCACTGCCCATCTTGCGGAAAAAGACGGGCATGTCGGCTTGAAGCGTAGTCGTCGTTGAGCACGAGCGTAGCGTCATTTGCCCGGCCCATCGTAATTTGCTGCTCGGCGAGATCGATGGTCGTTCCCTTCAGGGAACCGGCCGTCACGACGAGCACGTGCGGCTGCCCGCGCCCCCGCGGCGGCTTGGCGGGCTTGGCCGGCCGCGGTGCCGTCGGCTGCTGCTTGCGCGGGATCCGGGCCTTGGCGCCGGAACTCCCGGAAAGGTCCGTGCGCACGACGCCGATCGCCGCGATCACGAACAGCCACAGGACGGCCAGGAAGGCCACCCTGATAAGGGTGAGGGTGAGCTCGTTCATCCGGTGAGATGTCCTCGCCTTTTGGCGTCAGTAGCTGCTATCCCGGCGGAAGACCAGGGTGGTGCGGCCCAGCGTGATCTGCATGCCATCGGTAAGGACCACGTGCTTGATGGGCTGACCGTTGACGAACGTGCCATTGGTAGAGCCTAGGTCGACAAGGATGACTTCGCCCCCCTCAACCCGCAACTCCGCATGATGACGCGATACGCCCGGATCGACGAGCCGGAGATCGCAGTCGGTCCCGCGGCCCAGCAGAGTCGTGGCGGTGACGAGGTCGTAGGTGCGCTGCGTCCGGCCGCCGCCGTTCGGGTTGTCCGTCGACACGAACAACTGGGGCCGTCCCGCGAAGTCGCCGCCCCTCGGCTGCGGGAGGTCGCTGGCCGGCTGGCGGATCTCGCCGCCCTCGACGGTGGAGCCGCGGATCACCCCCGAACGGATCCTGAACGTGCCCGTGGTGAGGTCGTTAACGCCCTCGAACCGCATCCGCACCGGCCCGACGAATGAGTAGCCCTGCTCCTTGGCGTAGTCCCGGGCCAGATTGGCCAGCTCCACGCCGAGGCTGTCCGCGTACACGTCGAGACGGTCATGGTCGCTGTCGGCCAGCTCGACCACGAAGTCGTTAGGCACCAGTGTGCGTCCCTGCGCCACGATCGCCGCTCTGTCGTCCATCTCGCGCTGCACGGCGCTGGCCACTTCGACCGGCTGTAGCTCGGACTTGAAGGCGCGGGCGAAGGCACCCTCGACCATGCCTTCGAGCCGCCGCTCGAAGCGCTGCAGAACTCCCACCGTGGCACCTCCTTCCGCTACTCGCATCTGATCGTATCCGGGGTATGAGTGCGCTCGGGGTCGTGCTAGCCTTACTGCCTGCCCAGGGCGGGTGGCGGAACGGCAGACGCGCACGGTTCAGGTCCGTGTGTCCGAAAGGACGTGAGGGTTCAAATCCCTCCTCGCCCACGAGACGGTTAATGCTGCTCGGTGGCCTTGGCCACCCTTCGCGAGGGTCCGCGGTGCTGGTCCGGGGGGACGACCCCCCGGAGCCCCCCGCTGGCCCTCTCTTTGTTTCCTGGTTCCCGCTGGTCGCCGTTGGCCTTGTGCCGTTGCTGGCCCTCTCGCCGGGCAAGCTGCTGGGCGGTTCGCACTGTTGTTCGCCGGGGCGGGTTTTCACGGAGTGATACTTCCCACTTGGACGGGTTTCAGTCCGGGGATCCGTGGCCAGGAGCGATGACATAACGTGACCATGCGGCGAAGTTGACACTATCCGAACTTGTATTCGATAGTAGTGAGCATGCGGGAGGGGATGTCGCAGGTCAGGGGGCAGTTTCCGGTGCTGCTCGGTGACGCCGCACCCTCCGGTGACATGACACTTTCCCCGGTTCTGCCCGGTCATCCGGCGCTGGCCGGTAACACTTTGCTATCGGATGGCGCCGTGCTGCCGGGTGAGCCCGTGCTGGCGGGTGACGCGTGCTGGCGGGTGACCCGTGCTGGCGGGTGACGCAGTGCTGCCGGGTGACACAGTGCTGCCGGTTCTCCCGGCGCTGGCGGAACTGCTTCCCGCGGGCGGCCTGGCCAAGGGCTCCGTGGTGACCGTGGAGCGGCCCGGGCTGCTGGGCCTGGCCCTGGTGGCGGGCGCGTCGGCGGCCGGGGCGTGGTGCGGGGTGGCGGGGATACCCGATCTGGGCGTGACCGCGGCGGCGGGCGTGGGGGTGGAGCCGGCCCGGCTGATGCTGGTTCCCGACCCGGGCCCGGGCTGGCCGCAGGTGGTGGCCTCGATGCTGGACGCGTGCGAGGTCGTCGTGGTGCGCCCGCCCGCCCGGCCGTCCGCGCAGGCGCGACGCCGCCTGGAGGCCGTGCTGCGGCGGGGCGGCGGCGTGCTGGTGGTGGCCGGGGACTGGGACGGCGCGCCGGTGCGGCTGCGGGTGGCCAGCCAGTCATGGGTCGGGATCGGCGACGGACACGGGAGCCTGCGGGCCTGCCGGGCCGAGGTGGTCGCCGAGGGCCGGGGCGCGGCGGCCCGGCCGCGCAGGCGGTGGCTGTGGCTGCCCGGCCCGGATGGCGCGGTGTCCGCTGACCAATCGGGGGCCCTTGACCATGCGGGCGTCCCTTATCGCGGGGTCACCGCTGGTCGCCTGCTGTCATGCAGGCGGTGCCGTGAGGGCGGGCAGCGTGGCCGGGCCGCCCCGGGTCCTCGTGGTGTGGTGCCCGGAGTGGCCGGAGGAAACCTCCGGCGACAGCGCCGAGGCGCGGGCCTTCGCACAGGTCGTCGCGGTGGTGGAGGAGTTCTGCCCGCACGTGGAGGTGGTGCGGCCGGGGCTGTGCGTGCTCGGCGTGCGGGGCCCGGCCCGGTATTTCGGCGGGGAGGATGTTCTCGCGCGGAAGATCGCGGACGCCGTGGCCCGGCACGGGGCCGCCTGCCGGGCCGGAGTCGCCGACGGCCTGTTCGCGGCCGGCCTCGCCGCCCGCGCCGCCGACCTGACCGCCAACCAGGCCACCGCTCGCGGCGGCTGCGGCGCCGCGGTCGCCCCGGTCGCCCCGGATGATCCGTTCGTCGTGGTGCCACCGGGCGGCACACGGCAGTTCCTGGCCCCGTACCCGGTGCATGCCCTCGGCCACCCGGAGCTGGCTGGCCAGCTCGCGCGGCTGGGCATCAGGACGCTCGGGGACTTCGCCGGCCTGCCTGGCCGGGACGTGGCGAGCCGGTTCGGCGCCGAGGGAACGGCCGCGCAGCGGATAGCGCGCGGCCTGGAAGCCCGGCCGCTGGCCGCCGGGCCGCCGCCGGCCGACCTCTCCGCCGTGGGCGAGTTCGATCCGCAGGCGGAACTCGCCGAACAGGTGGTGTTCGCGGCGAAGGGCCTCGCGGAACAGATGCTCGCCGGCCTCACCGCCCGCGGCCTGACCTGCCAGCGGGTGCGGGTCGAGGTGGTGCGGGAGGACGGGACGGAAAACGGGCGGCTGTGGCGTCACGAAGGGCTGCTGTCCGCGCTGGCCGTGGCGCAGCGGGTGCGCTGGCAGCTGGACGGCTGGGCTCCGGCCCGGGCCGGAGGGGCCAGCGCGGGGAGCCAGCGCGGGGAGCACAGCGCGGGGAGCACAGCGCGGGAGAGCCCAGCCCAGCGGATGAGAGCGCCCAGGCGGGCGGGATCACGATGCTGCGCCTGGTCCCGGACCAGCTGGTGCCCGACGAGGGGCGCCAGCTCGGCCTGTGGGGCGATGAGCTGGTCAGCGACCGGGTGGAGCGGGCCGCGGTCCGGCTGCAGGCCATGCTCGGGCACGAGGCGGTGACGCACCCGGTGCTCGCGGGCGGGCGCGGGCCGGGCGAGCAGGTCGTGCTGGTGCCGTTCGGTGACATGCGTGTCCCGCGCCTTCCGGCGGACCGGCCATGGCCCGGGCGCATCCCGCCGCCGGCGCCGGCCACCGTGTACCCGGTCCCGATCCCGGCCCAGGTCACCGATGCTTCGGGGCGGCCGGTGACCGTCGACGGCCGCGCCGCCGTATCCGCGTCTCCCGCCGCGCTGGCGGCCGGGGAGCCGGCCGGCGGGACGGCTGATGGGCTGGCGGCCGGTGGCCTGAAGGTCACCGCCTGGGCCGGCCCGTGGCCGGTGACCGAACGGTGGTGGGACCAGCAGAACGCGACCAGGCGCGCCCGGTTCCAGCTGGTCACCGGGGACGGCAGCGCCTGGCTCGCGGCCATCGAGCGGGGCCGCTGGCAGATCGAGGCCAGGTACGACTAAGGAGGGTCATGGGCTGGGGCAATCCGCCGGTCAGCTGGCGGGAACTCGAGGGGCGGCTGTCCTGGAACGTGACCCGGCTGCCGGCCAGGCCGGAGGGACCACGGGAAGCCGCCCGGCCCCCGGGCCCCCTCGAGCCCGGCGGGGACGGGTCCGTGCCCTGGGCCGAGCTGCACTGCCATTCCTCCTACAGCTTCCTCGACGGCGCCTCCAGCCCGGCCGAACTGGTCGCCGAGGCGGGGCGCCGGGGAGTCCAGGCCATCGCCATCACCGATCACGACGGCATGTACGGGGTGGCCCAGTTCGCCCAGGCCGCCGCGCGCCTCAAGGAACAAGGAACCGCTCTCGGGACCGTGTTCGGCGCCGAATTGAGCATCGGCCTTCCCCGCCAGCCCGGGGGCGCCCCCGATCCACCCGGCCGGCATCTGCTGGTGCTGGCGCGGGATCCGGAGGGGTACCGGCGGCTGTGCGCGGTGATCAGCGCGGCGCAGCTGGCCGGCGGGGAGAAGGGGCGGCCGGTCTACGACCTGGACGCTGTGGCGGACGCTCATGACGGGCACTGGGTGGTGCTGACCGGCTGCCGTAAGGGCGCCGTTCCCGCCGCCCTGGCCGCCGAAGGACCCGAGGCGGCGCTCGGTGAGCTGCGCGCGCTGGCCGGCATGTTCGGGCCCGGCAACGTCATGGCCGAGCTGACCTTCCACGACCAGCCCGGCGACGACGAGCGGAACGATGCCCTGGCCGGGCTGGCCGCTACCGCCGGGGTCGGCGTGGTGGCCACGGGCAACGTGCATTACGCGTCGCCGCCGCAGGCCCGCCTGGCCGAGGCGCTCGCGGCGATCAGGGCCCGGCGCAGCCTGGACGAGATGGACGGCTGGCTGCCTGCTTCCGGCGCCGCCTACATCCGTTCCGGCGCGGAGATGGCCCACCGGCTGCGGCGCTTCCCCGGGGTGCGGGAGCGGACCGTGGAGCTGGCCGGCGACTGCGCGTTCGACTTCCACGCGCTCGCCCCGGGCCTGCCGGACTTCAAGGTCCCCGCCGGGCTACGACGAGATGTCCTGGCTGCGCGCGCTGGTCGCCGAGCAGGCGCCGGCCCGGTACGGGCCACCGGACGCGGAACGGTCGCCGGCGCCTACCGGCAGATCGCGCACGAGCTCGACGTGATCTCGCAAACTCGAGTTTCCCGGCTACTTCCTCCTCGTCTACGACATCGTCCGGTTCTGCGAACGCGAGAACATCCTGTGCCAGGGACGCGGCTCCGCCGCGAATTCGGCCGTCTGTTATGCACTCGGGATCACCAGCGTGGACGCCGTCCGTCATGGCCTGCTGTTCGAGCGTTTCCTGTCCACCGGGCGGGACGGGCCGCCCGACATCGACCTGGACATCGAGCACCGCCGCCGCGAGGAGGTGATCCAGTACGTCTACAACCGCTACGGCCGGGACCGGGCCGCCCAGGTCGCCAACGTGATCTCCTACCGCCCGCGGATGGCGCTGCGGGACGCGGGCCGGGCCCTCGGGCACCCGCCCGAGGAACTGGACGCCTGGTCGCGGCGGGCGCCGCGGGGAGACGGCCGGGGACGGACGAGGACGTCCCGGCGGACGTGGCCGCGCTGGCCGGGCAGATGGAGCGGCTGCCGCGGCACCTGGGCATCCATTCCGGCGGGATGGTCATCTGCGACCGGCCGGTGGGCGAGGTGTGCCCGGTGGAATGGGCCCGGATGCCGGGCCGCAGCGTCCTGCAGTGGGACAAGGACGACTGCGCCTACGCCGGGCTGGTCAAGTTCGACCTGCTCGGCCTGGGCATGCTGTCGGCCCTGCACGACTGCTTCGACCTGGTCGACGCCCACTACGGCCATCGGTGGACCCTGAACTCGATCCCGCAGGAGGACCCCGGGGTCTACGAGATGCTCCAGGCCGCGGACACGGTCGGGGTGTTCCAGGTCGAGTCCCGGGCCCAGATGTCCACCCTGCCCCGGCTGCGCCCGGAGAAGTTCTACGACCTGGTCGTGGAGGTCGCGCTGATCCGGCCCGGCCCGATCCAGGGCGGCTCGGTCCACCCCTACCTGCGCCGCCGCGCGGGCCTGGAGGACCCGCTGATCCCGCACGAGTCGATGCGCGAAGCCCTGGCCAAGACCTACGGGGTGCCGCTGTTCCAGGAGCAGATGATGCAGCTCGCCATCGACTGCGCGGGCTTCACGCCTGCCGAATCCGACAAGCTGCGGCAGGCGATGAGCGCGAAGCGGGCCCCCGAGCGCATCGAGGAACTGCGCCAGCGGCTGCTGGACGGCATGGCCCGCCGGGGGATTCCCGGCGCCGGTCGCCGAGGACGTCTACGAGAAGATCCTCGCCTTCTCCAGCTACGGGTTCCCCGAGTCACACGCGATCAGCTTCGCCTACCTGGTCTACGCCAGCGCATGGCTGAAGCACCACTACCCCGCCGCGTTCACCGCCGCCCTGCTGCGCAACCAGCCCATGGGCTTCTACTCCCCGGCCAGCCTGATCAGCGACGTGCGCCGGCACGGCGTGGAGATCCGCGGCGTGGACGTCAACGCCAGCGACGAGCTCGCCACCCTGGAGCCCGCCGACGGCCAGTTCGCCATCCGGCTCGGCCTGCGCGGGGTGCGGAACCTCGGCACCGGCACCGCCGCGGCGGTCGCCGCGGGGCGCCCGTATGAGGACATGGAGGACTTCGCCCGCCGCACGCGGCTCCCGGCGACGGCGCTGGAGGCGCTGGCCGCCGGCGGGGCGTTCGGCTGCTTCGGGGTGAGCCGGCGGGAAGCGATGTGGACCGCGGGCCCGGCCGCGGCGATCCGGCCGGGGCAGCTCCCCGGTACCACGCCTGGGCTGGTCGCCCCGCCCCTGCCGGTCATGACGCCGGCCGAGGAGACCATCGCCGATCTGTGGTCGACCGGCGTCTTCGGGATCCATCCGCTCGTCCACATCCGGTCGGCCCTGGAAGAACACGGAGTCGCCACCACGGTGGCGCTCACGACCGTCCCGGCGGGCGACGCCATCGTCGTCGGCGGCCTGGTCACGCACCGGCAGAAGCCCTCCACCGCGGGCGGGGTGGTGTTCATGAGCCTGGAAGACGAGACGGGGATGGCGAACGTCATCTGCCCGCCGGGGGTGTGGGCGCGCTACCGCCGTATCGGGTCGGAGTCGGGCGCGCTGCTCGTCCACGGCCGGGTCGAACGCACCGACGGCGCCACCAACCTGGTCGCGACCCGGCTGCGGCGGCTGCGGGTGGCCGCCGCCCCGCCCAGCCGGGACTTCCGCTGACCCGGCTGGCCCGGGGGGCCCGGCTGGCCCGGGGGGCCCGGTTGGCCCGGGGGGCCTGGCCTGGGCCGAGCCTCCTGGCCTGGGCCGAGCCTCCTGGCCTGGGCCGAGCCTCCTGGCCTGGGCCGAGCCTCCTGGCCTGGGCCGAGCCTCCTGGCCTGGGCCGAGCCCTCCTGGCCCCTGGCCGGGGCTACCGATGCGGGATGAACGACGTCGAGCAGGCCCCGCGGCTCCGGCCGGAGGTGACGGTCACATTGACATTCACCCGGTAGCCGGGCGTCGCGCCACTGATGTAGTAGCGGATGCTCGCGTTCCCGTGGACATTGGCCTGACCGGTGTGCTGCCGCTTGACCGTCTTGTAGTGGGCGACGGTGGTGACGCCGGCATACCTGACCGTGCTCACGTTCACGTAGATGGTGGTGTAGTCCTTCGGCCGGCTGTTGCTCATCGAGGCGTGGCACCGCAGCGTGGCCGCGGGGGCTGCCGTCCTGGTGACTGCTGCCGTCCTGGTGACCGCCGCCGTCGCCGGAGGGGCCAGGAGCAGTGCCCCGGCCGCTGCCGGGGCCGCCAGCGCGGCGAATGTCCTTATGGCAAAGCGCTTCATATCCGCTCCGATCGTGACGAGTCCGATGCGGAGCAACGAAGACGCCACAGCACCGTGACACAGGGGAATGTCCCGGTAACTTGACGTCCTGGACGCCGGGCTGGTTGACGTGATCGGCTACCGGCTTTGGGTTGTGGTGGCCAGGGCATCGGCGATGGCCGGCATGTTCTGGTACTCGCGCCAGAGCTCGCCCTCCTCGCCGCCACCTGCCAGGGGGCGCTCCACGGCGGCTGGGACCGCGACCTCCAGCACCGCACCCTGGCGATCGTCTTCCAGGGCCTCCGCCCGGCGACTGGCGCGCGTTTTCCATGATCGTGTGGAGTTTGCCGCCGCCCCACCCCGGTTTTCCCATGATCATGTGGTGTTTTCCGCTGAATGCGACGTTTTTGCCACATGATCATGGTCGGGCGGGCCGGGCTTGGGGCGGGAGTGGCGCGTGTGATTGGCGGGGCGGGCTGGAGTGGCTGGTGGCTTGACGGCGACGCCGAGGGGCGACGGCGACGGCCACGCCGAGGGGCGACGGCGACGGCCACGCCGAGGGGCGACGGCGACGGCGACGCCGAGGGGCGACGGAGCGGGGCGGCGCGCCGGGACGCGCTCAGGGGACGACGACCAGCGGCAGCGGGCGCCGCGGCCGGCGTCGGGGACGACGACCACCGGGCAGTGGGCGCCGTGGCCGGCTAGGGGACGACGACCACTGGGCAGCGGGCGTGGCGGGCGAGCCAGCCGGGGACCGAACCGGCCACGTGGTGCCAGGCCCGCGTCGGCGCGCCGATGACCAGGGCGTCGGCGCCCTGTTCCGCCGCGGCGGCCGCGAGTTCCCGCGCGGGGCTGCCGCGGCGGGTGCGCGCGTGCACGTCGAGGCCGGTGCGGTCGGTCACCTGGTCGAGCTCGGACAGCAGCCACTTCTCCAGCTCGCCGGTCTGCCCGGGCAGGCCGATGACCTGGCCGGTCAGGGGCTCGCAGTAGATGCCCGTCGAGCAGACGTGGATGACGAGCAGCGAGCGGCCGAGGCGCCGGGCCATGCCGGCCGCGTACGCGAGCGCATTACGGCTGGACGGCGAGCCGTCGTAGCCCGCGATGACCGGATGCTCCAGGCGATCCTGGCCATCTTCGACCCGCCCGCGCCGCCGTTCGGGCTGGCCCGGAGGGGGATAAGACTCTGCCTGGTCCAATGTCCGCGTCCTTGCGGGGGAAACGCACGTCTCGTGCGGGTTGCTCCGCATTGCGACCCGCTAGTTACTGCAACGTATGCCCGGAATCGGGCCGCTCATTCATAAAGTTAGTTTGTTTTGCTCAAGCAAATACTTTAGCCAGCCCGCCTCACGGGGCGCTAGTCCTATGTACTCAGTGATACGCCGCGAACACAGTATGCCCCCGCCCTAGGCTTTACGCCATGGACCGCCTGGTAGGGGATTTGTCCGCGGCCGTCGGCGCCGGGCACGTGCTCACCGATCCGGATCTGATGGCCACCTACACGACGGACTGGACCCGGCGGTACCGCGGGACCGCGACCTGCGTGGTGCGCGCCCGGGTCGGCCGCCGAGGCCGCGGAAGCGGTCACGATCTGCGCCCGGCACCGGGTCCCGGTGGTGCCCCAGGGCGGCAACACCGGCCTGGTCGGCGGGTCCGTGCCGGGCCCCCGGAACGGCGGCGTCGTGCTGTCGACCCGCCGGCTGCGGCGCCTTGACCCGGTCGACACGCTGGCCGCCCAGGTCACCGCGGGCGCGGGGGTGCCGATCGCCGAGCTTCGCGCGCACGCGGAAGCGGCCGGCCTCGAATACGGCGTCGACCTGGCCGCCCGGGACTCCGCCACGGTCGGCGGGACGATCGCCACCAACGCCGGCGGCATCCACACGATCCGGTACGGCGGGACCCGGGCGCAGCTCCTCGGCGTGGAGGCCGTCCTGGCCGACGGAAGCGTCATCTCGCGCCTGGGCGGCGTCGTGGCCGACAACACCGGCTACGACCTGGCCCAGCTCGTGGCGGGCAGCGAGGGCACGCTGGCCGTGGTCACCGCCGCACGGCTAAAGCTGTGGCCCGCCGAACCGCACGCCGTCACGGTGCTGGCCGGCGTGCCCGGCATCGAGGCCGCCGTCGCCGCGCAGGCCGAGATCCGCTCGCGCGTCCCGGGCGTCCGGATCGCCGAGTACTTCGAGGCGGCCGGCCTCGCCCTGGTGCGCGAGCACACCGGGCTGCCCGCACCCCTGCCCCGTCCGTACCCGGCCTACCTGCTCATCGTGGCCGGGGGCCCACCCGAGCATGCCGAACGAATGGCTGGGATCCCTTTCCTCGACGATGCGGCGGTCGCGGTGGATCAGGCCGGAAGTGCCGCGCTGCGGGCTTACCGGGAGCGGCACACCGAGGCGATCAGCGCGGCCGGAATCCCGCACAAGCTCGACATCGCGGTCCCGGTGACCCGGCTCGCGGCGCTGCGCGGGGCCCTGGACGACGCTGTCCGGGCGGCCGCCGCACCGTCCGGCCCCGAGCCGCGCACGATCGTGTTCGGCCACATCGGGGCGGGCAACCTGCACGTCAACGTGCTCGGCCCCGACCCGGCGGACGATTCGGTCGACGAGGCCGTCCTGAAGCTGGCGGCGGCCCACGGCGGCACGATCTCCGCCGAGCACGGGATCGGCCGGGCCAAGGTCCCGTGGCTGCCGCTGAACCGGTCGCCGGAGGAGATGGCCGCCATGCGCGCGGTCAAGATGGCGCTGGACCCGTCCGGCCTGCTCAACCCCGGCGTTCTGTTCGCCTTAGAAACGCCCTCGCCGTTCTCTGACCTGCGGGGGTGATCAGGTGGCACGATGAGGGAGTGGTGACAGAGCCAGCGGAGATCATCAACCGGCGGTCGGTGGACGGCCAGCCCGGCCCGGCGGCTGGCCAGCTTCGCGTCGACGCCACCGCACGCGCCGTCATCGAGTGCGCGGCGGACGCGATCGTCGCCTTCGGCACCGACCGGACGGTGCTGCTGTGGAATCCCGCCGCCGAGCGGATGTTCGGCTGGACGGCGGCCGAGGTGGTCGGGCTCGAGCCGCCGATCATCCCGGAAGAGCTCAAGGCGGAGCACAACGCGGTGCTCGAGCGGGTCCGCGGCGGCGGCCAGATCTCCTTCGCCACCCGCCGGGTCGGCAAGGACGGCAGCGTGCTGGACGTCCGGATCGACACCAGTGCCCTCATCGGCGCCGGCGGCGAGGTGACCGGCTGGGTGAACGTCTGCCACCAGGCCGGGGAGGACGACGTCGCCCGGCACTACATGGCCGAGCGGGCCCGGGTCGTGCGCCGGCTCGGTGACGTGGTGGCCGACATGAACGCCCAGCGCGACCTGGAATCGGTGCTCGACCGCATCGCCGCCAGCCTGCGCGAGCTGACCGGCGCCGACGCCGGGGGCTTCGTGATCATCGAGGACGGCGTGCTCCGGCTGGTCAGCACGGCCGGGCTGCCGGCCCGGCTGCGCGGCCGGACCGCGACCCTGTCCACGAGCCTGGTCGGTGAGCTGATGCGGTCCGGGAAGACGGTCATGATGACCACCGGCGACTCCGGCGGTTTCGACGACCTGATCTGGTCCGCGCTGCCCGGCCTGCACACGATCGCCCTCAGCCTGTCCCACGTGGGCGAGCGTCCCTACGGCGCGCTGTACGCCCTCTACAGCCGGCGCAACCTCAGCCACGTCGAGCTCGAGCTGCTCGAGCTGCTGGCCGGGCACGCCGGCGTGGCGCTGACCAACGCGATGGCGTTCGAGGAGGTCGTCCGGCAGCGCGCCCACGAGCGGGCGGTCATCGACGGCAGTGCCGACGGCATCGCCGTGCTGGACGCCGCCGGCCTGGTCCGGCAGTGGAACCCGGCCGCGCACCGGCTCACCGGCGTCGCCGCCGACGACGCGATGGGCAAGCCGCCGCCGTTCCCGCAGCCGGAGCCGGGCGCCAAGCTCACCCACCGGTTGCCGAACGGACGGTGGCTGGACGTTCTCTGCACCGCGCTGGCCGGCAGCGATGAGCGGGTGATCGACTTCCGTGACGTGACGGCGGCCAAGGAACTGGAGGAGGCCAAGGACCTCTTCCTCGCCACCACCAGCCACGAGCTCCGCACCCCGATCACCGTGGTGCAGGGGTTCGCCAGCACCCTGGCCCGGCGATGGGACCAGCTGACCGACGCCGACCGGCGCTCGGCGGTGGGGACGATCGCCGAGCGGGCCGGCTCGCTCGGGCGGCTGGTCGAGCAGCTTCTGCTCGGCTCGCGGGCCGGAGCCGACCAGCTTCCGGTGCGGAACGGCCCGTTCGACCTGGCCGCGCTGCTGCGCGGCGCGACCCTGGCGTTCCGCCAGCTGTCGGACAAGCACACGGTGGCCGCCGAGATTCCCGATGACCTGCCGGCCGCCTACGGCGACGCGATGGCCACCGACATCATCGTCGGCCAGCTCCTGGAGAACGCGTTCAAGTACTCGCCGGAAGGGGGCCAGGTGACCGTCCGGGCCCGGGCGGACGGCGGCCGGGTCGAGGTGAGCGTCGAGGACCAGGGGATCGGCATCGCCGACGGCGACCACGAGCGTATCTTCGAGCGCTTCTTCCAGGGCGAGGCGGGCGACCGCCGCCGGTTCGGCGGGATCGGCATCGGCCTCTACATCGTGCGCAGGCTGGCGGTGGCCCAGGGCGGCGAGGTGGACGCCAGATCGCGGCCCGGCGGCGGGACGGTCATGCGGCTCATCCTCCGCCCGGCCGTGGACGCGGCAGGCGAATCGCCGCCCGCGCCCTGACCATCGGGCTACACCGGCTGCCGCGAGCGGCGGTCTCCGCCCGATGCCTCCAGGTAGGCGTCGATGATGCCGGGGACGTCGTCGCCGTCCATGATGATCTCGCCCCGCTCCAGCCAGATGACCCGGTTACAGGTCTCCTCGACCTCGCCGAGGTTGTGGGCGACCAGGAACACCGTCCCGGCCTGCTCCCGGAGTTCGGAGATCCGCTTGTGGCTCTTGGCCCGGAACGGCGCGTCCCCCGTGGCCAGCGCCTCGTCGATGAGCAGGACGTCGTGGCTCTTGGCCGAGGCGATCGCGAAGCGCAGGCGCGACCCCATGCCGCTGGAGTAGGCCCGCATGGGCAGGTCGATGAAGTCGCCGACGCCGGAGAACTCGACGATGCCGGAGTAGCGGGCCTTGACCTCCTGCGGGGTCATCCCCATGGCCAGGCAGCCGAGCACCACGTTGCGCTCGCCGGTCAGGTCGTCCAGCAGTGCGGCGTTGACGCCGAGCAGCGACGCCTCGCCCGTGGTGTAGACGGCGCCGCTTTCCGGAGGCAGCAGGCCGGCGATGGCGCGGAGCAGGGTGGACTTGCCCGACCCGTTCCGCCCGATGACGCCGACGGCGTCGCCGCGGTTGGCCACGAACGAGATGCCGCGGATGGCGTGCACCTCGCGGACCGACGGCCGGTTCTGACGGCGCATGATCCGCATGAGGGCGGTCGCCGCGGTGCCCTTGTTGCCGCCCGCCCCGAACACCCGGTAGACGATGTGCAGGTCGTCGACGACCACCATCGGCTCAGCCACGGCCATACCTCGCTTCCACCTCCCGGGACATGAAGAAGCCTAAGGGCTAGGGGAGACCGCCGGCTCCTTGGCTACAAAATGTGACCGTTACGGTTTCCCGGGCCGTCCGGCGGGGCATTTCCGCTCGTACCGGGTTCGTTTGATTGCTGGGGCGGAACGGGTTCACATGGAGGTGAGTTCATCGGCAGTCGTACTGCTTCCGTACACGCCTTCCAGCGTCGCGGTTGCCCGGCGCCGACTCACGGCTGACCTGGCCTCAGCAGGCATATTACGGGCCGGCGGTAGGTGATGCTGCGCTCGTGGTCAGCGAACTGCTGAGCAACTCGATCCGGCACGCGGCACCGCTGCCCGGGTCGAAGATCCGGGTGACCTGGACCCTGGGCGAGGACGCGCTCCGCGTCGCGGTCAGCGACGCCGGTGGTGGCCCGCTGCCCCGGGTGACCAGGCCCTCACCAGCGGCTGCCGGCGGCCGCGGGCTCGGCATCGTGGAGACCTTGTCCTCATGCTGGGGCGTTGTGCGGGGCGACGGGGAGACCACCGTCTGGGCCGAGCTCGCGGCGCCGCACGTGAACGGGGCCGGCCCGGACCGCCCGCGGTATCCATGACCGCCCGGCCCCGGACGCCCGGGCATCGTGGACATTCCGCCGCCGAGGCGTAACCCAGCCTCTGAACCGGTGATACTCGCCGCCGAGGCGTAAAGCTCTCCGAATGCCCGGGCAGGTGTGGGCACCGGGTTCATGGGGGAAAATCGTGTGGAGCTTCCGCGGAGCGGATAACGAGGTCGGCCGACTACGCAGCGTGATAGTTCATCGGCCGGGCGCGGAGCTGAAACGCATCACTCCCCGTAGCTGCGGAATGCTGCTGTTCGGCCGGGTCCCCTGGGCCAGTCGCGCGCAGCAAGAGCACGACGCCTTCGCCCAGGCCCTCCGCGACGCGGGCGTGGAAGTCCTCTACCTGACCGAGCTGCTGCAGGACGCCATGGAATACGTGCCGGCCAGGCAGCAGGCGGTGGCCTCGGTGCTCGCCGATGCCCGGCTCGGCGAGGAGCTCCGTGGCCAGCTGGGCCAGCACCTGGAGGGGCTGGACCCGGAAACCCTGTCCCAGGTGCTGATCGCGGGCCTGACCCGGGCCGAGTTCCGCACCGGCCGCGGCGCGGTGTACCAGCTGCTCGGCCCGCACGATTTCGTCATCGACCCGCTGCCTAACCTGCTGTTCACCCGGGACTCCAGCGTGTGGCTCGGGGACAGCGTGGCGGTGGCCAGCCCGGCGCTGCCCGGGCGTCGCCGGGAGGCCCTGCTCATGCAGGCCATCTACGACCATCACCCCAGGTTCGCCGGCACCAAGCCGCTCTACGAGCCCGGTCTGGAAGCCCTGGAAGGCGGTGACGTGGTGCTGCTGGCCCCCGGCGTGATCGCGGTCGGGACGGGGGGCCAGACGACCGCCGCGGGCGTGGAACGGCTGACCCGGCGGGTCTTCGATGCCGGGTTCGCCCACACCGTGCTGGCCGTGCCGATCGAGCAGCGGCCGGTGCCCGGCCACGGTGGCCCGGTGAACGGCGCCACCGCTCATCGCGGTACCGGGCACCTGGACACGATCTGCACCATGGTCGACACGGACGCGGCCGTCATGCATCCCGCGCTGGCCTACTCCCTGACCGCGCGGAGCATCAGCCCCCGCGCCGACGGGCTGCGGGTCTCGCATCCGCAGCCGTTCCTGGAGGCGGCGGCGCTGGCCATGGGCATCGACCGGCTGCGCGTGATCGACACCGGCCTGGATCCCGCGACCGCCGGGTGCGGGCAGTGGGACGACGGTGGCAACACGCTCGCGCTGGGGCCCCGGCTGGCCGTCTCGTTCGAGCGCAACGTCGAGACCAACGCCCGGCTGGAGGCGGCCGGCATCGAGGTCATCCGGGTGCCGGGCAGTGAGCTGGCCAGCGACCGCGGCGGTCCGCGCTGCATGTCGTGCCCGGTCAGCCGGGATCCGGTGAGCCCGCCGGACCAGGGGAGGTAGCCGTCTGGCCCTGCGGTTCAGATGACGGTAAGGTTCCGCACGTGGAACTCAATGTCTCGAGCCGATCTCAGGGTGATCACACCGTTGTGATCGCATCGGGCGAAATCGATCTTTACACCGCGCCCCGGCTGCACCGCGAGCTCGTGTCCGTGCTCGCCGACGACCGGCCTGCGCGCGTTGTCGTTGATATGTCAGGCGTGGAGTTCTGCGACTCCACCGGGATGAACGTCCTGCTCTCCTCGCTGCGGCGTGCGCGGGAGCGTGGCGGGCAGCTTGATCTCGCGGCCCCCCGCGCCCCAGTCCGCAAGATCTTGCAGGTCACTGGGCTCGACTCGGTATTCACGATCCTCGACGACTCCGCTGTGATCTCCGGCCAGTAGCGACCGGCCTCCGCTGGGCGACCGATGCCCTAGGATCTCCAGCATGCCGCCGAAGGGCGATGTTGCCGTCGTCATCCCAGCCAGGAACGAGTCCGAGCGGATTCGTGACACGGTCGAGGCGGCCGCCGGGCTGCCCGGCGTGAGCCTGGTCCTGGTGGTCGACGACGGCTCACGTGACGGCACCTCCCAGGTGGCCAGGCCCGCGGGCGCCACCGTCATGCGGCATGCCCGCTCGCGCGGCAAGGCCGCGGCCATGGAGACCGGTGCCGAGGCGGTCCGCCTGCTCGATGAGCAGGAGCATCGCGACCAGCCCCGGCACCTGCTGTTTCTCGACGCCGACCTTGGCGGCACCGCGGCGTTCGCGGGCCCGCTCACCGAGCCCGTGGTGGCCGGCGCGGCGGACATGACGATCGCCGCCTTCACCTCGACGGTCAAGCTGGGCGGTCACGGGCTGGTCGTCCGGCTCTCCGGCGTCCGGCATCCGCCGGGCCATCGGATGGCAACCGGCGCAGCCTCTTAACGGCCAGCGCTGCCTGACCCGGGCCGCGTTCGAGGCGGCCCGCCCGCTGGCCGGCGGGTTCGGGGTGGAGACCGCCCTCACCATCGACCTGGTCCGCAAGGGCCTGCGGGTCACCGAGGTCGAGGTCCCGCTGGCGCACCGCGCGACCGGCACCGACCTGCGGTCGCAGCTGCACCGGGCCCGCCAGCTGGCCGACGTCGCGAGGGCGCTGGCCACGCGGCTATGAGCCCGCGCGCCGGCCTCCGCGCGGCGGCCGGAACTCGCCGGGCGGGCCGTCTCGGCGACCGGCGTCAGCATCGCGCTGACCTTCGCGGTCGCCGTCACCGGAACCTCGGTCATGGAACCGCCGTATCCGGGCCGCCCGGGCCAGCGCGCGGCCGGGGCGGCCGTGTTCTTCATGCTGAAGATCCCCTGGTGGGGGCACTCGCTGCTGTCGGACGCGGCGGTGCCCAGGCCGGTCAGCCCGCTCGTCGAAGACGGGTTCGGGATCGCCGCCGCCGTTCTCCTGGTCATCATCGCCCGGATGCGCCGCACCGGCGCCGACCGCGACCGGGAGGCAGCGAGCCGGACGGCCCGGCCGGAGACAAAAGCGGGCACGGCCCGATCAGGGACATAAACATTGAGCGCCCCGACCAGGGATATAAACGGACTGTAGTTGATATAGTACAGCGCGTGATAACCGTTGCATCCCTGCTCGTCGGGCCAGTCGCGGGCGTCGTGGGCATCCTGCTGGCGGTCGGCGCGCGGAGACGCGCGTCCCGGGCGGTGACGGAGTGCGCGGCGCTGATCCAGGGCAGCGTCGGATCACGCGGCACCGTCGACCCGCGGGCCCTGCGGGACCTGGCCATCGTCCGCTACGACGCGCTGAACGAGATGTCCGGCCAGCTGTCCTTCTCCGTCGCGCTCCTGAACGCGGCCGGCGATGGCGTGGTGATCAGCTCCATCAACGGGCGTTCGGAGACCCGGACCTACGCCAAGGTGGTGCTGGGCGGTAACGGGACGCAGGAGCTTTCGCCCGAGGAGGAGCAGGCCGTCCGGTCGGCACGGCTGGGGATCGGCCTGGCCGGCAGCGACGGTATCCGGCGGGGGCGGCGCGGCGGGACCGGCGTGCGCGGGAGCGCGATGCCGGCGGACGGCGCGCCGGGTATGACGGGCCGGCGCGCACGCCGGCGTTCATTGGCTCGTCTAGGCCTGTATAGGGTCAGGGCGCGGTGTTCGCTATACACGCCAATACAAGCAGATACCGAAGCCGCGCACTGCCGGCGGCGGGCTAACATCGTGGAGTTATGGCCGAGCGCTACGCCTACCTGGGGCCGGAAGGCACCTTCACCGAGGCGGCCTTCCGCGCGCTGGAAGCCGCGGAACATGCCGAGCCGCTGCCCTGCGCCACGATTCAGGCCGCGCTGGCCGCCGTCCGGTCCGGGGCGGCCGACCGGGCGGTGGTCCCGATCGAAAGCTCGGTCGAGGGTGTCGTCACGGCGACGCTGGACGATCTGACCGCCGGGAACGACCTGCTCATCCGGTCCGAGCTCCAGCTGCCCATCGCCTTCTCGCTCCTGAGCCTGGCCGGGACCAGCCTGTCCGGCATCCGGACCGTGGGCGGTCACCCGCAGGCTCAGCCGCAATGCCGCGGCTGGCTGGCGGAGAACCTGCCGGACGCCGAGTGGCTCCCGGCCGCGTCCAACGCCGAGGCGGCCCGGCAGGTGTCCGAGGGGAAGATCGACGCGGCGCTGGCCGGGGCCTTCGCCGCCGCCACCTACGGGCTCGAGGTTCTCGCTCGCGACATCCACGACCGGCACAATGCCGTGACCAGGTTCGTCGTCGCCGGGCCGCCCGCGCCGCTTCCCGCGCCCACCGGGGCGGACCGCACGTCGCTGGCCGCCTTCCTCGCGACCGATCATCCCGGCGCGCTGACCGAGATCCTCACCGAGTTCGTGGTGCGCGGGGTCAACCTGACGACCATCCAGTCCCGGCCGACCGGAGACGGGCTCGGCCGGTACTACTTCTTCATCGACTGCGAAGGCCATGTCGCCGACGCGCGGGTGGGCGAGGCCCTGATGGGCCTGCGCCGGCTCTGCGCGGACGTGCGGTTCCTGGGCAGCTACCCACGAAGCGACGGCGGCCGGCCCCAGATGCCGCGCGGGACCTCCGACGCCGAGTTCACCGCCGCGGCGGCCTGGCTCAGCAGGCTCCGCGGCGGCAACTGACGCGCAGGCTCACCGGCTCATAGGTAGGGGCCGGACGAACCAGGCGGCCCTTGCGGCCCGAGCTGTTCTCCCGGTGGCGGCGTCATGCCGGGCGGCAGCGCACGGCGCATCTGCTCGAGCTGGGCCCGGGCCGCCATCTGCTGCGCGAACAGCGTCGTCTGGATGCCATGGAAGAGGCCTTCGAGCCAGCCGACCAGCTGGGCCTGCGCGACCCGCAGCTCGGCTTCACTGGGCACCTCGTTCTCGGCGAACGGCAGCGAGAGCCGTTCCAGTTCCTCGACGAGCTCCGGTGCGAGGCCGTCTTCGAGTTCCTTGATGGAGCTCTGGTGGATCTCCCTCAGCCTGGCCCGGCTCTTCTCGTCCAGCGGCGCGGCCCGCACCTCGTCCAGCAGCTGGCGGATCATGCTGCCGATCCGCATGACCTTGGCCGGCTGCTCGACCATCTCCATCACCGAGCGCTCGCTGCCGCCCGCCGGCTCGCCGTTCTCGCCGACCGGGACACCCTCCATCGGTATGCCGTTGGGACCTACCACCACCACGTTGGGGCGGTCTCCGGGGTCTGCATTCATCCCGAAACTCATCCTCCTAGTGTGTCGGATGTCGGTGGCCGGTCAGACCACGGGAGCCTCATCCGGACCTCAATCCGCGGTCCTGGCTGTCCCTCTATCTCACCAGGAGGACCTTTCCGGTGTTCACGCCGGCCTCCAGCACCCGGTGAGCCTCGGCGGCGCTGGACATCGGCAGGATCCGGTCGATGACCGGGACCACCTTCTTCGCGCTGACGAGCGGCCACACGTTGTCCCGCACCGCCGAGACGATCGCGGCCTTCTCGGCCGGCGGGCGGGCGCGCAGCGTCGTCGCGTGGGTACTGGCCCGCTTGCCCTGGAGCAGGCCGAGGTCAAGCTCGGCGCGGCTGCCGCCCTGGCGCCCGATGATCACCAGCCGTCCGCCGGTGGCCAGGGCATCGACGTTCCGCGCGAGGTAGCTCGCGCCCATGATGTCCAGGATCACGTGCGCGCCCTCGCCGCCGGTCACATCCTTGACCACTTCGACGAAATCCTCGTCGCGGTAGGAGATGACGTCGTCGGCCCCGAGTTCACGGCAGCGAGCCAGCTTCTCCGGTGAGCCGGCCGTGATGATGACGCGCGCGCCGTTCGCCTTGGCCAGCTGGATCGCGAACGTCCCGATGCCGCTCGCGCCGCCGTGCACGAGCAGCGTCTCACCCTCCGCCAGCCGCGCCGACCTGGTACACGTTCGAGTAGACGGTGCACGCGGCCTCGGGCAGCGCCGCCGACTCCGTGACGCCCAGGCCGTCGGGGACCGGCATGACCTGGCCCGCGGGCACCGCGACCTGCTCCGCGTACCCGCCCCCCGCCAGCAGCGCGCATACCTCGTCCCCCGGGCTCCACCCGGTCACCTCCGGGCCGGCCGCCACGATCCGGCCGGAGCATTCCATGCCCGGGTAGGGCGGGGCGCCCGGCGGCGGCGGGTAGAAGCCCTGGCGCTGGAGGAGATCGGCCCGGTTGAGCCCGGCCGCGGCGACGTCGATGAGCACGTCGCCCGGTCCCGGGACCGGATCGGGTACCTCCAGCCACTGAAGCACTTCCGGCCCGCCTGGCTCAGTGATGACAACAGCTCGCATAAATCACTCCTGGTGTGCGACGTCCCGTCATGGGTATCGACGTGGGGTGCCGCGGATTTGGCCCTATGGCAAACGAAGGCCTTTGCCCTAGGCTTCCGCTGTACAGCAATTCAACGTGTAACCAGCCAAACCCGGCCCGCACGGGATGACATTCTCCTACCCATTGAGAATCTGGGGGAACGACCTGTGGCGACAGACCACGACAAGCCTGCTGGGGCGGCAGAAGGCGGCCGTGACGACCTGCCCGCAGGACCGGCGGCACCGAACGCCAGCGACGGCGGGGCGCCGGATTCGGCCGCAGCCGAGGCCGCCGGCGCGGCGGGTCATGCCGGGGGCAGCGGGGACGAGCGGCCAGCCGACAACGAAGCCAGCGCCGCGTCTGGCGCGGCGGCCGCGGCGGGCGCCCCGGGTGGCGCGGGTGCCGGGGGCCAGCGGGCCGAGCCGCCGCCGGACCCGGACGACTTCGAGCCTTACCTGCCGCCGGGGCCCAACCCGTTCTCGTCGGTTCACCCGCAGGGCGCGCCGCCCTACCGGCCGCTGGGCAGCAGCGACTATCCCGGGGAGGGAAGCCGCGAGCCGTGGCCCGGTGATCCCGCCCAGGCGGCGAGCGACTCCGGCGCAAACGGCCACGACGAGCCGCATCTGGCCAACGGTGCCGGGCCCGAGGCGAATCCGGCTCAGGCGATCCCGTGGGCCAGCGGGCCAGCGTGGCCCGGGAGCCCGTCCGCGCCATCTGAGCCGTCCGGCCCGTCCGGCCCGTCCGCCCCGCCCGCGCCCGGCGAGCCGAGGTTCGAGCGGCCGGAGGCTGGCCCGGCCGACCCGTTCGGCCGTCCCCGTAACGCGCCGGATCCGGCCCCGCCCCCCCGGCCGGAGCCCGGCTACCCGCACGCCTCGCCGTACCCGCCGCTGCCGGACGATGAGCCGGCCCGGTCCGGCCCGGGCAGTTACGGCGGAGTGTCGCCCTACCCGGCCTACCAGCCGTACGGCCCGGACGAGCAGGCGAGTGACGAGGCACTGACCGACTACGGGCTGCCGTCGCCGCAGTCGTACGGATACGCGCCGCCGCCCCCTCCGGTCGAGCCGCTTCCCGGTCTCGGCGTGCCCGAGCCCGGTTACCGGAACGAAGCGCCGCGTGACGACTACCGCCCCGAGGGGCCATCGGGCGGCGGCTTCCACGGTGAGGCGCTGCCGGATGACGGCTATCCCGGGGAGGCGCCCGGCGACAACGGGCACCCCGGAGGGCCTCGCGACGACGAATCCGCGCTGCCGCCCGCACCCGGGCGAGGCCGGCCGGCGGGCGGGCACCGGCGGGGCCCTGGCTCCTCGGGGCACCATCGCGCTGGCCCAGGCGACGACGCCGGCCTGCCCGGCGGCCTGAGTGGCCCCGCAGCCGCGGCTTCGGCACCGACGCGGGGCGCCCCGCCCGGTCCGGCCCGGCCCCCGGTCCCGCCGGGCCGAGGGCCGGGGAGTGGCCAGCCCGGTCGCGGTCCGCTCGTCGGCGGCCCGCACGGTGGCGCACAGCCTGGCCTGATGCCGGGTGGCGCCGGGCGTCCAGCGCCGCCGCCTATGGACCCGGGCCCAGGCCTGCGGGGTGACGAGCTTCCCCCGCTACCGCCCGCGGGCGACGGGGCCGACGAGAAGGAGACCGCGGACAGCCTGACGTCGGAGGCGCTGCTGCACGGCAAGCGCGCGGCACCCGGGGCGGGCTGGCGGCGGACCATCTTCAAGGCCACCGGCGGCCTGGTCCGCGTCGGCGAGTCGGCTGGGGAGCAGCGCCGCCGCGAGCTCGTCTGGCGGGTCAGGACGCCGGTCGCGGGCGGCCATCACCGGGTCGCTGTCATGAGCCTCAAGGGCGGCGTCGGCAAGACCACCACCACCGTCGGGCTCGGGGCCACGCTGGCCACCCTCCGCGGCGACCGGGTCATCGCCGTGGACGCCAACCCCGACCGCGGCACGCTGTCGGACAAGGTGCGGCTGGAGACATCGGCAACAGTCAGGGATCTGCTGAACGAACGCGGCCAGGTGCACCGGTACGCCGACGTGCGGGCGTTCACGTCGCAGGCGCCCAGCCGCCTGGAGGTGCTGGCCTCCGACCGTGACCCGGCCGTATCCGTGGCGTTCAGCGAAGAGGACTACTTCGACGTCGCCCGGGTGCTGGAGCACTACTACTCGATCTGCATCACCGACTGCGGCACCGGCCTGCTCCACTCGGCCATGGCCGGCGTGCTCCGCCTCGCCGACCAGATCGTCCTGGTCAGCTCCCCGTCGGTGGACGGTGCCCGCAGCGCCAGCGCCACGCTCGACTGGCTGGACGCGCACGACTACGGCGACCTGGTCCGCAACGCAGTGGTCGTGCTCTCGACGGTCCGCCCCCGGAGCAAGAGCACCGTGGACCTCGACCGGCTGGAGCAGCATTTCGCCGCGCGGTGCCGGGCGGTCGTGAGGATTCCCTACGACTCGCACCTGGAGGAGGGCGCCGAGGTCGAACTCGAGCAGCTCAGCCCCGCGACAACCGAGGCGTACCTTCAGCTCGCGGCCACCGTCGGCGACGGCTTCGCCTGGCCCCGCCGCGCCCTCCACCGCCCGGCGCCAGCGCATCCGTGATCGGGAGGACTGCCAGACGGCGTAGGGTTTGGTAGGCACTGGAGGGCTCGCCTAGTGGCCGATGGCGGCGGTCTTGAAAACCGCTATGGGTGGTGACACTCATCGTGGGTTCGAATCCCACGCCCTCCGCTTTATCCAGCGAGCGTGCGGGGAAATCCCTTCTGGCCTCCCGGCCGTATGAGAGATGACGGCACGGAGACTGGGCCACACCCCGGGTCCAAGAGACGAGGGCAGTCATCATCATGAAGAGGGTTCTGCTCGTGGGCGCGGGCCTGGTTATCACACTGGCCGGAGTCATCTTCACCCTGCAGGGCCTGGGCGCCATCGGTGGCAGTGCCATGTCCGGCGTTACGTTCTGGGCTGTGGCCGGCCCGGTGATCGCCCTGGTGGGCCTGGCGATGGCCGCCTTCGGCCTGCGCGGCGGCCGCATGAGCGCCGCCGGCCGCTAGCCTGGCCGGAACCACGCCTGCGAGCGCTTCGGGGGTCGAGCTGGTCACTGGTCCTCCTGTCGTCATCGGCGTCGCGGCGCGGCAGTAATTGCGGCATCTATCTCTACGGCACAGACAACGACTAGATACCCCCCGACCCCGGCTGCGACGTTCCTTGCCCTGACCGAGGCCCTGATGGCCCTGGCGAAAGAGACCAAGGCCAAAGGCTGGTGGCACGCCTACGGCGACGTCATCCCCGAGTGGCTGGATGTCTACATCGGCCTGGAGGAAGCCGCGTCGCAGATTTCTGGTACGAGTCAGAGCTGGTGCCCGGCCTGCTCCAGCCCGAGGACTACGCGAGGAGCGTGGTCAAGGCAGATAACCCCGGCGTGGATGACGAGGAGCTGGACCGGCGGGTTCAGTTGCGGCTGGCCCGGCAAGCCCTGATCCGGCGGCAGCGATCACCCCTCAGCCTGCGCGTAGCGCTGAACGAGGCCATCCTTCGGCGGCCGGTCGGCGGCCGGGAGGTCATGTCAGCACAGCTTGGCTGGCTGGCCGAGGCGGCAGCGCTGCCGAACATCGCGTTGCGGGTAGTGGCCTACAGTGCCGGGCTGCACCGCGGCCTGATGTCGGGGCCGTTCGAGCTGCTGCGGTTCCCGCTGAACGGCAACGGCCAGGATAGTGAGCCCGCCACTGTGTACGCGGACGGGTTCACTGGCGCGCTCTACCTGGACAAGCCGCACGAGGTAGAGCGGTACGCGGACGCATTCGAGAGCATCTGGGGCGCCGCGCTGGACGAGCCGCGTCTCAGGAACCTAATTCACCGAGCAGCGGAGGAACTACGGCAATGAGCAAGACCAATGTCCCTGCCGGACTGTGGCGGAAGGCCAGCTACAGCAACGGGCAGGGCTCCGGCGCGGAGGCCGGGCAGGCAGGCCCGGCCGTCGCGGTGCGCGACACCAAGGACCGGCACGGCCCAGCGCTGGCGTTCAGCCCGGCCGGCGGCGGGAGTTCACCCGGCGTGTCAAGGCGGGCCGCTGACGGACCAAAAGGAGGACATCGAGGACACATCGAACCTGCATGAGGGCTCGGGGGCTTCGGTCTTCGGGGCCGGTGGTGGGTGGGTCATCCCGCCGGTGCGGCCACCGCTGATCCTGTGACATTCGGCTGATCCTGGGGGATTCGGCCCACGTGAACAGCTTGGCGCGCCTACCCTCAGCCCGTGAGCTCGTACAGGAATCCGGCCGGGTCGGCGGCGGCGGTGAGACCCGGCAGGCGGGCTCGCAAGGCATCAGCTCACCGGCGTCCTACCAGCCTGCTCCAGCAGATGGGACTGGCCCGCCTGGCGGGCGGCAGATCCTGGCGGCTTGTTCATGAGCTGGCCAAGTTCGGCGTCATCGGCGTCCTGGCCGTCCTGGTCGCCGATATTGGCACCAACCTGCTGAACTTCCAGGCGGGCATGGGCCCGCTCACCTCGAACGTGATCGCCACCGTGGTGTCCACGGTCGTCTCCTACCTGGGCAACCGCTACTGGACATTCCGGGATCGCCAGCGCACCACCGTGGGCCGCGAGGGCGTCCTGTTCTTCGTCCTGAACGGCGTCGGGCTGGCGATCCAGCTCGCCTGCCTCGGGTTCAGCACCTACATGCTGCACCTGCACGGCAAGCTTTCCTACAACATCTTCCTCGTTATCGGCATCGGGCTGGCCACCGTGTTCCGCTACGTGGCTTACAAGAAGTGGGTGTGGCGGGTGCAGCCGTCACCACCCGCGGCCGTCGCGCAGCCGCGCCGCGAGCCGGTCCTGCGCTGAGTCACCCCGGCCACCCGGCAGGCAGCGGATCGACTGCCCCGCACGCGGGCCCGGGTTCTCCGGGGTTCGTCCCCGCCTAGCGCCCCCGCCACTCCGCTGTCCAGCCTGCGGCCGCCGCCTGGAGGCCTCCTTGAAGTCCTCCGACTCCAGGCAGCGGTGAACCGCCCTTGCGGCGGCCGAGCGGCCTGTGCAGCCTTTCGGGGACGGTGTCGATTTCGCCGGTGGTCGTTCGTGTAGCAGGTGACCGGACCACACAAGGGCGGTCCGAGACACGGAAGGAAGTCAGACGATGCGTTCGATCACGGCAACGATGTTCGTCACCCTCGACGGCGTCGTCCAGGGCCTCGGCCGCCCGGACGAGGACACCCGCGACGGCTTCACGCACGGCGGCTGGGGCCCGCGGTACAACGACGAGGTCATGGGCGGCGAGCTTGGCCAGGGCATGGCCAGGCCCGGGGACATGCTGTTCGGGCGCCGGACCTGGCAGGACTTCACCACCGCATGGGGACGCTCGACCGACGGCAACCCGTTCACCGCGCACATGAACGCGGCCACCAAGTACGTCGTGTCGAGGACTCTGGAGGACGCGGACGCCTGGCAGAACTCGATCCTGCTGCGCGGCGACGCGGTCGCCACGGTGGCCGAGCTGAAGGCCCAGCCGGGGAATGACCTGTCGATCAACGGCAGCGCGTCGCTGGTGCGAAGCCTGCACGCCGCCGGCCTGATCGACCATTACACGTTGCTGATCCACCCGCTGACCCTGGGCAGCGGCACACGGCTGTTCGAGGGCCCCGCCCCACTGACCGAGCTCGAACTCACCGGTAGCGTCACCACCAGCAAGGGCGTGATCATCGCCCACTACACCCGCCAGTGAGGGAGGGCCTGTGCCGCAATACCTGCTCACGATCTACCAGCCCGACGGCGGCATGCCTGACGCCGAGGCCGTGGCCCGGATCACGACCGACCTGCACCGGCTCAATGAGGAGCTACGCGAGAGCGGCTCGTGGGTGTTCACCGGTGGCCTGCACGCCCCGAGCAGCGCCACCGTCGTGCGAGCCGACGGCATGGTCACCGACGGGCCGTACGTCGAGGGCAAGGAGCACATCGGTGGGATCTGGGTGATCACCGCGCCGGACCTGGACGCGGCGCTCAGGTGGGGGCGCAAGGCGGCCGCCGCGACCACGCTGCCGATCGAGGTCCGGCCGTTCCAGGACGTCGCGCCGTTCTGAGCCGGTGACAGCCGGAGCAGATCGCGGCCGTTTCCGCGCCGAGCACGGCCGGGCCGTCGCGGCTGCTGAGCAATCCCACGACGACTCGGGTCTCCCGGTCAGGCGGCACGCGATGCCGACCGCGTCCTCGGTCTGGCCGGCTTCGTCCACGGGCATCTTGAACCTCTGGTTAGTGGTCCGCTGAGGATGGGGTTAAGCGCGAGTCCGTTCGGTACCAGCGCTCCCGCTCCCATGGATCGGCGTCAGGTGGGCGTGGGGGACGCGGCTCATAGCGCCCTACGTCACGCCCGCCCCGGGATCCGGGAGGGGGCGGGTAATCGGCATCACGCTCCGGGCGGCGCGGCGCGGCAGGGGGCCGGGCGCCCTCGGGGCGGCGCGGACGAGCTGACCGGTCGGCGGGCGGGGAGTACTCCGGATCGGACGGGGAGTGTCCGGGATCAGACGGGCCGCGCCTGGTTCCCGGCGTTCCCGATGTTCTCGGCCGGCGCATGATGGCAATGCCGATGGCCAGCGCGGTGGCGGCGATTATCGCGACGAATCCGCTGGCAATCCACTGGGTGAAGTTCACGGCGAGCGCAGTGGTGGACGCTTGGGCGGCCTGGTCGTGAATGAGCCCGGCCATTGTGGCCATCACCACATAAGTCAGCGCTGGTACCGGAACGATCAGATAGGCGGAACGGGGCTTGACGGCGAGGGCGGCGGCTACGGCCCCGCCCACGGTGAAGACGCCGAGCGCGATGCCGGGTGCACTCCCGGCCAGCACGGTGATCATCGTGCCCAGCAGGCCTCCACCGATCACGATGCAGACCCCGATGCCCCCGGGCAGCGAACCCCACTTCAGCGGCGTTGGAGGCGGGCTGCGAACGTTGTCCGCGCGCTGGCCGGTTGGGCCGCTGCCGCGTCCCCGGCCGTCAGGTCCGGCACCGCGTCCCCGGCCGTCAGGTCCGGCACCGCGTCCCCGGCCGTCAGGTCCGGCGCCGCGTCCCCGCACGTCAGAAGGCTCTCGCCCCTCAGAACCGGTGCCGCGTCCCCACCCGCCCGGGGCACGTCCGCGGGTGGCGTCCGGGAGTTCTCCGGCGGGGGGTCGGCGGCCCCGTGTCGCGTCCGGAAGCTCCCCCCTGGCCGGGCGCCGCGCCCGTGTGGGGTCCGGCCGCTGGCCGGTGGCCGGCCGTTCGCCCGTGGCCGGGCGCCGGGCCCGGGCGGGGTCCGGGCGGTCCTGCGGGCCGGGCGCGCGTCCGCGCATGCTGGGAGGAGGGCCCGGCGCGCCGCGGTACGGTGGGCGCGGGTCCGCGTCGTCCCAGCTTGGCTCACGCATTTGGTCTTAGAGGGTAGCCGAGGTTAGCGGTTAGGGCATGGAAGAGGGCGCTCCCAGGTAATCTCGCCGAAGTGGCATAGCCAGCCAGAGGGATGCGATGCGCGGGCAGGAGCCTTACCGAAGGACGACGGGCGGACGGCCCCCGGCTACGCGGCCGCCGTCAGCCGGCGGCCGGTATGGCACACGGACGCCGGGCCGGGCCTCGGGCGTCGTGGGATCGCGCAGCCTGGCCAGGGCCGGGTATTCGCTGAGCTGTCTCCTCGCGGCGATCGTCCTGGCGGCCAGCGGCTTTTCCTATTTCGTCGTCCGTGATGTGAGCGCTATTGGCGGCTCGCATGCCATCGCCAGCGGCCCCTCCATTGGCGCGCAGAACATCCTGCTGATGGGCCTGGAGAGCCGCCGGGACTGGAACGGGAACATCCTGCCGAACCACATCCTGCACGAACTGCACGCGGGAAGCGCCCAGGGCGTCGCGAATGGCGTCGGCGGTAACGCCACGAACACCCTGATCCTGATCCACATACCAGCCGGCGGCAAGAAGGCGGTCGGTTTCTCCATTCCCCGTGACGACTGGGTGAATTTCGCCGGGACCGTCGGCCCGGAGCAGCAGGGCAAGGTCGACCAGGCGTACGGCGTGAGCATGTACTACGAGCAGCAGAAGCTTAAGCAGCAAAACCCCAACATCAGCCAGAACGACCTGGCGTTCCAGGGCAACGAGGCCGGCCGCACGGCCGCCGTGGCCACGGTGGAGAAGCTCACCGGCGTGCACATCGACCATTTCGCCGAGGTCAACCTGGACGGATTCTACGAGCTGGCCAATGTTCTCGGCGGCGTGGAGGTGTGTCTCAACCATGCAACCTCGGACGCCAACTCCGGCTTCGTGGGCAAGAAGGGCTTTCAGCATCTCGACGCCGCGCAGGCGCTCGCCTTCGTCCGCCAGCGCGACAACCTGACCAACGGGGACCTGGACCGTACGCACCGCCAGCAGGCGTTCCTCGACTCGGTGATGCACCAGCTGCGGACCGAGGGAGTGCTCAGCGACCTGTCCAAGATGCAGGCCCTGCTGGACGTGGGCAAGCAGTACGTCATCACCGACTCGGGCTGGAACCTGCTGGACTTCGCGACGCAGATGCGCAGTCTGACCGGCGGCAACATGGTCTTCCACACGCTGCCGATCAAGGCTTACGCCACGATCGCCGGCCAGGCCGCCAACGAGATCGACCCGGCCTACATCCAGTCCCTCGTTCAGGCGACGTTCTACCCGAAGCCGACCATGCCCAGCACGCAGCCCGCGCAGACCAGGCCCCGACCGACACCCCGCAGCAGACGACCGTGGATGTCCTCAACGGCGGCAGCACGGCCGGGCTGGCCGGGCGGGTCTCGGCCGCGCTCACGCAAGGCGGATACCGGGCCGGGAAGATCGGGAACACGGCCTACCGCACCGGCACCACGGTCCTGTACGGCACCGGGGCGTCGGGGAGCGCGAGCAAGATCGCCACGGCGTTCGGCACCACGGCCCAGGCCAGCACGTCGCTGGCGGCCGGCCATGTCGAGGTCCTGCTCGGTAACGGCGCGACCGTGCCCACGGTCACCGCCCCCAGCACGGCCACCGCTTCCAGCGGGTCGGCCTCGTCGTCGGCGACGCCGTCGAGCATTCTCCCGACCACCGGTGCTCAGGGCGGCGCGGTCAGCGGCGGGAACGGCATTCCCTGCGTGAACTGAGCCGGATCCCGCCCGGGAGGAGCCGGTCGGCCAGCGTCCCTCGGATCAGCGGCCGAGATAGGCGAGCACGGCGAGCACGCGGCGGTTGTCGTCGTCGGACGGCTGCAGGCCGAGTTTGAGGAAGATGGACGCGGTGTGCTTGGCCACGGCGCGCTCGGTGACGAACAGGCGCTGCGCGATGGCCGTGTTGGAGCGTCCCTCGGCCATCAGGGCGAGCACCTCCTGCTCGCGCGGGCTGAGCGCGGCGAGGGCGCCGTCGCCGGAGTTCCGGGCCAGCAAGCGCGCGATCACCTCCGGATCCATCGCGGTGCCGCCCCCGGCCACCCGGCGCACCGCGTCGACGAACTGGGCGCTGTCGAACACCCGGTCCTTGAGCAGGTAGCCGATGCCCCCGCTGCCGCTGGCCAGCAGCTCGCGGGCGTAGAGCTGCTCGACGTACTGGGACAGCACCAGGACCGGCAGCCCGGGCACCTCGCGCCGGGCGGCCAGCGCCGCCCGCAGCCCCTCGTCGGTGAACGTCGGCGGCAGCCGGACGTCGACCACGGCCACGTCCGGCTGGTCGGAGGTCAGAGCGGCGAGCAGATCGGTTCCGTTGTCGACCGCGGCGGTGATCTCCAGGCCATGGGCCTCGAGCATCCGGGTCAGGCCGTCCCTCAGCAGGAAGAGGTCTTCGGCGATGACAGCGCGCACGGGATCTCCATCGTCATCACGGTCGGGCCGCCCGGCGGGCTGCTCAGGGCCAGTATCCCGTCAAAGGCCGCCAGCCGGCGCTCGATGCCGCGAAGGCCGCTGCCACGGGCCGGGTCCGCGCCACCATGACCGTCGTCGGCGACGTCGACCCGCAGCTGGCCGCGTTCGTGCCGCATGTCGACCCATACCTGCCGCGCGCCGGCGTGCTTGGACACGTTGGCCAGCAGCTCGGAAACGGCGAAGTAGGTGGCCGATTCGACCGGTTCCTCCGGGCGGCCGCTCAGCCCGGTGGCCACATCCACCTTCAGGCCGCTGTCGAGGGCCAGCGCCCGGACCGCGTCGGCGAGGCCGCGGTCGGCCAGCACCGGCGGGTGGATGCCACGGACCAGGGCCCGCAGCTCAGCCAGCGCCTTGGCCGACGCGTCGCGGGCCTCCAGCAGGAGCGCCCGGGCCGCGGCCGGATTGGCGTCGAGCAGCTCGTCGGCCGCACTCAGCGCCATCCCCATCGCCACCAGCCGGGCCTGCGCGCCGTCGTGCAGGTCGCGCTCGATCCGGCGGATCTCGGCCGCACCGCTGTCCAGGGTCTCCGAGCGGGTCTGGGCCAGATGACGCACCCGCATGGCCAGCTCGGCCTGCCCGGCCGGCGCGAGCATCGAGCGGGCGAAGCCGCCATAGGCGCGCAGCAGCCACGGGGCCGTCCACAGCCCAAGCGCGATGAAGCCGGTGCCCAGCGCGACCAGTACCGGCGGGCTGTTGCCGGGGAAAGCGGGCGGCGGGATGTGGGGAAAGGCCCGGAAGGCAGGCGCGATGAACCCGATCAGCCCCACCCCCGCCAGCACGAAGGGAAGGGCGGCGATCACCCAGCCCACGCAGGCGTTCACCGTCGTCCACAGCACGTCGCGCCAGGTCGCTGGGTCGTTCAGCAGCCACCTGAGCCGCTCGCGGAAGCTGAGCCGCTCGCCGCCGGTGCCGGGCGCCGGCCGGTACGGCTCGGCGATCGGCACGCCGCACCACTCACCGGCCAGCCGCCTGGTCAGGATGGTCAGCCGGCGCATGGCCAGCAGCGCACCCGGTACGAAGATCCGGCCGATGCCCAGCCCGGCCAGGATTACCAGCACGCCGAGAGGCATTCGCTGGCGGCGCTCCATTCCGTTGCCGGAAAACAGGATCCCGGACCCGAGCGCGATCAGGAATAGCGCCAGCAGCGGCACCAGCAGCAGGCCGAACCCGGCCAGCATCAGCCCGCAGAAGGCGAGCCCGCCGGCCGGCGGCGATGATGCCCCCGCGGATCCCCGGCCGGAGGCCACTCCGGTTCACCGGGCTACCCGGGATCATCGCTGCTCCGCTCATCACTGGTCTCCTTCGCCGGGGCCTGCTTTCCGCCAGTCTGCCCGGCGGGCCGTCGGGCCCGCAGTGACCCTGGCCCCCGTACGCGGGGGTGTATCTAGGTCTACCCCCAAGACGCCGTTCAGGCCCATGTCGCTCGCTGGAGTGCCCGCCTCTAGCGTCACTGGCGGTACCGGTGCGCCTGGGACCTCACGGCCGCGGCCCGGACCCGGAACCCGGGGCTACGCCCCGCGACGATCAAGCGGAGGGAATTTCATGAACGTCATCGAGTCCGAGGGACTCGGCAAGCGGTACCGCCGCGCCTGGGGCGCTGCGGGACTGCACGCTGGAGATCCCTGGCGGGCACGTGGTCGCCCTGGTCGGGCCGAACGGCGCCGGCAAAACCACGCTGCTGCAGCATGGCGGTCGGCCTGACCACACCGACGGCCGGCGCGGTCACCGTCCTGGACGGCGAGCGAGCCGGCTCGCTCGGACGCCCTGGACCGCATCGCCTTCGTGGCCCAGGACGCGCCGCTGTACCGTAACCTGTCGGCCGCCGACATGCTGCACGTGGCCGCCAACCTCAACCGGTGCTGGGACGGCCGCCGGGCGGAGGGCCCGCTGGCCCAGCTCGGCATCCCGCTGGAGCACAAGGTCGGCAAGCTGTCCGGCCGCCAGAAAGCACAGCTCGCGCTCACCATCGCCCTCGCCCTCCTGCCCGCCCTGCCGTCCGGACGAGCCGCTGGCCGCGCTCGACCCCCTGGCCCGGCACGATTTCATGCAGGCGGTCATGGGGGCCGGTGACCGAGGACGGGATCTCGGCGGTGCTGTCCTCGCATGTGCTGGCCGAGCTGGAACGGGTGGCCGACTACCTGATCGTGCTGTCGCACGCGCGTGCAGGTGCCCGCGAGTCGCGATCTGCTGGCCGCGCACCGCGTGCTACCGTCCGCCGCCAGCCCTCACAATATGCCGAACGCTTCGCGTGTGAACCATCGTCGCACGTAGCGCGCTCCCGCCTGCTGTCAAACCGCCCCCCCGAGAATCCCGCCCCGCCTGCTCACTCGCACGCGCGAGCCTAGAAATCGTCCTCGCCTACCTGCGTCAGCCGCGCGTCCGCGCTGCCGGCCCGTCGCCCAGACGAGCGTCGCATACCACGCCAGCCGCCAGCCTGTCTACGCCGCCCCACCACTACACCTCAGCGCCCCGCAACCGCCCACCCACCCCCGCGTCCCTCCATACCACTCCTTCACCTCCCCACCCCTCGCTGGAGTGGCAGTGCTGCTCGGCATCCTGAGCCTGTACCTGCTCATCACGGGCCTGAATATGCACAGCGCGTACGCCAAGGTCACCAGCTGCCACCCGGGCGGCTCGGCCGCGTGCCGGCAGGTCGCGCAATCCTTCAACCGCGAATACTGGGGCGGCGGCGGCAGTTCGGCCCTGCAGGCCGGAGGTGCCCAGTCCGTCTCGAGCTTGCTGCTAATCCTGCCGGTGCTGATCGGGGTATTCACCGGGGCGCCGCTGCTGGCCCGCGAGCTGGAAACTGGGACCTTCCGGTTGGCCTGGACCCAGGGCTGCGGGCGGCTGCGCTGGGCGATCAGCAAACTGCTGCCCCTGGAGTTTGGCTTGCGCGGCGTCGCATTCGCCGGGTGGACCCTCGCTGCCTTCGCTATCGGCGCCTTCGCCGGCACGGCGATCCGGCGCACCGTCCCGGCCATGGCGGCATCGCTCGCCGTCTGGATCGTGCTCGACCTGGGGACGGCGATCTCGCTGCGCCCCCACTATCAGGCACCGATGACCACCAAGACGGCCAATCCCCCCAGCAGCGCCTGGGTGGTGAGCAGCTGGTACACCGGCCCGAACGGCCAGCCGGTGAGCCAGCAGGCGATCAACCAGCTAGTGCAGCACGCGTCGGCCAGCGTCCAGAACTCCCCGGACCCGAACGCCGTCCAGCTCTGGCTGAGCCAGCAGCACTACACGCAGTGGACGGCTTACCAGCCGGACAGCCGGTTCTGGTCCTTCCAGCTCATCGAGGGCGGCTGGCTGCTGGCTCTGTCCGTGGTTCTCATCGCGGCCACCGTCTGGCTGGTCCGCCGCCGCGCGGCCTAGCCAGGCCGGAAGGCGGTGCGGGTGCTTTCCAATCTCCTTGGCCTGCGGCTTCGTAGCTAAGGGAAAGATCGAGGTCCTCTGGGACCGGGAGAAGGAGAGTCCCCAGTGAGCATCACCGTCCGCCCACTCGCCCGTTCGTCGGGCCGCCGGCTGCTGGGCGGCAGCCTGCTTCTCGGCGCGGCCATCACCGTGGCGGCGTGCGGGGCATCATCCAGCACGACCGGCTCCGGCTCCGGCTCCGGCTCCAGCCCCAGCTCAGGCTCGGCCAGCTCCGCGCCGGCGGGCGCTTCCACGTCGGCCGTGACAATCAGCGCGAAAGCGTCCCCGGCGTCGGCACCGTCCTGGTCAACGGCCAGGGCCGCACCCTCTACCTGCTGAACTCGGAGAAGGGCGGCAAGATCACCTGCACCGACGCCAACGGCTGCACGAAGATCTGGCCCGACACCGAGCTGCCCAAGGGAATGACGGCGGCCAAGGCCGGCAGCGGCGTTCAGGCGTCGCTGCTCGGCACGGTCAAGGGTGACAACGGCGCCCTCTACGTGACCTACAACGGCTGGCCGCTTTACACATTCTCCGGGGACTCCGGGTCCGGGGCGGCCCACGGCCAGGGCATCACCAGCTTCGGCGGGACCTGGTACGCGCTGACCTCATCCGGCAACGCGGCGACCGGACAGGCAGCTAGCTCGCCCAGCTCCGGTGGCGGCGGGGGTTACGGGTACTGAGCCATGGAGATTCGCATGACAGAAGATGTAAGCGTCAACGGCTCCGGTGTGGCCGGGCGTGCCGCACCCCGAGCCCCACGGCCAGGGACAGCCGGACGGCCTCCCGCGCCGTGTCCTCCGGATGCTGGGCTGGGGACCGGCGCAGGTGACCTCGCCTGCGGCGCGGTGGACGGTCAACATCCTGGCGCTGATCGGCGCCGTGCTCATCATCGGTTCCGCGGTCATTCACCTGCGGCTGTGGGCTCAGGGCTACAGCAGCATCTCTGTGATCGGGCCGCTCTTCCTGGCCCAGGGCATCGTGAGCATTCTCTTCGCGGTGGTCCTCGGCGTCTTCCGCCGGCTGTGGCTCATGGTGGCGGGAGCGGGCCTGATGGCCGGCACCGCTCGTCGCGCTGGTGCTCAGCGCCGAGATCGGGCTGTTCGGCTTCAAGGACAGCTTCGCCGCGCCGTACGCCGGAATGTCGCTCGTCACCGAGATCGCCGGGGCGGTTGTGCTCCTGGCTGCGGCGGTGCTCGTGGTGGCCGGCCGCCCGCGGCCGGTACGTCCCGACGAGCGTGTCTGGCCGCCGGCGGCCTGATGACGTGCGGGCGGCTGACTGGGACGCGCCTGCGCCGGAGAGTCAGCTCCGGCGCAGGCGTCCCCCGGCCGCCGAGCGCCGGCCGCGGGGCGCAGGCAATCCGGCGAAATCTGCTTCCGCTCCAATCCTTTGCCGGCGACCGTCCGTATGTAACAGTGTGCAAAGGATGGGAATCCCAGCTGACCGGCTGCCGGATGAAACTCTGCTCGCGGGCCTGGGCGCGGGAGACGCCGACCTGTCGATCGCGTTCGTGCGCCGTTTCCAGCGCATCGTGTTCGGCGTCGCGTTGACGGTGATCAGCGATCCGGGCGCCGCCGAGGATGTGGCCCAGCAGACGTTCGAGCGGGCCTGGCGCCACGCACAGGTATACGACTCGCGGCGCGGGTCGGTGCGGGCGTGGCTGACCACGATTGCCCATAACCTGGCTGTGGATGTTGTCCGTGCGCGCACGTCGACGCCCGTGGACCCGGAAGATCTCCCCGCCCTCCTCACCGCGATGACCGATACACCCGAACGGCTCGCCGTGGCGAACGACAGCGCGGCGGGGCTGCGCCGGGCCCTCGCCCGCCTGCCGGCGCCGCAGGCCCGGGCCGTCGCCATGGCCGGTATCTACGGTATGACGGCGCAGCAGATCGCCCAGTCTGAGGGAATCCCGCTGGGCACGGCGAAGACTCGCATCAGGGACGGTATGGGAAAACTGCGTGCCGCCTACATCCCGGAGGATGTTGGCGATGAGTGAGCTGGACGAGATGAACTGCGACGAAATGGCCGACCTGGCCGCGGAACTGGCGCTCGGCGTCCTGACCGGACGCGAGCGGGCGCAGGCGATCGCGCACCTGGACCGGTGCGATGCCTGCCGTGAGAACGTCCGGCGGCTGACCGAGACCGGAGAAGGGCTGCTGGGACTGCTGCCGTCCAGCGAGCCCCCGGCCGGTTTCGAGAGCCGGGTCGTGGCCCGGCTCGGGGCCGCCGGCCAGCAACGGGCCCGGCTCGGGGCCCCCATGCAGCGCCCGAAGCTAACCCGGCGGATGCTGGCCGTGGCAGCGGTCTCGCTGGCCGCGGTGGCGGCCGGGCTGGGCGGCTGGGGACTGCGCGGTGCCACATCGTCTTCCCCCGCGGGGAGCGCCAGGACGGTCGCCAGCCTGTACAGCGCGCCGCTGACCACCGCCAGCCATGTCACGGCCGGGACGGTCTACCTCTACGACGGCAATCCACGGTGGCTGTACATGTCGGTGAAGATCGGCTCAGGGAACGGAACCGTTGTCTGCCAGCTGGTCGCCAGGGACGGGCACATCACCACCGTCGGATCGTTCCGGCTGACCGGCGGCGACGGCTACTGGGCCGGCCCCGATCATCTTGACCCGGACAGCGTGAAGAGTGCCCGCCTGACCGCCATGAACGGAACCGTCCTGGCCACCGCCAGCTTCCACACCACCAGCTAGCAGCGCGCGCCTCCGGCCGGGGGCCGACGGGGGCGGGCCGGGACCGGCCGACCGGGCCGGACGAGTAGTCTCGCCGTTATGGCAAGCGAGATGCTCCCGCCGTTCACCCTGGCGGAAGCGCTGGGCCGGTGGCAGTTCGCCCCGATCGTTACGGCGATTACCGTCGTGGTGGCCGCCGCCTACCTATGGGGCGTACTCCGGGTCGCGCGCCGCCATCCGGCCCGGCCGTGGCCGCGCTGGCGGACGGGAATGTTCCTGGGCGGCCTGCTGGTGATCGTGCTGGCCACCGAGAGCGGCGTGGGCAGCTACGACGACGTCCTGTTCTGGATCCACATGATCCAGCACCTGCTGCTGATCATGGTGGCCCCGGCGCTGCTCGTCGCGGGCGCGCCCATCACCCTGCTGCTGCACGCCAGCCGCAACCCGCTGCACACCTGGGCGAAACGGGTCGTGCGGTCCCGCGCCGTGGCCGCGCTGACCTGGCCACCGCTGGGGATCGCCGCTTACGCGGCGGTGATCGTCGGCACCCACCTCACCGGCTTCATGAACCTGGTGCTGACCAACGACGCGGTGCACAACGCCGAGCACGCGCTCTACCTCATCGTCGGCTATCTGTACCTGCAGCCGCTGATCGGCAGCGAGCCGATCCGCTGGCGCCTGTCGTACCCGATCCGGCTCATCTTCCTGTTCATCGCCATGCCGGTGGACGCGTTCACCGGGGTGGCGCTGGGCTCCTATTCGAGCGACCCGTTCCCGGTGACGCCGGCCATGCACCGGTCCTGGGGGCCCAGTCCGCTTGATGACGTGCACATCGGCGGCGCCGTGATGTGGGTCGGCGGTTCCGCGATCATGTTCGTGCTCATCATGGTGACCTTCCTCGCCTGGAGCCGGCAGGGCCAGCGCGCGAGCAGCCGGGGCTGGCTCGAGGCCGCCCGCCGGGCCAGCCTCGAGCACCTGACCACCGCCGACGCGCCCCAGCCCATGGCCGACGGCGCCAGCGCGCCCAGCGGCGCCGGGGCGGCCACCGGGTCAGCCGGCGCGGTCCGTGGCCACCCGGGCCACCCGGACCGACATCGACGAGGACGACGACCAGCTCGCCGCCTACAACGCCTTCCTCGCCCGCCTCAACCAAGGCGGCCACGAGTCCCAGCGCCAGTAATCGCCGGCGGATGACGGCACCCCGCTACGCGCGGCGCTAGGGCGCGCCACCCACCGGGCGGTCGCGGCCACGCCGCGCGACACGCCGGTAGGGGTCTCTACGGAAATCTAAGGTTCGCGCTAGATCTGGCCATAGAGTCCGATGCTGTGGACCCGGTGAGAAATCCCTACGCCCCCGGCGCGGGCCAGCGGCCACCCGAACTGGCCGGGCGCGATCGTGAGATCAGCCAGTTCGAGGTGGTGCTCGAGCGCGTCGCGCGCGGCCGCCCCGAACGCAGCATGGTGCTGACCGGCCTGCGCGGGGTGGGCAAGACGGTTCTGCTCAACACGTTCCGCTCGATGGCGATGCAGCGCCTGTGGGGCACCGGGAAGATCGAGGCGCGGCCCGAGCAGTCCATCCGGCGGCCGGTCGCCGGCGCGCTGCACATGGCGGTCCGTGAGCTCGCCCCGCGGCACCGCGCACCGGACCGGATCGAGTACTTCCTCGGCGTGCTCAAGGCGTTCGCGCTCCGGGACCCGAAGGCGCCCAAGGGGACTTCGGTCACCATGCAGCTCGGTATCGACGTGCCGGCGTCGCGCGGCCGCGCCGACTCCGGGGACATGGAGATCGACCTGACCGAGCTGTTCACCGACGCCGCGTCGGTCGCGGCCGACCTGGGCGTCGGGATCGCGCTGTTCGTCGACGAGATGCAGGACGTGCCGCCGTCCGACGTGTCCGCCCTGTGCGCCGCGTGCCACGAGCTGTCCCAGAACGGCGGTCCGCTGATCGTCGTCGGGGCCGGCCTGCCTCACCTGCCGTCGGTCCTTTCGGCCAGCAAGAGCTATTCGGAACGACTGTTCCGCTACGTGCGCATCGACCGGCTGGAACGGTCGGCCGCCGACGTCGCTCTGCTCGCTCCGGCCCAGCGGGAGGACGTAACGTTCGAGCGGGACGCCCTGGACGCGCTGTACGAGGCGGCCGACGGCTACCCCTACTTCGTGCAGGCCTACGGCAAGGTGACCTGGGATGTCGCGGCGGCGAGCCCGGTCACGGCGAACGACGTCAGCGTCGCCGCGCCGGAGGCCGAGGGGGAGCTGGCGGTCGGATTCTTCGGCAGCCGGTACGAGCGGGCCACCCCGGCCGAACGCGAGTACATGCGGGCCATGGCCGCCCTGGGGGACGAGCCGGTGCCCACGTCGGCGGTGGCGGACGAGCTCAGCCGCAAGCCGTCCAGCCTCTCCCCGGCGCGGGACGGGCTGATCAAGAAGGGGCTGATCTACAGCTCCGAGCGCGGGCTGATCGCGTTCACCGTCCCGCATTTCGGCAAGTTCCTGCGCGGCCAGCCGGCCTAGCTCAGGAACGCCAGGCCAGGGGACGCAGGCGGGGACGATTCAGCGGGCGTTCCGGTGCCATGCGGCCTTCGTTCGGCATCATGGTTTCCGGACGGTTTCTCGGCTGCTATAGGCCTCTCTACCGCCAGCCCAATAAATGCTTAGAGGGTGGCAGAACTGCGGTGCCTGGCTCGCCGCGGGCCCGGGCGAATGGGGCCCTCCGGCTTGCGGACCGGGTGGCCATGATCGCCCTGGCCGTACCCGCCCCGGTGCGCTGGGTGCGGCGGAGCCTGCAGCGGAGCCGGGTCGTCCGGCGCGTACACCGGGGCCGCCAGATGCAGGGCCCCCGTCCCCGCGGTGACGAGAGGGCCCTCGGATGCGCGCGAGGCCGCGGCCACCAGCGGGCGGGCCGGGGCGAGCTCGGGGAACAGGCGCCCGAGTGGGACCGGATGGGCGGGCGCGGCCGGTTCGGCCAGATCGGGCTCGAGCCAGGCGGGGCTCACGAGGTCCGGCACCGGGCCCGCCTGCGGCCCGGTGAGCACCTCGTTGGTGAAGGCGTCCAGCACGGCGGCCCGTATCTGCGGGCGCCGGGACCGGAGGTAGACCGCGAAGATGAGCTCGACGCTGCGGCCCTCGGCCTCGCCCGGGTACACGACGTAACGCCAGCACCCTTCCCGCCAGATGTCGGCAGGCGCGGCCGACGTCACGAGCCGCGCGTACCTGCGCCACGGCGCGCTGCCGCCGAGCGAGGCCAGCGTGCGGGCCACGCTCACCCGGCGGACCTCGCACGGCTCGGAGTAGCCGAGCCGGACCAGGGCCTCGCTGACCTCCGGCGACAGGGCCGCGATCAGGAGCACCTCGACCGCGAGGATGGCGATCCGCAGCTCGGCCGCCGAACTGGACGTCGGCATCTGCAACGCAGGCTGGCCGATCGTGGCCAGGGCGGCGGCGGCCAGCAGCGCGGAACGCGCGATCGTGCGCGGCCCGACGGGCGTGACGCTCAGGTCACCGAAACAGCCGCAGCCCACGTCCGGGCGGCGCTCACGCAACTCGACCAGCGCACCCACGGCGGTCAGGAACAGCACGGCCGCGCCGACCCGGACGGCGGTCGCCGGGCCGCCGGCGCCGGCCCGGGTCGCGGTCAGGATGAGCCCGATGCCGAGGGCCATCTCCGCGGCGCACATGAACATGGCGACCGGGCGGCGCAGCCGGAGCGGGAACAGGGCGGTCGGCCCGAGGCCCACCTCGACCTCCCGCGCACGCAGGACGCGGAGGGCCTTCGCCCCGCATCCGCCGAGCAGCATGGCGGCGAGCAGCGGGATCTGGACCTCCCTTATCGCACTGAGCATTCTCAGCCGCCAATCGTGATTGTCGCGTTGAAGCACCCGCGCTCGAGATCGCCGCCCAGGTCGACGAAGGCGCACATGGTCAGGTCGGCCACCCGGCCGCGCGGGGACGTGCCGCAGGTGACGCACCGGTCGCAGAACAGCCGGGACGCGGCACCGCAGCCCGTCACCGGGAGGACGCGGGCGCGCTGCGCGCAGTCATTGCGGATCCGCAGCACGCTCCCCACCGACAGGTAGGGCAGCCGCACGCAGCCCGGGCCCGCCCGGTGCGGGTCGACGGCGTACAGATCGGCGTTGCGCAGGTCACTGGAACAGCGCGCGGCGGCCCGGGCGCCGGCCGTGTCGGCCTCGTAAGGTCCTGGCTCCTGGAAGCCGCTGACGTGCGCGCGTGTGTGCCGGCCAACGTGAGCGGCGGCCGTTTCACAGCCGGGCGCGGAGGCGCGGCCGGTTTCCGGGCGGGCGTGGACCTCGCAGCCCGTCTCCGGGTCGAGCGCCGGATAGGCGATGCCGAGCAGGTCGTCGGGCTCCTCGCCCGGCTCGTGCCAGGTGGCCGTGCCGCTGATCGAATCCGGGACGTGCCCGCTGACCAGCGGCGGGCTCGGCGGCTGGTCCGCGCGGTAGGGCGGCTGGGACGTCGCCGGCACCAGTCCCTCGAGGAAGCCGGGGCGGCGCAGCCCGATCACGTCGATCAGGTAACCGGGCGCCAGGCGCGGGAAGCGCACCTGGATACGCCCGGTAGCGTGCGGCGGGATGACGAGGATTTTGCGGCCCTTTTCGGTCCCCTCGTCGACCAGGAGCGTGTCACCGTCCCGCTCCACAATCGTTCCCGTCACCCGTCCGATCTCTGCCCATATGCGGTCAGCGACCGTTACGCGTGCATAATTGCGCTTCACAATTGCCCTGTCGCCTTGCCTCAGCGCCGCCGGGGGTACGGGGCTGCCCCGCCAGGCGGCGGTGGACGCCGCGAGCGTGAGCCGCTCCTCCCCGGTTTCGGTCTGAAGAACGAGTACATGTGGGCTAACATCTAGCACAGTTCCGATAACTGCGTGTATCGCTTCGCTGTTCAGGCCGGTAACGTTGCGAGCGATCTGGCCGTCGGAGCCGCGTCTGGCCCGGGCCGAACACCGCCGCCTTCAGTAGCCGTCTGCGTGCAAACCGTGCAGGGCTGACGGCGTCCGTGAGATCATCACGGGACGAGCGGTGGTCGCGCAAACGGCGCACTTGCCCTCCGTGGGATTGCATGGCCTGTCCCTTGACGATGCTTACAATCGGTGGTCTACGTCAAGCGGATCCGCAACCTTTTTTGAACGTTCACGGAGAGATACTTTCGCGGTTATCCGAAAGTGCGTCCGAAAGGCTCAGCCCAACCGGTACAAAGATCGGCGCACGAGCGACACGGCCCGCAGATGGAAGTGCATGGTCAATCACTCTCGGTAGCGTTGAGGTTATGACCAGGGGGGACGGGGGCCGGGCCGATGACGGGCCGGCCAGCGCGTTGACGACGAGACCTTCCGTGACTACGTCACCGGGCGCGGTCCCGCGCTGCTGAGAACCGCCCTCCTGCTGACCGGCAACCAGGCCGACGCCGAGGACCTGCTTCAGGCCGCCCTGGCCAAGACCTACCGCGCGTGGGGCCGGATTCACGACCGGGCCGCGATCGACGCGTACGTCAAGCGGGCCATGATCAATACCCAGATCTCCTGGTGGCGGCGCAGGCGGGTCGAGGAGTACCCGACCGATGACCTCCCGGACCGGGTCGTGGCCGATCACGCGCTGGCCAGCGATCTGCAGGACACGATGCGGCGGGCGCTGGACCGGCTGCCCGCACGGATGCGCACCGCCGTCGTGCTCCGTTTCTACGAGGACATGAGCGAGCCGGAAATCGCCACCGCGCTCGGCGTGAGCCTCGGCACCGTCAAGAGCACCGTGTCGCGGGCCGTCGCGAAGCTGAGAATCGATACCGAGCTGGCGGCGGAGCGGGACGGGGTCAGGGCGCCGGACGGCTAGCGCCCGGCCATGGTGCGGCGGCCCCTGCCTGTGGGACGATCAGCGCATAGACCCGCGCGCCGGGCCGGGACAGGCGGGTGCGCGCACCACGAGGGGGTGGGCCGTGCGCAGCACGATGATGGATGTCCCGCTGACGATCACGTCGATCATGCGGTACGGCACCTCGGCCTTCGGCGGCCAGGAGGTCGTGACGTGTACCGGCGAGGGCACCCGGCGCCGGACCTACGCCGAGGTCGCCCGCCGGGCCGCGCGGCTCGCCCACGCGCTCCGGCGGCTCGGCATCGACGGCGACCAGCGGGTGGCCACGTTCATGTGGAACAACGCCGAGCACCTCGAGGCCTACCTGGCGGTGCCGTCGATGGGCGCGGTGCTGCACACCCTTAACATCCGCCTCGGCCCCTCGCAGATCGGCTACATCGCCACGCACGCCGAGGACGCCGTGGTGATCGTGGACGCCTCCCTGGTCCCGCTGCTGGCCGAGGTGCTGCCGCACGCGAAGACGGTCCGGCACGTGATCGTCGCCGGTGCCGCGCCCGGCTCCGCGCCGCCCGAGGCCGAAGCGCTGGCCGGCCCGGGCCGCGAGGTCCACTCCTACGAGGACCTGCTCGCCGCCGAGCCCGACACCTTCGACTGGCCGGCCCTGGACGAGCGTTCCGCCGCCGCGATGTGCTACACCAGCGGCACGACCGGGAACCCGAAAGGTGTGGTCTACAGCCACCGGTCGGTCTACCTGCATTCGATGGCGCCGTCCCTGGGGAATTCTTTCGGTGTTTCTGAACGAGATCGTGTGCTACCTGTCGTGCCGATGTTCCACGCCAACGCATGGGGGTTCCCTTACGCCGCTGTCCTGAGCGGCGCCGCCGCGGTCATGCCGGACCGGCACATGCAGCCGGCCGCGCTGGTGCACCTGATCGAGAGCGAGAAGCTGACCGTGGCGGCGGGCGTCCCGACGATCTGGCTGGGCGTGCTGCAGCATGTCCGGACGCACGGCGGGGACCTGTCGTCGCTGCGGACGGTCGTGGCGGGCGGCTCGGCAGTGCCGCATTCGCTGATCAAGTCCTATGAGGACGAGCTCGGGGTGCCCCTGGTCCAGGCCTGGGGCATGACCGAGACGTCGCCGCTGGGCAGCGTGGCCAACGTCCCGGCCGGTGTCTCGGGGCCGGACGTGTGGCGGTACCGGGACACCGCAGGGCGGCTGTTCTGCACGGTGGAGGGCCGGCTGGTCGGGGACGGCGACGCGGTGCTCCCGATGGACGGCGAGGCGGTCGGCGAGATCGAGGTGCGCGGCCCCTGGGTCACCGGGGCCTACTACAAGGACGACGACCCGCTGAAGTTCCACGACGGCTGGCTGCGCACCGGCGACGTGGGCAGCATCGATCCGTCCGGCTACATCCGGATCAGCGACCGGAGCAAGGACGTCATCAAGTCCGGCGGTGAGTGGATCTCCTCGATGGAGCTGGAGAATGCCCTGATGGCGCATCCGGACGTGCTGGAGGCCGCGGTCATCGGCGTTCCGGATGACAAGTGGGGCGAGCGGCCGTTCGCCGCCGTCGTCGTCCGCGACGGCGCCGACGTCACCGCCGAGCAGTTGCGCGACCACCTGGCCGCGAGCGTGCCGCGCTGGCAGCTTCCCGAGCGGTGGGCGTACATCGAAGAGGTGCCGAAGACCAGCGTGGGCAAGTTCTCCAAGCGCAAGATGCGGGAGTCCTACGCGCTCGGCGAGTACAAGGTCATCCAGGTTGGATGACGCGGGTTCAGGGGATACCCTGGACCCGCGTTCGGACGGGTCCGGGTACGCTGTCACGCACCGGTCCGTCGGTTGGAGGCTTCGCCTAGTCCGGTCTATGGCGCCGCACTGCTAATGCGGTTTGGGTTTACCGCCCATCCGGGGTTCAAATCCCCGAGCCTCCGCTTCTGAGCAGCGGCCTGCCCAGCACGGCGTGTGGGCAGGCCGCTGCCTTCTGCGTGGCATCACACGCTAGTCCCCGGCAGGCGCGCCGGGGTGTGGCAGAAGCGTGGCGCCGACATGCTGGCCAGGCTGTCTAGCTTGTGGATACGCTCGTCGTGCCCAATCTGGCGGAGCAGGTCGGCGACCGAGCGGTAGTGGCCGTACTCGGCGGCGTAGGCGCCGGGGTCGGGCTCGGTCTCCAGCTCGGGGTGCGCGGCGACGTAGGCCATGTATTCGTGTTCGGCGTGGTCCTCGAAGTCGGCGTTCAGCCGGTAGCTCGACTCGGGCCGGATCAGCAGCAGCAGCCAGGAGACGTGGTAGTAGCAGAACGCCAGCAGCCACGGCGCCAGCCGGTACCGCAGGAACGGCTGCCGCAGGCCGCGGCGCTCCGCGAGATCGTTCAGGATCAGCAGGTGCCACTGCTCGTTGTCCTGCTCCGCGCGGGTCTGCACGATCCGCTCGAAAACCCGCCGGGCCACCGCGGAGCGCCGCCGGTAGCGGGCCAGGGCGAGATAGCCGATCCGCTCCCACGCCTGGTAGGGCACACGGGCGATGAACTCGAGCATCGCGAACTTCACGATGCCTCGGTCCGGGCCGTAGACCAGGTCGGTCGCCCTGAACAGCGCCCGGGCCAGGATGCCGTAACGCGATCGGGGTGCGTCCAGGGTCTGCGCCTGCGCGGCGCGCAGCTGAGCCGGGGTGAGCCTGGCCGGTCCGGCCGGTGCCTCCGGCCGGTCGATCAGCGGGGTGGTCGTCATGACCTTCTCCTTTTCCGCAAGGGTTCTTGTCCGCTTCGATCGTCGGCTGTGCGGTGTCCCCGCGTAGTCCCCCGCCAAGGCACTCTCGGCTACGCCAGCAGTCCAGCCAGGCGCCCCGCGGCGTACAACCAGTGCATTAGGGGGTCTAGGCCGCCTGATGAATCGCGACGCCGGTGATCACCAGGGCGATCCCGGCGATGTCTCGCATGGTGGGGATCTGGCCGAGGACGATCAGGCCGATCACGGTCGCCGCGGCTGGGAGCAGCGCGAGCATCAGGGCGAAGGTGGCGCGGGGCAGCCGGGCCATCGCGAGCTGGTCGGTGACGTAGGGGATAACCGAGGAGCACAGGCCTACGCCGATGCCCCACGCCAGCCACACCGGGCGCACGAAGGACGGCGTGGCCGGGATGATCCCGAACGGCGTGGCCACCACGGCGGCGATCAGCATGGACAGGCCCAGCTGGTCGATCCCGCTCATCGGCGATGCCGGTGAGCCGCTGCCGTCCGCCGCAGTGTTCGCGATGCGGTGTCCCAGGATGACGTACAGCATGAAGCCAAGGCAGTTGGCGAACGCGAATACGAACCCGAGTGGCTGACTGGAAAGCCGCGCGGCGGTCAGGACGCATACGCCGCCCACGGCCAGGATCAGGGCGAGCACGTTCCGCCGTGTCCGTACCCCGGCGGCAGCCAGGATGACCGTTCCCAGGAACTCGATCGCCCCGACGGTGGACAGCGGCAGGCGATCGACCGCCAGGTAAAACAGCGAATTCATTGCGGCCAGGACGACGCCCAGCCCGAGGAGCACCAGGCGCTGGGACCGGCTGGCCGTGGCCAGGATGCGCCAGGGGCGGCGCCAAGCCGCGAAGACCGCTGCGGCCGAGGCGATCCGTAGCCAGGCCACGCCCAGCACCTCGATGTGGGCGAACAGGAGCACGGCCAGTGACGGCCCGAGGTAGTGGAAGACGGCGCTGGTCAGGAAGAACGAGGACGGTGGCAGTCGGCCGGCGGTTCGCGCGATCGTCCCCGGGGCCGTCGGCGGGCGGGTCGCACTGATCGGCATGCTGGCTATCCTGGCCATAGTTGACGCCGATTTACATGTCCGATTGAAGGTGCAGGCCTCGATCTGCCTATAGATCGAAGGAAGGAAGCCACCTTGACTTTCAGCGGCCCTCCGGCCCTCCTCGATGACGTGAACCGCCGGCTGCTGCGTGAACTCCTGGCCGATCCACGGATCACCATGTCGGCCCTGGCCCGCCGGGTCGGAATGTCCGCGCCCGCTGTGACCGAACGCGTCCAGCGCATGGAGCGAGCCGGGGTGATCACCGGATACCGGATGGAGGTCAGCGCCGCGGCGCTGGGACTGCCGGTGACCGCCTTCGCCCGGATCCGGCAGGCGCCCGGGCAGCTGCCCAAGATCGCCGAGCTGGCCGCCGAGCTGCCCGAGGTTTCCGAGTGCCACCGCGTCACGGGCGAAGACTGCTTCCTGATCAAGGTCCACGCCGCTGCCATCGAAGACCTCGAAACGACACTCGACCGTTTCCTGCTCTACGGCCAGACGGTCACCTCGATCGTCGTATCCAGCCCGGTCCCGCCCCGCTCCCTGCCGGTCGCTTAGCCGAGCCCGGCGGTTATCCGGCCGCGGCCCAGTGAATGGTGAAGCTGTCGAGGGTGTAGCCGAAGGCGTTGACGGTCGGCTGGATGAAGTTGTTGCGGATGATCTGGGACGCCTGGGCCTCGGCGGTGTTTATCAGCGGCTGGGTGACCTGCGTGACATGGGTGGCTTTGTCGAAGGCCATCTGCTGGGCCAGGGAAAACAGCACCGATTGCGAGAATTGCGGCCGCAGCAGGGCGCCGCAGCCGAAGCCTGGATACGTCCAGCTGTGCTGCGTGGCTATCGGCTTGGACAAGGTGTCGTCGATCGCAACCTCGTGAACGGATTGCGGAAGCTGAGGCGGCGGCAGCACCATAACGACTGTCACGTGGCCCGGCTTGCCCACCGCCGGACGGCTCAGGACCTGCAACCGGTAGTGACCCGAAGCCGGCGTCCACCAGGAAGGCCCTGGATTCAGGTTGACGGTGGCCGACGCGTGGCCCACGGCGTAGAACGTACTGGCGTACCAGCACGGCCACGGGCCAATACTTTTCGAGACTTTATGGGTGAAGTAAAAGTCGAAAGTCTCCGTGCCGAGCGCGGGCTTGGAGATTCCCTCGATCTTCTGCAGCACCCAGGGGCCGAGGTCGGTGTTGGTGGTGGTGCCCGCGGTGATCGTCTGCCACGGCCATGCGAACCTGATATTCGGCAGGTGGACGTTGATGCCCAGCAAGTGCAGGGCCGCGGACAGCGAGATCAGTACCGTGGCGGCGATCGCCCGGCGGAATATCAGGCCGACCACGACGGTGGCCGCGACCCACTTCAGCCGGAGCGGGATGCGCCGGCGTCGCGGGCCGTAGCCGCCGCCCGGCCCGCCCGGCGCGCTGGCCTGGCCCGGCCCGTGGTGTGAGGCGGCCACGGGGAAAGCGGCTCGGGCTGACCTGGCCAGGAGCCGCCGCGATCGGGGCCGTCCGGGTCTGTGAGCAGGGTGCCCGGTTCATTCCGGCCGTACGAATCCGCCCGGTACCGGCCTGCTTCGCGCCGCACGGGCCGGTCGGCGGTAAGCATGCCCAGAAGAAAGAGCAGAGAACGAACCACGGGTCCACCTTCTTTCTGTGCCTCGGATGGGTGACTAGACGGTGGCCGGGTAACCGAGGCCCAAGACGATGGGCACGGCGCCGAACGGCTGGCGGAATCGTGCGCCCGGCTTGTCCGGCGCATTCGGCTCATCGATGTCCGGCCAGCGCATGTTCATGTGCTGGGCGGTCAGGCCCGCCACGGAATACGGGAATTCCAGGGCGGATGTGTGATGCAGTCTGAGTAGCGCTCCCCAGCGAAATGCCGCGAAGACGCTGGCCAGATCCCGGACGGACATAGCCTTATCGGCCGTCAGGTCGATCTGGTACACCGCGGCGGAGAACTCGGCCAGGTCATTGGCGCACTGGGCCAGTGCTTCGGATCTCGTGCGGTACACCGTGCCATCGGCGTTTACCGTGCGCAGTTTCTCGCCCTGGACTGGTGAGTAGCGGGGGTGCGCCTTGCACTGCATCCAGTCGCAGGCGGCCAGGAGTTCCCAGCGGATACCGCTGTCGCTGGCCACATCCCGGTACAGCGGTTCCGCGCGGATCAGCGGCACCCTTGCCGTCGTGACGAAGGCATTCATGACGGGCTGGGGAATGTGATGCTTGTAAAGGGCGGTGCGGGCCCGGCCATTATGCGAGGCGTTCCGCCGGGGCGGATTGCGGGTCGTCATGGACATGAGCCGGGCGGTCACCGTCTGAGTCGATGCGGTGCTTTGCCTCATCGGCAGGCGGACGTCGGACAGGTTGTCCTGCGCGGGGCCGGCACTGGATGCGGCTCCGCTAGGCGCGGCTGACCCGGAGGGCGCGGGAGCGTTCGGCACGCCGGGGATGGCGGCCGAGCCGCCTGCCGCCGCGCCCGGTGCCGTGGTGGCGGACGAGGCCGGACTGCTCGTGGCCGTCCCGCGCGGTGCCGGGGTCGGTGCCGCGCTCGGCGTGCCGGCTGGCGTCGGGATGGTGCGGCGCTCGGCGTGCTGGCTGGCGCTCGTGGTGGGCGCGGTAGCGGAGGGCGCGGCGGCCGGCGTCCTTCGGGGAGTGGTGGCGGTCGGCTTGGTGCGGGGAGCGGCCGCAGGCTTACGCGGAGAAAGTGCCTCCGGATGGGACCGAACGGGCTGCGGCCGCTCGGCGCTGGGTGCGGGGTGTGCGGTCGGCTGGCGCTCCGCGTGACCGGGGTGGGCGTCGGAGCTGGCGGTGCGGGGTCGAGGCTTGGCGGTGGCGGCGGGCGTGCGGTTGCCGGCGTGGGGCGGCCGGCGTCGTCTGGGGGGTCGCCGGCGTGGTCCGGGAGGTGGCGCGTCGGCGCCGTCTGCGGGGTGGCGGCGGGGGTGGCCTGCGGAGTGGCAATGCCCGGGATGTCGGCGGGCACAGTTCCCGCCGGGCTGGCGGCGGGTGTCGTCTGCGGAGTGCTGGCCGGGGTGGTCGCGGGCGCTGTTGCCGTGGCCGGTGCCGTCTGGGCGGCTCCGGCCGGCGTCGCCTGCGGTGTGGCGGTGCCGGGCGTGGCGGCCGAGCCGGAGTCGTAGCGGTACAGGTTGTACTGGCTCATGAGGCCGATGAGGGTCTGCCCATAGCCGGGGTCGGTGGCATAGATGCCGGTCAGGGCGTTGGCGAATGCGTTCGGGTCGCCGCGGCTCGCCATGGCCTGGCCGTAGTAGCCGCTGGTCGCGAGGAGCTTGCCGTGATCGTCGATGCTCTCGGCGACGCTGTTGTACACGCGGAACGCCGCCGTCTGGCTCACCCACTGGCCGTTCAGGTACTCCTGGGTCGGGAGCGGGTCGCTTCCGGCCGGGCCCGCTCCCTTGATGCCGAACAAGTTGTTGTCCTTGGTGGCCAGCTGGCTCTGGCCCCATCCCGATTCGTTGATGGCCTGCGCAATCGTCACCGCCGCCGGGACTCCGTACTTGCGCTGCGCGGCGGCCGCCCCCGGTGCGACCGTGTCTATGAACGCCTGCTGGGAACTCGTGCCCGGCACCGGTGTGGACGGCGACGAAGATTGATGCCGGCCGGGTGGAGACGCCGAAGGCGCGGGCGTGGCGGCGGCCTGCTCCGGTGAGGGCGCGTGCTTCGGCGGGCCGGGCCGCGCGGGCGAAGCAGTCGGCACTCCCGGGATGACCGCCGCGCTCTGCGCCGCGGTGCCCGGCGCCGTCGAGTTCTGCGCCGTCGAGTTCGGGCGGCGTGCTCTGCGCCGGCGTGCTCTGCGCTGGCGTGTTCTGGCCGGCCGCTGCCGTGCCGCCGAAGCGGATGCCGGCCGCTGGGTCGCGTGGCCTCCGGACGGATGGCCGTTCCCCCCGGGGCTGGACGTGGGCACGGGCACGCCGGGTATCGCGGCGTCCTCGCCCGGGCTGGCCGCCGCAGGCTGAGATGATCCGGTGGCCGCTGTAGCCCCGGACGATCCGGTGGCCGCCGCGGCTTGCCGTTGCGCCTGCGGGGCGGATGCCGCCGAGGTCGGCTCCCGGGCGGCCGACGCCGCTGTCGCGGACCCGGCCAGCGTGCCGTTGTTGACGAACCCAGTGACGCCCTGAGCGCTGAGCGGATTGCCGAACTCGTGAGCGTTGACCGAGAAGTTCGGCAGGGAGTCGCCGCCCACGGTGCGCAGGACTCCGCTCGTGTAGCTCGTGACCACCTCGATGTGGCCGTCGAACAGCACCCAGTCGCCGGGCTGAGGCTGGTAACCGTCGCCCAGCGGGTGCCAGCGGCCCTGCGCCTGCGCGTCCTGCAGTACCGAGGTGATGCCGAGCGAGGCCGGATTCGGGTCGACGCGCACGTCGGCCCACTGATGCAGCGGCCAGGGGTAGGAACCGCCCCCGGTCACCCAGCTCTGCTGGCCGACGACCTGCGCCGCCAATTCCAGGGTCATGCTGGCGAAGGCCGCGCACGATTCGCCATGGTCGACGCCATCGACGCTGTCGCGCTGCCAGATGATCGCCTCCATCTCGGCCGGGCTCTTGGTCTTCGCCATCTGGAGGTAGTAGTTGGTCACGTTGACGATGGCCGAGCGCAGCATGGCGTCATCCGCCGCGGTCGGCTGCGCGGCCTTCTCGAGCGCCGTCAGATGGACCGGCAGGCTGGCCGGCGACGCAATGCTGGCCGCCGTCCCCGGGGCGAAGGAGAATCCGGTGATCGTCCCGCCAGCGCTGAGGCTTACCAGGGCGGTCGCCTGCTGCCACCAGGGCTTCCTAGCGGGCGGCACAGAATCACCTTCTTTCCGGGCTGGGTCGGGCACCGCCCCTCCTGCGCCGGCGCGCAGGAGGGGCCAGAAGTGCGGCGATTACGCGGGGAGCTATGAATTCGGTATCTGCTTGAGAATGGCCTGGACCCGGGAGTCGCCCGGATCGCTGGCGTTCGCGAAGAGCACGGCGGCGTCCTGGGCGGCTTGCGGCGGCGCACCGACCAGCCACTTCTGGTAGACGTCAGCCACCAGGCTGGCCTGGCCTGCCGCACTGGTCACCGGACTGGTGCACACGCCGGGAAAGCCCGCTTGCGACGTGACGGCCGCTGATCCGGTGTACCGGGCACAGTTGGCCGGGCTGCTCTCCAGCCCGGGCTGGACCGTGGGGGTGCCGCCGGCGCCGATGACGGTCGCCCCGCCGATGATGTTGTTGATCGCCCGCGCCGCCACCTCCAGGCTGTCGATCGGGCTGGACGGGTCGTACGGGTGGTGGAGGTTGAGCGACCACGCGACCTCGCCGCCCTGGGACGGTGTGATCGGCTCCAGGCCGACCCGGCCCGTCTTCCGGTCGGCGAACCGCGGGTTGTTGCCGCTCGTCACGAGCGCGAACACCCAGAGAATCTGGCTCGTGGCCTTGTCGCAGGCAAAGTTGACCTGGCCCGGCTCTGACCTGACGTCCGGATTCTGGCACGCCTGGGTGATCTCGCCCTGCACCGTGGCCACGCTCGGCGGCCACGACGCTCCGCCGCTGAACACCAGGACCAGGATCGAGACCAGCAGAATGACGGAAGCCGCGCCGATCGCGATTTTCCGCTTGCGCGAGATGCCGGGGTGCTTGGCGCCGTGCCGGCCGTGGCTAAGGAATACCTCGGTCCGGTCCTCGGCTGAGTGCACCTGGTCGCTGGGATACGCGGCGTCATCATCATCAGCGGCGTCATAGTCATTGGGGGACAGCGGGGCCACGTAGTACGCGGATGTCGCGTCGGCCTCGTAACCGTCCTCGACGGGCCAGATTCGTTCCTGGATGAGGTCGTCTTGAGCGTCCCCGCTGTAGGCCGACTCGGCCAGTTCACGTTCGAGCGACAGGCGCGCGTCCGAGAGCTGGCGCTCGAGTTGCGCGGTCTTATTCTCCAAGTCAGCGAGGCGCTGGCTCTTTTGACGGCTCAAATGTTCGAAGTGCGCTCTCACTTTTCACCTCTAGCTGCGCCTGGGCCAGGCCCATCCGGGCTCACGACCGGTACGAACCATGCCTGTGATGCAAGCGATCTCTCGGGTAGCTTCAGCCGGTTGCGCGGGCGGCGGCGGCTGACGCTGACCCGGCATCAGGGCCAGCCGTCAGCCACCTCGGCGGCTGGGACGGCTTGACCGCGGGCCGGGTTATGCCGGAGGATCCGGCCACCGGCCCGGTGGTGCCCAGCCGCGCCCAGTGCCGCCGTTGCGTTCACAGGGGGGCTGTGTGACCGCGACCCTGCCGCGCGGGCGACCTGACTCATGCAGGTAATTAGAACACAAGTGCGATAGCGATGTGAAGTTATATCCATTAGAACACGTGTTCGCCTGGAGCGATTCCCGGACCTCCGGCCGCGCCGACCTGGGACGACGCCGAATCTGGGCTGTTCTAAATGGCGCAGGCCGCTACCGGGTGATGCGGAGAGGGCCGGGGCGCCCGGGGCACGCGGGACCAGTGGGGCCACTGGGGCCGCCGGGTATCGCCGGTCAGGCAGTCGCCTGGCCGGCTGAGGCGCGCGGCGGTGGGGCTGGCCAGTGCGCGCGGCTAGTCAGCCCACAGGACCAGGCGGCGGGAGATCACTCCCTGGCCGATGTCGTGGCCGCGCCAGAGGGCGAAGGTGTCGCCCGCCTCGAGGTAGTCGCAGGCGTCGTCGCCCAGGACCGTCATGGTCAGCTGGATGCTGTGATCGGCCGCCGCCCGCACGGGCTCACCCGGCATGGTGGTGACCAGGGCGCTGAAGATCTTGCTCCGGTGAGTTTCGTGGTGGCGGGCCCGCACCACCACGCGGCCGCCCGTCTCCGGCAGGGCCGGCCTGGCGCCGGTGCTGCTGCCGGACGGTTCCAGTTTGACGAGGGCCCGGTATCTGAATTGCTTCACGTCGCACCATCCCCGGTGAACGCGGCCCCATCTCGGCCGACCGCCGGCGCCTGGGGCCATGGTTCAACGGTAGCTCGCCGGCGGCCTTGGCCGGCCCACGTGCGGCCCGTGGCGTCTGGAGTATGGTCACGTCGTGGTGCCAGGCTCACTCGGAGATGCCGACTACCGGCGGCTGCTGGTCTTGCGTACGGGCCTGCGCCGGTTTCTGCACTGGAGCGAGACGCAGGCCCAGGCGGCCAGGCTTACCTCCGCCCAGCACCAGCTGCTGCTCGCGGTGCGGGGGCATGACGACCCGCGCGGGCCGACCATCGGCGACGTGGCCGGGTATCTGCTGCTTCGCCACCACAGTGCCGTCGAGCTGGCCCGCCTCGGTGATGATCTCCGGCCGTGGAGGGATGATCAGCCGTGACGGCGGGTGACATTTCGTGGGGCGTCCCGGGCGGGCGGTTCAACCTGCGCGCGGCGGCCCTGATCACACGCGGCGACCAGATCTTGCTGTGCCAGGTCGATCCGCTCGGCTGCTGGTTCCTGCCGGGCGGCCGGGTCCGGTTTGGTGAGTCGAGTGACGGCGCGCTGGCCCGCGAGCTGGCCGAAGAACTCGGCCGGGACCTTCCGGCCTGCCGGCTGGCCCTCATCGTGGAGAACATCTTCACCAGCGAAACGCTCGAACACGAGCTGGGCATCTACTACCAGGTGACCTGGCCCGACGCGCTGGCCGACGACGATCTGGCCAGCGGGACGGAGCCCGGACACAGTTTCCGCTGGGTGCCGCTCAGCGAGCTGCGTTCGGTGTGGTTCGAGCCCGCAGGCCTGGTCCCGTTCCTGCAAGAACTGGGCGACGGCCTCAGGCACGTCGTCCTGGACCGTCCGGCCTGAACGCAACCATGCCGAGGCCTCCGGGCCCCGGAGGCGTTACCCGGGTCCCGGAGGCCGTCGCACTGTTACCTAGGGAATTGCGGTCAGCCGCCCAGGGGCGGTCAGCCGCCCTGGTCTCCGGTCTGGAGGCCGGGCATGCTGTCATCAGATCGGGTCCTGCGGGTCCACGCCCGTGGCGTCGCGGGCGGTCGAACCACCGTAAGGACGCTCGGACTCACCTTCGGTCCCGCTGTCGTAGCGACCCGGCTCCTTGCCGTCCTCGGCCGCCACGTCCTCGGCGCGTCGCGTCGTGCTCTCGCCGACGCCGTCCGGATAATCGGGAAGCTCCGCATCGCCGCGCGACGCCGCCTGCGTGTCGTGTGCCCTCGAAGGCCTTCCGGTCGGCCTCGGCCGCGCGGGCCTTGGCCTCGCCGTCCCCGGGGACATCGGGCGCCCAGCCGTGCTGGTTCTCGTCCGTCGTGCCTGGCTGGTACTGGGAGTCGCGATCGGTCTGGTCTGCCATCTGGCACCACCTCGTTGTTGTCAGCCGTCTGGCAGCAAGTCGTCTGCCCCGGCCGGGATGAGGTAAACGCACAGCTACCGAACGATTCCCCAGCGCGCAGTAGATACGGTGCGGGGGTATAGTAACCTTCGTTGTGATGCTTGCCGCACGGCGGGCTGCAGCGGAAGGAACGGCGGCGTGTACGGATACACCCCCAACAAGGACGACTACCAGAAGCGGCTGCGCCGCATCGAGGGACAGGTCCGCGGCCTCCAGCGGATGGTCGACGAGGACAAGTACTGCATCGACATCCTGACCCAGGTGTCGGCGGTGACCAAGGCGCTACAGTCGGTGGCGATCGGCCTGCTGGAGGATCATCTCGGCCACTGCGTCACCGAGGCGGTCGCCGAGGGCGGTGACACCGCGGCTGAGAAGGTGCGGGAGGCCTCCGAGGCCATCGCCCGCCTGGTGCGGTCCTGAAGCAGCTATCGAGCACGACAGCGACGGCTCGGCACACGAGCCACCCTTCGATCGGAGGACGGACTTCGGCATGGCCACAACGACGTATGCGGTAACCGGCATGACCTGTGAGCACTGCGTGCACGCGGTGACGGAGGAGCTGACGGGGCTTGACGGGGTGACCGAGGTGAGTGTGGACCTGGCCCCCGGCGGCGATTCCAAGGTCAGCGTGACCAGCGACGCTCCGCTGTCCGAGCAGGCCGTGGCCGCGGCCCTCGACGAGGCGGGCGACTACCAGCTCGTGGGTTGATCGACGAAGCCGCCTGCCGCGATCCGGGACCCCGTGTGACCAGGGGAACGGGCGATCAGGGAAACGGGTGTTCGGGGAAAGGAGCAGTGCCGCGTTGACTACGGTCACCGAGCAGACGACCGGGGCGCCCGAAAGCCCGCGTCATCAGCTGGAACTGACGGTGGGCGGGATGACCTGCGCCTCGTGCGCGGCGCGGGTCGAAAAGAAGCTGAACAAGCTGGACGGCGTCACGGCCACGGTGAACTTGGCCACCGAGAAGGCCTGGGTGACCTACCCCGAGACCATCGGCGCCGATGACCTGATCGCGGCGGTTGGACGGGCCGGCTACCGCGCCGCGCTCCCGGCCCGGGCCGCTCCGCCATCGGGCGGGCCCCCAGCGACGCAGCCGGAGACGCCGGAAGCCGCAGAGGCCGCCGGGCTCCGGCAGCGCCTGCTGGTCTCGCTGGCCCTGGCCGTGCCGGTCGTGCTGCTGGCGATGACCCCGGCGCTGCAATTCCGGAACTGGCAGTGGCTGTCGCTCGCGCTGGCCGCGCCGGTGGCGGTATGGGGGGCCTGGCCGTTCCACCGGGCGGCCTACGTCAACGCACGGCACGGCGCGGCCACCATGGACACGCTGATCTCGGTCGGCGTCACGGCCGCCTTCGTCTGGTCGCTGTACGCCCTGTTCCTCGGCGACGCCGGCCGGGCGGGCATGCGCATGAGCTTCGCTCTGCTCGCGCACGGCGCCGGGACCGGCGACATCTACCTGGACGTGGCCTCCGGGGTGACTGTGCTGGTCCTGCTGGGCCGCTACCTCGAAGCCCGGGCTAAGCGGCGCTCCGGGGCGGCCCTGCGCGCCCTGGCCTCGATGGGCGCCAAGGACGTGGCGATCCTGCTGGACGGCCGCGAGAGCCGGGTTCCGGTGGGCGAGCTGACGGCCGGTTCGCGGTTCGTCGTCCGCCCGGGCGAGAAGATCGCCGCCGACGGGGTGGTCGAGTCCGGCAGTTCCGCGGTGGACACGTCGATGCTGACCGGTGAGCCGGTCCCGGCCGAGGTGACGGCCGGGGACGCGGTAACCGGCGGGTGCGTAAACACCAGCGGCCGGCTGGTCGTGCGGGCCACCCGGGTCGGCGCCCAGACCCAGCTGGCCCAGATCGCCCGCCTGGTGGAGGACGCGCAGAACGGGAAGGCGCCGGTGCAACGGCTGGCCGACCGGGTGTCGGCCGTCTTCGTCCCGCTGGTGATCGGCATCGCCGCGGCAACCCTGGTGGCCTGGCTGGCCGCCGGCCAGCCCGCCGGGGCGGCATTCACCGCTTCGGTCGCCGTGCTGATCATCGCGTGCCCCTGTGCGATGGGGCTGGCCACGCCGACCGCGCTGCTGGTCGGCACGGGCCGCGGCGCGCAGCTCGGCATCCTGATCAGGGGACCGGACGTGCTGGAGTCGACCCGGGCGATCGGCACCGTGGTCCTGGACAAGACCGGCACCGTCACCACCGGCCGGATGAGCCTCATCGACGCGCTCCCCGCGCCCGGCGAGGAGACCGGCCGCCTGCTCCGCCTGGCCGGCGCCCTGGAAAGCGGGTCCGAGCACCCGGTCGCCCGGGCGATCGCCGCCGGCGCGCGGGAACGGCTCGGCCACGCCATGCCGGCCGTGGCGGACTTCACGAACCACCAGGGCCTCGGCGTCACCGGCACCGTGGACGGTCACGCCGTCATCGTCGGCCGCCGGGCCTGGCTCGAAGACCAGCTTCCCGGACCGGTCCCGCCGGTCGCGCCGGTCCCGCCGGTCCCGCCGGTCCTGGCCGACCGCGCCGAGGCCGCGGAGGCCGCCGGGCAGACCGCGGTGTTCGCAGGCTGGGACGGCCAGGTCCGGGGCATGCTGGTGGTGGCCGACACGATCAAGCCCACCTCGGCGGAGGCGGTCGCCCGGCTGCGCGGCATGGGCCTGCGGCCGGTTCTGCTGACCGGGGACCACCCCCGGGCCGCCCGGGCCATCGCGGATCAGGCCGGCATCGGCGAGGTCATCGCGGGCGTGCTGCCAGCCGGCAAGGCCGAGGTGATCAGGAAGCTCCAGGAGGCCGGGCACGTGGTCGCCATGGCGGGCGACGGGGTGAACGACGCGGCGGCCCTGGCCCAGGCCGACCTGGGCCTGGCCATGGGCACCGGCACCGACGCCGCGATCGAGGCCAGCGACCTGACCGTTGTCAGCGGCGATCTGCTGGCCGTGCCGGACGCCATCCTCCTGTCCCGCCGCACGCTGGCCATCATCAAGGGCAACCTGTTCTGGGCGTTCGCTTACAACGCGGCGGCCGTCCCGCTCGCCGCGGCCGGGCTCCTCAACCCGCTGATCGCCGGGGCGGCCATGGCGTTCAGTTCGGTATTCGTGGTCTCCAACAGCCTCCGCCTTCGCCGCTTCCGGGCCGCCTGGCCGCGCCCCGAAGGAGCGATCCGGCCGCGGCCGCCCAGTTTTCCATGATCGTAGTAATAGGACGTAGCCCGGGAGGCGCCCGTTCTTCGGGAAGCGATTGAGGTGGGGACGTCCTCCCTGGTGCGGTAGTACGGGCTTGGTGTCCCAAACGCAGCCGGAGAGGACGTCCTGGTGGGCAAGGGTAGCGGTATTTACGCGGGGGGACCGGCGGCGGAACGCGCGGCGGGAGCGGCTGCGCGCGCTGCTGCCGCCGGATGGCGCGGTGATCGGGATCGACCTGGGCGATGAGAAGCAGGCGATCGCGGTGGCTGATCATGATGGGCGGGTGCTGGCCCGCAAGACGGTGCGGGTGAAGGCGTTCCGGCTGGGTGAGGCGCTGGGCTGGGCGGTGACGCAGGCGGCGGTGAAGGGGTTCGCGGAGGTGACGGTGGCGTGTGAGCCGACCGGGCCGCGGTGGCTGCAGGTGCAGCGTTTGTGCGCGGAGCGGGGGCTGCCGCTGGTGTGCATCCAGCCGCTGGTGTCGCATATCGCCCGCCAGCAGCAGGATTACACGACGCACAAAACCGATGAGGCGGACTGCGTGCTGATCGCCCGGCTGGCGGCCGAGCTGCACTGTTATGTCCCGGAGGAGCTGGATGAGGCGTGGGCGCACCTGCGGCACCTGGGGCGGCGCCGCGCGCAGCTGATCACGGCGGCGACCGCGTCGGTGCTGCGGGTCCGGGACTTCTTGTCGGTGGCCTGGCCGGTGGCGCCGGAGGCGTGCAAGGAGCCGTTCGATTCGGTGACCTGGCTGGCCGGTCTGCAGGTGGTGACGGGCCGGTGCGGCGCGGACCCGGGCAAGCTCGCTGCCATGGGGCTGGCGGAGTTCACCGCCCTGGTCCGGTCCGCCGTGCCCGGCTGGGGCGGGCAGCGGCCGGACGGGCGGGTGTGCCGGGGTGTGTTCGCGGCGCTGACAGACACCGAGGGGGCGGTGGCCTCCTACCGGCGGGGGCTGCTGCGCCGGTGCGCCGATGAGCTGGGCGACCTGCAGCGAACCCGCGCCCAGCTGCGGGCCGTGCAGGCCGACATGGTATCCGTCCTCGGCGAGCTCGGCCTGTCCCGGCTCGGGGACGTCCCGGGGCTGACCGCGGCCGGCGCGGCGGCGATCCTGGCCGAGACCGGCGATCCCCGCCGCTATGACAGCTCCTCCTCCCTGGTCAAGCACGCCGGGCTGTCCCCGGCCGAGAACGCCTCCGGCGCCTTCGAGGGCCAGGCACGCATCTCCCGCCGCGGCCGGCCCGGGCTCCGGCTGGCCGTCTGGCGCGCGGTATGGCCGATGCTGCTGCACAACCCCGTCATGGCCGCCAAATACCAGGCGATGACCGAAGCCGCCGGCGCCGCCGCGCAACCGCAGCCCGGCGCCCGGTCACGGCCGGCCGCCGCGGCGGCGGCCCGCGCGCGGCGCGCCCGGGCCCGGGTCGCCTGCGCCGCCTCGCTGCTGCGCTGGATCTACTCCATGGTCGTCCACGGCACCGGCTGGGACCCCGCGGCCGCCGCCGGCGCCGCCTCCTGCTCTCCGGCGGAGGCCGCCTGACCAGCACCTCCATCCTGCCCGCGCCCGCCGCGGGTGCCCACCGCCTTCCTCCCAGATGAGGGGGAGAGCGAGCCCGCATGATCGCCGGGGACCCACCCCGAAACCCACCCTGGGCAGCTCTCCCCCGGCCGCCAGGGCCTTCTCACCAGCCCGGTTGAACGCTGTCGGGGCAGGCCCGCCCGCACAACCGCGGGCGGGCCGAGCCCGCTTGCACTACGTAGGGCGAGAAGACCCGGGCGACACGGCACCCGCAACCGCCCGCACGAACCATCCCGCCCGGGCGGCATCTCGTCATGCCCGCAGCCAGGCCCCGGTCCCGTCCAGCCCGCACCAGCCCGCATACCAGTACCAGCCGTCGCAGCAAATCACCAGGCCACGACCCGCACCGCAAAGACTTTTCTGCACCACTTGACAAGCGTCCTCTTACGCTGGTGGGTTGTTTTCCGCTAGCGGACGCGGCTCCTTTCATGATCTTGCGTCGTTTTCCGCTGGATGCGACGTTTTCAACACATGATCATGGTCGGGCGGGGCCGGCGTGGTGCCACGGTGAGGTGAGTGACGGAGGGAGACTGCGGACCGGCTAGCTCTTGTCGAGCCGGGGGAACGTGACCTCCTGCAGGAGGACGCGGAGGGCGGCCGCGACCGGGATCGCGATCAGCGCACCGACAAAGCCGAGCAGTACGCCGCCGATCAGCACCGCAATCAGGCTGACCACGGCGGGAATCTCCACGGTGCGGCCCATGATCCGGGGAACGATGAGGTAGTCCTCCGCCAGCTTGTAGGCGGTGTAGAAGATCAGCGTCGCGACGGCGACTGGCAGCGACACGGTCAGGGCGACGAGTGTGACGATCGCGCCACCGATGGTCGAGCCGATGACCGGGATGAGGTCCAGGATGGCGACCAGCAGCCCGAGCAGGACCGCATACGGGATGCCGAAGGCGAGCATCCACACGAACGTGCCGAAGCCGGCGATCACCGACGTGATCACGTTCCCCAGCACGTACCCGCCGACCTTGACCAGGATCTCGTCGGTGATCAGGATCACCCGCGGGCGCCGGGAGTGCGGAACCAGCCGGTACGCGAAGAGCTTGATGCGCGGCAGGCCGGCCAGGAAGTAGACGCTCAGGACGAGCACGGCGAGGACCGAGCCCGCCGTGCTGAGCACGAGAGCGCCGGCGCCGATAACGCCGCCGACGAGTGTCGAGCCCTTGCTGGTGAGCAGGCTCGTGATCCGCTGCTGGATGTGGTACTTGGCGTTCAGCTTGCCCAGCTCCGAGTTGTGGTTCTGCAGCTGGTGGATGTAGGTGGGGATCTGGTGGGCCAGGGCCGTCGTCTGACTGGCGAGCGGCGGGATGGCGGTGGCGATGAAGATCGCGATTATGCCGACGACGCCCGCGAGGACGATCACGACCGCCGCCCAGCGGGGCACGCGCCGCCGGGTCAGCCACATGACCACCGGGTCCAGGCCCGCGGCGATGAACAGGCCCAGGCCGATGAGAATCAGCGTCGACCGCGCCCTGATCAGCAGCTCCACCAAACCGTAGGTCACGGCGACCCCGGCCGCGGCGGTCATGCCGATGAAGAACGGGGAGCGCCGGTTCATCGCCCGGCCGGGCTGCCCGAGCCCGCCGGTCTCCTCGGCCACGGTGGCGGCCGCGTCGACCGCCTCCTGGACCCGGCTCTCGGCCTCGTCGGTCGCGGTGCCGGGCTGGTTGCCCTGGCCTGCCGCTGACGCACCGAGATCGGCGGCGTCGTGCGGGTCGGGCCGCCCGTCCGCCGTCCGGGAGTCGCCGGAGCGGTTGGGTGCGTCCGCGCTCACGGCGTATCAGCCCACACGTGAATCTCCTTTTGCCAGCCCGCCGGCTGTATCGCGGCCCTCGTCCGCTGCTGCTGTGCCCGGGTGGCCCGTCCCGTCGGGCCCGCCCGGCCCCGGGAGCCCCTGAGGCCCGTGAGGCCCGGAGCCGTCGGGCCCAGGGGATGTCTCTTCCCCCGCCGGGCCCGGAGGATGCCGGCTGCCCGGGCGTGCCGTCCGGGATTCCTCCTCGGCCGGCTCCCCACGGCTCATCATGCCCGAGACCGCCTGCCGCATGGCCCGCAAGCCGGCTCCGCGTGGCACCTTCAGGGTGGCATATGCGATCGCACCGGCCGGAATCGGCATCCAGAAGTTGACCAGCCGCCAGGCCAGCACGCCCAGGGTGGCGACGTTCCTGGTCACGCCGAAGCTCACCAGCAGCAGCGGCGTGACCGAGTCGACGACGCCGAGCCCGGCGGGCGTGACCGGCAGCGCGCCGGCCACGTTGGCGATGCCGTACGCCGCGAACAGCTCGACCGGGTTGACAAAGCTGCCGAACGCGGCGACGAAGCACCACAGCGAGGCGGCATCGAGCAGCCAGTTCAGTGAGGCCCAGGTGAGTGACTCCACCATGACCCGGCGGTCACGGGCCAGGGCGGACAGCGCGTTGCCCGCCTCGCGGATCACGCCCTCCAGGCGGTTGCCGAGACCGGGGATCCGCCGGCCGACCGCGCCCATGATGCGGGAGGCGCGCTCGGTGCCGCGAGTCACGCCGAGCACGAGGAGCCCGGCCCCGAGCAGCACGACGGCGCCCAGGATGGCGACCGTCACATAGATGGGATGAAATCCGGCCAGCGGGATCGAGATGACCAGGGACACCCACAGCAGCACGTTCAGCACCACCGTCGATCCCAGGCCCTTGGCCGTCATCATCACGCCCGCGTCGACGCCGGAGATGCCCTCGGCGGTGAACAGCCGGTACCCGATGCCGGCGCTGCCCAGCGTCCCGGCCGGGATGACGTGCGCCACCGCCGCTGCCGCCAGGTCGATGCGGAAGAGCCGGGACAGGGGCGGCCGGGCGGAGCCGGGGGGCAGAAGAGCCCGGGTCAGCAGTCCATAACAGAAGAGCGACAAGCCCTCGAGCACGACCCCGGCGATCAGCCAGTAGGGATTCACCTGCCCGAGGAGGTGCAGGTCCTTGCTCGCGCCGGTCAGTTCGGGCACGACCAGGTATTCGATGATCAGCACGAGGATGAAGATCAGCACGCCGCGGCGCAGGGGTTTGACCAGGAGCGGAAGCCAGCCACGCCAGCCGCGAGCCCGCGCTGGCTTCGGCGCGGGCCCCGGCGCTTGTTCGGCCTCTGCGGGGCCGTCCTCATCCCTTGACACAAGACACGTCTACCCCAGATAAGGGACCAAACGCGCCACAACAGTTCCGTTCCGTTTCGGCCGGGGTAACCGGGCCAGCCGGGCGTAGACAACGATGTTGCTCAGATAGGTGCCCAGCGCCTGGTCGAACAGGCCGCCGCAGGTGATGAGGCGCAGTTCCGCGTCGGGTGCGGGGCCGTACACCGCGGCCGTCGGGAACTGGTCCTTGGCGTACGTCTGGACCTTCGTCACGCGGAAGACGGCCAGCGTGCCGTCCGCCCGCCGGACGTAGACGGGCTCACCGCGGCGCATGCTCCGCAGCCAGTAGAAGACCGCCGGCCCGGTGCGAGAGTCGACGTGACCGGCGATGACCGCGGAGCCGACCGCGCCGGGCCGCGGGCTGCCCGTGTACCAGCCGGCCACCGCGGTGCTGGCTGGCACCTGCAGCGCGCCGTCGGCCTGCAGGCCGAGGTCCACCAGCGACGTACGCACGCCGATCGCCGGGATCGTGAGCTCCACCGGGCGGGCCGGTGGCCTGGCGGCCGGGCTGCTTCCCGCCGCGACGGCGTCCCCGGCGGGGACGGCGACCAGAGACGGCCGGGCCGGCCGCCGGGGCTGGTGCACCGTCCCGGGCCCGGACCGCGGCCAGCCCGGCCCCGCCGGCCCCGACGGCGGCCAGCCCGGCGGCGAGCGCCGCCGCGGCCAGCAGCCGCCGGGGAGGACGCCTCACCGCGAGGGCTGAGGACCGGTCCGCCGCGACCGCCGCAGGCCTGCCGCACCCGCCATGGCCAGCAGCGCCCCGGCGGCCAGAGTCAGCAGCCATGGCGCGGGGTCCGCGCCCAGGACGCGCGGCGCGGTCCCGCCGAAGCCGGTCCCGGCCCCGCCCATCGGCATGACCTGGCTTCCGGCCGCGTCGGTCAGGTCATCGACCTTCAGGCCCGAGGGGCCGTCCAGCACCACGATCGTGTGGACCGTATCGGCCGCCAGCCGGACGGACATCGACGCCTGGGCGCCGGAGGCGGTGAACTCAACGGTCCGGGTACCCGGCGCGACCGGCATGTAGGAGGTGGCCGTGCCGAAGGCCAGCTGCCGGGCCAGGACGGCCGATCCGTCACTGACCGTCACCAGGTGCTGCTTGAGGGACGCCTGGAATACCCGCACCAGCGTCTTGCCGGCCGGCGTGGTCATCTGGTCCTGGAAAACCTGGAGCCTCAGGCCGGAGGCCGGGCCGACGCCGGCCACGGTGTAGGAGGTCCCGGTGCTCACCATGAAGCTGGTGGAGAGCACGGGCGCGCTCGAAGCCGGCGCGCCAGCGCCCCGCATCGCCACCGTGTACTGGCCGGGACTGACCGCCATGTAGTCGGAGACCGCCCCGTAGGCCACGTGCTTCAGAACAGTCGGATGACCCGGATTACCGAACGGATACATATAGACGTCCACCGCCGGCGCGTTCGGCGACAGATGGGCGCACCGCACCCATCCGACTTGGGTTGCTGCCGATCTTGCCGGCGCCGCGGACGCGGCCGACGCCGCCGGGGCCGCGGCCGCGAACAAGGTCAGCGTCCCCCCCAGCAGGGCACACACGGCCGGCAGCCGTACATAGCGCCACAACAGTCTCATCGTTACTCGCCTCTCATTTGCTCAATGCCCGCCCCAGAGGACACACCGTGGAGGTACTGCGGAGACGCGCCGGGCGGTCGCGGTGCTGCTGGCCGCCGGGCGCTTCATGTCACGCCGAGTTGCCGCCCGATAGCAGCCCCACTGGGCTCGGCGCCGCGAACTCGATGTGAAGTGCGGCCCGGCTGGTACCGAGGCCGACGATCGTGGAATGCGCGGGCAGGTACGGCGGGCGCTGGGCCCGCACCAGGCCAAGAGCCGCCGGCAGGCTGCCGCGGGCCGTCCGGCCGGTGCCGCCTGCGCTGGTGATGGTCGCTTCACGGAACGCCGCGTGGGCGCCCGGGGCGGCATCGCTGAAGGAGGTCACGCGGAACGCGTGCTGCGACGCGAGCACCGCGAGCGTCACCAGCAGGCGCGAATCGACCAGTCCCGACCTGAGCCGCGCGGCATCCGGCGCCGTGACCTGCACGTGGCGGTTGCGGAGAAGCTGCGCTCCCGCGGACTTCCGCGCGGCCAGGTCCGCGCGGAGCGCGGAGTTGTAGGCCGCCGCACCGTCGGGCGCGGCGGCCCGCACGTCGATCCGGGTGCCGCCCGAGCCGAAGCTCGCGATCAGCGCCGGAGCGTACTCGCTGGCCAGCTGGCTGCCGAACTGGCTGCGGATCGTCGGCGACGCCACGATCACGTCGGCGCCCAGTGGGTCGGCCGCCGCGGACCGCAGCGCGAGCAGGCGGCCCGCGGTGACGCCCTGGGCCTGCAATGCGGAGCACATGACCGGATCGCAGGCCACGATCGCGTCGGTGCTCACCTGCTGGGCGATCCACCTGGCCGCATCGGCGCGGGCGGTCGCCACCGCCGACAGCGAGCCTGCGTCGCTGTTCCCGGCCGGGCCGTTGTCCCGGCCGGTGCGGGAGCCTGGGGTGGTGGTCCCGGTGAACGCGCCGGACAGTTGCAGGGCGGCCAGCGCGACGACGGCCACGGCGAGAACGAGGGCGGCCAGCTGCCAGCGCCGGGCCGTCGGCTGGTGCCCAGCCGCGGTGCGCCGGGCCGACCAGTTCCGGCGCCTGCCGTTTACGGCTCGTCGCTGTCCGAAACCGATGCGGCGCAGGCGCCGCGTGCCCCACAGCCTGATCGTGGTGAGCAGCACCCGGGCCCACGACGGCTCCCGGGGGCTTCGGGGCGGCTGCGCGGGACTCCCCGCTGTGCCCCGAGTCGCGGGCCTCCCGGGCGTGCTAGGTTCGCCCGGTGTGCTCGGTTTGGCCGATATGCTCGGTTTGCGCCGGCGTGCTCGGTTTGCCTGGTGTACTGGCCTGGTCTGGGCCGCTGGTCTGGCCCGCCCCGCTGGCCTCGGCCGCCGGTTGCGTGATCCCCTTCGGCGGCGCGGGCGGGATGCTGTCGGTAGCAGCAACCGGGCGCATGGGTGCGGCCGGTGACACATCCTCCACAAGAATGCTTCCCGGTGGCGCCGGCCCGCGGTTCTCCTGGCGCATACTGCTACCCCCTACAGCGGCGGTGAGGCACCGCAGCTGATTTGGGGACAGCACAGCATAGGTCTGTAGCCCGTAACAACCGATATGACCGATTGAATACGGTTCAATACTTAATGACACGGCCCGGACGCGGTTCGCCGGGCGGGTGACGCCCGGCGATGGCATTGACGTCAATGTCAATACTGCGAGAATGGTCCGCATGCCCGCGACGCAGCTGTGGTCGGTGCGGACCGGCCGGGACCGGCTCGACAGCCAGACCCGGGCCGCGCTGATCAGCGCGGCCGGGCTCGCGTTCTCCCGGCTCGGGTACGCGCGCACGACCGTCGCGGACATCACCGAGCGGGCCGACGTCTCCCGGGCCACGTTCTACGTCTACTTCGCCTCGAAGGACGACGTGTTCCGGGTGCTGACCGAGCGGCTGCGTGACGCCTTCCTGCAGGCCCAGGAGGCGCACGGCGCCGACCAGGGTGATCCGGTGGCGGTGGCGACCGCGGCGGTCACCGAGTTCGTTGACGTCTACGCGGGGAACCTGGCGTTCATCACGGTGCTGGAGCATCAGGCGCTGACCGACGAAGACCTGCGCGGCATGTGGCAGGGGATCCGGGAGCGGCTGCTCCGGCGGATGACACGATTCGTGCAGCGGCTGGTCGCCGACGGGGTCGCGCACCCGCTCGCGCCGCCCGACATGGTGGCCACCGCCGCGTCCGGCATGGCCGTCCGGTTCGCGTCGCTGATCGCCGCCGCCTCCCCGGCCGACCGGACGCGCATCATGGGCCATCTGGTGCGCTTGTACCTGCAGACGCTCGGGATCGACCCAGCGACGGGACATGAGGTGACATCGTGAACGTGCACGGAGCGGGTGTGGTCGTCACCGGCGGCGGCAACGGCATCGGGCGGGCCCTCGCCCGCCGGCTGGCGGCGGGCGGCGCCCGGCTGGTCGTCAACGACCTCGACGCCGGTGCCGCGAAGGTGGTGGCCGACGAGATCGGCGGGCTGGCCGTGCCCGCTGACGTGTCCACCGAGGACGGCGTGCGGGCGCTCATCGCGGCGGCCCGGGACCATCTGGCCGAGGTCGACATCTACTGCTCGAACGCCGGGGTCGCCGGCGGCGGGCATGACGCGGCCGAAGCAGTCTGGCAGCAGGCCTGGGACGTCAACGTCATGGCGCACGTGCGGGCCGCCCGCGAGCTCCTCCCGGGCTGGCTGGCCCGGGGAGGTGGCCGGTTCGTCGTCACCGCCTCGGCCGCGGGCCTGCTCACCATGCTGGGCGCGGCGCCGTACTCGGTGACCAAGCACGCCGCCGTCGGCTACGCGGAATGGCTCGCCGCGACGTACGGTCATCGCGGCATCGACGTCCACTGCATCTGCCCCCAGGGGGTCCGGACCGCGATGCTGGCCGGTTCCGGCCGCGCTGGGGAGGTCGTCCTGCAGGATACGGCGATCGAGCCGGAGGTCGTGGCCGACGCCCTGTGGCAGGGGATGAGCGACGGCCGGTTCCTGATCCTGCCGCATCCCGAGGTCGCAGGCTATTACGCGCTGCGGGCCAGCGACACGGACAAATGGCTGCGCGGCATGCGCGGCCTTCAGCAGCGCATCGAGCCGAGCCTTCAGCAGGGCAACGAGCCGAGCCTTCAGCAGGGCAATCAACAGAGCGGAGGCACCCAGTGAGGGCGTGGCAGGTCCATCAGTTCGGCGAGTTGCGGGACGCGCTGACCCTGGCCGAGGTGCCGGATCCGGAGCCCGGCCCCGGGCAGATCTTCGTCCGGGTCCTCGCGGCGCCGGCCAACTTCCCGGACGTGCTCATGTGCCGGGGGACCTACCAGGTCCGGCCGCCGCTGCCGTTCACGCCCGGCGTCGAGCTGTGCGGCGAGGTCGTGGCGGTGGGCCCCGACGTGACCGGCTTCGCCGGGGGTGAGCGGGTGATCGGCGCGGCGGCCTTGCCGGCCGGGTCGTTCGCCGAGGTCGCGATCATGGACGCGGCGGCCGCCTACCCGGCGCCGGAGTGCCTGGACGACGCCGAGGCCGCCGCCTTCTACATCAGCTATCAGACCGGCTGGTTCGGGCTGCACCGGCGGGCCCATCTCCAGCCGGGCGAGACCCTGCTGGTGCACGCCGCGGCGGGCGGCGTCGGCAGCGCCGCCGTCCAGCTCGGGAAGGCGGCCGGGGCCCGCGTCATCGGCGTGGTCGGCGGCCAGCGGAAGGCGGCCGCCGCCCGGGAGCTCGGTGCCGACGTGGTCATCGACCGGTATCAGCAGGACTTCGTCCCGGTCGTCAAGGAGGTCACCGGCGGCCGCGGGGCCGACGTCATCTACGACCCGGTCGGCGGCGACGCGTACGACCGTTCGGCCAAGTGCGTCGCGTTCGAGGGGCGCATCCTGGTCATCGGCTTCGCCGGCGGCCGCGTGCCCGCGCCTGCGCTCAATCACGCACTGGTCAAGAACTACTCGATCGTCGGCCTGCACTGGGGCCTGTATGCCAGCAAGGAGCCCGCGTCCCTGAGGGACTGCCACGAACAGCTGGTCAAGCTGGCCGCCAGCGGCGCGATCAAGCCGCTGGTCAGCGAGCGCCTCGGGCTGGCCGACGTCGCCGACGGGCTGCAGCGGCTGGCCGACGGGGAGACGATCGGCAGGGTGACGTTCCTGCCCTGACGGCGGGACGATGGCGATGACTGGGACCGAGATGGGACAGACACAGAGCCCGGACGAGGCCGCTCGCGGCCAGGATCCCCCCGGGCTGGACCTGGCAGCGTTCGGCGCCTACTTCACCAGCGCCTGCCCGGACGCGGCGGGTGGCCCGCTGCGGGCCAGCGTGCTGGCCGGCGGCAAGTCGAACATCACCTACGACGTCACCGACGGGCACCGCCACTGGGTGGTCCGCCGTCCCCCGCTGGGCCACGTGCTCGCCACCGCCCATGACATGGCCCGGGAGTACCGCGTGATCAGCGCGCTGGCCGGCACCGACGTCCCGGTGCCGGCGACGTTCCTGCTGTGTCAGGACCCCGGCGTGATCGGCGCCCCGTTCTACGTGATGGAAAAGGTGGAAGGAACGCCGTACCGGACGGCGGCCCAGCTGGAGAAGCTGGGCGCGCAGCGGACCCGGGAGGTGGCCACGCGGATGATCGACACCCTGGCCGCACTGCACGCGGTCGACCCGGGCGCCGTCGGGCTGGCCGATTTCGGCCGGCCGCAGGGGTTCCTGGCCCGTCAGGTCCGCCGCTGGAAGCAGCAGCTCGACGCGTCCCGCAGCCGCGACCTGCCGGGGGCCGAGGAACTGCACGCGGCGCTGGAGGCCCGCATCCCGGCCGGATCCGACGTCGCGATCGTGCACGGCGATTACCGGCTGGACAACCTCCTGATCGGCGACGGAGACCGGATCACTGCCGTGCTGGACTGGGAGATGGCGACGCTGGGCGATCCGCTCACCGATGTCGCACTGCTCCTGGCGTACCAGGGACTGGCCCACCTCGACACCGGCTACGCCGTCGCGAGCGCGGCGATCGCACCCGGATACCCCGAGCCGGCCGAGATCGTGGATCTCTACGCCGGGCGCAACGGCCGCGACCTGTCCCATCTGAGCTTCCACCTGGGCCTGGCCTACTTCAAGATCGCCGTGATCTGCGAGGGCATCTACTACCGCTATACCCAGGGGCAGACTCTGGGCGAAGGATTCGGGGACATCGGTGCCGCGACCGAGCCGCTCATTCAGTCCGGCCTCGCCACGTTGAAGGAGGGCTCCTGATGGATTTCCGCCACGATGCCGCGACCGAGAAGATGCGGGACACGCTCCTGGCGTTCATGGAGGAGAAGATCTACCCGGCCGAGCCGGTGTTCGCCGAGCAGCTCGCCGCGCTCGGTAACCACTGGGCCTGGACCCAGGTCCCCGTCCTGGCCGAGCTGCGCGCCGAGGCCCGCGCCCGGGGCCTGTGGAATCTGTTCCTGCCCGGCGAGCACGGCGCCGGGCTGACCAACCTCCAGTACGCGCCGCTGGCCGAGATCACCGGCCACAGCCTGCACCTGGCGCCCGCGGCGCTCAACTGTTCCGCGCCCGACACGGGCAACATGGAGGTCCTGGCCGGGTTCGGCACCGAGGAGCAGCGGAAGCAGTGGCTCCAGCCGCTCCTGGACGGGGAGATCCGCTCGTCGTTCGCGATGACCGAGCCGGACGTCGCCTCGTCCGACGCGACGAACATCTCGACCCGGATCGAGCGCGACGGCGACAGCTACGTGATCAACGGGCGCAAATGGTGGATCACCGGGGCGATGAACCCGGACGCGAAGATCTTCATCGTCATGGGGAAGACCGATCCGGGCGAGCAGCGCCATCGCCAGCAGTCGATGATCCTGGTTCCCCGTGAAACGCCGGGCGTGACGGCCGTCCGCGGCATGCAGGTATTCGGCTACGACGACCACGAACACGGCGGCCACGCCGAGCTCGAGTTCACCGATGTCCGGGTACCGGCGGCCAACCTGATCGGCGGGGAGGGGGACGGCTTCGCCATCGCCCAGGCCCGGCTCGGGCCGGGCCGGATCCACCACTGCATGCGGTCGATCGGCCTGGCCGAACGGGCGCTGGAGCTGATGTGCCGCCGGGCGCAGGACCGGGTCGCCTTCGGCAAGCCGCTGGCCGAGCAGGGCGTCATCCGCGAATGGATCGCCGAGGCGCGGGTCCGGATCGAGCAACTCCGGCTGCTCGTGCTGAAGACCGCCTGGCTGATGGACACCGTCGGCAACAAGGGCGCGCACACCGAGATCCAGGCCATCAAGATCGCCACGCCCGAGGCGGTCGAATGGATCCTGGACAAGGCGATTCAGGTGCACGGCGCCGGCGGCCTGTCCCAGGACTTCCCGCTCGCCTCGGCGTTCGCCGGGATCCGGACCCTCCGGTTCGCCGACGGCCCCGACGAGGTCCACAAGAACTCCCTGGCCCGCGCCGAGCTCAAGCGCCACGCCCGCCCCGCCTCCGGCTAACCGCCGGCCGCGGCCTCCGTGTCGGCTGACCCGCCCGCGGCCTCCGTCTCGGCTGACCCGCCGGCGCGGTCTCCGTGTCGGCTGACCCGCCGGCCCGACACCCACTGCGGCACACCCCGGCCCCCGCCGCGCTCCCGCACCGCCCCCGCCGCGCTCCCGCACCCCCCGGCCTATGTCTACGGTGGCGCCTTTGTGGTGGCTAGGGGCACCACAAAGGTCCCTTTGTGGCGATGGGGTGAGGGCGCGCACGGGGCGATGACGTGCTCGTTGGCACCATTGGCCTCGCTGGCCCCTCGATCGGCCCAATTAGTCCGTCCGAGGGGGCGGGCTTGTTAGGCTGGCTAGACGGTTAGGCAGCCAGCCGTGGCCGCCAGCAGACGGCGGGCCAGTGGGCTTCAACCTGCGTCGATCTCAGCGTTGCTGTTGCGGCCCTAGGTGACGTATCGGCTTGGGGGGAACGATGGCGCCGGATGAGTCGGAGCCACTCCTGAAGATCACGGTTGACCAGCAACCGCCATGGACGGTCGTGCACCTGTCAGGCGAGCTGAGTCACATGTCTCACGCCCACGTTGATGACCAATTGTCGGTGCTGGTCACGCAGGACCATCCGCGGGTCTGCATCGATCTCGGCGAACTCACGTTTTGTGATTCGTCCGGCGTCGTGTGTCTGCTCCGGTGGACGTATGCCGCTCGCGATCACGCCGGGGCCCTGGCCGTGTTGCGGCCGCTGCGGTGGTCGCCCGGATGTTTGTGCTGCTCGGGCTCACGTCGGTGCTGACCGTGCTGGACGAACTTCCGGCGTGATCGGCGGCGCGGCTAGGGTGCGGTCGTCTCGGCTGGGGCCAGCTCGGCGACCAGGGCGGCGACGGCGGCGGCTGATTCGTCATCGACGGTGCCGATCGTCATCCGGCCTGTCCGGCCCGTGATGCCGCGGAGCGACAGCACGTACTTCAGGTGGGCCGTGGTGCGGCCGGCGGCGAAGATGCGCTCGACCGCGGCCTGGCCGTCGGCCGCCTCGTCGGCCTGCCCGGCGGCCAGCGCGTCGGCGAGCCGGACGTACAGCTCGGGGAACGCGGAGGACAGGCCGGACACCACCCCGGCGACGCCGGCCTTGGCCGCGAGCGGCATCTCTTTGTCCCGTCCGCTGTAGAGACGGAAGCCCTCGGGAACCGCGGCGGTGTACTCGCCCAGATTGGTGCCCGCGCCGCCGCTGAGCTTGGCCCCCGCGAGGCCGCATTCGGCCGCCAGGGACGCGAGCTGATGTGGGGTAACTGTCACCCCGGTTCGTTCGGGATAAAGGTAGGCGTAGAGCTGGGTGCCGGCCGTTGCCTTGGCCACGTCGCGGTAGTAGGCGGTGATCTCACCGAAGGTGGCCGGCAGGTAGTAGGGGGTGATCGCGGCCAGCCGGCGGGCTCCGGCGGCGACCGCGGCGGCGGCCAGACGGCGGGCGTGCCGGGCGTCCGGCGCGCCGATGTGGGCAATGACGTGGTCCGGGCCTGCCGCCTCCAGGGCGGCCTCGAACAGCGCTATCCGCTCCTGGTCGTCCAGGGCGGGGAACTCGCCGGTCGTCCCGGCCACGAACAAGTTCCCGGTTGTGGCGGCCAACAGGCCATACAGCCGGCGGGCCGCCGGGAGGTCCAGCTCACCCGACTCGGTGAAGGGGGTCGTGACGGCGGTGATCACATCCAGACGGGAAGCCATGTCCGGTCCTTTCTTGCCCTGCTTGACTTGACCTGCGGCGATTTACAATACGCAAATACGCTCTGCGTGGAGCGACGAGGAGGACCGGATGCCAGGTGGGGACGGCTGGGTTGTCGTCGGCGTGGACAACGGCGGCACCGCGAATAACGGCACCGTCCTCGACGCCGGCGGGCGGTTTCTTCTCGACCGCATGGCCGAGATCCCGAGCTATGTCCGGGAAGGGCCCGACAAGGCGATCCAGGCCCTGGTCGACTCGGTCGATCACGTGCTCGGGCTGGCCGGCCTGCCCCGGTCCGCGGTCCGGGCGGTGGGCCTGGACACCCCCGGTCCGGCCAGCGGCGACGGGATCCTGTCCTCCCGGGGCGCCACGAACTTCGCCAACCCGGAGTGGTGGGGCTTCGACATCCGCAGCGGGCTGGAGGACCGGCTCGGCCTGCCGGTGATCTACAACAACGACGGTAACGCCGCCGCCCTGTACGCCCATCACACGCGCTTCGGCGACGACTCCGACCGGCACAGCTCGGTCGCGGCGATCGTCGGGACCGGCCTGGGCGGCGGCGTCGTGGAGGCCGGCCGGGTGGTCTCCGGCGCGGCCGGGATGGCCGGTGAGCTCGGCCACGTCCCGATCCCGATGGCCGGGCTGCTGGAGGACGGGCAGCCATTTCCCGAATGCAACTGCGGGCAGGCGGGCGATGTCGAAAGCGTCGCCTCACTGACCGGCATCGAGAAGAACCTGCTGCCGTACTGGCTGACCCGGTTCGAGGGACACGAGCTCAGCCTGGGCGTGCCGCTGGGCAAGGCGGCCAAGCTGGTGCGGCGGTACGGCGAGGACGGCGACCCGCTCGCGCTGAAGATCTTCGAGCAGCAGGCGATAGCCCTCGGGCAGCTGTTCACGATCGCGGCGAACTTCACCGACCCCGGTGCCTACTTCGTCGGCGGCGGCGTGGTCGAGGCGGCCCCGCACTTCCGCGACTGGTTCCTGGCCCGCGTGCGTGGGCACACCTCGCTGCGCGCCGAGCAGGCCCGGGTGGCGGAGTTCGCGCTGGTGCCCGACCTCGACATGGCGGGCGCGCGAGGTTCGGCAGTCGCCGCGAGAGACTGGCTTCTGCGAGGTCCTGACGCCCGCTGGGGTCGGCGGGATGACGACGACCATGGTCAGGCGGACGGGGTCCGGGCCCTCGTTGGTATAGCGGTGGGGGCGGCCGGCCGGGAAGCGGGCGCACTGGCCGGGGCCTAGTTCGTGCCGTTCGCCCGCCACGCTCAGCGTGAGCGTGCCCGCCTCGACCCAGGCCATCTCGCGGGTGGCCGGGGCGTGAGCGTCGCCGCCGAACGTCTCGCCCGGCATCAGCTCCCAGTGCCACAGCTCGACCGCCCACGGGGGATCGGTGGCGCCGAGGATCGCCCCGCTGCCGCCGGACGGGCCGCGCCACAGGACGCGCCCGGAGCCGGGCGCCGAGACGTGCACGGCGGACTCGCCGCTCACGTCCACCAGCCGGGTGACCGGCACGCCGAACGCATCGCCGATCCGGGCCAGCGTGGCCAGATTCGGGTTCGAGCGCCCCTGCTCCAGCGCGACCAGGACGCCCTTGCTCACCCCCGAACGCGCCGCGAGCTGGTCCAGCGACCAGCCGCGATCGGCCCGGAGCGCCTGGAGGGTCCGCGCGACGGCGACGGTGATGTCGGCTGGTTCGGTCACTTAGCGGCTCTCCTGAGAGCGGCTGGCCTGAGGTCGGTTTACCTCAGGCCGGGCCGGTCGGTACAGTGAACTATATAGATTGTTATTCCGACCGGCCGTCTGTCTGGAGCTGGCACCTTGGGTACAATCCTGGCCCTCGCCGCCGCCATGCTGTACGGCTCGGCCGATTTTCTCGGCGGGGCAGCCTCCAGGCGCGGCCGGCCGGTCGCCGTGCTGGCGGTCACCGCCCCGGCCGGGGCGGCCGTCGTCGTCATCGGCGCCCTGGTGGGCAGCGCCGTCGGCCTCGGCGGCCACGGGATTGCCGGGGCGAGCGGGCTGGGCGGGCTGGCCTGGGGCGCGGCCGGCGGGGTGGCCGGGGCGATCGGCCTCATCATGTTCTACGCGGGTTTCGCGACCTCGCCGATGAGCGTCGTCGCGCCGGTATCGGCGCTGGTCGCCACGCTGCTGCCGCTTGGCGTCGCCGTGGCGCAAGGGGAGCGGCCCGGGCCGTCGGTGATCGCGGGCGGCGTGATCTGCCTGGCCGCGGTGGTGCTGGTCAGCCTGGAGCGCGGGGCGGGCAGTGATCGTTCGGCCGCGGACCGGCTCCGCGGACTCGGGTACGGGGTCGGTTCGGGCGCGCTATTCGGCCTGTTCTTCCTGTTCTTCCGGTCCGCGGGAGCATCGGGGGTGCTCTGGCCGGTGGCGGTGGCCCGGCTCACCGGGACCGTGGTCGCGTTCGGCGCGTGCCTCGTCACCCGGACCCGTCCCGCCTGGTCCCGGGCGGCCCGTGGGGTCCTCCCGATGGCGCTCGTCTCCGGCGTGGTCGATGCGGCGGCCAATGTCTGCTACATACTCGCGACCCGGATGGGCCTGTTCGGGATCGCGGTGGTGATCACGGCCCTCTATCCGGGGGTGACGGTGCTCCTGGCCCGGATCGTGTTCGGCGAGCGGATGCGCTGGGTGCAGCGGGCCGGCCTGGTTCTGGCCGGCGTTGGCCTCATTCTCGTGACGGCCTGAGGCCGCGGCCGCCCCGGTACAGACTCGTGCGGCCGGACGTGATCTGTCGTCATCCGGCCGCACGAACCTCGGGGAAGGGAGCTTAGCTAATTCTACGCAGCACACTCAGTCGTCGTACGGACTGTCGGGCGGACTGTCAGGCCGGGGCGGGTTGAGCGGGCGCCAATCCGGGTCGATACCGGTTCCGCCGCACTTCGGGCAGACGACAATGGCGGGCTCGCCTCTATCCATTGCCGTGATGACTTTCTCACCCTTGCACAGCGGGCACTTCGGGGGCTCTTGAGTCTCGTCGTCGTCGTCTTTACCGGGAAAGATCAGCCCGCAGACTTCGAGGTAAAGCTGCTCCGGGTAGGGCAGGTGATCGACGACGCGCAGCGCCTGATCCTGGCCGGCCGATTCCAGGATGAACTCCCCATACCCGAGCATCCGGCCGAGCGTCGACCGCTGGAAGCTCATGTCCGTGACCTTGACCAGCGGCATCATGGCCACCTTGCGGGTGAAGACGCCGGTCGCCAGCAGCATCCGCCTGGACGTGACGATGAAGTAATCCATCGACCACTCGATGACCTTGTACACCAGCCAGAGCAGCACGACCGCCCACGCGATCCAGACGAAGCCGACGGCGGCGCTGTTGTTCCGGGCGACGGTTGTGCTGATGACGGCCGCGATCGCCAGGCCAACGAGCGAGACGATAATCGGCCTGATCAGTACGGCCGGATGCCTGCGAACGGTAATTACCTGATGCTCGTGCGGCAAAAGGTACTTGTTGACAACATTAGGGACCGTATCGGTGCCGGGGACGATCCTCATAATGACATCAGGCTCAACAGGCTAGGTAGCTCATAGCGAGCTCAGGAAGCTGGAGAAGCCGCTCGCGGCCGAGCTCAGGAAGGTGCCTATGTTATGCACGACATGCCCCGCGCCAGCCGGCTGCTTTATTAGGTAGTACAGCACGAAGGCGATCGCTATCCATCCAAAGATCTGCTTCGGCTTCAAGTTCGCCCTCCCTGGACAACGGTCCAGTCCACTTTTCTGGTCACCATAGCTTAGCCCACGGTGCCGCCTCGACCAATGATCACTCAAGGTGACTCTACTGGCCCGCGTGGCGCCGCGGCGCCACGCGGGCCCTGTTTAGCAGGGAAGACACTGGGCCGGCGCGGCAGCGGCGATATCGGGGGATATGAAGCGCCGGCGTGGCGCGGGCGCCGGCGGGCGGCGGCGGGCGGAGCCGGGCCGGCGCGGACTGCCGTCCGGCGGCACCTGCCGTTATGCTGAATCGCCGGTTCAGTCTCCTGGAGACGCAGCATCTGGCAGGCTTCCCCCGTGCACAGGATGCTTGTGGAATGACGATGACAGACGTAAGCGCCACCGACTTTGCTGTCATCGCGTACCGGGAGGACGACCGCTGGGAAGCGGAAGTCCTGCCCGAGGTGCTGACCGCCGACCTGAACGGCCTTATTCACGCACTGCGCCAGCAGCCGAGCGTCGCTGGCACGATCGGCTTCGTCGGCGTCGGTGATGACTTCTTTATCGCCGTCCGCCTGATGGGCCCGGAAGTGTCCATCTTCCTATCCGATGTCACGGCGGCGGCGGACTGGCCGCTGGCCTCGCAGGCTCTGAAGTTCCTCGACATCCCGGTGCCGGAAGACGACGAGCTCGACCAGGTGCTGCCGGCCGGGGACCTGTCGATATTCGCCGATCTCGGGCTGGAGGAGTGGGAGCTGTGCGCCATCGCCGGTGACCTCGACCTGTTTCCGGATGAAGCGGTCTCCAGTATCGCCGCGCGCCTCAAGTTCCGCGACGCCATGGACCGGGCGCTCGAAGGCGCGCTCGGGCCGTGACCCCGTTGCCCCGCATCACCGGTGATGACGACCGGTTACGCGGCGCAGTTCGAGCCCGCGATGCGGCTGGCCCTGACGGAAGCCGCGGCCGCGGCCGGAGCGGCGGATCCCGATGACGCCGACGTCCCGGTGGGCGCCGTGGTCCTGGACGCGGGCGGCGCCGTCATCGCCCGGGCCCGTAACCGGCGGGAGGCCGACCGCGACCCGACGGCGCACGCTGAGATCCTGGCCATACGGGCGGCGGCGCGGGCCGTGGGCCAATGGCGGCTGACGGGCTGCACGCTGGTGGTGACGCTGGAGCCGTGCACCATGTGCGCTGGAGCGGTCACGCTGGCCCGGCTGGACCGCCTCGTATACGGCGCCGAGGATCCGAAGGCCGGGGCGGTGGGTTCGCTGTGGGACGTGGTCCGCGACCGGCGGCTCACCCATCGCCCGGAAGTGCTCGGTGGCGTGCTCGCCGCCGATTGCGCCGTCCTCCTCCGCCAGTTCTTTACCGCCCGCAGGAGCCCAGGCGCCGACGGCGACCGGCCAAATGGGTGAGGGTGCTTCTGGTTCGCCGCTGGTCGGGTAAGCTCACGGGCGGTGGAGTCGCCTAGTGGCCGAGGGCGCACGCCTCGAAAGCGTGTGAGGGGGCAACCCCTCCGTGGGTTCAAATCCCACCTCCACCGCCAGCAGGCATTACGGGGGATCCCGTGGTGTAGCCATGGGCGCGTGCCAGCGTTCGTGTTCGCACCGCTGGTGGCAGACGTGTAGCCGATTCCTGCGAGGTGTGGACCCAGTGCTAGGACCGCAGGGGACTGCGTTCTTCGTCATCCTGATGGTCGTCTTCGGCGCCCTGATCGTGTGGATCGTCGTCGCGAAGCAGCTCGTGTTCCGGATCCTGGCCGCCTGCCTGGCGTTCGTTCCGGCCATGATGTTCGGTGTCGCCGCGGTCAACAAGTACTACGACTACTACCAGAACTGGGGCACGGTAGTCAGTGACTTCATCACCAACCAGGGCGTGCCGTCGCTGCCCAAGGTCCCGCAGCTTGGAAACGGCTCCAAGCGGGGAATCGACGCCGCCCTGGGGCTGACACCCGCCCTGCGTTCGGAGGCGGCCCAGACCGGTTTCGTGTTCCAGACCCAGGTCGCCGCGCCAAAGCTCAAGATCAGCCGGGCGGTCTACATCTTCCTGCCACCGCAGTATTTCCAGCCCAAATACGCGCACTACCGGTTCCCGGCGATCGAGTTGCTGCATGGCTCGCCGGGTGACCCGGAGCAGTGGATCGACATCCTGACTGTCGTCCCGACCATGGACGAGATGATCGCCAGCCACCAGGCTGACCCGGCGGTGCTGATCATGCCCGACAACGACGGCAACCGGAAGTACTCGCTCCAGTGCCTCAACGCGCTCGGGATCCAGGACGCTACTTATCTGGCGGTCAGCGTGCCCGACTACATCGCCGGACGGCTGCAGGTCCAGCCGCCCGGCCGGGCGTGGGGCGTCGCCGGCCTGTCCGAAGGCGCCTACTGCGCCGCCAACCTCGCGTTGCAGTACCCGGCCCGGTACGGATTCGCGGGCACCCTCAGCGGGTACTTCGCGCCGCTGGCCGACCAGTTGCCGGCGAGCAAAGCGCCCGGAGCCCCGATCCTGTACCGGGACCCGTTCCGCGGCAACCTGGCGCTCCGGAGGCAGAACACTCCTTCCTACTTCATTAATCACATCCCGCTGGGGACGCAGGTGCCGCAGTTCTTCCTGGCCGCGGGGCGCCTTGACGGACAGGACGTCGCGGCCGCCGAGAGCTTCAGGCAGGAGCTTCAGCTGCGCCAGTCCGTGGTGCCGATGGACCTCGTGCCGAACGGCGGGCACGACGCGACCGTGTGGCGCGGGGCGCTGCGCCCGATGTTCAGCTGGATGACCCCGCAGCTCACTGTGCAGGCCCAGCGGGCGGACGCGGCCGCCGCGGCGAGGGCGCGGGCCGAGGCCAAGGCGGCGCAGGCCAAGGCCCACCCGGCGCCCGCCTGCCGCGTGTTCCCGACTCCGAAGAATCCGGCCGCGGGGAAGCCTTAACCCCAGGGCCGGCGGGCGTGGTTTGCGGCTCGCGGGAGCGGTTCACGCTGGGTGTCCGCGCCCAGGCGGTGAGCCATCAGGACGTCGTCGACGTACCGGCCGTCGAGGTAGAACTCCGCGCGGAGGACCCCCTCGACGCGGAAGCCGCATGACTCGTACAGCTGGCGGGCCCGGACGTTGAAGCCGAGAACCCGGAGGGACAGCTTGCGTGCCCCCCGGCCGCGGGCCTGGCGGACCCTAACCACCGCATCCCGCCTAGAGCTGGCCGACGTCGGTCACCCGCAGGACGGCCGCCCCGGCCTCGTCCGAAGCGGCCAGGTCGACCTCCGCGCTGATTCCCCAGTCGTGGTCGCCGGCCGGATCGTCGAAGATCTGGCGCATCGACCACCGGGCGGTCCCTGATCGATGATCAGCAGGCCCGGCCCGCGCGCGTTGGGGCCGGTGCCGATCTCGTCGTGCTCGGCGTAGTAGGCCTCCAGCGCGTCTTCCCACGCGTCGGCGTCCCAGCCGTCATCCGCGTCGAGCGCGCCCAGCTCCTCGTAGTGCTGCAGCGCGGCCAGCTCGACCCGGCGGAACAGGGCATTGCGGACCAGCACCCGGAAGGCCCGGATGTTGCCGGTCACCGAGGGCGGCCGTTCGTCGGCGACGGCGACCGGCCCCGCCTCCGGATTACGGAGCCGTTCCCATTCGTCGATGAGGCTCGAGTCGACCTGGCGGACCAGTTCGCCGAGCCACTCGATCAGGTCGATGAGCTCCTCGGTCTTGCCGTCCTCGGGGACGGTCTGGCGCAGCGCCTTGTAGGCGTCGGCCAGGTACCGCAGCACCAGCCCCTCCGAGCGGGACAGTCCGTAGTGGCCGATGTACTCGACGAACGTCATCGACCGCTCGTACATGTCGCGGACGACCGACTTCGGGGCGAGCTCGTGATCGGCGACCCACGGGTGACCGCGGCGGTAGATGTCGTAGGCGGCGGCCAGCAGCTCGTCGAGCGGCTTCGGATAGGTCACCGACTCGAGCAGGTCCATCCGGGTCTCGTACTCGATGCCGTCGGCCTTCATCTGTGCCACCGCCTCGCCGCGGGCGCGGAACTGCTGGGCCGAGAGCACCTGGCGGGGGTTGTCCAGGGTCGATTCGATGACCGACAGCACATCCAGCGGGTACGCCGGGGAGTCCCGGTCGAGCAGCTCGATCGCGGCCAGGGCCAGCGGCGACAGGGGCTGGTTGAGCGCGAAGTCGAACTGCAAGTCCACGGTCAGCCGGGCCAGGCGGCCCTCGGCGTCCGGCTCGTCGAGCCGCTCGACCACCCCGCCGGCCAGCAGCGCCCGGTAGATCGCGATCGCGCGGTGGATGTGCCGGCGCTGCGCGGGGCGGTCCTCGTGATTGTCGGTCAGCAGGTGCTTCATCGCGGCGAACGCGTCGCCCGGCCGGTTCAGCACGTTCAGCAGCATGGCATGGCTGACCGTGAAGCTGGACTTGAGCGGCTCAGGCTCGGCGGCCACCAGTCGCTCGAAGGTCGGCCTGCCCCACGAGACGAAACCCTCGGGCGCCTTCTTACGGACCACTTTGCGGCGCTTTTTGGGGTCGTCGCCCGCCTTGGCCAGCGCTTGCTCGTTCTCGACCACGTGCTCGGGGGCCTGCACGACCACCGTGCCGATCGTGTCGTACCCGGCCCGCCCGGCGCGCCCCGCGATCTGGTGGAATTCACGCGCCTGCAGATGCCGGGTCTTGGTCCCGTCGTACTTGGACAGGGCGGTGAACAGGACCGTGCGGATCGGAACGTTGATCCCGACCCCCAGGGTGTCGGTCCCGCAGATCACCTTGAGCTGGCCGGCCTGGGCCAGGGTCTCGACCAGGCGGCGGTACTTGGGCAGCATGCCCGCGTGGTGCACCCCGATGCCGTGCCGCACCAGCCGCGACAGGGTCCGGCCGAAGCCGGCCGTGAACCGGAAGTTGCCGATCGTCTCGGCGATGGCGTCCTTCTCCGCCCTGGTGCAGACGTTGATGCTCATCAGCGCCTGGGCTTGCTCCAGGGCGGCCGCCTGGGTGAAGTGCACGACGTAGACCGGCGCCTGGTGGGTGCTCAGCATCTCCTTGAGCGTCTCGTGCAGGGGCGTGGTCACGTAGGAGAAAAGCAGGGGCACCGGACGGTCGGTGGACTTCACGACCGCGGTCGGGCGGCCGGTCCGGCGGGTCAGGTCCTTCTCGAAGAAGCTGACGTCACCCAGGGTCGCCGACATCAGCAGGAACTGCGCCCGGGGCAGCTCGATCAGCGGCACCTGCCACGCCCAGCCCCGCTCGGGATCGGCGTAGTAGTGGAACTCGTCCATGACGACCTGGCCGACGTCAGCCGCATCCCCGTCCCGCAGCGCGATGTTGGCCAGGATCTCCGCCGTGCAGCAGATAATCGGAGCCGACGCGTTGACGCTGGCGTCGCCGGTCATCATGCCCACGTTGGCCGGGCCGAACGTGTCACAGAGCGCAAAGAACTTCTCCGAGACCAGCGCCTTGATCGGCGCCGTGTAAAAGGTGCGCTGGCCGGCCGCGAGGGCCGCGAAATGGGCGCCCGCGGCGACGAGGCTCTTGCCGGACCCGGTCGGGGTGCTCAGGATCACGTTCGCCCCCGACACGACCTCGATGAGCGCCTCTTCCTGGTGGGGGTAGAGACTCAGCCCCTGCCGCTTGGCCCAGTCGGCGAAGGCCTCGAACACGGCGTCCGGGTCGGGCGTCGCGGGCAGCACGTCAGTAAGCGTCATCGCCTGCCCATCTTTTCCTGATCCACCGGGTTCTGTCAGTTCGCCGCCGTCCTGTCACGGCATTTCGTTCGGCTGAGAATCTTTCTGCGTCCTGGCAACCTTTTCATAACGCAACTTTCCTGTGGTTTACTCCGCCGCGCGCGGCCCGCATACCACAAGAGCGCTCTGTAATCGAGCCATTGCAGAGCGTGGCGTCGGGGGTGATGATGTTCTGGGGCGGGTGGGGGGTCAGTCCGTCGGGTCCTGAACAGGGCGGCCGATTACCACCATGGCGCTCCATTGAGGTGAAGCGCGAAATCGGGAGGTAACTGAATGTCGGTGGAGACGGGCGCGCAGGCGGAGCCGCAGGCGCGTAACGGTCAGGTGCGGTCGAGCCTGGGGACGGCTGCGGCACGGAACCTGGCGACCACGACCAAGACACCGCCGCAGATGCAGGGCATCACCAACCGGTGGGTGCAGCGGATTCTGCCCTGGGTGGAGGTCAAGGGCGGAACGTACCGGGTGAACCGGCGCATGGCGTTCAAGGTGGGGGACGGCCGGGTGGATGTCGTCCAGACCGCCGACCGGGTCAGCATGATCCCGGCCGAGCTGGGCGAGTTCCCGGCGCTGCGCGGCTACGACGACGACGACGTGCTGGCCGCGCTGGCCGGCCGGTTCACCCAGCGGGAGATCGAGGCCGGCACGGTGGTGGCCCAGGCCGGGAGCCCCATGGACGCGGTGTTCGTGGTCGCGCACGGCCGGCTGGCCCACTCGGGGCAGAACCGCTATGGCGAGCACAAGACGCTCGGGGTGCTGGCCGACGGCGCCTACTTCGGGGCGCAGACCCTCACCGACCCGGAGGCGGCCTGGGACACGACGATCACCGCGGAGACCGCCTGCACGCTGATGGTGCTCGACCGGGGCGACTTCGGGTCGGTGGCCGGGCAGTCCGGGTCGCTGCAGGATCACCTGCGCGAGTTCGCCGCCACGGCGGGCCGGCCCGGAACCGCGGCGGGGAGGCGGCCCTGGCGACTGCCGCCGGCCATTCCGGGGGACCATGAGCCGGTGCTGCCGTCCACGTACGTGGACTACGAGGGCTCGCCGCGGGAGTACGAACTGCAGGTGGCGCAGACCGTCGTGCGGGTGCACTCGCGCGTGGCGGATCTGTTCAACGAGCCGATGAACCAGATCGAGCATCAGCTCAAGCTCACCGTCGAGGAGCTGCGGGAACGCCAGGAACAGGAGCTGATCAACAACCCGGAATTCGGCCTGCTGCACAACGTCGACTACTCACAGCGCATCCAGCCGGCCGAGGCCTGCCCACCCCGGACGACCTCGACGATCTGCTGTGCCGCCGCGCGACTCCCGGTACTTCCTGGCTCACCCGCGGGCGATCGCCGCATTCGGCCGGGAATGCAACCGGCGCGGGCTCTACCCGGCCAGCGTGCCCATGGGCGAACGGATGGTGCCCGCCTGGCGCGGCGTCCCGATCCTGCCGTGCCCGGTGATCCCGATCAGCGAGCACAACACCTCCTCGATCCTGGTCCTGCGTACGGGGCAGGACAACCAAGGGGTGGTCGGGCTGCACCAGACCGGCATCCCCGACGAGTACGAGCCCGGCCTGAACGTGCGGTTCATGGGCATCGACGACAAGGCGGTCATTTCCTACCTCGTGTCGACCTACTTCTCCGCCGCCGTGCTGGTACCCGACGCGATCGGCATGCTGGAAAACGCCGAGCTCGGCCGCTAGCCCGGGCGCTGCCACTAGCCATGAGGACGTGGCGGGAGGGTGCGGGCCGCGAGGACCGCACCCTCCCGTCCCCGCGCGGGAAGGATCACCTGGATGCCATCGTTCGAGCTGCCGAGTTCTACACGCCGTACCCGGCGCGCTGCAGCCCGCACCTGGAAGAGGCCCGGGCCCACAGCAAGTCCTGGGCCCGGTCAATGGACATGATCGACGTGCCCCAGCACGGCACCGTGATCTGGCGTGAACGAGACTTCGACGCCCACGACTACGCGCTGCTGTGTGCCTACACCCACCCCGACACCACCGCGGCGCTGCTGAACCTGGTCACCGACTGGTACGTGTGGGTGTTCTACTTGACGACCACTTTCTCGAGCTGTTCAAGCGCAGCCGCGACCTGGAGGGGGCCCAGGCCTACCTGGACGCGCTGCCCGCGTTCATGCCGCTGGCCGGGCCGGTGCCCCAGTCCCCGGCCAACCCGGTGGAGGCTGGGCTGGCCGACTTGTGGGCCCGCACTGTGCCCGCCCGCTCGGCCGACTGCGGGCCCGCTTTGCCGAGAGCACCCGCAACCTGCTCAACGAGTCGCTGTGGGAGCTGGCCAACATCAACGCCTGCCGGGTGGCCAACCCCATCGAGTACGTCGAGATGCGCCGCAAGGTCGGCGGGGCACCGTGGTCGGCCAACCTGGTCGAGCACGCCTGCGGCGCCGAGGTGCCGGCCGCTATCGCCGAGTCCCGCCCGATGCAGGTGCTGCGGGACACGTTCGCCGATGCCGTGCACCTGCGCAACGACCTGTTCTCCTACCAGCGTGAGGTCCACGACGAGGGCGAGCTGTCCAACGGGGTGCTGGTCCTGGAGCGGTTCCTCGGGTGTGAGGCCCAGCAGGCCGCCGACCGGGTGAACGACCTGCTCACATCCCGGCTGCAGCAGTTCGAGCACACCGCGTTCACCGAGCTGCCCGCCCTGTGCGACGAACACGGCCTGGATCCGGCCGCCCGGCTGGGCGTGGGCCTGTACGTCAAGGGGCTGCAGGACTGGCAGTCCGGCGGCCACGAGTGGCACCTGCAGTCCTCCCGGTACACCAAACCCCGCGCCACCGCGGCGGTGGCGCCGGTCCTGGGCGGCCCGCTGGGGCTCGGCACGCAGGCGGCCCGCATCGTCTCCTCGCTGGCCGCCACGGCACCGCAACGCCTGCGCAGCTTCACCCACGTTCCCTTCCAGCCCGTCGGCCGCCTCGAACTTCCGGGGATGGACGTGCCGTTCCCGCTCACCCTCAGCCCGCACCTGGACGCCTCCCGGGAGCACGTCGTGGGCTGGGCGGCCAGCATGGGCATCCTCAGCGAGGGCGTGTGGGACGAGGCCAAGCTGCGCGCGTTCGACCTGGCGCTGTGCGCGGCCGGCATTCACCCGACGCCACCGCCGAGCAGCTCGACCTGAGCACCGCGTGGCTGGCCTGGGGTACCTACGGCGACGACTACTACCCGATCGTCTTCCGGCGCGGCGCTGACATCGCCGGGGCGAAAGCCTGCGATGCCCGCCTGGCCCAGTTCCTGCCGCTGGACCTGGCCGAGATGCCGGTGCCGGTCACCGCGCTGGAACGCAGCCTGGCCGACCTGTGGACCCGCACCGCCGGGCCGATGGAGATGCCGGCCCGCTGCGCGTTCCGCGGTGCCATCACCGAGATGACCGGCAGCTGGATCTGGGAGCTGGCCAACCAGGCCCAGAACCGCATCCCCGACCCCATCGACTACATCGAGATGCGCCGCAAGACGTTCGGCTCGGGCCTGACGATGAGCCTGTCCCGGCTGGCGCACCGCGGGATCGTGCCTGCCCACGTCTACCGGGCCCGCCCGGTCGCGGCGATGGAGAACGCGGCCGCCGACTATGCCTGCCTGCTCAACGACGTGTTCTCCTACCGGAAGGAGATCCAGTTCGAAGGCGAGATCCACAACTGCGTGCTGGTGGCGCAGAACTTTCTCGACTGCGACGCCGCCGAGGGCATGCTGGTCGTGGGCGAGCTGATGGCCGCCCGGATGCGCCAGTTCCAGCACGTGATCGCGGTCGAGCTGCCCGCCCTCATCGCCACCATGGACCTCGGTTCCGCCGTCGGTGACGCCCTGTACGGCCACGCCCGGCACCTGCAGAACTGGCTGTCCGGGATCCTCAACTGGCACCAGGGCTGCCATCGCTATACCGAAGCCGACCTGATCAGGAACACCCGTCCGGCCAGCGCATCGTTCGGCAATCTGAACGGACTCGGCACCTCGGCGGCCCGCGTCACCGCGCTGGCTGCAACCTAGTTGCAATCGGAGGCCGGCTTAGGAGGTCCACAATGGGAGCTCCCCGTGGTGAGGTCTTCGGTGAGACACCATCGGCGCGAGGTGTGGACGGCGGAGGGGGGGACGGAGGTGCTGAACAGGCGGTCGTGATTTGGACCATCTGCGTCTACCCGCGACCAGTTTTTCAGGTGGCCCCCTTCCGCGTGCGCCACGCCGGCCCGGTTGCATGCCGGCCCGGTCACACCTGGGCTGCCCAAGTAATCCGGAGCGCAGAGGGCTCCCAGGCCTGCTTTCTGTCCCGGGAGCCGCTGCGGCCATCCCGCTGCCTGGCACGGTGAGAAGCGCGGCTAGAGCCAGGCCTCGCCGTTGGCCAGATCTTCTTCGCCGGGGTATTCGGCGAGCTTGGCCTCTAGTGCGGCGATGATTCGCCCGGTGCCGGCTTTGGTACGCCGGTAGCTGCCTGGCATGAAAATCATGCCGAAGTGCCCCGGCCCACCCGGCATGATGGCCTCGTAATGCAGTGGGCGGTAGTCGCGCAGGTTATTAGTCACGACACCGCGGTGCTCAGCGCGGGCGACCGCCATTACCTCGGGACCTGACAGCGCTTCCCGGTCCGCATGCCCGGCCACGGCTTCGACGTCGTGACCCCGTTCGCGCAGCTTGCGGGCGATGGCTGGCGTCAGCATCTCGTCGAGCAGCAGTTTCACCGATTGACAGCAGCCTGTCCGGCGGTCCAGGCGGCATGCGCCTCGGACCCTTCCTGCTCATTGAGGTCGATCCATTGGTCGATCTCGTCGGGGTAGGCCCCGTAGTAGGTGATTGCGGCCTGGACGAGGCCGAGCGGTATCTCCAGGTAACGCGCGGTCTCGGCGGCGTCTCCGCCGTTGTCGCGGACGGCTGTGATGACCTCCCACACATCCTTCCCGGTCCCCACCAGCCGGGCCCGCCGACCGGCCGGGCCCTCAGCAAACCTGACCAGCGGATGCTCATCCATCCGAAGACCCTCTTCGACGTACCGCTGCGCGAGGGTGCGTGGCGGCATATGCACGCGTCGCGCGCGGGCATCGAGGCGTTGAATGGTGGCTTCGCCCAGCCGGACGCTAATCGGATGACTCATGTATTACAGCGTATCACTCGGTATTACGCGGTAGCGTGCGAACTACGAGGCTGAGAACTTCGGCGAGGGGTGAGAGAGCGGCATGCCAATTCCCAAGGCGGTAGCGCGCTGGAACAAGATTGGGCTGAACCGGGTCACCAAGCACATTGCTCCCCGGGCGCCCGGTTTCGGACTGGTCATTCACCGTGGCCGGCGTTCTGGCCGCCGGTATGAGACCCCGGTCAACGTGTTCCCGGCTGAGGACGGCTACGTCATTGCCCTGACCTACGGTCCGGACGCCGACTGGGTCAAGAACGTGATGGCCGCGGGTGGCTGTGACCTGATAACGCGCGGCCGAACCGTCCATCTGGTCTCACCGCGCCTGTTTCACGACGAGAACCGGAGCGCCATCCGCCCCTTCGAGCGGCGGATCCTGGGACTCATCGGCGTCGCCGACTTCCTGGCCCTCAAGACCGCCCCGGAAGCAACCGAAGACTAGGGCGGCAGTCGCCGGGGCGGTAAGGTAATCCAGCCTCGTTCCCGTCCATACCTCCCGCAACCGGACGAACGGGATTCGCTTACCGGCCCCACCGCTTCTGGGAGTGCTTGTTGCTGCGTTGGACACGAATGCTTATGCCTGTGGTAATCGCCGGAGCGGTCTGCGCCCCGGTTACATCGGCCGCTGCCGCCACGAATATCTCACCGCCGACGAGCGCTGCTTACTTGGGGTCGTAGGCGAGGTTGGGGCGCAGCCAGCGTTCGGCTTCGGTGAGGCTGACGCCTCGCCTGCGGGCGTAGTCCGCGGCCTGGTCCCGGCCAATCCGTCCGACCGTGAAGTAGCGCGAGGAGGGGTGGGCGAACAACAGTCCGCTGACGCTGGCCGCGGGGGTCATCGCGCAGGATTCGGTGAGGGTCATATCGAGCTGCCCAGCTCGAAGCAGGTCGAACAAGGTTCGTTTCACGCTGTGGTCCGGGCTCGCCGGATAGCCGAACGCGGGCCGGATACCACGGAAGCGCTCGGCGTGAAGGTCCTCGATGGCCGGGTCCGCGTCCGGCTCGAACCAGTCGCGCCGGGCCTGGAGGTGGATGTGCTCGGCGAACGCCTCGGCCAGCCGGTCCGCCAGTGCCTTGACCATGATCGACTGGTAGTCGTCGCCACGATCCTCATAACTGGCGGCGAGCTTCTCCGCACCGTGGATGGCCACGGCGAATCCCCCCAGGTGGTCCCCGGCTGGGGCTACGTAGTCAGCGAGGCACCGGTTGGGCCTGCCCTCGGGCTTGGCGGTCTGCTGGCGCAGCATCGGCAGCCGGATGTCGCCCTGGCCCGGGTTGACCAGGACGTCGTCGCCCTCGGAGTGCGCGGGCCAGAAGCCGTAGGCGCCCCGGGCGTCGAGGTGGCCATCGGCCAGGATCTGATCGAGCAGGGTATTCGCGTCGTCGAAGAGCTCGCGCGCGACCGGCTGGTCGAGGATCGCCGGGTACTTGCCCTTCAGTTCCCAGGCGAGAAAGAAGAACTGCCAATCGATCATCCCGCGCAGTGTCGTCAGGTCTGGCTCCACGGTGCGCAGCCCGGTGAACGCCGGAATGGGCAGGTCGTCGAACGGGACCAGCTCACGATTCGCCCGGGCCTGCTCGAGGGTCAGCAGGGGACGCCGCCGTGACTTCTCGTGCTGCTCTCGCAGGCGTTCCTGCTCGGCCCGGTTCGTACCGGCCAGCACCTGAGCCCGGTCGTCATTGAGCAGGTCCGAGACCACGCCGGCGACCCTCGAAGCGTCCAGCACATGAACGGTGGTGCCGTCGTAGGCCGGGGCGATCCGGACCGCCGTGTGCTGGCGCGAGGTGGTGGCGCCGCCGATGAGCAGCGGCAGTTTCAGCCCGCGGCGCTGCATCTCGGTGGCGACGTTGACCATCTCATCCAATGACGGGGTGATCAGCCCCGACAGCCCTACGACGTCGGCGCCTTCGGCGACCGCCGTATCGAGGATGACCGCGGCGGGCACCATGACACCGAGGTCGATGACCTCGTAGTTGTTGCAGCCGAGAACGACTCCGACGATGTTCTTGCCGATGTCGTGCACGTCGCCCTTGACCGTGGCCATCACGATCTTTCCCTGGCCGCGATCGGCGCTGTCGCGGCCCTCAAGCCGCGCCTGCTCCTTCTCCGCCTCCATGTAGGGCTCGAGGTAGGCCACCGCGCGCTTCATCACCCGCGCGCTCTTGACCACCTGCGGCAGGAACATCTTCCCGGCGCCGAACAGGTCGCCCACGATCTTCATGCCGTCCATGAGCGGTCCCTCGATCACGTCCAGGGGCCGCGTGGCCTGCTGCCGTGCCTCCTCGGTGTCGGCTTCGACGAAGTCGACGATGCCGTGCACAAGCGCATGCGCGAGACGCTGCTCCACCGGCGCATCGCGCCAGGACAGATCCACGGTGCGGGTGGTTCCCGGCCCGCTGACCTTCTCGGCGAACACGACGAGCCGGTCGGTGGCGTCGGGGCGCCGGTCGAAGAGCACGTCCTCGACCAGCTCGAGCAGGTCGGCCGGGATGTCCTGGTAGACCGCGAGCTGGCCCGCGTTGACGATGCCCATGTCCAGCCCAGCGCGTATGGCCTGGAGCAGGAACGCCGAATGCATCGCTTCGCGGACGACATCATTGCCGCGGAACGAGAACGACAGGTTGGAGATGCCGCCGCTGGTCCGGGCCCCGGGGCAGCGCTGCTTGATCAGCGGCAGCGCGTCGATGAACGCCTTCGCGTAGCCGTTGTGCTCACTGATGCCGGTGGCGACGGCGAGCACGTTGGGGTCGAAGATGATGTCTTCGGGCGCAAGCCGGCCTCCTGGGTCAGCAGGTCATAGGCCCGGCCGCAAATCGCCACCTTCCGCTCGGCGGTGTCGGCCTGGCCCTTTTCGTCGAAGGCCATCACGACGACCCCCGCGCCGTGGTCCCGGATGTACCGGGCCTGCTCGAGGAACGGGCCCTCGCCTTCCTTGAGGCTGATCGAGTTGACCACGGCTTTGCCCTGCACACACTTGAGCCCGGCCCGCAGCACGCTCCACCGTGAACTGTCGATCATCACCGGGATACGGGCGACGTCGGGTTCGGTCGCGATCAGGTTCAGGAAGGTCGTCATGGCCTGCTCGCTCTCGAGCAGGTCGGCGTCCATGTTGACGTCGAGCAGGTTGGCCCCGCCGCGTACCTGCTCCAGCGCGACCGCGACGGCGCCCTGGTAGTCACCCGATTCGATCAGGCGCCGGAACCGCTTCGAGCCGGTGACGTTGGTGCGCTCCCCGATCATCACGAACCCGGTGTCGGCGCCGATCTCGAACGGCTCCAGTCCGCTGAACCGGGTCCGCGCCGCGGGCGAAGGAACCGCGCGGGGCGGCAGACCCGACACGGCGGCGGCGATCCGCGCGATGTGCGCCGGCGTCGTGCCGCAGCACCCGCCGACCACGTTGACCGTCCCCGCCGCGGCGAATTCGCCGAGCAGCGCAGCGGTCTCCTCGGGCGTCTGGTCGTAGCCGCCGAACGCATTCGGCAGGCCGCCGTTCGGATGGCAGGCCGTGTACGTGCCGGCCAGGCGGGACAGCTCCGCGACGTACGGGCGCATTTCCGCGGCGCCGAGCGAACAGTTCACGCCGACCATGAGCGGATCGGCGTGCTTGACTGAGGCCCAGAACGCCTCCACCGTCTGGCCCGACAGCGTCCGCCCGCTCAGGTCGACGATCGTCACCGAGATCCACAACGGCAGGTGCGGGGCGACATCATGGGCCGCCGCGATCGCAGCCTTCGCGTTCAGCGTGTCAAAGATGGTCTCGACCAGCAGCAGGTCCACGCCGCCCTCGGCCAGCGCCTGCATCTGCTCGGCGTACGCGGCGTAGACCTCGTCGAACGAGACCGCCCGGTACGCAGGATCCTCCACCCGGGGGGACAGCGACAGGGTGACGTTCAATGGGCCGACCGACCCGGCGACGAACCGGCCGCCTGCCTCATCCGCCGCCTGCCGCGCCAGCTGGGCGCCCCGCAGGTTCATCTCGCGCACCAGCGATTGCAGCCCATAGTCAGCCTGGCCGATGCTGGTCGCGGTGAACGTGTTCGTCGTGGTGATGTCCGCACCCGCCGCCAGGTACTGCCGGTGCACGTCGCTCACGACGTCCGGGCGGGTCAGGTTCAGCAGGTCGGGGTCACCGGTCACATCCCGCGGGTGGTCACGCAGGAACTCTCCGCGATAGTCGGCTGGGGTGAGCTTGGCGCCCTGCAGCATGGTGCCCCACGCCCCGTCGAGCACCACAATGCGCTGGTCAAGAAGCTCCCGCAGCCGCCCCTGTGCACTCGCCGCTGGTGAACTCAACGCCACCGGGTCACCTCCTGTAGTAGGAGGCGCCCTTAATACATGAAACAGGCCGAGCGTGGCGGGCCCAAGCCCGTTGCAGCGCCTCTCGACCTAACTCCCACCATACCGGGACGGCCATAAGCGGCACTGCGAGATGAGTTCTTCGTCCGGTGGGCCTGGTCGATCACGCGGGTCAGCGCCATGGTGGGGTGGCCGGCCGCCGGCACAGCCACTCGGCATAGGACGTGGATTCATCCAGGCCGAGCTCCATACCACCGGGCAGCGCCTCGGCGAACACGAGCGCGGCGGTGGCTTCCAGTTCGCTGCGGAGCAGATCGGCCGGGCCGGTTGCCTCCAACCCCAGGGACCACCAGTCCTGGTCAGGCGGGCGGACCTCGGTGAGTTCCACCTTGCACCCCGGCTCTGGGCCCAGCCCCGCGGTGTGCGCCACGATCGGCCCGCCGCCCAGTGAGAACCGGGTGATGCGGCGCCTCTTGCGTACTGGCATCCAATTGGCCGGGTTACCGCTGTCCTGGCTCAGCGGGATAAAGGGAAAGGACCACTTTTGCCAGGATTCCATGCGCCCGCGGGCCCGGCCCGCCACTTCGAGGATGCCCGGGCTCTCGCGGTACACCTTCACCTCCAGTGCCCCGCCCCCGCGAACCTTCACCGACTTCCCGCGCAACTGCGGATCCAGCAGGTAGGTGTCCTCGCGCGACTCCACCCCGACCGGGAATCGCCCGAACCATCCGGCCACCGCAGCCCTCAGCCTGGCGAGTATCCAGCGCACCTCAAGGCTGCAGATTCCTCCGGAGACCGGCGCGGCGGGAGAGCTGGTGAGTGCGTCAAGGCTTGGTACTTCGGCAGTCATGGAGCCCACCCCCGATTACTGCGCAACACGCGGCTGCTGACTCTGCCGGAGATACCAGCAGTTCATCGGTGCTTCGGGCCGTGGGCCTCACCCCTGCTGGGTGAGAGGACGACAACGTCCTTGCCGCCGGGCGCTGGGTGTGCCATCCTTCCACTAATCCAATAGTGGAAGGGTGGCACGGATGATCGAGTTTCAGCTCGACCCTTCGTCGGGCGTGGCCACGTACCTGCAACTAGCGCAGCAGGTGCGCCAGGCGCTGCGGTTGGGCGTGCTTCAGGTGGGTGACCAGCTGCCCACCGCACGGGAGGTGGTCGCCAAGCTGGCGATCAACCCCAACACGGTTCTCAAGGCGTACCGGGAGCTGGAACGCGAGCGGCTGGTCGGCTCGCGTCCCGGCCAGGGCACGTTCGTGCTGCGTTCGCTGCCGGGCCCAGATTCCGTCGCGGTGGGGCGGTTCTCGCGGGAGCTGGGCACGTGGTTGCGGAAGGCCCGGGCCGCCGGTTTCGGTCCCGATGACATCGAGGCGATCTACCGGACAGCCATGCGGAACTCCTTTTCGGAGGGTGCGGCGTGACTACCGCGATCGAGACCACCCGGCTGGGACGACGTTACGGCCGTCGCTGGGCCCTGCAGGAGTGTTCACTCAGCCTCCCGGCGGGCCACGTGATCGCCCTGGTCGGGCCGAACGGCGCGGGCAAGACGACGCTGCTGCACCTGGCGGTCGGGCTGTTGGCACCGTCCGCGGGTGAGCTAAGTGTTCTCGGTACGCCGCCGCGCGCGCCGGACACGCGGACCAAGGTCGCGTTCGTCGCCCAGGACAAGCCGCTGTATCCGCGTTTCACCGTGGCTGACACGCTGCGCATGGGCGGCTGGCTGAATCCGGCCTTCGACCAGGCGCGGGCCAGCACGCACCTCACCCGGCTGGGCATTCCGCTGCACCAGCGCGTCGGCCGGCTTTCCGGCGGGCAGCAGGCGCAGGTCGCGCTCGCGCTCGCGCTGGGCAAGCGGCCCGAACTCCTGCTGCTCGACGAACCGGTCGCCAACCTTGACCCGCTGGCCCGCCGCGAGTTCATGCAGGTCCTGATGGAGGAAGTGGCCGAGACCGGGATGAGCGTGGTGCTCTCCTCACACCTGATCGAAGATCTGGAACGTGCCTGCGACTACCTCGTACTGATGTCACGGTCCCGGGTTCAGCTCAGCGCCACCACCGATGACCTGCTCGCCGCCCACCAGGTGCTGACCGGTCCTCGCGGCCATGCCGAGGCGATCACCTCAACGCACACCGTCGTGCAGGCCAGCTACACCGACCGGCAGGCGAACCTGCTCATCCACGCCAGCGGGCCGGTCATCGACCCGGCCTTCACGGTCAGGCCGGTCACGCTCGGAGAACTCGTCCTGGCCTACATGAGCCAGCCCCACACCGGCACCGCTTCCGCGCTGCGGCCGGTCGGATCCACCACGGAGGCGTCACGATGATCGCACTGACCTGGCGGCAGCACCGCGCCGCGCACTGTTTGCCTTCGCTCTCGGCACGGCCGCCGGTGCCCTGATCCGCCGAACGGTGCCGGCGATGGCCGTGACGCTCGGCGGGTACCTCGCCCTGTGGCTGCCACTGGAATCACTGCGCTACCACCTCATCGCGCCGCTGACCGCCCACGGGCCCTTCGGCAGTACACCGCCAGTTCCGCTGAGCGCCTACGTCATCGCCAACTCGTACACCACCGCATCCGGGCATCCCATCGATTTCAGTGTCATGGCGAACGCCTGCCAAACATCCGTCGGCGGCGGAACGGGCGTGCGCTTCAGCTGCCTCGCAGCAAAGGGTTTCCAGTTCTCCACGACCTACCAGCCGGACAGCCGGTTCTGGCCAATACAAGGCATCGAGACGGGAATCTTCGTCGCCGCGGCCGCCGCACTGCTGGGCATCGCCACCTGGTGGGCCGCCCGGCGCATCAACTGAATCAGCGACGACGTGTCAGGCTCTCGGACCTGATCGGGGATGGCGGACCTTCTTAGCTCGGACTCGTACCGTCCAGACACCAGAGACAACCTGGCCGCGACCATCGCCAAGCTAAAGCATGCGCAGGCAGACGGCCAAACAAGCCCGAGCAGCAGCGTACGCAACGAGCGTCAGCCTGCCCGCCCCTGCTGCTGATAGAGAACTCTATTTCAGAGGTCGCTCAGGCCATCAAGCACCCGCCGCAGCAAGGCGGCGTCGTGCGTGCTCTGAGGCCGCGGGCGCGCCCCTGGCGATCGTTGCCGTCTCGGCAGCGTAGCCGGGGCCGGATCACGGGGCGGTATTGGCAACTCACCCCATACCACCTTGCCGCCCGCGGGCGGGTGAAAGGCGTTCCACCGCGTACAGAGCGCGCTCACGATCAGCAAGCCACGGCCGCTTTCGTCTTCGGAATCTACCTCCTTAGGCGACGGCGCGGTCTCGTCGCGTCCCATACTTCAACGATAATGCGTGCCTCGAACAGCGACAGCCGAACTTTAATAACGGCGAGGTCGGCCAGTTCGTGCCACCGTGGCTGCGAGTTGGTAATACCGGTTGCCTGCACAGCGTTGGTGACCAACTCGGAGGTAACAACCTCAGCGTCATCGACCATTCGCCGTAGCCCCCATTGCGTCAAGCTAGTGTCGCGTGTTGGAAGTTGTTTTACGGTCTGAAGGGCGGGACAATGGAGTATGTCTCGTGCTCCTCCCCTTGTCCTGCGTGAAGGTGATCGTGAGCGGCTGGCGGAACTGGCCCGGCTGCCGAGCGTGCCGTCGGGGCTGGCGAAGCGGGCCCGGATGGTGCTGCTGGCCGCGGATGGGATGCCGAACGCTCAGATTGCCCGGGTGGCAGGGGTGTCGCGCCCGACGGTGATCGGCTGGCGGGACCGCTACCAGCAGGGCGGCATCAGGGCCCTGGAGGATGAGCCACGGTCCGGGCGGCCGCCGGAGATCAGCGAGACAGATGTGGTTGTGGCGACGCTGGCCGATGATGGCCCGCCGCCGGCCCGGCTGGGGATCACGCACTGGTCGGCCCGGTTCCTGGCCGCGGAGCTGGGGATCTCGTTCGCGTCGGTGGCCCGGATCTGGCGGAAATGGAAGATCCCGCCGCACCGGATCGAGACGTTCAAGTTCAGCACCGACCCGGAACTGGAAGCCAAGATCCGCGACGTCGTGGGCCTGTACCTGGCGCCCCCGGACAATGCGGTGGTGGTCAGCGTGGATGAGAAGTCCCAGGTGCAGGCCCTGGACCGGACCGCGCCGATGCTTCCGCTGCGGCCCGGGCTGGCCGCCCGGCGCACCCATGACTACAAGCGCCACGGCACCACCACGCTGTTCGCCGCGCTGGAGAGGCTGAACATGGTGGAGATCTTCTGAGACCAAGACTGAGACCAGCACGGCAAAGGGCCAGCCCGCGCTATGGGCTGGCCCTAGTGTTTTGGCTGGTGAGGGGTGGCGGAGGATAAGGGATTCGAACCCTTGAGGGGTTCCGTCTACCAGCCAGCGGTGCGGTAGTGGGGCAGCCCCGGCAGGAGTTCCTCGTAGTCCGCCCGACACTCCCGGCAGGCCGCCAGATGCCGTTTCGTCCGGGTAAGCCAGTCGCACACCGGAAGGAAGTCCTCGTAGTCGGCGCGGCACGCCGGGCAGGCGGTGAGGTGCCGTCTCATCGCGGCGCGCTCATCCTCCTCCAGCGCGCCGATAACGTACGCGCCGAGATCACCACGCCATTCGGCGCAGCCGTGGCTCATCTGCTGTCCCTTCTTTCCTGCTTCCCCGCCGCGGCGCGGAAGCAGGAACCTGCCTGTGTGGTGCCGGTCAGTATCCCGAGTTGCCGCCTTGGTAGGAATAGCTGGGCGGGCTGCTCGGCTGACCGGACGTGGCCGCGCCTCCGCCAGCGGAAACGGCATGCCAGGTGAAGCTCCGGCCGCCGAATTGGTCGCTGAAGTTGTTGCCATGAAGCTGGCCGGGGCCGTTGTCCAGCCGGAAGGTGTACAGCGGCTTGCCGTCGTAGGTGAGCTGGCGGCCGCCGCCATCCGGTCGCTGGATCGTGCCGAGCGTGCCGGTGACGGTGCTGGCGGCGCGCGGTGCCGCGCGCTTGCCCACGGTTACCGGGAACCAGAAGCTCAGGCAGCTAGCGGTGCACTTGATCACTCCGCCCGCCTCCTGCTGCGGGGTGTACAGCGTCTTTCCGGACTGGTCGGTCAGCACGGTTCCGACGCCGGTCACCGTGCTGGCAGAGACCGTTATCCCGCCGGCGTCCTTCTGCTGCCCACTGCCCGTGCCGCCCGCGGCCGCCGCGGCCCCGTTGCCGCTGCTGCACGCGGCCAGCAGTCCGGCCGCCGCCAGACCAGCGAGGCCGACGAGGGGGCGGCGGGGCAGCCTGTCGAAGGCATTCGTCATGGTGATATTCCTCCTGGTGGTTCGTTGCGGTTTCCTGCCAGCCGCTGCCGAGGGGCAGCCCTCGGCAGCGACTTCCCGGTCAGGCCGGTCATGATGGCCCCGGCCAGCGCCGTGGCGGTCGCCGCTCCCTCGGCGGACGCCGCCAGCAGCTTCTCGGGGTACCAGGCCGGGTCGTACAGGTCTGGGAACGGGCCGATCTGCCCGAGGTCGATGTACCGCGACACCAGCATCACGGCCAGCGCGCTGGCCGCGACCGCCAGTCCGGCCAGGTAGCAGACCCGGCGGCCGGTGGTGATGATGGCGGCCGCGACCAGCAGCGCCGCCGCGGCCTCGGCCCGGAACAGCACACCCTCGTTGATCGCCCCGCCACCTTCGGCATAGAGGGGGGCCAAGTGCAGGTGAACATAGGCGTCGATGGCGAGGCCGGCCGCGGTGGCGATCCGCGCTGTCCACAGCACCCCGTACCACGCCACTTGCCGCCGGCTGATGGCATGGCTCCCTGGCCATCTCGCGCGGGCTGCTTGACCACGCTGATTGTCACCAGGTTCCTGGTTGCCGTCGTCACCTGGAGGCTGGCGATGTCGGATGGCAGCCAGGAGGCGCTGGCGGGGATGCTCGCCGGGCCGTGCTGCCAGTCATCCCAGACCCCGCTGACCTCAGCCCGGCCGGCCCGAGAGCGAACGACCAGGCGGCACTCCACATTCTCCGGGAGACCGCGGACGTGTAGCTGGATGCTCGTTCCCCAAGACGTAGCCGTGAGGGTCGCGGTCGCACTGATATGCGTGGCCGGGTTCGCCCCGGCGAACGTCTGGGCAGCCGCATGCTGCCCACCGGCACCGGAAGAGAGCCAGAACCCGCCGGTCACGGCCGCAGCGAGGCAGGCTGCTGCGGCGGTAGCCCACCGAAATCGGGCGCCACTGTGCGGTAGGGTCCGGCGCGGCAGGGTGGCTTGACGACCTGGTGCCCGGCCGGATTCCCGCATGCGCTCCGGGATGCCGGCGAGCAGGCCAGCCAGCGGCGCCAGCCGCCTCAACTCTTCCTGACATGCCGGGCAGGACGGCAGATGGGCCTCCAGCCGCTGCCGTTCGGCGCTATCCGCCGCGCCCAGCACGTAGACACCGAGTGACATCATTATCGGGCACTTCATGGCCGGGTGACCCCTTGCTTTTCCAGCGCCCTGCGCAGCGCTCGCAACGCGTAGAAGCAACGCGACCGCACGGTGCCCTCCGGGATGCCCAGCAACTTCGCCGCCTCAGCCACCGTCCTGCGGTGATAGAACAGCTCCGTGATCACAGCCCGGTGAGCAGGACGGAGCGAGTTGAGGGCCGTGCCTAGCAGCCAGGCATCGGATAGCCGGTCCACGCTGTCATCGGTGTGCGGCAGCGTGTTCTCATCGAGCGGCACTTCCCGTGGCCGGCCTCCCCGTCTGCGGTGGTAGGCGGAGATGGCGATATTCCGGGCCACCGCGTGCAGCCACGATCTAGCGTGCTCGGGCTCCAGCTCGGTTGAATGCTGCCAGCCCCGGAGCATGGTTTCCTGCACGACATCTTCCGCCGCCTGCAGATCCCCGTTGACCAGGGGCAGCACGAAACCGATCAGCGGCGCGCGGTGAGGACCCAGCCAGGCATCCGTCTCGTCGCATCTCGAAATCGCCATGACACTGTTACGCCAAACGGGGCCCAAGCGTTCATTTTTGTCGCTGGCAGTGGCTCCGTCGGGCTCTGGTTTGGTGGCCTCGTCCCCAGTCCGACCGGTGATCGGTGTGCGCCCCGGGATGCGCGGGGCGGGTCAGGATGCCCCACAAGTCGCCTGATCTCGTTGTAGGACAGGTATTCGCCAAGCCGGATGGCCGCCCGCTCAACCCGAACACCGACTATCACGAGTGGAAGGCACTGCTCAGTGAGGCCGGTGTACGCGACGCACGGCTGCACGACGCACGGCATACCGCCGCCACGCGACACTAGCGATCCTCGCGGTGCCGACGCCGACGGCCATGGCCATCATGGGATGGTCGAGCGCGGCCATGGCCACCAGATATCAGCACGTGCTCGATTCCATCCTCAAGGGCGTGGCCGGACAGGTCGGCGGGCTGCTCTGGGACGCCCCCGAGAGCGACCCGGCCGCCGCCGACGATGAGGACGACGACGGCGACGGAACCGCCGGGGTGCCCGCTCCGGTGTGATCCGGCAGGGCCAACTGAGACCAGCACGGCAAAGGGCCAGCCCGCGCTATGGGCTGGCCCTAGTGTTTTGGCTGGTGAGAGGTGGCGGAGGATGAGGGATTCGAACCCTCGAGGGCTTGCACCCAACACGCTTTCCAAGCGTGCGCCATAGGCCACTAGGCGAATCCTCCGTCGGCAAGCTTACCGAACCAGCGGGAGGCCTGGCGCAGGTCTCGGTCACCGGGCGGATGCGTGCCGCGAGACTAGGGCAGTCCCCGGCGTGACTAGACTGTCCCGAGACCCCCCGCGCGGCGTGCATCCTGCCAACCCCCCCAGGGCCGGAAGGCAGCAAGGGTACGCGGGCTCTGACGGGTGCGCGGGGGGTCCTTTCCCGTCCAAGGGAGTCACGTCCTGGCGAGGATGGAGTCATGGCAGAAGCTCCTTCGGATCCGGCACAGCCGGGAACGGCGCGGACCTCCCCGGTGACTGCTTCCGGGGCCGGGGCCCAGGCCGCCCTCGCGCTGTACCGCAAGTACCGGCCGGCCACGTTCGCAGAGCTCAGGGGCCAGGAGCAGGTCACCGAACCGCTCCGGCAGGCGCTGCGCAGCGGGCGGATCAATCACGCCTATCTCTTCAGCGGGCCCCGCGGCTGCGGGAAGACATCCAGCGCGCGCATCCTGGCCCGCTCGCTGAACTGCGTGAAGGGGCCGACGCCGGACCCCTGCGGCGAGTGCGACTCGTGCGTCGCCCTCGCGCCGTCCGGGCCGGGCAGCATCGACGTGATCGAGATCGACGCGGCGTCCCACGGCGGGGTCGACGACGCGCGCGACCTTCGCGAGCGGGCCTTCTACGCGCCGGTCGCCGGGCGGTTCAAGGTCTACATCATCGACGAGGCGCACATGGTGACCCAGCAGGGGTTCAACGCCCTGCTCAAGCTGGTCGAGGAGCCACCGCCGCACCTGAAGTTCATCTTCGCGACCACCGAGCCGGAGAAGGTCATCCCCGACCATCCGGTCCCGGACGCACCACTACCCGTTCCGGCTGGTGCCGCCCGCCGTCCTGCGCCAGCTTCTGGAAGACATCCTCGTCAGCGAGGGCGTCACCTTCAATCCCGACGTTCTGCCGCTGGTGGTGCGCGCGGGAGCCGGCTGGTCCGGGACTCGCTGTCGGTGCTCGACCAGCTGGTCGCGGGCTCGGATGAGTCCGGGCTCACCTACGAGCGAGCGATCGCGCTGCTCGGCTACACCGACGCCACTCTGCTCGACGAGATCGCCGACGCGTTCGCGGCGGCGGACGGCGCATCCGGTGTTCCGGGTGGTGAACCGGATCATCGAGGGCGGCCACGAGCCGCGCCGGTTCGCGGCCGACATGCTCGACCACTTCCGCGACCTGATCGTGCTCGCGTCGGTTCCCGACGCGGGCGAAACCGGCCTGCTCGACGCGCCGCCGGACCGGCTGGAGCTGATGAGCCAGCAGGCGGCCCGGTTCGGCCTGGCCAGCCTGACCCGCGCGGCCGAGATCATGAGCAACGGCCTGGACCAGATGCGGGGAGCGACGTCGCCGAGGCTGCTCCTTGAGCTGATGTGCGCACAGGTGCTGCTTCCGTCCGCGGGTAGCGACGAGAAGGCCCTGCTCGCCCGGCTGGAGCGGCTGGAACGCGGGGTCGGCTTTACCGGAGCGCAGCAGCCCAGCCCGCCCACGCCGGCCGCCGCGACGTCGCCCGCCCGGCCAGTCGCAGCGCCTGCCGCCCGGCCGCCCGCGGCGCCGGCCGCCGGGCCCGCTGTCCCCGCGGCGCCGGCCGCCGGGCCCGCTGTCCCCGCGGCGCCAGCGCGCCCCCCGTGCCTTCCGCGCCCCCCGGGCCTGGCCGAACCGGCGGATGCGGCCACGCCGGAAGAGCCGGACGTGACGCCCGCCGCGCAGGTTCCCCCGGGGCCGCCGCCAGAAGAGCATGCACCACCGGCGCAGCCCGCCCGCGCGGACGAATCAGCTGGCGCCGGACTGGCCACCACCGACTCGTTCGGCCAAAATTGGGACGCGGTTCTGGAGGCGATCAAGCGCGAGCGCCGGGTGGCCTGGATGCTGCTGAGCAACGCGACCGTCCTGTCGCTCGAAGGCAGCGTCCTCACCCTCCGGTTCGCGCGGGACGGCGACGTCAAGGGCTTCACCACCAGCGGCTGCGACGCGGACCTCAAACGGGTCCTGAGCTCCCAGTTCGGCCTGAACGTCTCGATCAAGGCGGTGTCCGCCAATGACCCGGCCGCGGCCAGGGACAGCCGGCCCCGGCTGAATCCGGTCCCGGCCCCGCCGGCCACCTCGGGGAGCCCGGCTCCGGCCGGCGGGGCGCCCGGTCGCAGCGAAGGAGACTGGCCCGGCCAGGAAAACGGTGGAGAGCGCCGGACTTCAGGCGGCTGGGGCAGCCCCGCAGACCAGCAGGACTCAGGGGACGGCGGCGGCCGCGGAGGCTCCCGGGGCCCCGGCGGCGCCGCGCCTCAGGCAAGTGCCGCGCCTCAGGGGAGTGCCCCCCCTCAGGGACGGGCCGCGCCTCAGGGGAGTGCCGCCCCTCAGGGACGGGCCGCGCCCGCCGCCTGGCGGCCATGTCCATCGCCGACACTCCGGCCGCGACCGGCTCCTCCGGCTCCCCGGCCGGCCCCGGTCACGCCCCGCGGGTCAGCGGTCCCGGGCCCGGCCATCGCCGACGCGATCGACATCCCTGACGCCGATGACCTGGCCTCCCCCGGCCAGGCCGAAATCAGCGGCATGGACCTGATCCAGCGGGAACTCGGCGGCCAGATCATCGGGGAGATCGAGGACTGACGCCGGCCGGCGGGGGCGGTTCTACCGGGAAGCGTCAGGCCGTAGGCTCTGCAATGACGGGCGATCCAGCGGATCGGCCCGGCCGGTACGGAACGGCCCGGCGGGTGCAAGCTGGCGCGGCGGGCCGCAGCCCGGCCCGGTCGGCCGCCCGCCGCCCCGGCAGGACAGCCACCGGGGCCCACACAACCGCACGATGATCACACCCTTTGGGGGCGATGTGAACCCTGACGGCCAGCTGGACATGCAGCAACTACTCGCTGCCGCGCAGCAGATGCAGGAACAGCTCATGAACGCCCAGCAGGAACTGGCCGACACCGAGGTGGTGGGGACCGCGGGCGGCGGTCTCGTCACGGCCCGGGTCAACGGCCAGGGCGAGCTGGTGGACCTCAGCATCCGTCCGGAAGCCATCGACCCGGCTGACGCGGCGGAGACGGCGCAGACGGTCGCCGACCTCGTGCTGGCCGCCGTGCGGGACGCCTACGCCCGAGCCGCTGACCTGCAGCAGGAGAAGATGGGCCCGTTCGCGAACGCGCTCGGCGGCGCCATGCCGGGCATGCCGGAGCCCGGGATGCCGGGGATGCCGGGGATCCCGGGAATGCCTGGTACGCCCGGCCCGGGACCGCAGGGAGGCCCCGGCCTGCCCGGGGGCGGCGGCCAGCCGAACGGCGAGTGATGAGCCGCCTCGCGGCCGCCTGGAACGCAAGGATCTGACGTGTACGAAGGGGTCATACAGAACCTCATCGACGAGCTTGGCCGGCTCCCCGGCGTCGGGCCTAAGGGGGCGCAGCGGATCGCCTTCCACCTGCTGGCCACCGATCCGGAGGACGCCCGGAAGCTCGCGGCGGCCCTGATCGAGGTGACTGAGCGGGTGAAGTTCTGCCGCACCTGCGGGAACGTGGCCGAAGAGGACCAGTGCCGGATCTGCCTCGATGTGCGCCGCGATCCCTCGGTCATCTGCGTCGTCGAAGAACCGAAGGACGTCGCGGCCGTGGAGAAGATCCGCGAGTACCGCGGGCGCTACCACGTGCTCGGCGGCGCGATCAGCCCCATCGACGGCATCGGCCCGGAAGAGCTGCGGATCAAGGAGCTGCTGACGCGGCTCGCGGACGGGACGGTCACCGAGCTGATCCTGGCCACCGATCCCAACCTCGAGGGTGAGGCGACGGCGACCTACCTGGCCCGGCTGATCAAGCCGATGGGGATACGCGTCACCCGGCCGGCGCAGCGGCCTTCCGGTCGGCGGCGATCTGGAGTACGCGGACGAGGTCACGCTCGGGCGAGCGTTTGAAGGACGGAGATTGCTTGATGTCTGACCCGGCCAATGGGGACGGCCCGCTGCCCCCGCGAGCCCGCCAGGCGGAGGAGCAGGGCGGTGACTGGAGCCCGCTCGCGGACCGGATTGCGGGGAACGTCAAGGACTTTCTCGACGGGGTGGAGAGGCTGGCCGGCGGCGACGGCGGCGACGAGGCGGTGCCGCTCCTGCTGCTGGAGGTGTCGCAGATCCTGCTGGCCGGCGCACAGCTCGGTGCCAGCCGGGACGTGATACCGCAGGGCAACCTGGAGCCGGAGGTGGGCGACGATCCGGACATGGACGCGCTCCGCGTGGGCCTGGCCCGCCAGCTGCCGACCTGCGACGACTACGCCGAGCTGTTCGATCCGTACGCGGACTCCCAGGGCATGCCGTTCCGCCTGTCCGACGACATCGCGGCCGTCGCGGCGGACCTCATCCACGGGCTCAAGCACTACCGGGCCGGCCGCAAGCCGGAGGCGCTGTGGTGGTGGCAGTACTCGTACTTCAACCACTGGGGAACCCACGCCGGCGCCGCCTTGCGCGCCCTGCACGCCGTCGTCTCGCACGCCCGCCTGGACGTAGCCGAGGACCGCACGGCCATGTAAGGACGAAACCAGTCAGCCGAACGAGACTGTGGTGACTGTGCTGGCCGGTGCGACGCCCGCCAGGCCAGAACGTCCGCTATCCGGGGGTCGTCCCCCGGCGCACCTTATAAACTCAAGCGTCTGCCAGCCAGCAACCCCGGGAGGAGCGGCGCGTCCGTGGCCATTGTCGTGCAGAAATACGGTGGCTCGTCGGTCGCCGACGCAGACGGGATCAAGCGGGTCGCGCAGCGGATCGTCTCGGCGCGCAAGGCCGGCGATCAGGTCGTCGTCGTGGTCTCGGCCATGGGCGACTCGACCGACGAGCTCATCGACCTGGCCAACCAGGTGAGCCCGCTGCCCCCCGGCCGCGAGCTGGACATGCTGCTCACGGCAGGCGAACGGATCTCGATGGCCCTCCTGGCCATGGCGATCGCCAACCTGGGCCTGGAGGCCCGGTCGTTCACCGGGTCGCAGGCCGGGGTCATCACCGACTCCTCGCACGGGAAGGCGCGCATCATCGATGTGACGCCGGGACGGATCGCCACCGCGCTCGACGGCGGCGCGATCCCGATCGTGGCCGGCTTCCAGGGTGTGTCCCAGACCAGCAAGGACATCACGACCCTGGGCCGGGGCGGATCCGACACCACGGCCGTGGCCCTGGCCGCCGCGCTGAACGCGGACGTGTGCGAGATCTACACCGACGTGGACGGCGTCTTCACCGCCGACCCGAGGATCGTCGCCACCGCGCGCAAGATCCCGCGGCTCAGCTACGAGGAAATGCTCGAAATGGCCGCCTGCGGGGCCAAGGTGCTCATGCTGCGCTGCGTCGAGTACGCGCGGCGTTATGACGTGCCGATCCACGTCCGGTCCTCCTTCAACAACAAGCTGGGCACCTGGGTCAGCGGGCACGCCGGCCAGAAGACCGATTCGGGCCAGATGAGCACGGCGCTGGCCGGCACCGGGAACGATGCGGAGGATTCCGAGATGGAGCAGGCGATTATCTCCGGGGTGGCGCACGACCGGAGCGAGGCGAAGATCACCGTCGTCGGCGTCCCGGACCGGGTCGGCGAGGCCGCGGAGATCTTCCGGGTCATCGCCGACACCGGCATCAACATCGACATGATCGTCCAGAACGTCTCGGCCGTGGCCACTGGCCGCACCGACATCTCGTTCACGCTCCCGCGGGCCGACGGCCAGGCCGCCATGACCGCACTGCGCCAGCTTCAGGACCAGATCGGCTTCGAGTCACTGCTCTACGACGACCGGATCGGGAAGGTCTCCCTGATCGGGGCGGGCATGCGTTCCCACCCCGGGGTGACCGCCGCGTTCTTCGGTGCGCTGGCCCAGGCCGGCGTGAACATCGAGATGATCTCGACCTCGGAGATCCGCATCTCGGTCGTGGTGGATCAGAAGGACGTGGACGAGGCGGTCAACGCCACGCACAAGGCGTTCGACCTGGACGCCGACGAGGTGGAGGCCGTGGTGTACGGGGGGACCGGGCGATGACCGCGAAGCCGACCCTGGCCGTCGTCGGCGCCACCGGCGCCGTCGGCACGGTGATGCTCGACCTGCTGACCACCCGGGAGGACATCTGGGGCGAGATCCGGCTGATCGCGTCGCCGCGTTCGGCCGGCCGGACGCTCCGGGTCCGCAACCGGGACACGGAGGTCCAGGTGCTGTCGGAGGACGCGTTCGACGGCGTCGACGTGGCCATGTTCGACGTCCCGGACGAGGTCTCGGCCGAGTGGGCCCCGGTCGCCGCCGCGCGTGGCGCCGTCGCGGTGGACAACTCCGGCTCGTTCCGCATGGACCCGGACGTCCCGCTCGTGGTGCCCGAGATCAACCCCGAGCAGGCCGCCGTCCGGCCGAAGGGCATCATCGCCAACGCGAACTGCACGACGCTGTCGCTGATCGTCGCCGTCGCCGCGCTGCACCGGGAGTTCGGGCTGCGCGAGATGGTCGTGGCGTCCTACCAGGCCGCCTCCGGGGCGGGCCAGGCCGGCATCGACACGCTCTACGCGCAGCTGGCCAAGGTCGGCGGGACGCATTCGCTCGGGCAGCGGGCCGGCGACCTGCGCGGCACGGTCGGTGACCTGGGGCCGTTCCCCGCACCGCTCGCGCTGAACGTGGTGCCGTGGGCCGGGTCGCTGAAGGACGACGGCTGGTCGTCGGAGGAGCTGAAGATCCGCAACGAGTCCCGGAAGATCCTCGGGCTGCCGGAGCTGCGGGTCTCGGCGACCTGTGTCCGGGTCCCGGTCGTCACCACGCATTCGGTGGCCGTCCATGCGACCTTCGACCGCGAGGTCGGGCGGGCCGGCGCGCAGCGCGTTCTGCGGGACGCTCCGGGCGTGGTGCTGACCGACGACCCGGAGCAGGGCGAGTTCCCGACCCCGGCGGACGCCGTCGGGACCGACCCGACCTGGGTCGGCCGGGTACGCCAGTCGCTCGACGACCCGCACGCCCTCGACCTGTTCATCTGCGGGGACAACCTGCGGAAGGGCGCGGCCCTGAACACGGCTCAGATCGCCGAGCTGGTCGCCACCGAACTCGTCTCCCCGGGAGCCTGACCCCCGGCGCGCCGTGCCCGGTAACGGCGGCTTAGGTAGGTTTGGTGGCCGCTTGTCACTCGTGCACCTTTTGACACGTTGCGTCCGCATCGCTACCGGGCGCGATTGGTGCGCGGATCGGGCGCCTGAGCCGGCATTGTCAATGACCTGGGCAATTGCCGGTTTAGCAGAATCTGCGCACTTGGTCCCTGTATAACAAGCGTTGGGCGCGGGGGATGCGGTCGAAGGAGGAACGTGTCCCTGTATCCCCGGCGCCGGCAGGCCTGTGTGCGGCTCGGTCGGCGCTGCCTTGCGTGCGTGCCTCGGTGTGCCCGCGTGCACCGTTCGGCCGGCATGCGCCGCGCCAGGGCGAGGACCTTCCCTTCGCGTCCTGACCTCCGGCCTCGTGACCAGCAGAAGGTCACGGTACTGGCCATCCGGGGTGGTCCCCGGCCCGGCGACTGGCCCACGGCCCGGGCCACGCGGGACGTCCCGGGCGCGGCCCATTCATTGGCCTGCGGCGCACGGCCCGGCAGTGATCTTCCCTCACCCGGACGAACCGGACGAAACGCGGATTCACAGGGATTTTATATATGGTTCCGTCGCCGGGCTGTGATCAAACCTGCTAGCGTTGCCGTGCCAGCAAAACAGGACAGAAACACATTTAAGGTAATTGTAATAAATGCGGAATCGTATGCCGCTTTCAGATCTCTCCAGATCGAAAAGGTCTAGAGGAGGTATGTCGTGACAACGACTCGCACCCGCTCGCGGGGCCGCAAGGACTCTCGGTCCTCGGCTGCGCGGGAGGGCGCAGAACGCACGCCGGTTATCGTGGCCTCGGCAGCGGTCGTGGTGATCCTGCTGATATTCGCCTCGGTAGCGACACCGGCCGGTCACGTCGTGGTAGCCGCTTCCCAGCATTTCCTCCTGAAATTCGCGGGTGTGTTCGCGCTTATCGCGCTGACCGCGTCGGCCGGCATGGGTCTCATTGCCACCGACCGGATCGTCATGACGCCAGGTCACCGCGTGCTTCTCCAGGCCGTGCACCGGGCCGTGTCGTTCGCGGCGCTCGCGTTCCTGATCATTCACATCGTGCTGGAGATCACGGCTAAGCAGCTGGAGGAATCTCCCACCCTTCACGTGCATGTCCTTGATGCGTTTATTCCGTTCCTTTCCCAGTACCGCACATTTTATATGGCCGAGGGAACGATAGCCTCGGACATTATTGTGCTGCTGGTGGCCACGAGTATCGTCCGGCGGCGCTTCACCGCCAGCGGCAATGCGTGGAAATGGCGCGCAATTCATTACTCGTCCTATGCCGCTCTCATACTCGGTGTGCTGCACGGCCTGCTGGCGGGCCGGAAGGCGGTCGGGACGTATGTCTACTGGAGCTACGGGGCCGTCGTCGCGCTCATCGCGCTTGGCGTCCTGGTCCGGTTCCTCGCGACGTCGCTGCGGTCGAAGGACATGGTGGCGGGGGCCGCGCCGACGTCCGACCGCGGCGCCACCGGGCCGATGCAGTCGATGCAGGTGCGCGCGGCGGCGCTGGGCCTTATGGGACAGATCAGCGGGACCATGCCGCTCGGCGCCCCGACCCAGATCGGCGGCGCCAGTGGCACCATGGCCGCGCTGCAGGCCGCCGACCCGGGGCCGCCCGTGTCGTTCCCGGATCAGTACGGGCCGGATCAGTACGGGCCGGATCAGTACGGGATGGCCGGGGAGCGGCCGCAGGCCATCGCGGCGGCCCCGGATCCGGCGGGCGCCGGGCGGATGCCGCGCTACGAGCCCGGCTACGACGGACCGCCCCGCTACATGGGCGCCCCGCCGCGCCGCCCGACCGAATACGACGCACTGCCCGCACCGCAGCAGGCGGGCGACCAGGACTACGACGCGCCGGGCGCCTACGATGCGCCGACCGCGCAGTGGAATGCGGGCGGCCAGCCAGCCCATGCCCGTCCAGCCGCCGTCCGGTCGCCCCGCGCCGAGCCAGGCCGACTACCGGACCGGCCCGCAGCCCGTGTCGACCGGACGGGCCTGAGCCGCCACGGCCGGCCTGCAGCAACCGGACCGGCCCGCAGCCGGTACCCGCTGGCCCGCGCCGTGGCAACCGGACCGGCCCGCAGCCTGTGTACCCGCCTGGGCCGCCGCCGGTGAGCAACCGGACCGGGCCCCAGCCCGCGTACCGGCCCGACTCCGGTTACGGACCGGATGGGCGCTACGGCCAGGATCCCGGCTACCGGCCGGATGCCCGCTACGGGCCGGACCCCAGCTATGGATCGGACCCCGCTACGGCCCGGACGCCGCTACGGCCGGACCGGCCGTATGGCGAGGACCCGGGGTACCGGCCGGATCCCGGCTACGGGCAGGCCGCTGGGTACGGGCCGGAGCCCGGCTATCGCGGCGAAGCCGGTTACGGCCCGGGGCCGGACGCCGGTTACGCGCGCGGGGCCGGACGCTGGCCATGGGCCACGCGACCGTTACGGACCAGAGGCCGGTTACGGACCAGAGCCCGTTACGGGCCCGACGCCGGCTACGGGCCAGACCCCGCTACGGGCAGGACCGGCCGTACGGCGAGGCCCCGCGGCGCCCGCGGGCCGAATACGACGGCCCGCGACCGCCGGGCCGCGGCGCGACTGACCGGGCTCAGCCCGGACGCGCACGGCGGCCGAGGCCGGCGATGCGCCCTGATGAACAAACCGGACCTATTCCCCACGTCCCCTCATACGGTGGTGACGAGCGACGATGATTTCCAATTCGGCGGCGCATGCGGACTCTGCGGCGGGACCCGCCGCCCCGGCCATCATGCGGATCGGCGCGGCCCGGCTGACCGCCGGGCTCGACCGGTTTCCCCGGCTGGATCTGGAGGCTCACCGCGATCTGTTCGGCAGGCTGCCGAGACTCTCGGACGCGGAACTCCTCTCGATGGCCGCAGCAGGTCGACCTGCGCGGTCACGGCGGCGCCGCATTTCCCTTCGCGCGCAAGCTGAAGGCGGTCATCGACTCCGCGCGCCAGAGTGACCAGCCGACGATCGTCGTGGTCAACGCCACCGAAGGCGAGCCGGGGAGCTTCAAGGACAAGATGCTCCTGATGCGCTCGCCCTACCTGGTCCTCAGCGGCGCGGCCCTGGCGGCCGAGGCCATCGGGGCCGAGGAGATCATCGTCGGGGTCGCCGACAACGAGCTCGCCAACCGGTCGCTCGAAGCGGCGATCGCGGCCGAACCCGGCCTGCGGGACCTGGTCCGCATCGTGGAGGTGCCCGAGCGGTTCATCTCCGGCGAGAGCGGTGCCCTCGTCCGCGCGATCAACGGCAAGACCCCGATACCCCGGGCCGCAAGACGCTCGCCAGCACCAGCGGCGTCTACGGCCTGCCGACTCTGCTGTCCAATGCCGAGACCTATGCGCAGCTGGCCGTGCTCGCGCTGCTGGGTCCCGAGCGCTACGCGTCGGTCGGGATGCCCGAGGAGCCGGGCACGGTGCTGCTGAGCGTGAGCGGCTCCGCCGCGCGGCCCGCGGTGGTGGAGGTGCCCACCGGCGTGCCCCTCGGCTCCGTCCTTGACATCTGCCAGGCCGCGGCCGGGGACGGTGTGCTGGTCGGCGGGTACCACGGGATGTGGCTGCCGGCCGAGAACGCCTACATGGTGCCGGTGTCGCGGGCCGGGCTCGAGGCGGTCGGCGGGACGCTCGGCCGGCATCGTGCTGCCGCTCGGTGACGGGACCTGCCCGCTCGGCGAGGTCTCCCGGATCGCCAGCTACCTGGCCGGGGAGTCCGCCGGGCAGTGCGGCCCCTGCAAGCTGGGCCTGCCCCGGATCGCGCGGGCGCTCGCCGCGCTGATCGACGGCTCGGGCGGCATCGAATCCCTCGACGTGGCCCGGCGGTCCGCCGCCGCCGTGTCGGGGCGCGGCGCCTGTGCTCACCCGGACGGCGTCACCCGGTTCGTCCTGTCCGCGCTGGACGTGTTCACCGAGGACCTGGCCGCGCACGTCTTCCACTCCTCCTGCGGCCGTCCGGTGCGCGGCATCCTGCCGCTGCCGTCCGGTCCGGAGCAGCAGGGCCAGCAGCGGCTGGTCGTCGACTGGACGCGCTGCGAGGGTCATGGCCTGTGCGCCCACCTGATCCCGGAGATGGTCCATCTCGACAACCACGGCTACCCGGTGATGCTCGACATCCCGGTTCCCGACTGGCTGGAGAAGGACGCGCAGCAGGCCGTCGACATGTGCCCGGCTCTGGCGCTGCGGCTCACGACCGCGCCGAACAAGGCGAGCCGGCCGTCGGGCCCGGTGCCGCTGCCCATGCCGGTGGGCCGCACCGCGCTGATCGGCGGCGGCCGGCGGGAAGCGGCGGCCCCCGGCAGATCACGGCCTAGCGCGCGGGGCGCACCGGGGTGCCCGGCCCGGGCGGCCCGCCCCGCCCGGGACCCGTCGGCTGGCCCCTAATGATGGTCAGATTTCTCAGCTGGGCAGCGTCCATCGCTGGTTGGCGCCGCCGGTGCAGGACCAGATCTGCGCCTGGGTGCCCGGGGTGGTGGACCAGCCCGTGTCGTCGAGGCACTTGCCGGACTGCGGGTTCAGCAGCGCCCCGTCGCTCTGGGGCTGCCAGGTCTGGGCCCCGGTGCCGTTGCAGTCGTAGAGGTCCACGGTGGTGCCGTCGGCGGTGCCGCCCGCGTTGACGTCGAGGCATTTGCCGAAGACCCTCAGGGTGCCGTCGCCGGGCACGGTCCACTGCTGGGCGCCGCTGCCGTTGCAGGTATAGACCTGGATCGGGTTGAAGTTGGCGGTCGACGCGCTGCGGTCATCGAGGCAGAGCCCGCCGTAGCCGGTGATCTGGCCGGTCGTGGCCGGGGAGCCCCCGCCCCCGCCGTTGATCTGGTTGAAGATCTTGGAGTAGGCGTAGCCGGTCGCCTTGTCGTACCCGTCGACCTCCCAGAACGACAGTTCCTGCACGCCGTTGGAGGCGGCGAAGCTCTCCAGGGTGGAGGCGTCGGAGGTGGAGAAGTATTCGTTGTCGTCGTTCTGGCAGGCGATCGGGGTGAGCCCCATCATCGCGTAGGCCTGCGACGTGGAGATGCCGTACAGCCCGGCCAGCTGGCCCGCGGTGGCCTGGGCCGCGGAGATCGCGTCGTTGAGCGCGTTCTGCCCGTTGCCGAAGTCCATCGTCATGATGTTGACCAGGTTGACCTTGACCCCGTTGGCCTTGGCGTCCTGGAGCAGCCCCATCTCCTGGGACGGCAGGCCGTTCGGCGCC
>CAVQZM010000063.1:0-34884 GCA_963718475.1 uncultured Actinomycetes bacterium | reverse complement strand
GCCTGCTGGTCGCCTTGGGGCTCTACGGCCTGGGCGCCGGGAATTCGCTGTGGCGGTGGGAAATCGGCCTCGGTGCGGTGCCGGCCGTGGTGATCCTGCTGCTGCGGTTCAGGTACATGTCGGAAAGCCCGATGTGGGCGGCGACCAGGGGCGATCTCAATGAGGCGGCCCGCGTTCTGACCACCATGTACGGCAGGCCGTTCACGGTATCGCCGACGGCGCAGGTCGCCGGGGTTACTACGGCGAGCGGTCCGTGGCAGATGTTCCGTCAGCTGTTCTCGCCGACGTTCCGCAGACGCACGATTCTCATCTCGATCGTCAGCGCGGCTCAGAGCATCCAGTTCTCCTCCGTCGGGTTCTACCTGCCGCTCATCGTGTACGCGTTCTTCCACAGCGGCTACCAGGTGTCGCTGCTGTCGTCGGTGCTCGCCAACACCTGCGGCCTGGCCGCCGCGCTGCTCGCCGCCACATTCGCCGACCGGCTCGGATTCCGTACCCTCACGATCGTCGGGTTCTCGGGTGTCGGGCTGATCCTGCTCGCCCTCGGGCTGGGTGGCTCGGCAATCCCACCGGTGCTTGGGGTGGTGCTGCTCGCCCTGTTCATCGGGGCGCACACGTTCGGGCCCGGTTCGACCGCGCAGTCGATGTCCGCGCTGTCCTACCCGACCAGCATCCGCGGAAGCGGCGCCGGGCTGTCCCAGGCGTGCAACCGCACCGGCAGCCTGGTCGCCCTGTACCCGCTTCCGGTGCTGCTGTCCGCGCTCGGCCTCTATCACGCGATGCTTGTCCTGCTCGCCGCGCCGCTCATCGGCCTCATTGCCCTCGCGTCATCAAGTGGGAACCCGCCGGCAAGGTCTTCGAGGCCGAAGCCGCCGTAGACCGATGTGCGCGGCACCGCGAGCCTTCGCCGAGGCGGCCGAGACCAGTTGAACGCCCGCTCTTACCCCTATCAACCAGGAACGAGGATCATCGGTGGCGTCCCGCGCCGCCTACTGAAACAGCTCCATCCCGAACTCGACGGCACCGTGTGGGCCGGGCGGAGGCATGCTGGACGCGGTCGGCGAGTACCTCGACTCGGTGTCCGCCAGTGACCTCGGCGACGACTTTCCCGCGTTCACCTTCGACCCGGTAAGTCCTCGTCCTACGTGCCCGACCCGGTGCAGCTGCCCGTCCCCAGCGGCCCCGAGGCGGCCGGACTGGCCGATCCCGACGAGCTCGGCTGGCTGCCCGCGCCTGAGTTGGCCGGCCTGGTCCGCGCCGGGCTGGCCGACGCCGGCTTGGTCGCGCATTGGTATCCCGAACGGCCAGGCTATGGGAACCGGCGCTGAACGCGTTCATCCGGGTTGACGTGGACGAGTCCGGTCCGGCCCCGGGCGGTCCGGCCGGCCGCCTGGCCGGGGTGCCGGTGGGGCTGACCGACCTGATTGATGTGGCCGGCGTGCCGACCACCGCTGGCTCGGCACTGCTGCTCGACCATGTGCCTGCGGCGGACGCGGAGAGCTGGCGGCGTCTGGCCGCTGAGGGCGCGCTGTTCGCCGGCAAGCTGAACGTGCACGAGTTCGCCGCGGGGACGACCGGCCATAGCGAGCACTTCGGCTGGGTCCGCAATCCGTGGGATCCCGCCCGGATGGCCGGCGGGGCGTGCGGCGGGGCGGGCGCGGCGGTGGCCGCCGGCCTGGTGTCCGTGGCTCTCGGCCCTGATCCCGGCGGGTCGATCCGGGTCCCCGCGGCGCACTGCGGCGTGGTGGCGCTCAAGCCGACCTACGGCGCGATCAGCAGGCGCGGAGTCCGCGCCCTGACCTGGACCCTCGACACGCTCGGGGTAGTCGCGCAGCGGGTCTCCAGCGTCGCCGCCGTCGCGGACCTGCTGCTTGACCCGCATACCTCGCGTGGCCCGCGGGGCGGCTGCCTGGCCGCTGCTGCCGCGGGCAGCCAGCGCCCTGCGTTGAACCTCCGCATCGGCGTACCGACCTCATGGATCGACATGGGGCTGGACCCGCCGGTGGCCAGGGCCTTCGATCAGGCGCTGCAGCACCTGGCCGATCTCGGTGCGCAGGTGCACGGAGGTCAAAGTGCCGTACGCCGGTGACATCCTGCGCATGCACCGGGCCATCGCGTTCTCCGAAGCCTCGGCCGGGCACGAGCGTTCCTCGAGGGCGGAGCCGTGGGATCGGCGAGAACATCCGCGACCGCGAGTTACGCCGGGCGCGCGATGCTCGCCGAGGATTACCTCAAGGCCTTCCGTATCCGTGGCCAGTCTGCCGGAAGTTCTCCGAGGTGTGGCGGGACGTCGACGTCATCGCGACGCCCACCGTTCCAGTCCCGGCACTCCCCGATCGGCAGCGCGACGGCTGAGCACCGGATCGCGCGGCGACGAGCCCACGCACACGGTCTACACCCGCTATGCCGCGCCGATCAGCACGCTCGGCCTGCCGGCCGCTGTCCGTGCCGTGCGGCCAAAGCCCGCTCGGCCTGCCGCTGGGCCTGCAACTGGTGGGACCGCCGCACGCGGAGCCGCTCCTGTTCTTCGTCTCGGGAGCCTACGAGGCCACAACCCCGTGGCACCGGATGCATCCGACGCCCCGCGGCCGGGGAGCGCGGCGCCCGCCGAGCGGCCGACTAGCTCCGTGAAGGAGGCATCCATGTACGACCTCGCCATCACTGGTGGCCTGGTGGTGACGCCGCAGGGTGTCCGATGCCGCCGATATCGCCGTCCGCGACGGCCGGATCGCCGCTCGTCGGACCGCGTTAACCCGCGCCGCGGTCTCCGGGCGTGTCATCGACGCCGACCGGCCGGTATGTCCTGCCCGGCATCCATCGACGCGCATGTGCACTGCCAGACCTGGACCGACCACGCCGATACCATCGCGGACAGTCTCCGCTCGGCCGCACACGGCGGAGTGACCACCGCGATCGTGCAGATCAGGCCGAGGACCGATCATTCGCCCGCGGCCGCGATCGAGCACTTCATCGCCGAGGGGGAACGCTGCTCCGCGATCGATTTCGGCCTGCACACCATCATGCGGCCAGAACACGACGCCGCGGTCGAGGTACCGAAGGTCATCGCGCTGGGCAGCCCGACGATCAAGTTCTTCATGTCCTACAAGGACACCGGGATCATGACGCCTGATGCGACCCTGCTGCGTGGCCTGCGGGTGGTCGCCGAGCACGGTGGCCTGGCCATGGTCCACGCCGAAGACGGCGAGATCCTGAGCCACCTGATCGCACGGGCGCGGGCGGCGGCCGGACCCGGCTCGAGGACTTCGCGTGGACGCACCCGGACTATGCAGAAGATCTCGGTGTCCAGAAGGCGATCAGCTATGCGAAGGCGGCCGGTTGCCCGCTGTACGTGCTCCACATGACCACCGCTGGAGGCGTCGGCATCCTCGCGGCCGCCGCGGCGAGCGGGCAGCCTGTCTGGGGGGAGACGTGCCCGAAGTACCTCACCCTGACCAACGACGACCTGCTGCGGCTCGGCCCGTCAGCCAAGGTCGGCCCGCCGCTGCGCGCCGACGCCGACCGGGAACGGCTGTGGAGCGGGCTGCTCGACGGAACGATCTCCACCGTGGCCAGCGACCACGCTCCGCGGGTCCGCGGTGCCGGGCCGATGACCAACGTGTTCGACGAGCCGTACGGCGCACCGGGCGCAGAAACACTGCTGCCCGTGGTGTTCGACCAGTGGGTCAGCCAGCGGGGCGGCGACGTCGGTCTCCTGGCTGAGGCCCTGAGCACGAACCCCGCGCGCATCTTTGGGCTGTATCCCCGAAAGGGCGTGATCCAGCCAGGCTCCGACGCCGACCTGGTCATCGTCGATCCCGGCCTGCGGCGGACGATCGCGGCAGCCGGACAGCACACGGCCGCTGGCTACAGCCTGTACGAGGGCCGCGAGGTCACCGGATGGCCGGTGCTCTCCACCGTGCGCGGCAAGGTCGTCCTCAACGACGGCCAGCTCGAACAGCCACCCCGTCACGGCCGCTACCAGCCCCGCACGCCCGCTGACCTGATGGCGACCGGCGCTAGCCGGTGACCGCGGGGGAGCACGACGGCCTCTGGCAGTTGTCCGCTATCGAGCATGCCGACGGCGTCCGGCGCGGGCTGTGGTCGGCCGAGGAGCTGACCCGCTCCGTCCTGGACCGGATAGCCGAACGGAACCCGGCTCTAAACGCCTACTGCACCCTCAACGCCAGCGCCGTGGCCGAGGCGAAGGCAGCCGACCGGGAGCGGCTGCGCGGCGCCGACCTGGGACCGCTGCACGGCGTGCCGTTCTCGGTCAAGGACCTCATCCCGGCCAAAGGAATCCGCACGACCCTGGGCAGCGTGGCTTACGCCGACTGGGTTCCCGACCAGGATGACGTCGCGGTCGAACGGCTGCGCGGGGCAGGAGCGATCCTGCTCGGGAAGACCAACACCAGAGAACTCGGCTACGGCATCGTGGCCGACAACGATCTTTTCGGGCCAACCCGCAACCCCTGGTGTCCCGACCGCACGGCAGGTGGCTCCTCCGGCGGGGCCGCGGCAGCGGTGGCCGACGGGATGGGTTCGGTGGCCCTCGGCAGCGACGGGGGCGGCTCGCTGCGGGTGCCGGCCGCCCTGTGCGGGGTGTTCACCCTCAAACCCAGCTTCGGCGTGGTGCCGCTGTATCCGTCGTGCCGCGTGCCCATCCGGCCCGGCTTCAGCAGCTGGGAAAGCCTGGAATGCGTTGGGCCAATCACCCGGACCGTCCGGGATGCCGCGGCCGTCCTGGAGGTGATCGCCGGGCTGGACCTTCGGGACCGGCATTCGGTGCCGTATCAAGCGGCGGGGCTGGGGGAGCGGCTGGGCGACGGGGTGGCCGGCCTACGGGTGGCCTGGAGCCCCCAGCTCGGGAACGGGAGGTCAGCACCGAAGTCCTGGACCTGACGGGTGCTGCGGTCGAGGTGCTTGCCAGCCTCGGGGGCACGGTGGAGGCCGCCGACCGGCCGATCGGTGACCTGCGCAAGCTCCGTGCCGTGTTCGCCGCGACCGTCGCGCGGGACAGGCTTACGCCGGACTGCGGGAGCTGGCCAGCCAGCACCACCTGTCTGCCGACCTTCGCGAGCTGGTGACGCGCTCCTGGGACGCGGAAACGTTCACCACGGCGGCGATGCACCGGCAGACCTTGTACGACTCGGTGCGGGAGTTCATGGAGATGTACGACGTCCTACTCGACGCCCACGACCGCGACCACCGCGTTCCCGGTCGGGTTGCGCGCGCCCGAGGACGGCGCGGACGGGATCGCCAGCGGCCAGAGTGGTCGCCGTTCGCGTTCCCCTTCAACCTCACCGGGCAACCGGCCGCCAGCCTGCCGGTCGGTGAGACCTTGCCGGCCTCCGGTCGGCCTGCAGATCGTCGGGCGACTGGATGATCTGACTGTGCTCCGTGTGGCATACGCGCTCGAACAGGCGCTCGCCGCGTCTAGCACCGAATAGCTGCCGCTCGTGGCAGTAGGCGATGAGGTCGGCTTCGGTGTAGCGCCTGGCTGCGGTTTCGGCGTCTTGGCGGGGGATGTCATGTGCTTGGCCGGGGGCGCTGGTCCGCTTAAGGGGTGGTGTGTCCTTGGCGTGCGATGGTGGCGACGAGGCTGACGGTGCGGTCGAGTTCTTCTTCGGTGTTGTAGTAGTGCGGGGAGAACCGGACCAGGGGGTGGACGCGCGCGGTCCTGGGTGTCGAGCGGGCTGTCCTCGGCCACGGTGGCCGACACGTTGACCCCGGCGCGGCCCAGCGCTGCGGCGACGTCGGCGCGGGCACGCCCGTCGACGCGGGCGGTGACGATGGCGCAGCGCACCTGGCCCAGGTCGTGAGCCGATACGCCGGGCAGCCCGTCGAGCTGGCTGCGCAGCCGGGCGCCGAGCATGGCGGTGCGCTCCCCGATCGCGTCGATACCCAGGTCGAGGGCCTGCCGCACCGCGGCGCCCAGGCCCACGACGTTGACGTAGCTGTTCTCCCAGGACTCGAAACGCCGGGCACCGGCGGCCCAGGTGAACCCGCGGCCGCCGTCCCAGGTCGCGGAGCCGATCTCGGCGACGAACGGGTCGAGCCGCTCAAGGGCGGCGGTGCGGACCCACAAGAACCCGGTGCCCCGCGGTCCGCGCAGGAACTTGCGGCCGGTGCCGGTGAGCAGGTCACAGCCGATCGCGTCCACATCGACGGGGAACTGGCCGGCCGACTGGGTGGCGTCGAGCAGGAACAGCACCCCGGCGTCGCGGGCGATCCGGCCGATCTCCGCGGCCGGGTTGACCAGGCCCCCGCTGGTGGGCACGTGGCTGACCCCGATCAGCTTCACCCGCTCGTCCACCAGCGCGGCCAGCGCGGTGACGTCGAGCTGGCCGTGCCGGTCGTTGGGCACGACGACCACCTCGGCGCCGGTGCGCTGGGCGACCTGCCAGTAGGCCAGCACGTTGCTGCCATATTCCGCGCGGCCGGTCAGGATCCGGTCACCCGGGCCGAGCGGCACCGAGTAGAACGCGGCGTTCCAGGCGTGGGTGGCGTTGTCGAACAGCGCCACCTCATCAGCTTCGGCCGCCCACCAGCTCGGCGATGCCGGCATAGGTGGCGGCGATCGCGTCCTGCGCCGGCCGCGGCCCCTCGTACCCGCCGATCTCGGCCTCCAGCCGCAGATGGGCGGTCATCGCATCCAGCGTCGGCTGCGCCAGCAGCGCCGCCCCGGCGTTGTTCAAATGCAGCCGGTGCGCGCAACCAGGGGTCTCCGCCCGCAAAGCCTAACATCCACCCCCCATCCTCCCCGCCAACAAGAATGCTCGCATCTGCCGCGAGGACGTTATTCGCCAGCCGATCACTGACCGTAGCTGCAGTCTCGGGTGGGACACGCAGCCACGTCTCGTCCGGGTTGAACGGCACCTCGATGACCGCGCGGCCACGAGGACCGGCAGTGATGACGGCCCGGAACCGCTGCAGGGCGCATAGCGCTCATCGTGCCACGACGACGGCAATGCCCGACGTCCCGCGAGCTAAGGCAGACTCCGGACGGCGGTGTTACCTTGCCGGAAGGCGTGCACTTTCTGCTTGTGACTGGCTGGTGGCCGGCCGCTGGTTTAGGTTGTCCGTTGACGGCCGAGATAAGGAGATTGTTCTTCGTGACTCAGGAACAGCCCCCCGGGCAGGAATCAGCGGATATCGACGTGACCGTGCCGCACTCGGCGCGGATCTGGAATTACTGGCTGGGCGGGAAGGATCACTACGAGGTCGACCGCGTGGCCGGCGATCAGTTCAGTGCGATCTACCCGGGGATCGTGGACATCGCCCGTGCTGACCGTTATTTCCTGGGGCGGGTAGTCCGGTTCCTGGCCGGTGAGGCTGGGGTGCGGCAGTTCCTGGATGTCGGCACTGGGCTGCCGACGGTGGACAACACCCATGAGGTCGCGCAGCGGATTGCCCCGGAGTCCCGGATCGTGTACGTCGATAATGACCCGCTGGTGCTGGTGCACGCCCGGGCGCTGCTGACCAGCCGCCCGGAGGGCACTACCAATTACGTGGATGCCAACTTGAGTGACCCAGGCAAGATCCTGGCCGAGGCGGCCATGTGGCTGGATCTGACCCAGCCGGTCGCGCTGACGCTGATGGGGGTGCTCGGGCACGTGGTTGACTATGACGAGGCGCGGTCGATCGTGGCCCGGCTGCTTGACGGCCTGCCTGCCTGCAGCTACCTCGCGATCAACGACAGCATCAACACGAGCGAGGCGCTTGAGGATGCCCTGCGGCAGTACGAGGCGTCAGGTGCCATCCCGTACCGGACCCGGAGCCTGGAGCAGTTCGCCGGCTATTTCGATGGCCTGGAACTGGTCGAGCCAGGCATCGTTCTGGTAGCGGATTGGCGGCCTGACCCTAGTCCGTTCCCCGGTCCTGAGATACCGCAGGTCGGGGCCGTTGGGCGCAAGCGCTGACAGGTTGGCAGTATCGCCGAAAAGCACCGCGGCCGCGTACTCTGAGCCTGGTTTTGAGAGTCGGCTGGCCAGCGTGCGGGAGGCTGTGCGGTCGGGCAGCCTGGAGGGGTCGGAGGCGATCGAGGAGGTCGTCCCGGGCTGGCCCGCCGGGCTGAACCACCGGTGACCTACAGCGTTCGGTTCGAGGCCTACGCCTTAGTCCAACTGCACGGTCTGCCCAGCGGGGCTTTTGATGCGCTGGTCGAGCGAGTCGTCCAGCTGGTGGAGGAACCGTGGGATGCGGTCGTGATGCCGCCAGGTGATGACCCTGCATACCGACGGGCCGTGTTCGCTGCCGGCTGGGGGTTGACCGGGACACATACCAGCCCCGCCTTGGCGATGCCGATCTTGGTGACGTAGACCTCGACCGAATTTTCGCAGTACATGAGCACCCGGTCACCCTGCGCGAGCCCGCGCGCGAGGAGGCCCTGGGCCACCCGACGATGGCCTCCTTTCAAGTGCATCGCGGTTGACTAAAGATCGTAGACGTATGCCAGACGAGAGTGAAGGGCGTCACATCACGGCCGCCTTCACGAGCAAGGAGCCGGGGATCCGGGGCCAACTGGGTCGTCGCCAGCGCGTCACCTTCCGCAGCTAGTGAATGTCGGTTAACGTTGGCCTACGCCGAGAGAAGGAGCGGCGAGGTGCCCGTACTGAAGTCGACCCTGGACGTCACCGGCGAGATCTACCGGCGCAACCGGGAGGTGCAGCTCGCGGCCGTCGCGGCGCTGAACGAGCAGCTGGACCTGGCCCGGGCCGGCGGCGGGGAGAAGTACGCCGACCGGCACCACGCCCGGGGGCGGATGCTGGTCCGCGAGCGGATCGAGCTGCTGCTCGACCGGGACGCGGCGTTCCTCGAACTGTCCGCGCTGGCCGCGTGGGGGACCGAGTTCGCTGTCGGGGCGAGCATCGTCACCGGGGTCGGCGTCGTGTCCGGGGTGGAATGCGTGATCATCGCCCACGACCCGACGGTCCGGGGCGGTGCGATGAACCCGTACTCCCTGCGGAAGACCCTGCGGGCGCTGGAGATCGCGCGGGTCAACCGGCTGCCGGTGCTCAACCTGGTCGAGTCCGGGGGCGCGGACCTGCCGACGCAGGCCGACCTGTTCGTGTTCGCCGGGAAGATCTTCCACGACCTGACCGAGCTGTCCTCGATGGGCATCCCGACCATCGCCCTGGTCTTCGGCAACTCCACCGCGGGCGGTGCCTACGTGCCGGGGATGTGCGACTACTCGGTGCTGGTCGACGGCCAGGCCAAGGTGTTCCTCGGCGGGCCGCCGCTGGTCAAGATGGCCACGGGCGAGGATTCCGACGACGAGGCACTCGGCGGGGCCGAGATGCACTCACGGACCTCCGGGCTGTCCGACCATTTCGCCGTCGACGAGGTCGACTGCATCCGGATCGGCCGGCAGATCGTGGCCGAGCTGAACTGGCGCAAGCTCGGGCCGGCCCCGGCGCAGCCGCCCGACCCGCCCGCGTACGACGCGGAAGAACTGCCCGGCATCGCCTCGGCGGACTTCCGGGTCCCGTTCGACCCGCGCGAGGTCCTGGCCCGGGTGGTCGACGGGTCCCGGTTCGGCGAGTACAAGCCGCTGTACGGGACCAGCCTGGTCACCGGGTGGGCCTCCATCCACGGCTACCCAGTCGGTGTCCTGGCCAACGCGCGGGGCGTGCTGTTCAGCGAGGAGGCCAAGAAGGCCAGCGAGTTCATCCTCCTGGCCAACCAGACCGGCACGCCATTGATCTTCCTGCAGAACACCACCGGATACATGGTCGGCCAGGCCTACGAGCAGGGCGGGATCGTCAAGGACGGCGCCAAGATGATCAACGCGGTGACCAACAGCACCGTGCCGCACATCACCGTCAACATCGGCGCGTCGTTCGGAGCGGGGAACTACGGCATGTCCGGGCGGGCCTACGACCCCCGGTTCATGTTCGCCTGGCCGAACGCGAAGCTGGCCGTGATGGGCGCGCAGCAGCTCGCGGGCGTGCTGTCGATCGTCGGCCGCCAGTCGGCCCAGGCCTCCGGCCGGCCCTTCGACGAGGAGGCCGACGAGAAGCGGCGGCAGGCCATCGAGCAGCAGATCGAGAGCGAGTCGCATGCCTTTTTCGTCACCGCCCGCCTGTACGACGACGGCGTGATCGACCCGAGAGACACCCGGACGGTGCTCGGGATCGCGCTGTCGGCCGCGCACAGCCAGGTCGTCGAGGGGCGCCGTGGCTACGGCGTCTTCCGGATGTGAGGGCGGGCATGCCGACCATCACCAAGCTGCTGGTGGCCAACCGGGGCGAGATCGCGGCGCGGATCATGCGCACGGCCCGGGAACGGGACGTGGCCACGGTGGCGGTGTTCTCCGACGCCGATGCCGGCGCCCCGTTTGTGCGGGCCGCCGACGAGGCCGTGCCGCTGCCGGGCCTCACCCCGGCCGAGACCTACCTCAACGCCGAACGGATCATCGACGCGGCCCGGCGCACCGGCGCCGACGCGGTCCACCCCGGCTACGGCTTCCTCTCCGAGAACGCGGCGTTCGCGCACGCGGTGCTGGACGCCTGCTGATCTGGGTCGGGCCGCCGCCCGCGGCGATCGAGACGATGGGATCCAAGATCGCGGCCAAGGTGCTGATGGCGTCGGCGGGGGTGCCGGTGCTGCCCGGGATCACCGTAGGCGACGACGCCGAGGTCCGCGAACCCTGCCTGAACGCCCAGGCCGCCAATGAAATCGGCTACCCGGTGCTGGTCAAGGCGGTGTTCGGCGGCGGCGGCCGCGGGATGCGGGTCGTCCGCGACCCGGCGGAGCTGGCCGAGGCCGTCGGCAGCGCCCGCCGTGAAGCAGCGGCCGCCTTCGGCGACGGCACGGTGTTCCTCGAGCGGTACGTCGACGCGCCGCGCCACGTCGAGGTGCAGATCTTCGGCGACTCGCAGGGCAACGTGGTCCACCTGTTCGAGCGCGAGTGCTCGATCCAGCGCCGCTACCAGAAGATCATCGAGGAGGCGCCCTCACCCGCCGTCGGCGACGACCTGCGCCGCGAGCTGGGCGAGGCCGCGGTGGCCGCGGGCAAGGCCATCGGCTACACCGGCGCGGGCACGGTCGAGTTCGTCCTGGACGGCGACGGCGAGTTCTTCTTCCTCGAGGTCAACACCCGGCTGCAGGTCGAGCACCCGGTCACCGAGCTGGTCACCGGGCTCGACCTGGTCGCCCTGCAGCTGGCCGTGGCCGAGGGCCAGCCGTTGCCGGACGCGGCCCGGTTCGCCACCCTGTCCGGGCACGCGGTCGAGGCCCGGCTGTACGCCGAAGACGTGGCGGCCGGGTTCCTGCCGGGCACCGGCACGGTCCACGCGTTCGAGGTTCCTGAGCTGCCCGGGGTCCGGGTCGACGCCGGCGTGGCGGCCGGCGCGGAGATCAGCGTCCATTACGACCCGATGCTGGCCAAAATCATCGCCTGGGGCGCGACGCGGGACGAGGCGTGCCGCCGGCTGGCCCGGGCCCTGGCCGAGACCCGGCTGCACGGCGTGGTCAGCAACCGCGAACTGCTCGTCGGGATCCTCCGGGAACCGGAGTTCCGGTCCGGCGCGATCGACACCGGCTACCTGACCCGCCACGACCCGGCCGAGCTGGCCCGCTCCTGGCGCCACGAAAGCGCGGTGCCGCTGCACGCCCTCGCCGCCGCCCTGGCCGCCCAGGCCGAACGGCGCGCCGAAGCGCCGGTGCAGCCAGAAGTGCCCTCGGGGTGGCGCAACGTGGTCAGCGGCCGCCAGCACGCCGAGTTCTCCTGCGACGGCCAGGACATCACCGTCCGCTACCGGTTCACCGCCACCGGGGTGGACGCCTGGGTTGAAGGCTGGCAGGCAGAAGGCGGCCAGGAAGACGGCTGGCCGGTGCCCGGCCTGCGGCTGCGCTCGGCCGAGCGCCGGGCGGGTGGTGGCCGACGTGGGCGGGGTCCGCCGCGAGTTCGCCGTCCACCGCGTCGGCGACGTGTTCTACGTGGACAGCGCGCTCGGCTCGACCCGGCTGGTCGAGCGGCCGCGGTTCCCGGACCCGGGTCGCGGTCGGCCCCCGGGTCCCTGCTGGCGCCGATGCCCGGGACGGTCGTCCGGATCGCCGTGAGCGCCGGGGACACGGTGGCCGCGGGGGCGCCGGTGGTGGTGATGGAGGCGATGAAGATGGAGCACACCGTGCCCGCCCCCCACGACGGCATCGTCGCCGAGATCGGTGTCCGCGAGGGCCAGACGGTGAACACGGGCACCGTGCTCGCCGTGGTCGAAGAGGGCGGCGCCGGGGAGTCCGGAGCCGGGAACGCCACGGCCGGGGAGGCCCGATGACGACGCCCACGGCCGACACCCAGGCCGTCCTCTACGAGCGGCGCGGGCCGGTCGCCTGGCTGACGATCAACCGGCCCGAAGCCCGCAACGCGCTGAACAAGGCGGTCCGCGACGGCCTGCTGGCCGGGGTCGACCGGTTCAACGCCGACGACGAGGCCCGGGTCCTGGTGCTGACCGGCGCCGGGGACAAGGCGTTCTGCGCGGGCGGGGACCTCAAGGAGATGGCCGACACCGGGCTGACCGTCCCGCCGCCGGATTTCGTGCCGCAGTTCGGCCGGACCGTCGAGGTCACCAAGCCCACCATCGCCGCGGTCAACGGCGTCGCGTACGCCGGCGGCTTCCTGCTCGCGCAGAACTGTGACCTGTGCGTCGCCGCCGACCACGCGCGGTTCGCCATCACCGAGGCCAAGGTCGGGCGCGGCGCCCCGTGGGCCGCCCCGCTGCCGTGGCTGATACCGCCCCGCGTGGCCATGCAGATCCTGCTCACCGGCGACCCGATCGACGCGGCCCGCGCCCGGGAGATCGGGCTGGTCAACGAGGTCGTGCCCGCCGCCGAGCTGGCCGCGGACCGCGCAAAGCCTGGCCGAGCGGATCGCGGCCAACGCGCCGCTGTCCGTCGCGGCGGCCAGGAAAACCGTCCGGCTCATAGCCGAGCATCCGCTGGAAGAGGCCTACCAGCAGGCCGAACGAATCTGGGAACCGGTTTACCTCAGCGAAGACGCCCAGGAAGGCCCGGCCGCGTTCCGCGACAAGCGCCCCCCGGTCTGGAAGGGACGCTGACCATGGCCGCCGACATGCGCGCGCTCCTCGCCGACCTCGCCGCCGAGACCGAGACCCTGCGCGACCTGCTGGTCCCGCTGGACGACGCCGGCTGGGAAACGCCTACCCCGTCGCCGGGCTGGGCCATTCGCGACCAGATCAGCCATCTCGCCTACTTCGACGAGGCCGCCGCCCTCGCCGCGACTGATCCCGAACGATTCCGGGCCGAGGCCGCCGCCCTGCTCGGGGCCGGGCCGGGGTTCCCGGACGAGATCGCCCGCCGGCATCGCTACCTCCCGCCCGCCACGCTGCTGGCCTGGTTCGCCGGCGCCCGCGACCGGCTCATCACCATGCTGGCGCCCGATCGATCCCGGCCGCGCGGCTGCCCTGGTACGGGCCCGGACATGAGCGCGGCCAGCGTCGGTGACCGCCCGCCTGATGGAGACCTGGGCCCACGGCCAGGACGTGGCCGACGCGCTGGGCGTGCCGCGCGAGCCCACCGGGCGGCTCCGGCACATCGCGCACCTCGGGGTGCGCACGTTCGGCTTCTGCTTCCGGCTCCATGGCCGCCCGGTACCGGACCCGCCCGTCCGGGTCGAGCTGACCGCTCCCGACGGGACCACCTGGGCCTGGGGCCCGGCCGGCGCCCGCGACCGGGTGACCGGCCCGGCGCTCGACTTCTGCCTGGTGGTGACCCAGCGCCGTCACCTCACCGACACCGCGCTCGAGGTCCACGGGCCGGTGGCCACCGAGTGGATCTCCATCGCGCAGGCGTTCGCCGGCGCGCCCGGCGGTGGGCGGACTCCCGGCCAGTTCGCCGCCGCGCCCGGCCCGGGCGACCGCCCCGGCCCATTCCCCGGCCGCGGCCCCGGGAGGCTGATCGCATGACCGCCCGGCGCCCGGTCCTGATCGCCAACTGCTCCGGCTTCTACGGCGACCGGATCGAGGCCGCCCGCGAGATGGTCGAGGGCGGCCCGATCGACGTGCTCACCGGCGACTACCTGGCCGAGCTGACCATGCTCATCCTGTGGAAGGCCCGCCAGAAAGACCCGGACGCCGGCTACGCCAAGACCTTCCTCACCCAGCTGGAACAGGTGCTCGGGACCTGCCTGGACCGGGGCATCCGGATCGTGACCAACGCGGGCGGCCTCAACCCGGCCGGCCTGGCCCGCGCCGTCGCCGACCTCGGCCAGCGCCTGGGGCTGGCCCCGCGCGTCGCCTACATCGAGGGCGACGACCTGACCGGCCGCATCGACGAGCTGATCGCCGCCGGGCACTCCCTAGCCCACCTCGACACCGGGCAGCCGCTGGCCGAGGCCGGGATCAAGCCGGTGACCGCCAACGCCTACCTGGGCGGCTGGGGCATCGCCGAAGCGCTCGGCGCCGGCGCGGACGTGGTCGTCTGCCCCCGGGTCACCGACGCCTCCCTCGTCGTCGGGCCCGCCGCGTGGTGGCACGGCTGGCGGCCGGACGACCACGACGCCCTGGCCGGGGCGGTCGCCGCCGGGCACGTCATCGAGTGCGGCCCCCAGGCCACCGGCGGCAACTACTCGTGGCTGCACGAGATCACCGACCGCCGCTATCCCGGCTTCCCGATCGCCGAGGTCGCCGCCGACGGCAGCAGCGTCATCACCAAGCACCCGGACACCGGCGGCCTGGTGTCACCCGGCACCGTGACCGCCCAGCTCCTGTACGAGATCGCCGAACCCGCCTACCTCAACCCCGACGTCGTCGCCCACTTCGACACGCTGGAGCTGGCCCAGGACGGCCCCGACCGCGTCCGCATCTCCGGCACCCGCGGCAGCCCGCCGCCCGGCGAGCTCAAGGTGGCGATCAACTACATCGGCGGCTACCGCAACACCATGACGCTGGTGCTGACCGGGCTGGACATCGAGGAGAAGGCCGCGTGGGCCGAGCAGGAGCTGTTCGGCATCCTCGGCGGCCGGGACTCCTTCGCCGAGGTGGACGTCCGGCTGCTGCGTTTCGACCGGGAGGACGCACCCGACCAACGAGCAGGCCACCGCGCACCTGCGGATCACGGTCAAGGACCCGGACCCGCGCAAGGTGGGCCGCGCGTTCTCCAACGCGACCATGGAACTGGCGCTCGGCGGGTACGCCGGATTCCACACCACGACCCCGCCGACCCCGGAGAGCGCCTACGGCGTGTACTGGCCGGCGCTCGTCCCGGCCAGCGCGGTGGAGCACACCGTGGTGCGGCCCGATGGCTCCCGGCGGACGGTGCCGGTTCCGGGTCCGGACTCCGGTCACAGCTTCGTTCGGAATATGGATCCCGAACGAAAGCAATGGGAGGACCCTCCGCCGCGCGGTACGGCGTTGCGGGAGCCATTGGGGCGCGTGTGTGCCGCGCGGTCCGGGGACAAGGGGGGCAACGCCAACGTCGGCGTGTGGACCCGCGACGAGCGGGCGTTCCGCTGGCTGCGGGGCTACCTCACGGCCGAGCGGCTGGCCGAGCTCATCCCGGAGGCCGCCGGCCTGCCGATCCGGCGCTACGAGCTGCCCAACCTGCACGCGCTCAACTTCGTGATCACCGGACTGCTCGGCCAGGGGGTCGCGTCGTCGGCCCGGCCCGACCCGCAGGCCAAGGGGCTGGGGGAGTACCTGCGCAGCCGGCATCGTCGACATTCCGGCCGAACTGCTGAAGGGATCATGACGCCGATGGATTTCAGCGAGAGCCCGGAGCTCGCCGACCTGCGCTCCGCGGTCGGCGCCATCACCGACCGGTTCGGCGGGGAGTACTACACGCGCAAGGCCGAGGCGCGCGAGCCGACCACCGAACTGTGGCGGGCGCTCGGCGAGCACGGCTTCATCGGGATCAACATCCCCGAGGCCTACGGCGGCGGCGGGGCCGGGCTGACCGAGCTGGTCGCCGTGTGCGAGGAGACCGCGGCGCACGGCTGCCCGCTCCTGCTGCTGCTCGTCTCCAGCGCCATCTCCGGCGAGGTGATCGCCACCTACGGCACCGAGGAACAGCGCAAGACCTGGCTGCCGCGGCTGGCCACCGGGGAGGGCAAGGTGGTGTTCGCCATCACCGAGCCGGACGCCGGATCGAACACGCACAAGCTGGCCACCACCGCGACCCGCGACGGCGAGTTTTACGTCCTGCGGGGCACGAAGTACTACATCTCCGGCGTGGACGAGGCCGACGCTGTCCTGGTCGTGGCGAGGACCGGCAGCGACGAGGGACGGCCGGGCGCGGCTGTCGCTGTTCATCGTGGACACCGACGCCCCGGGCCTGGTGAAGCAGCACCTGCCCGTGTCGCTGACCCTGCCGGAGCGGCAGTTCACGCTGTTCTTCGACGACGTGCGGGTCGGCGCGGACCGGCTGGTGGGGACCGAGGGCGACGGGTTCGGGCAGGTGTTCCACGGGCTCAACCCGGAGCGCATCACCGGGGCGGCGATCGCCGTGGGCATCGGCCGCTACGCGCTCGCCCAGGCCAGCGCCTACGCGTCGGACCGGGTGGTGTGGGACCAGCCGATCGGCGCCCACCAGGGCATCGCGCACGCGCTGGCCGCGGCCAAGATCGAGGTCGAGCTGGCCGCGCTGATGACCGCCCGCGCCGCCTGGCTGCACGACCACGGCCAGCCGAGGCGAAGCGGCCAACATGGCCAAGTACGCCGCGGCCGAGGCTTCCCTGGCCGCCGTCGACGCGGCGATCCAGACCCACGGCGGCAACGGCGTCGCCACCGAATACGGCCTGCTGCCCCTGTGGGGGCTGGCCCGGCTGCTCCGCATCGCGCCGGTCAGCCGCGAGATGGTCCTGAACTACGTCGCCCAGCATTCCCTCGGCCTGCCCCGGCCGTACTGAGCCGTACTAATAAGGAGGCACCCATGACGGCTGCCGAGCTCAACGCGAACCTCATCCACCGCGTGAACGTGGGCGACAGCCTGACCCGCACGGCCGCGCGCCTGCCCGACGCGGTGGCCGTCGTGGACGGTGACCGGCGGTTCTCCTACGCGGAGCTCAACGCGTGGGTCAACCGGGTCGCGCACGGGCTGGCCGCCCGCGGGTACCGCCGGGGCGACGCTTTGGCGCTCGCGTCCGGCAACAGCGTCGAGTTCCTGGTCACCTACTACGCCTGCGCCAAGCTCGGCGTGGTATGCGTGCCGGTCAACCTCGGCTGGCGGCCCGACGAGGTCGCCTACGTGCTGGGGCACTCGTCGTCGCGGGGCGTGGTGGCCGAGACGCAACTGCTGCCGGCGCTGGCCGGGGCGATCGGCGAGGTCGGGGCGGTCGCCGACGTGATCGTTGCTCCCGGCACCGGAGCGGAGGGGGCTCCGGGTGCCGGGGGCGACGGGGGAGCGGGCGGTGCGGACCTGGCCGGGCGGGAGCGGATCACGTTCGCCTCGCTGGGCGAGGGGGCGGCGGAGACCGAGCCGGAAGTCGTGGTCGAGGACCGCGACCCGATCACGTACCTGTACACCAGCGGCACCACCTCGGCCCCGAAGGGCGTGGTCGGCAACCACACCGCCATCTACCTGGAGTCCCTGACCATGGCCATGGAGGCGAGGTTCGCCGCCGACGACCGGTTCGTGGCCATGCTGCCGATGTTCCACACCGCCCAGCTCAACTGCCACTGCACCGCGGCGCTGATGGTCGGCGCGACGATCTATGTCAGGCGCGCCTTCAACGCCGGCGACCTGCTCGGCCAGATCGAGGCGGAGGGGATTACGCAGATCTTCGGCCTGCCGATGATGTACCGGCAGATGCTCGACCACCCCGACATCCGCACCCGGGACCTGTCCAGCCTGCGCCGGGCGTGCTACGCGATGGCGCCCATGCCCGACGAGCAGTTGCGGCGCTGCATCGAGGTGTTCGGCTGCGACTTCTACCTGCTGTTCGGCCAGACCGAGATGAGCCCGACCGCCACCATGTTCCGCCCCGAGCACCAGCTGTCGCACGCCGGCGCGGTCGGCACCCCGGTGGTCAACGTGCAGGCCGCCATCATGGACGAGGTCGGCCACCTGCTCCCGCCGGGGGAGCAAGGCGAGATCGTCTACCGCGGCCCGCACACCATGACCGAGTACCTGGACGACCCGGCGGCGACCGAGCAGGCGTTCGCGCACGGCTGGTTCCACTCCGGCGACGTCGGCCACTTCGACGCCGACGGCATCTTGTGGTTCGACGACCGCTGGAAGGACGTCATCAAGTCCGGCGGCGAGAACGTCGCCTCGATCGAGGTCGAGAAGGCCATCTTCGCCGCCGACGAGAACGTCGCCGAGGTCGTCGTGGTCGGCCTGCCCCACGACCACTGGGGCGAGGCCATCACCGCGGTCGTGGTGCCACGCGAGGGGGCGACGCTTGATGAGCAGCGGCTGATCAGCGAGGTCAAGCGGCTGATCGACCCGTACAAGGCGCCGAAGTCGGTGGTCGTGACCGACGCCCTGCCCCGGACATCCACGGGCAAGGTGCAGAAGAACGTGGTGCGGGACCGGCTCGCGGGCCATTACGGCAGCTCATGACCACACCGGCCAGGAAGGAAATGACCGAACTCGCCGCGCCCGCCCGGATCCGTGATCCGGAGCGCAAGGAGCGCATCCTGGCCGCGGCGGCCGACCTGGTCGCCCGGAACGGCTACCACGCCGTGTCCATGGCCGAGATCGGCGCCGCCGCCGGGATCACCGGCTCCGGCATCTACCGGCATTTCGCCAGCAAGTCAGCCCTGCTGGTCGCCCTGTTCGACCGGGTCATCGACCGGCTGCTGAGCCGAGGAGCAGAGATCGTCAGCGAGGTCAGCGACCTATGTGCGGCGCTGCGGCGGCTGCTCGCCGGCCAGGTCGAGTTCGTGGTGGCCGACCGGGAAGTCCTCCAGGTCTACCACCGGGAGATCAACAACCTGCCCGAGGAGGACCGCCGCCGGCTGCGCCGCAAGCAGCGGCTGTACGTCGAGGAATGGGTCCACCTGCTCAACGAGCTGCGCCCGGAGCTGACCGACACCGACGCCCGGGTCATCGTGCACGCCGCGATCGGCGCCATCCAGTCGACGCTGTTCCACAACAGCGGGCTGGGCGGGGAGCACCTGCGGCGGCTGCTAACCGACGCGGCCTGGGCCGTGCTGGGGGTAGGCGGCCCCTAGCGGCTACCCGTCGACCGCTCTCTGGACCGATGAGTTCGGTGCGGGCCCTCCGTCTGGATGGTAGGGCGCCGTTGCCCACGGCTTGCCGTCCACTGATCTTGAGCAGCCCTACCGGAGGAGCGCGAAATGACTGATCGGCAACCGAGTGAGGTCACCAATCTTGACCGGTACGGAGATGCGGTACTGCCATGGAGCCGGGCACATGACCTCCTTGCGTCCGGCCCGAAAGGGCCACTCGCCGGCTTCTTCCTGGGCACCGTCCGGCCCGACGGGCGCCCGCACGCCGCCGGGATCGGTGCGGTGTGGCACGACGGCGACCTGTATTTCACCAGCGGACCTGGAACTCGCAAGGCACGGAACCTGGCATCCAACCCGGCCTGCACGATCTCGGTCAAGCATTCCGGCATGGACCTGACTCTCGAGGGCAAGGCGACCCGAGTCACCGAGCCAGCGATCTTGGAACCGGTAGCCAGCATCTATCGCGACATCGGCTGGCCGGCCGAAGTATCCGGCGACGGGTTCACCGCCCCGTACAGCGCGCCGAGCGCCGGGCCATCGCCGTGGAATCTTTACCGGTTCACGTTCCACACTGTCGTCGGTTTGAGCACCGCCGAGCCGAATGGCGCGACACGCTGGCGGTTCAGTCAATGAGCCTGGGACCGTGGCCTGTGAACGGGCGCTGATCGGCGGCGAGCCCGAACCCCTAGGGCTTTTCGGGGGTCGATTCTGGTCCTGTACGCCTGGCCGGACGCGAGGAGCAGGCGGCTGGAAGCCATGACAGAGCGCAGCGGCCAGACTAGCGTTGGCTGGCGTGATGCCTCGGCCTTCCCTTGTCAGCTCGGAGCTTGCCGAAGCCGCGTTGTCTTGCGGGCCGCTGGCCCGCGCCCGCCAGCTGGCAACATGGGTCGGCCAGGGGCGGGAACTGACGAGCAGTGGCGTGCTGCGGCCGGCCGACGCGGCCGAGGCGTGCCGGGTGCTCGGCATCGAGTTGCCGCCGGGCAGGCTGCGCAGCGCCAAGGACGTGCCCGGGCTCATGCAGGACTGGGAGGTGGCGGTCACAACTGGGTTCATCGAGCCAGGGGCCAGCCGTGTGTACGCGGCGAGCGACCTGGCCGACCTGGGGCCGGCGAACGCGGAGCGCGTGCTGCAATCCTGGGTGTGGTCTAACTCGTGGCAGCTTGGATTGCCCGACGATCCGTGTGCGGGATGCTTGACCGTGCTCCACGAGCTCAGCGTGGCCGACGGGCCGGTGCCGATGGCGGACCTGGAAGAGGCGGTGCGTTCGCTGTCGGAGCCCGGAGCGGCCGGCGCCATACCGGGAGCGCCCTGCCCGGACTGCGGCGAGGTACACGATGTGCCGTCATTCGCCGGCCTGCTCGGCATCGATGATGATGGCGACGATGACGCTGACGTCAGCAGGGAACATACGGAAGGTACGGTCACGGGGCTGGTCAGTTTCGGTGTGGCGGCGACCGGCCCGGGTGCGACGCCGGGCGGCAGCGTCCGGCTTACGGCGCTCGGGCGGATGCTGGCTGAGTCGGTATTCAGCGGATGCGCCCCGGCGCCGGAGGACAGCGCCGGGGCGCTGGCCACCGTGCTCAGCCTGTTGCCGCCCAAGATCGCGACGGAGATGGCGCGGCCGTGGCTGGCCGCGCGTTCCCCGGTCGATGCGGTCAGGCAACTGCTTGGCTACGCCGAGTCCGCAGAACCTGGCCAGCGAGCGGTGGCGCTGGCCCTGGCCCGGGATATAGGGCCCGCGGCGGCGCAGGCCTGGCGGGAGAGTGCGGCCCAGCCGGGTTTTGGCGCGTACGCCCGGCGCTGGCTGGCCGACCAGGGTGAGCCGGTGGCCGAAGACCCGCGCGATCCGGCGTGGCTGGCCGTCGAGGCGATGAGCCTGGCGAGCGCAGGGGGCCAACGGAACTCGTGCCGCTGCTGTTCGCCGCCGCGGCACAGCATGCCGTTACCGGCGAGGTCGCCCAGGCACTGGCGCAGATGAACGAGTCCGGGCACCCGGACGCGGCCCGGCTCGCCCGGTCAGTGGCCAGCGTCACCGGCCTGCCGGTGCCGGAGCTGGTCGCGGGCAGCGACGTATACCAGCTCAAGATCACGCTGCGCGGCGTGTCCAAGCCGCCAGTCTGGCGGCGGTTGATGGTACCGGCCAGCATGACACTGGATCTGCTGCATGAGGTGATCCTGCGTGCTATGGGCTGGGAAGGCGGGCACCTGCACGTATTCAGCGACGGCTGGAGCGCTTACGGCATCCGCGACGCCGAACTCGGCCACGCCGACGAGCGCGGGGTTACGGTTGCGGATCTCCTGCCCGGGCTGGGCGGCAAGGTGTTGTACACGTATGACTTCGGCGATGACTGGGAGCACCGCATCGTGCTGGAGACGATCGTTCCGGCCGATCCCGGTGCCGCCTATCCGGTCTGTGTGGCGGGCAAGGGGGCATGCCCTCCCGACGACTGCGGCGGCGCGTGGGGATATACCGAGCTGAAGGAGATCCTCGCCGATCCGGGTCATGAGCAGCACAAGGAGATGCTCGAATGGCTTGGCCTGGCCGAAGCCGCGGAGTTCGGCCCCGCGGAATTCTCGGCTGACGAGGTGAACGAGCGGCTGGCCGTACTGCGGTAGGTGAGGTCCGCCGAGGCCGCGGGCGTCTCGATCGGGCACACACACGGGTCATGCACCTTCTCGTCCCGGTCCGCGCACAGCCACCGTGTTATGGGACGTACCTCCAGGTCGTTGGATTTACGCTCCAGGAACCGACGCCGGTTAGCATCGCCTCACAGGGCGGTGCTGGACGCTCCCGGTTCTGGCTCAGCGGGCCGGGGCGGTGCTGACGACCAGGCCCTCGTCCGGGCCGGTTTCAAGGTCCTGGTCGGGATCGCCTCCGACATTGAGGTGGCCGGTGAGGCGGCCGACGGCGCGACCGCCGTTACCCTGGCTCGTTCTCTGGACGCCGACCTGGTGCTGATGGACATCCGGATGCCCGGCACCGATGGGATCGAGGCGACCCGGCAGATCGTCGCGGACCCCGCCCTGCGCGGCGTGCGGGTCATCATCTTGACCACTTATGAGGCCGATGAGTACGTCTTCGGCGCGATACGCGCCGGGGCGAGCGGGTTCCTGGTCAAGGACATCGAGCCGGAGGACCTGGTCAGCGCGATCCGGATCGTGGCCCGGGGCGACGCGCTGCTGTCACCGGGCGTGACGCGCCGGCTGATCGCCAGCATCGCCGGGCGCGGACCGGCCCAGCAGGTCGACGCGTCCGCCCTGTCGGTGCTCACCGATCGCGAACGGGAGGTGCTCGCCTTGGTCGCCGCGGGGATGAGCAACGACGAAATCGCCCAGGCCCTGTATATGAGCCCGCTGACCGCGAAGACTCACGTCAGCCGCTCGATGGTCAAACTCGGGGCGAGAGACCGGGCCCAGCTCGTCATCACGGCCTACGAAACCGGCCTGGTCCGGGCAGGCCTATCCTGAACGCACCGTCAAGGCGGCCCGCGTTGCCGGGCGGCGCGAAGACGGCTCGGCCGGCCCATCCGGTGCTCCAGCGGACTGTCAGCCGGATGAGACCAGGAAGCATCCCTTCACCAGCCCGTAGCCGGGATCGCCGGATACTGCGTTCGTGCTGGCGGTGCCGCCGGTCAGGGTCTGGTAGGTACCCTGCGGTCTCCATCCGCTGCGGATTATCATGCACCGGTGGGAACGCGCTGATGAGAGGCCGTGTCGCCCAGCTGGCCAGCCTGGACATGAACCTGATCCTGGTCCTCAGGGAGTTGCTGCGGGAACGGAACGTCACCCGGGCCGCCGAGCGCGTCGGCGTGACCCAGCCCGCGGTGAGCGCCGCTCTTTCCCGGCTGCGCCGGCACTTCGGTGACGAGCTGCTGGTCCGCGTCAGCCGCGGCTACGTCCTCTCGCCGCTGGCGATGCAGCTGGAGCGGCAGGTCGAGGAGATCTGTGCCGCCGCCGAGCAGTTGTTCGCCACCGGCGCGGAGTTCAGCCCGGCGTCGTCGCTGCGCGAGTTCACGCTGCTCATGGCCGACTACACGATCGCCGTCCTCGGCAACCAGCTCTCGCGCCGGTTCGAGACGGACGCCCCGAATGCGAGCCTGCACATCCGGCTGGTGCGTGAGTCGCTCGCCCAGGACATGCCGCATCTGATCCGGTGGGTGGACGGCATCGTGGCACCGCAGCAGAGCAGGCAGGGGCATCCGCTGCTGCGGTCCGCGGGGTTGTTCCGCGACGAGTGGGTCTGTGTGCTGTCCGCCGGGAGCTCGCTGCCGGCCGTCGGCTCCCTCACGCTCTCCGATCTGGCCCACGCCAGCTGGGTGGTGCCCTATCACCGGGAGGAGGGCTCTCCGCTGGCACCGCCGGTCAGCCGGCAGCTCGCGCTGCTGGGCATCCGGCCCCGGGTGGCGATCCGGGTGGAGAGCTACCAGGCGGTTCCTCAGCTGATCGCGGGCACCGACCGCGTCGCCCTCATGCAGCGGCGGCTCGCGGCCCAGTTCGCCGACCGCCTGGACCTGCAGGTGTGCCCGTGCCCGGGGGAGCCGGAACCCATCGTTGAGGCGCTGTGGTGGCACGAGGACTACGACCAGGACCCCGCGCACGCCTGGCTGCGGAACGCGCTGACGGCGCTGGCGTCAGAGCTGTAACCGCCACCCGCAGCGGCGGCCAGCCGCGCCGCCTGACGCCAACTATAAACGGGGCTTATGACTCCTAGCCATAACAATGATTTTACATGACCTTCACGCGAATCTAAGGTTCTCGTTATCGCGGCTGCCTGCTGGAAGGATTCGCATCGGAATGTCCGTGGCTTCGCAAGAATCTGTTCCTGACGGCCTTACGCCGGCGGCCCGGCGGTCCATTAAAGGCGGCATATTCAGTCTGCTCATTGACAGTTACGACATCTACGTCCCTGCTCTTGTCCTGCCCGCGGCCATGGGCTATTTCGAGCCGAGCTCGATGCCAGCGACGCTGAAAGTAACCCTGGTCACTGTGGTCTTCACGGTCACATTGCTCGCCCGGCCGATTGGCGGCCCGATATTCGGGAACCTTGGCGACAAGATCGGCCGCAAGAAGGTCACGATGATCGCCCGGCGCGGGCTTCACGGTCACCACCCTGGCGCTGGCCTGCCTCCCCGGCTATCACCAGTGGGGGAACGGCGCGATCGCGGCGCTCATCGCGCTGCGGTTCATCGACGGCGTCTTCCTCGGCGGCGGCTACGCGGGTCCGGTCCCGCTGGCCATCGAGCGCAGCCCGGCCCGGTTGCGTGGCCTCGTCGGCGGCGTCGTGGCGGCGGGCGCGCCGGTCGCCATCACCTTCATCAGCGTCGTGCAGCTGACCGTGCTCAAGAGGATCTCGCCGTCCGCGTACACGTCCTGGGGATGGCGGCTGCCATTCGTCTTCGGCGTGCTGCTCGGGATCGCATACCTGGTGTATTACGCACGCGTTCCCGAGGTGGACATCGAAGCGCTCGAAAAGGACCGGGGGTCGAAACGGCCGCCCCTGCTCGAACTCTTCTCCCGGGGCAATTTCCGTAATCTCCTGCAGGTTTTCCTGCTGATGACCGGTATGTGGTTCGCGGCCCAGATGATGCTCTCGTTCCTGCCCAGCCTGCTCATCGGGGTGCTGCACCAGAACGCCTCCGACGTGAGCACCATGGAGATCGTCGCCAACCTCGGGACCGTGGCCGCCATGATCGGCGTCGGCGTCCTCGGCCAGCGCATCGGGCGCCGCCGCACGCTCATCTGGTCGGCCGCGGCCATCGCCGTCTTCGGTTCGCTGGCGTACGCCCTCATGGTGATGCTCGCGACGGGCGGCGCCAGCTTCCTGCCGGTCGCGGTCATGGCGTTCATCGGCTTCGTCCTGGTGAACGCGCCGCTCGGCTGCGTGGTCGTCTACCTGAATGAACGGTTCGGCCGCGGTGTCCGCTCGTCCGGCTACGGCACGGTCTACACGGTCAGCCTCATCCTGCCGTCGCTGTACAGCGTGTGGATCGGGGTCCTGAAGAACGTCGTGCCCTACGACTATGCCGCCCTGGTCCTGATCGCGCTCGGCGGCGTCCTGTTCGCCGTCGCCGCCTGGATGGGGCCGGAAACGGTGACCGCCGGAGCGCTCACCGGGACCGGCGCGGTGATCGCGACGGCGGACTCCGCCCTGGCGGCCGGACCGGGTGCCGCGCGGGGTGAGGCGTCGTGAAGCTGGCCGACGACGAGCAGCGCATGCTGCAGGGACAGGACGGCCCGGCGGTCCAGGCGGCGATGGAGCTGCTGGTCAGGTACGGGGAAGTGCTCGGCGCGGAGCGGCTGGCCGACACGGACAACGTGTGCGGGGCGAACATCTTCAACGCTCGCCAGACCGAGCTGGGCGGCGGCCCGCCTGACCAGGTCTTCGCCGAGTTCAGCCTGGACAGCCGGGGCGGGTTCGAGATCCCGCCGGTGCGCGCGCACAGCTGCCAGCTCATCGGGCCGATGGACACGGTCGAGTGGCGGACGCAGGGCGTGCCGGAGGCGACCCGCGACGCCATCCTCACCAGCGAGTCCTACAGCGCCCGCCACGGCATTCACCTGATGAACACCTGCACCCCGTACCAGGTCGGGAACGTGCCGCTGCGCGGCGAGCACTGTGCCTGGATGGAATCCTCGGCCGTGATCTACGTCAATTCGGTGCTCGGCGCGATGACGAACACCGAGGGCCGGGAGAGCGCGGCCGCGGCCATGCTGACCGGCAAGATCCCGTACTGGGGCTACCACCTCCCCGGGAACCGGCACGCCACGATCCTGGTCGAGGTGACCGCCGACGTGGTCACGGCCAGGGACTGGGGCCTGCTCGGTTACTACATCGGCGAGGTCGCCGGGGAGGACATCCCCGTGCTGACCGGCATCCAGGCCGCGCCGAACCTGGTGAAGCTCAAGCATTTCGGCGCGGCCGCGGCCTCCTCCGGCGGCGTGGAGATGTACCACATCCCCGGCGTCACCGCCGAGGCCGGCACGGTGCAGCAGGCCCTCGGCGGGAAGCGCCCCGTCCAGACGGTGCGCTACGGCCGGGCCGAGCGGGAGTCCACATATCAGCGGCTCAATTCCACGGCCTCGGACACCGACGTGGACCTGGTGATGATCGGCTGCCCGCACGCCAGCCTGGACCAGATCCGCGACGTGTGCGACCTGCTGGGCGACCGGAAGCTCGCGCCCGGCACCGAGCTGTGGGTGTTCACCCCGCGGGCGATCCGGCTGCTCGCCGAGCGGAGCGGCTACGGCGACCGGCTGCGGGCCGCCGGAGGGGTGCTGATGAGCGACACCTGCCCGGCCATCGGCCGGTTCGTCCCCGACGGCACCCGCGTCATCGTGACCGACTCGGCCAAGCAGGTGCACTACCTGCCCGCCATCATGGGCGTCCAGGGCTGGTTCGGCTCCACGGCCGAGTGCGTCGACGCCGCCGTGACCGGGCGCTGGCGGGGTGAGCTGGGATGACGGCGATCGTGCTGCGGGGCCGCGGCCTGGGCGGCGGCGTCTGCGAGGGCGAAGCCCTGGTCACCCGGGAGGCGATCTCCGGCTGGGGCGGCGTCGACGCGCGGACCGGCACCGTGGTCGAGTCCCGGCATGAACTGGCCGGCCAGTCGTTCGCCGGGAAGGTGCTCGTGTTTCCCGGCGCCAAGGGGTCCTCGGGCTGGTCGGGCGTGTTCCACCAGGCCCGCCTGGAGGGCGCCGCGCCGCTGGCCATGGTGTTCAACGTGATGAACACGAAGATCGCGCTCGGGGTGGTGGTCGCGCACGTGCCGTGCGTCACGGACCTGGACCGGGACCCCACCGAAGTGATCCGGACCGGCGACGTCGTCCGGGTGGACGGCGACCGGGGCGTCATCGAGATCCACAGCCGAAAGGATGGGAATGCCAGCGGTATCTGAGCCGGCCCGGGAGACCCCCGTCTCCGGGGAGTACGAGGTCGTTGTGGTGGGCGGCGGCCCGGCCGGCATCGCGGCCGCGGCCGCCGCCGCCCGCACCGGCCGGTCGACGATCCTCATCGAGCGCTACGGCTACCTCGGCGGCGCGGGCACCGCCGGCGGCCTGTCGACCTTCTGCGGGCTGCACGCGAACGTGCACGGCGAGCACCGGCAGGTGATCCACGGGATCGCCGACGACCTGCTGGACCGCATCGCGGCCCTGGACGGCCTGAACCCCCCGCACCTGTCGTTCGCCGAGCGCATCGCGGCGCAGGCCTTCGACATCTCCGCCTACAAGATCGCCGCCGACGACCTGGTCGGAGGCTCCGGCGCCACGCTGCTCTACCACGGGCTGGTGACCGGAGTGGTCATGGCGCCGGGCCACCAGATCGACGCGGTCCTGATCGAGTCCAAGTCCGGCCGGCACGCGATCCGCGGGCAGGTGTTCATCGACTGCTCCGGCGACGGTGACCTGGCCGCCTGGTCCGGCGCGCCGTTCGAGAAGGGCAGCACGGCCACGGACATGCTGTTCCCGTCGCTGATGTTCCGCATCAACGGGGTGGACGCGGAGCGGGCCGGCCACGCCTGGGACGTCCTCGCCCGGCAGATGGACGAGGCCGAGGCGGCGGGCACGCACCGTTTCCCGCGCAAGCGGCCCATTGTCCGGCCGCAGCGCAACCCGCTGGAATGGCGCGCCAATATGAGCCAGATCGCCAACCCCGACGGCAGCCCGGTGGACGGGACCGACGTATGGCAGCTCAGCTACGGCGAGGTGGCCGGCCGCCAGCAGGTCCGGGACGCGTTCGCGTTCATCAGGGAGGTCACCCCGGGGTTCGAGCGCTCGTACATCGTCGATATCGCCCCGCAGATCGGCATCAGGGAAACCCGGCGGATCATCGGCGACTACCAGCTCACCGAGGACGACATCCTGGACTGCGCCGACTTCCCCGACCCGATCGGCGTCAACGGCTGGCCGGTCGAAGCACACGTCACCGGCGACGTAGACATCCGCTGGCCGCGCGGCGACAATCCTCGCGGCTTCAACCAGCTTCCGTTCCGGATAATCGTGCCGCGGGTCGTCGGCAACCTGTACGTGGCCGGCCGGTGCGCGTCGATGACGCATGAAGGCCAGTCCTCGGCCCGGGTGTCGGGACCGTGCTTCGCGATGGGCCAGGCCGCCGGGACGGCCGCCGACCTCGCGCTCAAGGCGGGCATATCCTGCCGCGACGTGGACTACGGGCAACTGCGGGAGCGGCTGCTCAACGACGGCGCCTATCTAGGGGAGCAGTGGTGAGCGCGGAACTTCGCAGCAACCTGGCGGTCGGCAGCTCCCGGTGGGCGACCCGGCGGGCCCAGTGGCGCGCCCTCGGGATCAGCGACGAGGACATGGTCAAGCCGAAGATCGCCATCGTGAACAGCTCGTCCGACCTGGCCATCTGCTTCGCTCACCTGGACGGCATCGTCGGCCCGCTGAAGGAGGCCATCCGCCAGGCCTGCGGGCTGCCGTTCGAGGTGCGCACGGCGGCGCCGAGCGACTTCATCACCAGCGCCGGACGGGACGGCAAGTACATCCTGCCGACCCGGGACCTGATCGCCGCCGACATCGAGGTGGCGGTCGAGGGCACCCAGCTCGACGGCATGGTCTGTCTCGCCTCGTGCGACAAGACCGCGCCCGGGCAGCTCATGGCGGCCGCCCGGCTCGACATCCCCACGCTCATCGTCCCCTGCGGCTACCAGCCCTGCGGTGTGTACCGCGGCGAGCACATGGACATCGAGGAGGTGTTCCTCAAGGCCGGTCACCTGAGCACCGGAGAGATCACGCTCGACGAGCTCACCGAGATGAGCGAGAACGCGATCACCGGGCCCGGTGTCTGCGCCGGGATGGGCACCGCCAACTCGATGCACATCACCTGTGAGGTGCTCGGCATGGCGCTCCCCGGCACCACGCCGGTGCTCGCCGGCAGCCCGGCGATGTGGGACGCGGTCCGGCAGGCCGGCGCCGGATCGTCGCCATGGTGACGTCGGGCGGCCCGCGGCCGCGCGAGGTGCTCACCCCGGACGTGTTCGCCAACGCGGTCACCGTCATGCTCGCCCTCAGCGGGTCAATCAACACCATGAAGCACCTGCAGGCGGTCGCGGCCGAGGCCGAGTGCGACGTGGACATCTGGCACCTGTTCGAGACGCTCGCCCCCACCGTCCCGCTCATCGCCGCGATCCGCCCGAACGGCGACCGGTTCATCGAGGACCTTGACGCGGCCGGCGGCACCGCCGCGGTGATGCGGCAGCTGGCCGGCCTGCTCCGGCCGGGCGCCCTGACCTCGGACGGCCGGACGACCAGGGAGATCTGCGCCGCGGCGGTGGTCCGGGACGAGGAGGTCGTCCGCCCGGCCTGCCGCGCCCTGGCCCGGCACCCGTCGATCGTGGTTCTGCGTGGATCGCTCGCCCCGGAGGGCGGAGTGGTCAAGCTCGCCGTGGCCGACGACCGGCCGCGCCGGTTCTCCGGGCCCGCCCGCATCTACGGCTCCCGCGACGCGGCCATAGCGGGTCTGCGGGCGGGCGAGATCCAGGCCGGCGAGGTCGTGATCCTGCGCGGGATCGGCCTTCGCGGCGGCCCCGGTATGGGGCTCACCTCTGCCTTCATCTTCGCGCTCGACGGCGCCGGGCTCGGCGACAAATGCGCGGTCGTCACCGACGGCCAGATGTCCGGGCTGGTCAACCGGGGCATCGTCGTGGGTGAGGTCTCACCCGAGGCCGCCACCGGCGGGCCGCTCGGCCTGGTCCGCGACGGGGACGTCGTCACCATCGACCTGAAGCGGCAGGTGCTGGACCTTGAGGTCCCGGCGGACGAGGTGGAGCGTCGCCGCGCGGAGTTCACAGCGCCCGCGCCGTCGGGGGAGAAGGGCTGGCTGGGCGTGTACGAACGGACGGTCAGCCCGCTGTCCGAGGGGGCCACGCTGCGCGGCTAACGCGCGTCGCCCAGCGCCAGGCGGACGGACACCGAACGAGGGTGGCAGGTGAGTCAGCCCGCGCATGTCTGCACAGGTTTGCCCCCGCATCTTGACGCGATCGTTCGGCTTATCCGACACTTAGCCATCAAAAGACACACGAAACGACAGAGCGGTTGTGTCGGGCGTGGACAACGTTGTCGTCGCTGCGGCGGTGCAAGGCGGCTGGTCAGCACTTCGGCGGAAGTGCAGCACCGCGGCCAGGGAGGAACACTCGTGAACCGGACCAAGCGGTACATCGGCCGGCTGCGGCGGCGGAGCATCCCCGCTGGCATGGTGATCGGGCTGGTCGCGGGCCTGATCTCAGCGGTGCCGGGCGTGGCCGCCGGCCAGGCTGCCGCGGCAACGCCCGACCCGGCCAGCTACGTCAGCCCGCTGATCGGAACCGGCTCCGGTGGTGCCGTGGTCGGCCAGGTCGACACGTTTCCCGGGGCCAGCGCGCCGTTCGGCATGCTCACCTTCAGCCCGGATACCGCACCCACCGGAGCCGACGGCGGCGGGTACTACTACGGGGATAACCAGCTCAAGGGCTTCTCGCTGACCCACATCTCCGGCCCGGGCTGCGGGGCGTTCGGTGACTTCCCGATCCTGCCCACCGCAGGCGCGGTGCCGGACAACCCGTACACCACCACGGAAAGCTTCAGCCACACCGGCGAGCAGGCCAGTCCCGGTTACTACGCGGCGTCCCTGGGATCGCCAGCCATCCAGGCCAAGCTGACCGCCACCACGCGCACCGGACTGGCCGACTTCACTTTCCCCTCCGGTTCCCAGGGCAACCTCCTGTTCAAGGTGGACGGCAGCCAGAACGGCGACGTCAACCAGTCCGTGCGGCTGGTCGGCAACGATGCGATCGCCGGGCAGCTCAAGTCGGGACCATGGCCGGGACAGCCACGAGGGCGGGGGCCCGGGGGCCGCCGCGCGGGTACCAACTCGGCCGGTACCAACCCGTCCGGGGGGCAGGCCACGTCCGGGCATTTCTGCGGCTCGCCGGACACCTACCCCGTGTACTTCGCCGCCCGGTTCAGCCGGCCGTTCTCCTCCGAGGGCACCTGGCAGCAGACGCCCACCGGGCCGAACCTGCTCGGCACCTCCCAGACGGGCACGCTGCCCTGGAGCGGGCCCGACAACAACGGCTGCAGCACCAGCACCGGCGCCCTGGCCCCGGTCAACGGGGGCGCCGGCGAGTCGTGGACGGCTAGCTGCGTCACCCCCCAGACGTGGATGCAGGTCAGCCCGAACGGCCTCACCAGCGGCAACACCTACCTGGCCAGCGTCACCCTGGAAGCCAACAGCACCAAGCAGACCGCGCCCGTCTACCTCGACTTCTACAACGGCTGCGTCGACACGCTCGAGCCAGGAGGTCACGCTCACCCCGGGCCAGCCGGTCACGCTGACCGACAGCACCACCGTCGGCTGCTCCAACTCGCCCCAGTTCCAGATCCGCACCTCGGGCGCCGGTGCCGTCGACCTGACCGCCACCAGCGCGTCGGTACAGCAGGTCGTGGAGCACCCGAACCCGGGCTCGACCTCGGCCAGCGGTTCGGGGGCGGCGGCGTACGCCAGCTTCGCCGCGCCGTCGGGCAGCACCGCGCCGCAAACGGTCCAGATGCAGGTGGCCATCAGCTACGTGAGCACGGCCAACGCCTGGGCCAACCTGCAGGCCGAGCAGGGATCGCCCCGGGTGAAGTTCGCGTCCGTCCAGCGGCAGACCCGAGCCTCCTGGGACCGGCTGCTCAGCAAGATCCAGGTCAGCGGGGGCACCACCGGCGACCTGACCACGTTCTACACCGCCATGTACCACGCGCTGCTCGACCCGAGCGTGTTCTCCGACGACAACGGGCAGTACCTGGGCTTCGACGGCGCCGTGCACACGCTGTCGCGTACGCAGCGTCTCCAGTACGCCAACTTCTCGGGCTGGGACGTGTACCGCGACGAGATCCAGCTGCTGAGCCTGGCCGCCCCCACCCAGACCGGGGACATGATGCAGTCCCTGGTCAACGACGCGGCCCAGGGCGGCTGGCTGCCCAAGTGGCCGCTGGCCAACGACTACACCGGCGTCATGAACGGCGACGCGGCCGACTCCATGATCGCCGACGCCTACGCCTTCGGGGTGCGCAACTTCGACGTCCCCCAGGCGCTGGACCAGATGATCAAGGGGGCCACCGTGGTTCCCACCGTCAGCCAGCTCGGGCACGGCTGGTACGAAGAGCGCCCGCAGCTGGCCGACTACCTCAAACTCGGCTACACCCCCAACGTGGAGCAGACGTCCCTGTCGCCGGTGGACAACGGCGCCTCCCAGACGCTGGAGTACGCCCTCAACGACTTCGGCATCGCCCAGATGGCCCAGGCGCTCGGCCGCACCTCCACCGCGGCCGAGTTCGCCAAGCGGGCGCAGAACTGGGAGAACCTCGTCAACCCGGCCACCGGCTACCTGCAGCCCCGCGACAGTGCGGGCAACTTCCCGACCGGCAACCCGCTCACGGTCGGCTACGGCAGCTTCGGCCAGTCCGGCTACCAGGAGGGCAACGCCGCCCAGTACAACTTCGCCGTCCCGCAGAACCTGGGCGCCCTGATCAACCTCATGGGCGGCCGGGCCAAGGCCATCACCCGGCTCAACACGTTCTTCACCCAGCTCATGGCCGGGCCCAACCTGCCGTACTACTGGGCGGGCAACGAGACCGACCTCAACGCCCCGTGGGTCTACGACTACGCCGGTGCGCCGTACGAGACCCAGGCCCTGGTGCGCAAGATCACCACGACCCTGTACTCGGCGACTCCCGGCGGTGAGCCCGGCAACGACGACCTCGGGGCCATGAGCTCCTGGCTGGTGTGGGCCGACCTGGGCCTGTACCCCGAGACCGCCGGTGCGCCGGTCCTGGTCACCGGGAGCCCGCTGTTCACCCACGCCGTGGTGCACCTGCCGTCCGGCGCGGCGCTCAGCATCCGCGGGGCCGGGGCCGGCGACAGCCAGCCGTACGTCACCAGCCTGGCCGTCAACGGGACGCCGACCCAGCAGGCCTGGATCCCGGCCGCCGGCGTCCTCGCCCACGGCGGGTCCCTGGCCTTCACCCTCTCGTCCACCCCGGACCAGGCGTGGGGTTCGGCGCCCGCCGACGCCCCGCCGTCGTACTCAGCGGGCCAGGCGCCGGTGGTGGTGGCGCCCGCCGGGCCGGCCGGGGTCGCCCCGGGCGGGACGACCACCGCGGACCTCACCGTGGCCAACGCCACCAGCCAGACCCAGGCGGTGTCGTGGTCGGTGACGGTGCCGCCCGGCTCCGGGCTGCAGGCCACCCCGTCGCACGGGACGGCCAGCATCCCGGCCGGCGGGGGCACCATCCCGGTCCAGCTCAGCGCCTCGTCCAGCGCCCCGGAGACCTTCTCTACCCTGACCGTGTCGGCCACGGTGAACGCCCAGCCGGTGCCGGCCGGGAACCTGGCCGTGCAGGTGGCCACGACCGGCAGCCTGGCCTCCTACTTCGGCAACCGGGGCGTGTCCTCCGACAGCGACCCGATGGCCGCCGACCTCGACGGCGGCGGGTACAGCTACTCGGCGCAGGCGCTGGCCGCCGCGGGGATCACCCCGGGCAGCAAGCTGACGGCCGGCGGCGTCACCTACGACTGGCCCGGCTCCCCGGCCGGGGACCCCGACAACGTGGTGGCGGCCGGGCAGGTCGTCACCCTCAACGCCCCGGCCGGCGCCTCCTCGCTCGACCTGCTCGCCTCGGCCACCGACGGCCCGAGCACCGGCACGGTGACCGTCACCTACGGCGATGGCTCCACCGCCGCGCTGCCCATCACGGTCAGCGACTGGGCGGCCGGCAGCCCTCAGCCGGGCAACACCGCCGCCGTGAGCATGCCGTACCGCAACTGCGGCTGCGGGTCCACCGTGTACGGCACCACCAGCGTGTACTCGGTGGCGGTGCCCATCAACCCGGCGCTCGGGGTGGCCAAGGTGACCCTGCCGGCCGGCACCAACCAGGGTGAGATCCACATCTTCGCCCTCACCACCCACTGACCCGGACCCACCGCGCCGCCAGCGCGCAAGCGCCGGCGGCGCGGTGGGCGTGCCGGACCTGTCGCCTACGCAATTGCGTGCGGCGTTTCCGCGGAAACGCCGGTGGCTGCGCCTGACGCTGCCCGGCGCAGCCGAACACGACGATGGTCGTTGGACCCGCCCGATCGGCGGCGGAACAGGGCGCCTGATGCCGCGACAGACGGGACCCAGGCACGAAACGACTGGCTGATTGAGGGGAGCGAAGTAGTTCACACGACCTTTGGGACCGGCACGATCGCACACGTCGACGACTAGAAGGCAGTGCCCGCTGTCTGGATCGACTTAGATGCTGGAGTGAGGAGAACCCTCGCGATCAGGACGTCCGCTCGTGCATGTGCGAGCGTTTGGCACCCGCTCCGAGGGCAGCGGCCTGGGCCTGGCGAATCGCGCTGCGCCGTTCGATGAGGGTGACGTCGCGCCATCGGTCGTTGTGGCGGCCGATGCGTTCGCGGGTGCCGACGCTGCGGAAGCCGGCTTGCTCGTGCAGGCGAAGGTCGGCGCGGTTGTCCGGGAAGATGCCCGACTGGATGGTCCAGATGCCCGCCGCCTCGGCGGACGGTCCAAGGCAGATGTGCGGGCGTGACGGCGAGCTCGTCCTGCGCCAGTTCCTTGATGCCGGGGATTGGGATGTATCGCGGGCGTATCGAAAATCGCATACGCCACCGCAACAGTCTTGCGTCTTCAGTGGAGGCATGGACCACAGCGCATCAATGGACCACAGCGCATCAACGGTCAGTTCGTCG
>CAVQZM010000062.1:0-50113 GCA_963718475.1 uncultured Actinomycetes bacterium | reverse complement strand
ACGGTTACCAGGCGCTCAGGCTGCTGCGGGCTGGCGCGGAGCTGGCCGAGGGACTGGGGCTGGACGATCGGGCTGGTGGTCGGCGCTACAGCGCGACGACGAACGCGGCGGTCCTCCAGGAGTCGGCCAACCTCCAGGGGATCGGCCCGTTGCACTGGAAGGCGGCGCGACGGCGGCGGCGGAAGCCGAGCAGAAGGCTGCTGCGGAGGTGCTGCTCCGACCTGGAGGCGATCGATACGGCGGCGCGACCCCGGCCGAGCTGCAGACGATCGACTTCCCGAAGCAGTGCGGCAACCCCGTGTGCAGGTCATCCGCGACGTGCTTGGTATCTGCGGGAAGCAATACGAGTGGGGCGACGGCGGTGTTGGTCGTGATCTCGCTTCAGCGGCGGACGAGGCCTAGGTGGCTACCGACCCCAGTGCCTCGGCGGCGTTCGTGATCCTGGGATATTGCCGGCGGTGGAGTGTCGAGTTGGCGTTCTTCGACAGCAAACAGCACCGGGCTGCACGACCCGCGGGTGTGGAGCGAGCGAGCGCTCGAGGGCGTTGCGACCCTGATGGCGTGGTTCATCGAACCGATGGTCCTGCGGGACTGCATCAAGGGTCATGAGGGTTCGCACGTGGTCAGGACTGCCCCGGAACTGCTGCGAAGGTGACGCACGGCGTTCACGGACACGCCGGGCGCCTGCGGATGGGATAGATGCGGGAGTACGCGGTTTATGGAGAGTCCGATGAGGAACTGCCCTCGCTGGAATGCATCGAAGGCCGGCTTCACAAGCTGGCCGCAGTGGGGTGGATGTCGGAAATGAAGTCAGATGTACTCGTTGATCAGGTCTCGACATCTCCTGCCGGCCGCTGACGTTCTTGGCGGCCTCGCCCTTGGGCATGATGTACGCCTCAAGGTCGGCGAAGCCGGCCTGGCCCGGCCTCGACGCGGCGGCCGAGCTGGCTGTCCCAGCTCTTGTACCGCTCCTTGACGAACCCCGGAGCCGGCCGTCCTGGAGATCTCGTGGGCGATCTTGAGGCCGCGGGCGAAGGCGTCCATGCCGCCGATGTGGGCGTGGAAGAGGTCGATCGGCTCGAAGCTCTCGCGGCGGACCTTGGCGTCGAAGTTGACCCCGCCGGTCGTGAACCCGCCCATCTCGAGGATCACCAGCATGCACTGGGCGGTCAGGTAGAAGCTCGTCGGGAACTGGTCGGTGTCCCAGCCGATGAGCGGGTCGCCGGTGTTGGCGTCGATCGAGCCGAGCGCCCCGCGCGCCGGCGGCGACCTCCAGCTCGTGCATCATCTCTTGGCCGGCGAGCGAGGCGTGGTCGGCTTCACTCGTAGGCGGGCTCGAGAATGGCGGTGACCAGGGCGCGTTCGGTGGCGAAGGTCCGTGGGGCCATGAATGCCCACACCATTTCCGCCTGCAGCGCCATCTCGCGGCTGCGCCGCGTCTGGGCGTAGGTGTCGCTGTAGTTGGACTTGCTCACGATGATCAGCCCGGTCAGCGAGGCCAGCATCCGGTAATGCGCCAGCATTTTCTCGCCGACGTCGGCCACGATGAGCTCCAGCACCCCCAGCCGCTCGGTGCCGTCAATCAGCGGAATCCACACGCGATGGGAGTCCGGGTCGCCGTCATCCGGAACATGATGAAGGGTCACCGTCTGGTAAGTGCGCCCGGCGGTGGTGGAATCGATCGCCAGCACGTCCGGGAACTGCCCGGCGCTGCCCGGCATCTCCGCAGATTCACCTGCTGGAGATCGGAAAGGTATATGCAGGCGCCGGAAATGCCGAGGGGCCGGGCCATCTCGGCGATCGCTTCGGTGACCGCGCCGGGTGGCAGGAAGTGGGACTGGGCCAGCAGTTCGGCGGCCACCCGCCCCGCCACCGCGTCCGGGTCGCGCGCGCCGCGCTGGCCTTCGCGGTCCGCGCCGGGGTCCGGGCCGGCCTCAGCCTGCACCAGTCACCGAACGAGCCAGAAGTGTGCCCACGACGCCCCCGCCTCCCGTACGAACTGCCCGCCGCGCACCCAGGCCAGGTAACGCGGATATACAGCAGTCACACCACCTTGGCTAATCGCTTAACCGTCCCGCCAGCCTAAAGCAAGTAAGCAAAACTAACGGCCGCTTCGACTGGGTGCGCTTGACGGGTGGCCTCAGCGTTAAGCGGAGTCACAGCGGTCACTCGGCTCACGGCTAACGGCCGGTTGCCGGGTGGCGCGCCGCCTTTTCGGGTGATCGGGTGGACTTTCCCGCAGCATTTGCGGAAAAGTCCACCCGATCATGGTCCAATCCGGCTAGTTTCCGTACTGCTTGGTCTCCGGGCGCTCGAGCATGAGGGCGTGCGCGACCTCGGCGGCCACCGGGCGGTGCCGGACTCCCCGGGGCACGACGAATAGCTGGCCCGCGCTCAGCGTGACCGGCTCATGTCCCTCCAGTTCGACCCGGAAGCTTCCGTCCCAGCACAGGAACAGCTCGTCTTCGTCGTGGTGGTGCCAGGGGAACTCCCCCTCGAACCGGGCGACACGGACCACGGCCTCGTTGGCGGTCACCAGGTCACCCCAGACCCCGTAAGCGCCGCGGTGACCTCCTCGATGGATACGGGCTTGCCAATTTCCATGATCACCTTCCAGGGTCGGCGGGTCGGTGGTGGGTCGGCGGGTCGGTCGGCGGGGGTCGGCGGGTCGGCGGGTTGGTGGGTCGGCGGCACCGGCCAGATGCCGGCCAAGGGGCACCGGCCGACGGTGCCGGGCAGCGGCACTGGTCAGCGGGCTTGAGCGGCGTTCCGCGCCCGTAGGCCGCCGCGTGCTGCCGGTTCCCGCAGTTGCCGGTGTCACAGTAACGGCGGGAGCGGTTACTGGAAAGGTCGATGAGGACGGGCCCGCAGTCCGGGGCGTCGCAGAGCCGCAGGCGGTCGGTCTCGCGCAGCCGCACGAGATCCGCGAACGCGAAGGCGGCCTGGGCCCCGATCCGGTGATCGAGCGGCGCGGCCGTCTCGGTGACGTGCAGGTGCCAGCCCCAGCCGCCGCCGTGGTCGGTCAGCCACGGGCGCGCGTCGGAGTCGCGGAGCAGGTCGTTGACGATGCCCGCCAGTTCCTCGGGGCCGGACGCCTCCCACAGACCGCGCAGCCGCGGCCGCAGGGCCCTGACCGCGACCAGATCAGCCACCGTGGCCGAACGCGCGGGCGTGACGTGATGCCGGCCGAGGAACTCGTCCAGGGACGCGGCGCCCGCAAGCGGGTCATCGCCGGGCCGCAGCGTGTTGACCAGGTCCCTGGCCAGCGTCAGCGCCGCGGACGTGTCATGAGCAATCGGCGGGAGCGGCCTGCAAAACCGGAATGGCCGCCCTCCGGGCGCTATCTCTACCCGGCGGTGCCTGACGGCACTGCGCAACCCGCCGAGCCACGCCTGATAGCTATAGGCGATCCGGCCGACACCAACCGAACCCACCAGCCACAGCCTCAGCACCGCCGACAGATACCACCGCTGCCCAGACAAACCAGTGCCCGTCCCCACCCCCCCACCTCGATCATTCATCGGGGTCGGTGGCCGACGCTGGCCTGCGGCGGAATCGTGCTTCCGGCCTCGATTTTGGGTTCTGGGTATGACGCCTGGCCCGGCTGACCAGGGGGTTCCGCGGGCCGGGAGTAATAGATGCTTTTCCGGCGGGTTCGGGTGAGAGACCCACACTTGCACCCGCGTGCTGCCTGTCGGTAACCAATCTAACTACCAGTCAATTAGCTTTGCCCAGGGAAGGTCACTGACACGGCACTCTGATTTCCGAAAACCCAATGAGCGGGCTTGCTGCGACATCGGCAAACACTGCCGCGATGATGATCACGAAGCATCTGGAAGGCTCTGAGAGACACATTACGCACAGTAACGTCGTTACTTTACGTTGCTGTGGATCCGGTCGAGATCATGCTCACAGCTCGATCTGGTCCCTAGCTTCCCTTGACGTAGCGATTGACGGGACGGATAGTTAAAGCGCCTAGGTTCATAACACGTGCGGAGGCTTAGGGAACGCTAGGAACGATCAGAAGGAGAAACCTAAATGAGGACGAATGTAGCTAGGCTGCGGATCGCCTTAATGCTCGCGGTGCTGGGAATATTTATGGCAGCCGCTCCCGCCTGGGCCGCGTCGGCCGACACAGCCCAGATCGGTGGCCACGGCCCAGCCGCACATGTCAATAGTGTCACCGTCCGAATGACACCTAATATCCAAGAAGCGTCCTGCACCGGGCGAGCAACCTGGGTCCACATTACTATCAACGGCAGGACCCGATGCTTTGGCAATACGGGCACCGTCTATTTCACGAGCAATAGCACTACATATTTCTGTGCTGGTAACAACTACGGCACCTTGCAATATTGGCAGAACGGCATCTATTTGCCCCTTGGGTTCACCCCCGGAACAGTGGAGCACTGGTCAGGCGGAGTTGATGTGGCTCTGCTCACTATTAATGGATGGAGGGGCAGCAACCACTGTTAATGAGTGTGCTGCGGCAGAGAGCTTTTAGATCCGTTCAGATCAGTCCGCGACCTCAGGTGTGTCTTTGGCCGCAGTTCATGCCTGTACGGAAGCCCGGAAGGTCGCTCACCCCGGTATCCCCCAGCGCGGCTTTCAGGATGCACGGTAAGAGATCTGGAGGCCGGTACGCCATCGGCGGTGCTAACTGTGCAGGCAGCGGTGCAGCTGAACCTCGGTCCGCGTCTGGCCGCTGGGCTGTGAGCCAGGATGAGCACCGCCGCTCCTGGACCGGAGTATGCTGGCCTACGGTCGGGGAACCAGTTTTGTTCTTGCGCGTAGGCGGTAGTGATGTCAGATAGCGATGAACGGATATCGCCAATGGATGGCGACAACCTGAAATGCAGTTTCTGCAATAAGGGGCAGCTTCAGGTCGAACAGTTGATCGCCGGTCCTGGCGTGGCGATCTGCAATGAGTGTATAGACATGTGCAACGAGATCATCGAGGACAGGCGGGCCGCCAGCCCCATACCGCCGCGGGGTCCGGGGCGGTATGGGGCTGGGGTGCGTGACGGCGCTGGGTAGCAGGATCACCAGCTTAGAAGATCGTTCGAGGTCAGCGGTGACCTGCGCATTACGAGCCTGGCCCCTGCTGCGCCAGACAGGCCAGCATTGGGTTCTGCGTTGGGCTAACGGGGGTGCCCCCTCGTCACCGCAACCGTCAAGGCGGAACCATTAAGCCCACCCTCCGGGTGCTCTCTCTTTGGTGCGGCCAGAAACCGGCCGCACAAACCCCGCACATCCATCCGCCTCAGCGTGCGGGCACTGTACGGGGCACAGGCCAGGCAAAGTCAAAACCAAAGATCAAGAACAAGATCAAAAACAAAGGTCAAGGGCAAGGTCAAAACCCACGGCGGTTAAATTGACAGACCCCCGTAAGCGCCGCGGTGACCTCCTCGATGGATACGGGCTTGCCAATTTCCATGATCACCTTCCAGGGTCGGCGGGTCGGTGGTGGGTCGGCGGGTCGGTCGGCGGGGGTCGGCGGGTCGGCGGGGTTGGTGGGTCGGCGGCACCGGCCAGATGCGGGCCAAGGGGCACCGGCCGACGGTGCCGGGCAGCGGCACTGGTCAGCGGGCTTGAGCGGCGTTCCGCGCCCGGTAGGCCGCCGCGTGCTGCCGGTTCCCGCAGTTGCCGGTGTCACAGTAACGGCGGGAGCGGTTACGGGAAAGGTCGATGAGGACGGGCCCGCAGTCGGGGGCGTCGCAGAGCCGCAGGCGGTCGGTCTCGCGCAGCCGCACGAGATCCGCGAACGCGAAGGCGGCCTGGGCCCCGATCCGGTGATCGAGCGGCGCGGCCGGCTCGGTGACGTGCAGGTGCCAGCCCCAGCCGCCGCCGTGGTCGGTCAGCCACGGGCGCGCGTCGGAGTCGCGGAGCAGGTCGTTGACGATGCCCGCCAGTTCCTCGGGGCCGGACGCCTCCCACAGACCGCGCAGCCGCGGCCGCAGGGCCCTGACCGCGACCAGATCAGCCACCGTGGCCGAACGCGCGGGCGTGACGTGATGCCGGCCGAGGAACTCGTCCAGGGACGCGGCGCCCGCAAGCGGGTCATCGCCGGGCCGCAGCGTGTTGACCAGGTCCCTGGCCAGCGTCAGCGCCGCGGACGTGTCATGAGCAAATAGCACCCCGGCCCCCGCCTAAGGCGAGCCGGGCGGGCCGGGCGAGCCGGCGGAGCACCTGCGCGGCGAGCCGCCGGGGCGCGATCATCCGGTAGCTGTCCTGGATGAGCTCGGCTAGCTCGTCCCAGTCGTGACCGGCGTCCAGCCGCACGCCGACCCAGCCCTTGGAGCCGACGTAGGCCGGGACGAAGAACCGCTCAGGTTCGGCCGCCACCAGCGCCTCCTGGACGCCGGGGCCGCCCTTGAAGGTCAGGGACCCGCCGTCCTCGCTGGTCGTCGCGAACAGCTTGTCCCGGACCCGGAACGCCGGCGCCGTGTGACCGCCGAACGGCTTCTCGGCCACCTCCGGCAGCGCGAGGCAGATCTCCCGGATCCGCGCGATCGCATCGCTATCACTCACCCAGGCCACATTAGGCCGTGCGACCGCCGGGGCGCGATTGACGCCTACCGGCCCTGCCAGCGGGCCGGGCGCTTTTCCGTGAAGGCCTGCACGCCCTCGCGGAAGTCCTCGCTTCCGTAACAGGCCGCGATGAGGTCGTCGCCGTCCGGCAGGCGGGCGTCCCGCAGCCGGCGGAACGCCTGCTTGCTGGCCCACATGGTCAGCGGCGCGTGGCCGGCGAGCCGGGCGTAGGTGCGCATCGAAACGCAGTTGCCGAGCGTGCGGGCGATCGGCAAGCCGAACTTCGCCGATGGCGCGCAGATCCGCAGGTCGCACGACGCGGCCAGGGCCAGGCCGCCGCCGACCGCGTAGCCCTCGACCGCCGCGATCGTGGGCACCCGGACGCGCTCCAGCCGGTCCAGGATCTGCTCGATCCTGCGTTCGTAGGCCAGGCCGTCCTCGGCGGTCGAGAACTCGCGGAACTGGGTGATGTCCGTCCCGGCCACGAACGCCCCGCCCGCGCCGCGGAGCACGGCGACCCGGACCGCGTCGTCGGCGTCGATGCGCTCGCACGCGTCGACCAGCCGCTCGTACATGTCCCAGGTCATGGCGTTGCGGGCCGCGGGCCGGTTGAACGTGACGGTCGCCGTCGGACCCCGGACCTCGAACAGCAGGTCAGCCTGGCTCATGCCACGGCCCCCTGCTCCCGCAGCGCGGCGATCTGCGCGGCCGAATAGCCCAGCCCGGCCAGCAGCGAATCGGTGTGCTCGCCCAGCACCGGGGCGGCGCGCCGGATCTCACCCGGCGTGTCGCTCAGCTTGACCGGGAGACCGAGGCCGCGGATCTCGCCCTCGACGGGATGCTGCATGGTCACCACCATCTCGCGGGCCAGCGTGTGCGGGTCCCGGCACACCTGCTCGTAGTCGCGGATCGGCCCGCACGGCACGCCGGCCGCCAGCAGCGCGGCCTCCCAGTCCGCGCTGTCCCGGCCCTTGAGCACCGACTCCAGTTCCGCGGCGAGCACGTCCCGGTGCTCCATCCGGCCGGCGTTGGTGGTGAAGCGCGGGTCGCCGAGCAGGTCCTCGCGGCCGAGCACCTGGCACAGCCGCTGCCACAGCCGCGGGTTGTTGGCCCCGACCGTGATGTGCCCGTCCCGGGTCCGCAGCGCCTGATACGGCGCGGTCATCCGATGGGCCGAGCCGACCGGCTGCGGCACGTGGCCGGTCGCCCAGAGCTCGGCGGTTTCCCACACCGACAGCGCGAGGCCGGCCTCGTACAGGGAAGTGTCGATGTACTGGCCGCGGCCGGTCTGCTCCCGGGCGAGGCACGCGGCCAGGATGCCGGCCGCGCAGTACAGCCCGGCGGCCAGGTCGGCCACGGGCACACCCGCCTTGACCGGCGCGCCGCCCGGCGCCCCGGTCACGCTCATGATGCCCGACATGGCCTGCGCGATGAGGTCGTACCCGGGGCGGTCCGCGTACGGCCCGGTCTGGCCGAACCCGGAGATCGACGCGTAGATCAGGCGCGGGTTCAGCCCGCTCAGGCGTCTCGTAGTCGACGCCCAGCCGGCGGGTCACGCCGGGCCGGAAGTTCTCGACCAGGACGTCGGCCTCCCGCACGAGCTGGTAGAACGCGTCCGCGGCCGGCGTCCTGCTTGAGGTCGATCGCGATGCCCTCCTTGTTGCGGTTGACGGCGAGGAACGCCGAGCTCTCACCGCCGGGCATCCGGTGGCCCATCGACTGGCGGGCGTGGTCGCCGGACCCGACCGGCTCGACCTTCACCACGCGGGCGCCGAGGTCGCCGAGGAGCTGGCAGCAGGACGGCCCCGCCATGACCTGGCTCAGATCGATCACCGTTAGCCGCTCCAGTGCCTGGGTCATGGCGGCGATCTCCTCCGTTCGCTGGACGTGCCCCGCAGTATGTCGCGAGGCAGCGCACGCATTCGTTCGGCATCCAAAAAGATCCTATGAATTTGACCGAACGAAGGCGTGGTGACAGTCCCGGCGACCGCACCGCTTGACGGTGGTTCCCCTTAGGATCGGCGCGTGGCAGCACTCACGCAGGCTCCGCTGGACGTGCTGCGGCGCGTCTTCGGATATGAGTCGTTCCGGGGTCGGCAGCAGGACATCATCGATCACGTGGCCGGCGGCGGAGACGCGCTCGTCCTGATGCCGACCGGCGGCGGCAAGTCGCTGTGTTACCAGATCCCCGCGCTGGTGCGGCCGGGAACCGGCGTGGTCATCTCACCGCTGATCGCGCTTATGCAGGACCAGGTGGACGCGCTGACCGCGCTCGGCGTGCGGGCCGGGTTCCTGAACTCCACCCAGGACCCGGGCGAGCGGCACCGGGTCGAGTCGGCGTTCCTCGCGGGCGAGCTCGACCTGCTCTACCTGGCGCCCGAGCGGCTGCGGGCCGAGTCGGCGCTGCGGCTGCTCGACCGGGGCACGGTCTCGCTGTTCGCCATCGACGAGGCGCACTGCGTGGCGCAGTGGGGGCACGACTTCCGGCCGGACTATCTGGAGCTGTCCACCCTGCACGAGCGCTGGCCGGACGTGCCGCGGATCGCTTTGACCGCGACCGCGACCCAGGCCACCCGGGCCGAGATCGCCACCCGGCTCCGGCTGGAGGACGCGCGCCACTTCGTGTCCAGTTTCGACCGGCCGAACATCTCCTACCGGATCGTGCAGAAGAACGAGCCGAAGAAGCAGCTGCTCGACCTGCTGCGCACCGAGCACCCCGGCCAGGCCGGCATCGTGTACTGCCTGTCCCGGGCTTCGGTCGACAAGACCGCGGAGTTCCTCGTGTCCAGCGGGGTCGAGGCGCTGCCTTACCACGCGGGGCTCGACGCCGGCACCCGCGCGGCCAACCAGTCCCGGTTCCTGCGCGAGGACGGGCTGGTCATGGTGGCAACGATCGCGTTCGGCATGGGCATCGACAAGCCCGACGTGCGGTTCGTCGTCCACCTGGACATGCCGCGGTCGGTCGAGGGCTACTACCAGGAGACCGGGCGGGCCGGCCGGGACGGGCTCGCGTCGTCGGCGTGGCTGGCCTACGGCCTGGCCGATGTCGTGCAGCAACGCCGGCTGATCGACACCTCCCCCGGCGACGACGGGCACCGCCGGCGGCTGGCGTCCCACCTCGACGCGATGCTGGCCCTGTGCGAGACGGTGGAGTGCCGCCGGGCCCAGATGCTCGGCTACTTCGGCGAGCGCGCCGGCTCGTGCGGGAACTGCGACACCTGCACGACGCCGCCGCAGGTGTGGGACGGGACGGTCGCGGCGCAGAAGTTCCTGTCCGCGGTGTACCGGCTGGCCAAAGAGCGCGGGCAGAAGTTCGGCGCCGGGCACGTCATCGACATCCTGACCGGCAAGCGGACCCCGAAGATCGCCGAGTACGGGCACGACCAGCTGACCGTGTTCGGGGTCGGCACCGAGCTCGGCGACCGGGAGTGGCGCGGGGTGGCCCGGCAGTTGCTGGCGCAGGGACTGCTCAGCGTCTACGGGGATTTCGGCGTGCTGACGCTGACCGAGGCCAGTTTCGCGGTCCTGCGAAAGGAACGGGAGATCTCGCTGCGGCGCGAGCCCGAACGGCCCGAGCGGGCCGGCGGCGGCCGGGCGTCGCGGGCCGGCGGGACGGCGGCGGCGAGCGCGCCGGACCTGACGCCCGAGGCGGCCAAGGTGTTCGAGCGGCTGCGCGAATGGCGGGCCGGGGCGGCGCGGGAGCAGAATGTCCCGGCCTACGTGATCTTCCACGACGCGACGCTGCGCCAGATCGCGACGGAGAAGCCGTCGACGCTCACCGGGCTATCCGGCGTCAATGGCGTCGGGGAAGCCAAACTGGCCAAGTACGGGCCGCAGGTCCTCGAGGTTCTCAGCGCCTGAGAGTAGCCCCACACGGCCGGCAAGGAAATCCCGGTCGAATAGGGCCACCGGCCAGCCTGCGGTCGTCCACTGGCCCGTCACCTTCCGGTCAACTTGTCTAGCCATGATGTGAGCCGGTCTAGCCAAGATTGATGCATTTTGCCCCGCCATCCGGCCCGGGCACGGGAGGGAACTTTGCGCGGAACATACGCGATCGCGGCCGTCGCCGCGGCCGGCAGCGTCATATTCGCGGCCGGATGCGGCAGCAGCTCATCCAGCAGCGGCGGCGGCGCCAGCAGCGGCAGCAGCACCACGGCGGCCACGGCGACGTCGGTCGCCGCGTTCGGCGGGATGAACGGCCTGGTCGCCGCGGCCAAGAAGGAGGGCCAGCTCAACGTCATCACCCTGCCCGCCAACTGGGCCAACTACGGCACGATCATGAAGGACTTCACCGCGAAGTACGGCATCAAGATCAACGACGCCAACCCGGACGGCTCCAGCCAGGACGAGATCAACGCCGATGCAGCAGCTCAAGGGCCAGAGCCGCGCGCCGGACGTGCTGGACATGGGCACCGCGTTCGCGATCAAGGCCGACCAGCGAGGGCCTGCTGGCCCCGTACAAGGTGGCGAGCTGGAACAACATCCCGGCCGGCCAACAAGGCCGTCCGACGGCACCTGGTACGGCGACTACGGCGGCTACGTCGCCATCGGCTACGACCCGGCCAAGGTGAAGGTCGCGCCGACCTCGTTCAAGGACCTGCTCAAGCCCGGCCTACAAGAACCAGGTCGCGATCAACGGCAACCCGACCCAGGCCAGCGCGGCGTTCTCCGCGGTCTACGCCGCGGCGCTGGCCAACGGCGGCTCGCTCGGCAACATCGCACCGGGATCGCCTACTACAAGAAGCTGCACCAGGCGGGCAACTTCGTGCCCGTGACCGCCAGCGCGGCCGACGATGGAGAGCGGCCAGACACCGATCATCGTCTGGTGGGACTACCTGCTGGCGTCCGAGGTCGGCCCGGGCGTTCCCGGTCTGAAGATCGTGATCCCGTCGGACGCCCACTACGCGGCCTACTACGACCAGGCCATCAGCAAGTACGCGCCGGACCCGGCCGCGGCCCGGCTGTGGGAGGAATACCTGTACTCGACCGTGGGCCAGAACCTCTGGCTTGCGGGTAAGGCCCGGCCGATCGAGCTGCCCACGCTGCTCAGCGCGGGCACGGTCAACCAGGCCGCGTACAAGTCGCTGCCCCCGGCCCCGTCGGCCACGCTGACGTTCCCGACCCAGGCGCAGCAGGCGGCGGCGGAAACGGTCGTCTCACAGCAGTGGCCGAGCGTGACCGGTTAGCGGTGGACACAACGATGACGGCCGGGGCCCCGGGCATGAACCCCGGGGCCCCGGCCGCACCCTCGCCGGTGTCCCGCGCGATGTCGCTGCTGCGCGGCCTGCGCCGGATCGCCGGCGTGGTCCCGTTCGGGATCTACATGGCACTTGGCGTGGGGCTGCCGATGGTGGCGGTCGCGGTCGGCGCCTTCCAGTCCCCTAAGGGCGGCTTCACCTTCGGCAACGTCAAGACGGCCACGCACGGCGTCTACCTGCACGGATTCGCCCAGAGCATCGAGTTGTCGGTGATCGCGTCGGTGCTGCCCGGGATCTTCGGGCTGCTGATCGCGTACGCGATCTGGACGGCCAAGCGCGGCAGCATCCTGCGGCAGGTCGCGGTGACCGCCTCCGGGGTCTTCGCCAACTTCGGCGGCGTGCCGCTGGCCTTCCTGTTCGTCGCCACGCTCGGGTCGAGCGGGCTGGCCACCCGGTGGCTGACCGACCTCGGATTCAACCCGTACGACCACGGCTTCAGCCTCTACAGCCTCAGCGGCGTGGTCGTGGTCTACATGTACTTCCAGATCCCGCTGATGGTGCTGGTCATCCTGCCCGCGCTGGAGGGGCTCCGCCCGGCGTGGCGGGAGGCCGCGGCCAACCTGGGCGCCCGGACCTGGCACTACTGGCGGTACGTGGGCGGCCCGGTGCTGCTGCCGTCGTTCCTCGGCTGTGTGCTGCTGCTGTTCGGCAGCGCCCTGTCCGCCTACGCCACCGCCGAGGCCATGACCAGCGGGACGATCCCGCTGACCTCGATCCAGATCGGCTCGTTCCTGAACGGCAACGTCATCGCCGGGCAGGAAAACGTCGGTCAGGCCCTCGGGCTCGGGCTGGTCATCATCATCGCGATCGCCATGGTGCTCTACACGGTCCTGCAGCGGAGGGCGGCCCGATGGCTGCGGTAGCTGGGACCGGCCGGGCCGGGCCGTCCGGGGGCGAGCGGACACACCGAGGCCGCTCCGCCCGCGCGCCGGGGACCCGATGGGGCTTCAGCGCCTGGCGGTGGGTGGTCCTGCTCGTCGCGGCCGCCTATTTCGCCATTCCCCTGTATGCGGCGCTGCGGTTCGCCGGGTGGGGCTCCTTCCGATCCGTCGTGCACCAGGCCGGCTTTACGTCGGCGCTGGGCCTGTCGATCCGGCTCGCGGTGATCACCACCGTGATCACGCTGGCCCTGATGCTGCCCACCGCGGTCTACGTTCACCTCCGGCTGCCGCGGCTGCGGCGGCTGCTCGAGGGGATCACGATCCTGCCGATCGTGATCCCGCCGGTGGTGCTGATCGTCGGCGTACTCCAGATCGCGCCGGGCGCGCTGAAGGGCACGCCCTACCTGCTCGCCCTGGTGTACGTGGTCCTGGCCATGCCGTTCGCGTACCGCTCGATCGATGCCGGGCTGCGCGCGTTCGACCTCAAGACCCTGGTCGAGGCGTCGAACTCGCTGGGGGCCGGCTGGCCGTCCACCCTGTGGCGGGTAGTGCTGCCGAACCTCACCACCGCCCTGCTGTCGGCCACGGTGCTGACCGTGGCGCTGGTCCTCGGCGAGTACACGATGGCCAGCCTCGACCTGTACCAGACGTTCCCGGTGTGGATCGTGGTCTTCGACCAGACCAGCGGGCCGATCTCGGTCGCCGCCTCCTTGCTGGCCCTGTTCGTGACCTGGATCTTCCTGCTGGCCATCACGATGCTGGGCCGCCGGCAGGCGCGCCGGACCGGCGGCGGGCAGGTGGCGCTGTTTCCGTCGTCCGGCGAGACCCTGGAAGGAACTCATGACCGCGAACACCGCCAAACCCGCCGGCCGGCCACCGGGACCGGCCAGCCGGCGCCGGCTCCGGCTCCGGCGGGGCGCACCTCTCGCTGCAGGGCCTCAGCCGGGCCTACGGATCCGTCCGCGCGCTCGACGGGCTGTCGCTCGAGATCGCCCCGGGCGAGCTGGTGGCGCTGCTCGGCCCCTCGGGCTGCGGGAAGACCACCGCCCTGCGCATCGTGGCCGGATTCGAGTCGGCGGATCGCGGATCGGTGATCGTCAACGGGCGGGACATGTCGCCCGTCCCGGCCGCGCGGCGGGACATGGGGATGGTGTTCCAGAGCTACAGCCTGTTCCCCAACATGTCAGCCCTGGACAACGTGGCGTTCGGCCTGCGGATGCGGAAGAAGGGCGCGGCGCAGCGGCGCGGCCAGGCCGCTGAACTGCTGGACATGGTGAGCCTGGCCGACCACGCCAAGCACTACCCCCACCAGCTGTCCGGCGCCAGCAGCAGCGGGTCGCCCTGGCCCGGGCGCTGGCCATCGAGCCGAGCGTGCTGCTCCTGGATGAGCCGCTGTCCGCGCTGGATGCCAAGGTGCGCCTGCAGCTCCGCGAGCAGATCCGCTCCCTGCAGCAGCGGCTGGGCACGACCACGCTGTTCGTCACGCACGACCAGGAAGAAGCCTTGTCCATGTCCGACCGGGTCGGCGTCATGCGGGACGGCCGGCTCGAGCAGGTCGCCGTCCCGGGCGAGCTCTACGCGGACCCGGCCACCGCGTTCGTCGCCGAGTTCGTCGGGACCATGAACCGGCTCCCGGGCAAGCTGGACGGCGAGGGCCGGGTCCGCGTCCTCGGCGCGGTCCTGCCGGTCAAGGGCGACCCGCCCGCCGGGCCGGACGTGGACGTCCTCGTCCGGCCCGAGGGATTGCGGATGACGGCCGTCCCGAACGGCAACGGCATCGTGACGATCGCGACGTTCCTCGGCTCGCTGACCCGGGTCAGCGTCCTGCTGTCCGGTGACGTGACGGTCCTGGTCGACCAGCCGAGCGCCGAGGCCGCCGCCCGGCCGCCCGGGACGTCGGTCCAGGTGAGCGTGGTGGAGGCGCCGGTGCTGGTCACGGCCCGTCGCTGAGGCGAGCCCGGGCGCGGCGCTTGCCCTCGTGCATCGCCTGCACCCGGGCGATCGGGATCGTGTGGCCCTCCTCGGCCAGCCCGGCGTCCAGCGGCTGCGGCGCGGGCATCAGGGCGTCCCACGGATCGGCGCCGGCCAGCAGCCCCGCGGCGGTGCGGACGGTGAAGTCGCCCGGCGCGACCCGGTCCAGCTCATCCCACGGCACCGGGAACGACACCGGCGTCCCGGGCCGCAGGCGCGGGCTGTACGCGGCGACCACGGTCGCCCCGCCGGACCGGGTCGAGTCGAGGAACACCTTGCCGTCCCGGTCATCGACGACGTAGGCCGTCGTGGCCAGCGCGGGATCGAGGCGCTCGGCCCGCGCGGCCACCGCCCGGGTCGCCGCGGCCACGTCATCGGGCGTGGCGTCGGTGTCTACCGGCACGAACACGTGGACGCCCTTGGCCCCGCTGGTCTTGACCGCGCCGGCCATCCCCACGTCGGCCAGCACCTCCCGGACCAGATGGGCGGCGCGGACGGCCAGCGGGAACGCGTCCACCGACGGCGGGTCGATGTCGAGCACCAGGTGGGTGGGGTGGTCCCACTCGCCCGCGTGGACCAGGGCCGGGTGGTACTCGACGGCCCGCTGGTTGGCGAACCACAGCAACGTCCGGCGGTCGTTGCACAGCGCGTAGGACACCTCGCGCTTGGAGGCTTCGGCCCACACCGGCACGGTGCGGACCCAGTCCGGGGTGTACTTGGGCACGTTCTTCTGCATGAACGGCGCCTGGCCGCGCAGGACGCGGATGACCGACAGCGGCCGGTCCTTCAGCACGGGGAGGATGTTGTCGCGCACCGCGTCCAGGTAGTCGACCAGGTCCCGCTTGGTCGCCTCCGCCCCGTCGAAGAGCGGCTGATCGAGATTGGTCAGCGGCACCCCGTCCCGCTCTTCGCGCTCGCTCATTTGCTCAGCTTGGCACCGATGTCCGGCCCCGGCCAGGGCGGCCCGGTGAACGGCTGGTCAGCGGCGGCCGCCGAACCTGGGCGGGGCGGCCCCTCGGCCCACGCCCCAGGCTCCCCCGCCGAGGCGCCCCTCGAGGGGCAGGTCGGGAGGCCGGTCGCGGTAGGAGGAGGCCAGCAACGGCTCGGGGTCCTGCCCGGCGAACATGGCCAGGCACGGGTCGAGGAACTCACAGGCCGGGCAGTTGTCCAGGGAGGGTTCCGGGTAGATCGCCGGGCCGCTGGTCATCTCGGCGGCTTCGCGGGCCAGCCGCTGGCCGGCCTCGGCGACTTCGGCCGGGCTGCGGCGCAGCCAGGTGCGGCGGAAGTCCTCGCCGACGCGCTGCTCGATCGCATCGAGCCGTTCGGGCGTGCTGGCCGTGGCGTACATCCGCCGGTGCTGCGGGATCGACCGGCCGCCGCCGCTCGGCTCGTGCTGGCGGACCCGGCGCGGCGGGCCGGCCGCCGCCCGGCGCCCGCGCAGCCAGCCCAAACGGCGCGTGGCCGGAGACGATGCCGTGGGCGGGGGCGTGGTCTGGGGCGTGGCGGGGGCGTGGTCTGGGGCGTGGCCTGGGCCGGGTGCGCTCGGGCCTCGCCCGGCGCGCGGGGATCCGGCCGCAGCTCGTTGTAGATGATCCCCTCGATGGCCATCCCGAGGTAGAACTGCTCCCATGCCCAGCAGGCGGTGAGCATCTCGGTGTCGGCCAGCAGCTCATCGGTGGGCGGCCACGGCCCGGTGACCACGCGGTGCCGGACTACCCAGTAGGCGTCGTGGGCGTCGACGGCCAGCATGTCCAGCTTCCCCCGGTACCGCACGACCTCCCCGGCCGCCGTGACGAGCCCGGCCCCGGGGTCGGCCGGGCTGGGCACGTTCGCCTCGTACTCCGCCTCGACCAGCACCGGGGAGAACGTGTCGACCTCCGGCGCCCAGGCGAAGTAACGGCTGAGCGTGTTCCGCCCGATCTCGCGCTCTTCCGGCCAGGGCGCCTCGTCCTCTCCCGCCCCGGCGGCCTGCCGCTGCCGGTCGACGTTCCGCTCGAACCCCTGGACGACCAGCGGGAGCGTGATGCTGCGCTGCCAGTCCCACATGCCGGGGAAGTAGTAGACCGCGAGCGCTTCGCGCAGCGCGGCCGCGAGATCCGGGACGACGGGACGCTGGGTCGCCTCGAGGTTCCGGCGGCACTGGGCACCGAAGTCCCACTGCCGGCGGCACCGGTCAAACGAGGCCCGATCGGCGGGCGTCACCTGGAGCACCATCGCTGGCCTCCCCGGGGGCTCAGGGCGGGGCGGGACGGCCCGCTTCCTGCACCGATCCGTACCCGCCCCAGGCGCGCCCCTCACCTCAAACGCCGCGCCGACCGTCTCCCCACGTTCCACCGCCCGCCACCCGCCGCCCCGCAGTCCCGCAGCCCCGCAGCCCCGCAGTCCCGCAGCCCCAGCGTCGCCCACTACCCCCAGTCCAGCGCTGCCCGCCGCCCCGCGGTCCCAGCCGACGGCCTCCCCAGCCCCGGCTCCATCGCCGCCACCCCCAGCCCCGGCTCCATCGCCGCCACCCCCCCACCCCCGGCTCCGTCGCCGCCACCCCCCCGCAGCCCCGGCTCCGTCGCCGCCACGCCTCCACAGCCCCGCACACCACACCAACCCCAACGCACCGCGCTCGCCCCGCTCACACGGTATCGGTTGTGTTCCCGCAGGATCTGCGGGAAACACAACCCGATCATGGAAACCCTGAGCCGCCGGTGCTGCGGCGTCGGCGCGGACGCGTTTGAACGGTGAGGCATTTTCGCCCGGCATCGACGGGGGGTAGAGGAAAGTTTCCTATTAATAAGGCCCGGGACTTCGCCTGGCCGGGAACCTCTCCTGCTGCGAGGGCAGTTACGTGTTCCTGGGCGACAGCGGGACCGGCACCAGCGACACCAGCACCTGGACCGGGTCCGCGGCGTCCTGGCAGCAGCTGTCCACGTCGTTCAGCACCGGCGCCTCGACCACACGTCACCGTCTACGTCCGGCTGGTGCCAGGGCACCTACTACGCCGACGACCTCTCGCTCACCGGCGGCCGAGGAGGAGGCGGCGGCGGCTCGGCCCCGGCCGCGCCCACCGGGCTCACCGTCAATCCGAGGCACCGGCCGGGACGGTCACCGGCTACCACGTCTACGAGAACGGCGCCCAGGCCGCGTCCGCCACGGCGACCTCCGGCACGGTCACCGGGCTGGCCGCCGGCACCACCTACACGTTCACCGTGACCGCCTACAACAGCACCGGGGAGTCGCCGCAGTCCAGCGCGGTGCACGCGACCACCGCCTCATCCGGAGGCGGCGGAGGCGGCGGCAGCCCCGGCAGCTTCGCGGTCGCTCCGTACGCCGACCTGACCAACAACCAGGAGCCCATGCTCAACCAGGCCGCGACGCAGGCCGGGCTGAAGGCGTTCAGCGCCGCGTTCGTCACCGGCAGCGGCTGCACGCCGATCTGGGGCGACACCCTGCCGGTCACCAACGACCCGACGATCACCGGGGAGATCACCACGGCCGAGGCGGACGGGGCCCAGCCGATCGTCTCGTTCGGCGGCGCGTCCGGGATCGAGCTGGCCGACTCCTGCACCAACCTGAGCCAGCTCACGGCCGCCTACCAGTCGGTGATCAACACGCTGCACGTCACCCACATCGACTTCGACATCGAAGGCGCCGAAATCGCCTACACGGCGAACAATGCCACGCGCTTCCAGGCCATCAGTGCGCTGGAGTCGGCCAACCCGGGCCTGGTCGTCTCGGTGACGATCCCGGTCAACCCGACCGGGCCGGACAACAACGGCCAGGCGTTCCTCGCCGCGGCCAAGTCCGCCGGCACGAGGATCGACATCATCAATGGCATGGCCATGGACTACTACGGCACGTTCGACAGCGGCGGCACCGAGATGGGCACCGTACGCGGTCGACGCGGCCCAGGCCACGCTGTCCTACGCGCGGACGCTGTGGCCGTCCATGACCTACGCGAACATCGGCGTCACCCCGATGATCGGGCAGAACGACGACCCGGCCGAGGTCTTCACCGAGGCCGACGCGCACACGCTGGTCAGCTTCGCTCAGCAGAACCACCTCGGGCGGCTCGCGTTCTGGTCGGTGGACCGGGACCAGGCGTGCGGCGGCAGCGTCAGCGGCCTGCCCGCGTGCTCGCAGATCAGCCAGTCCCCGCTGGACTTCACGAAGATCTTCACCGCCTACACCGGCTGACCGGCCGACCCGGCCGGCCCCTCCCGGCGCACCGCCTGGCGCGCCGGGAGGAACGCGTCGGCGGACCGCTGGACACGGATGGAATCATGGGAGGCATCCGCGCCGAACAAAACGGGAGGGGCCGGGACATGACGTTCACGAGAGGGTTCCGCGGGCGCCGGGCGCGCGATCCGCGGCTGCCGCCAGGCCAGTACGACGTGGGGTCGGACTGGCCCGTGCTCACCGCCGAAGCCACCCCCACCCTGCCCACCGCCACCTGGAACTTCGGCGTCGAAGGACTGGTCGAGAAGCCGGTCACCTGGACCTGGGACGAGATCACGGCCCTGCCGGGCTCGGACTATCGAGGGAGACATCCACTGCGTCACGACCTGGTCCAAGCTGGGCGTCACGTTCCACGGGGTGTCGGTCGACACGCTGCTGGACGCGGCGCGGCCGCTTCCCTCGGCGAGTTACGTGCTGGCCACGTCGCACACCGGCTACACCACCAATCTCCCGCTCGCCGACGTGACTGGCGGCAAGGCGTGGGTGGCCTGGTCGTTCGCCGGGCAGCCGCTCCCGCAGGAGCACGGCGGCCCGGCCCGGCTGCTGGTCCCGCACCTGTACTTCTGGAAGAGCGCCAAGTGGGTGTCCGGGCTCCGCCTGCTCGACCACGACCAGCCGGGCTTCTGGGAGCAGAACGGCTACCACGACCGTGGCGATCCCTGGCTCGAACAGCGCTACCAAGGTGACTGACCAGCTCGGCGGCGGCCTGGCCAGCGGGGCCAGCGGCCCCGGCCTGTTTCCCGGCCCGGGAAATGGCAGCAGGCCAGGGTGACCGAGATCCGCCCGGAGACCGCCACGGCCAAGACCTTCCGGCTGGCCCTCACCGAGCCGTCCCCCTACCTGGCCGGCCAGCATTACATCGTCCGGCTCACCGCGCCGGACGGCTACACGGCGTCTCGTTCCTATTCGGTCGCCTCCGCACCGGACGATTCCGGGGAGATCGAGCTGACCGTGGAGCGGCTGCCCGAAGGCGAGGTCTCCTCGTTCCTGCACGACGTGGTGATGGTCGGGGACGAACTGGAGGTGCGCGGCCCGATCGGCGGCTGGTTCGTCTGGCCGGGTGACACGCCGGCCGTGCTGGTCGCCGGCGGCTCGGGCGTCGTCCCGCTCATGGCGATGCTGCGCCTGGCCCGCCGCAGGGCCGGCCCGACCTGGTCCACCTGGTCGTGTCGGCCCGCGACCCGGCCAGCCTGTACTACGCCGACGAACTGCCCGGCCCGGAACGACGATCGTCTACACCCGCGGCACGCCGCCGTCCTGGCCCCGCCCGGCCGGGCGCCTGCGCCCCGGCGACCTGCCCGGGCCGCTGCCCGCGGACGCCACCGGCTACATCTGCGGCTCGTCTGGGTTCGCCGACGCCGCCACGACCGTTCTGCGCGACGCCGGGATGCCGGTCCAGCGGATCAAGGTGGAGCGGTTCGGGCCGACCGGATAGGGCGCCGTCGCCGGATAGGCGGTCAGACGCCCAGCGACGGCAGGCCAGCCACCGTGTCCAGGCGGTCAGACGCCCAGTAGTGGGAGCGGCCACCGTATCCAGGCGGTCGGGCCTAGCGCCGGCAGCAGGGCGGCCACCGTGTCCAGGACGTGCGTGGCCCCGGCCGCTTCCAGGTCCTCGCGGGCCCCGGCGCCGGTCAGGACGCCGGCCACGATGCCTGCGCCGGCCCGCACGCCGGACTCGACGTCGCTCGGCGTGTCCCCCACCACGGCCAGTTCGCCGACCGACCCGCCGCCGAGCCGCAGCAGCGCGGCGAGCGGCAGGTCGGGCCACGGGCGGCCGCGGCCCGCGTCGGCGGGCGACAGGGCCAGGTCGATGAGCGGGCGCCAGTCCAGCGCGTCGATCAGCGCGTCCCGCGTGGCCGGTGAGAACCCGGTCAGCAGGCAGACCTTGATCCCCGCGGCGCGCAGCGCGGTCATGACCTCCACCGCCCCGGGCAGCGCGGCGACCTCGCCGGCCCGCACCACCGCGGCGTAGTGCTTCTCGAACGCCTCGTTGGCGTCGAGCGCCGCCGATTCGTCGCCCAGCACCCGGCGGAACACCTCGATCTTGGACTGGCCCATGCTGGCCCGGACGTCCTGCATGGCCCGGGCGTACCCCGCCTCCGACAGGCCGCGCCCGGCGACGGCGGACCCGAACACGTCCAGCACGATGCCGTCATCGCGGACCGTCATGCCGGCCATGTCCAGGCAGGCGATACTGATCGGCGCGCTCATCGAACGTCTCCTCGGCGATGGCCGGGGAACAGGTCATGCCGCGGCCGCCGGGACCGGTGACCAGGACCACGCCCGGCGCGATCTGCGACCGGTGATACAGCTCGTCCCCGGTGACCTGGCTGTACACCCCGGCCCAGCGGCGCTGAACCGGCGGGAGCGGCGTCCCGAGCAACCTCACCGCCCGGTCGCGCAGGTGATCGTAGGCGTCCTCGTCCACGTCGAACGGGAACGGCTCGTCGTATTCGTGGGTGTCGCCGATGGTCAGGCTGCCGTCGAGCCGCTGGACCAGCAGCAACTGCGCCTTCGTCCGCGCCGCGGCCGGCGGCTGCGGTCCCAGCCGGGCCCGGCCCGGCAGGTCGAACGCCGGGTAGTAGCGCATCGAGTCGCCGTCCGCGACGGCCGTGGTCACCCGCCCGCCGAACCCTCGCGTCTGCATCATCTGCAGCCGGACCCGGCGCACCGGGGGCTTGGGGAAGGCGGCCAGGTGCTGGCCGGCCAGCCCGGTGTGCGCCGCCCCCGGGCACACGACGACGAGGTCACCGCGATGCCACTCCCCGGTGTGGTCCCGGACCGCGTGCGGGGCCACTTCGACCGCCTCGCGGCCGGGCCGCCACCGGTAGCCGGCCATGGCCAGCAGGTGGGCCCGCAGCGCCGCGGGCACCTGCCGCGGCTCCACGATCGCGTCCTGCCTGCATAGCAGCGCGCCGGCGAAGTCGCCGCGCAGCGCCGGGTTGATCTCGCGGGCCGCCGTGGCGTCCAGCACCTCGTACCCGCGCCGCGCGGCGTCGGGGAGTGCCGACGCCTCCTTGATCAGCGCCAGCTCGGCGTCGCCGGCGGCCAGCGTCAGCGACCCGCTGGCCCGGAACCCCACGCCCGGGACGTCTCCGGCGATCTCCTCCCACCGCCGCCGGGCCCGCAGGGCCAGGTCCAGCTCGGCGCCGGCCGCCCGGCCGCTCACCCAGACCAGCCCGAAGTTGCGGACGCTCGCGCCCCGCGAGTCCGGCTCGCGTTCCAGGTGGACGACGTCGGAACCGCGACGCCGGGCGGCTAGGGCATGCATCAGGCCGAGTACTCCGCCGCCGACCACGACTACCCGGGCAGGGGAGTTCATCTGGCCTTCCTCCCGTCGTAAGGCGCGCTCAGTATAGTCAGATTCCCAACTTGTATAGCCAACTGGGAAGTAAATGACAGACGTACAGGCGGTGTCAGGGGACCTGCTGCTTGGTGGGCCGGGCGCCCGCTCGCTGGCCGTACTGGAGCGAGCGGAGGCGGCAGCGTGAGGCCGATCGAGGTCATCGGCGAGCTGTTCGCCGGCCAGGGGGCGCAGGACTACCTGGGCGAGGAGGTGAGTGTGGCGGTGCACATGCGGCAGGCCGGCGCGCTGGCCGAGGCGGCCGGGGCGCCGCCCGCGCAGGTGGCGGCCGCGCTGCTGCACGACGTCGGGCACATCTGCGGCACCGGCCCGTCCGGCCGCGACCTCATGGACGACACCGACAACCGGCACGGCGAGACCGGGGCGGCCTGGCTGGCCCAGTGGTTTCCCGAGGACGTGACCGAACCGGTGCGGCTGCACGTGGCGGCCAAGCGCTATCTGTGCGCCGTCGTGCCCGGCTACTTCGGCCGGCTGTCGGCCGCCTCGGTGTATACGCTGTCGCTTCAGGGCGGCCCGATGGATGCCACGGAGGCCGCGATATTCGAGGCCCGGCCGCATGCGGCGGCGGCCGTAGCCGTCCGGCGGTGGGACGAGGCGGCGAAGGACCCGGCCGGCACCGGGCCGGACTTCGGCCACTTCCGGCCGCTGCTGGCCAGCCTGCTACGCGTCCGGGCGTGAGGGCACCCGGGACAGCGCGTTGGCCGCGACCGAGTTGTGCACGGTGAACGCGACCGCGGAGCCGAGGTAGCGGTCCTCGGACCACTCCAGCGGCACGCCGGACGGATCGGTGGTGCGGCGCCGCTGGCGGAGCAGGGGCACCCGCGGCCGGCAGTCCAGCAGCCGCGCGTCGTCCGCGCTGGCGGCGACCGAGTCGATGACGTGTTCCGCGTCGGCGAAGACCACGCCGAGTTCCTCCAGCCGCTCGTAGATCGACTCCTGATCGGCGTCGATGCCCGCCACCAGGGCGCCGACCCGGTCGGGGAATGCGGTGCGCTCGATCATCACCGGCCGCCCGGACAGCAGCCGGACCCGGGTCAGGTGGTAGATCATCGCGCCGGGGGCCAGGCCGAGCTGCCCGGACTCCGACGGCTTGGCTTCCCGCCGCGTCATGGCGACCACCCGCCCGGCACGGCTCCTCGCCCAGAGCCCTGGCCCACCGGGAGAAGCTGGCCAGCTCGCCGAAGCTCTGCAGCCGCGGGCCGCCGAGGACGACGCGGCGCGCGCCCCGGCGGGAGGCGATCACCCCGTCCGCGCGCAGCGCGGCGAACGCCTGCCGGACCGTTCCCCGCGACACCGAGTACCGCTCCGCGAGGTCGCTTTCGGACGGCAGGCGGGTGCCGGGAGGATAGGCGCCGGCCGAGATCGCGGCCCGGAGGTCGCCGGCCACCTTCCGGTACAGCGACGTCGGGCCGGCCCCCGGATTTCCTCCCATGAACCAAGAGGCTATCGGGATCAAGGCTTCTTTCAGCGGCCGCCGGCCGTCCGTTCAGGCCGGACTGCCCCGCCGCCGTCGATGGGACAATCGTGACGGAAGCGCCGACTGCGGGGAGCCGTCATGCCGCCTGATCCAGGCCCGGACGCCGAGCGCATGCGCCAGCGCCGGGCGTCCTCCTTCGGCGCGGTGGCCGCGGCATATGCGGAGCACCGGCCCGGTTACGCCGCCGGCGCCGTGGACTGGGTGCTGGCGCCGGTCCACGGCCGGGCGGCCGGTCCGGGTCGTGGATCTGGGCGCGGGAACCGGGAAGCTGACCGCCGCGCTGGCCCGGCCCGGCGCGGTGGTGACGGCCGTGGAACCCGATCCGGCGATGCTCGCCGAGCTGCGCGGAGGAGTCTGAACGGGACCAGATGCTCGGCGAGGTCCGGGACTACCTGGCCTCGCGGCCCGAGACCACGGCGGGCGAGTTCACCGTCCCGCTGTTCACGGCGGTCGTGCGGGTGATACGGACCTAGGACGGCCCGGCCTCACGGACCGGCTGGGGCGCCGCACCGGCGTCCGGGCTGGGCACCGTGGCCGCGGGGCCGGCGGTGATCTGGTCGGGCCCGAACCGGTCCTGCAGTGCCCGCGCGACGCGGCGGCCGTAGCGCTGCATCGGGACTTCGACGAGCCGGTAGCTCAGCCCGGAGCCGGCCAGGATGACCGCGACCAGCCCCGCGGCCAGGAGGATCTGCACGGCCAGCGAGTGGGAGTGGTGCAGGACCGGGATGGCCCGGTACGCGTTCAGGACCAGCGGGTGCAGCAGGTAGACCGAGTAGCTGACCAGGCCCAGCCAGGCCAGCGCGGCCGGCACCTTCCGGTGCCGGACCGCCATCCCGATCCCGAACGTGGCCCCGGCCAGCAGCAGCGAGCTGACCCACTGGTAGTCCCACTGCCGCGCGGCGGCCGGGGCCATGTGCCAGGCTCGGCTATGCCACAGCCCGGCCGCGACCGTCAGCGCGAACACGGCCACCGCGATGACCGCGGCCGTGCGGCGGCTGAACTCACCCCGCTCGGCCCGGTACAGCATCGTGCCGGTGAACATCAGGGCCAGGATCGTCAGCCCGCTCCACGGGTACGGGTAGCTCTGGTTGAACAGGAGCAGGGTCAGGCCGGCCCCGGCGGCCAGGGCCACTCCGGCCGCCCGCGGGATGCGGCGCCCGGTCACCGCGAGCGCCAGGCCGGCCAGGACGACCACGTCGGCCAGGAGCGCGACGTTGCGCGGGCCGAGCGGGGTGCGGTTCAGCGCCGCCATCGGGAGGATGCCGCCGAGCGCGACCGCCCCGATCGCGGCGCCCACGGCGTAACCCGCGCTGTGCCGGTGCACCCGGAAGGTGAACAGGGCGGTCAGCAGCAGGTAGAAGACCATCTCGAAGGAGAGGGTCCAGATGACGTTCGGCACGTCGGTGCCGGCCAGCAGGTTCGACATCATCACGGCCTGCGAGTACAGCCAGGTCAGCTTGTCGTTCTCGGCGCCGTGGACCGGGCCCAGCCCGAGCCGCCACGCCGCGATCGACGCCACGACGGCCAGCAGGTACAGCGGGTACAGGCGGAAGGCGCGGCTGACCCAGAAGCCCCGGACGCTGCCCTTGCGCTCCAGCGACGCCGGGATGATGTAGCCGCTGACCAGGAAGAAGACGAAGACGCCGTACTGGCCGCCGCTGAACCACTGGTAGAGGAAGTTGCGGGCCGGCTGGAGCACCAGCGTGCCCATGTGGTCGAAGACCACGGCGAGGGCGGCGATCCCGCGCAGCGCGTCGAGCCACGCCAATCTGCTGCCGGTCACGGAGCCGGGCGCGGGCGGTACCGGCTCGGGCGCCAAACTCGCGGGAACACGGGACATCTGTGCCGAGATTAGCGCAGCTTGCTACGGCCGATGGCGGTACGCCCCGATTACGCCTGGTCGTCCCGGCCGGGCGGGCCGGCCGCCGTCCGGCGGGGCCGCCGGGTGCGCTTGGCCTGGGCGGCGGCGTAGGTGCGCTCCAGCGCCGCGCGGGTGGCCGGCAGGTCGCGCTGGGCCAGCACGACGAACAGGCAGTCGACCACCGTGAGCTGCGCGATCCGGCTGGTCATGGCGCCCGACCGGAACGCGGTCTCCCGCGCCGCCGTCAGCAGGACGTAGTCGGCGGCGTCGGTGATCGGCGACCACGGGAAGTTGGTGACGGCGACCGTGACCGCGCCGTGCAGGCGCGCCTCGCGCAGCGCGTCGATCGTGTCGACGGTCGTCCCGGTGTGCGACAGCCCGACCGCCACGTCACCCTTATCGCGCAGCGCCGCCGAGGTGATGGCCATGTGCGGGTCCGGCCAGGCGAACGCGGGCCGGCCGATGCGCTGCAGCTTCACCTGGAGGTCGAGGGCCACGTACCCGCTCGCGCCCACGCCGTAGATGTCGATCCGGTTGGCCGTGGCCAGTTCGCCCACCACCTGGACCAGGGTGGCCACGTCGAGGTGGTTGGCCGTGTCGGTGACCGCCATGGCGTCGGCGTAGGCGATCTTCTTGGCGATGGTGGCGGCGTCGTCGTCCGGGTCGATGTCGTTGGAGGCGGCCGCGACCGCTCCCGCGTCATCGTGCGCCACCGCCGCGGCGAGCGCCAGCCGCAGCTCCGGATAGCCGCGCAGCCCGATCGCCCGGCAGAACCGGACCACGGTCGTGGCCGAGGTGCCGCAGGAGCGCGACAGTTCCGATATCGACTGGCGGGCCGCGCCGCTCGGGTCGTCCAGCACCGCCTGCGCCACCCGCCGCTCGACCGGGGCCAGATTCGGCAGGAGGGCCCGGATCGTGATGAGGATGCCGATGTCCATCCCGGGCTCGGCCGGCGCCTGGGGGCCGGGCGCCCGCAGTCCCTCGCGCCCCTCCCGCCGGCGCGGGCGCGAAACCGCGTCGCTGGCGTCGTTACGTACGTCTCGTGTCATCGAGCATCCCCAGGTGGCAACGGCTCCCGGCGCCGACGGCGGCACTCCCCCGATGTTACCGCTTGCCGCCGTGAGACCCATCTTCGTTGATGATTCACATAAATGCACTGTACAGATGCTCTGTGCAAATGCACAGAGCGCATTATGGCGCTTTTCTCCGATCCGCGTGCCTGGTGTGGCTGACGTGGTTAGCGGGCCGCGAGGTGGCCCGGGCGGGAGGCCGGCGCGGGCCCGGAATAACCCCGGCCCGCGGCCCAATTCAGCAATAAGAGACTCGTCACGCGGCCCGTGATGCGGTCCGCCGGAACGGAGGCCAGCCATGCCCCACAGTCCGCAGCAGGATCAGCCGCGGGTCCGCCTCGAGCCCTGTCCGCGCCGCATTCGCGTCTTCTTCGGCGCCGACGCCGTCGCCGACAGCACCCAGGCGGTCTACCTGTTCGAGACGGGACACCTTCCCGTCTACTACATCCCGCTCGCCGACCTGCGCATGGACCTGCTGCGGGAAACCGATCACCACACGACCTGCCCGTACAAGGGCGAGGCCAGCTACTACTCGGTGGTCATCGGCGACCGCACGGTGGAAAACGCGGTCTGGTTCTATCCGAAGCCGATCGACGCCGTTCCCGAGCTGGCCGACTACGCCGCCTTCTACTGGGACAAGGCCGACGCGTGGTTCGAGGAGGACGACGAGGTGTTCGTCCATCCGCGCGACCCGTACCACCGCGTCGACGTGCTCAACTCCTCACGGCACGTCCAGGTCGTCCTGGGCGGCACCGTCGTCGCCGACAGCCGCCGGCCCCGGCTGCTGTTCGAGACTGGCCTGCCGACCCGCTACTACCTGCCCAAGCTGGACGTCCGCCCGGACCTGCTGGTCCCGTCGCCCACCCGGACCCGCTGCCCGTACAAGGGCGAGGCCGTCTACTGGTCGATCAAGGCCGGCGGTGAGCGGCTGGAGGACGGCGCCTGGGCCTACCCGGCGCCGCTGCCGGAAATCCCCAAGATCGAGAACCTGGTCGCCTTCTACAACGAGAAGGTCGACCTCATCGTCGACGGCACGCTCCAGGAGCGCCCCCACACCAGGTGGTCCTGAGCGACCGCGGGGTCACGTTGTGGGCCGCGGTCATCGGCGGCTGCCCGGCCGGCCTGTGGCTGTTCTTCTCCCCTTGCGCGGCCTGCGCGACATCCCGCTCCCGGCCCCCCGCCCTGCCGTAAGCCAAGCGCGAGCCCGCCCTCCCGTGAGCGAGCGCGCCGAGCCCGCCCTCCCGTGAGCGAGCGCGCCGAGCCCAGCTCCACACAACCCCGCAGACCACACCGGCCCCGCACCCGCTCAGCCCATCCGGCCATGATGATGCGGCAAAAACGTCGTATTTGGCGGCAAACAACACACGATCATGAACCTTCCGGGGCGCGGTGAGCGGAAAAGTAACCACGATCATGGGACTCCTGCCGGCGGGCGCGTCCGGCGGGCGGCCCGGGCATGCGACTCCGCCCTGGCGTGACCGAGGTCAGGCGGTCCCGGACTGGAGGACCCTGGCCCCGGGGCGACGGGCCCCGATCATGGCCGGGATGATGCTTAGCCCGGCCACCACTCAGCAACGGCGGCGAATGCGCCGAGGTGGGCGTGCCGCACCTGTACGTCAGGCACAGATATGTACGTGTGTTAGCATTGGTACATGTCTTTGAAGAGAACCAATGTCTACGCCGATTCTGATGACCTGGCGCTCATCAAGGAAATCGCTGCGCGCCGTGGCGTGCCGGAGGCAGAGATCATCCGGGAAGGCATCCACCTGGCGGCTATGAGCAACCGTGTTTGGGACGACTCGTTTGACTGGCCTACCTTCGACGGGACAGGCGAGACGGCCACGAGCGAGCAGGTGACCGAAGCTGTTTCCCGGGGAGCCGCCGACCGGTGATCGTAATCGCCGATACTTCGGGCATCATTGCCGCGTCTGACCGCAAGGCCCGGGAGTCCGCGGCGTGCCGGAATGTCATGCGGGATGCGGGCACCGTCATCGTCTCACCGTTGGTGCTCGCAGAGGTCGACCACGTAGCGAAAGCCCGTTTCGGCTCGGACGCGCGAACCGCGATCATCGATTTTGTTCTCGGGCAAGCCCAGCGGCTGCGGTTCCACCTTCCGGAGACCAGTCTGGAGATCCTGAACACGGCGCGTCTGGTCCAGCGGCAGTATGCCGGTCAAGATCTCGATCTGGCGGACGCGGTAAATGTGGCGCTGGCGGCCGAGTACCGGACCGACGTGGTGCTGACGCTTGACCGCCGTGACTTTCGTGCGTTGAAGCCTCTTACCCGACATGAGTGGTTCCGGTTGCTGCCCGACGACCTGTAGCCGTCGTCGGCCCGGCACCTTGCAGCTAGGCCCCGCGCAGCGCGGCCGTAACGTCGCGCCAGCGGTCCCGCGTTTCGGGCGGGCGCAGATCCGTGCCGTAAGGCGCGACCCGGTCCACCAGCCCGCCGTACCGGCCGGCCAGCGCCGCGGCCAGGCCGTCCCAGGTCGCCGTCACGCTGAACACGTCCAGCATCTCGTCGGTGATCAGCGCCGTCATCCCGTCGGTGTCGCCCCGGGCCAGCAGCGTGTGCAACTCGCCGGTGACCTCACCCCAGCCGTGGGCCTCGAAGACCGGGCGGTAGGTGCGGGTCGACCCGTAGAACGCGATCTGCCGCGCGATCCCCGCCCGCTGGCGGTCGATCTCCTCCTGCGTGTCCCCCACCGCGGTGAACACCGGGCAGCAGAGCGTCACCTGGCCGGGCTCGCGGCCCGCGGCCCGCGCCCCGGCCGCCACGGCGGGACGCACCGTGGCGCGCAGGTATTCGGCCGAATTGAGCGGATGGAAGAACACGCCGTCACCGCACTCCCCGGCCATCCGCAGCATGGCCGGGCCAACCGCAGCGGCCCAGATGGGGATGTCCGGGTAGCCGGACGGCCCCGGGCTGAAGAACTCCGTCAGCAGCGAGAAGTTGTAGAAGTCGCCGGAGAAACGCAGCGGGGCGGTGCCCTGGAACGCGGCGAAGATGGCCCGCAGGGCGTGCACGTACTCGCGTATCCGCGCCACCGGCTGGTCGAACGGCGCGGAGAACCGCCGGACGACGTGCGCCTTGACCTGGGTTCCGAGGCCGAGCACGAACCGGCCGCGGCCCAGTTCGGCCAGGTCCCACGAGGCCTGCGCGGTCACCATCGGGCTGCGCGGGAACGCGACCGCGATGCCGGTGCCGGCCCGCATCACGTCCGTAGCCGCCAGGGCCGCGCCGCACGCGAGGAACGGATTGTGCCGGGTCTCCGTGAGCCACATGGCGCCGAAACCAGCCTGCTCGGCGTGGCGCGCCGCCACGCCGGCCTCCGCGAGCGGAACGCCGTCCGGGAAATAACAGTCAGCCTCCATGCGCGTCCCCCGCGTCCCAGGCATCCGGGGCGAGCGGCGGGGTCAGGTCCCCCGGGAACGGCGGGGCCACCACCGACAGGCCGCCGTCCACCACGATCGTCTGGCCCGTGATGTACTCCGACGCCGGTGACAGCAGGAACGCGACCGTGTCGGCCATCTCCTGGACCGTCCCCGGCCGGCCCTTCGGGATCTTCGACAGCACGGTGGACATCGGGGCCATCCCGGGCACGTTGTAGAAGTACTCCAGGGAGTCCGAGTCGATCAGGCCGCCGTTGACGCCGTTGACGTTGATGCCGCGCGGGGCGAACTCGGCGGCCATGTAGCGGACCCAGGCCTCGACCGCGGCCTTGCCCGCGCCGAGGTTGGCATAGGTCGGATAGGCGCGGGTGCTGCCGTAGCTCGACAGGACGACGATCCGGCCGCCGCCGGTCATCAGCGGCACCGCCCGCTGGGCGCCGAGGACGAACGCGCGCACGTTCATCGCGTACGACCGGTCCAGGTGATGCGGCTTCAGCTCCATGATCGGCTTGAACGAGCTGGCCGCCGCGTTGCTGACGAAGAAGTCGAGCCGGCCGTACTCCTGCGCCGCGGCCTCGAACAGCCGGTCGATCTCCTCGGGCTGCTCCACGTCGGCGGCGACGGTGATCGCGTGCCCGCCCGCCTGCTCGACCTCGGCCCGCGTCTTGTCCGCCAGCTCGGCGTTCTTCTTGTAGTTGATGACGATGGACGCGCCGCCGCGGGCCAGGGTCAGCGCGAGCGCCTGGCCGATGCCACGGGAGCTGCCCGTGATGAGGGCGACCTTGCCCTGGAAACCTTCGTTGCCGGTCACCGGGCCGTCCCCAGGATGTCGCGGGCGATCACGGTCTTCTGGATCTCGTTCGTGCCCTCCTCGAAGCGCTGCGCGCGGGCGTCACGGTAGATCCGCTCGATGGGGTTCGGCTCCCAGTAGCCGATCCCGCCGTGCACCTGAAGGGCCTTGTCGGTGACCCGGGTGAGCATGTCGACCGCGGTGAGCTTGGCCATCGAGGACAGCGTGCCCGCCGCGGGATCGGCGGTTTCCCACTGCCGGGCGGCGTGCAGGGTGAGCTGCCGGGCGGCCTCGATGTCGGCGGCGTTCTCGGCCAGCGCGAACGCGATGGCCTGCCGCGCGGCGAGGACCTTGCCGAAGGTCTCCCGCACCCGCGCGTGCTCGACGGCCAGCTCCTGGGCCCGCCGGGCCAGCCCGACGCAGCTCATCGCGACCGAAATCCGGCTCGGGGTGAGGAACCCGCCCAGCGCGACCTCCAGCCCCTGGCCTTCCTCGCCGAGGCGGCTGGCCACCGGCACCGGCGTGCGCTCGAACAGCAGGCGCGCGTGGTCGGTGCCGCGGACGCCCATGGTCTCCGGCATCGCCTCCACCGTCACGCCCGGAGAATTCCGGTCGACCATGAGCGCGACCGTGCCGTCGCTGCCGCGGGTCCCCTCCAGCCGGGCGAACAGCAGCCAGTAGTCGCAGGTCACGCCGAACGTGATCAGGTGCTTGCGCCCGGACAGGTAATAGGTGTCCCCCTCGCGCACGACGCTGGAGCGCAGGTCGGCGCCGGTGCCTGCGGTCGGCTCGGTGAGGGTGAAGGCGATCCTGATGTCCCCGGCCACCTGGGGCAGCACGAACGCCTTGCGCTGCTCGGTCGTCGCGAACGCGTCGATGGCCCGCCAGATGCCATTACAGACATGCACAATCATCCGAACGGACGCGTGTGACATGGAAACCAGCTCGACGAGTTCCAGGTAGCGGGAGAACGGGATGCCCCGGCCACCGTAGTCTTCCGGAGCGGCGAGGCTGAGATAGCCGCGCTCGCGCAGATCCCGCCATAGCTCGGGCGGGACGGCGTGGGTGCGCTCGATCTCCGCCGCGTACTCCTCCCCCGGGCCCCGCACGAACGCCTCGATCTCGGCCTTCAGCTCGCCGAACGCCGCCTCGTCGATGCTCACCCTCACCCCTCGCCCAGCTCCCGTGCCCGCTCCCGGAGCACGAACTTCTTGATCTTGCCGACCGGGTTGCGCGGCATCGATTCGATCAGCTCGAGCCGCTCAGGCCAATACTGCTTGGCCACGTGCTGCGCGTCCAGGTAGCGCTGCATTTCGCCGAAGTCGAAGCCGGGCCCGGCGACGGCGAACGCGCACGCCCGCTCGCCGAGCCGCTCGTCCGGCATGGCGACGATCGCCACCTCGCGGACCACGGGGTGGCTGTGCAGCAGCTGCTCGATCTCGGCCACCGGGACCTTCTCCCCGCCCCGGTTGATGACGTCCTTGACCCGCCCGGTGATCCGCACGTACCCCGACTCGTCGATGATGGCCAGGTCGCCACTGCGGTACCAGCCGTCGGGGGTCATCGCCTCGGCGGTCCATTCCGGGTGATCGAGGTAGCCCTCGAACAGGGTGCGGCTGCGCACCTCGAAGTTCCCCTCCTGGCCGGGCGCCAGGACATTCCCGTGGTCGCCGGTGACCCGCAGGTTTACGTCGCGCAGCGCGCGCCCGTCCGAGCCCCAGGTCATGGCCGGCTCGTCACCGGGCGCGGCCAGCGAGCCGAGGCAGGTCTCGGTCGTGCCCCACGCGCCGCACACGGCGGCCCCCAGGGCGCGGGTGGCCTGCTCGGCCAGGCCACGCGGAACCGCGGCGCCGGTCGCGACGAAGATCCGCAGCGCTTCGGGAGCCTGACCCGCGTCCTCGACCGCCTGGACCAGGTCGGCGAGGAATGGCGTGGCCGCCTGGACGAACGTGCCGTTCCAGCGGCGCAGGGCCGCCACGGCGGCCGGGCCGTCCCACACCGGCTGCAGGATCTGCGGCACGCCCATGATGAAGGACAGCCACATGCCGTAGAGGAATCCGGTCTGGTGGGCCAGCGGCGACGGGATGAAGATGCGGTCCGCGTCACCGAGCCCCAGGTGGCGGACCTCCATGGCCGCCGCGCGGGTCAGCGCGTCCATCCGGTGCAGGACGCCCTTGGGCTCGCCCGACGTGCCCGAGGTGAACAGCAGCTGGGCCCGGGCGTCCGCGGCCGGGGCCCGCGCGTCCAGCGCGGCGCGGTCCACGACCTGCAGGCTGGCGGCGGCCGCGAGGCTGTGCCAGCGCGGCCCGCTGCCCGACAGCAGGGAGCCGTCCGGCAGCGGCGCCTCCGGGCCGACCACGACGATGTGCTCCAGGGTGCGCGGCTCGGCGGCCAGCAGGCCGGCGACCTCGGCCGGATGGTTCCGCCCGCGGAAACGGCCCGGCACGAACAGCACCCGGGCGCGGGACCGGCGCAGCATGAAGGCGATCTCCCGCTCCCGGAAGATCGGCATAAGCGGGCAGCACACCGCGCCGATCCGGAGCACGGCCAGCGTGATCACGACGAACTCGCCCCAGTTCGGCAGCTGGTAGGCGACCGGCTCACCGGGACGCACGCCGAGTTCGAGCAGCAGCATCGCGACCGAATCGGCCTGCGCGTCCAGCTCCCGCCAGGTCCAGGTGCGCAGTCCCCCGGCCCTCGGCGCCCTCGGTGCCCACGTCGACGACGGCCGTCTGGCCCGGGCGCTCGCGGGCCCACCGGCGCACCCACTCGGAGATGGGGGTGGCGGCGGCCTGGGCGGGCGAGACGGCCCTCGGCGCCGGCGGCGTGGCCCGGGCGGCGCGGGCCGGGCGGGGCGCCGCGGACTCGATCGACATCTCGAGGCCGACGGCGTTCATCTCGTGCAGGAACCGCGGGTAGGAGATGCGGTAGGCGTTCGGGTAGGTCAGCCCGGCTCTCCCCCTCGGCCCGCGACGCGGCCACGGCCAGGGACATGAGCACCCGGTGGTCGTTGAACGAGGACAGGTCCGCGCCGGTCAGGCCGCCGACTCCGTGGCAGATCAGCCGGTCCGCGTGCTGCTCCAGCCGGCCGCCCATCCGGTTGAGCTGGAGCATCGCCGAGACCCGGTCGGACTCCTTCAGCCGGACGTGCGCCACGTTGTCCAGCACGCTGGTGCCTTCGGCGAAGGTGGCCAGCACCGACAGGACCGGCAGCATGTCCGGGACGCTGCGGCAGTCCACCTCGATCGGGCGGAGCGAGATCCCGTCGTGCCGGACCCGGACCGTACCGCCGGGGTCGCGTCTCATCGGCAGGCCCATGGCCTGGACGATGTCGAGCAGGTCGGCCTCGGGGTGGTCGGTCTCGCGGGCCGACAGCGCGGGCAGGCCGCGGAACGTGACGTCGGAGGGGTGAAGGGCCGTGACCGCCAGCCCGAACGCGGCCGCCCCGACGTCCGGCGGAAGGCTCACCGTAGCCGGGTGCGGCTGCTGATCCGGCTCGATCTCGAACCGGCGCCAGTCCTCGCTGACGTCGACCTGCAGGCCGAACTGCCGCATCATCCGGATGGTCAGGTCGATGTAGGAGCGCTCGTTCAGGACGCCGTCGACGTTGATGACGCTGCGGCCGGTGGCGAACGGCGCCAGCAGGAGCAGGCCGGATATCCACTGGGACAGCGTGCCGGAGATGGTGACGGTGCCCCCGGCGGGCCGGCGCGGCCGCACCGAGATCGGCGGGCAGCCGTCGGCCGAGGACAGCTCGACGCCGAGCCCGGACAGGGCGTTCAGGAGCGGGCCGATCGGGCGGCGCTGGAAGTACTTCTGCCCGACGATCGTGACCGGGGCCGTGGCCAGCGACGCCAGCCCGGTCAGGAAGTACAGGGTGGTTCCCGAGCTGCCGACCGAGACGTCCGGCCGGGTCGGCCGGTACGGCCCGCCGCGGACGATGAACGTGTCACCGTCTACGTCGATCGTGGTGCCCAGCCGGCGCAGGGCCTGGATGGTGTACCGGACATGACCGGCGTCCGACAGTCCCTCGATCCGGCTGGTCCCGGGGGCCAGGGAGGCGAGGATCAGCGCTCGGTGGGCGTGGTACTTCGAACTCGGGATGACGAGCTCGCCTTCGAGCGGGCCAGCCGTTTGCTTCACCAGTAGGCGCACGGCTCCTCCTGCCTGGATGACGGCACTTCCATCAGGGGCAGATATTTCGCAATGTAAAGTATCTCGCGCTCGGGCGGCCAGGCGGCGGCCGGGGCGGGCTAGCCGGGCTTACCCGCAGGTAGGACTATCGTGCTGGCTGAGAGGAAGCTGAGATCGTTCCCGGTACGCGTCGTCTGATCGCCGACCCGGGAGAGCAGGACGGACATGTGAACGGGCAAGTCGTCGTGACTGGTTTCGGCGCCATCACCCCGGTCGGCAACGACCGGGAGGCGACCTGGCAGGCGCTGGTCAAGGGGGTATCGGGGATCGATACCATCACCGCCTTCGACGCTACAGGCCTGCCAACCACGATCGCCGGGCAGGTCAAGGGGTTCGACCCGGCCGCTTTGCTCGACACAAAACGGCTGCGGCGCTCGGCCCGGTTCAGCCAGCTGGCCGTGGCCGCCGCCCGGGAAGCGGTCGCCGACGCCGGCCTGGTGATCGACGACGGCCTCGCCCGCCGCACCGGCGTCGTGGTCAACTGCGCGGTCGCCGGGATGGGCGAGATCGAGTCGGCGACGCGGCGGATCGCCGGCCCGGACCCGGGCGGCTCAGCCCGTACTTCGTGTCCTCGGTCATCCCGAACATGCCCGCCTGCGAGGTGGCCATCGACCTCGGGGTGCACGGCCCGGTGACGGCCAGCGCGCTGGCCTGCGCGAGCGGCATCTACGCGTTCCTCGAAGCCCGGCGGCTGATCCTGTCGGGCGAAGCCGACGTGGTGGTCTGCGGCGGCACCGACGCCTCGATCACCCCGGTCATGTTCGCCGGCCTGTCGTCGATGGGCGCCCTGTCGCGGCGCAACGACGAGGCCCGGGCCAGCCAGGCCGTTCGACGCGGACCGGGACGGGTTCGTCTACGGCGAAGGCGCGGTGCTGGCCGTCCTGGAGTCGGCCGACCATGCGCGGCGGCGCGGGGCGCGGGCCTACGCGAGCATCGCCGGCGGGGCCCTGACCAGCGACGCCTTTCACGTCAGCGCGCCGGAGCCGTCCGGCGAGTACGCCGCCGCGGCGATGACCCAGGCCCTGGAGCGGTCCGGGCTCGGGCCGGGCGACGTCGACTACATCTGCGCGCACGGCACGTCGACCCGGGCCAACGACCGCACCGAGTCGGCCGCGATCCGCGAGACGTTCGGCTCCCACGCCGCGAACGTCGCGATCAGTTCGCCCAAATCGATGGTCGGGCACCTGATCGGGGCGGCGGGCGCCTTGTCGGCGATGGTCAGCGCGCTGGCCATGCGGGACGGCGTGGCCCCGCCCACGATCAACCTCGACACTCCCGACCCGGAGTGCGACCTGGACTACGTGCCGAACGTCGCGCGGCCCATGGCGATCGGGACCGCGATGGTCAACACGTTCGGCTTCGGCGGGCAGAACTGCGTGGCCGTGCTTTCCCGCGCCGACGGCTGAGGACGCCCGGCGCTCACGCCAGAGATTCGTGGAGGAATGACGATGACCGAGGCCAGCCCCTACCGATACGACCCGGCCGCGTTCCGGGACGTCTTCGAGCATCACTTCACGTACCTGTCGGGCTTCTGGCGTAACGTGCACCGCTACGCCAGCCGGCCCGCGCTGCACGATCCGCTGAGCGGCCGCCGGTGGACCTACGCCGAGCTGGGCCGCGACGTCGAGCAGCTCGCCGGGGGGCTCACGGCGTGCGGCGTCGGCCGGGGGGACGTCGTGGTCTTCCAGCTGTTCAACACGCCGGAATGGGCGCTGCTCTACCTGGCGGCGCAGCACCTCGGGGCGATCGGGTCACCGGTCAACTTCCGGTTCTCCTCCGGTGAGACGGCCTACGTCCTCGATGACGCCCGGCCGGCCGCCTACGTCTACGACGTCGCGATCACCGACACCGCCCGGGCCGCCGTCGAATCGGCGCGGCACCGGCCCGGGGCGCTGGTCGCCGTCGAGGCGGCCGGCCCCGGCGGGGGTGTCCCGCTGCTGCGGGGAGCCATCACGTTCGGCGAGCTGCTGGCCAGCGGCCGCCCGGTGACGGCGCCCCCGGCCGAGGTCAGCGTCTATGACGAGACCACGCGCCTGTACACCTCGGGCACGACCGGCATGCCCAAGGGCGTCTCGCTGAACAGCCTGGTCGAGGTGCTGACCGCGCACGACGTGATCATGCACTTCCCGCTGTCGCCGGAGGACAAGACGCTCAACATGACGCCGTGGTTCCACCGCGGCGGCGTCTCCTCCGGCGGCCCCAACCCGGTGTTCTACGCCGGCGCCGAGGCGGTCGCGATGCCGCGTTTCGACCCGGACCTGTGCCTGGACTACGTGAGCGCCCACGGGATCACGTTCCTCATCGGCGCCCCGACCAACCTGGTCATGCTGGCCGACGCGCAGGAGGCCCGGCCCCGGGACCTGTCGACGCTGCGGGGCATCGTCACCATGGGCGCTCCGCTGGAACGGCAGGCCTGCCTGAGGTTCCAGCAGGTGCTGACGCCCCGCATCTTCAACGGGTACGGAACTACCGAGGCGTTCTGGAACACGTTCCTGCGGCCCGCGGACCTGCCCGATCATGCCGGGACGGCCGGGCGCGCCTGCACCGACGACGACGTCGCGGTGGTCCGGGCCGGCGAGGGGGAAAGCTCGCGTCCGGACGATCTGGCGGCCAAAGACGGCACCGAGATCGGCGAGGTGATCGTGCGCTCGGTCAAGTCGGGCTACGCCTACGCCAACAACCCGGCCGAGCAAGCGCAGCGTTTCCGCGACGGCTGGCTCTACACCGGTGACCTGGCGACCTGGGATTCCGACGAGTACGTCACGATCGTCGGCCGCAAAGACGACATGATCATTTCCGGCGGCGAGAACGTGCACCCGGCCCAGGTCGAGGAGGTGCTGAACGAGCATCCGCGGGTCCGCGACTGCGCCGTCGTCGGCCTGCCCGACCCGCGCTGGGGTGAGCTGGTGGTCGCCTACGTCGTCGCGGCCGACGACGGCCTGACCCCGGAGGAGTGCGACAAGCACTGCCAGGCCCATCCGATGCTGGCCACCTACAAGCGGCCGCGGGCCTACCGGTTCGTCTCCGGCCTGCCGGTCACGGCGACCGGCAAGAAGATGCACTACAAGGTCCGGGAGATGGCCATCGCCGACGACGCCGCCGCCCTCCTCGCCCGCCCGTAGCCCGCCCGCCGTCCGGCCAGGCTAGGTCCCTCCGATTTGGGTCGGGCGCCGGCGCGTTGTGGGGGTGCCCGGGCGGCGGTGAGGGGGGAGGATGGCGGGATGAACGAGGAACATATGCGGATCTGCTCCAGCCCGGAGTGGGCGGAGTATGTGCGGGACGAACTGCTGCCCTGGGCGCTGGCCGGCGACCAGCTCGGGGACGACGTCCTCGAGGTGGGACCGGGACCGGGCCTGACGACCGACGTGCTGCGCGGGCAGGTGGCCCGGCTGACGGCGGTCGAGATCGACGAGGACCTGGCGGGCCAGCTCTCCGAGCGCCTAGCCGGGACGAACGTCGAGGTCGTGCGGGGCGACGGCACGCGGCTGCCGTTCGAGGAGGGCCGCTTCAGCGGGGCGGTGATGTTCACCATGCTGCATCACGTGCCGTCCGCGGACCTGCAGGACAAGTTGCTGGCCGAGGTACGCCGGGTGCTACGCCCCGGCGGCCTCCTGGCCGGTACCGACAGCCCCGAGACCCCGTCGCGGCGGGAGCTGCACGAGGGCGACATCTATCTGCCGGTCGACCCGGCGAGCCTGGCGGACCGGCTACTGGCCGCGGGTTTCGCCACCGCCATTGTGGAGGAGGGAGAGCAGAGCTTCCGGTTCCGCGCGACGACCATCGGCTGACCGGCGGCCCCCGTCCGGCGCGGTATCCGGCCGGGCCACGGGCTCAGGAGCCCACGGGATCTCGGCCCACACCGTCCGCCCCTGCTCGCCACCGGACACGCCGGTGCACAGCGACAGCGCGTGGACGATCACCAGCCCGCGCCCGCAATCGCTCATGGGGTCGTCGTTCAGGCGGGGGCCGGCCGCGGCACCGCCGTCCGCCACGGCGACCCGGACCGCCGGGCCGTGGCAGGCCACCTCGACGGTGAACCAGCCACCCTGCCCGCTCGCGGTGTGCTGGATCGCGTTCGTGGCCAGCTCGACCGCCACCGACAGAAGGTCATCGCGCGCGGGCCGGTCCGGCAGCAGCCCGGCCAGCCAGCGGCGGAGTCGCTGGAGCTCGTGCTTTTCGCCGCGGAAGAGCCGGCGCCACCGCATGGGCGGACTGGCTGGGTCAGCCTCATCAGTCCCCTGTGGCGATTCACCGGCTTCTGCGTCGTGAGGTGCGGAGCCGTCTGCGTGAACCATGTGTCACCCCTTACGGCATCTGCGCGCACTGACCGGTTGATCGGGCTAACCGAGTCTTTGTACTGTCCATACTCATTGAACGTTCCCAGTATGGATTCGTATACCAGGTACTGCAAGTGCTTCCCGCGCACTTGCGCGAAATCCCGCAGGTGCCTGGCGCATTTGTCTGACTTGCCGGTTATGTCAGAACTGGCCGCTGGCCTGCGCAGACCACCAAACTGAACAGTCCAGAATGCGGGATGTTTCTCAGTATCAAGTGGAAGCTGTCCAGACGCAAGTGTCTCCGGCGGAATTGCACGGGGATCCAGACGGGACATCGTGGGGCCGGAGCCGCCCGCCAGCTGGCTCCGGCCCCACGGCCGCACGGACCGGCACCCGGCCGGACTAGCGGCCGAACGCGCCGTTCTTGGCGGCCTCGATGAACGCCCGCCACCTGGCGTCGGTGAACTCCAGCACCGGCCCGCGCCCGCGCTGCTTGGTGTCACGGACCGCGACGGCGCAGCCGGCCGCGGCAACCTCGACACAGTTGGCGCTGCTGCCGCTGTGACGTGACGTGCGCCAGCCGCCGTAGATGGATTCGGCTCGCATTGCATTCCCCCTTTCCTGTCCCGTGAGACCGTCTCCCCCATACGCATCTGCCGATGCGGGAGCCAGCCTCGATCACTGCTGTCTAACGGTCCCCATGTATCAATAACGACTTTCCAGGCCCGCACGTCACTAATCGGGCAGGAGTATTTGGCCACCGCCCGGGGCCGCGGCGCCGCGGGGCCCCGCCGGGCCGCTATCGGTGCCCTGGCCAGGGCCCTACCGGCTGGCCCGGGCACCCGCCGCCGCGATGAGGAGATCCATGCTCTCCTCCCCGGTCAGCGCCGCCTCCCGCAGGCGCCGGTAAAGCTCGCTGTACCGGTGTACGGCGTCGTCGGCGGTCAGCACCAGATCGTCGGTCACGGTGTCGATCGCGACGACGACCGGATCACCGGGATCGGCGTAGGTGTACATCGCGAACGCGGAGCGGGGCACGGCGAAACCCTCGATGCCGGCCTTGATCGGCAGGACGCGCAGCGAGAGCTTGGCTGCCCCGTTCACCACCGTGACGATGTGGCTGAGCTGCTCCCGGACGACATCGGCGGGCGCGGTCAGGCGGCGGATCGCCATCTCATCGATGATCACCTCATACATCGGCCCGCCCGGGCGGCGCAGCATCCGCTGCCGGCCGAGCCGCCCGGTGAGCACGCCCTCGGCCGTCCCGGTCATCGGCTCGAGTTCGGACTCGATCCGCGCCCGGACGTAGCCCGGGCTCTGGAGCAGGCCGGGCAGGAACGTCTGCTGGTACTCGCGGATGGTGGTGGCCCCGGCTTCCAGGTCCGCGTACAGCGCCTGGCGCACGCCCATCCCCCGCAGCGACTCCCACCAGCCGCGTTCCCCGGCCTCCCGGGCGATCGTCATGACCTGCGTCCACCGGTCGCCGTCGACACCCAGCGTGTCCAGGATGCTGAGGATGTCGGCCTGGTCGACCACATGACCGTTCTCGAGCCGCGAAATCTGCGCCCGGGACTGCCCGATTTTCTTGGCCAGCTGCTCATGGGTCAGGCCCGCCTGAATGCGCAGCGCCCGGAGTTCCCTGGCCAGCCGCAGCCGGCGCACGTACGGGCTAATCATCCGGAACCTCCAGATGGCCAGGTTCGCGCACTGTCCGGATATGGAGCACATGCAGCGTAACCGCGCATCACATTGCCGGGTAACCCCGGCATTGCCATGACATTGCCCGATTAGGGGCAACGCCATGCCCGCGGGCCCGTAAAGCCGCGGATGAAACGCCCCGGAAAGTTCGCATTGTGGGATTTCCGGACAGAAATATGTGATTCTTGTGTGCATGCGGTTAACCACCCCGAACGCAGCGCAGCCGGGCCGATCCGGGACCGGCGGCCAGTCACTGGAGGGATAAGTCGCCGTGGCCGGTTCCAGGCTCAGCGGGCGGGCCCAGCAGAACGACCTCCGCCAGCGGATGCGGGCGGCCGGCGTCCTGGACGCCGCCATCGCCGCCGAGTTCGGCCGGCGCTACCGGATGCGGCCCCGGAAGGCCTGGCGGCACGCGCACGGCTGGACACTCCGGCAGGCCGCCGAACGGATCAACGGCCTGGCCGCGCGGGACGGGCTCGACCCGGACAGCAAGGCCGGCATGACCGCGGCCCACCTCTGCGAATACGAGGAATGGCCGGGCGAGGCCCGCCCCGGCAGCGGCCGCGAGCCCACCGGCCGCAAGCCCACGCCCTACATCTTGTCCCTGCTCGCCCGGGCCTACGCCACCACGGTCCCGAGCCTGGTCGACGACGCCGATCAGGCGTGGCTGCGGCCCGCGGACCGGCTGGTGATCAGCGAGCTCAGCGCGCCGGCCGCGGCCACCGGCACCAGGCCGGGCGCCGCGGCCCCGAACGGCGCATCCGCCGGCGCTCCGGCCGCAGCAGGCGCGGGCGGTTTAACTCCGGGCCGGGCGGGCTGGGCGGGCCGGGACGGCCCCGGGCCGCAGGCGGAGGTCCTGATGGCGGCCGACGACGCGCTCCGTCACGCCGAGCACGCCGCCCGGCGTGAAGTCGGCGACACCACCCTGGACTTGATGCGCACCGAGGTGGCCCGGCTGTCCCTGGCCTACATGACCGGCGAGGCCTTCCCCCTCTTCCGCCAGATGCGCCAGGTCCGGGCCGACATTCACACCGCGCTGGACCTGCGGCTGTGGCCGCATGACCAGGCGGAGCTGTACTTCCTGCTCAGCCTGGTCAACAGCCTGATGGCCGCGGCCGCCGGTGACCTGGGCCACGGGCCGGCGGCCGGGGAACTGGCCCGGGCCGGCTGGGCGTACGCCACGATCATCGGCCATGGCCCGCTCCTGGCCCACCTGCGGAACGAGCAGGCCAGCATCACCTACTGGGCCGGCCTGCCCGGGCCGAGCCGCGACTACGCGGCCAGCGGCCTGGACTACCTGACCTGCGGGCCGAACGCGGCCCAGCTTCACCTGCATCGCGGCCGCGCGGCCGCGCGGCTCGGTGACACCGGCACCGCCCGCCGCGCGATCGCGGCGGCCGCCGAGGCCAGGGAACATGAGCACCACGACGAACTGCTCGATATGGGCGGCCAGTTCGGCTTCTCGCTGGCCACCCACCACTACCTGACCGGGGCGACCCTGGCCGAGCTCCCGGGCGCGGAGCAGGACGCGGCGGCCGAACTGGAGCACGCCGCCGCGCTGTACGAGCGCGGCCCCGGGCCGGGAGAAGATCACAGCTTCGGCTGCGCCGCGCTGGCCCGGACCACGCTCGCCGCCACCCGCCTTCGCGCGGGTCAGCTCGACGGCGTACGCCCGGCCCTGGCCTCGGTTCTCGCCCTGCCCCGCGGCAAGCGGATCGACTCGCTCACGCCGGGCCTCGGCCGGGTCCGGGCCGAGCTGGCCCGGCCCCGTTATCAGTCCGCCGCCGACGCGGCCGACCTGGACCAGCGCATCGAGCAGTTCCTCCGGGAGTCCGCCGCCGGCCAGGCCCGGTTAGCGCCGGCGCGGATCGGCGGCGGGCGCCGCGGGAACGATCACCACCTCGATGCGCTGGTGGCAGTGCGGGCACGTCTGGCTGGCCAGCGGTGAGGCGGCCGGATCGGGGCCGCTCGCGGGCCCGCGGTCACCCGCCTCGCCCGGAGCCAGGGGCCGGACGGCCCGCAGCCGGGCCGACGCCCGCTGGTCACGGGCCACCTGAGCCGTGGTGAGCGCCTGCTGGCGCACAAGCGCGGCCGTGGTCTCGATCCGGTCGTAGGACCTGGCGAGACGGCCTTCCGCGCTCAGCAGCTCATCGCAGCGCAGCCAGAACTCCCGGCGCAGCCGGTGACGGCCGAGCTCCGCGTCCGACAGCGTGCTGCGCGAGTACCCGGTCAGCGGGGCCAGTTCCCACTGGCTGAAACCGGCCCGGTTGCGCAGCGCGGCGAGCTGCCGGCCCAGGGCCCGCCGCATCTGCCACAGGACCTCGGAATCACCGGCGCCACCATGCCGGTCCGTGCCGCGCCCGGCCGGGTGACTGGGCCGCTGAGTTCCGCCGTTCACCTGGACGCGTCCTACGGCGTCTGCGGCGCGCGGCCGGCCGCGGCCGGCTGGCGGCCGATGGCGTAGGCCATCTGGACCTGCCGGACCAGGGTCCCGTCCGGTTCGCGCATCCACTCGAGCAGGGTGAACGCGTCGCGGCGGGCGGCGGAGCGATCGCTGTCGGGGATGTGCTGCCACGCCAGCCGGGGAGCCTCGGCCCACGACGCGTCCCACCATTGGCGCGGCCCGGTGTAACGGACTTCCACCGTCTCCGTCGTGGTGGTGACGCCGGTGTACCCGCAGCCCGATAGCACGGTGGCCATGGCGGCCGGGGGGCCGAGGCGGCGTACGTAGGATTCGAACCCGTCAGCGCCCTGGGCGTAGGCGTCGACCGCCCGGTAGACCGGAGACCACCGCGGGTCGGGGCCCATGCCCCACGAGAACGCGACGATGCCGCCCGGGGCCAGCAGCTCACGCCACCGGGCGACCGCCGCATGCGGGTCGGGCAGGAGATACAGCACCAGGCTGGCCAGCACGGCGTCGAAACTGGCCGCGGGCAGCGCCGGCCGGGATGCGTCGCCCCGCTGGGCCGTGACATTGTCCAGGCCGCGGCCGGCGGCTTCGGCCGCCACCCGCTTGAGCATCCGGTCCGACAGGTCGATGCCGGTCACCTGGCCTCCGAGCCGGACGGCCTGGGCGGCGCGGATGGTCACCGCACCGGCGCCGCACCCGATGTCGAGGACCCGATCTCCCGGCCCCAACCCGGCCAGGCCGACCAGGCGCTCGGCGACGGGGCCCGCGAACTGTGCGCCCGAACTGTCATAACGGGATGCGGCCTGGTCAAAGGTGTCCACCGCGGCCAGATCCGCGCCGGCCGCGGGACCGCCATTAACTGATCCGGCATTCGCTGATCCGGCGTTCACTGATCCGGGCATGTCAGCCTCCCGCGTGGCCGGTCATCGGGGCGACGTCGAAGCGCTGCTTGAGCTGGCCGAAGTCGAGCATCAGGTCGGCCACCCGCTGGAGGTGGACCGTGCTGACGCTGGTCGGGAAGTTGCCGAGGGACATGATCGCCGCGATCTGCTGCTTGATCGGCGTGTACGGCGGTCAGCACCTTCTCGACGGCGGGACGGCTGGTGTCGGCGACGGCCTGGCCGCGATCGACGGCCGTGGCGAACGCCGCGGCGGTCTTCGGGTAACGCTGGGACCATTGCTGGGTCGTGACGTAACCGGAAATCGGGAAATCCTGCGTGGCGCCCTGGTTGATGTCGAGCAGTTCCTGGCCGCCGACCTGAGCCTCCACCTGGCTCACGTACGGCTCGGCCAGATAGGCCGCGTCGACCTGGTGAGCCCTGAGCGCGGCGGGCATGGCGGGGAACGGGACCGCCACCATGTGCACCTGCGCCGGCGGCACCCCGTCGGCCGCCAGGCTCGACGAGACCAGCAGCGCGGCGATGCTGCCGAGCGCGTTGACCGCGACCGTCTTCCCCTTGAGCTGCGCCGGCGTGGTGATGCCCGATCCGGGCATGACCACGATCTCGTCCACACGGGGCGCGCCCGCATATCCGTCGGCCAGGACGCGGAACTTGCCGGCCTCGTGCGCTTGGGCCGCGATAAAGCCCGCGTACGCGCCATTGAGGACGTCGATGCTGCCATTCAGCAGGTCCGCGGTGACGCCGGCGCCCGATCCCACGCTGACGATCTTCACGTTCAGGCCCGCCTGACGGAAAAAGCCCTGCTGCTGCGCGATATACAGCCCGGCCGAGGAGGCGGTCGGCACGGTCGCGACCACGAGATCATGCTTTTCGATGGAAACAGTGCTGGTCGCGGCCATCCCCGTAGCACATCCGGCACTGGCGAGCGCGGCCGCGGTTATGGCCAATCCGGCCACATAACGGCGGCTGCGCCTCTCCCACAACTTCTGCGGCAACTTAGACATGGCAGAAACAATTGGCTGCCGACGTTGATGTTGGTAAGTGCCGGCATGAAGCTCGGCAGGACAAATTGCTCCGCAATTACCGATGGGAATGCAAACGCACGTGCACCCGGCCGGGAGGCTGGCCGGGTGCGGGGCCGGTGCGGGGGATCAGGTGGTCTTACACGGGGACGGCGGGGTGGCCGTGATGTAGGTGCGGACCCACCGGCTGGCCGCGGCGAACCACTCGGGGGCGTCCGGGTGGAGGTTGATGCTGTGGCCCGACCGGGGCAGGACGTAGGCCTGCAGGCACGCCTGCGGCGAGTAATTGCCGCTCTCGCGGGCGAGGACGACGGCGCTATCGGCACAGGAAAGGCCGGGTATCGCGCTGTTGCAGTTGAGGGCGTCGTCCTGGCCGACCGCGAGCATGACCGGCACGTGGATGCGGCGTGTCATGGCGCGCGGGACGGGAGCGACGACCGTCGTCAGCTCACCGGATGTCACCGGCTGCTTGAGGGATTCGTCGTCGGCGATCACCGCGGCACTGGCGTAGGCGGTGTTGTAGAAGTCCGCTCCCCTGGTGCCGGGCCTGGTGGTCCGGTAGCCGGCCGGCAGGTTCAGGCTGCTGAACTTGACTTCCTGGGCCGCCCCGGTGTCGTAGGAGGCCCGGACGCGCAGGTGCCCGGCCAGGTTGCCTGCCGTCAGCCAGCCGGTGATGACCAGGCCGGACACGTCGGCATAGGCGGCCGCCTCACGGAGGGCGATGTCGGATCCGTACGAATGACCGACCAGGACGACCCTCCGGAACGCGGCCGGGCCGATCTGGCCGGCGTGCAGCGCGGTGATGACCTGGTGGAGCGCGAGGGCCTCGGACGTCGCCGTCACCTCGGCGGCGGGCGGACGGCCGCTGGCTCCGGTGCCGAGCCGGTCGATGGCGAGCGTCGCGTAGCCGGCGGCGGTGGCCGCCCGCACGTAACTGTAGCGGGCCGGGTCGAGAGGGAAATTCCAGTAGGACGCCCCATAGGTGAGGCCCGGGATCAGCACTTCCACGGTGCGGCAGGCCGGCGAGCCGTCGGCACACAGCGAGCCGGTGATCGGATAGGTGACGGAGGTTCCTGAGGACAGCCGGACCGGAATCCGTTCCGGCCGGCATTGCGGGCCGGAAGGCACCGGTCCCGCCGGGTCGGCGTAGGCGGCACATCCGGCCAGCACCAGGGTCAGGCTGACGCAGATGGCGGTGGCGCGCGCGGCGGCGATACGGATAATGCCGGCGGCACCCCGGGTGGTCGCGCTTTTGGCGCGGGCTATACCATACATAACCTGACGTTAGGCCTATATGCCTATAGGCCATATAGCCGTGGGCGCTACATGCCGCAGGCGCGCAAGCAAGGCCCGCATTACGTATGCTCGCGCATTTTCGCAGGTGAATACGGGGATCCGAACGTCTGGATTAGTGTATTCACAAATTACGAGGACGGCCTTTTGGAGATCTGTGGGCTATATGCGTTGCAAGGTGCCTTGCAAGCTAGGTCAGTCTTAGAGAGGGTAGGGAAATGATCGATCCTCGGGCCGACCGCCCGGTCTACAAGCAGCTGGCCGACATCCTGCGGCAACGGATCGGGTCCGGTTCCTTCCTCGAAGGCGAGATGCTCCCGTCGGCCGCCGCGCTGGCCCAGACCTATGTGGTCGGCACCGACACGGTGCGCCGGGCGCTGGCCGTCATCCGGCTGGAAGGCCTGATCGACACCGTCCCGAAGCTGGGTTCATTCGTGCGGGTACCGCCCAAGGCCGAACTGGTCACGGTGGACCGCGGCCGGATCACCGCTCGCATGCCCGTCCAGGACGAGCGGCGCGCGCTGGACATCCCCGAGGGGATCCCGGTGCTGATCATCGAGACCGGCGACCGGACCGAACTGCTGCCCGCCGACCGCGCCGTCATCGAGATCGCCGGGAAGTGACCGCGGGAGCCCGCGGCGCGGCGGGCCCTACGGCGACATGCCACCCGGCGGGGCGGCCACGATCACGACCGCGACCGGCTGACGGCAGTGCGGGCACTGTTCCACCACGGTCGCCCGGACGCCGGCCCGTGGGCCGCCCGCGTCGGCTCCCGCCGCATCGGCTTCTCCCCCTCCGGCTCCGGCCTGGCCCGGTTCCGCGGCGCCGGCGACGGGCAGCAGGGCCTGCAGCCGCTCCGATGCCTGCTCTTCCCGGGCGGCCTGGGCCTGGCTGCGCGCCTTCCTCCGGATGGCCGCGGCCGTCGCCTCGATCCGGTCATAGGCCGCCACCAGCGCGCCTCCGGCCAGCAATGCCGCGTCGCACCGGAGCCAGAACTCCCGCCGGAGCCGGTGCCGGCCGAGCTCGGCGTCCGACAGCGTGCTGCGCGAATACCCGGTTAACGGCGCGAACTCCCACTGGCTGAAGCCCGCGTGGCTCCGCGACGCGGCGAGCCGCCGGCCCAGTGCCCGGCGCATTTCCCATACCCGGTCGGGGCGGCCTGCGGCCATTCCGTTCTCGCCATAATCGGGCGGGGCAGCCTGCGGCGGCGGGCTGCCGATGACGGCATGCGCTCGCGGCAAGGTCATGGTGCCTCCGGTTGAAAGTGCGCTACGCAACTGCCAAACGCCTAATCTGGCATGACAGTGACCGTTGCGTCACTCCCCGCTCGGGGAATTTTTCCGTCCCACCGACGCGAGCGCTGCTCTCGTGGCCGCCGCGTGCTATTCGTCGCCGTGCACCACGTGACCGTCAACGATCGTGAGCTCCACCCGGGTGCTGCCGATCTCGGCGGCCGGGATGGCGAGGATGTCCTGGCCGAGGACCGCGATGTCGGCCAGCGCGCCCGGCCGCAGCGTGCCGAGCTCGGCTTCCCGGTGGTTGACGTAGGCGACGCTGGCGGTGAAGGCGTCAGGGCTTCGGGCACCGTGACGGCCTGTCGGTGGCACGGCGCTCGTCTCCGCCGTTCCGGGCGTACCCAGCTCGGGCGACAGGCTCCCGTTGACGGCCACGTGGATCTCCTGCATCGGGTCCGGCTCGACACCGGCCAGTCGCTGCCGAACGCGATCCGGGTGCCGCGCCGGGACAGCGTGCCGATCCGGTACTGCCACCCGGCGCGCTCCGGGCCGACGACCGGCAGGGTCAGCTCCTCCATCTGCGGTTCGTTGCAGGCCCACAGCGGCTGGAAGTTGGCCACGGCGCCCAGGACGCGGAACCGGTCCAGGTCGTCCGGGCGGATGAACTGCAGATGGGCCAGATGGTGCCGCAGATCCGCGGGCCGTCCCGGGCCGCGGGCGGCCGCCCCGGCCAGCGCGTCCAGGGCGACATGGACGGCCCGGTCCCCGAGCGCGTGGAAGTGGACCTGGAAGCCCTCCCGGTCGAGCAGTCGGACGGCCTCGGCGAGCTCGGCCGGGTCGATGAACAGGCGCCCCCGGTGCGCGCGCCCGGGGGCTGGCCCGCGTACGGCTCGGTCATGGCCGCGGTAGCGTCTCGCACACGCCATCCACCATGATCTTCACCGACGTGGCACGGAAGCGGCCCCCGGCCGCATCCGCGCGGCGGCCGAGCAGGCCGGCGATCTGGTCCGGGCCCCGCCGCCGGTCCCACCACAGCGCTCCGTTGACGTGCGCGGTCAGCCAGTCCTCGGCGGCGGACGCGCGGTAGGTGTCGTAGGCGTCGGGGATGCCGATCTCCGGTGCGTCGCCCACGATGGCGTCCTGCCAGTGGGTGATGCCCAGCGCGTGCAGATGCCGGAGCGCCGCCCGCAGCCCGGCGGCCAGGTCGGCGGCCGACGGCGGCGGGATCAGGCCGGAGACGAGGCTCATCGCGCCCTCGTGCAGCGCACCGGACGGCTCGCCCCGATCGTCCCGCTCGATCCGCCCGTCCCCGGGATCGGGGGTGTCCCGGGTGATCCCGGCCATCGCGAGCGCCGCGGAGCTGACCCACGCGCTGTGGTGATCGCGGTTGGGCAGGAAGACGGCGGCCGCGGCGGCCGCGTCCAGGTCGGCGGCGGCCGGGACGCCGCCCGGGAACGCCTCCATGGCCCAGCCGCCGCCGAGCACCCAGTCGCGGGGGCCCAGGCCCTGGGCGTAGCGGGCGATCACCTCGAGGTAGCCGGACCGGCTGCGCAGCCCGAGAAGGTTGCACCGCAGGCTTTCCAGCCCGGCGGCGACCGGATGGAGGTGGGCGTCACCGAAGGCCGGGATGGTCAGCCGTCCCTTCAGGTCGATGACCTGGGCCGCACCGCCCGCCATCTCGCGGGCTTCGGCCGAGCCGGTCAGGGCCGCGATCCGGCCGTCCTCGATGACCAGGGCATCACAGCCGGAACCCGCCCGGTCCGGGGACCACAGCCGGCCGTTCACCAGCACCAGCGACGCCGCCATCCCCCAATTCAATCCTGGTCCTGGGCGTCAGGCGACCCCCCAGGGGCCGCTCACGGGCCGGCGGCGGCGCCTCAGTCCCGGCCGCGTCCCGTCACGGCATCCCGCACCCGGTCGGCGGCGGCACGACCGGCCCGGCGGCCTTGAGGATGCCGGGCGCGGCGGCGTGTTCGGATGGGGCCTGGTCGGGGCCAGGTCCTTTCCCCGGACCAGCTGGGTGCCCAGCTCCTCCACCGCCGAAGCGGACAGTACCTGGCGCAGCGCCGGCCATACGTGCTCTTCCTCATAGGCGGTATGGGCCCGGCCGGCCGTGACGAACGTCTGGAGCAGCACGTCGAACTGGGGATCGGTGGCGTCGAGCTTGTCCAGCCGGTCGAGCACGATCTTGCCGTCCTGCTCCTGTTTGATGGCCTCGTCCGCCAGCCGGTCGCCCTCCGGCACGCTGTCCCGTACCATC
>CAVQZM010000061.1:0-37160 GCA_963718475.1 uncultured Actinomycetes bacterium | reverse complement strand
ACCCTCCGCCGATCTGCGCGGCCAGCGCCCTTCGACACTCAGGCGGATTGGTTTGCTGGCCAGAGCGTCCCGTCGGGCAGGAACGCGTGGACACCCCAGGTTTCGTTGACTACCTGGGTCACCCGCAGGCTGACGGCGACGCTCGCCAGGGCCAGGGCGGGGGCCGGTCCACCCCGAACAGCAGGGTCATCCAGGTGACCATGGCGTCAAGGGCAGCGGTCATTGCTTCGTTGAGGCTCTCGCTGAAGCCAAAGGTGATTTTCCCGCTGGGCGTGGTGGCATGGATCGTGGGCAGCGGCGGCTCGGCCACCAGGCTGAGCCGGATCTGCGACGTCATGCCGCACTCGATGGCGGTCCCGCTGACCTCTCCGTCGCCCTGGGCCGCGTGACCGTCGCCGACGCGGAGCATGGCACCCGGCACGGTGACGGGCAGATAGAGGGTCGAGCCGGCGACGAGTTCCCGGCAGTCGATGCTGCCTCCCCCGTTGCGGGAGAGGCCGGCCTTATTCATGCCCGAGGGCTAACGCCGAATGACCCCGCCGTATCGCCGCAGTCAACGCGGGAGGATCACGATGTCCGCCGGCGTTATCGTCACGTAGACGGTGGCGTCACGACGGATACGCACGGCGGAGTGGGATCGGACCCGCACCTCTGCGTCTCCTATCGCGACAATATGGTCGACCCGGTCACCGAGGAATGCTGTCGCGAGCAGTTTCCCCTCGAACTCGTTGGGCGGAGCCGGGCTCGGCCGGGTCATGCTGATGGCCAACTGCTCGGGCCGGAGGCAGACCAGCACCGACTGACCAGATACGGCGGGACTGTCCGCGATGGCCCGGAACACGCCGATATCGGTGTCGATCTCGGTGATGTCCGGACCGACGTGCGACACAACGCCGTTCACGAAGTTGGACACGCCGAGGAAGTCCGCGACGAACTCATCCGCCGGCGCGCCGTAGATGTCCCGCGGGCGGCCGATCTGCACAATCTGGCCGGCGTTCATGATGGCCAGCCGGCTGGACATGCTCAGGGCTTCCGCCTGGTCGTGGGTCACGTAGATCGCGGTGAGCCCCATGTCCCGCTGCAACCGCTTTAGCTCCAGCCGCATGTTCTCACGCAGCTTGGCGTCCAGGTTCGACAGCGGTTCATCCAGCAGCAGCACCGAGGGCTCGGTGACCAGGGCCCGGGCCAGCGCCAGCCGCTGCTGCTGACCACCGGACAACCGGGTGGCGGCCTGTTCGGCAAAGCTGTCCAGGCCCACGGTCGCAAGCGCCCGCTGCACGCGTTCCTTGATCTGCTTGCCGGACGGGCGCGACCGCCGTGGGAGGATCTCCAGCGGAAAGGCGGCGTTCTTCCATACCGACATATGCGGCCAGATCGCGTAGGACTGGAACACCATGGCCAGGCCGCGCCGGTTAACCGGCCGGTCGATGCGCGCCGCGCCGTCGAACAGGATCTGCTCTCCGAGCTTGATCCGTCCGGCGTCCGGCCGTTCCAGTCCCGCGATGGAACGCAGGGTCGTGGTCTTCCCGCATCCGGACGGTCCGAGCAAGGTGAACAGTTCGCCGGCCGCCACCTCGAAGCTCACGCCGTCGACACCGTTGCGCTGCTTGCTCTCCTTACCGGACATCTTCCGCGCCGGTACCGCGAACTGCTTGACGAGATCAGTCACCCACAGCACGGCGTCAGCTCCACTTCCCGATTGTTCCGGCCGGAATGGCGCACCGGTCGCCCGTTCCGGCGTCAGGCCGGCACATCGAGCAACTGGTGCATGGAGGCCACGGTGATGGTGTCCATCAGCTGACGGGAGAGCGTTGCCACCGGCAGGTCAACACCGCCCCCGGCCGCCAGTTCCTGGGCGATCTCAATGTCCTTGATGTACCAGGTGAAGCGCATGAATTCCATCTCCCGGAGGGTGCGGCTGTCGGTCGGCCCCTCCTGCAGCGCCCGGCGCAGGGCGGCTGGTTCGACGCCGAGGCTCCGGGCCATCCGCAGAGCCTCGTTGATCGCCACGATCTGGGCCCAGTGGATGAGGTTGTTGGCCGACTTGGCCACCTGTCCCGCACCGACGTCGCCGAGCACGTGGTAATTACGCGCGAACGCACCGAAGACCTTCCCCGCACGGTCGGCGACCTCCTGGGGGCCGCCAACGAGCAGGTTGATCTCGCCGTTCTCGGCGCCCCGCACACCGCCGGTGAGCGCGGCGTCGATAACGTGGATGCCCGACCTGGCCGCGGTCTCCGCCAGCTGCCTGCAGGTCTCAGGTCGTACAGACGCGCTCACCACGATGATCAGGCCCTCGTGACCGTTCGCGATGAGGCCGTCGTTGCCGGCGACCACCTGGACGACGTCGTCGTCCGTGGGGACGATGACTATGACAACGTCGGCGGCGGCCACCTCGTCCAGGCCACCCGCCAGCCGAACCCCCCTGGCCGATGCGTCGGGAGCCAGGTCGTACGCGACGGTGTCGAAGCCCGCACGCGCGATGAACTCAGCGATGGGCCGGCCCATCGCACCAAGGCCAACCATGCCGACTCTGGCCACGGGCTGTTCAGCAGTCATGTCGTCCTCATTCGTCGTAATCGATCATGATTCCGTCTGCAGGATCGTGGCGTCGACAGCGCGGACGCCTCCGCCTTCGGCTGCCACCAGGACCGGGTTGAGATCGACCGCGACCACCGCCTCCCCGGCATTGGCGACCGCGCGGCTGAATGTGGCGACCAACTCGATTAGCGCGTCCACGTCCGCGCGTGGCTGGTTGCGGGCACCATTTAGCACCGGCCAGATGCGAAGCCGCCGCAGCAGCTCGGCCGCCCGGGCCGGGGAGATCGGCGGGAGCTCCCAGACCACGTCGCCGGTGGTCTCAGCGTGAATGCCGCCCGCGCCGATCATCACGACCGGCCCCCAGGTCGTGTCGGGCATGGTGCCGAGGATGACTTCGACGCCCTGGCCGGCCATCTGCTGCACCTCGAAGCGCACGGACTCCGGCGTGATGCCGGTTGCGTCGGACACGCTGACCGCCATTGCCTTGGCCGCCGCCTCGACGGCCGCGGCATCGCCAAGATCGAGCACGACGCCGCCGGCTTCGGTCTTGTGCACGAGTCCCGGTGCCACCGCCTTGAGCGCGACCGGCCAGCCGAGTTCCTCGGCCGCCCTCGCGGCCTGCTCCGGGTCGCCGGCCGTCTGGCTGCGAATGTAGGGGACGGCCGCCGCCTCCAGCCACGTCTGGGTCTCGTCCGGCCCGAGGGCCGAACCGGCGCCCCGGTCCGCACCCGCGACAGCAGGCACGGCCGCCGGCAGGTCGGCCGGCGCCATCCAGGTCGGCCTGCGAGCCGGCCAGCCAGGTGGACAGTGCGGTGAGGCCGCGCAGCGCATTGCGGTAACTCAGCACGAACGGCACGCCGAGGTCGGCGAAGAACCGCCACCAGGCCGGGTCAAGGCGCTCATACGCCCTGGTCAGAACGATCAGCTTGGTGCCGGCGGACTGCGCGATGCCGGCTACGTCCCGGTACAGGCTTTCCAGCGCCTGCGTGGGGCGTTCACTGAGGTTGAAGCGAACCGCGAGCACGTCCACGTTCCCGTCCGCGCACACCGAGCGGAGCCCCTGCCAGAACACCTCAGGCCGGGACGTGCGGGTGTTCTGCAGATCGAGCGGGTTGCCGATCATGGTGGACTTGCCGAGGCCATCGCGGAGGGAGGCAAGAGTCGGCGGGGCGAGGGTGGCCAGTTCCAGTCCTTCCTGAGCCGCGATATCGCAGATCAGGCTGGTCTCACCGCCGGAGATGGTCGCGAACGCGATGCCCAGTTTCCCGGCCGCCCCGGCACGCTCGGGCAGCGCCCCTATGACCCCGCTGAACAGCGTCAACGTCTCGATCAGGTCGTCGAGGTCGCGGACCGTGCAGACACCGAGCCGGTCGAACAGCGCCGTCCAGCCCTGCTGGGGGCCAGCCATCCGGCCGGTATGCGCGACCGAGTTCTGCCGGCCGAGTTCCGAGACACCGATCTTGAGCACCACCACCGGCTTGCCGGCCTCGCGGGCGCGGGCGAGCGCATCCATAAACGCCCGGGGCCGGTCGACGCTTTCCACCACCAGACCCAGCACGGCCGCTTCCGGGTCGTCGACGAAGTGATTGATCAGCTCAGGCAGCCCGATTACCTCGGCGTTGCCACCGAGACACAAGCGCGCACGCCGAGCAGGCGCTGCCCGGCGAGTCCCATGATCAGGTTCAGCATGCCGCTGGACTGCGCGAGGATTACCGTGCCGCCTGGCGGTCAGGCGCCGGCAACGCGCCGGCACACCACATGCCGGCACCGGTGGCCGGGACCACGTAGCCCAGGGTGTTGGGTCCGAGCATCGCCATGCCAGCGGCCCGGGCCATATCGCCGAGTGCCTGCTGCTGCGCGAGGCCTGCGGCACTCTCCTCGGCATAGCCGTCGGCGATCACAAGCGCAGCCCCAGCACCGATCTGCGCCGCCGTACGCAGCAGGCCAGTGGACTGGGCGCGTCCGACGAGCAGGGCGACGGCATCGGGCACCGCCCGCAGTTCCCCGAGGCTCGGGTAACACGTGAGGCCGGAAACCATTTCGTAGCGCGGGTTCACCGGGAAGATGGCGTCGTCGGCGAAGCCGTGCTCCATCGAGGGAGCGCTGCAGACCCTCCTGCTGCTGGCGCTGGTCTGGTGGGCGTGGGTGTACACGACCTGGGTCACGAACTGGCTGGACGCCCGCCGGCTGCCGGTGCGGCTCATGCTGATCGCCGTCATGCTGGTCAGCCTGGTGCTGTCGGCGGCGCTGCCGGAGGCGTTCGGGCCGCGCGGGCTGATCGTGGCCGGGGCGTACGTGGTCATGCAGGTGGGCCGGTCCGCGTTCGTCGCGATCGCCGGGCGCGGGCAGCGGGTGGACCGGATCTTCACCCGCGTCACGGTGTGGGCGCTGGGCAGCGGATGCCTGTGGCTGGCCGGGGGGTTCGCGCACGGCCACGCCCGGGAACTGCTGTGGGTCCTCGCCTTCGCCGTGGACGTGGTGGGCGGCACGACCGGCTTCTACACGCCGGGGATGGGCCGGACCACGAGCGAGGAGTGGACCATCGACGGCGGGCACTTCGCCGAACGCTGCCAGGGATTCGTCATCATCGCCCTCGGCGAGTCGATCGTGGTCATCGGCGGCGCCCTCGCCGCGAGGCAATCCGTCGGCCCGGCGACGGTCGCGGCGTTCGTCACCGCCTTTGCCGGCAGCACCGCGCTGTGGTGGATCTACTTCGACCGCAGCGCGGAGGACGGTGCGCGCGTCATCGCCGAATCCGACGACCCGGGGCGGCTCGCGCTGTGGGCCTACCACATCGTCCACCCGGTGATGGTGGCCGGCGTCATCGTCGCGGCCGCGGCCGACCAGGAAGTGCTGGCCCATCCGGGAGCCACCGGCCGCACCGCCACGAGCTGGATGGTGATCGGCGGCGCGGTGCTGTTCCTGGCCGGGCACGTCTTGTACAAGCGAATTGTGTGGGGAGTGACCGCGTGGCCCCGCATCGCCGCGTGCGCCGTCCTTGTCCTCCTCCTGCTCGTGGCGCCCTACCTGAGCGCGCTGGCCCTGGGCATCGCCACCGTGGTCGTGCTGGTGGCCGTGGCGGTCAGCGACCGGATGTACGCGCCGTCGGTTTCGCTCCGTGACCAGCTTGACGCGTCATAGGGCAGCCGTAATCCTCATTACATGAGTACGGAGGACAGCGCGGCGCCGGACGACGAGCCGGGCGCCGCGGGCGATGAGACCACCGGCGGCCGCCCCGCCGAGGAGACCAAAGACGACGGCGGAGACGCTGGCCAAGCCACTGGCTCCTCCCCGCGTGAGCGGTTGCACGGCTGGTTCACCGGCCGGCTGCCGGGAGGCTGGTTCACCGCCGAGCCGGTGATCGAGGCCGACCGCGAGGAGATCACCATTGTCGGGGCGCTGCCCGGCCCGGAGACGCCGGCCGAGGCGTCCGCTGCCGAGCGGGCCGCGGCGGTCGATGGCCTCATCCGCAAATTCCGGGAGGAGACCAGGGCCCGGCGGGTGGAGATCGCCCGCGAAGCCGAGCACCGGTTCCGGCGCAAGGTGTCGTGGGGCGTCACCTGCAGCGGCCGGACCGAGATGTTCACCACCCTGTCCGTGCCGGTCATGACGCGGCTGCGCCAGGCCGAGCGCCGGGTGCTCGACACCCTCGTCGAGGGCGGCGTCGCGCGCAGCCGGAGCGACGCGCTGGCCTGGTGCGCGCGACTGGTGGGCCAGCACGAGGACGCCTGGCTGGCCGAGCTGAGGTCGGCGCTGCGCCGGGTCGAGGAAGTGCGCTCGGAAGGCCCCCGGACCTGACCAAATGCGCAGGCCATTCCTTTCTGGCCCACCAGAGGTCTATACCAAATGGAATGCTGAAAAGCATGTCAATGCCATGCGAAGGTCTAAACCACGGCGCCATTAAAGGTCTATACCAAAGCGGCAGCCGTCCTCGGCGGGCGTTTAGCGACGATACGGCAATCGGGTCGCCGCGGCCGGTGACCGGCCAATTGTGATGCTCATTACACTCGGCTATATGCCCCCGATTCCGGGGTACACTCCGCAAAACCGCAACGGTTTCCGGCTGATGCTTTGCGCCCGGAGCGCGGGTGCTGCTCGGCGCGTCTCGCGGAGGAGGATCGACAGTGTCGTACCAGGTGAACGCGGCCACGGTGGAGTGGAACCCGACCACAGAGCGGCTGCGCGAGCTGACCGAGAAAATGCCGAACAGCCAGGTCACGGAGTTCGGAAATGTCGCGGTGAAGGCGCGCGTCGATTCGCGCAGCACCCGGTCCACCTACATCGTGGATGACTCGACCAACTCCGCGAAGCAAACGATCACCCGGGACGAATACGACCGCATCGCCGCCGAACAGGACGCGTATATCGCCGGCCGCCACATGGTGGTCGTCGACGGCTATATCGGCCCCGACCCCGAGTTCCGCACGAAGGCCCGCCTGGTCATGGAGGCGGCCAATGCCAACGTGGCCGGAATGCAGAAGCAGCTGTACTACCCGGCCGGCGAGGATTACGACCCGGCGACCTGGGCGCCCGACACCACGGTCGTCTATACGCCGAACCTGCCCGCGCCCGGCTACCCCGACGACCGCGTCATCGCCGTCGACCTGGCGGTCAACGTCACGCGCGTCCTCAACTCGGACTACTTCGGTGAGTCCAAGAAGGGCGGCCTGCGGATGTGGAACAACATCGTCTACGAGCGGGGCGGCCTGGCGCTGCACGCCGGGTGCAAGGTGATCCCGGTGCGCGGCGAGAACAAGACCGTGCTGATCGTCGGGCTGTCCGGCACCGGCAAGACCACCACGACCTTCACCACCCAGCTGGGCAGCAAGCCCGCGCAGGACGACTTCGTCGCGCTGATGCCCGGCGGCATCGTGCACGCGACCGAGAACGGGTGCTTCGCGAAGACGTTCGGGCTGGATCCGGACTACGAGCCGGCCATCTACAACGCCACGACCAAGCCGGACGCCTACCTGGAGAACGTGTCGGTGGACGCGGCGGGCAAGGTCGACTTCTTCGACACCTCCTACACCAAGAACGGCCGGACGACCTGGCCGTTCACCTACGTGGACCCATGGCCCGCCGACCAGCTCGAGCCCGCCGAATTCCTTCTCATCCTCAACCGGAACGAGAACATCGTCCCGGGCGTCGCCCGGCTCGACCGGGCGCAGACGGCCGCGTACTTCATGCTGGGCGAGACGACCGGCACGTCCGCGGGCGGCAAGGACGAAGAAGGCAAGTTCCTGCGGGTTCCGGGCACGAACCCGTTCTTCCCGCGCGACATGGCCGACATGGGCAACCGGATGCTCGAGCTGCTCGACGGCCATGCGCTGCACGCCTTCGTGCTGAACACGGGCCGGGTCGGCGGCGGCGACGGGCACCCGGACTCGAAGAAGGTCACGATCCCGTACTCCTCGGCGATCGTGCAGGGCATCGTGGAGGGCACGATCGAGTGGACCGAGGACGGCGACTTCGGCTACGAGATCGCCACCTCCGTGCCCGGCGTCGATGACATCGAGATCCTGCAGCCGCGCCGCCTGTACGAGCGCACCGGCCGGACGGCCGACTACGACGCGATGGTGGCCAAGCTCAAGCGGGAGCGTGGGCAGTACCTGGGGTCGTTCGAGGGCCTGGATCCCTCGATCGTCAAGTCGATCGGCTGAGGCGCCCGGCCTGGCCTTAGCAGGCGCCTCCCGGGACGGCAGGCCGGGACGGCCACTGGATTTCTGCGCGGCGGAATCCCGGGCCGGACCGGCCTGCGGCGTGCCTGCCGCCGCCCGGTTCACCCCAAACATGCCGATCGCTTGGATGTGTTGGATACCGTTTCACTAGCTGGGCTGGGGTGACAGGAAGGTCGGTACATGGGATTTCGTGGCCTGATCTACCGGCTTTACGCGCGCAGGCTCGAAGCGTCCCTGTCCCCGGCGGCGATCCCGCGGCATGTCGGCGTGATGTGCGACGGCAACCGCCGGTGGGCCAGGTCCGCCGGGCTCCTGGATGTGAGCAGCGGCCACCAGAAGGGCGCCGACAAGATCTTCGAGCTGCTCGAATGGTGCCGGGAAGCCGGGGTGGAGGTGGTCACCCTGTGGCTGCTGTCCACCGACAACCTGGCCCGGCCCGCCGCCGAACTTGAGCCGCTGCTGCGGATCATCGAGGACACGGCGCGCCGGCTGGTCGCCGAGCGATGGCACCTGAACCCGATGGGCGCGCTGGACCTGCTGCCCGGTGAGACCGCCCGGGTGTTCAAGGACGCGGCCGAGGCCACCGCCGAAAACCCCGGCCTGCTGGTCAACGTGGCGGTCGGCTACGGCGGCAGGCGGGAGATCGCCGACGCCGTCCGCTCGCTGCTGCACGAGCACGCCACCCGCGGCACCACCATCGAGGAGCTCGCGGAGATCCTCGACATGGAGCACATCGCCGAGCATCTCTACACGGCCGGCCAGCCCGATCCCGACCTGGTCATCCGCACGTCGGGTGAGCAGCGCATCGGCGGTTTCCTGCTGTGGCAGAGCATTCATTCGGAGTTCTACTTCTGCGACGCCTACTGGCCCGCCTTCCGCAAAGTCGACTTCCTGCGCGCCCTGCGCTGCTACGCGGCACGGAACCGCAGGTTCGGCGGCTAGAGGCGGGCCGCACTTGCCAGCGCTCGTTACCAGGAATTTCCGGTTGTAAGCGTGTGGTGTTTTCAGACCACCCTAACACGGGTACCTTCAAAGTGGTGGACGGCGAACGCCGTCCGCGGGAAGGCCCTTGGATTTGCGAAGCGTTCGCGGTTCCGAACGCAGGCGTGATGAAGGAAGGGCCGGAACGTGGCCCTTTGTGGGCCTACCCCGGTCCGTCCGATACGCCTGTGAGCGTTATTCGCCAGGCGGCTGGCAGCGGCGGGCCTTCGGGCCCAGGTGGGTAGCCGGTGCCAATGCCTATCGCGGCGGTGATGACCACCGCAGCGTAGCGAATAACGCGAGCCTTCCGGGGCGCAGGCTCCTAGCAGGGCGCCATCCAGGGCGCTCAGGGGAGATCGCGTGGCCACATCCTCGATTCGCCGCGGTTCGCAGCAAGCCGGCAGCCAGCAAGCACCCCCGTCGGGCACCCAGCCCAAGCGGCGCTCTGGCCCGGCAAGCGCGCGGTCCCGCAAGGTCCGAACCTACGTGCTCGACACCAGCGTCCTGCTCTCCGATCCGGCCGCGTTCACGCGGTTCGATGAGCATCACGTGGTGCTGCCCGTGGTCGTCGTCACCGAGCTGGAAGCCAAGCGCCAGCATCCGGAGCTGGGGTATTTCGCCCGGCAGGCGCTTCGCTACCTGGACGACCTCCGCATAGAGCACGGCAGGCTGGATGCCGAGCTGCCCGTCGGTGAGCTGGGCGGCACGATCAGGGTGGAGCTGAATCACACGGACTCCCAGGTCCTTCCGGCCGGCTTCCGGCTGGGGGACAACGACACCCGCATCCTGTCGGTCGCCAGCAGCCTGGCCGCCGAGGGCAACGACGTGGTGCTGGTCAGCAAGGACCTCCCGCTGCGGGTCAAGGCCGCTTCCATCGGGCTGGCCGCCCAGGAGTACCGGGCCGGGCTGCCCGCCGACTCGGGCTGGACGGGCATGTCCGAGCTGGCCGTCTCCCGGGCCGACATCGAGGAGCTCTACTCATCCGGGGTGCCTGGACTGCGAGGCGGCCCGCGAGCTGCCCTGCCACACCGGCCTGGTGCTGGTCTCCGAAGGAAGCACCGCGCTCGGCCGGGTCCGGCCGGACAAGTCCGTCCAGCTCGTGCGGGGCGACCGGGAGGCGTTCAGCCTGCGGGGCCGCAGCGCCGAGCAGCGGGTCGCCCTCGACCTCCTGCTCGACCCGGACGTGGGCATCGTCTCGCTGGGCGGCCGGGCCGGCACCGGTAAGTCCGCCCTGGCCCTGTGCGCGGGCCTGGAGGCGGTGATGGAGCGCCGCCAGCACCGCAAGGTCATCGTCTTCCGGCCGCTGTACGCGGTCGGCGGCCAGGAACTCGGCTACCTGCCCGGGTCCGAGGCGGACAAGATGAACCCCTGGGCCCAGGCGGTCTTCGACACCCTGTCCGCGGTCACGACGCAGGACGTCATCAACGAGGTCCTGGCCCGGGACATGTTCGAGGTGCTGCCCCTGACCCACATCCGCGGCCGGTCACTGCACGACGCGTTCGTCATCGTCGACGAGGCCCAGTCGCTCGAGCGCGGCGTGCTCCTGACCGTGCTGTCGCGGATCGGCGCCGGCTCCCGGGTCGTGCTCACCCACGACATCGCCCAGCGGGACAACCTGCGGGTCGGCCTGGCACGACGGCGTGGTCGCGGTCATCGAGAAGCTCAAGGGCCACCCGCTGTTCGCCCACGTGACCCTGGTGCGCTCGGAACGTTCCCAGATCGCCGCCCTGGTCACCGAGATGCTGGAGGACTCGGCCCTCTGAGCCGGTGCGCCGCACAGGCCCGCGGCGATCGCGGGTCTGTGCGGCGCGAACGGCGTCGCGTGCAGTAGCGTGACGGTCGTCATGGAGCAACGTCCGCAGACCCCACCCGCGCCGGTGGACGTGCCGCCGCCGGCGACCGGATGGCCGCCGGTGTCGGTCGTGATGCCGGTGCGCAACGAGGCCCGGCACCTGTCCGAGGCGGTCCGCCAGATCCTGGCCCAGGACTACCCGGGCGAGATCGAGCTGGTGCTGGCGGTCGGCCCCTCACGGGACCGCACGCTCGCCATCGCCCAGCAGATCGCCGCGGAGAACCCGCACGTCGTCGTGGTGCCGAACCCGACCGGCCGGATCCCCGCGGCGATGAACATCGCGATCAAGGCGGCGCGGTTCGGGGTGATCACCCGGGTCGACGGGCACGCCATCCTGCCGCCCGGCTACCTGCGGACCGCGGTCCGGGCCCTGGAAGAGACGGGCGCGGCCGACGTCGGCGGTGTCATGGCCGCCGAGGGCGTGACCAGCTTCGAGCAGGCCGTGGCCTGGGCGATGACGTCCAAGGCCGGGGTCGGCGGCGCGAGTTTCCACACCGGCGGCGAGCCGGGCCCGGCCGACAGCGTGTACCTCGGCGTGTACCGGCGCGAGGCCATCGAGAAGGCCGGCGCCTACGACGAGGACTACCTGCGCGCCGAGGACTGGGAACTCAACTACCGGATCCGGATGTCCGGCGGGCTCATCTGGTTCTGCCCCGACCTGCGGGTCACCTACCGGCCGCGCTCCAATCCCCGCGCGCTGGCCGCCCAGTACTTCCACTACGGCCGCTGGCGGCGCGTCGTCGCGCGCCAGCACACCGGCACGATCAATCTGCGCTACCTGGCCCCGCCGGCCGCCGTGTCGGTCATCGCGGCCGGGACCGCGGCCGGCCTGGCCGGGCTGGCCGCGATCGGCGCCGGGGCCCCGGCCGCCCTGGCCTGGCTGGCCCTCGGCCTGGTGATACCGGTCACCTACCTGGCCGGCATCGCCGTCGTGGCCGCGGTGCTCGCCCGCGACTTGCCCCGCGGCGTGCGGGCCCGGGTGCCGGCTCGCGCTGGCCACGATGCACCTGTTCTGGGGGGCGGGCTTCCTGACCAGCCCGCGGACGCTCCTGCGGGGGCGGAAAGGCAGCGCACGGTCTCGTTCGGCTGGATAATGAATCATGGACTTCGATCTGCCCAGCCTCCTGAACGCCCACCGCGGGCAGGGATATGACCTGCATGGTCGCTACCTGAACCCTCAGCTTCCGCGCATGCTGCACGCGATCGGCTTCGACCACCGCTACGAGCGGGCCGAGGGCGCCTACCTGTACGACGCCGATGGCAACCGCTACGCGGACTTCCTGGCCGGGTTCGGCGTGTTCGCCGCCGGGCGCAACCATCCGGTCATCCGCAAGGCCGTCCATGACGTCCTCGACGCGGAGCTGGCCGACTGGGTCCAGTTCGACACCCCGCTGCTGCCCGGGCTGCTCGCCGAGCGGCTGCTGGCCAAGGCGCCCGGGATGGAGCGGGTCTACTTCTGCAACAGCGGCACCGAGGCGGTCGAGGCGGCGCTGAAGTTCGCCCGGTACGCGACGGGCAAGCGGCGGATCCTGTACTGCGACCACGCGTTCCACGGGCTCACCACCGGGTCGCTGTCCGTCAACGGCTCAGCGGAGTTCCGCAAGGGATTCGACCCGCTGCTGCCCGACGAGTGGATCGCGCTGGGCGACCTGGACGCGCTCGAACGAGAGCTGCGCAAGGGTGACGTCGCCGCGCTGATCGTCGAGCCGGTCCAGGGTAAGGGCGTGCACATCCCGCCGCCCGGGTTCCTCGCCGCGGCCGCCAGCCTGCTGCACGCCCGGGGGGCCCTGCTCATCTGCGACGAGGTGCAGACCGGTTTCGGGCGCACCGGCAAGTTCTTCGGCTACGAGCACGAGGACGTCGAGCCGGACATCGTCACGGTGGCCAAGGCGCTGTCCGGCGGCGTCGTCCCGGTCGGCGGGACGATGGCCAAGGGGTGGATCTTCGAGAAGGTGTACTCCTCGATGGACCGGGTGCTCGTGCACGACTCGACGTTCGGGTCCGGGGCGGCGGCCATGGCCGCCGGGCTGGCCTCGCTCGCCGTCATCGAGAACGAGGGGCTGGTCGAGAACGCCGAGCGGACCGGCGAGGCGCTGCGCAGCGCGCTGGCCGAGATGGTCGACCGCTACGAGCTGCTCGGCGAGGTCCGGGGCCGCGGCCTGATGATCGGCCTGGAATTCACCAAGCCCAAGTCGCTGAAGCTCCGGACGAGCTGGAACATGCTCCAGGCCGCCCGGCGGGGGCTGTTCGCCCAGGCGGTGGTCGTGGCCCTGTTCCAGCGGCACCGGATCCTGACCCAGGTCTCCGGCGACAACGTGGAGATCATCAAGCTCATACCGCCGCTGATGATCGGCGACACCGAGGTCAAGATGTTCCGCGAGGCGTTCATGGAGATCATGGAGGACGCCAGCCGCGGCAGCGGGCTCATGTGGGACTTCGGCCGGACCCTGGTCAAGCAGGCGCTGCGGAACTGACCCCCGGCGCTGGGCCGGGGCCAGGGCCGGAGTCCGTGCCCCGGCCGGACTTCAGCAGGACCTCGGCGATGGCCAGGTCACGGGGATAGGTGACCTTGATGTTGTGCTCGCTGCCCGCGACCACCCGGACCGGCACCTCGGGCAGGTAGCGCAGCACGACGCCGCAGTCATCGGTCGGGATGAAATCCGGGTCGGCCAGGGCCAGCTCATGGGCGCGGGCGATCACCGACAGGCGGAACGCCTGCGGAGTCTGGCACCGGAGCAGGCTTTCCCGGCGCGGCATGCCGGTCATCACCCCGTCGGCGGCCACCACGATCGTGTCGGAGGCCGGCACCGTGACGCCGACGGCCTCCGCGTCCCGCAGCGCGCTCACGCAGTCGGCGATGATCCGCTGATCGACGAGCGGCCGGGCCGCGTCGTGCAGCAGCACGCCGCAGTCGCTGCCGCCTTCGGCCTGGATCCGCGTCCTGATGGCGGTGATGGCCCGGCGGGTCGAATCGGGCCGGGCGATCCCGCCCTCGATCACCGCGGCCACCTTGCGGAAGCCCGGCCCATCGACCCCGGCCAGCAGCTTCTCGGCCTCGGCGGTGCGGCCCGGCGGCATGACGACCAGGATCTCGTCCACGCCCGGCGCCTGGTCGAAGGCGGCCACGCAGTGCTCGATCAGGGTCCGGCCGTCCAGCCGGAGCAGCTGCTTCGGCACCTCGGCGCCGAACCGCTGGCCCGATCCGCCGGCCAGCACGACCGCCACCATCCGCATGAGCCGGACTCTACTGGATGGCCGGACCCTACTGGATGGGATGCGCGGTCAACTACGGGCGTGGTGCCGCCCGTGAAACCTTGACCACAACGTGTGTTCGTTCCCGTCTTCGCCGGGGTACCTGGGTAGTCTTCAGGGAATGTTGCGGGCCTGAACAGCACAAGCGTGCGCATCGGGGCCCGCCTCGCACCCACCACTGCGGGCGGCCGGCCGATAGGGGGACCCGGGGCGACGGGCCGCTGAGAGGACAGCCGATGACCGTTGCGCTGGTCCTCGCGGCAGAGCCGGCGGCCGGGCTCCGCGGCCAGCTGACGTCGCTGGGCGTACGGCGAGTCGACGCGACCGATGACGCCGGCTCGGGCGGATGCCTGCTGACCATCGCCGCCGCCGCGCGGGCCGCAGGCGAGCAGGTGCTCATCTGCGGAGGCGACCTGGCCGTGCCCAGGCAGGCCCTGGCCCGGCTGCTCGCGGCCGCGGGTACGGCCGGCTACGCCGAGGTCCGGGAAGGCGGCCGGGCCATCCTCGTCGACCAGAAGGACCTGCGGGTCCTGGCCGAGGCGGCCGAGCACCTCGCGTCGCGGCCGGGCGTACCCGACCACGTGAGCGCCCTGATCGGCGAGCTGGAGCGCCGCGGCGTCGCGGTGCAGTTCATCGAGGCCCGGCCCGACGGCGACGTCGACCGGGACGAGGGCGGGCTGGTCGCGGAGCTGTTCGCGGACCCGATCGCCCGGGACGTCGCGCACTGGGCGGCTGACCGGGCGCTGGCCCCGGCCGCGCTGATGGGGATCAGCCTCGGCCTGGGACTGATCTCGGCCATGTGGTTCACCGAGCCGACCGCGACCGCCAAGGCGGTGGCGGCGGTCGCGCTGCTGGCGTCGTTCGTGTCCAGCCGGGCGGCCCGGGTGCTGGCCGCCGCGCCCGGGCCGGTGCTGGAGGCGATCGGCGGCCTGAGCGGGCGCGGGCCAGGCGGGCGGGGCGCGGCTGGCGCCGGTGTCATCCGGCCGGCCGGGGACTGGCTGTCCGCCGCCTGCTGGATGATCACCGAGTTCGCCGTGTATGCGGGCCTGGCGGCCAGCGCCGGCCTCGGCGCGGCCAGCACCCGCGGCGTCATCGGCTCGGGGCCGGGCGGGGCCTGGCATCTGGCCGTGGCGGCCATGGGCCTGCTGGCGGTGCGCCGGATGACCGACCTGTGTTACGAGCGCGCGACCGAGCGGACGGGGGACGGATCCGTCTCCCGCACACGGCCCGGCGGCGGCGGGCCGAACGGTCGCTGACTCTCCCGGCCGGGGAGCGGGTCGTCCTGCTCATCCTGACCGGCTCCATCTGGGGCCCGCGGGTGGCCTTCCTCGCCCTGCTCGGCTGGGGAGCGGTCGCGGCCGCCTACGTGCTTACCGCCCGGATCGTCGGCCTGCGGGACTCGGCCGCCTACGCGATACAGGCCGACCCGGCCATCGCGGATCTGGGCGCGATCACCTTCGACGGGCCGGCCGCCCGGCCAGCGGTGCGGGCCGCGGTGCGGGGCCGCCGGCCGGACCCGGCCGGGCAGGCGGCCGGGTCCGGGATCGCCGCCTACCGCGATGACGGCCCGCTGTCCCTGTGGCTCGGCCGGCTGGTGGAGGGCCGCCTGCCGCCGCTGCCGCCCGCGATCGTCGGTGTATTCGTGGCCGCGGCCCTCGCCGCCCTCGGCCTGGGCAACCTGTCAGGCGTACTGGTGCTCACCCCGGTGGAGGCGATGCTGCTGGCCGGCCTCGGCTCGGGTCATCCGCACGACGGCCGGCTCGACTGGCTGGTGCCGCCGCTGCTCCAGGCCGGGGAGTACCTGTTCATCGCCGCGCTGGCGTTCACCCGGCTGGTGTCTCCGCCGGTGGTTTTCGCGCTGGTCGCCGCCGTGGTCCTGCACCACATGGACGTCGCCTACCGGGCCCGGCACCACGTCGCGTGGCCGGGGGCAGGAGGCCGGCGGGGCGATATCGCGGGCCTGGGCTGGGAACTGCGCATGCTCGTGGTCGGTCTCAGCGCGGCGTTCGGCGTGGTTCCCATGGTCTGCGCGGTGCTGGCTACCTGTGGGTGCTGGTCATCCGCGACTTCCTGACCGGATGGATGGGGATTACCGAGATCTGACGCCCCGGGGGCCTTGGACGGCGCTGCGCGGCAATACCTGTATTCCTCCATCTGCTGGGACAGCCGCCCCGCCGCCGCACATCCGCTGTCTAGAGTGAATCGCGGGAGTGAGCCGATCAGGCGCGGGGAGGCGGCACGGATGTGGACCGCGCTGAGGCGGCGTGGCGGGAAGCCCGGCGGCCCCGCAGAGCGAGCGGCTTCTGATTCCGCAGCCGCTGATCAAGCGGCGGCTTCCCTCCGGCCGGGGCGCCAGCGAGCAGCCCAACGTGACCAGTGACGGGGAGACCCGGCTCACCCTGGCGTTCTGGGCCGTCCTCGTGGCGACCGGTGTCGCGGCCGGGCTGTTCGGCGACGTGCTGATGTACCTCCTGTTCAGCATCGAGCACCTCGTCTTCGGCTACCACGCCGGCGACCTCGAATCGGGTGTGGAGCACGTGTCCAGCCTCCGCCGCGTCGTGCCGCTGCTGGTCGCGGGGGTGGTCGGCGGGACCGGCTGGTACCTGCTCCGCCGCTCCACGCCGGGCGAGAAGTCCGAGATCGACGACGCGATATGGAACGGGGACGGGCGGCTGTCCTTCCGCCGTTCCCTCGGCACGTCGTTGCTGTCCGAGCTGGTCATCGGCATGGGGGCCTCCATGGGCCGGGAAGCCGGTCCCAAGCTGATGGGCGGCGTGTCGGCCAGCATCCTGGCCGGCTGGGCCCGCTTGTCCCCGGCCCAGCGGCGGCTGCTGGTGGCGTGCGGCGGTGGCGCCGGGCCTCGCCGCCGTGTACAACGTCCCGCTCGGCGGCGCGCTGTTCACCGCCGAGGTGATGGTGGGCAGCCTGGCGTTGCCGGTCGTGCTGCCCGCGCTGGCCTGCACGGGCATCGCCTCCGCGGTCGCGTGGATCTACCTCCCGGACCACGCGACCTACGTGGACATCCCGGCCTTCGGCTTCACGATGCCGCTGATGGTCTGGGCGCTGCTGGCCGGGCCGGTCCTCGGCGTGATCGCGGCCGGCTACATCCGGCTCATCGGCTGGGTCTCCTACTACCGGATCACCGGGCGCCGTTCGATCCCGGCCATGGTCGCCGCGTTCGGCGTCCTCGGGCTGATCGGGATCGCCTACCCGCAACTGTTCGGCAACGGCAAGGACCTGGCCCACGACGCCTTCGTCGGGGCGGGCGGGTTCAGCCTCATGCTGGCGCTGTTCGTGCTCAAGCCGCTGGCGACCTCCCTGTGCCTGGGCAGCGGGGCCTCGGGCGGCCTGTTCACGCCGACGTTCAGCACGGGCGCGGCCTTCGGCGCGGCGTTCGGCATCGCCTGGAGCCTGCTGTGGCCCGGGTCGCCCTCGGGGGCCTACGCCCTGGTCGGCGCGGCCGCGATGCTGGGTGCCGCGATGCAGGCGCCGCTGGCCAGCCTGGCCCTGGTCCTGGAACTCACCCACAGCGGCTTCCGGATCATGGTCCCGATGCTGGCCGCGACGGTGATCGCTACCGTCGTCGCCCGCTACATCGACGGCTATTCGATCTACTCCGCGCGGCTGCCACCGCTCAAGGGCGGTCCGCCCCGGCGGGCCAGCCCGCCCAGCGACCCGGACGACGCCGGTCCGGACGACCTCGACACCGTGTGACGGTCCGGGCCGCGGGTTTTCCACGATCATGTGTGGTTTTCCGCTAGTCCGCCCTGCTTCTTCCATGATCATGTGGTGTTTGCCACTAAATATGACGTTTTCACCACACGATCATGGTCGGGCGGCCCGGGGATGGTGCGGCCGTGACTGGAGGGGCTGGCGGGGCGAGCATGCTGCTGCGCGGGCCCGGCGGGCCAGCCAGCCGGGCCGCATCGGCGGGCCGGCGCCCGGACGGCAGCGGAGGGTACGTCATCTAGGGATAAGATCGTCCGGGGAGGATCGCTAATGTCCTTGCTCACGCGGAACCTCGCGCCCGGGGGCGGGCCAGGCGGGACATTGCCTTGGCAATCGCTCACGACCATCCGCCGGCCGTGGGTGGTCGGTGCCTTCGTGGCATCGGCTGTGTTCGCCGGGGCGGTGTCTCTGTTCTCTACCGACGCCCTGCACCGCCTGTGGGGCATCATGGCGGCGTGCGGCTACGTGGTCGCGGCGCTCGCGGTCATGGCGTGGCGGTCCCGCGGGACCGACCTGGCGCTCGTGGTGAGCCTGTGCGGGGCGCTGATCGTCCCGCTGGCCTGGATGGCCTTTGCCGGCCAGGGGCAGCCGGAGGTCGCCGTCATCTCGCGATCGGCCGAACTGCTCGTCCATCACGGCACGCCGTACCAGCCGTCGGCCGCGCTCCGCGGCACGCGTAACCCCAACGCCTACGATCCGTACCTGCCCGCGATGACCGCCTTCGGCTTGCTGTGGGCGGTGGCCGGGCCGCACCCGCTCACCGACCCGCGGCTGTGGTTCGGCCTGTTCTTCGTGATCGTCTTCGCGCTCGCCCTGCGGGTGGCGATGGCCACCGACGTGGCCCGGTGGACGGTGTTCGTCACCGCGTCACCGATCATCGCGTTCGAGCTCGCGGTCGGCGGCACGGACGTGCCGATCATCGCGCTGCTGTGCCTGGGGTTCGCGCTGCTGTGGCGACATCCGCGGCCGGTCCTGGCCGGCCTGGCCTTCGGCGGCGCCGCGGCGATGAAGGCGACGGCCTGGCCCGCGATCGTCGTCGCGGCCGCCCTCCTCCTGTCCCGGGACGGGAAACGGCCGGCCGCGGTCATGACCGCGGCCGCGCTCGGCGTCGTCGCGGTGCTGGTCGGCCCGTTCGCGGTGCTGCGGCCCGATGCGCTGGTGAAGAACACGATCCTGTTCCCGCTCGGGCTGGCCAGCGTCACGTCCCAGGCGGTCAGCCCGCTTCCCGGGCACCTGATCGCGCAGACGGGACACGCCGGGCGGCTGTTCATCATCGCCATGCTCGCGGCCACCGCGGTCGGCGTGCTCGCGTCGCTGATCGTCCGGCCGCCCCGCCACGTTCCGGCCGCGGCCGTGCGGCTCATCGTCGCCATGACGCTGATGTTCCTGCTCGCGCCGGCCACCCGCTTCGGCTACTTCATCTATCCGGGCGGCATCCTCGCGTGGCTGATCGTGTCCGCCTTCGGCCAGCGTGCCCGCCAGCCGGTTGATGACGCCGTGTCACCGCCAAGCCAGGCCGGACCGCCCGGCTTGGAGGGTACGTCGGCGATAACGGCTTTCCTCAGGGAGCGAATTGGGACGGCACGTCCGGGCCGCTGAACGCGCTGCGGTTGTTACAGATGTTGGTGTTCCCGGTGATGCCGCCGAACGTCTTGGTCACGTTGTTAAGCGCGGACGACGAGGACGTGGCGGAACCGGAGCCTGACGAGCCCGTCGCCGCCTTGAGGCTGGTGAAGTCGGAGCCGAGGATCAGGTCGACCGTTCCGGCGGTGATGCCGGTGACCTGCTGCACCCGGGCATTCGGGACGACCTGGGCCAGCGCGTTCGCCTGGGCGCCGGCCGAGGCCGAGGTGTACTGGATGATCGTGGTCGCCGATGGGGCGACGGCATTGCCCGTGCCGGTCACGGTGAAGTGGCGCTGGGTCAGCGTCGTACCCGTCTTCCCGGCCAGGCCCGGCGTGGCGGTGGCGTTCAGCACCTTGACCAGGACTTTCGCCGGGCTGACCGGGGCCGGGGACGGCGCGGCCGGTCCCGGCGACTTCTTGGACGACTTGGCCTTCGCGACGGACTGGTCGTGCGCCACCGCGCTGAACAGCTGGCCGGCCTGCGGCTGCTGCCACACCACGCGGTTCGGGTCGGTCGGGTCCGGGAGGACCGGGACCTGGGTGAACTGGACCGCCTTGCTGGTCATGCCCTTCATGCTCTGCGCCAGGGCCAGCATCGTGGTCGCCGACAGGCCGCTGTCCGTGGTGAGGGTCTTGGCCACGTCTTTGGCGATCGTGTACAGCTGCGGCGCGCTGGACAGCACGTTCTTCGAGTTGATCTGCTGCAGGAGCGCGGCCATGAAGAACTGCTGCCGCTGGATCCGCTGCAGGTCGGACCCGAGGCCGATGTGCCGCTCACGGACGAAGGCGAGAGCCTGCGCCCCGTTGACGTGATGCGCGCCCGGCCGACAGGTCAAGGCCGGACGCCGGGTCGTTGATCGCCACGGGCAGGCACACGTTCACCCCGCCCAGGTCGTTGACCACCGACTGGAAGCCGCCGAAGTTGATCTCCACGAAGTGGTCGATGAAGATGCCGGTCATGGACTCGAGCGTCTTCCACAGGCACGCTGGGCCGCCGAAGGCGAACGTGGCGTTGAGCATCTCTACGCTGCCCGGCTGCGCCTTCTGGCCCGGGTTGCCCATCCCGTCCGCCTTGCAGGCGATGATCGGCACCACGGAGTCACGCGGGAAGCTGATCACGACGCCGCCGCGGTGCTGGGGCAGGATGTGCAGCAGCATCATCGTGTCCGACCGGGCGCCGGCGATGGCCTGGGCGCTGCCGAACTGCCCGTTCGTCCCGGCCCGGCTGTCGGAGCCGATGACCAGGATGTTCATCGCCGAGGTGTACTGCGGCGGCCGCTTGCCGAGCAGGTTGGCCACGTTGACATGACGGACGCCGTCGACGACGTTGCGGTACGCGGCGTAGGCGACCAAGGAGGCGGCCACCAGGACGACCGTGGTCACCACCGAGGTCCACTGCAGGATCTTCGCCGGCGCGTTTTCCCGGGCGGCCGGCCGCCGCCGGCCCGCTTCCTGACCGCCCGGCGGCCGCTGGGCGGGCCGGTCCCGCCGGGCCGACCGCTCCGCCTGGGCGGGCCGGGCCGCGGGCCGCGCCCGTCACCGCGCGGGAGCGCGGGACGCGGCGGCATCTCGTCAAGATCTATCTCGGCAAGATCGTCGTAGCGGTCCATCGGCTTCCTGGATCTCTCACTGATTGTCTAGCAGTGTGATACCTGTCCGGTCGCGTTCGGTACCGCGCTGTTCCGACCACACCGTTCCCCGGTCCTGCGTCCAGGGGTCCCGCGAGACGCCCATCGCCTGCCGGCGCCGCACACCGTCTCCAGACAGCCGCGCCGCCGTTTCGCTCTTGTCTACCGCGTATCACCTACAAATTTAGGCAAAACGCACTCAAAGGTACTTACGAACAAATGTCACCGGTAGCCCCGACGACTAAGCCCCCACGCGGGTTCCCGGCCGCTAGTGGGGACGCGCGGTGCGCCGGCGTGGCGGCCCATTTGCCCGCCGCCCTGAAGTAGGTCCGTGCGCCGAGGACTCCGCGCGTCGAGCAGGGGCGCTGACGCGGGCCAACCTGCCGACGCGGCCACGCCGGCCGGCAGGCTGACGAGGATGCGGCCGAGGGCGCCGACCAGAGCGCCGCGGCCGGGGCCGGTGCTGTTCCTCCGTTGCCGCGCCGCATCCGCCGGGGTGCGGGTGCCGCCGCTTCCGGCGGGCCGGAGAGCCCGGCCGGAACAGAGACTTCGCCCGGGACAGAGACTTCCCCGGGACGGAGACTTCGCCCGGGACGGGGACTTCGCCCGGGACGGAGACTTCGCCCGGGACGGGGACACCGCCCGGTAACGGGATTTCGCCCGGGACGGAAACCCCGGACATGCAGACCGCCCCGGACGAGGGCGCGGCGGGCGGTGCTGAAGCGATAGACGAAGCGGCCGGGGCGGCCGGGGCCGAGCGGCCGGGGCGGCCGGGGACCGAAGCGGCCGGGGCGGCCGGGACCGGGAGCGGCGGGCGGTCGGGCCTGCTGGCCAGGATCGGCCTCGTCCGGGCCCGCGTTTTCCCGGCCCGCGCCTCCGGCGACGCCGAGCGCTCCGCCGTCCATCCCGCGGTCGCGCGGCGGCGCGCCAACTGGCAGCGGCTGCCGGGCTGGCTGTTCGCCGGGGTCACCGTCCTGCCGGCGCTACTGGTGATGGCGTGGCTCCTGGCCGGGCTTCCGCTGCTGCTCGCCGGGCGGTTCACCGACATTCCGATGATCGTGATCTCCGTTCCGCTGGCGGTCGCGCTGGTCTTCCTCGGCCTGCGCCAGGTGCCGTCGGCCTGGCCGCACGGCATCCGGGATATCTGGGACTCCGAGCGCCTCGGTCTGGCGGGAAGCCACGCGGCCGAGGCAAGCGCGACGGACCAGCGGCCCATCCAGCCGGAATCCGGTCAGTGGTTCACGCGTCCGGCTCCCGGCTCTCCGGGGCCGGCGACGGCGAGCCGCGCGCGAGCCCGCTGACCGCCCCGCTCGGGCCATCCGCCCCGCTCGGGCCATCCGGCCCGCTCGGGCCATCCGGCCCGCTGGAGCCATCCGGCGCGGCCCAGCCGTCCGCGCCAGTGCAGCCCACCGCCCAGGCCCAGCCCGAGCCAGCCGGGGCGGAACGGGAGCGGCGGGACCGCCCGCGGCCGGACGTGCCCTGGTGGGCCCTGGCCGGGACGCTGGCCGTGGCGGCCGGGTTCGCCGTGTGGCAGATCGCCGAGAACTCCCAGCAGATCATCGTGCTGCGCGATCCCGGCACCTACCTCCAGTTCGCCTACTGGATCGCCCAGCACGGCTCGACCCGGATCCCGCAGTCCGCTGGAGGCGTTCGGCGGCGCCGCACCAGGGCCTCGACGTTCGCCAGCCTCGGCTTCTACCAGTCCGGGACGACGATCGTGCCGCAGTTCATGGCCGGGCTGCCGATGGTGCTGGCCATCGGCGTCTGGGCCGGCGGCCCGCTCGCGGCCATCGCGATGGCGCCGGTGATCGGCGGGTGCGCGGTGCTCGCGTTCGGCGGTCTGGTGGGCCGGCTGGCCGGGGCCCGCTGGGCGCCCGCCGCCGCCCTGGTCCTCGCGGTCTGCCTCCCCGAGCAGTACACCAGCCGGACCACGTTCAGCGAGCCGCTGGCCCAGGTCATGCTGTACGGCGGCCTGTGCCTGCTGATCGACTCGTTCGTCGTCGGTGCGGGCCGCCGGCGTGCGCTGCCCGCCTCGTGGCGGGACGGTCCCTCGCCGAACACCGCGCTGGCCTTCCTCGGCGGCCTGAGCATCGGTCTCACCCTGCTGATCAGGATCGACGGCCTCAGCGACCTGCTGCCGGCCATCCCGTTCCTCGGGGCCCTGCTGATCCTGCGAAAGCCCCAGGCGATTCCGTTCGGTTTCGGATTGTTCATCGGGGGTGGGTACGGGTTCGCGGACGGCTACCTGCTCTCCGGCCCCTACCTGAGCGCGATCGGGTCCTCGCTCCGGCCGCTGGCGGTGATCGCCCTGGCCACGATCGCCGCCACCGTCGTCGGCATGGGCCTGCTGAGCCTGGACCGGGCCCGCGGCCTGCTGCGGACGATGGTGAGCGCGCGGCCGCTGCGGTGGCTGCCCGACGCGGCCGCGGTGCTGACGATCTTGGCCCTGATCGGCTTCGCCGTGCGCCCCTACTTCCAGACCGTCCGCGGCGAGACTGACCCGACGACGATCAGCTACGTCGCCGAGCTGCAGAGGCTCGCCCACCTGCCCGTCGACGGGACCAGGCAGTACGCCGAGGACAGCCTGTACTGGGTGATCTGGTACATCGGCGTGCCCGGCCGTGCTGCTCGGTGGCCTCGGCATCGCGCTGCTGGCCCGGCGGTCCCTGCGGGCCCTGCTGAGCCTGGCGGGACCCGCACCGGGCCGCGCGGGTCTGGGCGCTGCCGCTGATGATCGCCGTCTGGGTGACGGCCACCGTCCTCTGGCGCCCCGGCATCATCCCGGACCAGCCCTGGGCCAGCCGCCGGCTGGTCCCGGTCGTCCTGCCCGGGCTGATCCTGGCCGCGGTGTGGATGTCGGCGTGGCTGAAGGAACGGGGCCGCACGCTCGGAGCCAGCCGCCTGGCCCGGTCCCTGGTCGCCGTCTGCTGCGTGATCGCCCTGCTCGTCCCCGCGGCCGTGACCACATTCGGCGCCGGGCTGACCAAGAAGGCGAGCGGCTCGAGCCTGCCCACGGCCAACGGCCTGGCGTTCAAGCGCACCGGCGCGGGCGAGTACAACGCCGTCCGGGAACTGTGCGCCGCGATCGGCCCGAACGCGTCCGTGGTCATCCTCGACCCGCTCACCGCCGACCGGTTCAGCCAGGTCATCAGGGGCATGTGCGAGACCCCGACGGGCCGCATGGACGATCCGACCGCGGCGTCCGTCCAGGCGGTGGTGGCCGGGATCGTGCGGGCCGGCCACCGGCCCGTGCTCCTGGCCGGGCAGGAATCGCAGCTGGCGGGCTACGGTGGCGCCGCCCGTGAGGTGCTGAACCTTCTGACCACGCAGGACGCCCACGAGCTGACCCAGCCGCCCAGCCGGACCTGGCTGATTCACTTCGTCGTCTGGCTGTCCCAGCCGGCGGCCTGGCCGGAGCCGCCGTAGCGAGCCAGGAGTCGGAGTATTCTCGCCGGGCGTGAGCACTCCTAAGGAACCAGGACCCTTCGGGCGGCCCGATCGCGGGCGGCCGAAGCCGGGATCGACTGGGAACGGACGGCGGGTTCCGCCAGACATGACGGTGCCGTTGGAGTCGCTATTCCCGTCTGACGAGCCGTACGCGTCCGGGGAGCCCTACGCGGCCGAGGACCCCTTCCCCGGCGACCAGTCGTATCCGCCTGAGCAGTCCTACCCAGTCGGGCAGCCCTACCAGGCTGAGTACCCGTACCGGCAGCCCCCGCCCTATGAACCAGAAGCGCCGTATGAGCCGGACCGCTACAGCGCGCCGGCGCCCTATGAGTCCCCGGCGGCGTTCGAGTCGCAGGCCCCGTACCAGACGCAGCCCGCCTACCAGGTCCAGGCCCCGTTCGACGCGCCGCCCCGGCCCCAGGACCAGCCGGTCTACCAGGAGCAGCCGGTCTACCAGGCCCAGCCCCGCTACCAGGGCGCCCCGGACGACGGCCGCGAGCCGCACGTGTCGATCATCCTGCCGTGCTTCAACGAGCAGGATCACGTGCAGCTCGAGGTCGAGCGGATCTCCCGCTCGATGGACGCCAGCGGCCTGCCGTACGAACTGCTCGCGGTCGACGACGCATCGACCGACGCCACCCTGGAACGGCTCCGTTCGGCCGAACCGTATTTCCCCCGGCTGCGCGTGGTCCACTTCCCGCGCAACGGCGGCTCGGGCACCGTCCGCCGGATCGGCACCCAGCAGGCCCGGGGCGAGATCGTGGTCTGGACCGACGCCGACATGAGCTACCCGAACGACCGCATCCCCGAGTTCGTCGCCATGCTCGACGCCGACCCGTCGGTCGACCAGGTGGTCGGGGCGCGGACCAGCGAGTCGGGCACGCACAAGATCGCCCGGGTCCCGGCCAAGTGGTTCATCCGCAAGCTGGCCGAACAGCTGACCAACGCCCAGATCCCGGACCTGAACTCCGGCCTGCGCGCGTTCCGCCGGTCCGTCGCGCAGCCGTATCTGCGGCTGCTGCCGCCCGGGTTCTCCTGCGTCACGACGATCACGCTGGCGTTCCTGTCCAACGAGCACGGCGTGCGCTTCGTGCCGATCGACTACGCCAAGCGGGCCGGGGCGTCGAAGTTCCACTTCTTCTCCGACGCCTACCGCTACGTGCTGCAGGTCCTGCGCATGGTGATGTACTTCAACCCGCTCAAGGTCCTGATGCCGCCGGCGCTGTTCCTGATCTGCCTCGGCCTGCTCAAGGGGGTCTTCGACCTGGTCGTGCACCCGCTGCACTTCGCGAACGACACCGTGCTGATCTTCGTCACCGGGCTGATCATCGCCTCGATGGCGCTGCTCGCCGACCTCATCGTCCGCTCGCGAGGCGACACATGACGGCAGCTAGGCGGGCTAGGCGGGCTAGGCGGGAGCCGTGCGGGTCGCGCTGATCGGCCCGGCGCACCCGTACAAGGGCGGCGGGGCCCGGCACACCACCGAACTGGCCCGCCGGCTCGCCGCCGCCGGGCACGACGTGGTTCTCGAATCGTGGATCGAGCAGTACCCGGCCGGGCTGTACCCGGGCGGCCAGCAGACCGTCGACGTGGCCGAGGGCGAGCCGATCCCGGGGACCCGGCGCCTGCTGTCCTGGCGCCGCCCGGGCGGCTGGCTCGCCGCGGGGCGCCGGCTGCGGGACGCGGACGTGGTCGCGTTCGCGCTGCTGATCCCGCTCCAGGCCATCCCGTACCTGGTCATCCTGGCCGGCCTGCGCGGGCTTCGCCCCGGCGCCGCCGGGGCCGCGCGGACGGCCCGCGCACCGTCGTGATCTGCCACAACGTCCTGCCGCACGAGCGCCGGGCCGACGAGCTGCTGACCAGGCTGCTGCTGCGGCGGGCCGGGTCGGCGCTGACCCATTCGGCCGAGGAAGCGGCCCGGGCCCGGGCGCTGGCGCCGGCCGCGCAGGTCACCGTGGCCCGGCTGGCCCCGCACCTGCCGGCTGCTGCCCCCGTGCTGCACCGAAGCGATCATGCGGGTGGCTCCGATGATGCCGAACGAGACGGTGTGCTCCGCTCCGCTCCGTGCCGGCTGCTCTTCTTCGGGATCGTTCGGCCGTATAAGGGGCTTGATGTGCTCTTGCGGGCCCTCGCGCGGGCTCCGGCCCACGTGGTGCTGACCGTCGCGGGGGAGTTCTGGGGCCGGGCGGAGGAGGAGACGCGGGCGATGATGGCCCGGCTGGGGATCTCGCGACCGGGTGACGCTGCGGCCCGGCTACGTCGCCGCGGACCAGATCCCGGGCCTGTTCGCGGAGGCGGATGCGCTCGTCCTGCCGTACCGTTCGGCCACCTCGTCGCAGAACGCCTGGCTCGCGTTCGCCCACGGCGTTCCGGTCGTGGTGACCCGGGCCGGGACGCTCGCCGACGCGGTGCGGGACGGCGCGGACGGGGTGATCTGCGAGCCGGGCGATGAGGACGACCTGCTCCGGGCGCTGGAGCGGATCAGTGCGCCGGGGAGGCGGCCCGGCTGCGTTCGGCGGTCCGGCCGGCCGACCCGGACGGCTACTGGGATGCCTACCTGGAGACGCTGCTGAGCCTGGCCGCGCCGCCCGCGCGGGAACCGCCGGGCCTGGAGCCCATGAGCCGGTAGGGGCGGCGCGGCGGCCGATCGCGATCGCGACGCCGGCCCAGGCCAGGTCGCCGACCGTCATGACCACCCGGGACGCCAGCGCGATCACCAGCGCCGAACCCTGTGGCATGACCGGCCTCAGCACGGCGATCAGCGCCAGCTCGCGGGGGCCGATGCCGCCCGGGAAGAAGATGATGAGGAACCCCACGGCCCAGGCCAGCGCGTAGCCGCCGGCCGACAGCAGCAGGATGTGCGTGCTCCGGCCCGCGATGTCGCCGACCAGCAGGTAGGCGTGCAGGCCGTAGAACAGCCACCCGAGCGTCGTCCAGCCGACCGCCCGGGCCATGCCGCGCATGCTGACCGGCTTCTCCAGCGCGGGCCGCCGGATGATCCTGAGCACGATGTCCAGCCCGAACTTCGTCAGCGGCGGGTACAGCCCGATGAGGACCACCGGGATGAAGGCCAGGACCCACCAGTAGTGCCGCAGCGCGCCCGCCGACGCCAGCGGCAGCGTGATCCCGGCCATGATGAGCCCGACGACGAGCGTGATCGCCATGCTGATCAGGCTGGCGGTCGCGCTCCGCTTCCGCGGGACCTGGTAGTCCTGCGCCAGTCCGACCTGCGCGGCGAGCGCCCACACCGCGCCCGGCACGTATTTGGCCAGCTGCCCGAGGAACATCACCCGCACGGCCGCCGGCAGCGGCAGCGGCGAGCCCAGGTCGGCGAGCAGCGCGCGCCAGGCCAGCATCATGCACCCCAGCGCCGCGACGACCGCCAGCGCCGCGCCGGCCACGTCGTACCCGGCCAGCTGGCCCAGGGCGGCCCGAACCTGCGGCCACTGCGACACCAGCCCGTAGCAGGCAAACCCGAGCGCGATGGCGAGAAGCCCGGCCCTGGTCCAGGGGCTCGCTCTGAGACGGCGCAGCACGCGGCCAGCGTACCCACGTCGGCCACCCCCCGCCCGCAACCTCCCCGGCCGCCGGCGAACCCTCATCCTCGCCCCCTCAGTCTCGCCTGTCACATGAGCACCTACTCCGGCCGGGGAGCTCATCATCGTGTGTTGAAAACGTCGTATTGAGCGGCAAACTTCACATGATCATGGAAGAAGGCCAGTCCGGGAGCGGCAAATCCACATGATCATGGACGGCCCGGGGCGGAGAGGGAGCGGCCGGGTTGACGTCGCGGAGCATCACCTGCTAACTTTTCTTTGCAGATGCTAGGAAGGGTGTTCGTGGACGCCGAAGGTATGACCGGGGACCGGCTGTTGCAGGTGCTGGCCACGCTGGCCAATCCGCACCGGCTCCGGGTCGTGGCCGCCCTGGCGGAAGAGCGGAACTACGTCAGCCGGCTGGCCCGCGACCTGGGCATCAGCCGGGCTCTGCTCCAGGTCCACCTGCGGAAACTGGAGGCGGCCGGGCTGATCTCGGCCGACATCGAGGTCTCGGAGGACGGGAAAGCGATGAAGTTCTACGAGGTCACACCCTTCGCCCTGTACCTGACCCCAAAGACGATCATGACCGCGGCGCGGTCACTGGGCGCGGCAAGCGATCTGGAGGCGGACGTGCGATGAAGCCCAGGACAGTAACGGAAATGACCATCCTGTGCGCGACCGGCCTGCTCGCGCTCGCCCTGGTCATAGCCGGGCTCAAACTTACGCATGCCAATTCCAAGGCCGTGGTCTGGGTGGTGGCCTTCCCGGTGATCGGGGTGGGGCTGGTCGCGTGGTTCCGGTACCTGACGGCCAAGAAAACGGCACAGCTCCAGCTGACCGGCGGCGACCAATACCGGCAGCTGGCCGAGGAGTACCGCCGGCTGGCCGATCTGGCCATCACCGCCCAGGAGCACACCGACCTCAAGCTCGGTGATGTCAGCGCCCAACTGGACTACCTGCGCGAGCAGAACGAGTCGCTGCAGAAGATCCTCAAGGAAGTCGAGTAGCGGTCCGCGCTGGCCGACCGCGCGTCAGCCCGTCGCCCGGACCCGGATCAATCCTCAGCGCTGCGCTGTACACGGAAGGACCGCACCTGATGCCGGCCACCCGCACGCGAATCGCACACTGGCCGTCTGCACGATCTGGCCCGCGACCGCCACGGTCTGCCTCGCGGCCGCCTGGGCGACGAGGCCGGGACGGCGATGACCGGCCAGCTCCCGGCTGGCCGGGCGCACATCGCGACCGCAATGGTCCCAGCGCCGTCGTCCTAGCCACCGCGACGACGCCATTGCGGTCGTCCGTAGGGCCTCCGGGATGGCAGGAATCATGCGGAGTTTGGCGCTGAGGCTACTCGTCGTGGAGGGCGGCGGCCAGGCAGGATGTGTCGGGTATGGACACGACCGCCTCTCCTGAGACAGATTCACCCGCCGATAGGCCCAGTCCGGAAGGAGCCTCGAGCGCTTCGCCGGCCTTGGCGGGTCCGGCGCCCTCAGCGCGCAGGGACGGCGAGCGGCGGAGGCCAGGGGCACACCGAGCTCGTTCGGGATGATGATTCTGGGTCTCAGCGGGCGCGGCGGGCGGGCGTTCGGCGCGTGGGCGGCGCTGCTGGTCGTGTACGTGTTCTGGGGCGGCACCTACCTGGCGATCCGGGTCGGCGTCGAGACGGTGCCGCCGCTGCTGCTGGCCGGCGTCCGCTACCTGATCGCGGGACTGATCCTGTACCCGCTGGCCGTCCGCGGCGGCTCCGCGGCCCAGCGCACCGCGGACCGGCCGCGCGCGGCGAACTGGCTGGCCTGCGCGATCGTCGGCGGCCTGCTGCTGCTCGGCGGCAACGGCGGCGTCTCCATCGGCGAGCGCAGCGTTCCGTCCGGGTTCGCGTCCCTGCTGGTGGCGACCGTCCCGCTGTGGCTCCTGGTCCTCGACGCGGTCCTGAACCGGGCCCGCATCGGCGTTTTGCCGATCTTCGGCCTGCTGGCCGGGCTGGCCGGGGTCGGCTTGCTGGCCGGCCTGGGCGGTGGTGGGTCACGCGGCGGGGGTTCCGCGGCCGGGGTGGCGATCATCTTGGTGGCCGCCGTCTCGTGGGCGCTGGGCACCATCCTCTCCGGCCGGGTCGCGCTGCCGCAGCGGCCCCTGCTGTCCACGGCGATGCAGATGCTCACCGCTGGCGCGGCGCTCCTCGTGCTCGCCGCCGCGACCGGGGAGTTCGGCTCGTTCCACCTGGCCGCCGTGTCGCTTCGCTCGTGGCTGGCGCTGGCCTACCTCATCGGGCCCGGCTCGATCCTCGCACTGTCCGCCTACAGCATCGCGGTCCGCAGCCTTCCCACGCCGACGGTGGCCACGTACGCGTACGTGAACCCGGTGGTCGCGGTCCTCCTCGGCGCGACCCTGCTCGGCGAGGCGGTCACCCCCACCATGCTCATCGGCGGCGGCCTGATCATCGTGGCGGTCGCGCTGGTCGTCCGGCGCCAGGGCGGCGCAGGGCACTGATGCCGATTTGCTTAGCGGACCGGAAGTTCATAAAGTAGGGACACGCGACGCGGGGTGGAGCAGTTCGGTAGCTCGCTGGGCTCATAACCCAGAGGTCGTAGGTTCAAATCCTACCCCCGCTACCAGTTTTCGCAGGTCAAGGCCCTTTCCCGGTGGGAGAGGGCCTTTGGCGTGACGGGGCATGTGACCAGAACGGGGTGCCGGTGCGGCCGCTGCCTGCAGGTGAGACGGGCTGGCACGCAGCGAGACAGCGCGGAACCCGGCAAGACGCCACGATGGAGATCTCTGGGCGGATGACCCGGACGTATCACCGGTGCACCAGCCTCTTCATCCGCGCTGTCCCGGCCCGAACACGCAGCCGCGCCGGGATGAGCGTGTCTGTCGGTGGCGCTACTGGCCGAGGACTGAAGCCAATGCCCGTGCGGATGCGGCCGCACAGATCGCCGATTCGCGCGTGAGTTCGGTGATGTACGTCCATGGACGATATTGTTGCGGCCCCTTCTGCTGCCGGGAACCGTGAGCGAGCGTGGCCGGCCGCCGGGCACGTGATGAGGTGCAACCTGCTGAAGGTTGTTGCGGGCGGCAAGACGCTGGCGATGTGGGCGCTGATTGGAGAGAGCGGTTCGGGCAAGAGCACTCTGGGAATGCCGCCCGGCCGGGGCGGCGAAGGTGGCGGGACGCAGGTGTTCAGGTGGCGGGCGACGCTGGGGTGACGGCGTTGCCGCGTCGCGGGAGGCGGACGGTGATGTCGAGGCCCCCGGTGGGCACGGCGGTGGCGTGCACGGTTCCGTTGTGGACGGTGGCGATGGACGACACCAGGGTGAGGCCGAGGCCGAAGCCGTCGTGGCGGGTGCGGTCGTCGAGCCGGGTGAACGGCAGGAACAGGCGTTCGACCATGTCGGCGGGGACCACCGCTCCGGTGTTGACCACGCGCAGGACGGATGCCGCGTCGTGGGCGGTCGTCGAGATCGCGATGGTGCCGCCCGCGATGTTGTAGCGCTCGGCGTTGTCGAGCAGGTTGGCGACGAGCCGTTCGAGCAGCACTCCGTCGCCGGTCACCGGGGTTTCGCCGAGCGTGGCGGTCGTCGTGATGCCGTTGGCGGTACGTCCCTCGAGTGCGTCCTCGGCGACGGCGGCTAGATCCAGCGGGTCGGTGAGGGTACGCGCCTGATCGTTGCGCGCGAGTACCAGCAGTGCCTCGATGAGCCGCTCGGAGTGATCGACGGCCTGGCGGACCTCGGCGGCCATCGACACCAGTTCGTCGCGCGTCGGCTCCGGCTTGGCGAGGACGACGTCGATCGCGGTGCGCATGACGGTCAGCGGCGTGCGAAGCTCATGGCTTGCGTTGGCGATGAACTGCCGCTGGCTGGTGAACGCGCGGTCGAGCCGTTCGAGCATCGTGTCGAAGGTGTCGGCGAGCTCACGCAGTTCGTCGCGCGGGCCCTGCAGGGCGATGCGCTGGGACAGGTCCTGCTCACTTGCCGCGCGGGCAGCTGCGGTGAGCCGGTGCACCGGGCGCAGGATGCGCCCGGCGACGATCCAGCCCGCGGCCGCGGCGAGCAGTGTGACACCGGCCAGGCCGAGCAGCGAGTAGGTCAGCAGGTGGGTGAGCGTCGTGCTGCGCTGCGCGGAGGCGCCGGCCTGGACACCGTTGGCATACAGCGCCGCGCACTGGTTCAGGGCGCCGGGGCCACCCTGGTCTGCGCCGCCACGACGCACTGCGCGATCGCTGGCTGGATCGACGGTGGGATCCTGGTGGCCGTCGTGGGGTGCAGGGTGGCCGCGACCAGCAGGTAGGTGATCAATACCAGCGCGGCCCCGCCGAGGGTGAACAGCGACGCGTACAGCAGCGTCAGCCGCGACCGGGCGCTGAGGTGCCTTCTCACAGCCGGTAGCCGACGCCGGTGACGGTCTCGATCAGCGGCGGGTCGCCGAGTTTGCGCCGCAACCGCCCGACGGTCACCGCGACCGTGTTGCTGAACGGGTCGGCGTGTGCGTCCCACACGTGTTCGAGCAGCTCCTCGGCGCTGACCGCAGCGCCGTCCGCGCCGGCCAGGCACTCCAGCACGCCGAACTCCTTGCGGGTCAGGGTCAGCGGGATGCCGGCGCGGCTGGCGCGGTGCCGCGCGCGATCGACCACCAGGTCGCCCCGCTGCACGACCGCGGGCGAGCCGGGTCCGCGCCGCCCCAGGGCGCGGATGCGCGCGATCAGCTCGCCGAAGGCGAACGGCTTGCCGAGGTAGTCATCGGCGCCCAGCTCCAGCCCGTCGACCCGGTCCTCGACGTCGGTGGCCGCGGTGAGCATCAGGATGCGGCTGGGCGAGCGGTCGCGCACCAGCCGGCGGCAGACCCTGTCGCCGTGCACGGCCGGCAGGTCGCGGTCGAGGACGACCACGTCGTAGTTGGTGCTGGTCGTGCTCTGCAGGGCTGCCGCGCCGTCGTAGACCACGTCGACGGCGAAACCGGCGTCGCGCAGGCCCTCGCCGATCCGGTTGGCCAGCGCGACGTGATCCTCCACGACCAACACTCGCACCCGCACATTGTGCGCCTGCCCGGATGACATCTTCCTAACAATCACTGTTCGGCTCGTGTCATGGGCTGCTTGCTAGACCGGAGAGGCCGCGGCGCCTCGGACCACCTCGAACGGAGCAGCCCATGAATCGGAAAGCAGCTAGTCCCGATGCACATCGACGACCAGGCGCAGCCACGGCCCAGCCCCTGAGGAAGGCGTGATGAACGACAGCACCCGCGTCATGCGCCGGCCGCGCCGGGCATGGCCGTCCCTAGCGCGAACCGCGGCCGCCATCATCGCCACCGCCGTCCTGGCCCTGCTGGCGGCGGCATGCAGCAGCAGCCCGTCATCCACCGGTTCCGGCGGCTCATCGAATGCGGGAGGGTCAGCGAACTCCCCGTCGGCGGTCGGCTTCTCCCGCTGCATGCGCTCCCACGGGGTGCCGAACTTCCCCGACCCCGGCAGCAGCGGAGTGCTCCCTAAGACCAGCGCGCAGCTACTCGGGGTCAGCAGTTCCCAGTTCAATGCGGCCCAGAGCGCCTGCCAGCACCTGCTCCCGATCAACAGCGCGTCGCTCCAGCAATGCGAGTCGGCCGGCGTCTGTTCACAGGCCGAGATACAGCAGTGGCTGAACGCCGGGCTGATGTTCGCCGGGTGCATGCGGTCCCACGGGGTGCCGAACTGGCCCGACCCCACCACCGCTCCCCAGGGTGGGGGAGTTGCTTTCGCTATAAGCGTCAGCAAGGACGGCTTTGACCCGCATTCGCCGCAGATCGAGACCAAGGTCAACGAATGCGATCACCTGATGCCCGGAGGCGGGGTGCCGTTGGCGGTGTCACCGTGAAAGGCATCGCCGCACCGAATCCGCTGCGCCGACTCGGCCTGCGCGTCGCCGGGCTGGCGCCCGTCGCGCCGCTGGTGGCTGCCCGCGAGGGTGGTAGCAACGCGGGCAGCCCGGGCGTGGCGCACGTCGCATCATCGTCAGCGAGCACGTCGTCCTCGCCGGGCAGCTCGGCGTCGCACGAACCGCTGGCGTTCTCCCGGTGCATGCGGGCGCATGGGGTCACGGACTTCCCCGACCCCGACCCCCATGGCGGCCCCGGCGGCCGTGGCGGCCCCGGCCTCCGCGGGCGCGGGATCGACATGAACAGCCCGCAGTTCAAGGCGGCGTAGCAGGCCTGCCAGCACTACCTGGGCCCAACGGCAAGGGCGGCTGAACAGTAACGGAACCGTCGCGCCCGTACAACGAGAAGCGGAACGACCCCACCTGTGAAGGAGATGCCAGCCATAGCCGGAAGCGGAAGGGACGGAGATGGATAGCGAACGGAGATGGATCGTGAGTGAGACGGTTTCGCGCGGCCGGGAGGCCGGGCAGCAGGCGGAGGACCTGGTGGCCGCGGAGGCAAGGGGATCGCGCCGCCGGAGCGGCTGGGTGGCCGCGGGCCTGGTGGTCGTGGTGGCGGCCGGGGCGGTGTCGGCGTGGCGGGCCGGGGTGTTTTCCCCGGCCGCCTCGTCCGGAGCCGGCGGCAGGGGGCGCCGGCGCTGGCGACGCGGCCGGTGACCCGGCAGGATATCGCGGCGATCACGCCGGTGACCGCGACCCTGGGGTACGCGGGGTCCTACACGGTGACCGGGCAGGGCGGCGGGACGCTGACCTGGCTGCCGTCGCCTGGGAAGGTGATCGCGCAGGGGCAGGTGCTGTACCGGGTCGATAACGGCAGCCCGGTGGTGCTGCTGTACGGCAGCGTGCCGGACTGGCGGAGCCTGGACGAGGGCGTGACGGGGCAGGATGTGTCCCAGCTCAACCACGACCTGGTGGACCTCGGCTACGCCGGCCGCGCGGATATCGTCGCGCTGGGCTGGGATTACTACTCGTGGGAGACGGCGTACGCGGTGCAGCAGCTGGAAGAGCACCTGGGGGTCTCCAGCCCGTCAGGGAGCCTGTCTTTGGGGCAGGTGGTGTTCGAGCCGGAGGCGCTGCGGGTCAGCCAGGTGACCGGCAGCCTGGGCGGCCCGGCGTCCGGGCCGGTGCTGGCGGCGACCTCGGACCGGCATGTGGTGACGATCCCGCTGGATGTCTCCCAGCAGTCGGAGGTGAAGGCGGGCGACACGGTGACCGTCACGTTGCCGGACGGCAAGACGACGCCCGGCGTGATCTCCTCGGTCGGCACGGTGGCGACCACCACGTCCGGGGCGGGGCAGAACCCGGTCACGACGATCCCGGTGGACGTGCGGCTGACCGACCCGGGGGCGGCCGGCAGCCTGGACCAGGCGCCGGTGACGGTGAACATCACCACCGCCACTGCCCAGAACGCTCTCGTGGTGCCCGTCACCGCGCTGCTGGCCCAGTCGTCCGGGGGGTATGACGTGGAGGTGGCCGGCCCGGGGAACACGCGGCGCTGGGTGCCGGTGACGCCCGGGTCTTCGATGGCGCTGACGGGCTGGTGCAGGTGACCGGGAACCTGACGCCCGGGCAGCGCGTCGTGGTGGCGCCGTCGTGACCGCTGCGGGGGCGGCCCTGGTCTGCGGGGCCGGGCCGGGCGGGGGGCCGGTGCTGGAGCTGGAGCAGGTGTCGAAGGTGTACCCCGGGTCGCCGCCGGTGCAGGCGCTGGCCGGGGTAAGCCTGGCGGTGACGGCCGGGGAGCTGACCGCCATCGTGGGCCCGTCCGGGTCGGGCAAGTCCACGCTGCTGCACCTGATCGGCACCCTGGACACGCCGACCGCCGGGACGGTGCGCATCACCGGCCTGGACGTGGCGCGGATGACCGACCGGGAGCTGGCCGGGTTGCGGGCGTCCCGGATCGGGTTCGTGTTCCAGCAGTTCTTTCTGGCCGAGCACCAGAGCGTGCTGGGCAACGTGGCCGACGGTCTGCTGTATGCCGGCTTCCGGCGCGGCCAGCGGCGCCGGCTGGCCGCGGCCGCGCTGGACCGTGTCGGGCTCGGGCACCGGGCCGCCGCCCGGCCGGTCCAGCTGTCGGGCGGCGAGCGGCAGCGGGTCGCGATCGCCCGGGCGGTGGCGGGCGCGCCGCCGGTGGTGCTGGCCGATGAGCCGACCGGGAACCTGGACTCGGCCACCGGCGCCGCCATCCTCGAGCTGCTGGAAGAACTCAACCAGCATGGGACGACGATCATCATCATCACCCACGACCACGCGGTCGCTGCCCGGACGCGGCGGCGCATCGAGATGCTCGACGGGCGCATCATCGCCGACACCAGCCCCGTCCCCGGCCCCGCGGCCGCCGCCGGCGGGGCCAGCGGCGGGGGGCCCGCGAAGGAGGGACCGGCATGACCACCACATCGCCGCGGCCGGCCGCCCCGGCCGCGGCCCGGCTGCGGCCCGGGGACCTGGCCGCCCTGGCCAGCGTCGGGCTGCGGACCCGCAAGCTGCGCGCCGGGCTGTCGGCGCTGGGCATCGCGATCGGGGTGGCGGCGATCGTCGCGGTGCTGGGCCTGGCCGCCTCCGCCAAGGCCGCGCTGCTGGCCGAGATCGCCAGGCTGGGCACCAACCTGCTGACCGTCTCCAACGGGCAGACCCTGGCCGGCGGTGTCGCCGAGCTGCCGGAGGCGGCGCCGGGCATGATCGCCCGGCTGCCCGGGGTCACCGCGGTGCAGGACACCGGCACGGTCAGCAACGTCAGCGCCTACAAGTCCCCCTACATCCCCCCGATCGAAACCAACGCCCTCAGCGTGGACGCCGCCACCCTCGGCCTGCCCGCGGTGGCCGGCACCAGCCTCGCGCAGGGCCGGTTCCTGAACGCGGCGACCGCCCGCGAGCCGGTCGCGGTGCTCGGCGCCGCCACAGCGCAGCGGATGGGCATCGACCGGATCCGGTCCGGGATGCGGATCTGGGCCGGCGGCCAGTGGTTCTACGTGACCGGCATCCTCAACC
>CAVQZM010000060.1:0-27707 GCA_963718475.1 uncultured Actinomycetes bacterium | reverse complement strand
GCCGCCGGCCCGCAGGTACCGGTAGAGCTCGTCGTAGCACCCGTCCACGATCGCCGCGGAATGGTCGAGCAGGGCGATCTCGTCCACGGTCTTTATCGAGCGGATGTCCTGCATGAACCCGTGACCGTCGACGATGTCCAGGCCCTCGCCTTCCAGGGCGCGCAGGACCGGGATCTCGGCCACGTCCACCCCGATGGGCTCGCCGGCCAGCCCGTGCTCGCGCAGGAGGTCGGCGATCCGCTTGGCGTTGCCCCGCTCGACTCCCACGTCCTCCGGGATCGAGCCCCGCCACGAGGACAGGCCGGCCTGCCAGCTGTCCTCGCCGAACCAGTCCGCGTGCTTGGCGTGCGTGCGGGCCGCGGAGCCGATGTCCCACAAGATGGGGTCCTGCCCGCGCATGACCAGGGCGCACCGGAAGAGCTTGTCCCGGGCCCAGTTGCCGATGTGCGTGGCCGTCGTGTAGCGGATGTTGTTCATGTCGAACAAGATCAGCGCGCCCAGGCCGGAGCGCTCCAGGGCCTCGCGGACCTTAGCGAATCGCGCGGTGCGCAGCCGGTCGAAGTCGACCCGCCGCTCCCAGTCCACCCCGGTGATCGCACCAGGGGAGGCAATCTGCGTGGTCTTCTGCTCGGTTGTGGTCATCGGCCTCTCCTTCAACGGTGCGTCAGACGGGCGAGTACTCGCCCGCCTCGGCCTGCGCGACGGGCGCGGCCGGGGCTGGGCCGGGGCGGCCCAGCGCCGACCAGGCGGCGTCGATGACGCTCTGGGTCGACAGCCCGTACTTCTCGAACAGGTACGAGGCCGCAGCGCCCCCTCGGCGAAGGTGTCCGGCACGCCGACCCGGCGCAGCCGGCGCGCCCAGGCCGGCCTCGGCGACGGCTTCGGCCACCGCGGACCCCAGGCCGCCGACGATCGTGTGGTTCTCCGCCGTCACCAGCGCCCGCACCCCGGCGGCCACCGAACACACCGTGGCGGCGTCCAGCGGTTTGATCACCGGCACGTTGACCACGGCCACCGAGATGCCCGCCCCGGTCAGCGCGCCGGCCGCGGCCAGTGCGGCGGGCACCATCATGCCGGCCGCGTAGATGGCGACGTCGGTGCCGGGCTGCAGCACCTCAGCCTCGGTGAGCGACAGCCGGTGGTCCTCATCGAAGATCACCGGGATCTCGCCCCGCTTCAGCCGCAGGTACACCGGCCCGGGCAGGTCCACGATGGCGGGCACCACCTGGCGGATCTGCCCCGCGTCGGCCACGTCGATGACGGTCATGCCGGGCAGGGCCCGCATCAGCGCCACGTCCTCGATCGCCTGATGGCTGGGGCCGCCGGGCGACGACAGCCCGGGCATGAATCCGACGATCCGCACCGGGAGGCCGGGGTAGGCCACGGAGTTCACGATCTGGTCCAGTGGCCGCCGCGTGGCGAACACCCCGAACGTGTGCACGAACGGCCGGAGCCCCTGCCGGGCCAGCGCTCCGGCCATGGTGATCATGTTGGCCTCGGCCATCCCCGCGTTGATGAACCGCTCGGGGATCGCGTCCCGGAACAGGTCCACCTCGCACTGAGAGGTCAGGTCGCCGGACAGGCACACGATGTCTTCCCGGGCCTTGGCCAGCTCGAGCAGGGCGTGGCCGTACGGCTTCAGCACCGTGGGATAGGGCGGCCTACGCACGCTGCACCTCCAGCTTCGCTTCCAGCTCGGCGATGGCCCGCTCGGCCAGCTCGGCAGGCAGCTTGATGAAGTGACCGTCAGCGTCCGGCGGCAGGCAGTCCAGGCCGTGGGTGGTGGACGTCCGGCAGATGATCACCGTCGGCACATCCCGCTCGCCAGCCTGACGCAGCTCGCGTTCCACCGCCCGTACGTCGTGACCATCAATGTCGACCGCATGCCAGCCGAACGATTCCCATTTAGCGGATACCGGCTCGATCGTGGTGATCCCGTCCACCGGGCCGTCGACTTGTGAGTTGTTCGCGTCCAGCAGGACGGTGACCCGGGCCAGCCGGTGGTGGCCGGCGAACATGGCCGCCTCCCACAACTGCCCCTCCTCCAGCTCGCCGTCGCTGACCAGCGCGAAGGTCCTGACACCGGAATTGCCGCGCAGCCGGTCCGCGAGGGCGAAGCCGACGGCCGCCGACAGCCCCTGGCCCAGCGATCCGCAGGTCAAGCTGACGACGGGGGAGCGCTCGGTGCCGATCGCTTCCAGGCGGGAACCGTTCTGGCCATAAGCTGGCCAGCTCGTCCTGATCCAGCAGGCCGACCTCGGCCGCGGCGGCGAACGCCGTGATGATGTAGTGCCCCGGCGAGCAGACCACGTGGTCGGTGCCGGGCCGGACGACGGCCCCGTACAGGGCGGCGAATTCTTCGGCCGACGACAGCGCCTGCCCCAGGTAACCGAACCCCTGCGGCGCGATCATGCGCACGGCGCGCAGCCGGATCCGCAGGGCCAGGCCCGCCGTGTCACTATCGGCCCGGCCGGGGCCTTCCGCGGCTGGCACCATGCCCCACCTCCAAGTGGACAATTGGCATAGCCACATTGTGGTCAGGCCACTCGGAGGTGTCAAGGGCCGGCGAGGCCGGCTTTACCCGGGGCCGGCGCGGCCTGCGTTAGCTGGAGGCCGACGCGGCCAGGTGCTCGAGCATCACCCGGTGATGCGCGGCCACCGCGCTCGCCGCGGCGTCCGGATCCCGGTTGAGGACCGCGGTCGCGATCGGCTCGTGCAGCGCGAACTGCTGCTCCGGGCCGGTGTTACGCAGCCATTCCGGTACGGATTCGGTATCGACCCAGTTCCGGTACTCATACGACAGGACGGCGGTGTGCACGCTCTCGTAGATCGCGGCCAGGTAGAGGTTGCCGGCGCACCGGACGATCGTGGCGTGGAAGACGGTGTCGGCGGCGATCCATTCCGAGGCGCGCCGCGCCGAATCCTTGAGCCGGTGCAGTGCGTCCCTGATCGCGGCCGCCTCGTCCGGCGTCAGTTCCGGGGTGCGGGAGGCCGCTTCCCGCGCGCCGAGGGTTTCCAGCCACAGGCGCAACTGCATGAGGTCGCTGAGCGAATGCTGGTCGAGGTCGAGCATGAGGTTGACCGACGCGGTCACCATGGTCTCGGGCCGCCGGACGACGTAGGCGCCGGAGCCGCGCCGGATCTCGACCAGTCCCATCAGTGACAGGCTTCGGAGCGCCTGGTTGACGGTCGGCCGGCTGGCGCCGAAACGCTCGGCCAGGTCTCGTTCGGGAGGAAGGCGGGCCCCTTCGGCGATGTCCTCGCTGACGATGAGGTCCCGGATGCGCTGGGCCAGGTTGTCCGCGAGCCTGGTCGGCGCGAGCGGTTCGATGGGGGGCAACTCGACCGGATCAGGTCTGCGCCGCCGCGCCTGTGGCGGCCGGGCCAGTTCGGCCACAGTGTCCTCCCAACGTCAGTTTTCTGGTGCCGCTCGCATCAGCCCCTTTCCGTTCGGCAGGCCAGATGCGACCAAGTGAGCATGTGGCTAAGCCACATTGCCAATGGTTGCCACGAGGCTGCCGCCTGTCAAGGGCCTAGTCCGGCAGCACGGCCAGCCGCAGCCGTCGCAGCCGGTCCGGGTCGGCGATCACGTCGATGGCGGTGATCCGGTTTGCGGGGCTGACCGTCAGGGCCAGCACGACCTGCAGCCGGCCGGCGGGCGCGAACACGATGCCCACCGCCCCATCCACCAGGGCCAGCCGGGAGTGCCCGGCCCGGACCGATGCGGCACCCGCGTTCCTGGCCACCGTGTCCGCGCCGTGGAGCACCACCGACCGGCCGGACGGGACGGCGAAGGCATCGGCGGTCAGGGTGACGTCGGAGTCCAGCACCGCGACGAGGGCCGAGAGGTCGCCGCCGCGGGCAGCGGCCATGAAGGCGGTGGCCACCTCCCGCTGGCGGGTGAGGTCGGCGGCGCGCTCTGGGCTGGGCGCACCGCGTACCCGGCGCCGGGCCCGGCTGGCGAGCTGCCGGGTCGCCTCCGGCGTGCGCCCGAGCACCGCGGCCACCTCGGTGAACGGCATGGCGAACAGGTCGTGCAGGACGAACGCGAGCCGCTCGGCCGGCGTCAGCGTGTCGAGCACGACCAGCAGGGCCAGGCCGACCGAGTCGGCGAGCACTGCCTCATCCTGCGGATCGCCCGCCCAGCCAGGCGGGCCGGCCGGTCGGCTGGGGCCGTCCCGCCGGGCCCGGTCAGCGGGCCGGCCCTGGCCGCCCCCTCCGCCGCATCCGGCCAGGAATCACCGAGCGGCTCCTCCTGCCGGTGCCGTCGCGACCGGAGCATGTTGAGGGACACCCGTGCGACGACCGTCGTCAGCCAGCCGCCGAGATTGGCCACCTCGCTGGTGTCCGCGCCGGTCAGCCGCAGCCAGGTGTCCTGGACCGCGTCGTCGGCGTCGGTCATCGAGCCGAGCAGCCGGTAGGCGACCGCCCGCAGGTGGTGGCGGTGCTCCTCGAAGGCGGCTGCCAGCCAGTCACTGTCGCTCATCGGTCACGTTCCCTCTGGTGCCAGGTGTCACCACACTGACACCCGGCACCCCGCGGGCGTGACATGCGCGCCGCATGGCCTGCATAAAGCGGCGTGGGTGCTTCGATACCCAGGCCAATGCGCGCTTCTGGAACAGTCCCCGCAAACCCCCTGGCATGCGGGCTCGCTGTCCAGCGCAGGGCCAGGCGACTGTCGACAGATCCTCTACAGGTCCTCCAGCGAGAGTGCCTCGCTGCCGGTTGCGCGGCCGGTCGCGATTGCCGTGCGGAGCAGGGAATTCAGGCGCAAATCCAATTCGGGTATTGACTTCGGATCTATGGTCTCTCTAGGGTCGCCATCAGGGCAATGCTGGCGACTGTCGACAGACAGCTACAGAGCTGCCCGAGCTGCCCTCCCGGGCGGCTGTACCCAGGCCACGCAATGATGGGAGGCAAGGGATGGCGATGGCTGATACGACAGTCAACCCCCATCCGGCTCGCGCCGCCGGGAACGATACCGACGGCCCGGCCTATGTCGAGGTTACGGGTCTCCAGCTCGGCTACCGGAACAAGAAAACCGGTGAATACACCTTCGCCTGTGCCGATTTGGACTTCTCCATAGCGCGCGGCGAGTTCGTGGTCATCGTCGGTCCGAGCGGGTGCGGCAAGACCACCTTCCTCGAGGCTCTGGCCGGGCTGGTGCCGGTCACGGCCGGGCAGATCAACCTCGGCGGACGGAAGGTCACGAAGCCGGGCCCGGATCGTTCGCTTGTCTTCCAGAACGCGTCCCTGTTCCCCTGGTGTACGGTCCGGGACAACGTCCTGTTCGCCTTGCAGGCTGAGCGCAAGCTCAGCGCCGAGTCGACACGGCAGGCTGACGCTCTGATAGAGCTTGTCGGCCTGGGGCACGTTGCGCACCGCCATCCGCAGGAGCTGTCGGGCGGAATGAAGCAGCGGGTCAACCTGGCCAGGGCCCTGGTAACCGAGCCGGACCTGCTGCTGCTCGACGAACCGTTCGGCGCTCTGGACGCGCTTACCCGCGCCGCGATGCAGCACGAGCTGGTCCGGGTCTGGCAGTCAGGCGATCTGGGTGCGGCGAAGACGGCGGTCTTCGTCACCCACGACGTCGAGGAGGCCGTCTACCTCGCCGACCGCGTCATCGTGTTTTCGCCTCCCCCCGGCCGGGTCGCCGCTGACATCAGGATCAGCCTGCCGCGCCCCCGGCGGCCGGAGGGAAAGCGGAGTCCCGAGTTCGTCGGCTACGTCGACGCCGTCCTCGCCGAGCTGCACGGGACCTCTGGTGCGCCGGTGACGTCCGGTCGTCCCGCGGACGGCCAGACCGAGGCCGGTACCCAGGCGGCCAGGTCATCTGAGATCCCGACGGAACCCGAGACGCCGGGTGGACCGCCAGCGCCGCGAGGAGAGGCGACGTCATGAGCACAATCACGGTTGGCCAGCCCGGCCAGGCTGGCGGGGGGCGGCCGATCGCGGCTGCGCCGCGGAAGAATGCGGTCCTGTGGTGGGCCCAGGAGCACTCCAAGCTGGTCTACGGCGGGGCCGGCATCATCGTGATGCTGGCGGCGTGGCAGATCACCGCCATGACCGGCCTGGTCAACGTCAGCATCTCCAGCGACCCGTCCTTGGTCGCCAGGACCGAGGCCCACCTGTTCGCCACCGGCCAGATCTGGTCTCCCATCGGCGACACCGCCGCAGAAGTGGGGATCGGACTGCTCGTAAGCCTGGTGGCCGGTATCCCGCTGGGGCTGATCCTCGGCCGGGTGACCGCGCTCTATGACATGGCCGAGCCGATCATCAACATCCTGAACTCGGTTCCGTACGTGCTGTTCCTGCCGGTCATCATCTTCTGGTTCGGCATCGGGGGCGAGTCGCGGGTGCTGCTGGTCGTCTGGGCCGCGGTCATGCCTCTGCTGATCAATACCAGCGCGGGAGTGCGAGGCCTCAACCGCGACTACATCCGGGTGTCGCGCATCTTCTCCGCCCGGCGGCTGCTCTTCTATCGCTCCGTGCTGTTCCCGGCCACGCTGCCTTACATCCTGACCGGCATCCGGCTGGCCATCGGCCGGGCGCTCGTCGGGGCGATCGTGGCCGAGTTCTTCCTCTCCAGCCACGGGCTCGGCTACTTCGTGCAGCAGTCGACGACCAACTTCGACATGAACAGCGCCATGTCAGGGATTGTCATCGTCGCGGCCGCTGCCATCCTCCTCACCAGGCTGGTAGGCATGGCTGAGCGCCGGTACACACATTGGGCCCAGGGGTAGGCGTGCCGGGCGGGAAGTGGTCACATGTCAGTCTTTGATCTTCGCGAGTGGATAGCTGCCGCAGAGCGGTCCGGCGACCTGAGGCACATCCGGGGTGCCGACGCGGCGCTGGAAATCGGGGCGGCCAGCCAGCTGAACTACCGGCGCGCGCGGCCCCAGGCGCTGCTCTTCGACGACATCGCCGGTTATCGGCCCGGCCAGCGGGTGCTCACCTCGAGCCTGGCCAGCCCGGCCCTGATGGGCGTGTCTCTGGGCCTCGGGGCCGGGCTCGACGACCGCGGGCTGGTCGAGGCGCTGCGCGGCCGGCCGTCCGCCTGGACGGATGGAGCAGCCCGGCATGCCGCGCAGGAGGTCGGGACCGGGCCGGTCTTCGAGAACAAGATCGCCAAGGACGATATCGACTTCCTTCGCTTTCCCAGCCCCGTCTGGCACGAGCAGGACGGCGGCCCGTATATCGGGACCGGCTGCGCGGTCGTGACGACCGACCCGGAGACCGGCGTGCTCAACATGGGTGCCTACCGGATCCAGGTCCAGGACGACGGTGCGGCGGTCAGCATCAACATCGAGTCCGGCAAGCACGGCGCTCAGCACATCCGGCGCTGGTTTGCCCGTGAGGGCCGGGCCCCGGTCGCCGTTTCCCTCGGCCACCATCCCGTGTTCCTGGTGGTCGCGGGGACCGAGGTTCCGCTGGGGATCTCGGAGATGGACTACGCGGGAGCGATCCTGGGTGAGCCGGTCCCGTACGTGCGGTGCCCGGACACCGGCCTGCCGATCCCGGCGGAGAGCGAACTGGCCTTCGAAGGCTGGCTCTACCCCGACCGGACGCGCCCGGAAGGGCCGTTCGGCGAGTGGACCGGATACTACTCCGGCGGGGTGGCGCCGGTGCTCACGGCGGAGGTGACCGGCCTGTTCCACCGGGACGATCCGGTCAACCTCGGCGCGCCACCCGGCAAGCCGCCGCACGACTATTCCTACATGCGGTCGGTCATGAAATCGGCCATGGCGACCGACGCGCTGATCTCTTCAGGCCTGGGCGGCGTAGCCGGAGTGTGGTGCCACGAGGCCGGCGGCGGCCGCTCGATCATCGTCGTGGCCATCGAGCAGCGTTACGCTGGGCACAGCCGCCAGGCCGGGTACCTGGCCGCCCAGCATCCAGTGACCGCCTACATGAACCGGCTGGTCATTACCGTCGATCACGACGTGAATCCGCGTGATCTGGAAGAGGTGATGTGGGCCGTGTCCACCCGGTGCGACCCGCAGCGCGACATCGACATCATGCGCTACTGCTGGGGCAGCCGCGTCGATCCGCTCGGCCTCCCGGGGGAGCCGTCTTACAACAGCCGCGCCCTGATCGACGGTTGCCGGCCCTTCGAGCGCCTGGCCGACTTCCCGGCCGTAGCGGAGGCCAGCGAAGACGTGCTGCGCCGGGTCGCTGATCGCTGGCCGGAACTGACCCAGTGAGCGCCACCAGCGGCCGCGCCGGGGCGAGCTTCCCCAGCGTCTCGCCGGATCACGGCCTGGGCACTCCCGCGGTATCGGCACTGTCCCGCCCTCCGGCCTGCGCGTCCCTCGAGCCAGGGATGGCCATCACCAACCGGCGGGCGCTCATGCTGATGAGCATCAGGGACGCGGGCGACTGGGCGCCACTGGCCCAGGAGATCTTCGATGAGATCGCCATAGCCATCGTGGAAGGCCGGTTGCGGCCGGGTGACAACCTGAACTCCGTCGAGCTGGCCCAGCGATTCGGGACCAGCCGCACGCCGGTCCGCGAGGCGCTGGCCGAGCTTGAGCGCCAGGGCGCCATCGTGGTGCCGCCCCGGCGCCAGCCCTATGTCGCCAGCGTGAGCCTCAAGCAGATCAAGGACATCTACGATCTGCGGGCCAGCCTGTTCACCCTTGTCGCCGAGCTGATCGTGGATACGTGCCCGCGCGAGAGGCTGGCCGAGCTATGGACGTGGCAGGCCGCGCTCGAAGACGACGTGGCCCGCGGGTCGGTCGACGACTACTTCTGGCACAACGTGGGCTTCCGCCTCGTGGAGATGCGGCTCAGTGGCAACGAGGACCTGCAGCGGATCCTCGGAGCTCTCGGTATGCGGACACTTCAGTTCCGTCATCTGAGCCTCTCGCTGCCGGGCCGGATCCAGCGCTCCGTCGACGATCATCGCCGCCTTCTCGTCGCCTATGACGAAGGGGACAAGATCACGGCGACCGGCATTACCAGGACCCTGATCATGGCGGGATACCGGGCCATCGAGCGGTCCGGCCTGATCGACGTGCCGCCCGCCTGCCTCGGCCCGCCTCGGAGGACTCGGCGTGACGGCGCGGCGGACGCCGTGGGTGATCGGGGTGTCCGGGGCCAGCGGCACACCCTACGCGGCGGCGGTCCTGCGCGGCCTGCTCGATGCCGGGGAGCAAGTCGACCTGATCATCAGCCGGGAGGCGCGGCTGACGCTGCTCGACGAGACAGGCATTACCTTCCGTCCAGCGCACTGGCGCGAGGACGTCGCGGCGTGGATCGGGCACGACGTGGCCGGGGTCCGGTACTGGTCGGTGGGCGATTTCACCGCGGGGCCGTCCAGCGGCACCTACCGGACCAAGGGAATGGTGATCGTCCCCGCCACGACCGCGGCGGTCGCCGGCGTCGCGGCCGGGATCTCCAAGGACCTTCTGCAGCGTGCCGCCGACGTCACCCTGAAAGAGCGCCGGGCACTCGTGCTGGTGGTACGGGAGACGCCGCTGCGCCGCAGCACGCTCCTGCAGCTGGCCACACTGGCGGAGGAGGGAGCGGTCGTGCTCCCGGCCAGCCCGGGCTTTTACGCCGGATCCTCCAGCGTGCAGCAGCTGGTCGACTTCGTCGCCGGCAAGGTGCTGGACATCATCGGGGTCGATCACGACCTCTACGAGCGCTGGCCAGACAAGCCGTCCCAGTGGCCGGGATCAGCCATGGCCAGAAGCAGCCGGTAACAGCCATGGGCCGACATAGCGCCGTGCGGCCGCAAACCAGGCTCGCGGCCGCACCCGGCGGCGCCGCCGGGGCCGGGGGAGCGGATCAGCTCGCCTCCCAGGCCCGCAGTTCCGCGCCATCCGGGTCGTCCGCGACCCGGCTGGCGCCATCCAGGATCATGGTGCTCCGGCGCATTACATCGTAGGCAGGCCACGTGGGCAGCCCAGTTGCGGCCGCTTTCCCGTCGCGGCGAATGCGGTCCACGCGCCCGAAGAGGGTGACATTGCCTGGGTCGCCGCCGAAGACGGCGATGTTGTCGCGTGTCCAGCGGAGGGCGAGGACCAGGTCCAGCATCCCGGCGTTGGCCGGACCGGCCTGCTCGTCATCGTGGACCGCAGGCAGGTGCAGGTAGCCAAGCGCGTCGAGACGGTGGTTGACGGTGACCACCACCACGTCGCCGAACCGGGCCAGGTGGTCCCCGGCGTAGAGGGCCCACGAGCCCGACCCAGCGGCGAACAGCCCGCCGTGCAGCCACACCATGACGGGCCGGCGGTCATCGCCGGCCGCCGGGGTCCAGACGTTCAGCGCCAGGCAGTCCTCGCTCACGGGCTCCGGCGCCGTTCCCGGCAGGAGACGGGTGAACCAGCTGCCGGCTGCGGGCACGAAGGCGCGTACGCGGTGGCCTCGCGAATCCCGGCCCATGGCCGGGCTGCCTCGGGCGGCCGGAAACGGCGTGTGCCGCCAGTCGGCGCACCGTAGGGAATGCCCAGGTACGAGGTGACGCCCCGATGGCGGCGGCCCCGCACCCGGCCCCCGGCCGTGGCCACTACTTGATCAAGCAATGTGCGCGCCCTTCCGCCTATTGACACGTAATACATTACATGTCACGCTTCCGCTGTGTTCGATACCACGCCTGAGCTTGTCTCCGCCAAAGACTGGGCCGCTGCCCGGATCCGGGCCATGATCTACTCCGGCGAGTTCGCGCCCGATGCCAAGATCTCGATCGAGAACGTGGCCCGCGCGCTCGGGGTCAGCCGGACGCCGGTGCGGGACGCGTTCGCCCAGCTGGAACGCGAGGGGCTGGTCAACATCAGCTCCCGGGTCGGCGTCTTCGTCCGCCGGCGACCCGTTCCGAGGCGGCCGACATCTACCAGATCAAGCTCGCGGTAGAGCCCCTGATGGCCCGCTGGGCCGCCGAGCGGGCCTCCGTCGCCGAGCGGGCCGCCTTCAACGACTCCATCACCGAGCTCGCCGAGGCGGCGAATACCGGCGACACCGCGCTTTACGTCCGTCACCTGGAATCGTGGCGCCGCGAGCTCCTCCGGCTGGCGGGAAGCTCACCGCTGCATGACATCCTCGATGTCATCGACGGCCGGGTGCGGCTGCTGCGCTTCCGCAACCTGAGCCAGCCCGGATCGCTGCTTATCTCGGCCGAGCAGCATGCCGCCGTCAATGCCACCGTCGCCGCGGGTGACGGCGACGGCGCTTTCGCCGCCATGCAGGACCACATGCGGGACGCGGCCCGCCGGATGCTCCGCATGCTTGACGAGGCCACCGGCGAGCCGGCCCACGTCGCCCCGCTGCCGGCCGCCGCCCCGGCCGACGAGACCAGGCTGGGGCCGGCATGAGCATCCCGGACGCGTCGCCGCTGGGTGCACCGCTTGAGCCGGTGGAAGCCGGTCGTCTGCTCCGCGGCACCGGCCGCTTCATCGCCGACCTGGTCACCGAGGGGACGCTGCACGCTGTCTTCGTGCGCAGCACCGTCCCCGCCGGGCGGCTGATCGGGGTCGATCCCGCCGCGGCCCGCTCGGCGCCCGGGGTCGTCGCGGTTGTCACCGGACGCGAGCTCGCGGCCGAGGTCGGGCCCATCCCGGCCGCGCCGGTCCGCGAGGGCAGGTTCTCGGTGCGGATGGCGCTGACCGCCTCTCCCCGCCCGGTGGAAGTGCTCGCCGTCGACCGGGTCTGCTATGTGGGCCAGCCGGTGGCGGTCGTCGTGGCCGGGAACCGGTACCTGGCGGAGGACGCCGCCGCGCTGGTGGCGGTCTCGGTCGATCCGGAGTCGCCCGTCCTCGGGCCGGCCGCGGGTCTGTCGCCTGACGCGCGCCCCGTGCATCCAGACTGCCCCGGGAACGTGGCCGTGCAGCTCAGCTTCACCAAGGGCGCCGAACCGGCCGCCCCCGGTGACCTCGTCGTCGTCGAGGGCACCTATCGGATCGGCCGGCAATCCGGGCTGTCCATCGAGTGCCGTGGCGCGCTGGCCCGCCCCGCCGGGGACGGGCGGCTCGAGGTGTGGAGTTCCACCCAGGCTCCGTTCGTCGTGCGGCAGGCGATCTGCGCCGCAGCCGGCTGGGATACCGCGGATGTCCGGGTGCGCAGCCCGGACGTGGGCGGCGGCTTCGGGCCCAAGGTCGCCCCCGCGGGCGAGGATGTCGTGGTCGCCTACCTGGCCAGGCGGCTGCAACGCGCCGTGGCCTGGATCGAGGACCGCTACGAGAACCTCATCGCCGCGCCGCACGCCAGGGACCAGGAGCACCGCGCGAAGCTGACCGTCACGCCGGACGGCCGGGTCGTCTCGTGGGAGGACGAGTTTCTCGTGGACGTCGGCGTCAGCAATCCGTGGATGGTGGAGTCGTCGCCAACACCGCGCTGCACCTGCTCGGGCCGTACCGCATCCCCCACGCGCGGATCTCGGGCACCGCGGTGTTCACGAACAAGGCGCCCACGTCGCAGTACCGGGGCGCCGGGCGGCCGGAAGCGGCATTCGTGCTCGAACGCAGCCTCGATGACGCCGCCCGGCGGCTGGGAATCAGCGAATGGAAGATCCGCGAGCAGAACATACTCGGACCGGAGGACCTGCCGTATCCGCAGGACGTGCCGTATCGCGATGGTGTCGACATCGTCTACGACGGCCGGGACTACCGCGCCGTCCTCGACGCCGCCCGCGAGCTGATACCCGAGGCGGAAATCTCCGCGCTCAAGGCCAGCGCCGGGCCGGAACGGGTCGGCTCAGGCGTGGCCGCCTATATCGAGGCCACCGCCCGGGGCCCGCAGGAGCCGGAAACAGCGCGGGTCACCCTGGAGCCCGACGGGCGCCTGGTCGTCCGGACCGGGACCGGTCCCTCCGGGCAGTCACACGAGACCGTCTTCGCCCAGGTGGCCGCCGACACCGCCAAGCGCGCGGTGCCCGATATCAGGGTCATCACCGGTGACACCGGCGAAGTTCCGCAGGGCCTGGGCAGTTTCGCCAGCCGCAGCGCGGTCATCGCCGGGTCAGCGGTCCGGAACGCCACCAGCCAGTTGGTGGAGCAGGCCACCTCGGCCGCCGGCCGGGCGCTCGGCTCGAGTCAGGCCCGGCACGGCCAGGGCGGTTTCCGGGTCCCCGGTCGCGGCGGTCTGGTCTCCTGGCCGGAGCTCGCCTCCTGGTTCGAGCCGGGCGGCCCGCTCGCCGGGCAGGCGCGGCTCGAGGCGGTGGCGACGTTCGCCCCGGCCACGGTGACGTGGACCATGGGAGTGCACGTCGCCGTGGTCCGCCTCGATCCGTCCACCGGCTCGGTCCGGGTCATACGGTACGCGGTGGCCCACGAGGCGGGGCCGCCGCTGAACCCACGGGTCGTCGACGGCCAGGTGAAGGGCGGCGCCGCGCAGGGAATCGGCGGGGCACTGCTGGAAGAGGTCCGCTACGACGACGCGGGCCAGCCCCTGTCGGCCACGCTCGCGGATTACCTCATCCCGGTGAGTACCGACATCCCGGCGATCCGGATCGCCCACACCGAAGTGCCGAGCAAACTGAACCCGCTGGGCATCCGGGGAGTCGGCGAGAGCGGGACCATAGGCGGGTACGCCGCCGTGGCCGCGGCGGTGGACGATGCGCTCGGCATGGCCGCGGGCCGGGTCGAGCGAGTGCCGATCGATCCGGCGTACCTCGCCTCCCTCGTCCCGACGGATCCGTCGTGAAGCCGCCGCCGTTCCGGTGGGCCAGGCCGCGGTCGATCGCGGAGTGCCTCGCCCTGCTGTCCGACCTGGGAGATGACGCCAAGATCATCGCCGGGGGCCAGAGCCTGATGCCGCTGCTGGCCCTGCGGATGGCCGAGCCCGCCGTCCTCATCGACATCGACCGCCTGGACGAGCTGGATCATGTCAGTGCCCGGGGCAGCGATACCTACCTCGGAGCCCTGGTCCGGCACCGCCGTCTGGCCGCCGATCCGGCCGTGGCCGGGTGCTGCAAGCTCCTCCCGGTCGCCGCGCGGAACATCGGCCACACTGCCATCCGCAATCGCGGCACCCTTGGCGGCAGTCTGGCGCACGCCGACCCCTCGGCGGAGCTGCCCGCCCTGATGATCCTGCTGCGCGCCACCCTGGTATGCCTGTCTGCTGGCGGCGTCCGCCATGTACCGGCCGCGGAGTTCTTTACCGGCCCGTATTCGACCGCGCTGGCCCCAGACGAGCTGGTCGCCGCGGTGCGGCTGCCCCGCCCCGCCCCGGGCAGCAGGTACGGGTTCTGCGAGGTGGCCGCCCGGCCGGGTGACTTCGCGCGGGCCGGTGCCGCCTGCGTGCTGCGGCTCGACCCGGCCGGTGTCATCCGCGACTTCCGGGCCGTGCTGTTCGCGGTGAGCCCGGCGCCGGCGGACCTGTCTGGGGTGACATCCGGAGTGACCGGTATGGCTTCCGCGGCGGTCGACTGGCCGGCGGTCGCCGCCGAGCTGGGCTCCGCCGCGACCGGCCCGCTAGCACCAGGGCCGGGGCCCGGCGGTCCGGGCGACCCCGCCTATACCCTCCGGCTGGCCCGGACCGTCGCCCAGCGTGCCATCACCCAGGCCATCCACAACGGGCCAGCGCAGTGACCGGGAAGCGGCCGCCGCACCAGATAACGGTGCGAGTCCTCGTCAACGGCCGCGAGGAGACAGCCTCGGTCCCGGCCCGGCTGACCCTGGCCGACTTTCTGCGGGACCGTCTGGGCCTGACCGGTACGCACCTCGGCTGCGAGCAGGGTGTCTGCGGCGCCTGCACCGTCCTGATCGACGGGGAGTCGGTGCGGTCCTGCCTCATGCCCGTGGGCCAGGCCGACGGGCGCCGGGTCACCACGGTGGAGTCCCTCGCCCCGGCTGACCAGCCGCTCGGCTCGCTTCAGTCGGCCTTCGCTGACGCCGATGGTCTCCAGTGCGGCTTCTGCACGCCCGGGTTCCTGATGGCCGCCAGCGAGCTGAAGGGCGGCCCCGGAACAAGTGAAGACGACGTGCGCGAGGCGCTGTCCGGCAACCTGTGCCGGTGTACCGGCTATGGGGGGATCGTAACGGCGGTCACCGCCTACCTCAGGAGCAGCGCGGGCGCGGAACAGCCGGAATCGTGGCCCTCCGGACCGCGCACGTGGAGCCCGTGGGAGGAGTGGCCGCCCCGGCGGTGGCCTCTCGTCCCGGCCCGCCCCCGGCTGGCTGCGGGAGCGTTGCTCGCGGCCGTGCTGCTTGCGGTGGCCGCCGGGCTCAGGCGCAGGCACTCCGCGTCAACGCGCCCCGCATTGCGTCGGTTACGTCGACATCACTACAGACAGGCGGTATGTATGACCCCCGAGCCTGACGTGCGGACTTTCGCCGCTCACCTGACGGCCCGGTTCGTCGAGAACGGCGTCCCCGCCGACGACCTGAACGCCACGGTCGAGCGGATCGGCCACTGGTCCCAATGGTGCGCGGAATGGGAGCGCAGCGCGGCCGACAACCTCCGTCGCGCCGACGCTGCGCAGGAGGCCGGCGCCACGCTGACGGCCGCCGAACTGCGCCTGGTCGCGGCACTGGAGTACCACTTCGGCAAGTTCCTCTTCGTGCATGACCAGGAGGCGCTGAGCCGGGCGACGGCCAGCACGGCCGCAACCTACCGCCGGGCCAGCGAGCACCTCCCGTGGCCAGGCCGGCCGCTGCCGGTGATGTTCGAAGGACGCGAGCTGGCCGGCGTCCTGCGGCTGCCCGACCGCCCGGCAGGCCAGGTGCCCGCCGTGATGGTCGTCCCCGGCCTCGATGCCACCAAAGAGGAGATGCACCGTTTCGCTGAGGTGTTCCTCCGGCGCGGGATGGCCACGTTCACCTTCGACGGTCCCGGCCAGGGCGAGACCGAGCAGCTGATGCCACTGCGGCCCGACTGGGAGAAGGTGGCGGCCGCGGCGCTGGACACGCTGGCCGCCCGCCCGGAGGTGAACCAGGACAAGATTGCCGCCGTGGGCGTCAGCCTCGGCGGTTACTTCGTCGCCCGGGCCGCGGCGGCCGAGCCGAGGCTGAGCGCGGTGGCCTGCGTGGGCGGCTGCTTCAGCCTGGCTGAATCGTGGCCGTCGCTCGCCCCGCTCAGCCGGGCGGCCTTCCGGGCGCGGGCCGGGGCTGACGGCGAGGAGCACGCCCTGCGGCTGGCCGGAGCGTTCAGCCTGGAGGGTATCCGCCCCGAGGGCGGCGCGCCGGTGCTGGTCATTCACGGCGCCCGAGACCGCCTGTTCGAGCCGAGCCAGGCCGCTGCCATCGCCCGCCTGTTCGGGCGGCGTGCCGCTCTGGTCATCGAGGAACGCGGCAACCACGTACTGCACAACCTGGCCTACCGGGTACGCCCGGCCATCGCCGACTGGGTGGCAGCCCAGCTGGCCTGATTCAGCCGACAACCCCTCCTCCACTGGACCAGCATCAACCGGAAAGGACGTGATCACATGCGTCGCATCGTCGCGGCCGCCGTGGGCCTTGCGCTTGGCAGTGGTCTTCTCGCCGCCTGCGGGAGCAATTCCTCGGGCGGCGGTAGCAGCAGCAGTCCCACAACCATCAAGATCGGCTACACGGCAGTTGGTGCCGGCTACGCGGACCTTTACGTCGGGATCTTGGACGGCATCTTCAAGAAGAACGGCCTCGACGTCCAGCTCGACAACCTCGACAACAGCTCGCTGCTCGTCCCATCCCTGCTAAGCGGCTCCATACAGATCGGGGTCGGCGTCGCCAACAACAGCGCCGCGGCGATCCTGAAAGGCCAGCAGCTCAAGTTCATCGCGCTTTCGGAGCCCGTCTACAACCTGCAGGTGTGGGCGAGCAAGAACATCACCTCGGTCGGGGACCTCGTCGGCAAGAAGGTCGCGGTGAGCGGTCCTGGTTCGGAAAGCTACTTCGGGCTCCGGGCCCTCCTCGCCGAGAACGGCATCCCCGCGAGCAAGGTCAGCGAGGTGGACGTGGTCAACCCGCAGGCGCAGGTCGCGTCGATGGAGAGCGGCGCGGTGGACGCGATCCTCACCCAGCCGCCTAACGGCAGCCAGACCGCCGCGCGCGGCTTCCACGAACTCACGTCGCTGTCCAACCTGCCTTTCGCGCTGGGAACGTACACGGTGACCGCGAGCTACCTGGCGAGCAACAGTGCCGTGCTGAAGAAGTTCGCCAGGGCCGAGATCGAGAACCTGGCGTTCATCCGCTCGAACCCCACGGCTACCATCGCGGCCATCGAGCAGGACAGCGGGGTGTCCAAGCCGGCCCTGGCCAAGCAGGCCTACAACTTCTTCCTCCAGGTCTGGGCCAAGGACCCGACGGTATCGGCCACGCCGATCAAGGAGGCGTTCGCCGCCGCCGCCAAGCAGTCCGGCGTCGCGGCCCCGGCCGACGTCAGCAAGTACATCGACAACAGCTTTGTCACGTCCGCCAGTGGCGGATAAGACGGCCCTCAGCCACGAATGCCCGAGGAGGTACCAATGACCGTCCCGCACGAACCACGCCGTGACCCTGACCCTGACCCCGTGGTGTTCGACCTGACCGGGACCCCGCTGCTCTCGTCAGGACGGACCGACGAGGTCGTCGCGGCCAGCGACAACCTCGTCGCCCGGGTGAAGGTCTACGCCAGCGGCGGTGAGAACACCACGCACGCGCATCTCGAGGACGAGCATCTCTTCCTCGTCCTGGCCGGCCGGGCCATCTTCCATCTCGGCCGGGACGCGGCCCGGCAGGTGGAGGTCGGCCCGAACGCGGGCGTGCTGATGCCGGCCGGGGCCTTCTACCGTTTCTCCAGCACCGGCGAAGACAACCTGGTCCTGCTCCGCGTGGGTAAGGGCCGCCGGGGCAGCGACGACCGGGTCGGCCCGGACGGCTTGCCGCTGCCCGGGCACAGCAGCAAGAACAAGCATCAGCCGGGCGTGCCGATCCCCGGCACGACCTTCGCGGCCCGGTGACGGCGGCCCACCGGGCCGGGCCCAGCGCGCGTGCGGCCACCGCCTCGCGGGCAGCGGTCGTCGGCGTAGGGGCGATCGGCTCAGTCTTCGCGGCGGCGCTGCAGGATTCCGGCCGGGCCGAGCTGGTTCTGTGCGTCCGGCCCGGGCGCGGTGCGGTCACGGTCGAGGGCCCGGACGGAGACCGCACGACGCTCGCGGCCGGGATCGTCACCCGCCCCGAGGACGCCGGGGGCCAGGCGGACTGGGTCTTCCTGGCGGTGAAGGCCCAGCAGACGCCGGGTGCCGCCGGATGGCTGGCCGGGCTGGCTGGGCCCGCCACTACGGTCGTCGTCCTGCAGAATGGCGTCGAGCACCGCGAACGCGTAACGCCGTTCGTGGCCGGAGCGACAATGCTGCCCGCAGTCGTCTGGTGCCCGGCCGAGTCCGCGGGCCCGGGCCGTGTCCGGCAGCGCGGCCCGGCCCGGCTGGTCGTTCCGGCCGGGCGCGCGGGCGAGCGGCTGGGTGCGCTCCTCGCGGGCACCCGCGCTCAGGTCGAGCTGACCGACGATTTCGTGACGGCCGCGTGGCGGAAACTGACCGTCAATGCCGTCGCCGGGCTGATGGCGCTGACGGGCCAGGGAGCAGGCATGTACCGGGACGAGGCCCTCGCGGGGCTCGCGCGGCGGCTCGCGGCCGAGTGCGTGGCGGTCGGGCGCGCTGAGGGAGCACAGTTGCCGGACAGCCTGGCGGCGCAGATAGTGGACAAGATGGCCGGCCGGCCCGCGGACGCTGGTTCGTCCATCCTGGCCGACCGGCTGGCCGGGCGGCCACTGGAGTGGGACGCCCGCAACGGAATAATCCAGCGGCTGGGGGCCCGGCACGCGATTCCCACGCCAGTCAGCGACGTGATTGTCCCGCTGCTGGCCGCCACCAACCACCAGGCCCGCAGCAGGCAGTAACGGCCGCGGGCCCACGATTTCGGGCAGGCATGCACGCACCTACCGCGAAGTGGGGTGAATCAAGGTGCTTGACCTCCGGCGTTTGCGCATCTACGCTGCGGTGGCCGAGGGCGGCTCCTTCACGGCGGCCGCCTCCGCGCTGTATCTCAGTCAGCCGGCCGTCTCCCAGCAGATGGCGATCCTCGAACGCGAGGCCGGCGTGCCGCTGCTCGAACGGGTGCCGCGCGGAATCCGGCTCACCGAGGCCGGGAAACTGCTCGCCGAACGGACCGCGACGCTGCTCGCCGAGATGAACGAGATCGAGGACGAACTGCGCCGGTTCGGGGCGGGCCAGCGGGAGGTGTCTCTGGGCGCCTTCCCCACCGCGGGTGCCGACCTGGTTCCGCTGGCCATCCGCGCCTACCGCGAGCGGCACCCGGACGTGCGGGTCGTACTGAGGCCGGCGCATGCCAACGACGTCGTGGCACAGTTGCACAGCTCGCGTATCGCGGTGGGCCTCGTCTGGGACTACGACTTCGCACCGCAGGCCACCGACCCGGTGTTTGACCGCGTCGAGCTGCTCGCCGACCCGCTCCGCATCGTTGTGCCGGCTGACCACCCGGCTGCGGGTGAGAAGGAGGTGGCCCTGCGCGACCTGGCTGAAGAGCCGTGGATCGTCCGGGCCCACCGGCCGCCGTACGCTCAGGCCTTCGAGCAGATGTGCCGGGTCGCCGGCTTTGAGCCGCGCATCACCTTCCGCACCGACAATTACCAGGCCATACAGGGACTGGTCGCCGCCGGGATCGGGCTCGGCCTGGCGCCGCGCCTGTCTCTGGCGCCACGGCGGCGGGACATCGTGGCCGTGCCGATGGCCGCGCCCGCCTTCTCCCGCCGCATCGCCGCCCTGGCCGTCCCCGAGGCCAGCGGCCCTCGACGGTCGACGACCTGCTCGACGTGCTGCGCACGACCGCCGACGCGCTGCAGCGGTCGCCGGACGAATAGCATCCCCAAGAATTGCTTTGACCGGCCCCTAAGCAGCCCTTTCTTGTGCCGTTAATTCTATGTAAATAGCATTGACCTCTGATGAAAAGAATCGATGAATCACGGGAATCGTCACTGAATAGAGCCGATTCTGCCTCCCCCCTCATCGACACGCATATCCACGCCCTGCCCCTCTCCCTGCTGGACCAGATCACCGATCACGAGGTGGACGGCCTGTCAGCGGCCAAGGTGGACGGCGGGTGGCGGGTGTCCGTCCCGGGCGGTGCGGAACCCAAGCTGGTTCGCCCGGCCATGGCGGATGCAGGCGGGCGGCGTGGGCGCGGACACAGGGGCTGACGGCGCAGATCGTCTCGCCGTGGCTGGACGCGCAGCCGACCGGCGCGATGCCGGAGGCGGCAGCACGCGACTGGGCCCGGCGCCTCAACACCGCGCTGGCCGAGCAGGAGGACGGCAACGGGATTCTCGCCACTGTCGCGCTGACCGGCCAGGCCGGCCGGGACCTCGAGATCGCGGTCGACCAGGACGGGATGGCCGGGCTCATCCTCAGCACGAACCCGGCGGGTGTGACCGATCTCGCCGGCCGGGCCCTGGAGGGGCTGTGGGAAACGGCCGCCGGGCTGGGCGTTCCGGTCGTCCTTCACCCCCCGACCGACGGTCCCGCCCGGGTTCTGCCCGGCAGCGGCGAGTTCGGCAACACGTTCTGCCGTCTCGTCGACACGACCTTCGCGGTGACGAAGCTGCTGCTGTCGGGGGTCCTCGACCGGCACCCCGGACTGCGGCTGATCGTCGTCCACGGGGGCGGATTCCTCCCCTACCAGTCGATGCGCCTGGACGGCGGCCACCGTGCGGACGCGCTGTCGCACTACGTCATCGAGCGGGACAGCCCGTCCGACTACGTCACCGACCTGTTCTTCGACACCGTGGCGATGAAGCCGGCGTTGATCCGGTTCCTCGCCGACTCGGCCGGAGCCGGGCATGTCCTGCTCGGCAGCGACTATCCGTTCCCGCTCGGCGACCGCACCCCGGTCGCGACCGTACGCGACGCGGGTCTCAGCGAGCCCGCGACCGCCTCCGTCCTGGGCGGCAATGCCGCGCGGCTTTTCCCGACGGCCCGAAGGAGTACTCATGCCTGAAACCGGCGCCGTGCGATTCGTTTCGGGCCCGCGGCACCAGATCGCCTACCGCCGCAGTGGTTCCGGGCACCCATTGGTCCTGCTGCACCCGCTCGCGCTTTCGGGCGACGCCTGGGGCGAGTTCGCCGAGCGCCTGAGCGGCACGTTCGACGTCATCTCCGCGGACGCTCGCGGCCATGGGCAGAGCGGCTGGGACGGCGAGCCCTTCGGCATCGACGACCTGGGTGATGACGTCGCCGCGCTGCTGGACGGGCTCGGCCTCGATTCCGCCCACATCGTCGGCATGTCGATGGGCGGCAGTACCGCGGTCAGCTTCGCCGGCCGCTACCCGGAGCGGGCGGATGCCATGGTGCTGGCCGACACGACCGCGTGGTACGGCGCCGAGGCGCCGCGGACGTGGGAGGAACGCGCGCAGCGGGTGCTCGACCAGCCGCGTCAGCGCCAGGTGCCCTTCCAGGTCGACCGCTGGTTCACCGACGGCTTCCGGCAGCGCCACCCGGACGAGGTCAACCGGGTCGTCGACCTCTTCCTGCGCACCAGCAGCCTCGCGCATGCGGAGGCGTGCCGTGCGCTCGGCCACATGGACTCCCGTGGCCTGCTGGCGAAGGTTACCGCTCCCACCCTGGTCGTGACCGGCGCCGAGGACTACGCGACCCCCCCGGCCATGGGAAAGGCGATCGCCGACGGCGTGCCGGGTGGCCAGGCACGCGCCCTGGACTCGCTGCGGCACATGTCGCTGGTGGAAGATCCGGCGCTGGCCGGGCCGACCGCCGAGTTCCTCGTTTCCGCCCGGGACCGCGCGTGAAGCCCGCGCGGTTCGCCTACCATGCACCGGTCGCCGTCGACGAGGCACTCGAGCTGCTCGGCGAGTACGGTGACGGCTCGAAGGTGCTGGCCGGGGGGCAGAGCCTGGTTCCCGTCCTCAGCTTCCGGCTGGCCGCGCCCGAGCACCTCATCGACATCAACGGGCTGCCGGGCCTCGATCAGATCGAGCGGACGGCCACCGGCTGGCGGATCCCGGCGCTGGTCCGGCAGCGCCAGGCCGAGCTCTCCCGCGAACTGGCGGCCAGCACGCCGCTGCTGACCGAGGCGCTGGCCCAGGTCGCGCACCCGCAGATCCGCAACCGCGGCACCATCTGCGGGAGCCTGGCTCACGCCGACAGCTCAGCCGAGCTGCCGGCCGTGATGCTCGCCCTCGGCGCGCGGATGTCGATCGCCGCCGCCGCTGGCATGCGGAGCGTAACCGCCGACGAATTCTTCCTGTTCCACATGACGACGGCGATCGGGCCCGAGGAACTGCTGCTCGCCGTGGAGTTCGACGGCGCAGGACCGCGTACCTACAGCGCGTTCTGTGAATTCGCACCGCGCAAGGGTGACTTCTGCCTGGCCGGTACGGCCGTCACGGCGACCTTCGGTGAGGACGGGACGGTCGGCCGGTGCCGGGTCGTCGTGGCGGGCGTCGCGCCGACACCGCTGCGGCTGGCGTCAGTCGAGGAACTGATAACCGGTTCGGTCCTCGGCAGCCGGACCCTCGCGGCGGCGCAGGAAGCAGCCATGGGCGAGGTGAACCCGAGCGGCGACGTCCACGCCAGTGCCGCCTACCGCCGCCAGCTTGCCTCGGTCCTGGTGCGCCGCGCCCTGACCATCGTGAAGACCAAGGAGGAGAGGAGCCATGGAGCCTGATCTCCTGGCCGGCAGCGACACCCGCGTCGTGCAGCTGACGGTGAACGGTGAGAAGTGCGGTGGCCTGGCCGAGGTGCGCACGACGCTCGCGGATTTCTTGCGGCACGAGCTCCACCTCACCGGTACCCATCTTGGCTGCGAGCACGGCGTGTGCGGCGCGTGCACGGTCATCCTGAACGGCGCGGCGGTGCGCTCGTGCCTGATGCTGGCCGTGCAGGCCAACGGCGCTGCCATCGAGACGGTCGAGGGACTCGCCGAGGGCGACGAGCTCAACCCTTTGCAGAAGGCCTTCCACCGCAACCACGCGCTGCAGTGCGGCTTCTGCACATCCGGCTTTCTGATGACCATCACTGCGGCGCTCCGTGACGGCCCGGTCGAGAACGAGGACGAGGCCCGCGAGATGCTCAGCGGCAATATCTGCCGCTGTACCGGCTACGCCGGCATGATCAAGGCCGTGCTCGAAGCCAGCTCCGAGATCCACGGGACGGAGGCCAGTCCATGAGCCGCCACGACCCCACCGCAGGGATTCTGCGGGCCAGCAGCCTGGAGTTCGAGACGAACATGATCGGTGCCGCTGTCGAGCGCCGCGAGGACCACCGCCTGCTGACCGGGCACGGCAAATTCCTCGATGACCTCGATATGCCCGGGACCTACGAAGCCGCCTTCCTGCGCAGTCCCCACGCGCACGCCCGCATCCTCGGCATCGATACAAGTGCGGCGCTGGACGTCCCCGGAGTCATCGGGGTGTTCATCGGCGAGGACGTCCGCCCCATGATGAAACCGATGCCGGCCAAGGTCGCGCACCCCGACCTGCAGGAAATCCCGCGCCTGCCGATGGCCCTCGACGCCGTGCACTACGTGGGCGAGCCAGTCGCCGTCGTCGTGGCAGCCAGCCGTTACATCGCGGAGGACGCGGTCGACCTCATCGACGTCGACTACGAGCCGTTGCCCGCGATCTCATCCACGGCGGCCGCACTCGCGCCGGGCGCGCCGCTGGCCCACGAGGGAGCCCGCGACAACGTCGCGGTACACGTGGTGCAGCGCGCGGGGGATCCCGACGCCGCCTTCGCGTCCGCGCCGCACGTGGTCTCGGAGACGATCAAGGTGACGCGCGGCGGCGGCCACTCGATGGAGTGCCGCGCCGTGGCCGCGCGCTTCGACACCGTCACGGGCCAGCTCGTGGTCTGGGACTCGACTCAGGCGCCGCACTACGCCCGTAACGCGCTGGCCGGCCTCTACGACATGCACGAGGACGACATCCGCCTCATCGCGCCCGCCGACGTGGGCGGCGGCTTCGGGCCCAAGGCCCAGTTCTACGGGGAGGAAGCCATCATCCCGTGGGTGGCGATGCAGCTGCGCCAGCCGGTGAAGTGGATCGAGGACCGGCGGGAGAACTTCATCAGCGCCATGATGGAGCGCACCCAGACGCACCGCGTGCAGGTGGCCTTCGACGACGGCGGATCGTCATCGCGCTGAAGGACGTTTTCGAGCACGACCAGGGCGCCTATGTCGCCGGCCTGCAGGTTCCGATGATCACGCTGAGCACGGTGCCAGGTCAGTACAGATCCCGAACATCCACACCGAGCTGTACTCCTGTTTCACGAACATGGTCGCCGACGAGTTCGGTGCGCGGGGCCGCCGCCCGCAGGCGGTGGCGGCGATGGAACGCATGATGGACCGCGTCGCCGAATACCTGGGCATGGATCCGGCCGAGGTCCGGCGCCGCAACCTGATCCAGGCCGACGAGTTCCCCTACCGGGTCGGCCTGATGTTCCGCGACGGCAGCCCGCTGACCTACGACAGTGGCGACTACCCCGAGCTGCTCGCGCGGTGTCCCTCGACGCCCGGCTACGACTCATGGCGGGCCACGCAGGCCGAGCTGCGGCCGGAAGGGCGGCTGATCGGTATCGGGATCGCCTGCTACGTCGAAGGATGCGGGCTCGGCCCGTACGAGGGAGCGAAGGCCCGGCTGACCAACCGCGGGGAGGTGCTGGTCACGCTGGCCGCCGCGCCGCAGGGACAGGGCTACGAGACCGTCTACGCGCGGATCGCCTCGGACGCGATGGGCCTCGACATGCGCACATCCGGGTCACGCCGCGACACGGGCCGGATCCCGTTCGGCCAGGGCACGTTCGCGTCGCGGATCACCGCCACGGCGGGGCGGCGGTGCTGCAGGCGTGCCAGGAACTGCGGACGAGGATCTTCGCCACCGCCGCGGTCATGCTCAAGGTCGAGGGCGACAACTTCGTCTTCCGCGGTGACCGGGTCAGCCTGGCGGAGGACGAATCGCTCGGGGTCACGCTGAACGCGATCTCCCAGGTCGCCAACGTCGGCAAGCACGGCATCACCATGCTGCGCGGCGTTCCTGCCGGGCTCGAGACGTCGTCCTACTTCGCGCCGGAGCGCGCGGCCTACGCGAGCGGCACACACGCTGCGGTCGTCGAGGTCGACCCCGAGACGGGGCGGATCGAGATCCTCAAGTACGTCATCGGACACGACTGCGGGACGGTCATCAATCCGATGCTCGTGGACGGCCAGGTGCTCGGCGGCTTCGCGGCCGGCATCGGCAATGCCATGTATGAGGAGCAGTTCTACGACGACTCCGCGCAACCGCAGACCACCAGCTATCTCGACTTCTCGCTGCCGTCGGCGACGGAGGTCCCTCCCGTCGAGCTGTTCCACGTGCACTCCCCGAGCCCGCTCAACCCGCTCGGTGTCAAGGGAGCCGGTGAGGGGGGACCATTCCGGCGCCAGCCGCGATCGCCAACGCCGTGGAAGACGCCCTTCGTCCCTTCGGGGCACGGATCAACGAGATGCCGCGTGACGCCGCCCAAGATCGTCAGCGCGATCGCCGGAGCGCGCCGCCGCGCGACCTGAGCTCAATCCCGCGCGGGACGCCGGCGTCCCGCCCTACCGAAACGAGTGATCATGGAGCTGAACAACACGTTCACGGTTCCCGTCCCGGTGAACGAGGCCTGGCGGGTCATGCTCGACGTCGCGCAGTTCGCGCCGTGCATGCCCGGCGCGACCGTTGACGAGGTCCAGGGCGACGACGTGCTCGGGCGGGTCCGGGTGAAGCTCGGGCCGATCACCATCACCTACAAAGGCAAGATCAGCTTCGTGACCAAGGACGAGGAGAAGCACCGCGTCGTACTCGACGCGGCGGCCCGCGAGATGCGGGGCAGCGGCACCGCCAGCGCCCGCATCACCGCGGTCCTCGATGACGTGGGCGGCGCCACCGAGGTCAGCGTCACGACCGACCTGAACATCACCGGCAAGCCGGCCCAATTCGGCCGCAACGTGATGTCCGATGTCAGCGAGCGCATCATGACCGAATTCGCGGCGAACCTGGCCCGCGAGCTCGGGGCCGCCCGGCTCGGGGCGGCCCCGGCACGCAGCCGCCGCAGCCCGCCCGGTGCCGGGGCGGGCCGTCCCGGCCGCTGCGTCCACGCCAGCTGAGCCAGTGCCCGCGGCGGAGGCCCGGCGCGCATCGTCGGATTCCCTGAACCTTTTGGACGCCGCCGGCGCACCGGTCCTCAAGCGGCTCGCTCCCGTCCTCGTCGCCCTCCTGGCCTGGGCCGGCTTCGTCATCGTGCGGCGCGCGATGAACGGACGGTCCTGATGCCGGCCGCGCCCGCCGCGTCTCCCGAGGGCGGGCCCGGCATCGAGGTAGGCGTCCACGACCGGGTCGGCCTGGTGACCGCGGTCGGCCTCGGCTTCCAGCACATTCTGGGCCTGGCCGGGCTGCTGCTCTTCCCCGCCCTGCTGGGCAAGTCGTTCGGGCTCCCGCCGCACGTCGTGGCCTACCTGTACGGGGTCACGTTCATGACGTCGGGCGCCGTGGTGATCCTGCAAGCCGTCGGGCTGCTGCGGCTGCCGGTCGTCCAGGCGCCGTTCGCCGGGATCTTTGCCGCGCTGCTCGTCGTCGGGCACCAAATCGGGCTGGGCGCGGCCATGGGATCGCTGTTCGTGGCCTCGCTGATCTGGACGGTCCTGTCGATCCCGCTCCGGCGCTGGTCGGTGGTGGCGCGCCTGTCGCAGCGCATCAGCAACCCGATCGTGTCCGGCGTCATCCTGCTGATCATCTCGACTCAGCTGGCCACGATCGTGCTGCCGTCGTACTTCGGCACGCCCGGGCGCCCGGGCCTTCCCCTGGGTCAACCTGCTGTGCGCGGTGGTCGCGCTGGCCGTCGTGGTGGCTTGCATGCGCAGCCGGAACCGGTTCGTGCGCCGCGGCGCGGTCCTCTGGGGCGTCGTCGCCGGCGCGCTGCTCTACACCCTCCTGGCCCCCACACATTGGGGCAATGCCGCGCACGCCAGCGCCTTCGAGGGGCTGCGCTGGATGCCGTTCGGCTTCGGCGTGAACGGCGTCGCCGTGGTTATCTTCATCGTCGCCTGGTTCCCCGCGATCTCGGAGACGATCGCGACGTACGGCCTCATCGCCGACTGGACGGGTGAGCCGATGCCGCCGCACCGCGTCTCCCAGGGCGTGTTCGGCGAGCTGCTCGGCTCCACGGTCGGTGTGATGTTCGGCGGCCTGTCGGCGATGGCCTATCCCGCCAACGTCGGGATCCTCAAAGTGACCCGGGTGGCGTCACGATGGGTCACCTTCACGACCGGCGTCATTCTCGTCGTCCTCGGCGGGTTCGGGTACTTCGACGCCTTGCTCGTGGCGATCCCGGAACCGGTACTGTCGGGCGCCACCACCGTTCTGTTCGGCCTGATCTTCGCGGGCGGGCTGGAAGTGCTCGGACGGGTGAAATGGTCCCAGGACCACATGGTGGCGGCTGGCCTTCCGGTGATCGTGGGGATCGGTCTGCTGTTCACTCCGGCGGCGACGACGGCCAAGCTCCCCGGATGGCTTGGCCTCGTCGTGGGACAGCCGCTTGTCGTGTCCGTGGTGCTGGCGCTGGCCGCCGTGACGTACCTGGGCTGGCGGATGAAGCGTCAGCGCCTTTCCCTGCCGGCCGAAGCGGACCGCGGGCACGCGGCCCACCCGCAGCGCCCGCAAAACCACCGCCCGGCTGTTCGGGGGTCATGACACCCCCCCTCTGTCAGCCTCAGGCCGCTTTTGGCCAGGCGGCGCTCGGCGTGCGGGCGGATGCCGCCGGCGGCTCT
>CAVQZM010000059.1:0-94797 GCA_963718475.1 uncultured Actinomycetes bacterium | reverse complement strand
AGGACTCGGCCAAGAACATCGAGCGCGAGGAGGATCCAATCAGTGCGGCGTGCCCTGAGGCTATGTGCGGTGATCATCTCCCTCCGTGCTGCGCCGTGCCGTGACGAGAGCCGCGACCGTGCTAGCGCGAATCGGTCGCCCGAGTCGTTCATAAATGGCCTCGTATTCACGCTCAAGGGCTTGACGTTGGCCCGGTGAAAGCCGAGCGTAAAACGACATCGTACGAACGAGAGCATTGAGCTCGTCAGGAGTGTGCTCGATGAGCTTTGGCATGACTGCCACCTGAACATCACCGAACAAGCGGCCGGCATAATCTTGCCCTATGTCGTAGCTGCCGAGCCAGGCCCATACCTCTGAGACGTTGCCACGGCGTTGCTCCATCCCAGCGAGCGTGGCGTCGAGATCCCTGTAGGCCGGCCAATTAGCGGCAATGTCCGGGGCGACCTTTCTTATGGCAGCGAGTGCTGCTTCCTGATCTCGCTTGCTACGCGGCTCCTCAAGTCCGAAGTATTGCACGAGGGCGAGCGTTCCACCGGGAACAAGTACGTCAGCGGTCTTCTGCCAACTAACCTTAGGGTCAACCCAGTGAAACGCGGACGCAGAGAACACGGCCTGAAACTGCTCGCGGGGAAGCAATGCATCCTCAAACTGAGCGTTCACAAATTCCACCTCTCCAGCACCTTCCAGGTTCTGCCTGGCCAGTGCTATGAGGCTCTTGCCGGGTTCGAGCGCTGTGACGTGCAGGCCCCGGGCGACAAGGCCGCGCGTCAGTTGGCCGCTTCCACACCCAACCTCAAGCACATGATCACCGCTCCCGATCCCTGCGACCTGACAAGCTTGGTCGACGAGTTCGTCAGGATAAGTCGGACGGCGGCGGTCGTACTCAGCCGCGATCTCATCAAAAACCTTGCCGTAACGACGGGCAGTAGATTCTGGTAGCCGTGTCATTCATTGGCCTCCGTTCATGCTCGTTACTGTGATCGCCACGTCATGGTCGCGGCCAAGTTCCGGTGCCTGATCCCTCCGTCTTAGCCGCAGGCGACGATCACCGTGGTGCATGGCACGTATGTGTGGCACGGCGACTTGGTGCGGATGGCGGTGTGACCGGTTGCTTTGAAGGCACATGGCATGGGTCTGAGATGTGCTCGGTGATGTGAGGTCAGGCAGCGGTGCTGTCGTGCTCGAGTCGCTCGGCGATCCACACCTTGATGATCGATTGGCGGGTGACGCCTAGCCGACGGGCCTCGCGGTCGAGCGAATCGACCATCCAGGAAGGGAAGTCGACGTTGACACGGCGCTGCTCAAGGGCGGGACGGCGGATCGCTCCAAGGTCTAGGTCCCCGGTTATGTCCTCGCCATCGTTGAACTTCTGGTCGAACTCTTCAGCTCTCATACAGCGCCACCTCTTCCTTGCGCGACCGGCGGGCCGAGACGATCCTGACCCGCTGCTCCCGGTAGGTCACCACCACCGACCAGTGCTGGCCCTCAATCTGCCCGATCACCGGCCATCTCGCCTCGTTCGTCGTCCGGGCTGGAATCTCCACCCGCATGACGTCCTGCCAGAGTGCCTGTACCCCTTCGAAGTCGATGCCATGCTTCTCGAGGTTCGAGGCGCTCTTGCCCGGGTCGAATTCGAACTCCACCTGGCTGCACCGACCTTGAGTATCGAAACCATACCGTAACTCTCCTTATCTTACTGCTCACTTCGTGGCGGAGCAGGCTCCGACACGGGGCCGGAAGATGTCGAGATGGTTGACCATCACCGAGAGGACGGATCATGGTGACTCAAGCGATCATGCCGGTGCGCAATCCCGGGCCAGGCCCTATCAGCGCAGACACGGCGCTGCGCCTGGCCCGGTACTTCGGGACCTCGGAGCAGTTCTGGATGAACCTGCAGAACCGCGATGACCTGGAAATCGAGAAGGATCGGCTTGGGGCGGTCCTTGACGAGATGCATCCGCTGAGCACCGCAAGCTGACTAGCGGGGACCGTGCCCGCTGTGGCGCGAGCCCCGGCTGGTCATGCTCTACCGTCGCTATCGAACGAGAACAGGGCGACACGCTGACTTGCACCGGGACCAGAGAGCGGGCGACGGGAATCGAACCCGCATGACCAGCTTGGAAGGCTGGGGCTCTACCATTGAGCTACGCCCGCGCGGCAGCGGCCGAGCTGGATGGCCCTGGCCAAGCCGTCACCGGGTAGCGTACCGGTTCCGGCTGCTGGACCGCACCGGGCCCGCCGGGCGGCGCCGTAGCGTGACGGCCGCCGCCCGTTGCGTCAGCGGGCTCAGAGGAACGGGACTGGTCCGGCCGCGCCGAGGACCGGAAGCACTGCGCTGCACGGTACCGGCACCGGATGCGCGGGGTCGAGGGCGTTGAGCACGTCGGCCAGCGCGACCGGGTCGTAGGAGATCTGCAGGTGGTCGCTCAGGTCAAGCGGGCACTGGTTCTGGACGGTGATGTTCGTGACGTCCGGCCCGGTGAGGAACGCCGACGTGTACGGGGTCACCACCTCGTCGTACGTGGTCTCGATGACCGTGTAATTGACGCCCGGCACGGTGTCACCACCGGCGTTCAGCCGGGTCATGAACGCGGAGCCGACCTCCTGCTGGACGCACGACTCGCAGGCGATACCGAGCGCCAGGTCGCCCAGGCGGACGCCGATGAGCTCCTCCAGCGTGGTCAGCCCGCTGATAGTGGTGCCGTGGTTCGAGGGAGACAGGCCGACGAGCGTGTGCGACTTTGGATGCGCCGCCCAGGAACTTCATGTAGTAGCGGGGCATCATCCCGCCCTGGGAGTGTCCGACGATGTCGACCTTGGCGGCGCCGGTCGCCGCGAGCACCCTGTCGATGAAGGCGGCGAGCTGCCCGGCGGACGTCGGGATGTCACCGGTGGCCTGGGTTGGCGAGGTCGCCGACGGCCCGCCGTAGTTGAAGGCGAAGACGCAGTAACCGTTATTGGCGAGCAGTGGCGACGCCGCTTGCCAATTGTCGTTCATGTTCTCAATTGTCCCGTGGACCAGGACGACCGGATACGGATGAGCGGCGCCGGGGCGGCACGAGAAATTGTTGGAGCCAGGGGGTGAAACCGTTGGCGACGCCAGGCCCGTGGCCAGAGCGGCCGCGAAGCTGTAGTTGACGGGCAGCGCGGATCCCGCCTGGGCAGACGCGGCTCCTGCGCTGAAGACGCTCGCGACGGCGAGGCCAGCGGCGCAGAGCAGCCCGGCGGTAAAGCGCATGCGTCGTTGCATAAACGGCTCCTCCTCGTGGTTATCCGGTGCGATCCCCGATTTATCGCGCAAAAGGGCAAACCGGATGCCGCCTGCGTCCGGCCGGTAATGCGCAGCCGATCCCGAGAGGTCCGCATCGTCCGTACGGGCGCCAGGACGCAGGTGGCAAGAATTAGATCACCGCAACCCTCCGTCTCACATGCACCCCGCGCAACGATTCCTCGGCCCCGTTTGTCACTTGCTGACAAATGCGGACGTACCGGTCAGCGGGGTGAGGTGCGAGCGTTGCCGCTGGCCAGAGGGCTGCGCCGGGGAACGGGATGCGGAAGGTGGCGCAGGCGGACGGCGTACGTGGGGACAGGGCTCAAGCAAGGGGTGCGGCCATGCGCCGACGGCGCAGGGAAGCGGCTCTGCGAGATCGGGTTGTGTTTCCCGCAGATTCTGCGGGAAACACAACCCGATCTTGTACCTGGAAGGCGGGAGTCGCGCGCATGGGCCTGATGTGGCGTGCGCTGCGCGCCGAGGGGGGGGAGGGAGGAAGGGGTGGGGGGAGGGGTGGCCGAGGGACGGGAGAGCGCGGGATCGTGCCAACCGGCGAGAAAGCACGTCACCAGGCAGAAGGCGGACGCCGTACTGCCCGCGGTCGCCGGCCACCGGCCCATTCCGCGGAAATGCGTGACAGCCAAAGTTACTTAGAGGTAACGTGTCGCATAAGTACGCAGCGGTACTAGTGACTCTGGGTGGTGAGAAGCGTGCTAGAGCTGGCTGAGGCCGCCGACGTGTGGCATGTACTGCCCGCGGAAGCCGCGGAGACACTGCGGATGGAATCCGCCATCTCCATCACCGAAATGATCGAGGCGATCCAGGCCGACGTGGCCGAGTACGCCCGGCCGCTGGACGCCGCCTACACCGAGACCCTGAGCCATGCGGTCCGGCATGCCGTCGAGACGTTCATCGAGCGGGTTGCCCACCCGGACCTGCCGCTCGACTCCATTGTGGCCGAATTCCGCAGCATCGGGTTCGCGGAGGCGCGCGAGGACCGCAGTCTGGAGCCGCTCCAGGCGGCGATGCGGCTCGGCGCCCGGGTCGCGTGGCGCCGGCTGTGCATCGTCGCCGGCGAGCAGGGCCTGGACATGCTGGTGCTCGGCCGCATCGGCGAGGCCATCTTCGTCTACCTGGACGAGCTCGCGGCCGCGTCGGCCCGGGGCTACCTGGACGCGCGGGCCGAGGTCGCGGGTGAGCGCGAGCGCCGCCGCCGCAGGCTGCTGGACCTGATCCTGGCCGACCCGCCCGCGTCGGCGGAAGCGGTCGCCGACAGTGCGCGGGCCGCCGGATGGACGCTGCCCCGGCGGGTGGCCGTGGTGGCGGTGGGTGACCGCCCCGGTGACCTGGCCCCGGCCGCTCCGATGCTCCCGCCCGACGTACTGATCGACTGGACGCGGCGGGAGCCCTGCCTGGTCGTGCCCGATCCTGACGGCCCCGGCCGCAGCGCGCGCATCGAGCGGGCGCTGCTCGGCTGGCCGGCCGCGATGGGCCCGGTCGTCCCGCTCGCGGGGGCCAGCACGTCGCTGCGCCGGGCCCGGTCGGCACTCGCGCTCGCGGCCCGCGGCGTCATCGACGGCGGCCGCCTGGTCCGCAGCGACGATCACCTGTCCACGCTGCTGATCTTCGCCGACGAGGAACTGGCGGGCGCGCTGCGGTCCGCCCGGCTCGCGCCGCTGCGGGAACTGCGGCCGGCCCAGCAGGACCGGCTGGCCGAGACGCTGCTCACCTGGCTGCAGCACGGCTGCAACGCCAACGAGGTGGCGCTTCGCGTGCACGTGCACCCGCAGACCGTCCGGTACCGGCTGCGGCAGGTCGACGAGCTGTTCGGCGACCAGCTCCGCGACCCGGACCTGCGGTTCGAGCTGGAGATCGCCTTGCGCGCGCGGCAAATGCTGAAAAAGACGAGACCCTAGCGCCCGAACGAGGCCGTGTTTCACCAGGCCACCCGGCGCTCAGCCCGCCGGTGGTCCTCCTCCGTTTTCGCCACGCCCCGTCCTTGACATCCAGGGAATCAGTCCTTGACTGAGGGGTGAGCCGCCCGTCCTGGCTCCAGCGACCCGCGAAGGCGAGGGATTGCGATGGCTAACCGCATGCTGCTCCGAGGCGGCTACGTGATCAGCATGGATCCGCAGATCGGTGACCTGCCCGATGGCGACGTCCTGATCGAGGGTGACAAGATCGTCGCCGTCCAGCGGCACATCACCGCGGACGCCGACGTGCTGGACGTGACCGGGCGCATCGTGATCCCCGGTTTCGTCGACACCCACCGGCACACCTGGGAGGCGGCGATACGCGGCTGCGCCCCGAACGACACGCTCGACGACTACTTCGTGCACATCCTGGACACGTTCGCGCCCGTCTACCGCGCGGAAGACGTCTACGCCGCGAATCTCGCCGGCTCGCTGGAGTGCCTCAATGCCGGGATCACGACGCTGGTGGACTGGTCCCACATCAACAACACGCCCGACCACCCGGACGCGGCCATCCAGGCGCTGCACGAGGCGGGGATCCGGGCGCAGTACGCGTACGGCAGCGCGAACACGTCCCTGGCCGACTACTGGAACGAGAGCAAGATCGCGGTACCGGCCGACGACGTGCGCCGCGTGCGTGACACCTACTTTTCCGGTGGCTCGTCCGCGGGCGGCCTGCTGACCATGGCGCTGGCCACCCGGGGCCCCGGGTTCTGCCTGCCGGAGGTGGTCCGCGCCGAATGGGACCTCGCCCGCGAGCTGGACATCCCGGTCACGGTGCACGTGGCGATGGGCCGGGTGGGCGGCCGGTTCGGGATGGTCCGGCAGCTCGCCGGGATGGACCTCCTGCGGCCGGGCACGACCTACATCCACTGCTGCCATCTCAGCGAGGAAGAGTGGCACCTGGTCGCCGACAGCGGCGGGCTGGTCTCGATCGCGGCCCAGGTCGAGCTGCAGATGGGCCACGGCTGGCCGCCCGTCATGAAGGCCATCGGGCACGGGCTGCGCCCCGGCCTGTCGATCGACGTCGTTACGTCCCTGCCCGGCGACATGTTCACGCAGATCCGTGCGGCCTTCGGCGCCGAACGCGCCCGCGTCCACGAAGTCTGCTGGGAGCAGGACATACCGTGCCCGGGCGACATGCTCACCGCGCGCCAGGTCCTCGAGATGGCGACGATCAACGGCGCGGCCGTCGCCGGCGTGGCCGACCGGACCGGCTCACTGACCCCCGGCAAGCAGGCCGACGTCGTCGTGATCGACGCGACCGCGCTCAGCGTCGCGCCGGTGATCGACCCGGTGGCCGCGGTCACGCTCAGCGCGGACGTCTCCAACGTCGAAACCGTCATCGTCGCCGGGGTGTCCCGCAAGCGTGACGGCCGCCTGCTGGCCAATACCGGCCGCGCCCGCGAGCTGGTCGAGGCATCCCGCGACCACCTCATCGCGGCGACGCAGCGCCAGAAGGCCGCCGTCTGACGGTGCCCGGTGAACCCGGCCGCGTGACGGTGGCTGTGCCGGGCGCCGTGGCAGAAGGTGGCGCGGCGCCCGGGCATGGAAGCGCACCGATTCCGCTGCTACGATTCGCCGATATCTCAATGCGGCGTCAGGCCGTATTTCTTCTGTTCCCCGTCGTTAAAAGGAATCGGATGCCCGAAACCGAGGAGGAAAAGGGGAAGGCGGCCGGTCGCGGCTGCACGGCATGAATGGCACGGTCTGGGTGCTCGAGCATGCCCAGGACCTGGTGTCGCTCGTGGTCGGGATCGTCCTCCTCGGCCTGGCCGGCGTTCTGCTCGTCTCCGGCATCGTCGACTTCTTCAAGCAGGTCCAGGACGACTCGGTCAATACCGCCGGTATCACCCTGCTCGACCGGACCCTGCTGGTGCTGATCCTGGTCGAGATCGTGCACACGGTCATCCTTTCGCTGCGGGCCCACCGGCTGGCCGCCGAGCCGTTCATCGTCGTCGGCCTGATCGCGGTCATACGGAAGGTGCTGTTCATCCTGAGCAACGCGTCGCCGATCGGCACCACTCAGTTCGCGTTGCTGCTCGGCATGGTCGTCGTTTTCATCGCCGCCCTGATCGCCGTCAATCGCTTCGAGCGAACCGGCCTCCGCTAGCCGCCCGCCAGCTAACTCGCGGCCCGGCCTGCGGCCGTACGGCCCTTCCCGCCCGGCGGGAAGGGCCGTACCCGCGTCACCGGTCAGAAGAAGCCGCCGTCCACCGGGATCGTCCGGCCGGTTATGTAGCTGGCCTCGTCCGACACCAGGAAAGCGATCGTGGCCGCGATCTCCTCGGGCCGCGCGAACCGGCCCAGGGCGCACATGGCCTTCACCCGGGCGGCCGGGTCTACCTCGATGTCGGGGTGACTGTAGAGGTGGCCGACCTCGGCGGACATATCAGACTCGGTGCCGCCGGGCGCGATGGCGTTGATCGTGATCCCGCGCTCCGCGAGCTCGGGGGCGAGGTTGAGGGCCATCGCCTCCACCGCCGCCTTGCTGGCCGCGTACAGGGTGTGGTGGAACACCGACTTGTGGGCGCTGACCGAGGACATCAGCAGTACCCGGCCGCCGGAGCCCATGTGCCGCACCGCGTGCTGGACGGCGAACAGCTGGCCCCGGGTGTTCGTGGCGAAGACCCGGTCGAAATCCTCCGGGGTTATGTCGGACAGCCGGCCGAAGTACTCGATGCCGGCGTTGCTGACCAGGATGTCCACCCCGCCGAGCGCCTCAGCCGCCCGGTCCATCAGGTCGGCGGTCCGCGCCGGGTCGGCCACGTCGGCCTGGATGGCGACCGCCCGCGCGCCGCGGGCGGTGAGGTCCCCCACGAGCGCCTTCGCGGCGTCGGCGCTGGTGCGGTAGTTGACCGCCACGGCGGCGCCCTCGTTGGCCAGGCGGATCGCGGCCGCCCGGCCGATGCCGCGGCTGCCGCCGGTGATGACGGCCGCCTTCCCCGCCAGGCCTTTCGATGTGCCAGTTGACGTCCCAGGTGATGGGCCGGTCGCGTCAGGCATGCGGAAGCTCCTCTGGGCCGGGTGCCCGCCGCTGCTGCGCTAACCGCCGGCCATGGCTCCGACGACCAGGAACGGCTCAGCGCCGGTGGCGACCGCGTGCGGGAGCGGGGCATCCGGCAGCTCGTTGGACAGATCTTCTGCGCAAGCGTAGAACCGCACGAAGGCCCGTCTGTGCCCAGTTGCCCGATCTCGTATGGTCCCGCGCAACATGGGATAGCGCTCTTCGAGCGCGTCGAGGACGAGCCGCTGGGTGACGTCACCGGGTACCTGCAGCTCGACCTCGCCGCTGACCTGCGCAAGAGCACGCAAGTGCGCGGGGAGGACCACGCGGATCATGACAGAGTCTGGGCCCGGACGCTCAGCACGGCCGGCAGATCCCGCACAATCGGCGCCCAATGATCGCCGGCGTCGGTCGAGACATACACCTGGCCGCCGGTGGTCCCGAAGTACACGCCGCACGACTCCAGCGAATCGACGGCCATCGCGTCGCGGAGCACGTTCACGTAGCAGTCACTTTGCGGCAGGCCGTTGGTCAGCGGCTCCCACTCGTTCCCGCCCGTCCGGCTCCGGTAGACCCGCAGCTTGCCCTCGGGCGGGTAGTGCTCGGAGTCGCTCTTTATCGGCACCACGTAAATGGTGTCCGGCTCGTGCGCGTGCACCCCGATCGGGAACCCGAAGTCGCTGGGCAGGTCGCCGCTGACCTCCGTCCACGAGCCGCCGGCGTCGTCGCTGCGCATCACGTCCCAGTGCTTCTGCATGTAGAGCACCTCGGGCCGCGACGGGTGCATGGTGACGTGATGGACGCAGTGGCCGACCTCGGCGTTCGGGTCGGGGATGCCCTCGGTCCGGAGCCCGCGGTTGACCGGCCGCCACGTCTGGCCGTCGTCGTCGCTGCGGAACGTGCCCGCCGCCGAGATAGCGGCGAACATCCGGCCCGGGTTGGCCGGGTCCAGGATGATCGTGTGCAGGCACATGCCGCCGGCGCCGGGCTGCCAGGCCCGCGCCGAGTCCTGGCGTCCGCAGGCCGGACAGCTCCTCCCAGGTCTCACCGCCGTTCACCGAACGGAAGAGGGCCGCGTCCTCCACGCCGGCGTAGATCATGTCCGGGTCGTGCAGTGACGGTTCGAGGTGCCAGACCCGGGTGAACGTCCACGGGCGCGGGGTCCCGTCGTACCACAGGTGCTCGCCCGGCTCGCCGTCGTAGGCGAAGTCGTTGCCGACCGGCTGCCACGTCTTCCCGCCGTCATCAGAACGCTGGATCAGCTGCCCGAACCAGCCGGTCGACTGGGATGCGTACAGCCGGTCGGGGTCGGCCGGGAGCCGGCGACGTGGTAGATCTCCCAGCCTCCGAAATGGGGGCCGCTGACATCCCATTTTTCGCGGCCCTCGTCCGACGTCAGGATGAACGCGCCTTTGCGCGTCCCGACCAGTACCCGCACGCCTGCCATCTGTGCTCCCTCCTGAGCGTCACGCCAGTGATACGGCCGCCCATGGCAGCCCGCGAGCACTAGGACGAGCGCGACGCCGGAAACTCATCGGCCACCGCTCCCCGTGATGGGCGAATGCGAGTAAGGCTACGCCGGATCGGCGTGGACGCTTGATTGCTTGCCGAGAACAACCAATGGTGAAGCGGGACAGTCTCTATATTTATGCGCAATCAGGAGGTAAGACGTGAATACCCGCGGCCCAGGGGGGACAGCGTGGACCAGGACAACTGGCCCTCGCTGAGGCGGGCCGCCATTTCCCGCCGCGTGCTATTCGCGGTCGGCGGGCTGATGCTGCTCGGCGAGGTCGTCGCTACTGAGGCCGCGGGTGCGCCGTCGCGGGCGGCGCACCGGGCCGTGGCCGGACCGGCCGGGACCGCCCGGCCCGAGCCGAAAGTCGGGTCGGCCGCGTCCAGCACGGCCGCGCCGCCGGGTGCGCGCCCGGCCGCTGCACCCTCGCATCCGGCTCAGCGGCACCCGGCCTCCGTTCGCGGTGCGGGGGACCGGCCCCTGTACTACATCGACGACGGACGCAAGGCGATCGCGCTGACCATCGACGACGGCCCGAGCCCCGTCTATACCCCCCAGTTGCTCCGCCTGCTGAACAAGTACCAGGTCGCCGCGACCTTCTCTATGATCGGCGCGAACGTGGCCGCCCACCCGGGCCTGGCCCGCGAGGTGGCCGACGCCGGTCACATGATCGTCAATCACACCTGGACGCACGCCAACCTGGCCGCGCTGGCCCCGGCCGCCGTGCGGGACCAGATGAGCCGGGCCAGCGACGCCATCCACCGTGCGACCGGAACGGCGCCCGGCATGTTCCGGGCCCCGTACGGTGCGTGGTCGCCGGCCGTGCTCAAGCGATGCGAGCAGATGCGGCTCGCGCCCCTGGACTGGTCGGTCGACCCCCGTGACTGGGCCAGGCCGGGGGTCAGCGCCATCGTCACGAACATCATGCGCAACACCCGGACCGGATCGATCATCCTGGAGCACGACGGCGGCGGGGACCGGTCGCAGACCGTCGCCGCCCTGGGCATCGTGCTGCCCCGCCTGCTCGCCTCCGGCTTCCGCTTCCGCACCCCGTGACGGCCCGCGCCGGCGCGCGGTCCCGGCGGAATGGCTACACTCACGTCCCATACGGGCTGTAGCGCAGCTTGGAAGCGCACTGGCTTTGGGTGCCAGGGGTCGCGGGTTCAAATCCCGCCAGCCCGACGAGCCGGTTTGCCATGCTCGCCGGGGTAGTTGTTAGCGAATGTCCTGGCCGGCGAGGCGCTGGCTGGCCGACGGCTCATGCCGGAGGACACCAGAGGTGCGGAGCAGGAACTCCGCGAAGTGGTCGGGCGGGACGTCAGGTTCCAGCGCGTAGCGGTCATACGCCGTCCTCAGCGAGTACAGCCGCTGCTGCGCGTAGTTCACTTCGGAGATGGCGCCTGCGACCCGGTGGGCGAGCCGTCGCAGGGGCAGGTGCGGGCCATGGGGATTGCGCCCCGGCTCACCGTGCGGCCGGGGTCCGGTGAGGATGTTCATAACTCCAGCCTCGGTGAAGCGAAGCGTTTCGGACAGTGGCAGGAGTGACATATAGAGATGACATCCTGCCAACCAGATGGTCATACTTGAGGCATGCTGCACAACGTTGCCGCCGTGGTGATCGACGGGATCGCGGCGTTCGAGCTCGGGGTGGTCTGCGAGGTCTTCGGCATCGACCGCCGTGACGATGGGCTGCCCGGCTACGACTTCGCGGTCGTCGCGGGTGAGCGGGGGACCATCCGCTGTCAGGCGGGGTTCACCATCCAGGCCCCGTACGACCTGGACCGCCTGGACGAGGCGGATCTGATCGCCGTGCCAGCGGTCTCGGACCGGCGGCTGGCCGACGGCGACCTGATCACCGCGCCGGGAGCCGGGCCCTACCAGCCGTTTCCCGAACCGCTGCTCGCGGCCCTGCGGCGCGCGGCCGACCGCGGAGCGTGGGTGCTGAGCGTGTGCAGCGGCGTGTTCGTCCTGGGCGAGGCCGGCTTGCTGGAGGGCCGCCGGTGCACGACGCACTGGCGGCACGCGGCCGAACTGGCCCGCCGCTATCCAAGCGCCAAGGTCGACCCCGACGTCCTGTACGTCGACGAGCAGCCGGTGATCACCAGCGCGGGAACCGCGGCCGGCATCGACGCCTGCCTGCACCTGGTGCGCAAGGAGCAGGGCTCGCGGGTCGCGAACGGGATCGCGCGCCGGATGGTCGTGCCGCCCCACCGCGACGGCGGCCAGGCCCAGTACATCGACCGCCCGCTGGCCGAGTCCCCGGCCGGGAGCCTGGGGGACGTGCTCGGCTGGATGACGCTCAACCTGGGCCGGGCCCTCACCGTCAGCGAACTGGCCGCCCGGGCCCACATGTCGGCCCGGACGTTCGCGCGGCGCTTCACCCAGGAGACCGGTACGACGCCGCTGCGCTGGCTCACCAGCCAGCGGATCCTGATCGCCCAGCAGCTTCTCGAGGACACGGACGAGACGGTGGACGCCATCGCCGAGCGGGTCGGCTTCGGCAATGCCGCCACGCTGCGGCACCACTTCCGCGCCTGGCGTGACACCACGCCGGATTCTTACCGGCGCCTGTTCCGCGGGCCGGGAACACGGGGCCAGCGATCGGCCGAGGCTGACGATCGCCTGGCCGTCCCGGTCGCCGGGTAGCGGCTGGTGTCACGGCGAGCACCCGCGCGGGGCGTCGCGGGGGGTCCGGGGGGCCGCCCCCCTGGGCGAGCACAGCGGTCAGTGCCGCGCGGCGCGGCCGGTAGGATTGGCCCCCATAGACGTGGCGGCGGTAGCCGTGAGTGACGACCTGAGTTCCCGCGTTCCCGGCCGCCCCCAGGTGGCGGGCGGTGGAGGGAACCAATCCAGGGGACACAAGGAGTGACACCGACGTGAAGACTGACGTCGAGGAACTGAGCCCGACCCGCGTGAAGCTGAGCGTGGAAGTGCCATTCGACGAGCTCAAGCCCAGCATCGACAAGGCATACCGCGAGGTGGCGCGGCAGGTCCGCATCCCCGGCTTCCGGCCGGGCCGGGTGCCGCCGCAGATCATCGACCAGCGGGTCGGCCGGGCACCGGTGCTCGAGCAGGCCGTCAACGACGCGCTGCCCCAGCTCTACGGCAAGGCGGTCGAGGAGGGCGACGTCTTCGCGCTCGGGCGGCCGGAGGTGGAGATCACCAAGCTGGACGACGGCAAGGAGCTCTCCTTCACCGCCGAGGTCGACGTCCGGCCCAAGTTCGAGCTGCCCGACCTGTCCAGCTTGACCGTGACGATCGACGACGCGACGGTGACGCCGGACGACGTCGAGGAGTACCTGGGCACGCTCCGCGAGCGGTTCGCCTCGCTGAAGGGCGTGCAGCGCGCCGCGGAGACCGGTGACTACGTATCCATCGACCTTTCGGCCACCGTGGACGGTGAGCCGGTCGAGGACGCACAGGCCAGCGGCCTGTCCTATGACGTCGGCAGCGGGTCGATGCTGGACGGCCTCGACGACGCCCTCGCCGGCATGTCGGCCGGGGAGTCGAAGACGTTCAGCTCGGAGCTGGCCGGCGGCGACCACGCGGGCGAGCAGGCCGAGGTCACCGTGACCGTCCACAGCGTCAAGGTCAAGGAGATGCCCGGCCTGGACGACGACTTCGCCCAGCTGGCCAGCGAGTTCGACACGATCGGTGAGCTCCGGGCGGACACGCGGAAGCGGCTCGAGCAGATGAAGCAGGCGCAGCAGGCCAACCAGGCCCGTGAGCGCGCCCTCGACGCCCTGGTCGACCAGCTGGACATCCCGCTCCCCGAGAGCGTCGTGGCCGACGAGGCCGACCGTACCCGGCACTCCATGCACGAGCAGATCCAGCGGGCCGGGGCCGACTGGGGCACCTACCTGCAGATGATCGGCAAGACCGAGGACGAGTTCGGCGCGGACGTGGACGAGCAGGCTCGCCGCAGCGTCCGGGTCGGACTGATCCTCGACCAGGTGGCACGGCAGGAGGAGCTCGGCGTGGACGACGCCGAGCTGTCGTACTTCGTCACCCAGCAGGCCGAGCAGATGGGGGTCGCTCCCGAACTGCTCGCCCGCCAGATCGCCGAGGGCGGCCAGATCGGCGCGGCCGCGGCCGAGGTGCTGCGGGGCAAGGCCATCGCGGTGCTGACCGGGCGGGTCACCATCCGCGACGAGGCGGGCAACGAGCTCGACTACAACGAGCTGATGGGCGTCACCCCGGAAGACGTCGAGGCGGCCGAGGCCACCGGCAGCGACGCGACGGACAGCGACGCGGCGGACAGCGGCGCCACTGACAGCGACGCGGCGGACGGCGGCGACGCCGGCGAGACCGCGGACGCCGCAGCCGAGCCCGCAGCGGCGGAGAGCGCCGCGCCGCCCGCATCGACCGGCGACCAAGGCCAAGGCCGGGACCAAGGCTAAGGCCGAGACCGGGGCCGAGACCGAAGGCCAGGATGAGGACACGAAGGCCGAGGTCTCCGGCGGCACCGCCGAGTAGGCCACGAACGGGCCGGGACCCCGCCCGGGCGGCGGGGGGCCCCGTCCCGCGCGGCCCGGGACCGTGCCCGGCGCGGGCATGGGACCTGGGCGGCTGTGCGGCGCGCCCGTGACGGTAGCCGAGGGTGACCACGTGCGCCGACAGCGAAAACGGGGCGGCCGCGGCATAGAGCGAGCCGGGCCGGCGCTATCGTCCAAATCAACGACGTGGAATTACGAGGACTGCGACATGCCGGAGCCCCCGACGGGCAGTGAGGCACATCGCGGCCAGCCAAACGAGGAGAGCGCAGTGACAACGCATCCCATCCTGGAGCGGCCATCCATCGTGGCGGCCACACCCGATGGCAATGTCCAGCCGTTTGGTGACCAGCTTTTCCAGCGGCTGCTGCGGCACCGGATCGTCTTCCTCGGCCAGCAGGTGGACGACGACCTGGCCAACCGGATCTGTGCCGAGCTGGTGCTGCTGGCGGCCGAGGACCCCAAGCGCGACATCAGCCTGTACATCAACTCACCGGGCGGCTCGGTCAGCGCCGGCCTGGCCATCTACGACGTGATGCAGTACGTGCCGAATGACGTCGCCACCTACGTGATGGGCATGGCCGCGTCGATGGCGCAGGTCCTGCTGTGCGCCGGGACGCCGGGCAAGCGCTTCGCGATGCCGCACGCGCAGATCCTGATGCACCAGCCGTCCGGCGGGATCGGCGGCTCCGCGACCGACATCAGGATCCAGGCCGAGCAGATGCTCTACATCAAGCGGACGATGGCGGAGCGCATCGCGTTCCACACCGGCCAGACGATCGAGCAGATCGAGCTCGACTTCGACCGCGACCGCTGGTTCACCGCCGACGAGTCCAAGGACTACGGCTTCGTCGACCGGGTGGTCCGCAGCGCCACCGAGGTGCCCTCGGCCGGCCCGGTCTCATGAACGACCATTACGGAACGAAGGAGCCGAACGTGAGCGAGCTCAGGGCCGGAGGGATTCCGGCCTGGCGGAGGCCAGATACGTCCTGCCGTCCTTCGTAGAGCGGACGTCGTACGGGGTCAAGGAGATGAACCCGTACAACAAGCTCTTCGAGGAGCGGATCATCTTCCTCGGCGTGCAGATCGACGACGCCTCGGCCAACGACGTCATGGCCCAGCTGCTGACGCTGGAGGCCATCGACCCGGACCGGGACATCACGATGTACATCAACTCGCCGGGCGGGTCGATGACGTCGATGATGGCGATCTACGACACCATGCAGTTCATCCAGCCCGACATCCAGATGGTGCTGCATCGGGCAGGCGGCCTCCGCGGCCGCGATACTGCTGGCCGCCGGGACCAAGGGCAAGCGGATGGCCCTGCCCAACTCCCGCATCCTCATCCACCAGCCGGCCACCCAGGGCGGCGGGTATGAGCAGGTCAGCGACCTGGAGATCCAGGCCCGCGAGATCATGCGGATGCGGGCGGCCATGGAGGTCATCCTGGCCAAGCACACCGGCCAGGACGAGGAGCAGATCCGCCGCGACATCGAGCGGGACAAGTTCCTCACCGCCGAGGAGGCCAGGGAATACGGCATCATCGACGAGGTTCTCACCATGCTCAAGCGCGGGGCGCCCGCTACGGAGGTAGTGTCGTCCTAACCGGAGGATTTGCCTCTTCCCTGGCATACCCCAGAAGGGGTTTGATGGTTGTTGCCTTAGGATCTCGTGACCCCGAGGCGGTAACGTCGAAGCTGGATCGCATGATGGCCTGGCGGGACATGCCCGCCGGGGACGGCCGCAGTGGCCGCCCCGGCGGCCCCATGTAAAGGAGTATCTGGGTGGCACGCATCGGTGACGGTGGGGACCTGCTGAAATGCTCGTTCTGCGGCAAGAGCCAGAAGCAAGTCAAGAAACTCATCGCCGGTCCCGGCGTGTACATCTGCGATGAATGCATCGATCTCTGCAACGAGATCATCGAGGAGGAGCTGGCCGAGCCGTCCGAGGTCAAGTGGGACAGCCTGCCCAAGCCCCGCGAGATCTACGAGTTCCTCGACGCGTACGTGATCGGCCAGGACATGGCCAAGAAGGCCCTGTCCGTGGCGGTGTACAACCACTACAAGCGGGTCCAGTCGGGCGGCGAGCGTCCCGGCGACGACGGGGTGGAACTGGCCAAGTCCAACATCCTGCTGCTCGGCCCGACCGGCTCGGGCAAGACCCTGCTCGCCCAGACCCTGGCCCGGCTGCTCAACGTGCCGTTCGCTATCGCCGACGCGACCGCGCTCACCGAGGCCGGGTACGTGGGCGAGGACGTCGAGAACATCCTGCTCAAGCTGATCCAGTCGGCCGACTACGACGTGAAGAAGGCCGAGACCGGGATCATCTACATCGACGAGATCGACAAGATCGCCCGCAAGAGCGAGAACCCGTCGATCACCCGGGACGTGTCGGGCGAGGGCGTTCAGCAGGCTCTGCTCAAGATCCTCGAGGGCACGACCGCGTCGGTCCCGCCGCAGGGCGGCCGGAAGCATCCGCACCAGGAGTTCATCCAGATCGACACCACCAACGTGCTGTTCATCTGCGGTGGCGCGTTCGCCGGCCTGGAGAAGATCATCGAGCAGCGGTCCGGGCACAACGGGATCGGCTTCAACGCGGTGCTGCGCGCCCGGAAGGCCGACGACACCGTGGACGCGTTCGCCGAGGTCATGCCGGAGGACCTGCTGAAGTTCGGCATGATCCCCGAGTTCGTCGGCCGGCTCCCGGTCATCACCAGCGTGCACAACCTCGACCGCGAGGCGCTGATCTCGATCCTGACCGAGCCGCGCAACGCGCTGGTCAAGCAGTACCGCCGCCTGCTCGAGCTGGACGGCGTGGACCTGGAGTTCACCCCGGACGCGCTCGAGGCCATCGCCGACCAGGCCAACCTGCGCGGCACCGGAGCCCGTGGCCTGCGCGCGATCCTGGAAGAGGTCCTGCAGTCGGTGATGTACGAGGTGCCGAGCCGCAAGGACGTCGAGCGGGTCGTCATCACCCGCGAGGCCGTCCTGGAGCACGTCAACCCGACCCTGGTCCCGCGCGGCGTCAGCCGCCGGACTCCCCGCGAGAAGAGCGCGTAGGGTTCTGGAGCGTCAGCCCGCTCGGGCTACGGCGAGCACCAGCGCGGGGGGTTCCGGGGGGTCGTCCCCCCGGGTCAGCACAGCCAATAGACTGACCTGTCGTGACAGGAGCTATTGACCTTCCCTCGCAGTACGCGCCCGCTGAGGTGGAGGGGCCGCGCTACGAGCTGTGGGAGAAGGCCGGGTACTTCACGGCCGATCCCTCCCGGGACGCACCCACGTTCTCGATCGTGATCCCGCCGCCGAACGTGACCGGCTCGCTGCACATCGGCCATGCGCTCGACCACACGATCATCGACGCCATCACCCGGCGCCGCCGCATGCAGGGCTACACCGCCCTGTGGCTGCCCGGCATGGACCACGCGGGGATCGCGACGCAGAACGTCGTGGAGCGCGAGCTGGCCAAGGAGGGCCTGAGCCGGCACGATCTCGGCCGTGAGGCGTTCGTCGAGCGGGTCTGGGAGTGGAAGGCCACCTCGGGCGGCAAGATCCTGGCCCAGATGCGGCGCCTGGGTGACAGCGTGGACTGGTCCCGGGAGCGGTTCACGATGGACGAGGGGCTGTCCCGCGCCGTCCAGACCATCTTCAAGCGGCTCTTCGACGATGGGCTCATCTACCGCGCCGAGCGCATCATCAACTGGTGCCCGCGCTGCCTGACCGCGCTGTCCGACATCGAGGTCGACCACACCGAGGACGACGGCGAGCTCGTGTCCATCCGTTACGGCGACGGCCAGGACTCGATCGTCGTCGCGACCACGCGGGCCGAGACCATGCTGGGCGACACCGCGGTCGCGGTTCACCCCGACGACCCCCGGTACACGCACCTGGTCGGCCGCGAGGTCGAGCTGCCGCTGACCGGGCGGCGCATCCCGGTGGTCGCCGACCCCCACGTTGATCCGGCGTTCGGCACCGGCGCGGTGAAGGTGACCCCGGCCCACGACCCGAACGACTTCGAGATCGGCCGCCGTCATAACCTGCCCAGCGTGACCGTGCTCGACGAGCGCGGCGTCATCACCGTCCCCGGCCCGTTCGAGGGACTCGACCGGTTCGAGGCCCGCCCGGCCGTCGTCGGCGCCCTGCGCGAGCAGGGCCGCATCGTGGCCGAGGTGCGGCCGTACGTCCACTCGGTCGGGCACTGCAGCCGCTGCCACACCACGGTCGAGCCGAGGCTGTCGCTCCAGTGGTTTGTCCGGGTCGGCCCGCTGGCCAAGGCGGCCGGCGACGCCGTCCGCGACGGGCGGGTCGGCATCCATCCCCCCGAGCTGGCCGCCCGGTACTTCGGCTGGGTGGACGACATGCACGACTGGTGCATCAGCCGGCAGCTGTGGTGGGGCCACCGGATCCCCGTTTTTTACGGCCCGAACGACGAGGTGCGCTGCGTCGGCCCCGGCGAGGAGCCACCGGCCGGATGGCGTCAGGACCCGGACGTCCTCGACACCTGGTTCTCCTCGGCGCTGTGGCCGTTCTCCACGCTGGGCTGGCCGGACGAAACGCCGGACCTGCGCGCGTTCTACCCGACCAGCGTGCTCGTCACCGGGTACGACATCCTGTTCTTCTGGGTCGCCCGGATGATGATGTTCGGCCTGTACGCGATGTCGGACCGCGATCCGTCCGACGCGCCGCCCTTCCGCGTCGTGGCCCTGCACGGCCTGGTGCGCGACGCCACCGGCAAGAAGATGTCCAAGTCCCGCGGCAACACGGTCGATCCGCTGGACTGGATCGACCGGTTCGGCGCCGACGCCACCCGCTTCACCCTGGCCCGGGGGGCCAACCCCGGCGGCGACGTGGCCGTCAGCGACGAGTGGGCGGCCGGATCGCGGAACTTCTGCAACAAGCTGTGGAACGCGGCCCGGTTCGCGCTGGGCCACGGCGCCCGCGTGCCGCAGGAACTGCCGGAGTCGCTGTCCGTGCCCGATCGCTGGATCCTGTCCCGGCTGTCGGCGGTCACCGCCGAGGTCGACGCGGCCCTCGAGCGCTTCGAGTTCGCCAAGGCGTGTGAGGCGCTGTACCACTTCGCCTGGGACGAGTTCTGCGACTGGTACCTGGAAGTGGCCAAGATCCCGCTGGCCGGCCCGGCACGCCGCCGGCCCCCGGGACGTGCTCGGCTTCGTGCTCGACCACCTGCTCCGGCTGCTGCACCCGGTGATGCCGTTCATCACCGACGAGCTGTGGACCGCGCTCACCGGCCAGGAGTCGGTGATGACGGCCACGTGGCCGCGACTGTCCTTCTCCGACCCGGCGGCCGAAACGCAGATGGCCTCGGTCATGCGGCTGGTCACCGAGGTCCGGCGGTTCCGCTCGGACCAGGGCCTGCGGCCCGCCCAGCGGGTCGCGGCCCGGCTGGCCGGGATCGAGGCCAGCCCGCTGGCCGCCCATGAGGAGCGGATCCGGTTCCTGCTGCGGCTCACCCCGCCGGACGAGGGCTTCGCTCCCTCCGCGTCGCTGGAGGCCGAGGGCGTGACGGTGGAGCTGGACACGGCGGGTGCGATCGACGTCGAGGCCGAGCGGCGCCGGATGGAAAAGGACCTGGCCGCCGCGCGCAAGGAGGCCGAGCAGGCCAGCGCCAAGCTGGCCAACGCCGGCTTCACGGCCAAGGCCCCCGCGGAGGTGGTCGAGAAGACGCGCCAGCGCCTCGCCGTCGCCGAGCAGGACATCGCGCGGATCTCCGACCGGCTGGCTCTCCTCACCCGCCCGTAGCCGTGCAGTGATCCAATAGGCACTGTTTGTTGCCATTGCCGGTTTCGCCCGGCAAAATGTGATCAGGGGGGTTCGGAGAGCGACTATTTCTGCCCGCGGGGAGGTTTTGTTGGCCGAGGCGCCCCCACAGGCCCAGCAGGCCCCTGACGTCCGGCCGGTGGCGAAAGCCGCCACATTCCGCGAGGTCTTCGCGGACCGCGAGTTCCGGGCCATCTGGCTCGCCGAGCTGGCATCGATCGCCGGGGACCAGTTCGCCCGGGTCGCGCTGACGGTTCTCGTCTACCAGCGCACCGGTTCGCCGCTGCTGACCGCGCTGACCTACGCGGCCACGTACCTGCCCTGGCTGATCGGCGGCCTCGTGCTGTCCGGCGTCGCGGACCGCTACCCGCGCCGTGACGTCATGATCACGGCGGATCTGGGCCGGATGATGCTGGTCGCGGCGATGGCCGTGCCCGGTGTCCCGCTCTGGTCGATGATCGTGCTGCTGTTCGCGATCACGACGCTGAACGCGCCGTTCCAGGGCGCGCGCTCCGCGCTGCGGGCGGCGATCCTCCCTGGTGACCGGTACGCCCTCGGCCTGGCCATCTCGCAGATCACCCGGCAGGTGGGGATCGTGGGCGGATTCGTGGCGGGCGGCGTGGTCGTCGCGGGCGTCGGCGTGCGAAGCGCGCTCGTGGCCGACGCCGCTACCTTCGCGTTCTCGGCCCTGCTGCTCACCCGGGTGCGCCGGCGCCCGGCGCCGGCCGGTGCCCGCAGCTCACGGGTGCGGGAAATGGCGGCCGGGGTGACGCTGGTCTTCGGCGACCCCCGGCTGCGTACGCTGATGCTCCTGGGCTGGCTGGCGGCGTTCTACACGGTCGCCGAAGCGCTGGCCGTGCCGTACGCGGCGCACCTGCGGGACGGCGCGGTCGCGGCCGGCCTGGTCTTCGCGGCCGGCCCGCTCGGCAGCGCGGTCGGTATGGCCGTGTTCAGCCGGGGCGTCAGCCCCCCGGCCCGGCTGCGGTGGATGAGCCCGATGGCCGTGGGCGCCTGCCTGGTCCTCGTGGCGTGCCTGGCCCGGCCCGGCCTGATCGTCTCACTGGCTATCTTCGCGGCCTCGGGGATGCTGGCCGCCTACCAGGTCGCCGCGAACGCCGCGTTCGTGGATGCCGCGCCGGACACCCGGCGCGGGCAGGCCTACGGCCTCGCTAACGCGGGCATGATGCTGTCCCAGGGGCTGGTCTACGTGATCGCGGGGGCGGCCGCCACGGTGGCCGCCCCCGCTGTCGTCGTTGCGTGTGCTGGCGGAGTCGGCGCCGCCGGGGCGGCGTGCCTCGCCCTCAACGTGCGGCGTCTGTCACTGTCCGCGGCGGCCGCCAGCCGATGACCGGCCGCGCTGGCCGATCCGGCCCAGCCCTCATCCTGCCGCACCGCACCTCTCATGGCTCCGCTGCTGTGCCCGCTGGCTAGCCGGGCCGGCGGTCAGCCCCATTCGTCGCGCATGGCTCATCCTTCCGGAGACGGTTCCCCTAGGGAAATATTGCCATTTCACGGCATTTGATGCGGCCTGGGCAATTTGACGTACGCCACGATGTTTGTAACGATCTGGAGTGGGGGAAACACGATAAGCAATCTGGTCAAACCATGATCATGAGGCGCTTTAGCCGCGAAGGCGTTACGTGACGGTCAGGTCAGGGGACCGGCGGACACGGGCGGCGGCGCGCGTGCGCGGATGGCCGATCTGGTCGCTGTCCGCGCTTCCGCGCACCTACGTCGCCGGCGTGCCCGCGCTGGCTGCTGCCTGCTTCGGCGTGGGGGCGGCCCGGACGCACTGGCATGTCTCCCAGGCGGCGATCTTCCTCGTCATACTGGCCTGTGCCGCCGTAATGCTGGAGGCGACGCGGGACGTCAAGCTGCGCCCGGACACGCTGACCCGCGACATGCAGGGCGTCTGGTACCTGTCGCTGGCGGTGCTGCTGCCGCCGGTCTATGTCATGCTGGCGCCGATCCCGCTGGTCGCCCTGAAACAGTGGCGCGTGGCCCGCAACGTCGTATACCGCCGGGTCTTCAGCGCCGCGGCGATCGGCCTGGGCTACGGTGCCGCATCGGCGCTCCTCCACGCCGCCTCGGCCCACCTCGGCGCGGGCCTGTCAGCGGCGGACCGGCACAACCTTGTTGAGCTCCTGCTGATCGTCGGGGCCGACATCGCCGGCCGGCTGATCAATGAATGGCTGGTCGTCGGGGCGGTCAAGCTGACGGATCGCACCGCCCGGATGGCGGCGATGATGTTCTCCCGGGAGGCGATCGCTCATGACGTCGTCGCCACCTGCCTGGCCGCGCTGGTGGCGTTCGCGCTTTCGGTGAGCCTGGCCGCCCTGATCGTGGTCCTGCCCGTGGTGCTGATGCAGAAGCGCTTCCTCATGCACGCCCAGCTCACCGCCGAGGCGCGGACGGATGCCAAGACCGGCCTGCTGAACGCGGCGGCCTGGCAGCGTGACGCGGCGACGGAGCTGTCCCGGGCCCGGGCCTACCGGCCGTCGGCGTCCGTGGCGATCATCGACATCGACCACTTCAAGGCGGTCAACGACACCCACGGGCATCTGGCCGGCGATCGCGTCCTGCGGGCGATTTCCGACCGGTTCAAGGCCCAGTTGCGTGAGGGCGACCTGATCGGCCGGTTTGGCGGCGAGGAGTTCGCGGTTCTGCTTCCGCATACGGCCGCCACCGAAGCCAGGCGCGTCGCCGAGCGGCTCCGCGGCCGGATCGCCGACGAGCCCATCGCCGTCGGCGACAGCCGGGACACCAGCGTGCTGGTCGACATCACCGTCTCGGTCGGCGTCGCCGAGCTGGCCGATGCCGGTCAGGACCTGGACGAGCTGCTGGCCGCGGCGGACGCCGCCCTGTACGAGGCCAAGAACGCTGGCCGGAACCGGATCTGCGTGATGGCGCCCGCGCTGGCCGGGCGCGTCCCGGCGCCGAGGGGCCCGGGACCAGCGGCAGGCGCACCCCAGTAGCCTGGACGTGTGCTGATTGTGAAGGGCCTGCCGTGACCGACGACGACCGCCTGCGCGAGGTGGAGCGCGAGATCCTCAGCCGACGCCCCGAGGCGTCGATCGAGCCGACGCTGGAGCGGATTGCCACCCTGGTCAGCCTGCTGGGCGACCCGCAGCGCGCCTGCCCCGTCATCCACATCACGGGCACCAACGGCAAGACGTCGACCGCCCGCATGATCGACGCCCTGCTGCGCGCGCGGGGCCTGCGGACCGGCCGCTTCACCAGCCCGCATCTGGTCTCGATGCGCGAGCGGATCTGCATCGACGGGGAACCGCTGGATCCAGAGCGGTTCGTCTCCGTCCACGAGGAGATCCTGCCCTACATCCGGCTGGCCGACGAACGCCACGGCGTACCGCTGTCCTTCTTCGAGGTGCTGACCGGCATGGCGTTCGCCGCCTTCGCCGACGCGCCGGTCGACGTCGCGATCGTGGAGGTCGGGCTGGGCGGCACGTGGGACGCGACCAACGTCGCCGACGGCGCGGTCGCGGTGGTCACCCCGATCGCCATTGACCACACCCAGTACCTGGGTGACACGGTCGAGTCGATCGCCGGGGAGAAGGCCGGGATCATCAAGCCCTCGGCGATCGCAGTTCTGGCGCAGCAGCCCCTGCCGGCCGCCGAGGTACTGCTCCGCCGGGTCGCCGAGGTCGGTGCCACAGCGGCGCGCGAGGGCATCGAATTCGGCGTGGTCGAACGGGAAATAGCGCTCGGCGGCCAGCAGCTGACGCTGCGCGGGCTGCACGGCACCTACCCCGAGGTGTTCCTGCCGCTGTTCGGCGGCCACCAGGCGGGCAACGCGGCGGTCGCGCTCGCCGCGGTGGAGGCGTTCGCCGGCGTGGCGGATCCGGGCCCGGAGGGCTACGCGCCCATCGACGCCGAACTGGTCCGGCAGGCGTTCGCCGGCCTGCGGTCCCCGGGGCGCCTCGAGGTGCTGAGGCGGAGCCCCACCGTGATCGCGGACGCTGCGCACAACCCGGCGGGCATGGCCGCGAGCATGGAGGCGGTGCTGGAGTCGTTCAACTTCAGCCGTCTGGTCGGGGTGCTGGCGGTCAGCGCCGACAAGGACGTGGCCGGCATCCTGGACGAGATGGAACCGGTCATCTCCGATCTCGTCGTGACCCGCAACTCCTCCGAACGCTCGATGCCGCCGGACGAACTCGCCGAGCTGGCCCGGGACATCTTCGGTGCGGACCGGGTCACCGAGGCCGCGCGGATGGACGACGCGATCGACATCGCGGTGACCCTGGCCGACGAGGTCCCCGAGGCGGACGTGCCCGGCGGCGGGGGAGTGCTCATCACCGGGTCGGTCATCACCGCGGGTGACGCGCGGCGGCTGCTCCTGCCGGACGCCGGGACCGGCGACGCCGGCCGGGGCGAGCCGGGCCGGCACCCCTTCACGGCGGCCGATCTGTCGTGAGCCAGCCCGCAACCGCGCAGCCAGCGGACCCTGACCGGCCGCGGCCGCTGCTGCGGCGGCTCTGTGCCACCGTCCTCGTCTTCGAGGCCATCGTGCTGGTGCTGGCCATGCCGGTCGCCATCACGATCGAGCACGTGCCGCACGGTGTGGCCGGCGCGGTCGGCGGCGGCCTGGCGCTCGCCGCCATCGTGCTCGCCGGTGCGGTCGGCCGGGCCCGGTGGGCGCTCGTGGCCGGCACCGTCTTGCAGGTGCTGATCATCGCGGCCGGGTTCGAGGTAACCGCCCTGTACGTCCTCGGTGTGATCTTCGCCGCGTTCTGGTTCACCGGAATCTGGATGGCGCGCAGGCTGGAGCAGGTCAAGCCGGGTTAGTCTATGAGCCGTCGCCCTGTGTAATTAGAGGTGAGCGGTTCGTGACCATCGGCCATAGAGTGCCCGGTAATGCGCCATTGGCGCTGCCCGCCGTGGGCCAGCGTCAGCGGGCCAGCCAGGCCAGCGCCCACCATGCGCGCCCGCCGCGGGCCGCCGCGGCCCGCGGCGGCGCCGCCGACGCCGTGGCCGCCCTGGTGGTGGTGGCCGCGACGCCGCTGTGCGTGCTGCAGGCCCCCGACGCGATCGCCTGGGCGATGGGCGGCCTCGGCTCGGCCGCCAGGCGGCCCCGGATGCGGTCCTGCGGGCCTCGGGCCTGGCCCTGCCCGCCATGGCCGCGGTCGCGGGCGTCGCGGCGCTGGCGGCCCGGCGGCTGCGGGCGTGGCCGGTCCTGCTGGCCGGCCTGCTCGTCATGGCCGGCGCGGACCTGCTCGGCGATTCGGCCCGGGCCGTGCCGCTGATCGGCCTGGACCGGACGCTGCACGGCCTCGCCGCGGGGATCGCGATGCCCGCGGCGCTCGCGCTGGCCTGGGAGCGCTCGCCCCGCGCGCGGCCCGTGCTGGCCGCACTGTGGTCGGCCGTCACGGTCACCGGCTGCGTCGCGGCCGTGGCCGTCCTCCGGCACCGGGTGGCCGGCGGCGACTGGCACGCGGCCCTCCAGCCGTACCCCTGGCTCACCGGCACGGCACTGGCGGCGGCCGCGATCTACGCGCTGCTCGCCTACGGGCCCGGCGCGCCGCCGGCCCTGGGCCGGGAAGGCGCCAGAACGGATGTCACCCACGAGCGGGCCCAGCTGGCGGTGCTCGCTGTCCCCGGCGCCGGGGTGGCCATCGTCGGCGTGGCCGCCACCTACCGGCAGCCCGCCGCCCTGCTCGCGACCGCGGCCATCGCCGTCCTGGTGCTCTGCGGCGTGGCCGCCGTCGCGTCCGCCGACAAGGTGGTCGGCGGCCCGCTGTGCGTCCCGCTGATCGGCGCGGTCACCGGGCTGATCCTCGCCCCGGCGGCAGGCGCCGTGACGAGCCTGCGCGCGCTCGCGCCGGCGCCGGGCGCCCGGGGCGCCCTGGCTGCCGCTGGCCGTCGCCTCCGGAGCCGCGGGCGCCGGGGCGGCCGTGGCCCTGGCCGCGCGGCGGCGGCCCCGGGTGGTGGTCCTGGCCGGCCTGGCCGTGGCGGCGGAGAGCCTGGCGGCGGCGCACATCGCCGGACCGCTGGCGGCCGGCCCGGAGCTGGCCGGCGTCGGCGCGGCCCTGTGCGGGGGGCTGGCCGCCGCAATGACGGCCGCGCTCGCCGACGCGACGGCCGCCGGGGCCCTGTCCGCCGTCTCCCTCATGCTGACCGGACTGATGACCGGCTACTTCGCCGTCGGGGCCGTCCAGGTGCGGATGGTGGCCGGGCTGGCCCCGGCTCCCTCGGCGGTGCGTGGCGCGCTCACCGGGGCGGCCGGGCTGTGGGAGCTGGCCGGGGCCGCCGCGCTCGTGATCGTTATGACTGCCATAATGATCGCTGGCCGGGCGCGCCGCGGGTGCGCCGGCGCCCGCCAGCGCGGGTAAGCTTTTTGCCGCGGGTTATCTGCCTGATCTGCTCGCGACGCCAGTCCAGTTGCCCGGTTTGAAGGAGCGTCGTTGCCAGAACGTACACTTGTCCTCATCAAGCCCGACGGCGTGCGTCGGGGACTGATTGGTGCGGTTATATCCCGAATCGAGCGCAAGGGCCTGAAGATCGTCGCGCTGGAGTTGAGGACGCTCAGCGCAGAGACTGCGAGCACTCACTACGCTGAGCACGTCGGCAAGCCGTTCTTCGGGCCCGTCGTCGATTTCATCACGTCTGGGCCGCTAGTTGCGCTGGTCGCGGAGGGTCCCCGGGCCGTGGAGGCGTTCCGCGGTCTGGCCGGCGCCACCGATCCGGTCAAGGCGGCCCCGGGCACGATCCGCGGCGATCATGCGTTGGAGATAGGCGAGAACGTGGTCCATGGGTCCGACTCACCCGAGTCGGCCGAACGTGAAATTAAGATCTTTTTTCCTGAGCTCGTTTAACCGCCAAGGCTGACGCCTATATAGGCACCGCGGCGTCGCGCAGCGGTCCTAAGAATTTCCTATGAATGCTTCGCCCGCCCTTAAGGCGCCGGAGCGCCGGATCGGGAAGGTTGCCGTCCCCCATGAGTAACGCGATGGCGTTTCTCGGCCGCGACATGGCGGTCGACCTCGGCACCGCGAACACGCTCGTGTACGTGCGTGGACGCGGCATCGTGCTCAACGAGCCCTCAGTGGTAGCGCTCAACACGAACAACGGCCAGATCGTCGCCGTTGGCATCGAGGCGAAACGCATGATCGGCCGGACCCCGGGCAACATCGTCGCGGTCCGGCCGCTCAAGGACGGCGTCATCGCCGACTTCGACGTCACCGAGCGGATGCTGCGCTATTTCATCCAAAAGGTGCACAGACGGCGCCATCTGGCCAAGCCGCGGATCGTCGTCGCCGTCCCCAGCGGGATCACCGGGGTGGAGCAGAGCGCGGTCAAGGAGGCCGGGCACCAGGCCGGAGCGCGGCGGGTGTACATCATGGAAGAGCCGATGGCCGCGGCGATCGGCGCCGGGCTGCCGGTCAACGAGCCGACCGGCAACATGGTGGTCGACATCGGCGGCGGGACCACCGAGGTCGCGGTGATCTCGCTGGGCGGCATCGTCACCTCGCAGTCCATCCGCATCGGCGGTGACGAACTCGACGACGCGATCATCAGCTTCGGCAAGAAGGAATACTCGCTGATGCTCGGCGAGCGGACGGCCGAGGAGATCAAGATGGCGCTCGGGTCGGCGTTCCCGGACGCCGAGGAGCCGCATGCCGAGATCCGCGGCCGGGACCTGGTCAGTGGCCTGCCCAAGACGATCGTGATCTCCGCGTCCGAGATCCGCCGGGCCATCGAGGAGCCCCTCAACCTGGTCATCGACGCGGTGAAGACCACGCTGGACAAGTGCCCGCCCGAGCTGGCCGGGGACGTGATGGACCGGGGAATCGCGCTGACCGGCGGCGGGGCGTTGCTGCGCGGGCTCGACCAGCGGATCCGCGAGGAGACCGGCATGCCCGTCCACGTCGCCGACAACCCGCTGGACTCGGTCGTGCTCGGCACCGGCAAGTGCGTGGAGGATTTCGAGACGCTGCGTCAGGTTCTCGTGCCCGAAACCCGCCGCTGATTCGAGGGGCAGCCGCACGAGCGCTGCCAAACGAGGAGTCCCATTGCACGACACCCGGCGAGTGCGCCTGGTCCTGGGTGTTCTCCTGATCGCGGCCGTGGCGCTCATTACGGTGGACTTCCGCGACGGCGGGTCGTCCCCGGTGCGTAGCGTCGGGTCAGGTCTGTTCGGCCCGGTGGAGCGCGTGGCCAGCGACGTGACCAGCCCGATCGCTTCTGTCTTCGACTCGGTCACCGGCGGGCCCTCCGCGAACAGCAGGATCGCGGCGCTGCAGGCGGCGAACGCCCGGATGCGCGCCGAGCTGAGCGCCGCGCAGCTGGGCCAGTCCGACCAGGCGCAGCTGTCATCGCTGCTTCAGCTGGCCGGACGGGGCGGTTACCGGATCGTCGCGGCCAGCGTCATCGCGGCGGGCCAGGACTACGCGGATTCCGTCACGCTGGACGTCGGCAGCCGGGACGGGGTCCAGGCCCAGGAGACGGTCCTCAACGGCGACGGGCTGGTCGGGACCGTCACCCAGGTGAGCTCGGATACCTCGACGGTCCTGCTGGCCACGGACGGGTCATCGGTGGTCGGCGCGCGGATGGCGGGCAGCAGCCAGATCGGTGCCGTCACCGGGACCGGGAAATCGCTGTCGGGGCCCTACCTGCTCCGGCTCCGGCTGTTCGACGCCAACGCGGCCCTGCACGCCGGGCAGGCCCTGGTCACCTTCGGCTCGGTGCAGGACCGGCCGTACGTGCCCGGCGTGCCGATCGGCCAGGTCACCCAGGTCCAAGGGGCCGCCGGGTCGCTGACCCAGACCGCGACGGTCCGGCCGTTCGTGAACTTCAGCTCGCTCGGCGTCGTGGGAGTGGTGATCGCCGGGCCGGCCAGGAACCCGCGGGATTCGGTGCTGCCGCCCAGCCCCCGGCCCGCGCCCACCGTGACGGTGACCGTTACGCCGCGGGCCACGCCGTCCGCCACGCCGTCAGCCACCCCGGGAGGCTGATGTGCGCCGGGCCCTGATTTCCTGTGCCGTCGTCCTGGTCGCCCTCATCGCCCAGCTCACGATCATCAACCGGCTGGCCCTGCCGGGCGGGGCCGGGCCAGACCTGGTGCTGCTGGCCGTGGTCGCGCTGGCCCTCACCGGCGGCCCGGTGCCGGGGATGGTCACCGGCTTCCTCGCCGGCCTGGCCCTGGACGTGGCCCCCCCGGCCAGCCACACCATCGGGCAGTACGCGCTGGTCTTCTGCCTGGTCGGCTACGCCTGCGGGCGGCTGGCCGCCCTGGGCGAGGCCTCGCCCGCCATCTACGTGGGCATCTCGGCGGCCGCCGTCGCCGTCGGCGCCGCCCTGCACGCCGCACTCGGCGTGATGCTCAGCGACCCGCAGGTGACGTGGTCTGCGGTGCGCCACGTGCTGCCACCATCGCTGGTCTACGACGTCATCCTCAGCCCGTTCGTCCTGTACGGGGTGGTCCGGCTCAGCGCGTGGGCCGGGCGGGGGGCCGGCGGCCAGGAAGGCGCCGAGGCGGCGGGACCAGTCCCGGCCAGCTGGCTGGCCGGGGCCGCGGCCCCCGTGACCGGGGCGGTCCGGCAGACGGCGGCCGCGGGCTCGCCCCGGCTGCACCTGGGCGAGCGCCGCTCCAGCGACGGCTGGATCGGTGCCGCGAGTGCGGTCGGGGCGGCCTGGCTGGCCGGCGGCCAGCGGCCGCCCGGCAAAGAGCCGAAGCTGCGCTTCGGCGGGGCGGGCAAGGGCGCCGGCGGCACGGCCGGGCTGGGCGGCGGCCAGCGGCCGGCCCGGCGGCGCGAGCCGAAGCTGCGGTTCCGTGGCGCGTCCGCCAGCGGGCGGACGGGCACCAAGCTGACCGGCACCAAGTCGGCGCCCCGGCGAATGCGGTTCGGGACCAGGCGGCGGCGCGATGGCCGGCTCGGCGGGGGAGCGGCGTTGCGCTCCGGCGGCGCCGCGGTCCCCCGGTTCCGCAGGCGCCGCCTCACCGGCACGGTCGGCACGGGCGGGTCGCTCAGCCGGGCCCGCGGCGCGGCGTTCGGGCGGCGGCGGTCGGCGCCGCGGCTGCGGATGCGGCGCGCAACGGTGCGCTCCAGGGTATGGCGGCTGGTGGGCCGGGGAACGGGAGGTTACCGATGAGCGCGTCGCGGCGGCGGCTGGTGGTGCTGTACGTGGTAGTGGCCTCCCTGCTGATCACCCTGGGCGGGCGGCTCTGGTACATCCAGGTGATGAACGGCACGAGCTACAAGACCCAGGCCGTGGCGAACCAGACCCGGAACGTCATTGTGCCGGCCGTGCGCGGCAAGATCCTGGACGACGTCGGCAACGCGCTGGTGACCAACCGGACCGCGCTGGTCGTGTCGGTCGACATGATGACGCTGTCCCAGCGACAGGACGGGGGCGCCTCGGTGCTGGCCCGCCTGGCCCCGATGCTCGGCATTTCGCTCAAGCTCCTCCAGGAGAAGACCAGGCTCTGCACCGCCACGGTCCCCCAGCCCTGCTGGGCGGGCTCTCCGTACCAGCCGATACCCGTGGCGCAGGATGTTTCGGACCAGACCGCGCTCCAGATCATGGAGGAGCAGAGCCAGTTCCCCGGGGTGACCGCGGATACCGAGGGCGTCGTCTCCTATCCCCAGCCCGACGGGGCCAACCCGGCCCAGGTGCTCGGCTACCTGCAGCCCGCCACCACCCAGGAGCTGAAGGCCGACCACCTGCCGTCTGACATCGGCTACTCCAGCGCCGACCTGGTCGGCCAGGCCGGCCTGGAGGAGCAGTACAACAACCAGCTCACCGGCACGGTGGGCAAAAAGACGGTGTCGGTGAACGCCGCGGGTGACGTCACCGGCACGGTCAGCACGACGCCGGCCCAGAACGGGGACAACCTGGTCACCAGCATCAACGCTCAGCTGCAGGCCGACGTTCAGCGCGATCTCGCCGGCCAGATCCACCGGGCCAGGGCCGCGGGCCGGGGCGTCAACCAGGGCGCCGCGATCGTGATGACCACCACCGGGCAGATTGTGGCCATGGCCAGCTACCCGGACTACAACCCGAGCGTCTGGACCAACGGCATCTCCCAGTCGGAGTTCAACGCGCTGTTCGGCGCGTCCGGCGGCGAGCCCGCGGTCAACTGGGCGGTGCAGGGCCAGTACGCTCCCGGCTCGACCTGGAAGGTGACGACCGCCGCCGCCGCCGTCGCGAACGGGTACAGCATCAACGGCTCCTACAACTGCCCGGCGTCGGTCAGCATCGGCGGCCGCAGCTTCCTGAACGACGGCCTGCCGGACCAGGGCCAGATGTCGCTGAGCCAGGCGCTCATCGCGTCCTGCGACACCGTCTTCTACAACCTGGCCTACTCGATGTGGCTGAAGGACAACCAGGCGGCCAACTACCGGGCCAGCCCGAACGCGCCGACGCAGAAGATGGCGCAGATGGAGCTGGCCTGGGGCTTCGGCCAGCCGACCGGCATCGACCTGCCCAGCGAGAGCCTGGGCTCGGTGCCGACCCGGCAGTGGGTCTACCAGCTGTGGAAGGCCAACGCTCACACCGGCCAGAACTGGTGCAAGTACGGGAAGGCGGGCGGCTCCTACATCCAGCAGATCGAGTACGACGACTGCACGGCCGGCGACGAGTGGCTGCCGGGCCAGGCGGTGATCAGCTCGATCGGCCAGGGCTACGTCAGCGTCACGCCGCTCCAGCTGGCCAACGCCTACGCGGCGCTGGCCAACGGGGGGACGCTCTACAGCCCGCGGATCGGTGAGGCGCTGATCTCACCCAGCGGCAAGGTGGTGCAGCGGATCAATCCGCCGGTCATCCGCCACCTGCCCGTCTCCTCCTACACGCTGGCCTACATCAGGAACGCACTGGCCGGGGTCGTGACCCAGGGCACCGCGGCCGGCAGCTTCTCCGGCTTCCCGCTGAACAAGGTGTGCATAGCCGGCAAGACGGGTACCGCCCAGGCGCAGGGCCAGCAGCCCAACTCGGTGTTCGCCTCGTTCGCGCCGTGCAACCACCCCAAGTACGTCGTCATCTCGATGATCCCCAACAGTGGATACGGCGCTGACTTCTCGGTGCCCCTGGTGCGGCAGATCTACGACGACATCTACGGCCTCGAGGGCCACAAGTCGGCGATGACCGGCGGCCAGGTGCCGTCGTCGCTGCCGCAGGTCTCCGCCAACGGGCAGATCACCGCTCCGAAGGGATACGGGGGATGAGCTTCGGCCGCTCGGGATCCAGTTACGGCGGGGTGGCGCCGCGCAGTCTGGGCGGCCCGCGCGCGGGCGCGTTCCGGACGAGGCCGCGGTCCATGCTCGCGCGCGTCACCTCACGCGACTCCGTCCTGCGCCATATGGACTGGAGCCTCATCGCCGCCGTCCTCGCCCTGAGCGTGCTCGGGGTGCTGCTCGTCTGGTCGGCGACCGAGCCCACCCTGGCCAAGCAGGGCCTCAGCACGCGGACCTACCTGGACAAGCAGGGCACCTACGTGGTCCTCGGCCTGGTCCTGATGTTCGCGGTCAGCTTGATCGACTACCGGCAGCTCCGGGTGCTCGCGCCGGTCGTGTACGGGCTGTCCGTGCTGGCGCTGCTGGCCGTCCTGACCCCGATCGGCTCCACGGTCAACGGGGCCAAGGGCTGGATCGACCTGCCGGGCGGATTCCAGATCGAGCCGTCCGAATACGCCAAGATCGCCCTGATCCTGATGACCGCGATGCTGTTCAGCGAGCTGCGCGAGGGTTCCCGGGATCCGGGCGCCGGGCGGGCCGGGCCCAGCCTGCGTGAGGTCGCCATCGTGATCGCGTGCGGGCTGCCGCTCGTCGCCCTGGTTGTCATCGAGCCGGCGCTCGGCATCTCCATGGTTCTCGCGGCCGAGCTGGCCGGGCTGGTCCTGCTGTCCGGTGTCCGGCTGCGCTGGGTCGTGGTGCTGGCCGCCGGCGCGGCCGTCGCGCTGGTGGCCGTGGTGAACCTGCACCTGCTCAAGGGCTACCAGCTCACCCGCCTGACCGGGTTCCTGCACCCGTCAGCCAACGCGGCGGGTTCCGGCTACAACGGCATCCAGGCCAAGATCGCGGTCGGGTCCGGCGGGATGTTCGGGCAGGGGCTGTTCCACGGGCAGTCGGTGGTGGGCAGCTACGTGCCCGCCCAGAGCACCGACTTCATCTTCACCGTGGCCGGGCAGGAACTCGGATTCGTCGGCGCCATCGTGATCGTCGCCCTCCTCGGCTTCGTGGTCGTCCGCGCGCTGCGGATCGCGACCCGGGCCGACGATCAGTTCGGCATGCTGGTCGCCTCGGGCGTGGCGATCTGGTTCCTCTTCCAGTCGTTCGTCAACATCGGCATGACGATCGGCATCATGCCGATCACCGGCCTCCCGCTCCCGTTCATCTCCTACGGCGGCTCGTCCCTGTTCGCCGACATGATCGCGGTCGGCATGCTCCTCTCAATCCACCGCAAACGCCGCGTCTTCGAATAGCCGGCCGCCGCCCCCGCGCGTCTCGCGTCCCCCGCGTGTCTTGCGTCCCCCGCGTGTCTTGCGTCCCCCGCGTGTCTTGCGTCCCCCGCGTGTCTTGCGTCCCCCGCGTGTCTTGCGTCCCCCGCGTGTCTCTGCGTCCCCCGCGTGTCTCGCGTCCCCCGCACGTCTCGCGCCCCCCGGCACGTCTCGCGCCCCCCGGCACGTCCTACACCCCCGCGTTTTCATGATCATGTGAAGTTGGCCGCTGTCCCGAGGCGGCTCGACCATGATCATGTGATGTTTCCCGCCAAATACGACGTTTTCACCACACGATCTCATGACTCCGCGGAGCCGGGGTGACACCCATGCGGCGAGAGTGGCTGATGGGGTGATGGCCGGCACCACACCCGGCCGGGCCCCCTACCGGCCCAGCGACCCCGGGCCGCCAGGCCCGGGTGAGCGGCCGGTGCTATCGGCGGGCACCGCCGCGGGGCGTCGCGGGGGGCTCCGGGGGTCGCCCCCCGGGCTAACACCGGGAATAAACATCCGACCTAGCACGCTGTGGAAGGGTGCACCACAAGCACCACACATTCGGGGTTGGGGTCTTTTGCTCTCGCCCGGCGCGGTTCGCGGCGGAACGGCTGCGCGCCATAGGTAGGCTGGTGTAATGCCAGTGGAATCGGTTGTCGAGCGCCTCGAGCCGCTGCTCCCGCGCGTCCGGAAGCCGATCGCCTATCTTGGCGGCGAGGTGAACTCCGTCGTCAAGGACTGGGACACCACCGATGTCCGGTGGGCGCTGCTCTATCCGGACGCCTACGAGGTGGGCCTGCCCAACCAGGGCGTCCAGATCCTGTACGAGGTGCTCAACGAGCGGGACGGGGTGCTGGCTGAGCGCACCTACAGCGTCTGGCCGGATCTCGAGGAGCTCATGCGCTCGCACGGGATCCCGCAGTTCACCGTGGATGCCCATCGCCCCGTGGGGGCCTTCGACGTGCTCGGCGTGAGCTTCTCCACCGAGCTTGGCTACACGAACCTGCTGACCGCGCTCGACCTGGCCGGGATCCCGCTGCGGTCGCGGGACCGCGACGGGACCGGCACTGACAGCACGGGCGGCACCTGGCATCCGCTGGTCATCGCGGGCGGCCACGCCGCGTTCAACCCCGAGCCGGTCGCCGACTTCCTCGACGGTGTGGTGCTCGGCGACGGCGAGCAGGCCGTGCTGGCCATCACCGGGCGGGTCCGCGAGTGGAAGCGGGCGGGCCGCCCGGGCGGGCGCGACGGGCTGCTGATGCGGCTAGCCGCCGAGTGCAGCCTCTACGTCCCGCGCTTCTACGACGTCAGCTATCTCCCGGACGGGCGCATCAGCCGGGTCGCGCCGAACCGGCCGGGCGTTCCGCCGGTCGTGGCCAAGCACACGGTCATGGACCTGGACGAGTGGCAGTACCCGACTAAGCCGATCGTCCCGGTCGCCGAGACCGTGCACGAGCGCTACAGCGTGGAGATCTTCCGCGGCTGCACCCGGGGCTGCCGGTTCTGCCAGGCGGGCATGATCACCCGGCCGGTGCGGGAGCGCAGCATCACCACGATCGGGGAAATGGTCGAGAAGGGCGTGACCGCCAGCGGTTTCCAGGAAGTGGGGCTGCTCTCGCTGTCCAGCGCCGACCACAGCGAGATCAACGAGATCGCCAAGGACCTGGCCGACGCCTACGAGGGCACCAACACCGGCCTGTCCCTCCCGTCCACCCGGGTGGACGCGTTCAACGTGACGCTGGCCAACGAGCTGAGCCGGGGCGGGCGCCGGTCCGGCCTGACGTTCGCGCCGGAGGGCGGCTCGGAGCGGATGCGTAAGGTGATCAACAAGATGGTCACCGAGGAAGACCTGATCCGGACGGTGACTACCGCGTACGCGAGCGGCTGGCGGCAGGTCAAGCTGTACTTCATGTGCGGCCTGCCCACCGAGACCGACGACGACGTGCTCGCCATCGCCGACCTGGCCCGCAAGGTCATCCAGGCCGGGCGCGAGGCAACCGGCCGGCGTGACATCCGCTGCACCGTGTCGATCGGCGGGTTCGTGCCCAAGCCGCACACTCCGTTCCAGTGGGCCGCCCAGTGCGATCACGAGGTCGTCGACGCCCGGCTGCGCAAGCTCGGCTCCGCACTTCGCTCCAACCCCACCTACGGGCGTGCGATCGGGTTCCGCTACCACGACGGCAAGCCGTCGGTCGTGGAGGGCCTGCTGTCCCGCGGTGACCGCCGGGTGGGCCAGGTGATCCTCGCGGCGTGGCAGGACGGCGCCCGGTTCGACGGCTGGAGCGAGCACTTCTCCTTCGAGCGGTGGGCGGCGTGCGCGGACCAGGCACTGGCCGGCGAGCCCGTCGACCTGGACTGGTACACCACCCGCGAGCGCGACCGCGACGAGGTCCTGCCCTGGGACCACCTCGACGCCGGCCTGGACCACGACTGGCTGTGGCAGGACTGGGAGGACGCGATCAACGGCGCGGCCGAGGTCGAGGACTGCCGGTGGACGCCGTGCTATGACTGCGGGGTCTGCCCCTCGATGGGCACCGAGATCCAGGTCGGGCCGACGGGCGAGCGCCTGCCTGCCGGCACCCGGCTGCTGCCGGTTCTGAGCGGGAAATAACGTGGCCACGCCGACCAGTCCCCCCCGGGCCGCCCGTCCCATGCCCGGCGGCCCACCGCCCGCACCCACCGTGCAGCACGTGCTGGTCACGTACGCCAAGCGGGGCCGGATGCGCTTTGCCAGCCACCGGGACGTGGGCCGCGCCTTCGAGCGGGCGGTGCGCCGCGCGGGACTTCCGATGGCGCACTCCGCCGGGTTCAACCCGCACCCCAAGATCTCCTACGCCAGCGGGACACCGACCGGCGTGGCGAGCGAGGCCGAGTACCTGAGCCTCGCGCTGACCGCCACGCAGGACCCGGTGCGGCTACGGCGGGTACTAGACACGGCACTGCCTGACGGGATAGACGTAATCGAAGTCAGGGAGGATTCCGGCGGCACGCTCAATGGCCGCCTGATGGCGTCGGAGTGGCTCGTGGAACTGCCGGGGATCGCGTCGGCTGCCGCGGAGGCGGCGGTCCGCACGTTCCTCGCTGCCTCCGAAGCGCACGTGGAACGACTGACGAACAAGGGTGTCCGCCGCCTGGATGCGCGGGGCGCCGTGCTGTCGATGGAACTCGACCAGCGCGCCTGCGACGCGTACCCTAGCGAGTGTGGGATACTTCGAATGGTTGTTCGGCATACGGAGCCTGCCGTACGGCCAGAGGATGTCCTCACGGCGCTGCGGCAGATCGCAGGCCTCGTGCCGGCCTCCCCGGCGACCGTGACCCGGGTGGCCCAGGGCGTGGTCGGCGATGACGGCACGGTGCGCCTTCCGGCGGCCGCGGCCGGTTGCCGGGACCGCGGCGGGGCCTGGCCCGCAGGTACCGGGGTCACCTGGCGCTCAGGCGCCAGGGCAACATGCTGGCGCTCCGGTGCCAGAACTTAAGGACGTGCCATGAGGGCGCCTCGGTGCCCCATGGGCCGCGGATCCGTGCCGTATGACGGCGCGCTGGTCCGCTCTTCCGCAGCCGCGCTCTGCCGCCATGTGGCGGCGCGGCCCGCGGGACAGTCTTCGCGCCCCATGAAGTTGATGTGCGCGGAACTGAGACAGGTAACGAACCTGGGCGCTGCAGCCGCCGTAGTGGCCGGCTCCGTCCAGGTGAATGGACACGATATGCTCCCGCGCGGCGCGCAGGGCCCCTGGCGGGTCCGCGCGCCCGGGAGCTTGACGGGAGATTGCCCGGATGCTCGAAACCGAGCGGAACGAACCAGAATCCGATGACGGGGCAGGTGGATCAGACAACGGTGCGCTGAAAGCCGGAACCGGCCGAGGCAGAGTCTCGAGCCGCCCGGCAGGCCCGCCGGATCCGACGACACCGGAGCGCGACGCGCGCGACGCGGCGCCGTCCAGCGGCGGCGCTTCGGCTACGGCCGTGCCAGCGGTGTCCTTCCAGCCGCCCCAGGTCCTCTTCCAGCCCCCGGCGACGTCCGTGCCGCCCGCGCCCAGCGCGGCGGGCGCGGCGGGCCCGGCGCCGGAGGCCGACTCCGATGAGGGCGGCGGCCGGCGCAGCACGCCTCGCCGCAGGAACAGCGGGCGCAGCAAGGCGGCCACCGAAGGCGCCCCCCAGGGCAGCCAGGCGGGCTCCGACGCGGGCCCGGCGGCCGCCGCGGACCCGCGGACAGCAGCGACGACGTCCAGCGGCCGCACGGCGCCGGCGATCCGCCGCCGGACGACGAGGGGGACGACGGCCCCGACGACGGCTCGCAGTCGGGCCGGCGCCGCCGCCGAAGGGGCGGCCGGAGCCGGACGCGGAGCCGGGGTGGCAACGGCGAAGCCGACGCCTCCGACGGCGACGGTGATGCCTCCGACGGCGCGGACCCGACCGGTGCGGCTCGTGACGGCGCGGACGCGCCGGGCGGCGGGGCCGCGGCCGGCTCCGACGAGCCGGACAACGACGAAGACGACGATGGGACCGGCAACGGCGCGCGGCGCCGCCGGCGCAAGCGCCGCCGCGGTTCTACCGGTGACACCGACCGGGTGACCACCGAAGACGACCCGCCGGACACCGTCGTGCACGTCCGCGAGCCCCGTCCGGCGGCCGCGGCCCGGGCTGCGGCCGCCGACGACGTCCGCTCCATCAAGGGGTCGACGCGGCTGGAAGCCAAGCGGCAGCGGCGGCGCGAGGGCCGCGAGACGGGACGCCGCAGGCCACCGGTTATCAGCGAAGCCGAGTTCCTGGCCCGCCGCGAGGCGGTCGAGCGGACCATGGTCGTGCGCAGGCGGGGCGACCGGACCCAGATCGCCGTGCTCGAGGACGGGATACTCGTCGAGCACTACGTGAACCGCGCGAGCCACCAGTCCTACGTCGGCAACGTCTACCTCGGCAAGGTGCAGAACGTGCTGCCGTCGATGGAGGCGGCGTTCGTCGACATCGGGAAGGGCCGCAACGCCGTCCTGTACGCGGGCGAGGTGAACTTCGACGCCAGTGGCCTCGAGGGGCAGCCGAAGCGGATCGAGTCGGCGCTGAAGTCGGGGCAGTCGGTCCTCGTGCAGGTCACGAAGGATCCGGTCGGCCACAAGGGCGCCCGGCTGACCAGCCAGGTCAGCCTGCCCGGCCGCTATCTGGTCTACGTGCCCGGCGCGTCCATGACCGGCATCAGCCGCAAGCTCCCCGACACCGAGCGGACCCGGCTGAAGAAGATCCTCAAGAAGGTCATGCCGGAGGACGCCGGCGTCATCGTCCGCACGGCGGCCGAGGGGGCCACCGAAGAAGAGCTGAGCCGTGACGTGGCCCGGCTGGCCGCCCAGTGGGAGAACATCGAGCGCAAGGCGAAGACGGCCAGCGCGCCGGAGCTGCTCTACGGCGAGCCTGACCTGACGATCCGGGTCATCCGGGACGTGTTCAACGAGGACTTCAGCCAGCTCATCGTGGAGGGCCAGGACGGGTGGGCCGAGGTCGAGGAATACGTCCGCTACGTCGCACCCCACCTCGCGGACCGGGTGGCGCGCTGGGAAGACGACAGCAAGGACGCCTTCGCCGAGTACCGCATCGACGAGCAGCTGGCCAAGGCGCTCGAGCGCAAGGTCTGGCTGCCGAGCGGCGGGTCGCTGGTCATCGACCGGACCGAGGCCATGACGGTCATCGACGTGAACACCGGCAAGTTCACCGGCCAGGGCGGGAACCTGGAAGAGACGGTCACCCGCAACAACCTGGAGGCGGCCGAGGAGATCGTGCGGCAGCTCCGGCTGCGTGACGTCGGCGGCATCGTCGTCATCGACTTCATCGACATGGTCCTGGAGAGCAACCGCGAGCTGGTGCTGCGCCGGCTGCTGGAGTGCCTGGCCCGTGACCGCACCAAGCACCAGGTCGCCGAGGTGACCTCGCTGGGCCTGGTGCAGATGACCCGCAAGCGTGTGGGCGCCGGGCTCCTCGAGGCGTTCTCCGTCCCGTGCGAATGCTGCAACGGCCGGGGCGTGCATGTGTCGCTGGACCTGGTCGACCTCGGCCAGCCCGGGCAGGGCTGCCAGCAGACCGCCCAGCCGAGCGGCCATTCCCGCGGGGCCAAGACCGACAACCGCCGCGCCGACGAGCCGTCCGGCCGGCGGCGGGGCGGCGACAGCGGCGATCCCGGTCACGGAGGCAGCGGCGACAGCGCGCCGAACGGCGACGGTGCCAAGGGCCGCGGCGGCGAGAACAAGCCGGCCGGCAGCGGCCGGAGGCGCCGCGGCGGCCAGAACCGGGGCGCCGCCGACACGGGCGCCCCGTCGGACGCCGGCACCCGGGCCGACGCCGCGGACGCCACCCAGAACGGTACGGCGCCGCACGTGGCCGGGCTGATCCCCGGTCCGGAGGCGGTCCCCGGTCCCGAGCCGGTCCTCACGTCCGGGCCGGGCTCCGGTCCCGAGCCGGTCCCCGCATCGGGGCCGGGCTCCGGTTCCGAGCCGGCCCCGGCCCGGCCCCGGTCTCCGGCGCTGAGCCGGCCCCGGGACCCGACCTGGTCTCCGGCCCCGAGCCGGTGGTTGAGCCGCAGGCTCCGGCAGGCGAGCCGGAGGTGGTGGCTCCGTTTCGGGCGGCTGGCTCCGAGCCGGTGGCTGGCCAAGAGCTTCCGGCGCCTGGGCCGGAGGCGGTAACGGAGTAGGCGGCGGCGTCGGCGCACCAGGCCCGTGCGGTCTGGTAACCTTGGCTTTCGGTGCGTGGGTCGTGCCCGCGATGCGGCAGACTCCCCTAAGCGCCAGTTGGAAGTTCAGGCGAGCCCCGTCGTTGCGACACCGGTCCCCGGAAATGACCGCGGGATTCGTGAGGGCACGCACGAGGGAGAGAGAGTTCTCGGGTGTACGCGATTGTGCGCTGCGGCGGCCGGCAGGAAAAAGTGTCGGTCGATGACGTACTGAACGTGGACAAGCTTCACGGCGAGGTCGGTTCCAGCATCACGCTGCCGGCTGTGCTGGTGGTGGACGACGACGAAGTGGTCAGCGACCCCGCGAAGGTCAGCGGTTACCGCGTCACCGCGGAGATCGTCGGCGACGCTGCCGGGCCCAAGATCAACATGATCCATTACCGGAACAAGACCGGTTACCGGCGCCGTCTGGGCCACCGCCAGCGGTACACGCGGGTCCGGATCACCGGCATCGACGCGGCGAAGAAGAAGCGGGGAAGAGCTGAGATGGCACATAAGAAGGGCGCTTCGTCCAGCCGGAACGGCCGCGACTCCAACGCTCAGCGGCTCGGCGTCAAGCGCTTCGGCGGGCAGCGCGTGAACGCGGGCGAGATCATCATCCGCCAGCGTGGTACGCACTTCCACCCGGGCACCGGCGTCGGGCGGGGCGGTGACGACACCCTGTTCGCGCTCGTGGCCGGGACCGTGCAGTTCGGCTCCGTCCGGGGACGTCGCGCGGTGAGCATCGTCGCGGAGAGCACGGCCGAAAGCTCGGCCGAGACTCCGGCGGCCGTCGGCTAGGTCCGCGGCACACGCTGGTACTGACATGCGAAGGCGGACCGGATGCCCGGTCCGCCTTTGTTGTGTCCGGCAAATATTGTCCTGGTCGATAAATATTCACTGAAAGAGAAAGGGGGTCGTTGTGGCGGAGTTTGCGGATGAAGCGGTCCTTCGGGTCAGCGGGGGAAACGGGGGTCACGGGTGTGCGTCCATCCGGCGGGAGAAGTTCAAGCCGCTCGGCGGCCCCGATGGCGCGAACGGCGGCCGGGGCGGCGACGTCATTCTTGAGGTCGACCCCGGCGCATCCACGCTGCTGGACTTCCACCGCCGGCCGGTCCGGCGCGGCGGCAACGGGAAGCCCGGTGAAGGCTCCAACCGCACCGGCGCCGAGGGCGCGGACCTGATCATCGGTGTCCCCGACGGCACGGTGGTCAAGACCCCGAACGGCGAGGTGCTGGCTGATCTTATCGGCGCCGGGACGCAGTTCGTCGCGGCCGCGGGCGGCAAGGGCGGTCTCGGCAACGCGGCGCTGGCCTCACCGCGGCGCAAGGCCCCGGGGTTCGCGCTCAAGGGCGAGCCGGGGGAGGAGCGCGAGCTGGTCCTGGAGCTGAAGAGCATCGCCGACGTCGGCCTGGTCGGCTTCCCCAGCGCGGGGAAGAGCTCGCTGATCGCCGCGATGTCCGCCGCCCGGCCCAAGATCGCCGACTACCCCTTCACCACGCTCATCCCGAACCTGGGCGTCGCCGAAGCCGGGGACGTTCAGTTCGTCATCGCCGACGTGCCAGGCCTGATCCCGGGCGCGAGCCAGGGCAAGGGCCTGGGGCTCGAGTTCCTCCGGCACATCGAGCGCTGTACCGCGCTGGTGCACGTCATCGACTGTGCCACCGAAGAGCCCGGCCGCGACCCCATCACCGACCTCGACGTCCTCGAAGCCGAGCTGGCCGCCTACGAGGACGTGACCGGTGCGGACCTGCGCCGCCGGCCCCGGCTGGTCGCGCTGAACAAGATCGACGTTCCCGCCGCCCGGGAACTCGCCGACATGGTCAAAGAGATCCTCGCCGCGCGCGGCCTGCAGGTCTACGAGGTCTCCGCCGCCACCCGCGAGGGCCTGCGGGAGCTCGGCTTCGCCATGGCCGGGCTGGTCGGCTCCGCCCGCGCGGCCGCACCGGCGCCACAGCCCACCCGCCGGGTGATCCGGCCTCAGCCCGCCGGGCCCGACTTCGAGATCGTCCGCACCCCGGAGGGGGCGTACCTGGTCCGGGGCGAGAAACCACGCCGCTGGCTCCTGCAGACCGACTTCAGCAACGACGAGGCCGTCGGTTTCCTCGCCGACCGGCTCGCGCGGCTGGGGGTTGAGGAGGCGCTGGGCGCAGCGGGCGCCGAAGCGGGCGACGAGATCCTCATCGGCGACCTGGACGACGCGGTGGTCTTCGACTGGGACCCCACGGTGCCAATGGGCGACGGGCGCGTCGGCGTGGGCCGCGGTCCGCGTGGCAGCGACCGCAGGCTGCCCGGATGACCCGGCCTGCGCGCGCCGACATCGCGGCGGCGCGCAGGATTGTGGTCAAGGTCGGATCCTCCTCGCTGACGACGGCTGACGGCGGCATCGATGATGACCGCATCGTGACGCTTGCTGATTCTCTGGCCGAACGGGCCAAGGCTGGGACTCATCTTGTCCTCGTCTCCTCCGGCGCGATCGCCGCCGGAATCGCCCCGCTGGGACTGCCCAGCCGGCCGCGGGACCTGGCCACCCAGCAGGCCGCGGCCAGTGTCGGGCAGGGCCTGCTCATCGCCCGGTACGCCGCGGCGTTCGCCCGCCACGGGATGCGCACCGGGCAGGTGCTGCTGTCCGCCGACGACCTGATGCGCCGGGCACACTACCGGAACGCGCAGCGCACCCTGGACCGGCTGCTCGACCTCGGCGTGCTGCCCATCGTCAACGAGAATGACACCGTCGCGACCGACGAGATCCGGTTCGGTGACAACGACCGGCTGGCCGCGCTGGTCGCGCACGTGACCCGGGCCGGGGCTCTCATCCTGCTGTCCGACGTGGACGGTCTGTACGACGAGGACCCGCGCCACCCCGGCGCCCGGCGGATCACCGAGGTCCGCGACCACGGTGACCTGGACGGCATCCGCATCGGCGGCAGCCGCGGGACCGGCCCCGGCACCGGCGGGATGGCCACCAAGGTGGACTCGGCGGTGATCGCCACCGGCGCGGGCATCCCGACCGTGGTGGCCAGCGCCGCTGAGGCGGCCGCTGCGCTGGCCGGTAAGCCCACCGGCACCTACTTCGCGGCCACCGGCCGCCGGCCGCGTACCCGCCTGCTCTGGCTCGCTCACGCCGCCGTGGCCCTGGGCCAGCTGCGCCTGGACGGCGGCGCCGTGGAGGCCGTCGTGGCGCGGCGCGCGTCCCTGCTGCCCGCCGGGATCACCGGCGTCGAGGGCACGTTCGACGCGGGTGACCCTGTCGACCTGTGTGACGGGGACGGCCACGTCGTCGCGCGCGGCCTGGTCAACTACGACGCCAGCGAGATCCCCGCCCTGATGGGCCGCTCCACCCGCTGGCTGGCCCGCGAACGGGGCCAGGAGTACGAGCGCGAGGTCGTCCACCGCGACGACATGGTCATCCTGACCCCGCCGCGGGCGCCCGCCACCCCGCGAGTCCCGGACGAAGAACCCGGAACCCCCGCCGTTTCCGCGGGTCCCTAGTCCTCGCCGCCGTTGCTGTCGCGCCGGCCGAACCGGCCGAACAGGCCCTCACCGGCGCGCATCGCCCCTTCGGCCGCGCCGCGGACCATGCCGATCAGCGGGTCCTCGGTGCGGTTCCACGATTCCTGGTAGGACTTGGCCGCGGCCCGGACCTCGTCGGCGATCGTCGTGGTCGAGTCGTCCTCCCGGCGCGGGTAGTCACCGGCCAGAATCCGCTCGTACTCACCGCTGCGCGCCCACCGGTCCAGCTCGGCGAAGCGCACCACCGCGAACGGGTGCGTGTTGCCCTGCAGCTGCATGATCTTGAGCAGCCCGTCGCGGACGTCGGGGACCGCGTCGTACTCGTGCGCCTGCTCCAGGAAAGCGTCCGGGCTGAGCTCCGACATGTGGGTTCCGCCGGCCAGCTTCATCAGCACCCGCCGGGCCGCGTCCACGTCCTGGCCGGCCAGCAGGCCCGCCCGGTCGCAGGACAGTTCGGACTTGCGGTACCACTCCTCCAGGGCCAGGATGATCGCGCGCAGGCCGAGGTAGCCGATCGGCATCCAGGCGATCCGCTGGGCCAGGAGGATCAGGTTGTACAGCATGGTCCGGTAGACCGCGTGCCCGGACAGCACGTGCCCGAGCTCGTGCCCGACCACCGTCCGCAGTTCCTCGGGATCGAGCAGATCCACCAGGCCGGTGGTGATCACGATGAACGGGCGATCCGATCCGAGCGTCATCGCGTTGACCAGAGGATTCTGCGTGATGAAGACATCGGGTATCTGCGGCAGGTCGAGGATGTAGGCCCCGTCGCGGACCATGTCGTTGATCTGCGGGAACTGGCGGTCGGAGACGCGAACGCCGCTGGCCAGGAAGCCGAGCCGCATGGCCCGCTCATTGAAGAGGCCGGACAGCTTGCGCAGCAGCACATCGAACCCGGTGAGCTTGCGCATCGCCACGAGGGCGGAACGATCGGCAGGGTGCTCGTACGCGCGGGAACTGATGCCAGGCAGGCGAACGCGCGCTCGGTCCGGAACTGAAGTCATATCTCGTATCGTAGCGCCGTCCGCGGCCTGGCCGGTGCACGCAAATTCGCGGCCATCCAGCGACCGTAGGGAGTTGCGCTGGCCGGCGGCGGGAACTTCGAGGATGCCTATACGATCCCGTGGTATGAACGCTGGCCGGGACAGTCGGCGGCGCGGGGTGATGGGCGGCACGTTCGATCCCATTCATCATGGTCACCTCGTTGCTGCGAGCGAGGTAGCGCACATCTTCGACCTCGATGAGGTGATCTTCGTCCCCACCGGGCAGCCGTGGCAGAAGGAAGGACGCAACGTCTCGGCGGCCGAGGACCGGTACCTGATGACGGTGATCGCGACGGCGTCCAACCCTCGGTTCAGCGTGAGCCGGGTGGACATCGACCGGCCGGGGCCGACGTACACGATCGATACCCTGCGGGACCTGCGCGCGGCGGCCGCACCCGAGGACGAGTTCTTCTTCATCACCGGCGCCGACGCGCTGGCCACCATGCTGTCCTGGCACGACGTGGACGAGCTGTTCGCCCTGGCCCATTTCGTCGGCTGTACCCGGCCGGGACACCAGCTGAGCGAGGACGGCCTGCCGGACGGGAAGGTCAGCCTGGTCGAGATCCCCGCCCTGTCCATCTCGTCCAGCGAGTGCCGGGCCCGCGTCGCCGACGGCGAGCCCGTCTGGTACCTGGTCCCGGATGGCGTCGTCCAGTACATCGCCAAGCGCGGGCTCTACTCCGGGCCGCCGGCATGACGCGGCACTGACGCACGTCCGCGCCGCTCGGCACACGGGCTCTGAGGCCGTAACGTGAGAGCATAGGGGCGAGCTAGCCGGGTGGCCCGAGCGCGGGGCCGCCAGCCCGATCAGCCCGGACGAGGAGGGCGAATAGCACACGTGACCGCGACCCCCAGGGCCGTCGAGCTCATCGAGATCGCAGCGATGGCGGCGGCCGACAAGCTAGCGACCGACATCATCGCCTACGACGTGAGCGAGCAGCTCGTCATCACCGACGCCTTCCTGCTCTGCTCGGCGGCCAACGACCGGCAGGTCAGGTCGATCGTGGACGAGATCGAGCTGAAGCTGTCCCAGGCCGGGGCTAAGCCTGTCCGCCGGGAAGGGGAGCGGGACGGCCGCTGGGTGCTGCTCGACTACATCGACATCGTCGTCCACGTTCAGCACGCGGACGAGCGGGTCTTCTACGCGCTCGAGCGGCTCTGGAAGGACTGTCCCGTCATCCGGCTTCCGGAGCCCGTGACCGCGGGCAGCAGGCACGCGCAGGGCGCCGGCCCCGCTGACGGGGACAGGCGCTGAGCGCGGAGGCAGCGCCGGCCGCCGGGTCACCGGACGCCGGCGGGCGTGCGGTGCGCCTGGTGCTCTGGCGGCACGGGGAGACGCGGTGGAACGTCGAGGACCGCTTTCAGGGCCAGAGCGACATCCCGCTCGACCCGAACGGGGTGGCGCAGGCCGAGCGGGCCGCCCGGCTGCTCGCCTCGCTCCACCCGGCGGCGATTTTCGCCTCCGACCTGAGCCGCGCGACGGCGACGGCGGCTCCCCTGGCGCGGATCACCGGGCGGCCGGTAACCCTCGACAAGGACCTGCGGGAACGTCACGGCGGGCGCTGGGAAGGCCTGTCCGGGCCGGAAATCCGTGAGCGCTACCCGGCCGAGTACCTGACCTGGTCGCCGCCCGACGGGGAAACCGCGGCGACGGTCGCGGACCGGGTGGCCGCGGCGCTGGAGCGGATCGCGGAGAGCCTGCCCAATCGCTCCCTGGCCGTGGTGGTCAGCCACGGCGCGGCACTGCGCCTCGGCATGTCCAAGCTGATGGGCATGCCGGAGGAGCTGTGGGGAGCGATCGGCCCGCTGTCGAACTGCGCATGGTCGGTCCTCGGCCTCCGGCGAGGCAACTGGCGCCTGGTCGAGCACAACGCGGGCACCCTCCCCGAGCCTGTCCTCGGCGACGACCGCTTAGTTTCCGCGCGCGGGCCGGTACGTACCGGTGAGCGTCCCGGGATCCCCGGGACCGGATCACCGGAGGGCACGTGGATACCAGCGGAACGAACGCTTCCACGGCGTCGGCGCAGCGATGGGTGCTCGCGCTGACGTCGGTGGCGTCGCTGATGGTCGGACTGGACATGCTGGTCGTGACGACCGCGCTGACCACCATCCGGCTGCATCTCGGCGCGTCGATCGAGCAGCTCGAGTGGATCGTCAACGCCTACACGCTCAGCCTGGCCGTCCTGCTGATGACCGCCTCGGCGCTGGGCGACCGCTTCGGCCGGCGGCGGCTGTTCATCATCGGGGTGGGGCTGTTCACGGCGATGTCGGCGGCGTGCGCGCTGGCCCCCAGCATCGGCTGGCTGATCGCGGCGCGGGCCGTTCAGGGGGCGGGCTCGGCGATGATCATGCCGCACGCCATGGCCCTGCTGACCGGCGCGTTCCCGCCGCACCGGCGGGCGAAGGCGCTGGGCATCCTCAGCGGCGTGATGGGCCTGGCCATCCTGGGCGGCCCGATGGTCGGCGGCGCGGTCGTGCAGGGGCTGGCCTGGCCGTGGATCTTCTGGCTCAACGTCCCGATTGGCCTGGCCCTTATCCCGCTGGCCGCGCGGCGCATCAGGGAGAGCCGGGGGACCGGCGCCCGGCTGGATGTCGGGGGCGTGGTCCTCGTCACCGCGGCCGCATTCGGCCTGGTGTGGGGGCTCGTCCGGGGGAACGCGGCCGGTGGGGCAGCTTGGAGGTCACCGGCGCGCTGGCCGGCGGCGTCCTGCTCACCGCGGCGTTCGTGGCGTGGGAGCTGCGGGTGCGCGAGCCGATGCTGCCGATGCGGCTGTTCCGGTCCCGGGCCTTCGCCGCGGGCAACGCGGCCACGTTCGGCATGTACGGATCGATCTTCGGCGCCGCGTTCTTCCTGGCCCAGTATCTCCAGACGTCGCTGCACTACGGGCCGCTCGCGGCCGGGCTCCGGCTCGCACCATGGACGGTGACCCTGTCCCTGGTCGCGCCCGTCGCCGGGGCCTGGGTCGGCCGGATCGGCGAGCGCCCGCTGATCGCCCGCGGCCTGGCCATGCAGGCCGGGGGGTTCGCCTGGATCGCGCTCATCGCCCGGGACGGCGCCGGTTACCCGGCCATGATCGCGCCGCTCGTCCTGGCGGGCTGTGGCGTGTCGATGGCGATGCCTGCCGCGCAGAACGCCGTCCTCGGCGCCGTCCCGCCGGACGCGATCGGCAAGGCGGCCGGGGCCAACAACACGCTGCGCCAGCTGGGCGGGACATTCGGGATCGCTATCCTCGCCGTCGTGTTCACCGGGGCGGGCAGCTACGCCTCGGCCGGGGCGTTCCGTGCCGGGTTCGGCCCGGCGGCGGCCGTCGCGGCCGGGCTGTCGCTCGCGGCCGCGAGCGCCGGGCTCTGGATACCGGGCCGGCGCACCGCCGAGGCGGGGCCCGCGCCGGCACCTGCCCCGGCGATGCCGGAAAGTGCCGGGCACCGATGAGTTTCCGCCCGCTGGCCAGTACATAACAGGACGGGCCTATACAGCCTCGTTCGGGATAAAAATGGACTGAGGAAGCAGCGATGAACCAGACTGCAGCAATGTCGCGGGATACGGGCAGTGAGGAGTTCATGCGGCGGGCCGATCCGTTCCGCCGCGAGCTGCTGGCGCATTGCTACCGCATGCTGGGGTCGGTGCACGACGCCGAGGATCTGGTTCAGGAGACCATGCTGCGCGCGTGGCGGGCCTACGGCGGCTTCGACTCCGGACGTGCGTCGATGCGAACCTGGCTGTACCGGATCGCGACCAACGCCTGCCTGACCGCTCTGGAGAGCCGCAGCCGCCGGCCGCTGCCCTCGGACCTGACCGGGCCGAGCGAGGCGGCCGACAAGCTTCCGGCTGCCGGCGGCCGGAGATCACCTGGCTGCAGCCGTTCCCGGACGCGCTGCTCGGCACCGGGCTGGGCGGGCCGGGCGGGGAGGCCGATCCGGCGGCGATCGTCGCGGCGCGGGACAGCATCCGGCTCGCGTTCGTCGCCGCCCTGCAGCACCTGCCGGCCAAGCAGCGCGCGGTGCTGATCCTGCGTGACGTGCTGGCGTGGCGGGCGGCCGAGGTCGCCGACCTGCTCGAGATCACGACCGCGGCCGTCAACAGCGCGCTGCAGCGGGCCCGGGCCCAGATGCAGCAGGCCGCCCCGCACCGGACCGGGCGTCCGAGCCGGCCGACCCGGGCCAGCGCGAGATTGTCGACCGGTACGTGTCCGCGTTCCTCAGTGCCGACATGGCCACGCTCACCCGGCTGCTCGCCGACGAGGTCATCCTGGAGATGCCGCCCTTCCTGACCTGGTTCAGGGGCCGCGCCACGGTGGCGGGGTTCCTGTCGGCCCGGGCTCTGGCCGGTCCGGACCGGTGGCGGATGGTCCGCGTCGGCGCCAACGGCCAGCCTGCCGCCGGTGCCTACCTGCGGCAGGAGGACGGCAGGCACCACGCGCATTCGGTGCAGGTGCTCAGCACCACGGGGGAGGGGATCACCTGGATCGCCGTGTTCCAGGAGCCGGAGCTGTTCGAGACGTTCGGCCTGCCGCTCGTCTATCCGGAGGACGGCGGCGGGGCGCCCGCGACGGCCGGCTAGCGCGTCGCCTGGCCGAAGGTGGCCGGGATCTCGGCCGCCGGTGCGAAGCTGGTGGCGTGACTGCGTTCCAGGCCGAGCCATTCACCGTGCGGGTGAGCGATGAGGCGCTCGGCGACCTGCGGGCCCGGATCCGGAAGACGCGGTGGCCCGGGCCGGCGCCGGGTGCCCCGTGGGCGCAGGGCACAGACCTCGGTTACCTGCAGGATCTGCTGGCGTACTGGGCGGACGGCTTCGACTGGCGCGCCCAGGAACGGTGGCTGAACTCCTTTCCTCAGTTCCGGGCCGAGATCGACGGGATACGGGTCCATTTCGTCCACGAGCGGGCCCGCAGCGGCTGCGGGATCCCGCTGATCCTGACCCATGGCTGGCCGAGCTGCTTCGCCGATTACCTGCTGGTGGCGCCGTTGCTGACCGACCCGGCCGCCCATGGCCTGGCCGGGCCCGGATTCGACGTGGTTATTCCGTCGCTGCCCGGCTACGGGTTCTCGGAGCGGCCGGACCGGACCGGGGTGAGCAGCCGGTACACAGCCGGGCTGTGGCACCGCCTGATGCGCGGCCTGGGTTACCGGCAGTATGGGGCGGCGGGCGGTGACTTCGGGTCGGCCGTCACAACGTTCATGGCGCTGGACGATCCAGCACCCATGCTGGGTATTCACCTGAGCAACCTGGATCTGGCGCCCTACACCGGACCGGGATCGCGGCCGTTGTCGGCCGCGGAACGCTCGTTCGTGGCGCAGTACGAGCGGTGGCGCGCGGATGACCGCGGCTACGGGGCGATCCAGTCGACCAGGCCGCAGACCGTCGGCTACGGGCTCAACGACTCGCCACCAGCCTGGCGGCCTGGGTGCTGGAGAAGAGGCGGGCGTGGGCCGACTCAGGCGGGAACCTCGACGCCAGCTTCTCCCGCGACTTCCTGCTCACGGTCGTGACTTTGTACTGGGCCACCCAGACGATCACTTCCTCTATGCGGGACTATGCGGACAACCGGTGGCTGGCAGCGGAACTCGGGCCTGCCGATTGTGGCACGTGCCGACCGCTGTCGCCGTCTTCGCTCACCAGTTCATCGACGACGGCGACCCTCCCCGCGAGTGGGCCGAGCGCCTCTACAACATTCGCCGGTGGACACCCATGCCCCGGGGCGGCCACTTCGCCCCGGCCGAGGAACCCGGGCTGCCGGCCCGCGACATCGCGTCCTTCTTCGCCGAGCATGGCGCCGTGAGCCCGAGCCCGCCTGCGCGAGGGGCCGCTCCGCTGAGGGGCCGGCCAGCTGACCGCTCCGCCTAGCTGGCGGGCAGGCAGCGGATCCCTTCGATGGCCCCGCTGAGCACGGCGGCGCCGGCCGCGTGCGGGATGACCACGGCGCTGCCCCGGCTGACCGGGACGGAGGCGCCGTTCTCGGTGCCCAGGTGACCGTCGCCCGCGGTCACCACGAGCACGCCGTAACTCTGGGACAGGTGATGGCTGACCTGGGTGTCGATCCGTTCGGCCACGAAGAACGGGTCGGCTTCCCGGGCAGCAGCGAGCCTGCCGCGCTGTTCAGCGGGCGGCCGCGGAGCGCCTCCAGCCGTTCCGGCGGGCAGGCGCGCCGGTCGATGCAGGCCAGCGCCTCCTCCAGTGGCAGGCCGAGCGTCGCGTCCTCGGCGGCGAGGGAGAAAGTGCTCCACTCGAGCATGATCGACAGGTCGGCGGGTTCCTGCAGTTCCACGACGAGGATGCCCTCGCTGATGGCGTGCGGCGTCCCGGCCGGGCACAGCACGGTGTCACCGGCCGCCACCGGGACCCGGTTGGTCACGGCGAGCAGCGACTCGATGTCCTGGTCGCGGGCCCAGCCGGTGAGCTCGGCCGCCTCGACGTCGCGGCTGAAGCCGAGGTGCACGGCCGCGCCGGGGTCGGCCTCGACGACGATCCACGCCTCCGTCTTGCCGTGCGGGCTGGCCAGGTGCTCGGCGGCGAAGCCGCGGTCGGGATGGACGTGCACCGGCAGCCGCTGCCCGGCATCGAGCAGCTTCACGAGCAGGCCGGTGTCGCTGCCGTACCGGGCGACGTGGTCCGGGCCGAGCCACCCCTCCGGGTCAGCGGCGACCGCCTCGGCCAGCAGGGAGCCGTCCGGCAGCCGGGTCATCCCGTCGGTCTGGGTGCCGAACCTCGCCGTGGCGGACGCGATCCAGTCCTCGGGCCGGTCCTCGTGGCCGGACGTCCCGCGCAACCGATCGATGCGGCCGCCGCCGCGGTAGAACATCTCCGGCATGTTGGGCCCGAGCACGATCGGCTGCACGAGAATGACCTCCAGTAAATGGCGCGGCTGGGTACGGGAATCGCGCGGGTGGGCGGCGGCCGCCGCCGTGGCCCACCCGGCGCCTGGCGAAACGATAGCCCGGAGTGACTGCCGTCGCAGCTAGCCGGGCCCCTGCTGCACGAAGTCCTTGCTCCGGATGGCGGCCAGGGCCACCACGCCTGAGGCCAGCGCGATGACCGCCGCGACGAGCAGTATGCGGTTGAGGCCGGTGGTGAAGGCGGCCCGGGTGATCATTCCCACGGCGCCGCCGGTCGGCGCGGGCAGCCGGCCGATCACGTTGCCGATCTGCCCGGACTGCACCGCGGACGGCGATCTGCGGGCCCTGGCCGGCCAGCCCGGGCACCGCCGCCACCTGGGCCAGCACCTCGGTCTTCACGTTGTTGGAGAACAGCGACCCCAGCAGGGCGATGCCGGTGGCGATGCCGACCTGGCGGAAGGTGGAGTTGATGCCCGAGGCCATGCCCGCCCGCTGCGGGGGCACCACGCCGACCGCGGTGGAGGCCAGCGGCGGGTTGACCAGGCCGACCCCGACGCCGCCCACGATCATTCCCGGGATGAGATGGGTCCAGGCCGAGCCCGCGTTGAGCCCGCGCATGAGCAGCAGGCCCACGCCGACGATGATCAGGCCGGGCCCGATGAGCAGCCGGACCGGCACCCTCGACGAAAGCCGCCCGGCCACCGAGGCGGTGACCAGGATGGCCCCGGACATGAACATCACCCGCACACCGGTCGCCAGCGGCGAGTAACCCAGGATGTCCTGCAGGTACAGCACGAGGTAGAGCAGCATCGCGAAGATCGAGGCGCTGAGCCCGAACGCGGCGACCGAGCCGCCGGTGAAGGTCGGCAGCCGGAACAGCTTCAGGTCGAACATCGGGTGCGCGGTGCGCAGCTCCACGACGACGAACGCGGCGAGCAGCACCGCCGCCGACGGCGAACGCAGCCCAGCACGAGGCTGTCGGTGAAGGACCGCTGGTTCGACTCGATCAGCCCGTAGACCAGGCTGGCCAGCGCCACCGTGAAGATCACGAAGCCGGCCCAGTCGGGCCGGGCTGGCTTGCGGCGCGCGCGACTCGGCCACCCGCAGCATCGGATGACGACGGCCGCGACCCCGATCGGCACGTTCACGAAGAAGATCCACCGCCAGGACAGGCCCGAGGTCAGCACGCCGCCGAGCAGCGGGCCGATGGCGACGGCCAGGCCGGTCACCGTGCCCCAGACGCCGAAGGCGATACCGCGGTCCCGGCCCCGGAAGGCGTCAGCCAGCAACGCCAGCGACACCGCGAACATGATCGCCCCGCCGACGCCCTGCAGGCCGCGCGACAACTGGAGCATCAGCGTGCTGGCGGCGAACCCGCACAGCACGGACGCGGCGGTGAACACGGCCAGGCCGACCATGTACAGCAGGCGCCGGCCGTACATGTCGGCCAGGCTGCCCGCCGTCAGCAGGAACGCGGCCAGGGTGAGGGCGTACGCGTCCACGACCCACTGCAAATCGGCGAAACTGGAGTTCAGGGCCCGCTGGATGTCCGGCAGGGCGACGTTCACGATTGTGATGTCCAGCAGCAGCATGAACGTGCCGAGGCACACCGCCACCAGCGTCCACCACTTGTTTCCGCGCTGGCCAGGAGCCTGGCCGTCGTCTCTGGCCTGCCGGTCGCGGCGGCGGTGACGCTGCCCGGGCAGGCCGGTGTGGGCTTCGGTCACGGCGGCTCCCGTTGGCTGTGGGGCAGCTCAATGCGGATAAAACCGGCTAAGTTCCCCGTGGTTCTTACCGTCAGGTTCCCATGTCCGCCGCGTCCGGGTCACCGCGCCCCGGGCCCAGCGCCCCGCCCGGGCCCGCGGGCCTGGCCCGGGCGGGGCGCTGGGTCAGCCTGCCGGGTGCCAGGTCTTGAACCAGCCGGCTCGAAGCGGTCGAGACCCTGATCACCGACCGCACGCCCGAGCCCGAACTCTGCGACGCCCTCTCGACCGCCGGCGTGGACCTCGTCATCGCCTCAGCCTGAGGTGCGCGCCGCGGATAGTTCAATCCAGCCTCTGGAGCCCCAGACGCCACGCCAGCATCGGGTCCGGCCCGCTGCACGGAAGACCGGGTTGTGTTTTCCGCAGATCCTGCGGAAAACACAACCCGATCATGGAAATCGGGCTTCGACGTGCATCGATGGTTCCAAAACGTGACTGGCTGATTGCCGGGTGCTTCAAAACTTTCGGTGATGCAAGTAAACCCGCCGCACCTGTGGCACGTCTCACAGACGCAGGGCTGGCATAGCCGCGCAACCCGACACTAGCTGGGGGTGATCTGTGTCCGTCCTGATCAACGTGATGGCCATCCTCGGCCTCGCCTGCACCATCCTGGCCGTTCTTGTGGCCGCCTCGTTCTTCATTCCAGCGATCCGGGATCGCCGCCGGGAACACCGGTTTATGCGGCAGGAGTGCGCTGACCTTGCGGCGCTTAACGATCCGGCTGCCCTGATAGCCGCGCTGGGGAAGACCGGCAGTCAGGGGAACCCCGCATTACCCTTCCGGCGCATCGCGGGGGCCTGCGCCGGGCCTAAGCCACGGACAGCCCACGGGCATGGGCCAGCGCCGACCCGCGGTCGCTGAAGCGTGCCGGGAGGCAGGTCCCCCCGCCAGCCACACCGTCGTGTGCTGGACAATCACAAGGAGAGATCTTGATCTCACTGCTGAAGACGGCCAGGAAGGCGCGCGTGGTCATCGTGGGCGCCGCCACGGCCGGGATGCTCGCTGCGGGGGCGGGCGCGTTTTCGCTCGCGTCGGCCGCGAGCCCGTCACAGTCCGCGGCGGCCACCGGCCACACCGTGAAGGTTTGCGTCAGGTACGGCAGCAACACGATGATCTACGACTGGAACGGTGCGGCGTGCCCGTCCGGGTACTACCAGAGCTCGTGGAACCAGACGGGTCCGCAGGGACCGGCCGGTGAGCGCGGGACCGCTGGTGCGCCCGGGCCTAAGGGCGACACCGGCCCGGCCGGCCCTCTCCGGGGCCAGCGGCTTCGGATGTCAACGGAAAGCTGTCCACTAACTGGACGCTGCCGGCGGCAATGCCACTCACCCATGTCGGCGGCTCCATCCAGGCCAACGGCACCACGCTGGGGACCATCACACTGCCCACTCCCGGGACCTACCTGGTCGACGCCAACGCCATGTTCAACCGGGCCACGGCCGCCGCGACGGCCGACCCGGACACCTACCCGCTGATCACCATCTGGCAGGGCGCCACCTGGAACACCGACTTCTCCAACACCGTCGGAACCTGGTCGGGCGGCCGAATGAGCCGGAACATCTACATCGACACCACCGCGAGCGGCTCCACCGTCGTGACGGTGACCGCGGGCGGTACGACGCTGCACGTCGTGGGCTTCGCGTACGACGAGGACCGCAGCGCCACGGGCTCGGTCAACGTCGAGACCGCGAGTGTCTCGGTTGTCCGTGTCGGCTAGCGGCTTCTAGCCAGCAGATCGGGCACCTCCCGGCCCGCACGGCCAGCGTGGCTGGCGCCGGGAGGTGCCCGATAGGCGCCGCGTCCCCGGGCAGGCGAGCGCGTCCACCCAATGGGATCCGATCTGAACCGCGCGGTTTTGCTCGAAAAACCAGGCCGCCAGTGGGGGTATTCGCCCGGTCATCTTGCGCATTGCGCGCTTCCGGATCAGCATGAGCATGTCCAATGCGTGCCCGAATGGTGCTTCCCACCGACGTTCCCGCATGCCACCGCGTTATGGATGGTGCAAGGGAGCACGCATGATGCGATCAACCCGGATTTCCGGCCTCGCTGACACTTCCGCAAGATCGGCACGACCCGCACGTTCGGTGGCAAGGCGGAGGCGGCGCCGAGCCTGGTCGTCCAGGGCGGCGACGGTGGCGGTCGCCGGGATGGGCCTGGCCACGGTGTCGCGCCGGCCGCATCGGCCATGCCGCCTCCCATTCCGCCCCCCGCGCCCGGCCTGGCGCCCGGCGCGGCCGAGGTGCCCAGCACGTCGATACCGCCCGTCGACCTCTTCTACACCGCCCCCGATCGCACGGTATGGCTGAAGGAGGGCCTGGGCAGTGGCGGCCCGCCCATCCCCCTGACCAACGGCCGTCTGGTCAGCGGACCCGCCCCGGTCTGGATTGGCGGCATCCAGGAGATCGTCTTCGGCCGGGGGCCTGACAACCAGCTGTGGTTCAGCCAGATAAACAACGACAGCTGGACACAATGGCAGACCCTGGGGGGCAGGATCACCTCCCAGCCCGGGGCGGTCGCTCTCGGTGGCGGGGCCTACGCGGTCTTCGTTCGGGGCGCCGACGGGGCGATCTGGCAGCGCGTCCACCGCGGCACGGTATGGAACGCCTGGCAGCGGATCGGCGGCCGCGTGCTGCCCGGCACCGGGCCCACGGCCGCGTATCTCACCGGCAACGGCCACGTCTACGTCGGGGTCGTGGGCACTGACCGGCAGATTTACCTGAAGGTCGTGAACCGCACGACCGGGTTCTTCTCCATCGGCGGCCGCACGACCGCCAGCCCGGCGCTGACGGCGCTCTCATCGTCAGCACTGGCGGCGTTCAGCCGCGGCACCGACAACGCCGGTTACTACAGCAGGTTCACCGAAGCCGGGGGCGCGGCGGCTGGCGGTCCATGGGCGGCCGGCTGAACTCGGGTCTGGCCACAGCCAGCGGCGTGGTGGCCGGGAAAGCAACCACCTATACCTTCGGGCTCGGCACCGACAATCAGGTTTACGAGAAGATCGGGACCTGGGCCCCGTATCCGCCGCACTTCAGCGGCTGGGACCGGGTAAGCGGCTGGTAAGCGGCTGGGGTGGTCCCTGACCTTGTGCTCCCCGAACCGGGCCAGCCGGGCATGACAACTATCGAATGACCAGGCCGGCTTTCCGGTTCATTCGATTGTATGTTTGAATGTCATTGTGCCGGAGGAGGCACGCTGACATTCAGGGAGGCGACGTGCTTGCAGCCGTAGCCGGGGGTGCCGGTCACCCCGCGGTCGCCGCCCTGCTGGGGCTCGGGGCATCGGGCGTGGCCGGTGCGGTGGTGGCCATGGCCTGGAGCGTGAACGCGCGCCAGATCCGGCTCGCCGAGCAACTGGCCCGCCGCCAGTCCATCGTGACCGCCGACGCCGGCGCGGCGAACCATTCGGCAAATGGGAATGGCGGTCCGGTGGCCGCCCACCAGGAGGCCGTCGCGGCCGCCGCTGCCGGGAAGGCGCCGGTGGTCATCAACGGCCCGGAAACCGTGGTCACCGGGGAGCCGGCCCGCTACCGGGTGCCGCCTTCACCCAGCCGCCAGGTCGTGTCATGGGCGGTCGGCGGGGGCTCGGTGTCGCAGTCTCCTGACCCGGCCCATCCGGACGAACTGCTCCTGATGGCGGACCAGCCGGGCAACCTGACGATCATCGTGCGGGTCCGCGAGGGCATGGCCGAACGCCGCGCAACATTGCCCGTCACCGCCGTGGCTGACGCGGAGGCTCCCGCGCCGCCCCTGACCCTGAGGCTGTTCCTGCAGGGATGGGGCTGATCGTCGTCGCCGTCCTGGCCGTCGGACTCGCCGGGGCCCTCGATGCGCTGGGCACCCTCACGTCCTCGGACTTCATCGCGCTGGTCGTTCCGCTGACCGCGCTGCTCGGCATCGCGGCGGTCGCGCGGGGGACGGACGACGCCCCCGGCCGCCCCGGCCGGGGGAAGGGCCCGGCCCGGCCGGGGTCCTGGGGGCCCTCCGCGCCTCAGTGACCAGCCGAGCCGGACTCGGCCCGCGCCAGGCCCGCCGTCCAGTCAGCGATGGGGACGACGTCCGCCTGGCTGGGAAACACCTTCTCCAAGGAGGACCCGGTGCACCTCGACGTCTGAATCAAGGCAGGCGTCGGCCAGGACGGTGAGCCGGTAGTCCAGGTCGGCGGCCTGGCGGAGGGTGGACAGCACCACGCCGCTGGTCGCGATGCCGGCCAGCACCAGGTGGTCGGTGCCGCCCGCCCTCAGCACGACGTCAAGGTCGCTGCCGGCGAACGCGGACACGCGGCGCTTGGTGACGATCACGTCGCCGGGGGCCGGGGCGACGGCGGAATGAATACGTGTGCCGGGGCCGCCTTCGATCATCCGGCCGGTTCCGGCGATGGCCCCGAACCTCTTGTTGCGCGAGCTGACCTCCGGGTATCCCGGGCGGAACGCGGCGGTCACGTAGATAACCCGGATCCCGGCACCCCGGGCGGCATCGGCCGCGGCAGCCAGCCGGGGCAGGTAGCCGTCGTCGCCGGCAAAGCGCTCTACGATGCCCTGCTGCACGTCCATGATGAGCAAGGCGGTTGACGTCATGCTGGTTTACTCCTTCGAGGCCGAGGTGGGGGTCGTGAGTGCGGCGAGCAGCTGATCGCGGTGTACGCAGAAGTCCTCCGGCACCGCGGGAGCGGGCCGCCGGTGACGAGCAGCGCCACCCAGCTCACTCTCTCACCGCCCGGCCGCAGGCCACCGCGGTCCGGGCGGCACTCGTCAGCGAGCGGGGCTGCGCCGGCGCCGCCGAGGCGGGCGCACGGGAGCCGGGCCGGGCGTGGCCAGCGGAAGGCGTGAGGGGGGCTTGACTTCGGCCAGCCGAAGATAGGTCACCAGCCGCTGCCCGCCCCGGGCGGCCAGGCTGGCCAGCACCTGCTGCAGTTCGGCGACGTCGCGGGCCACCACGGTGAGCAGGTAGTCCGTTTCGCCGGCCACGTGGTCCGCCGCGATGATCTGCGGCAGCGCCCGGATGTGGTCGTCGAAGATGCGGCTCGAGCGGGGATCGTGACGGGCCAGCGCGGCCGTCACATACACCTGCAGGGGAAACCCGACGGCGGCCGGGTCGATCTGCGCCGTGATGATGCGGATGACGCCCGACTCCTTGAGCGCTCGGACCCGGTGCAGGGTCGCCGCGGGAGACAGCCCGGCCAGACGCGCGAGTTCGACATTCGTCCGGTCCGCGTCGTCCTGCAGCGCGGTGAGCAGGCGGATGTCAACTTCGTCAAGTTCAAAGGCCATATAACAAAATAATATCTCGCCAAGCAGCCCTATCGCCTAATTCTCGCCCGCCGACAGCACGATGGACTGTATGAACCCCGATCGCCGTCGCGCCGTCGCCGCGCTGACCACCGCCGGGCTGCTGTGGGGCACCACGGTGCCGCTGTCCAAGCTGGCCCTGCAGTGGCTGCCGCCGGGCTGGCTCACGTTCGCGCGGTTTGGCCTGGCCGCCGCGGTCCTGCTGTGCGTGGCCGCCCGGCCCGCGGTGCGCGCCGCCTTCACTCCGGCCGTGCTGGCTTCGGGGGCGATCGGGTATGGCGCGTCCGTCGTCGTGCAGAATGCCGGCATCGCCCGGACCAGCGTCAGCCACGCGGCTCTGCTCATCGGCGCCTTCCCGGTGCTGGTAGCGGTCGTCGCTGCGCTCTGGCAGCACAGCGTGGCGCGCCCCGTGGCCTGGGCCGGATTCGCCGTTTCGCTGGCCGGTGTCGGCCTGATCACCGGCGGCCGGGGTGGCGGCGCGACTACCGGCGGCGATGGCCTGGTGCTGGCGTCGCTGCTGCTGTCGGCCACGTTCATCGTGGCGCAGACCCGCCTGCTGCGGGACCGGGACCCGATCGCGGTCACGGCGGTCCAGTTCCTGGGCGCCGCCCTCGCCGTGCTGCCGTTCTCGGCGGCGACCGAGGGCCTGCCCGCCGTCCCGCACCACGTGGGCCCGGTGCTGGCCGCCGCGGGCCTGGTGGCCGGCGGCACGCTGCTGGCCTTCACGCTGTTCGCCTACGGGCAGGCCCGGATCCGCGCCGAGGTCGCCGGCGCGTTCCTCAACATCGAACCGCTGGTCGGCGCGGCCGCAGGCGTCGTCCTGTTCGGCAACCCGGCTGGCCTGCAGCAGGTCGCCGGGACGGTGGCCGTCCTGGCTGGCATCAGCCTGAGCAGCCTGCCGCTGCTGAGCGGGCGGCCCGCGCCGGCTAGGTCAGGGCTGCCAGCGGAAACGCCAGGCGGCGACGCCGGCCCCCGCGGCGGCCCAGGCCATCAGGATGACCAGGTCCCAGGCTGGGAACGAATGGACGGCGGGGGTGTAGGCGTCCGCGAGAACCTGGGCCAGCGCCTTGACCGGCAGGGCGCTGGCCGCGTGGGACAGCCAGTGCGGCACGCCCATCGTGGGGTCGAAGATGCCCGACACGATCGCGATCGGCAGGTAGCTGGCGTTGGCGATCGGGCCCGCTGATTCGGCGCTCTTGATCAGCGAACTGACCGCCAGCCCGAGGGCGGCGAAGCAGATGATCCCGAGGGCCAGGCCGCCCGCCAGGACGACCAGCCCGGCCAGGCGCGGCGCGGTGCCGAACGCGAGCCAGCCGGCCAGGGCGGTGCAGGCGGTGATGGCCAGGGTGGTGGCGACGGTGCTCGCGATGTGGCCGACCAGGTAGGCGCCGGACGGCAGCGGGGTCGTCCGGATCCGCTTGAGCACGCCGTCATGGCGCAAGATGGTGATCTTGGTCCCCAGGTTCACGTAGGCAGCCACGATGACCCCGAAGGCCAGGATGCTGGGCACGAACACGGTGATCTGCCGGACGTGGCCGCCCGGCAGGTAGGAGCGGCCGTTGGCCGTGCCGAGCAGCAGCAGGAGGGCGAGCGGCAGGGCGAAGGTGAACAGCGCGTACTCGGCGCTGCGCCAGAAGTTGCGCTGTTCCATCCACGCCTGGCGGACGGTGAGGCGCACGGCTTTCATCGGCTGGAGTCTCCATTGTGTTCGACGAGATGCAGGTAGGCCTCTTCCAGGCTGGGCGTGACCACGCTGAGATCGGCCAGTTCACCGACGCCGTATTCGTACGCCCAGTCGAGCAGCGCCCGGAGCGCGACCGCCGAATTGCGGGTGTGGCACACCGCCGTGGTTCCGTTCAGGTCGAGATCGATACCGACCGGCGGCGGCACCTGTCCGTATCGCAGAGCATCAGGAATCCCGAACGAAACGCGGGTGGCGAGTCCGGCCCCCCGTGCGACGTCCCGGGTGGGCCCGGCCACCTCGATCCGGCCGTCCAGCAGGATCGCGACCCGGTCGGCCAGCCGTTCGGCCTCGTCCAGGTAGTGCGTGGTCAGCAGGACCGTCTTGCCGAGACCGCGGAGGTTCTCTATCGCCGCCCAGCACCGCCGGCGGGCCTCCGGGTCGAAACCCGTGGTCGGCTCGTCCAGGAACACCAGGTCGGGATCGCCGGCCAGCGCCAGCGCGAAGTCGAGCCGGCGGCGCTGCCCGCCGGACAGCTTCCGCACCGGGGTACCCCGGTCGGCGGACAGCTCGACCACCTCGAGCAGGTCCTCCAGGGGCCGCGGGTTCCGGTAGTAGTCGCGCCAGATGTCGATGAGCTCGCCGACCCGGGCCTGGCGCGGGAAGCCGCATTCCTGCAGGACGATGCCGATGCGCTCGCGCAGCTGGGTGGACTGCGCCGCCGGGTCGAGGCCGAGCACCGTCACCGTTCCGCCGGTCCGGTCCCTAAAGCCCTCCAGGATCTCCACCGTCGTGGTCTTGCCCGCCCCGTTCGGGCCGAGCAGGCAGAACACCTCGCCCCGGCGGACCTCGAAGTCGACGCCCCGCAGCACCTGCTTGGCGCCGTAGGACTTCTCCAGGCCGCGGACCACTACCGCCGTCTCGGTGACCGGGACGGCTGAGGACAGATCATTCATCCCTTGGCCGCCAGGAGCTGCGCCGGGACCAGGGCGTGCACGAGCGCGTCGACGGCCGTGGCCTCGGCTACGTCCGCCGGGATGGCCGCTCCGTACGGGTCGGAGAAGCGGTGCCGCGCGAACCAGGTCAGCGTCTCCAGCACGAGCCGTGCGGTCGCGGCCGAATCGGGCGTGGTGCGCAGCAGTCCGGCCTCGGCCCGGGATGTCACGTACTCGGTCAGCGCGGTCAGGACCGGCCGGCGCAGCCCGGCGTTCAGCAGGTCGGCCAGTTCGGGCAGCTCGCGGGCCGAGCGCTCGATCATGTCCGCGGCTTCGCGGGTCCGGGACTCCAGCGTGAAGGTCTCGCGCAGGATGGCCTCCAGCTCGGCCGCGGGGTCGTCGACCGCCGGTTGGGACAGCGCGTCGGCCAGGTAGCCGAACGGGACGACCGAAGCCACGTAGTCCCGGGCCTCCTTCATCGTGACCGACAGCGGCGCGGGGGAGAGCGGCAGGTCGCCGCCGGGCAGGTCTTCCAGCAGCAGGGCATGGCGGATGGCGAGCACGAACAAGCCTTCCTTACTTTCCACGTAGCGGTAGATCGCCGCTTCCGATAGCCCCATCTCGGTCGCTACGTCGCTCATCCGGGCCGAACGGTAGCCGTCGCGGATGAAGACCCGCACCGCGGCGCCGATCAGCTCGGGCAGACGCTCATGAGCACTACGCTTACCGGGCACGTCCGGAGTATAGGACTAAGTGAGTGAATCACTCACTTAAACGGTGAACGTACCCGGGCGGTTCCGGGCCGGCCACAGAGAGCCGCTCAGAGTTTTCTCCCGGGACCCTGAGCGCCGGCCCCGGGACGCTATGGCCGGGCGAACGTGATCGCGATACGCACCACCGCCGCGGGCACTGACCGCTTGGTGGCCACGATCGTCCAGCTGCCCGCACGCTGGGCTGGCAGCAGGGGAAAACGCTCGAAGCAGACGTCCTGCGAGCTCTTCGGCGTACACGATCCCCGGAGATCGCGGGTGGAGACCAGGATGCCGAGTGTCGCGCCGTACCAGGTCCGGGCGTTGACGCTGACATCCGCGGACGCCGGTGCCGTGACGGTGACGTCGAATCCGTACTGGGCCGGCGACGGTGCCGTAATCCGGTACTGCGCCGAGGACGCCCCGGCCGCCAGGACCAGGCTCGCCACTTGCGGTTGCCCGATCGCGGAGGCTGTTCTCCGGCCGTGGTCCGGAACGCCAGGGGCTCCGCCGGTGCACGCAGTAGCGGCGAGCCCAGCCGCCACGCAGACAGCCGTAGCCGCCAGGCGCATCGTCACGCGGCCGGCTGGCCGCCGGCGCGCAAACGGCGATCGGGCGTTCGTCCCTAATCCCATGGCTGGGGCCTGGTGGTGGAGGCGGTAGTGCCCGGCGAGCAGGTCGTCGCCGAATCCGCACCAGGCCGCCTGGCGCTGCTCCGCGGTCAGCGTGGACAGGAAACCGGACGCGGCGGCGGCCATCCGGCCGGCCGTTTCCGGGACCGCCAGCCGGGCGGCGTCCCCGTTCTTGTCGTTCATGACCCGTCCTCGTAGCGTCGTCGCTAGTTCCTTCCCTACAGTGCCCGCCCTTGTCGTGGGTGGGCAACGGCGTTTCGTCCCGTGGATCAGAATTCCGGCGGGATTCGTTCCCTGAGTTTCTCGGCCGCCGCGAGGGCGTCCGCCGTCTTTCCGACGTCCAGGGGCGGAAGCAGGTCCCGGGGGTAGATGAGGTCCGTCATGGCCTCCAGGGCCTGCCGCAGAACCGCCGCCGTCACTCTCAGTGCCGGGCCGCCCACCATGATGCTGGCTGTCGCGACCCCCTGGCCGAGGAGGGGGACGGCGATGCCGACTGAGTAAGCGGTCACCTCCCCGGCGGACACCGAGAAGCCCAGCTCTCTGGTCAGGTTAAGGCTGTCGCTGAGCCATTCCCGGCGGGGACCCGCGGGCACATACCTGGATAGGATCCGCTGCCGCTCGGCTTCGGGCAGGAAGGCCAGGATCGCCCGCCGGGAGGCGCCGACCGTCAGTGGCAGCCGTAGTCCGACCCGCTCCACGATGCGCAGCCCGGTCGGTGACACCACCAGGTCGGTGTGGGTGCCGTGCCAGCCTTCGCGGCCGGTCAGCACCACGGTCTCGCTGGTTGCCGTCCCGATGGCGCGCAGGACGTCGTGAAATTGTGAGCGGCCCGGCCTGCTGCCGCCGGGCGGCATCACCCCAGCCCAAGACGACACCGCCCAGCGCCCAGGCCCGGTTCCCCGCCCGGCGGACCGTGACCCCCTCGCGCTCCAGCTCCACCAGGAGCCGGTGGGCGGTCGCTGGCGGCAGTTCCGCGCGGCGGGCCAGCTCGGCCGCGGGCAGGCCTTCGTCATCGGCCGCGGACAGCGCCGCGAGCAGTCTCGTGATCCGCCGGGCCACGCTCCGTGAGTCCGCCGGGTCGCCGCTACGAGAGTCCACCGCGTCACCGCCCCCTGAGTCCGCCACGGCCGCCGGTGTCAGCGGGCGGATGCCGGACGGTCACTGTCGCCACGGTAGTGGATTGCCGCCAGATTTAACGCAGCGGGCATTGACCACGTTAAAGGCACATGCCTAGCATGAGCCATTCCATCAGATGAGCTGTTATCTCGTTCAGTGAGATGACGTGAAGGGAGGGCTGTGTCCCGGTCAATCTTGTCCCGTCGTGGCCTCTGCGGCCTGAGCTGCGCCTTCCTGTCCGTCGCGCTGGCCGCGTGCGGGTCATCAGCGAACACGAAGAGCACATCGGGTTCCGCGGCCGGCAGCTCCACTGCCGGCCTGCCCGGCGCGACCGTGAAGAACGCGGCCGTTATCAGCGGGCTGAAGAAAGATCCCGCAGCCGCGGCATTGGTGCCCGCATCGTGGCGGGCCAAGGGCACGATCCAGGTGGCGACGAACGCCAGCTACCCACCTGACGAGTTCATCGCCTCGGACAACAGCACCATCGTCGGCTGGGACCCCGATCTCAGCCACGCGCTGGCCAAGGTGCTGGGCCTGAACTTCAAGCTCGTCAACACGCAGTTCGACGAGATCATCCCAGGCCTGGCCGCAGACCGGTACGACCTGGGGATGAGCTCGGCGGGCGTGGAGCCCTACCGGGAAAAGATCATCAATTTCGTGACCGACTTCCAGGCTGGGCTCGCCTTCATGGTTCCCACGGGTTCCTCGGTCCGCCCCACGAGCATCGCCGCGCTCTGCGGCGTCACGCTGGCGGTCGAAAAGGGCAGCGTCGAGGCGGTCGCCGCGCAGCAGCAGGCCACTGCGTGCACCAAGTCAGGCAAGAAGCTGGACATCCAGATCTACCCGGACCAGAACGCCGTCAACCTGGCCCTGTCCAGTAACCGGGCGCAGGTGGCGTTCGCCGACTCGCCGGTGGTCGCCTACGAAGTGAAGCTGTCCCAGGGAAAGTTCGCGCAATCAGGCGGCGTTTTCCAGGCCGGCCCCGAGGGGGTCGAGATCCCCAAGGGCAGCGGCGGCATGAGCAAGGCACTGCAGGCCGCCATGAACAACCTCATCTCCAGCGGCGCCTACCAGAAGATCCTCAGCAACTGGGGCGTGGCCAGCGGCGCGATCTCGCAATCTCAGCTTGAGCCCCCAGGCAGCGGGAGCGGCAGTTGAGCGCGGGTACCATCCCGGGGGCACCCGGCCGGGCCCGGGAGGAGATCGTCGCGGTACCGGTACGCCATCCGGGACGCTGGGTGGCCATGGCGGTCATCGCCGTGCTGGCCGCGATGGGAATCCACACGCTCGTCACCAATACGCGGTTCCAGTGGGGGGTGGTCGGCCAGTTCTTCCTCAGCCAGGCCATCCTGAGCGGACTCGTCCGCACAATTGAGCTGACCGCCGTGGCCATGGCGCTCGGCATCGTGCTCGGTGTCATCCTCGCGATCATGAGGCTTTCCCCGAACCCGGTCCTGTCCCGGGCGGCCTGGAGCTACATCTGGTTCTTCCGCGGTACGCCGGTGCTCGTGCAGATCATCTTCTGGTACAACCTGTCCGCGCTGTTCCCGAAGCTCTCTCTCGGGGTGCCGTTCGGACCGGCGGTGTTCTCCGGGTCGGTGAACAGCATCATCACGCCGTTCGTGGCCTCTATCCTCGGCCTGGGCCTGGCCGAGGCCGCCTACATGGCCGAGATCGTGCGGGCCGGCGTTCTTTCGGTGGACCAGGGCCAGCATCATGCCGCCGCGGCGCTCGGCATGGGCCGCTGCTCGTAATGCGCCGGATCGTGCTGCCCCAGGCCATGCGGGTCATCGTCCCCCCGACGGGCAACGAGACGATCTCAATGCTCAAGACCACCTCGCTGGTGAGCGTCATCAGTTTTCAGGAGCTGCTGTACTCAGCGCAGCTCATCTACGCCAGGAACTACGAGACGATCCCGCTGCTGCTGGTGGCCAGCCTGTGGTACCTGGCCGCGACGACGGTGCTGTCGGGATTCCAGATGCTGGTGGAGCGCCGGGCCGGCCGGGGCTGGTCGTCGCGGGCTTCGGCACCGGGCGGGCTCAGGCGGATGTTCCTGGGCGGCGGCACGGTGCGGGCATGATGGCGGAGGAAGGCACGCGCGCCGGGCAGCAGACGGCCCGGCTCGTCGCAAGCGGGTCCACGCCCCCGATGGTGCTGTCCCAGGGCGTGCACAAGCGCTTCGGGCGCACCGAGGTACTGAAGGGGATCGACCTGGAAGTCCCGCGGGGGACGGTGTGCTGTGTTATTGGCCCCTCAGGCTCCGGGAAGTCCACGTTCCTGCGCTGCATCAACCACCTGGAGAAGATCGAAGCTGGCCGGCTGACGGTCGACGGTCAGCTTGTCGGTTACGCCGAGCATGGCGGGCGCCTGCATGAGCTGCGGGAACGCGAGGTCGCGCGGAGGCGCCGGGATATCGGCATGGTGTTCCAGCACTTCAACCTGTTCCCGCACCTGACCGCGCGGGAGAACATCATGGAGGCTCCCCTCCGGCGTCCGGCGCACGCCGCGGGACGAGGCACGGCGCCTGGCCGACGAGTTGCTGTCGCGGGTGGGCCTGGGCGGCCGGGCTGACAGTTACCCCGCCCAGCTCTCCGGCGGCCAGCAGCAGCGGGTCGCCATCGCCCGGGCCCTGGCCATGGGACCCAAGCTCATGATGTTCGACGAGCCTACGTCCGCGCTCGACCCGGAGCTGGTCGGCGAGGTCCTTGACGTCATGAAGGGGCTGGCGAAGGACGGGATGACCATGATCGTGGTCACCCACGAGATGGGATTCGCCCGTGAGGTGGGAGACGTGGTCGTCTTCATGGACGACGGCGTCATCGTGGAGGCGGGGCCGCCGCGCGACCTGCTGGCCCGGCCCCAGCAGGAACGGACCAAGGCGTTCCTGTCCAAGGTGCTCTGAGGAAGGAGCTGGAGAGCGGTGCCGCATACGGTCGATACCGACGTCGTGGTGGTGGGGCTCGGAGCCATGGGTTCCATGGCGCTGTGGCGGCTCGCGCAGCGGGGCGTGCGGGCGGTAGGGGTCGAGCAGTTCGCGCCGGGGCACGCCCGCGGGTCGTCGCACGGGGGATCGCGGATCTTCCGCATCGCCGTGTTCGAGGGCCCTGCGTACGTCCCGGTTGCCCAGCTGGCGCACCGCCTGTGGCGCGAGCTCGAGCACCACGCCGGTGAGCAGCTCCTGATCACCACCGGGGCCCTGATGTTCGGCGACGCGGACAGCGAGGTGGTCGCGGGCAGCCGTCAGGTCGCCGAACAGTTCGACCTCGCCCACGAGCTATACGAGGACGCCGGCGAGATGCGCCGCCGGTGGCCGCAATTCGCGTTCGCCGACAGCGACGTGGGGCTGCTCGATCGGGACGGCGGCGCGCTCCGGCCCGAACTGGCGATCCGCGCCGCCTGCCGGGAGGCCATGCGCCTGGGCGCCGAGATCCTGCCGTCGACGCCGGTGCTCGGCATCGACGTCGACGGCGGCGGCGTACAGGTCGACACGGGAGGCACCGTCATCAGGGCGAGCCATGCCGTCGTGGCCGCCGGTGCGTGGACGCCCCATCTGCTGCCGGAGACCGGGCTGCCCCTGGAGGTCCGGCGGGCGATCATGACTTGGTTCCGCGGGACGCCCACCGGGATGTACCGGCCGGACCGCCTGCCGGTCTTCGTCAGGGAAGGCGAAGGGATCGGTGGGTGGGGCGTGCCTGACGTCGACGGCCTCGGGCTCAAGCTCGGCCACGACGACGCGTCGGCGGTGCGGCGGCTTGCCGAGCCTGAGGACAACTCGCCCGCGGTGGCGGCCGGCGAAACCGAACCGTCGAGCGCGCTGTGCCGGGCCACCTTCCCGGATCTCGACCCCCGGCCTGGCCATGTGCAGGTGTGCATGACCACCCACACACCTGACCAGGGGTTCGTGGTCGGGCCGATGCCGGGCGCCGGGCACGTCACGCTCATGGCCGGATTTTCCGGGCACGGCTTCAAGCACGCGGCAGGCCTCGGAGAGATCGCGGCCCAGCTGGCCGTCGAAGGCGGGACCGCCTACGACCTTCGCCCGTTCCGCGCGGACCGGTTCGCCGCATCGCCTGACCCCGGGCCCGTCACCCGGCGGCCCGCCAGGTCCTCGGCCGGGACCGCCTGACCGTGTCCAGGCCCGGCGGCGCCGGACCGGGAGACGCCCTGCCGGGTCGGGCCGACGCGCTCGTCATCGGCGGCGGCATCATCGGGCTGGCCACGGCGTTCGAGCTGGCCCGAGGCGGGGCGTCCGTGGTCGTGCTGGAACGGGACCGCATCGGGCGGGCGCAGTCTGGCCGCAACCTCGGGTTCGTCCGCCAGCAGGGCCGGGCCGCCGCCGAGCTGCCGTTGATGATGGCGGCGAACCGGCGCTGGCGGCGGCTATCGCAGGAGCTGGGGCGTGACGTCGAGTGGTGCCAGGGCGGCAACCTGCGGCTTACCAGCGATCCGGAGAAGGCAGCCCGCTACGAGGAGTGGGTGACGCTGGCCAGCGAGTACGGCCTGGACACCCGGCGGGTGAGTGACGAGGAGATCAGGAAGCTGCTGCCCGATGTCCGCGGCTCGTGGCTATTCGGGATACTCACCGCGAGCGACGGGCATGCCGACCCGGAGGCGGCGTGCGCGGCCTACGAGAGCGCCGCGCGGGGCCGGGGCGTAACGCTGATCGAAGGATGCGAGGTTACCGGCATCGCCACCGCCGGAGGCCAAGTCACCGGAGCCGTTACCGCGCTCGGGGAGGTCGCCGCCCCGGTGGTGGTCCTGGCCGCTGGCGCGGGGAGTTCGGCCCTGGCCCGCCGGGCCGGCCTGGCCGTTCCCCAGCGGACGGTCCGCCAGACAGTGGTGCTCACCGCCCCGCTGCCTCCGCTGACCGACGTCGCGGCCTGGACGGGGGAATTGTTCCTCCGCCAGGACGCGCATGGGCGGCTCCGGCTGGCGAGCGAGAGCCGGAACCAGGTGGGGCTGGCCCCCGGGCGCCTCCGGGACACCGCCTCCTTCCTGCGCGCCTACCGGGCCAACCGGGCCGAGCTGCGGCTCCCCGGGTCGTGGCGCGAACTCGCCCGGGCCGTGGGTACCCCGGTGGCCAGAGCGGGCGGAGACCGGCCGGTACCCGCTCCGGCGGCGGCCGACATTCTCTACTGCGTCCAGCGGGCCCGACGCTATTTCCCCCGCGCAAGGGGCATCTACCTGCAACGGGCCTGGGCCGGGAAGATCGACGCCACCCCGGATGCCCTGCCGGTCATTGACGCGCCCGCCACACCGGCGGGCCTCGTCCTGGCCACCGGACTGAGCGGCCACGGCTTTGGCCTGTCGCCGGTGGTCGGCGAGATCGTGGCCCGGCTCGTGGCCGGCCAGGAGACCGGGTTCGACCTCAGACCGTTCCGTCTGTCGCGGTTCCGCGACGGCTCACCGCTAGTCCCTGCCCACCTGCTCTGATCGCCGGAAGCGCCGGTAGTGCTCCTCGGCCGGTTCGCTGAAACCCGCATCCGCGGTCGGCTGGGGCGGCGGGATGGACCGGGCCGCGTCGGCCCAGGACGGGTAGAGGCCGGTCGCCACGCCGGCGATGAGGGTGGCCCCCCGGGCCGACAGCCACGGCGTGCTCGCCGTGAACAGCGGCAGCTGAAACACGTCGGCGAGCAGCCGCCGCCACGACGGGTGCTGGCTGCCTCCCCCCGCGAGGACGATCTGCTCCGGCCGGGCAGCCGACCCGGTCCAGGTCGTCCAGCTTGGTCCGCAGCAGGAAGGCGACGCCTTCCAGGGCCGCGCGCAGCAGGTCTTCCCGCTGGTGGGCGAGGGACAGGTCCTCCCACGCCCCGGTCGGCCCGGTGGCCGCGTGATCCCATCGTTCACCGGCCAGGTAGGGCAGGAACTGCGGCGTGCCCGGCTGCCACGGGGCGTCCGCGGTCCCGTACAGCTCGGCCCAGCTCGTCCGCAGGATCGAGTTCACCCAGTCCAGCGTGATGCCCACGTTCTGGGCGGCGGCGAGCCGGTAGGCCCCGCGGTCGGCCGCGGCGAACACGTTGGTCGGCCCGCTCGGATCGAGACCCTCCAGCGGAGTCCGCGTCGATGACGGGAACCACCCACTGGCCGCCGGTCCCCAGCGTGAGCAGGCACCACCCGGGGCCGGGCAGCGCGGCGGCGAGCACCGAGGCGGCGGTATCGGCGGCTCCGGTGGCCACGGGCAGGCCCGCCGGGAGACCGAGCCGGGCGGCCGCGCCGGGCTGCAGGTTCCCGGCGATCGCGGCCGGCGGCCGCAGCGGTGGCAGCAGGTCGCCGCGCAGGCCCAGCGCGCCGGCGACCTCGGTGGCCCATCGGCCGCGCCCCAGGTCGTACAGCAGTGTCCCGGACGCGTCGGTGGGGTCGGCGGCCGGCTTGCCGGTCAGGCGCAGCCGCAGCCAGTCCTTCGGCTGGAAGAGCCACCGCGCCCGCCGGTAGGTCTCCGGCTCGTGCCGGGAGAGCCAGAGCAGGGTCGGGCCGGCCATACCCGGCGAGGGCGGGTTGCCCAGGGCCGAGCGCAACGGTTCGGGCAGCCGCCGGTAGTCCTCGACCTCGGCCGACGATCGCCGGTCGAGCCACACGATGGCCGGGCGGAGCGGCCCCCCGTCGGGGTCGGTGAGCACCGCGCCGTGCATCTGGCCCACGACCGTCAGGCCGGCGATCTCAAGGCCCGGGCCGTCGCGGCCGGCCTGGTCGACTGCGGCTTTCACCGCGGTCGTGGCCGCGCGCCACCATTCCTCCGGGTCGATCTCGGCCCAGCCCGTCCGGGGCGCCCGGACCGAGTAGCCGGCGATTCCCTGACCCAGTACTTCTCCGCTGCGGGTGCAGATCAGGGCCTTGAGCTGGCTCGTGCCCAGGTCGATCCCCAGTACCGCGGGGTTCCTTGGTCATCGCGCCCCTACGGGTAAACATGGAAGCCGGCGTCCGGATGGATCATGGGCGCCAGCCGCATGAACTCCCGGCTCAGCGTCCGGTACCGGGGAATCCAGTCCTGGACCGGGGCCACCACGCTGGCTTCCGGTTTCCAGTCCGCCAGCAGGCCCGGCTCCGGCAGGCCCTGGGCCGCGAGCAGCGCCGCGCCCACGGCGACGATCTCCGGTGTCCGCACGCACTGAATCTCCCGGCCGAGCAGGCTCGCCTTGACCTGCACCCACAGTGACGATCCGCTGCCGCCGCCGATGCAGACGACGTCCTGCAGCCGGTCCGGTTCCCCCAGCCCGTACAGGGCATCCTCGCCGGCCAGCGCCCAGCCCTCGACGACGGCGCGGAACAGGTGCGCCGGGCCGTGGGTCACCTTGTGCCCGAGCAGCGCTCCCGGTGACCGGCTCCGCATCCGCGGCGGGACGTACATCAGGCCGTCGGCCCCGGGCGCGAGCTCGGCCGCCCGGGACTCGAGCCGCCGCTGCTCGGCGGGCGTCGTCGCGCCCAGGGTCCGGAGGATCCCGCTGACACCCGCACCGGACTCCAGGCCCGCGATGGCGATGTGCGTTTTGGGCAGGATGCCGGCGCCTGAAGTCGGCTCCCAGGGACGGGTCGGCCCGTTCCAGGTAGTCCGGCCGGTACCGGCTCGATGAGCCCCTCGGCCGTGCCCATGGAATCGAGGAGCTGCCCGGGACGCATGACCCGGGCCGCGTAGGCGCCGACCGCGTGGTCCAGGCCGGTCGCCACGACGGGGACCTCGTCCGCGGCGACCAGGCCCGGCACGGCACCGGGCCGCAGGAACCCGACGGTGCTGCCCGCCTCGTGCAGCGGGGGGAGCGCGTCGGTGCCGTGGGCGAGCACCTCGGGCGCCCAGTCCCGTTTCCAGCGGAACGCGGCCAGCTCGAACATGGCCGTCCGGCTGGCGTGGCTGACGCTCATCCCGAGCTGACCGGTCCACCGCCAGATCACGTAGTCGGCGATGCCGAGCCAGAACCGGCACCGGGACCATACGGACGGCTGGGCGGACTTCAGCCACAGCCATTTGAAGATCGTGAAACCCAGGTCCTTGTGCAGCCCGGTGACCGCGAACAGCTCCTCATCGCCGTGGCGGGCCGACCAGCGCCGCTCCTCGGCCGAGGGACGCCGCTCGAACCAGGCGATCGACGGGTAGAGCAGCTCGAGCCGGGGGCCCAGCGGCACGCCTTCCTCACCCACGCTGGTCACACCGACCGCGGTGATCCGGGTGGGTGCCCCGGCCGCCCGCTGCGCCTGGCCCATCACCCGCTCGGCCGTGGCCCGGATCTCCTCCGGATCGTGGCATGAGCCGTAACCGTCGCTGGTGACCGGGGTGGGCGCCTTGGCCACGCTCACCACGGAGCCGTCCTCGGCCACCAGGGCCGCCTTGATGTGCGTGGTCCCGATGTCCACCCCGCACAGGACATCGGTGGCGCTAGGCAACCGGAAGCAGCCCCTCCACCGCCTGGTCAGCAGGCAGCCGGCCGTGGACGACCTCGACGAGGGCCCGCATCACGGCCAGCCGCTCGCTGGGCTCCCGCTGCCACACCTGCCGGCCGATGACGATTCCCGACGCTCCCGAGGTCACGGCCTCGTCCACCAGGCGGACGAGGTCGGCGGCGGTCGACACCCGGGGGCCGCCCAGGATCACGATCGGCAGGCCGAGCTCGGCGCGCAGCGACGTCATGACGCTGGCGCGGCCGGGGTAGGCCATCTTGATGATGTCGGCGCCCAGTTCCATCGCGATCCGGGCCGCGTCCAGTTCCAGCTGGACGGTCTCCTCGCTGCGAGGCGCCCGCAAGGCGGTCGGTTCGACCATGACCGGTATCTCCCAGCTGGCCGCCTCCTCGACGACCGCCGCGATCCGGCGGGCGGTCGCCGCCCGGTCCGCGCTCGGGACATCCCACACCATCAGCAGCTTCACCGCGTCGGCGCCCAGCGCCGCGGCCTGCCGGACCGACGCCACGAGCGCTGATGTGCCCGAATCCTGGGCCCCGTCGCTCAGGAGCGTGTCCAGGGTCAGCAAGCGGGCCGGAGCGTGCCGGTCGGCGAGGATCCCCGCCGTAGCCCGGGCCAGGCCGAGCGTCATCAGCAGGCCATCACACCCCGCGCCGGCCGCCGTCTCGACCAGGGACTTGGGGTCCTCCAGGCCGGGCACGCGGCCCAGCATCACGCCATGGTCGACGGGGAGAATCATTGCCCGGCCGTCGCGGCCGAAGATCCGGCCCATCCGGTAGGTCAGTCCTGCGTTCATTGAGAGGCTCCGCGGTCGGTAGGCAGGGGCGGCTGGTCAGGCGAGGATAAGGCTCGGCACGGCGGCGCTCAGGTCCTCGGCGAGGTCGGCGTCGAGGTCGGCATCGGTGATCAGCACGTCGACGTCCGACAGGCTCCCGAAGCGGAAGAAGTCGTCGGCGCCGATCTTGGAATGGTCACACAGGACGACGACCCGGCGGGCGGCGGAGATCATGGCCCGCTTGGTCACGGCCTCTGACTGGTCGGAGGTGGTCAGGCCGCGCTCGATCGACAGCCCGTTCGTGCCCATGAACGCGGTGTCGACGCACACCTCACTGAGGTCCCGGACCGCCCACGGCCCCACCGCGCACAAGCTGCGGGCCCGGATGGCGCCGCCCGGCATCAGCACCGTGAGGTTGTCCTGGCCGGCCAGGGTCAGCGCGGTAGGCAGGGCGCCGGTCAGGACGGTCAGGGACCGGTCGGACGGGATGGACTCGGCCAGGGCGGCCGTGGTGGTCCCGGCGTCGATGAGGATGCTGCCCTCGGCCGGCAAGTAGCTGACCGCGGCCTTGCCGATCCGCGCCTTCTCCTCGACCATCGTTGACGCCCGGGTGACGAGCACCGGATCGAAGCCCAGGCGCTGCAGGGGGATCGCGCCCCCGTGGGTGCGCCGCAGCAGCCCCTGGCGTTCGAGGACGGTCAGGTCGCGGCGGATCGTCTCCGCGCTGACCTTCAGTTGCTCGGCCAGCGCACCAGCATCCACCCGGCCTTCGCGCTTGGCCAGCCCCAGGATGAAGACCTGCCGTTCCTCTGCGTACACGTTGTCTGCGTTCTCCTTCGCGACGAGGGGAGGGCCCCGGGCCTGACCTCCGCCGATGCCAGTTTGCACCCGCTTATGTGGGAGGTCAACGGCCTGCCGGGAGCAAAACCCACCGACTCCCACGTAAACCCTTGCCAAATCCGTGGATGGCGGCTTACAGTCCCGTGCAAGCCACGTGGACGAGGAGGTTCGATGGTGAACGGAACGGGCTTGTCGCGCAGAACCCGCCGTTCCGCCGCTCTCACGTGCGTCGCCGGCGTCTGGGGCGGCCGCCCTCGCGCTGAGCGCCTGCGGCAGCAGTTCCAGCACGAGCGGCAGCGGAGGCAGTTCCGGCTCCTCGGGGTCCGGGAACATCAAGGTCGCGCTGATCCTGAAGGAGTTCACGAACCCCTACTGGATCTCGATGGAGAACACCGCCAAGCAGGAGGCCGCGAAGCTGGGCGTCCAGTTGCAGGTCACCGCGGGCAACTCCGACGACGACACGAACTCCCAGATCACCCAGATCGACGACGCGATCTCGGCCGGGGACAAGGGCATCATCATCGCGCTGAACGGTGACGCGGTGAACACCGCGCTCAATCAGGCCAAGCAGCAGGGGCTGATCGTCGTGGCGGTCGACACGCCGCCGATCCCGGCCAGCGTTTCCAACGTCACCTACGCGACCGACAACACCCAGGCGGGCCTCCTGGACGGCAAGTGGATGGCGGCCAAGCTCGGCGGCAAGAGCGCGGACATCGCCATGCTCGACGACCTGGCCAACCAGGTGATCACCGTGGACGTCAACCGTGATCACGGCTTCCTGGAGGGCATGGGGATTCCCGTCGGCAACGCCAACGTCAACGGGCAGGAACCCAAGAGCGGCCACTACAGCGGGGGCCAGGGCGGCAGCTACAAGATCGCCTGCCAGCTTCCGACCAACGGCTCGCAGACCGGCGGCCAGTCGGCCATGGAGACGTGCCTGTCCAAGGACCCGAACATCAACGTCGTGTACACGATCAACGAGCCCGCGTCGCAGGGCGCGGCCAAGGCGCTGAAGTCGGCCGGCAAGACCGGGGTCACGATCGTGACCATCGACGGCGGCTGCAGCAACCTGTCGTTCGTCTCCAGCGGCGAGGTGGGCGCGACCGCCGGGCAGTTCCCCGGCAAGATGGCCCTCGAAGGGGTCGACGCCATCGCCAATTACGCCAAGACCGGCAAGAAGCCGGCCAACCAGCCGGGGCAGGACTTCTTCAACACCGGCACCCAGCTGTACACCAATACCCCGCAACCCGGGGTAGCCAGCATCACCACCACGGCGGCGTCGAAGATCTGCTGGGGATAACCAGACCATGACCGACAAGGCCGTCACCACCGCGCCCGGCACGCCGCCCGGTCCGCCCGACCAGGCCGTGGCCGGGCCGCGGCGGCGGGCGAACCCGTTCCAGGCCCTGCTGCACGCGCATCCGTCGCTGGGGCCGCTGGTCGTGCTGGTCGTCGCGGCCGTCATCTTCGACATCATCAACAGCCGGATGTTCAACCCGGCGAACCTGTCCATCATGCTCCAGGAGGTCGCCGTCATCGGCCTCCTGGCGCTGGGCCAGAGCATCATCATCCTGACCGCCGGGATCGACCTGTCGGTCGGCGCGGCCATGATCCTCGCGCAGATGGTCATGGCCGGGCTGGCCATTAATTCCGGGTTGCCGGTGGTGGTGGCCCTGATCATCGGTCTCCTGGTGGGCCTCCTGTGCGGGCTGGTCAACGGCATCCTGGTCACCCGGTTCCATGTGCCGCCGTTTATCGCCACCCTGGGCACGCTGGGGGTCTTCACCGCGGCCGGGCTGAAGTACGCCAACGGGCAGACGCTGACCCCGAAGCCGGGCAGCCTGCTGCTGTGGACGGGCAACATCATCACCCTGGGCCCGTTCCACGTGACGACGGGCGTGATCCTGATGCTCGCCCTCTATCTCGTGGTCGGGTACGCCCTGGGCCGGACCGCGTGGGGCAAGCACGTCTACTCCGTCGGGGACGACCCGGAAGCCTCCCGCCTGGTCGGCATCCGGTCCAACCAGCTGCTGATCAGCGTGTACCTGGCCGCCGGGCTCATCTACGCCATCGCGGCGTGGGTGCAGATCGGCCGGGTCGGGGACGCCAGCACCGACATCTCCTCCACGCTCAACCTGGACAGCATCACCGCCGTGGTGATCGGCGGGGTCAGCCTGTTCGGCGGGCGCGGGGTGGTCCTCGGCGCCCTGTTCGGCGCGCTGATCGTGCAGGTGTTCCAGACCGGGCTGGCGCTGGCCGGCGTGGAGGAGCTGTACCAGCAGCTCGCTGAGGGCCTGCTCGTCATCGCCGCGGTCAGCCTCGACCAGTGGCTCCGGAGGGTCCGACGATGAACACGACGACCCCCTCGGGCACCGGGAACGGCGACACCAGGCAGCCGGTGCTTTCCGCCACGGGCCTGGTCAAGTACTACGGGCGGGTCGAGGCGCTGCGCGGGACGGACTTCGAGCTCTTCCCGGGCGAGATCCTCGCCGTCATCGGCGACAACGGCGCCGGCAAGACGACGCTGATCAAGTGCCTGTGCGGGGCGGACGCCCCGGACGCGGGCCAGCTGTTCCTCGACGGCCGGCGGGTGCACTTCCGCGACGTGCAGCAAGCCAAGGCCGCGGGGATCGAGACCGTCTACCAGACGCTGGCCGTCTCGCCCGCCCTGGACATCGCCAGCAACCTGTACCTCGGCCGCGAGATCCGGAAAAAGGGCCCGCTCGGCTCGGTCTTCCGGATGCTGGATACCGCGGCGATGCGCCGCATGGCCCGTGAGCACGTCACCCGGCTCGGGATCGAGACGCTGCAGGACATCACCCAGGCCGTCGAGACGCTGTCCGGAGGCCAGCGCCAAGCCGTGGCGGTGGCCCGGGCCGCCGCGTTCGGCAGCAAGGTCATCATCCTCGACGAGCCGACCGCCGCACTCGGCGTGCGGGAATCCCGCCACGTGGCCGAGCTGGTCAAGCAGCTACGCGACAACGGGCTCCCTATCGTCCTGATCAGCCATGACATGCCCAGCGTCTTCGAGCTCGCCGACCGCATCCACATCCAGCGCCTCGGCCGGCGCGCGGCGGTCATCACCCCGGCCACGCACACGATGGAGGACGCGGTCGCGATCATGACCGGCGCTGCGGCGGCCGCCTGAGCCGGCCGGCCCGCACGCCATGACCCGCGCCCCGTGGCTCAGCGGCCGGCCAGCCGGAGCAGCATGAACTGCCTGATCCCGAGCACCCGGAACGCGGCCCGCATGCCCGCCGGGTATACGGACCGCACCATCTGGCGCGCTTCCGCGGTGCCCATGAACTCGGGCCGGACCGCCTCGTAGCCGACGCCGTCCAGCCGGATCGTGCAGCGGCCGGCGGCGCGGACATTGCGCACCCAGTCCGACTGATTCCCGAACGTCAGCGGGATCACGAACACTTCCCCCGCGAGCCGGGCCCCGACCGGGGTGACGTACGGCCGTCCCGAGCGGCGGCCCACGTGATGGATCTGCGCCGCCCCCTCGAAGCCCGGCTGGCCCGCCCGCTTGACCATCCGCGGATTGAGTACCTTGGTCAGCGGCCTGATGACGAGCCGTACGAACCGGGACGGCGCGACGGCCGGGGGAGTGGCGGTGGCTGGCGTTTCGATCATGATGGTGTCCTCCTCGGGTTGGCGCGCCGGGCGTGGCGCGTGTCGCGGGCCGCCGGTTGACCGGCACCGGTAAGGACGGGGTGGCCGGGCAGAAAGTGACGCCGCGCCCGGCTGAGGCGGCTCGCGTCTCAGCTGAGCTGGGAGCTGACGAAACTGAGCTGGCGGGGGCCGGCGACCACGTGCACGGCCTGGATCCGGCCGTCGCGCATGGTGAAGACGAGGACGCCCGCCAGCCTGCGGCCGACGAACCCGAGCAGGGCGGGCTGCCCGGCCACTGGCTGAGTGACCAGGGTCGCCCCTGGGCCCCAGAAGTACAGCAAGTGCCGGGCCACCCGGACCGCGCCATGGAGCACGCCACGCGGGCCCGGCTGACCAGGACCGGCGTCGAAGTCGCCCCATACGTCGGGCGCCAGCACGCCGAGCAGGCCATCGAGGTCGCCGGTCGCGCAGGCGGCGATGAACTTCTCGGTGACCTGGCGGTGCTCGGACGCGCCGATGTCGAACGTGACGCCGCCCTGGCCGTCCTCGATCTTCTGCCGGGCCCGCCGGGCGAGCTGACGGCAGGTAGGTGCCGTCCGGCCGACGGTCTGCGCGATGGACTCGAACGGCACGCTGAAGATGTCGTGCAGCACGAAGACGACGCGCTCGGCCGGGCTGAGCCGCTGCAACACCACCAGCAAGGCGAGCCGGACGCTGTCGTCCAGCGTGACCCGGTCGGCCGGGTCGCCCGGCGCGTCGTAGCCCGCGGCCGCCTGGCGGCCGGGTACGAACTCGATCTCGCTGGCGTCATGAGGCCGTTCCCGCCGGGACCGGGCTGAGCGGATCTGATCCAGGCACAGCCGGCTGGTCACGACGATCAGCCAGCCGCGGTCGTCCTGGATCTCGCCGCGCCGGGCGGCCACCAGCCGGGAGAACGCGTCCTGCACGACATCTTCGGCCGCGCCGATGTCCCCGAGCATCCGGAAGGCCAGGTCGACCAGATACGGGCGGTGCTGATTCCAGGCCTGGATGACCTGCTCGCCGTACTGCTCCTCCGCCATGCCGCACCTCCTGGCCGCCGTCCAGTTCTCGCCGACCGGGAACCTGCTGAACCTGCACGCGCAGATGGCCCACTCGCCCGCGGTCCTCGCGGCCTACGTCTCCCTCCGCCAGGCCACTGGCACGTACGGGACGCTGGGCCCCCGGACCCGCCCGGCTCTTATGCTGGCCACCGCCGGTGCCGTCGGCAACGCCTACACCGAGGCCATCACCTCGGCCCTCGCACTGCGCGCCGGGTGGAGCCAGGCCGAGGTCCTCGCCCTGCGGGACGGCCGCAGCGTGGGCCTGCCGGCGGCGTGGCCGGCGCGGTCGCCACCGCCGGGCGGGAGTAGCGGGATGGAGCTCGCGCAAAGCCGGATCGTCACCAACGACGTCGAGGGACTGGCCGGCTTCTACGCCCGCCTCCTGGGCATGCCGGTGGCGCTGAACGACTACTACGTGGAGATCCCGGCCGGCCCCGCCTCGGTGGGCTTCTCCCGGCCACGCTTCACCGAATACGGGACGGACGGCGGGCCCGTCCTGGCCGCCGTTGGCCAGCCGGGCCAGGACCAGGTCGTCCTCGACTTCATGGTCGAGGACGTCGACGCCGAGTACCTGCGCATCTCCGCCCTCGGCGTCTACTGGGTGATGCCCCCGGTCACCCAGCCCTGGGGAAACCGGTCGATGCTCTTCCGCGACCCGGCCGGCAACCTGATCAACGTCTTCTCCCGGCCACCAGCCGGGGAGCACTGAGCGCCCGGCGGCCGTGCTACTGGCGGACCAGGTTCGGGGCGTCGGAGCGCAGGACGAACTTCTGGATCTTGCCGGTCGCGGTCTTAGGCAGCTCATCGACGAACGTGACCCCGTGCGGGGCCTTGAAGTGGGCCAGGCGTTCCCGGCTGAACGCGATCAGCTCGTCCTCGCTGGCCTGCTCGCCGTCGCGCAGCACCACGAACGCGTGCGGCGCCTCGCCCCACTTCTCGTGCGGCAGCCCGACGATCGCCACCTCGGCGACGGCCGGGTGACGCAGCAGCACGCCTTCCACCTCCACCGAGGAGATATTCTCGCCGCCGCTGATGATCACGTCCTTGATCCGGTCGCGGATCTCCGCGTAGCCGTCGGGGTGCACGATGGCTGCGTCGCCGGTGTGGAACCAGCCGTCGCCCATCACCCGCTCGGTGGCCTCCGGGTCGCGGTAGTAGCCGTCCATGACGACGTTCCCGCGCACCACGATCTCGCCGATCGACTGGCCGTCGGCGGGCACCTCGTCACCGTCCGGCGAGACGACCCGCAGCTCGCCCGAGGTGATCAGTTCGACGCCCTGGCGGGCCTTGACCACGGCCCGCTCGGCGGGCTCCATCTCGTCGTGCTCCGGCAGCGGGGCGCACACGGTGATGAACGGCGCGGTCTCGGTCAGCCCGTAGACGTGGGTCACCTCCCAGCCGAAGTCCCGTTCCAGGCGCTCGATGGTCGCGGCGGCCGGCGGCGCCCCGGCCGTGACGACGTGCACCCCGGGGCGCACCTCGCCGCGGACCTCGGGGGACGCGTTCGCCAGTGAGATCAGCACGGTGGGCGCGGCGCTCAGCCAGCTCACCTGTTCCTCGCGGATCAGCCGGAACACCTCGGCCGGGTCCACCTTCGGCAGGCAGATGTGCACGCCGCCCGCCGCGGTCACGGTCCAGGTGTAGGTCCAGCCGTTGGCGTGGAACATGGGCAGCGTCCACAGGTAGCGCTCGCCCACGCCGATCGGCAGGTGCAGCAGGGTGCCGATCGTGTTCATCGCCGCGTTGCGGTGGGTGATCATGACGCCCTTGGGCCGTGCCGTGGTCCCGCTGGTGTAGTTGATCGTGAGCAGGTCCCGCTCGTCGACCGGCGGCCGCTCCGGCGCTCCGGTCGCGGCGGCCACCGCCGCCTCGTAATCCATCCAGCCGTCCCGCGGGCCGCCGAACGACACGAAGTGCCGCACCTGCGGTAGCTGGTCCCGGATCCCGTCGACGGTGTCCAGGTAGTCGCCGTGCACGCACACCACCGAGGTGCCGGAATGGTTCAGGATGTAGGAGAAGTCGTCGGGGCTGAGCCGGTAGTTGACCGGCACCAGCACCGCCCCGGTCTGGGGGACCGCGTAGAACGCCTCGAGCTGCGCGTGCGTGTTCGGGGCGATCGTGGCCACCCGGTCACCCGGCGCCACCCCCATCGCCTGCAGGACGGACGCCCACCGGTCACACCGGTCGAAGAACTGGTCGTAGGTCAGGCGCAGATCGCCGTCCACGACCCCTTCGCGGCGGCCGTGCAGGCGCCGGGTCCGGCGGGCGAACTCCAGCGGAGTGAGCGGAACTTCCATGACGCACCTCGTTACGGGATGCTCCATGACTGGTTCGCGCCGCCGGTGCAGCTCCAGATCTGTACTTGGGTGCCTGGCGTCGCTGACCAGCCCGTATCGTCTAGGCACTTACCTGACTGAGGATTAAGCATGGCACCGTTGCCTTGCGGCTGCCAGACCTGCGCGCCGGTCCCGTTGCAGGTGTAGAGGTCGACGAGCGTGCCGTTCGCGGTCCCGCCGCCGGCTACGTCGAGGCACTTGCCGTCCGCGTGGGCCGTCCCGTTCGGTTCCTCGGTCCACTGCTGCCCGTTGGTGCCGTTGCACGTGTAGATCTCGACCTTGGTCCCGTCGGCGTTGCTGTCCCCGGTGACATCGAGGCACAGCCCCTGGTAGCCGACCAGCGGCGTGGTGGCGATCCCCGAGCCGGACGGCGCGACGGTCCAGGGGAACGAGGCGGACGCGAACGCGCCGTTGCCGTCGCGCGCGGTGACCGTGACCGTGGAGGTCCCGGCCGTGCTGGGCGTCCCGGTGATCGTCCCGGAGCTGGAGATCGACGTCCCGGCGGGCAGGCCGGTCGCCGAGAACGTGAGCGACTGGCCGCCGGTGCTGTCGCTGGCCGTCACCGGCACCGACACCCCGGTTCCCGCGATCGTCTCCTGCGGCGCCGGGCTGGTGATCGTCACCGGCTGGCCGAGCTGCGCGGAGGAGACCGCGAGCGTGCCGGACAGCGGCAGGTTCGCGTCGGAGTCGCCGACCGTGATGCCGTAGTTGCCGGTCGCCGTGGCCCAGGTGCTGGTCCCGGAGTTCCAGTACTGCAGGTTGTGCTGGCTGACCTGGAACTGGACGGTCTGGCTGGCGCCCGGCTGGAGGGTGACCCGGGCGAAGCCCTGCAGCTGCCGGGGCGGCTCGCCGGCGGCGGCCGGGTCGGTGACGTACAGCTGGGCCACGTCGGCGCCCGCCCGGCTGCCGGTGTTGGTCACCGTCGCGCTGACCGTGGCCGCGCCGCCCGGGGTCAAAGAGCCGACCTTCAGATTGCCGAACGAGAACGTGGTGTACGAAAGCCCGTAGCCGAAGGGGAACAGCGGGGTAAGGCCCTTGGCGTCGTACCACCGGTAGCCGACGTCGATGCCCTCGGAGTACTGCACCGTGCCGTTCTGGCCGGGCCACTGCGCCGCCGTGCTGGCCGGCACCTGGGACAGGGACTGCGGGAACGTCACCGGGAGGTGGCCGGACGGATTGGTGGTGCCGAACAGCAGCGACGCGATCGCGGTCCCGTCCTGCTGGCCGGGGTACCAGGCCTCGAGCACGCCGGCGACCGAGGAGAGCCACGGCATCGTCACCGCGGAGCCGCTGTTCAGCACGACGATCGTGTGCGGGTTCGCCGCGGCCACCGCGGAGATCAGGTTGTTCTCCGAGCTGGGCAGGTCGATGCTGGGCAGGTCGCTGCCCTCGGACTCGTAGTTGCTCACGAACACGACCGCGACGCTGGAGGAGGCGGCCAGGGAGGCGGCGGAGCTGTCGGAGGATCCGTTGTTGTAGCTGACCGTGACGCCGGCCGGCGCCGCGGCGGTGATGCCCTGCAGCGGCGTGACGGTCCCGTTGGAGTTGACGCCCGCGCTGCCGCCGCCCGCGGTCTGCGGGCTGGACGACGCGTCGGCACCGATGACGGCGACCTTCGGGTCCGACGCCGCGCTGAGCGGGAGCACGCCGCCGCTGTTCTTCAGCAGCACGGTGCCCTCCTCGGCCAACTGGGCCGCGTCGGTGACGTGCGCCGGGCTGGTGGCCGTCTGGGCCGGCGATCCGGCCGGCGGCTCGTCGAACAGCCCAAAGGTGAACATCTGGGTCAGGATGGGGGAGACCAGGTTGTTGAGCGTCGCGGTGCTCACCGCGCCGGACGCCACGGCGGCCTGCAGCGCGCTGCCGTAGTACCCGTCGTTGCCGGGCATGTCCTGGCTCAGGCCCGCGTTGGCCGAGGCCACGGTGGAGTGCGTCGCGCCCCAGTCGGAGGTGACGAACCCGCCGTAGCCGAACTGCTGCCGCAGCACCGTGGACAGCAGGTACGGGTTCTGGCAGGCGTAGGTGCCGTTGATGGTGCTGTAGGAGCACATCACCGACGACGCGGCGCCCTGCTGGACCGACTGCTGGAACGCGGGCAGGTAGATCTCCTGCTCGGCGCGGGTGCTGATGACCGCGTTGTCGGCCGGCGTGTTCCGGCTGGTCTCCTGGTTGTACACGGCGAAGTGCTTGACCTGGGCCATCACCCCGGCCGACTGGACCCCCCGGATGTCGGCGGCGCCGAGCGTCCCGTTCAGATACGGGTCCTCGCCGATCGACTCGAAGGCCCGTCCCCAGCGCGGGTCACGCACGATGTTGATGGTCGGCCCGAGGTCGGTGGTGCCCTTCGCGGCCTGCTCGGCGCCGATCACCTGGCCGTAGAGCTGTTCGGCCGAGGTGTCCCAGGTCGATGCGACGGCCACCGGCGCAGGGAGTTGGGTCACGTTGGACATTCCGTCGCCGACTCCGGCCGGGCCGTCCTCCAGGTTCATCGCCGGTATGCACAGCGACCCGATCGCGGGCGTGAACCGACGTAGCTGGAGCCGCCGGCCCCGGTGGCCAGCGAGACCTTCTGCGCGACGGTCATCTTGGCCAGCACCTGGCTGACCCGCTGCGGGATCGGCGCGCTCGAGCCGACCCACGGGCAGTTGGCGGAGGCCGCGGGCGCGGCGGGCCGGACGGGCGCGGCGGGCCGGACGGGCGCGGCGGGCGCGGCCGAGGCCGGGACCGCGGCCGCGAGGGACAGCGACGCCGCGGCGGCGGCCGCTCCCAGGACGGCGACTCGCGACAGTTTCCGTCGCGACCACATGCCAAACGAGCCCATGATGCCTCCCGACACCTGCTTCACCGGCACTGCTGAAGGCGTGAGGAGACGGCCGGTAGACAGGCGTCCGCACGCGGAGTGGAGGTTCCTGCACAACATAGATTTAGTCGTAAGAAAGGTCGAGAGCCCCGCCCGGAAACAAAAAAGAAAAAATCCGCCCACGCCCGCCGGTCATGTGGGGCGCCGGTCATGTGGGGCGCCGGCCATGCGGGGCGCCGCTCAGCGGGAGTTTGGGGTCGGGGGCCTCCACGTCGGGTTGTGTTTTCCGCAGATCCTGTGGGGAACACAACCCGATCTCCCGCTCCGCCTTCGAGGCCGGCCTCTACTTGGCACCGCTGGCCTCGTCAGTCCCATGAGTCGCATGCGACGCGGCGGGTCGGGAGCCTTGCCGCGTCTCGTTCGGCGTCGGGGAATCTTTTTCTTGGGCGTGTCGATTCCGGGGGGCGGCGTTCGTGATGAGGATGAAGGGCGGCCACTCCGGCGGCCCGGAACGATGGGAGAACCGACATGACGCAGTACCTGCTCGCCGTGCACATCATCGAGGGAGAGCCGACGCCGTCCGAGGAGCAGATGCAGCAGGCGTACAAGGCGGTCGACGTCTACAACGACGAGCTCAAGGCGGCCGGGGCCTGGGTGTTCGCGGGCGGCCTGCACCCATCGTCGACCGCGACGGTGGTCCGGGCCCAGGGTGGCCAGGTCGTCACCACGGACGGCCCGTTCGCCGAGACCAAGGAGCAGCTCGGCGGGTTCTGGATCATCGATGTGAGCGACCTGGATGCGGCGCTGGACTGGGCGGCGCGGGGTTCGGCGGCGTGCGGGGGGCCGGTGGAGGTCCGGCCCTTCCAGGAGGGCTAGCCGGTGCCCGTGGCCGACGCCACCGCCGTCGAGCGGGCCTACCGGGAGAGTTCGGGACGGGCCGTGGCGACGCTGGTCCGCCTCTTCGGCGACATCGACCTCGCCGAGGAGACGGTCCAGGAAGCCTTCGCTGTGGCGGCCGAACGCTGGCCGGCCGACGGTGTGCCGCCCAACCCGGGCGGCTGGATCGTCACCACGGCCAGGAACAAGGCGCTGGACCGGCTGCGGCGGGAGTCGTCCCGCTTCAGCCGTGAGGCTCAGGCGACGCTGCTGCGCGCCGAGGAGGAGTCAGAGGGCCCGGAGGAGGTGGGGCCGGTGCGCGATGACCGGCTGCGGCTGATCTTCACCTGCTGCCACCCGGCGCTCGGGCCCGAGGCGCAGCTGGCGCTCACCCTGCGGCTGGTCGCCGGGTTGCAGACCACCGAGATCGCCCGCGCCTTCCTGGTCCCCGAGACGACGATCGCGCAGCGGCTGGTCCGGGCCAAGCGGAAGATCCGGGCGGCCAAGATCCCGTACCGGGTGCCGCGGGACGCCGAGCTGCCCGCCCGGCTCCCGCTCGTGCTGGCCGTCGTCTACCTCGTCTTCAACGAGGGATACACGGCCTCGGCCGGCGATCACCTGCACCGCGGCGAGCTGTGTGCCGAGGCGATCCGGCTGGCCCGGCTGCTGGCCGCGCTGATGCCGGACGAACCGGAGGTGGCCGGCCTGCTGGCGCTCCTGCTGCTGACCGAGGCCCGCCGCCCGGCGCGGACCACCGCCGGCGGCGAGCTGGTCCCGCTGGCTGACCAGGACCGCGGCCGCTGGGACCGGGCCATGATCGCCGAGGGCCACGACCTGGTCCGGGCCTGCCTGCGCCGCAACCAGCCGGGGCCCTACCAGCTTCAGGCGGCGATCAACGCGGTGCACGCGGACGCGCCGGTGGCCGCCGAGACGGACTGGCGGCAGATCCTCGCCCTTTACGATCAGCTGGCCGTGGTCGCGCCGACCCCCGTCGTGGCGCTCAACCGGTGCGTGGCCGTCGCCGAGGTACACGGCCCCGCCGCGGCCCTCGCCCTGCTCGGCCAGCTGAGCCTGGACGACTACTACCTGTTCCACTCGACCCGGGCCGACCTGCTCCGCCGTCTCGGCCGGCCGGAGGACGCGGCGGCCGCCTACGACGCGGCCATCGCCCGGACCGGCAACGGAGCCGAGCGGGCCTTCCTCGAACGCCGGCGCGACGGTCTCATCAGGCGGTAGTCCAGGCTCGGCCACCGAACTAATCCCGGTGCTGGTGTTCGCCCCCATCGGCGTGGCGTTCTGGGTGCTCGGCCGGTCGGCTCGCGCCCGCGGTCACCGGGCTTTCCGGGCCGGGCGGGGCGCAGCCCGAGACCGATGCGGCGGCCGTATCGCCGGAAGCGCCGTAACGCCGCCGGGTGGGCCGGGAACTACCGGTCGAACGGGTCGCGGGGGTCGGCGGCGGCCGCCTGGGCCAGCAGGGCCGCGGCCAGCTGCCGCGCCTCGCCGGCGGTGAGGCCAGCCCAGGCGCTGCCCGCCCGGCCTGACGAGGGGCCGATATCCAGGCTGACCCGCCGGGCGGGACGCTGGGCGCCGCCCAAGGTGAGCAGCCCGACCCGGATCAGCCGGCCGCAGGTGGTCCGGAAGCTGACATCTTCGCCGGCTGCGGTGCCGGAGAGCGGGGTGCGCATGACAAGCTCCTGGTCGCTAACTGAGAATTACCCAGAGGGGTATATCAGTGGAAGCGCGCCGGAGGCGTCCCGCATTCCGGGGATTCGGGCCGGATGCGTACCCGGCAGTAACCGCGGCGGCGGCGGGCGCGGTTATGCCGGGCGCTCGGCGCGGACGAGAGTGTCGATGGCCACCCGCTCGCCGTCCGGTGTCCGCACCGGCCGCCGGACCTGCTCCGCGCGCCGGATCGTCAGCCCCTGGAGTTCCGCGGTCACGAATTCGGGGGTGTACAGCCGGTCCGGATCCTGCGGGCCGCCGTAGCCATGGGCGATGTTGTCCCGGTCGTGCCCGATGACCAGCAGCGTGCCGCCCTGGGCGAGCGCGGTGACCGCGGTGTGGAACAGGCGCCCCTGGCCCGCGGTCGGCAGCTGGATGTAGGCGATGAGCACCAGGTCGTAGGCGTACGGCTCAGCCTGGTAGTCCAGCAGGTCGGCCTGCACCCAGTCCACGGTCACCCCGCGCTCGGCGGCCAGCCGGGCCGCCTGGGCCAGGCCGACGGCGGAGAAGTCGACGGCGGTCACCCGCCAGCCGCGGCCGGCCAGCCAGATCGCGTTGCGGCCCTCGCCGGTCCCCAGGTCGAGCGCCCGGCCGGCTTCCAGCGGCTCCGCCTCTTCGGCCAGGAACCGGTTCGGTCCCGCCCCCCACACCAGGTCCGGTCCCGCGTAGCGCTCGTCCCACGCCGATTGGTCCATCGCGTCACTCTAGCTTCCCGCTGGTGAGGAGTTTGATCTCTGGTGGCAGAGGCCGGCTCGCCCCCTTGGGTGACACCTACCCGAGCGGGTACGTGCAGGACGAGGCCTGTGGTCCCTGCGAGTGGGACGACGATACCCGGTAGGGTATATAGAAGGAGATCGCGGCTGGACTGCCGGCAGGAGGGGGACGTGGCATGGGTACCACGGCAGATTCCGGCGTGGAGGTCGCCGTCATCGACACACCTACGCTCGGTGACCGGAGTTATCTGGTCGACGACGGGGAGACCGCCCTCGCCATCGACCCGCAGCGGGACATCGACCGGGTGCTGGCCCTGGCCGCGGCGCGGGGAGTGCGGATCGCCCACGTGCTCGAGACGCACCTGCACAACGACTACGTGACCGGGGGCCTGGCGCTGGCCCGGGCGGCCCGGGCGTCCTACTACGTCAATGCGGCGGACGAGGTGACCTTTGACCGCGTGCCGGTCAAGGACGGCGACGTGATCGAGGCCGGCCCGGCGATGCGGGTGCGGGCCCTGGCCACTCCGGGGCATACCTTTACCCACCTGTCGTACGTGCTGGAGGCCGCGGGGCGGCCGCTCGCCGTGTTCACGGGCGGGGCCCTGCTGTACGGCTCGACCGGCCGCCCGGATCTGCTCGGCCCGGCGCACACCCGCGAGCTGGCCCACGCTCAGTACGCTTCGGCGCACCGCCTGGCCGCCGATCTGCCGGAGGATGCCGGCGTATATCCGACCCACGGGTTCGGCAGCTTCTGCTCGGTGAGCCCGGCCCGGGGGACGTCCTCGACCATCGGCCAGGAGCAGCGGGTCAACCCGGTCCTGACGCTGGACGAGCAGCGCTACGTGAGCGACCTGCTGGCCGCGCTCGATGTCTTCCCGGCCTATTACGCGTACATGGGCCCGGCCAACGCGGCCGGGCCACCCGGCCCGGACCTGTCCCCGCCGGCCCGCACGGACGCCGCCGGACTGAGGCGGCGGATCGAGGCGGGGGAGTGGGTGGTGGACCTGCGCTCCCGCCGGGCCTTCGCCGCAGGGCATGTGGCCGGGGCGCTGAGCTTCGGCCTGGACGGCAGCTTCGCCACCTATCTCGGCTGGCTGATCCCGTGGGGGACGCCGCTGACCCTGCTCGGCGAGACGCCGGAGCAGGTCGCTGAGGCCCAGCGCGAGCTGGTCCGGATCGGCATCGACCGGCCGGACGCGGCGGCCACCGGCCACCCGGCGGATTGGTCCGGCGGCCAGCCGCTCCGCAGCCTCCCGGTCACGGACTTCGCCGGGCTGGAGGCGGTCCGCGGTCAACGTCCCGTCGCGCTCCTGGACGTGCGGCGGGACCGGGAATGGGCCGAGTCCCACATCGAGGGTGCGGTGCACATTCCCCTGCACGAGCTGGCCGGGCGTCTCGGCGAGGTCCCCGGGGGAGAGGTGTGGGTGCACTGCCACTCGGGTTACCGGGCCGCGGCCGGGGCGTCGACCTGGATGCGGCGGGCCGGGCGGTCGGCGTGGTCGACGACGACTTCGAACAGGCGCGGAGGGCGGGCCTGCCGCTGGCGGGGGACGGAGCCTAAGCCGCGCTGGTGATCGCGTGCTACGCGCTGCGCGGGAGGCGGGACTCCGGCGCGCTGGGCGGGCCGCGGGGCTTCTATGCGCTGCGCGGGATGCGGGACATCTTCATCTTGGCCCACTCGCGGCGCCCGGCCCTTATCGTCCGCCGCTCCTCGGGGGTGGCACCGCCCCAGATGCCGGCGCCCTCGCCCTCCCGCAGGGCCCACTCCAGGCACTCCCGAGCGACCGGGCATCCGGCGCACACGGCTTTCGCCATGGCGACCTCGCCCAGGGCCGGGCCGATGTCTCCGACCGGGAAAAACCACTCCGGGTCTACGTCCGGCTGACGGCACGCTGCGAAGCTGGTCCAGTCATCATTCACGGGGATTCCTCCGACAGGAAATAGTACTACTAGTTGTAGTGAATGACGAGCTGCGGAGCTGGCTTGCCTGCGTGCGGGGCCGCTACTCGGCGGGCGCGGCGGTGAGGTGGAAGGTGGGACCCTCGTCCGGCAGGAGCATGTCCACCGTGTTGTCGCACACGGTGAGGATGGACAGCTCGTCGACCGGCTCGAGCGGAAGCACCTCTCCCCGCCACTCGAGGTTCACCGGCAGCGCTTCGACTGGCGTGACCCCGGCATCGTCATCGGTGGCGCACATCGCTCGCTCCTCCCCGACCGCGCTGATCGTTAACCTTTACACGCATAGGATGACGAACGGCGAAATGCTCGGCGCGACCGGGAGGATCGGACGTGGCAACGGACGGCAAATTTTTCCGCAGCGTAGTGCCAGAGGGCGCGGCCGAGCCGCGGGAGTTCGACACCAGCGTGGCCCACCCGGCGCGTATCTGGGATTACTGGCTCGGCGGCAAGGACAACTTCGCGGCGGACCGGGAGGCAGCCGAGAAGGTGCTGGAGGTCGCACCCGTCGTGGCGCAGGTCGCCCGCGCGGACCGGGCCTTCCTGGCCCGGGTGTCGAGCACCTGGCCGCCGATCTCGGCATCCGCCAGTTCCTGGACATCGGGACCGGCCTGCCGACCGCCAGCAACACCCACGAGGTGGCCCAGGGGGCGGCGCCGGAATCCCGGATCGTCTACGTCGACAATGACCCGATCGTGCTGGCCCACGCCCGGGCCCTGCTCACCAGCGACCCGCGGGGAGCCACCGCCTACATCGACGCCGACGCCCGCGACATCGAAAAGATCCTGGCCGGGGCGGCCGGCACGCTCGACTTCAGCCAGCCGGTCGCGGTGCTGCTGCTGGGCATCCTGCTTTCATCCCGGACGAGGACAACCCGTACGCCATCACGTCGCGGCTGATGGACGCGGTGCCGTCCGGCAGCTACCTGGCCATCTCGCACGGGGCCAGCGATATCCAGGCCGACTCCGTGGCCAAGGCGAGCGGGCGCTACAACCAGCATTCGGCCGTCGCGATGCGGTTGCGGACCCAGGCCGAGGTCGCCCGCTTCTTCGACGGCCTGGACATCGTCGACCCGGGCGTCGTGCCGCTGAACCACTGGAACCCGGAACCGGCGGTCAGCGATACGGAGGCGGGCCTGCCGGCGTACGGAGCCCTCGGCCGTAAGCCGCAGTAAGATTGGCCGGCGCCCCGGGCTGCTGACCAGGGTCTGCTTGCGCTGGGCCGCGTGTGCGGGGTCCCGGCGGGCCGGTACGAACGAGCGCCCGGAAGCCTGTAAGCTATCTGCGTTCCGCACGACGGGGTTGTCACGTAGGGGCTTTAGCTCAGTTGGTAGCGCGTTGCATGGCATGCAGAAGGTCAGGGGTTCGAATCCCCTTAGCTCCACCAAGGGCCGTCTAGGCCTCCATCCAGCTCCCGTTTCGTCCAGATCCAGGGCAGTGCGACCCGGGGGCAACGGCTGGTGCGCCGGATGCGCGGACGGGCGACGACCACCATGGCACGGACCAGCTCCTGGAGCTGGTTCGTGGCGAGTGAGCCGCGAGCTCGCCTGTCTGTCGCTGCCGCACCGCCAGCCACCTTGGTGGAATCCAGCGTCATCCTCGACATCGTCACCGAGGATCCCGCGTGGGCTGACTGGTCCGAGGGTGCTCTCGCCCAGGCGCGGGACGACGGCCTGCTGGTGATCAACCCGATCGTGTACGCCGAGGTGTCGACCGGGTTCGACGGGATCGAGGATCTCGACGACACCGTTCCCGCCGAAGACTTCCAGCGTGAGGCGCTGCCGTACGAGGCGGGCTTCGTAGCCGGGAAGGCGTTTATGGCTTACCGCAAGAGGGGCGGCCAGAAGCGATCCCCACTTCCGGACTTCTACATCGGCGCGCATGCCGCAGTCCGCAGGTACCGGCTGCTGACCCGGGACGTCGCGCGGTACCGCATCTACTTCCCGACGGTCGAGCTCATCGCGCCCGAAGCCGAACGGGCATGAATTCCCAGGGAACGAGGCCGGCTAGCCGGGCTGAGAGCGCCACCGTCAACGCCGCCGGTTTGGTGCAGCGAAGGACTACGTGATTACTCCTTCTTCCTCAGCGCGGTACAGGGTCACGTAGGTGTCCGGGCCCGGCAGCGTGACAGTTGCTCGACTAATACTCCGAGAGCTGTTGCGACGGACCCTGCTGACGCTAGGGGGCGTACTGCCCGATGGCCAGGGAGGCGGGGCTCTGCCGTGGCCCGAGCACCGCGATGGCCGGCCGGCTGGCACCTGGGCGCCACGACGCTAGCTGCACCTTGGTCGTGAAGCTCAGCTCAGCAACCAGGCTGTCGCTGCTGGCGGGCCAGCCGAAGCTGACCAGGGCATCGCTGCTCACCCAGGTCCCGGGCACGACCGTCAGGCGGCCGCTGGCCATGGACACCAGCTCCAGCTGCATCGCCAGCTCGCCGTCGTCTGCGTTGTTGCTGAAGCTCACCTGGAGGGCCAGGAAGCTGCCGTCGGGGCTGAAGGCCGCATTGGCCACCGACCTGCCCCCGGGCAGCTCGACCGATACCTGCCGGCCGGTGGCCAGATTCAGCACCTGGACGCGGCAGCGTGCGATACACGGCGCCGCCCAGGCGATCTGGGTGGCGCTCGCCGCGATCACTCCATCAAAGGTGCGACTGGCCTGCGGAGCGGCTGGATCCCACAACTTGTAGGCCATCGTTCCCGGCTGCTGGGTCACTGGTGCCAGCAGCAGGCCGCGGCCGGTCGCCTGCTCGATCAGGTACCCGGCCGGAAGCCGCAACTGCGGCCCGAGCGGCGCGCCAGCGATGCTGACCTCCCGCGCTATGCCTGCGGTGGTGCGCAGATCAGCGTCCGGCGGGTAGCTGGTCAGCCACAGCGTGCCAGCGGCGCCCGGCGCGACCGCTTCGGCCAGCCCCACCCGGGTCACTGACCCCGCGCGATCGGCCAGGAAATAGACAGCACGCAGCGGTCCGGCGCAACTGCCGCAGCCGGCCTGGGCACCAGGACCAGCCTGCACCGCCCAGCCGCCCGCAGCGCGGGTGAACTGGTAGCCAGACGGCTGCGGCGGCAGGCCGCCGATCGGCACCGCCTGGCCGGTGGCCGGCCAGAACCACGCCGGCTGCTGTCCGGTCGCCGGCAGCCGGAGACCGCCAGGCCAGGACAAGGCCGGCCCCGTGATCCCGTCGGGTACCGCCAGCCAGCCCGGCCGCGGGCGTCGCGGCGCCCGAAGCCGCCCGGACCGGCGGCGCCGCTGAATGCCGTGACCGCGGCAGGTGCAGCACAATCACCACGGCCACCAGCACGAGCACGGCGGCCACCGCCACGCGGCGCGGCCACCGGCTGGGCTCACGGTCCCCGCCCTGGCTCAGGGTGTCAGGCACCGCCCTCACCGCCAACAGCGTTCTGATCTGTGGATACGACCATACTCCGGTCCATGCGCTGGGCTCAGCGGCTGAATAGATGCGGTTGGTAGCGTTCATCTATCCCGCAGATGAGGCCCGCGGCTCGCCCAGAACGGGAGGTTCCCGCTGACCTGCCACGACCGCCGCTACCGCAGGCTCGCCCCGCTGGCCGGAAGCGACTGCTGAGGAGATTGCCACCATGATTCGGACCGGGGAGCAGTACCGGGAGTCCATCCGGCGGCGTGTCGGTGACGAGACCGTTCGGGATGGTCGTCGCGGCCGGGCGCACCGCAGTGCACTGTAGCGCCGCCGGGGAGAGGCCGGGCCGGTGCGCTCGGCCGGCCTTCAGGTCGTGGAGTCGGTGCCGTGGCCGGTGACGGACCTGCGGGTGGACTTCAGCGACGACCCGTTCGGTGAACTGAAGGCCCTGTGGGAGATCTGGCGGGACCAGAAGGCCGATTACCTGATCCGGGCGCTGAACCCGGAAGCGGCCCCTTCCTACGGCGTGCCCGGCGATGGCTAGCCGGGCTGAGAGCGCCGCCGTTAACGCCGCCGGTTTGGTGCAGGGCATCGTTCTGGTCACCTTTCCCGCCGCGAGCACGATTTTCACCGCCGGCAGCTCCTACGGCCTGTCCAGCAGCCAGTACGGGCTGATGTTCGTGCCCCAGGTGAGCACCGCTATCGTCGCCTCGCTGCTCGGGGCGGGCCTGCTTTGGCCCGGCCTGACCAGGCGCGTCAGCGAGAAGAGCATGTACCTGGCCGGCCTCGTGGCGGACCTTGCTCGCGATGGTGCTGCTGATCGCGAGCTGGCCCGTCGCGCACCAGCACGCGGTCGCCTACGCGCTATTGCTGGCCGCAACCGCCTGCCTTGGCGCTGGCTTCGGGCTCACGGTGCCGTCGCTCAATACCCTGGCGGCCGCGTTCCATCCCGCGGCGGTGGACAAGTCCGTACTGGTCCTGAACGCACTGCTCGGCCTGGGGACGGCCCTCGCGCCGGCATTTGTCGCGGCGTTCGTCGGCTTCGGGTTCTGGATCGGCCTGCCGCTGCTCGCCGCCGGCCTGCTCTCTGGCCTTGATCGCCGCTCAGCCTGCGCCTGCCCCTTCGTCCGGTATCGCCCGGGCCGCAGGCGGTTCAGCGTGGATGGCACGCCAGCTTCCGGCCGGGTTCTGGATGTTCGCGGTGTTCGCCGTCCTGTACGGGTTCTGCGAGACGATGAACGGCAACTGGTCCGCAGCTGGACATCACAGTCGCTGGGGGGCGAGCGGCGACCGCGTCCCTCGCACTGACCGGGTTCTGGGCCGTGGTGACGGCCGGGCGGGTGCTGCTGGCCGCGATCCAGCGCTGGCTGCCCAGCCGGGCCGCCTTCCACGGCCTTCCCGTTCGTGCTCGCCGGTGCATTCGTGCTGATCGCGGTCCTGCCCAGGAATGCGCCCGCCGCGGACGTGGCCGCGTTCTCCCCTGGCCGGACTGGGCTGCTCGGCGCTGCTGCCGCTCACGATCAGCTTCGGGCAGGAGAAACTCGCCGGCAGCCAGGCCATAGTCACCGGCGGGGTGATCGCCTGCTACCAGGTCGGCTACGGTATCGCCGCGTTCGGCGTGGGCCCGCTGGCCAGCGTGGGCATCCGGCTGCCGGCGATCTTCGCGGCCAGCACGGCCGTGGCTGTCGTCCTGGGCGGGCTGTCCCTGGTGGTCGCGCATCGCGGCCGTCGCCCGCCGCGGTGATCCCGGCCGGCCCATCCCCGGCCGCGCCTCAGCCCGGCCGCTGGGACCGGGAAGGCGGTCGCCTAGTTCGCAGTACTTTTCCCGAACGGGACACGGCCGGCGTGATCACGAACGGCTCAGGCCGTCGGGTCGTGCCACGCCTCACCGGCGGGCAGCAGGCTACCGGCCTGCTCCGGGCCCCAGCTGCCCCGCGCGTAGGGATACACCGGGCCCACGTTCCCGAGGACCGGGCCGACCACCCGCCAGGACGCCTCGACCGTGTCCTGCTGAGCGAACAGCCAGCGTTCTCCGCTGAGCGCGGCGCCGATGAGCCGGTCGTAGGGGCGCATGTCCGAGCCGGCGTGCTCGGCGAAGGTGAGCTCCTCCGCCTCCGGCTGCCAGCCCGCGCCGGGCTTCTTGCCGACCACGGTGAGGCCGACCTGGTTGTCCGGGTTGATCCGGAACCGCAGCCCGTTCGCCGCCGCCTGGTCCCCGAGCCCGAACGCGTCGTGCGGCGCGCGCCGGAATCTGATGCTGACCTCGGTCGCGGTGACCGGCAGGCACTTGCCCGCCCGGATCAGGATCGGCACGCCGGCCCAGCGCCAGGAGTCGGCGGCCAGCCTGACCGCGACGTAGGTCTCGGTCGCGGAATTCGGCTCCACCCCGGCGACCTCGCGGTACCCCTCGTACTGGCCTTTGACGGTGCGCTCGGTGGCCAGCGGCTGCAGCGCGCCGATCAGCTGCGACTTGGCCACCCGCCAGGAATCCAGGCCGGTTCCGTCCGGCGGGTCGGCCAGGACGGTGGCGAGGACCTGGAGCAGGTGGTTCTGCAGCACGTCCCTGATCGCCCCGGTTTTGTCGTAAAAACTGCCCCGGTCGGCCACGT
>CAVQZM010000058.1:0-129825 GCA_963718475.1 uncultured Actinomycetes bacterium | reverse complement strand
GGACATACTGTGGAGGTGGTCAACGACCGAAGCCTCCCCCGAGGGCGGGCGAACCGCCGCGCCCTGCGGGTGCCCGAGATCACCGTCTATTTCTGGGTGATCAAGGCCTTCTCCACGGCCCTGGGCGAATCGACGTCCGACTATCTCGTCCACGCCATGAACCCCAAGATCGCCGTGGGCTTCGGCTTCATCGGCTTCGTGATCGCCCTGGTGCTGCAGTTCTCGGTGCGCCGCTACATCGCCTGGACCTACTGGTTCGCCGTGGTCATGGTCGGCGTGTTCGGCACCATGGCCGCCGACGTGCTGCACGTCGGGTTCGGCGTGCCGTACACCGAGTCGAGCATCCTCTACGCCCTGGTGCTGCTGGCCGTGTTCGTCATCTGGGGGCGGACCGAGCGGACGCTGTCGATCCACAGCATCGACACCCCCCGCCGGGAGGTCTTCTACTGGGCCGCGGTCGTCGCCACGTTCGCCATGGGCACGGCGCTCGGCGACCTGGCCGCGATCACCCTCCACCTCGGGTACCTGCACTCGGCTCTGCTGTTCGCCGCGGTGATCGCCGTGCCCGCGCTCGGTTACTGGCTGCTGCACTGGAACCCGATCTTCTCGTTCTGGTTCGCCTACGTGGCCACCCGGCCGCTGGGCGCGTCGTTCGCCGACTGGACGGGCAAGCCGCGCAGCGTCGGCGGCCTCGGCTGGGGCGACGGGCGCGTGGCCATCGCCCTCACCGCGGCGATCTTCTGCCTGGTCGCCTACCTCGCGATCACCCGCCGGGACGTGCAGGGCGCGGCGCGCCACGGGGCCCCGCGGCACGCCGGACGGGCGCGCGCCCCGGCCCGTGATCCGTTCTGGGACGAGAAGGACGACACCGGGGAACTCAGCCGCATCGCTGAGGCCGCCGCCTACGAGGGCGACGCGTACGAGGGCGACTCGTACCGGGGCGACCCGTACGGGGCGGACGCGTACCGGGCCGACGGCTATGGGGCGGAGGACGTGGAGCGTCGCCGCCCGGCGAGCCGCCAGCGTCCTGACTGGACCGACGAGGACTGACCGGCCCGCCCGGCCTGAGCGGGGCCGGGACCTACCTCGGCCGGTCGACCGGCCAGGTCATGCGCCGCCGGCCAGCGCGCTGATGTCGGTCACCGACGCGGCTTCGCTGGCCGCCCGGTCCAGGAACGCCGCCGCCCGGCCGAACACTTCGCCGATCGTCTCGCCGGCCAGGTGAGCGTCGTACGCCCGGTACCGCGCCATCTCCCACGCCTGCCCGCGCTCGGCCGGTGAGCTGAGGGCCGGCTCCGGCATCGGCCTCCACCGCCACGCGCTGACCTGGCGGTCGCCGTAATCGGGTCCGTCGGCGCCACCCGCCCCGGCCTCGACGAAGTCGACGTAGCCGGCCTCGACGCCCATCTGGTTCCGGACGAAACGCAGCCCGGCCAGGGTGCCTTCGATCAGCCGGCGCTCGGCCGGGGCCTGGCGCGCCATCACGCCGTCGTAGACGTCGAGGTAATGGCGAACCAGCCGGGCGTCGACGATCGTGACCCACCACACCGCCTCGCCGACCATGGTGAGCGCCCGCGCCTGGTCCTGCGTGCGGTACCCGGACAGCCGCTCGGTCACATCACGCATCGCGGTGACGGACCACTCGAGCGCCCGGACTTCGGCGGCGGGATCCGTGTCCGCCGAATGCTCGCGGTTCCAGGTCACCCGGCACGCGGGGGAGCAGAACCGGTCATGCTCCCGGCGCAGAACGAACGTAACCCCGCATTGCTCGCAGTTCCGGGTGTCAGGCACCCCCTTATGTTACGCATCACACAGCGGTTTAAACCTGACGCGAGCGGCAGTGCACCTCGTGGCGCCGGCCTTCGCCGCTCGGCGCGGCGCTCCGCTCAGGGAGCCGAGGGGCGCAGGGGGTCCAGGCGGCGGATGAGCGTGATGGCCGCGTCGGCCAGGGTGTCCGCCTCCGGGCGGGACGCGCTGGCCGCGATCTCCCGGGCCGTCTCGGCGATGATCGTGGTGAGCACGGCGACCGTGACCCGGTCGACCGGGTCGGCGCTGGCGCCGAGCAGGACCGCGTTCTGCCGGATCCACTCGTGGCCGCGGGTCCGCCGCATCATCTCGAAGCCGGGCGGCCCGTCTCCGGTCATGAACAGGCACGCGACGTCGCGATGCTCCCATGATCCGTCGAGGAACGCCCGGGCGCCGGCGATGAACAGCGCCAGGGGGTCGTCCTGGCCGGCCGCCCGTTCCTTGGCCACCGCGCCGACCGCCCGCTGTTCCTGCGCATCCTGGTGGTCCTGCCAGAGGGCCACGAACAGTTCGGCCTTGCCGCCGAAGTGATGGTAGAGGCTGCCGACGCTGGAGCCCGCGCGCTCGACGACATTCGCGACGCTGGCGCCGTCGTAACCGTGGGCCGCGAACTCCGCGCGGGCCGCCTCGAGCAGGACCCGCCGCGTCTCCGCGGAACGGCTCCACTGCCAGGCATTACTTGTCGGCTTGCGTCCCATACGCCCGTCCAGTTGACAACCAGGCCGCCTGCGGTCAGCCTCAGAGTAGTACTAGAGCAGGATTCTAGAAAATAGATCGGAAGGGCATCGGCCGATGGTTGATTTCTCGCTCAGCGACGAGGAGCGGCAGATACGGGACACCGTGCGTTCGTTCATCGAGAAGGAGGTCATGCCCCTCGAGCCGGAGGTGCTCCGCAACGAGCGGGCGGGCCGGCCGGGGATCGACCCGGGTGTCCTGCGTGACCTGCAGAAGAAGGCCCGGCGCAGCGGATTCTGGGGCGTGAACACCCCCGAGGAGTACGGCGGCATGGACCTCGGCGCGGTGATGGCGGCGATCGTCATGATGGAGTGCGGCCGCTCCTTCGTGCCGTTCGCGTTCGGCGGCTACGCCGACAACATCCTCTACGCGTCCAACGACGAGCAGCGCGAGCGCTACCTGCTCCCGACGATCGAGGGCGAGCGGATCTCGTGCTTCGCCATCACCGAGCCCGGCGCGGGCTCCGACGCCCGGAACATCCGGACGACGGCCCGCCCCGACGGCGGCGACTACGTCATCAACGGCGAGAAGACCTTCATCACCCGCGGCAACGAGGCCGACTTCGTCATGGTCTTCGCGGTCGTGCCGGACGCCGGCGTCACGTGCTTCCTCGTCGACCGGGACATGGGCTGGAAGTCCGAGCCGATCCCGACCATGGGGGAGTGGGGCCCGGCGTCGCTGGTCTTCGAGGACGTCCGGGTCCCGGCGGGCAACATTCTCGGGGAGGCCGGCAAGGGCTTCGACCTGGCCATGTCGTGGATCCGGCAGGGCCGGTACCTGATCCCGGCCCGCGCCATCGGCTCCGCCGAGCGGCTGCTCCAGATGGCGATCGACTACGCGAAGATCCGCCAGTCGATGGGCCATCCCATCGCCGACTACCAGGCCATCCAGTGGCAGATTGCCGACTCGCAGGTCGAGATCGAAGGGGCCAAGTGGCTCACCCTGTACGCGGCCTGGCGCGTGCAGCAGGGCCTGGACGCCCGGCACGCCTCCTCGATCGCCAAGCTCAACGGCGCGGTCATGGCCAACCAGGTCGTGGACCGGGTGATGCAGATCCACGGCGGCATGGGCTACACCAAGGAGCTTCCGGTCGAGCGCTGGTACCGCGAGCTCCGGCTGCTGCGGATCTACGAGGGCACCGACGAGATCCAGCGCCGGACGATCGCCCGCAACCTGCTCAAGGGCCACGCCCGGCTGGGCGGGATCGGGGAGTGAGCGGGCCTCAATGAGCGGTCGGCGCGCGGCCATCGTCGGGGTGGCCGAGTCCGATATCGGGAAGACGCCGCACCTGACCGTCCTGTCCCAGCAGGCCCTGGCGGCCAAGGCGGCGCTGGCCGAGGCCGGGCTGACCGCCGGCGACGTCGACGCGGTGTTCACGGCCGGCGCCTGGAGCTGGTCGCCGACGATGACGCTCGCCGAATACCTCGGCATCCAGCCGGGCTACACCGACGGGACCAACATCGGCGGCGCGTCATTCGAGGCCCACGCGGGCCACGCCGCGGCGGCGATCCAGGCCGGCCTGATCGACGTGGCCCTCATCGCCTACGGCAGCACCCAGCGGACGAGCCGGAGCCGGAACGCCCCGCGCCCGGCCGAGCTCACGGCCCAGTTCGAGCTGCCGTACGGCCTGCCCCTGCCGGTCGGCGCGTACGCCATGGCCGCCATGCGCCACATGTACGTGCACGGCACGACGAGCGAGGACCTGGCCCAGGTCGCGGTCGCGGCGCGCGAGTGGGCCCGGCTCAACCCCCGCGCCTACTACCGCGACCCGATCACGGTGGACGACGTGCTCGCCTCGCCGATGATCTGCGAGCCGCTGCACAAGCTCGACTGCTGCCTGGTCACCGACGGCGGCGGCGCGGTCGTGGTCGCCGCGGAGGACCGCTGGCCCGGCGTGGCCACCCGGCCGGTGGCCATCCTCGGCCACGGGGAGACCCATACCCACGCCACTATCCCGAACATGCCCGATCTCACCGTCACCGGCGCCGCGCGGTCCGGCCCGGCGGCGCTGCGGATGGCCGGCGTGACCCTCGACGACATCGACGTGGCCGAGATCTACGACTCCTTCACGATCACCGTGCTGCTGACGCTGGAATCGCTGGGTTTCTGCAAGCCCGGCGAGGCGCGGGACTTCGTGGCCGGGGGCCGCATCGCGCCGGGCGGGGCGTTCCCGATGAACACCAACGGCGGGGGACTGGCCTACACCCATCCCGGTATGTACGGGATCTTCCTGCTCATCGAGGCCGTCCGCCAGCTGCGCGGCGACTTCGAACCGCTCCGCGCCAGGTGCCGGGGGCCGAGGTCGCGCTGGTCCACGGCACCGGCGGGGTGCTGTCGTCGTCCGCGACCGTCATCCTGGGAAGGATCTGACCATGAAGCCGGTTCCCGACGCCGACACCGGGCCCTACTGGGAGGGGATCGCCGGCGGCCAGCTCCGGCTGCAGCGGTGCGACGCCTGCCAGGCGGTGATCTTCTATCCCCGGGCGGTTTGCCCGCGCTGCCTGGCGAGCCCGCTGCGCTGGTTCATCGCGGCCGGAACGGGCCGGGTCTACTCCTACACGGTGGCGCACCGCGCGTTCGGCGAGTTCGCGAGCCAGGCGCCGTTCACGGTCGCGCTGATCGATCTCGACGAGGGGGCCCGCATGATGGCCCGGATCGTGGACGCCGAGCCGGGCGGCGTCCGGATCGGCATGCCGGTCCGGATGGTGGTGAGGCAGATCGGGGACGCGGGCCTGCCGTGCTTCCAGCCGGCGCCCGAGAAGGCGGAGGCGGAGTGAAGGCGGAGGCGAAGTGAGCGCGGGGCCCGCCGGGCTCCGCGCGCTGTTCCATCCCCGGTCCATCGCCCTGGTCGGGGCGTCCGACCGCTCGGGCTGGTCGGCCGGCACGTTCGGCAACCTGCGCGGGCACGGTTTTCCCGGGCCGGTCCATCTGGTCAATCCCCGGGCCGAGATCGTGCACGGTGAGAAGGCCTACCCGTCGCTGGCCGACGTCCCGGGCCCGGTCGACCTGGCCTTCGTCATGGTTCCTACCGATGCCGTGCTGCCCGTCCTGCGGGCCGGCGCCGAGGCCGGCATCCGCGCCTACGTCGTGCTCACCTCGGGATTCGGCGAGACCGGGGCCGACGGGGCGCGGCGCGAGGCGGAGGTGGCCGCGTTCGCCGGCGACCGGGGCCTGACCATCCTCGGCCCGAACGGCAACGGCTACATCAACGCCGCCGCGGGCATCACCCCGTACGGCCTGCCGATCCCGCCGCCGCTGCTGCGCGGCCCGGTCGGCGTGGTGCTGCAGAGCGGCGCGCTGGCCAGCTCGGTGCTCACCTTCGCCCAGGCCCGCAACATCGGCGTCAGCCTGCTGGTGTCGATGGGCAACGAGTCGATGCTGTCGGTCGCCGACGTGGTCGGCTACCTGGTGGACGACCCCGGACACCAGGGTGATCGCCCTGTTCCTGGAGTCGGTGCGGCAGCCGGAGAAGTTCGCCGCCGCGGCGCGCCGGGCGCTGGCCGCGGGCAAGCCCGTCGTCGCGCTGAAGGTCGGGCGCAGCGACCTGGCCCGGCACACGGCCCAGGCCCACACGGGCGCGCTGGTCGGCGACGACGGCGTGATGGACGCCGTGTTCCGCCAGCTGGGCATCGCCCGGGTCCGCTCGATCGAGGACCTGATCATCACGGCCGGGCTGCTCGCGGCCGGGCCGCTGCCGGGGCCGCGGCTCGGCGTCGTCACCCCGTCCGGCGGCGCATCGGAGATCATCGCGGACCGGGCCCAGGACGAGGGGCTGGAGCTGCCGGCGTTCGCTCCCGCGCACGGTCGCGGCGCTGGCCGCGATCCTGCCCGCCTTCGCGACGGTGGCCAATCCGCTGGACGTGACCGGCTACGTCGTGATGGACCGGACGCTGCTCGGCCGGGCGCTGGAGATCGTGGCCGCCGACCCGGGGATCGATTCCGTTCTGCTGCTGTCCGACCTTCCGCGTGATGTGCCCGCCGACCCGCCCGCGATTCGTGCGCTGTTCGAGGCCACCGCGGCCCGGATCGCGGCCGCGCCCCGGCCGGTCATCGTGGTGAGCAACTCGCTGACCGACATCACCGGGTTCGGCCGCGAGTTCCAGGCCAGCACCGGGTACCCGCCCGTGACCGGCGGCATCGAGCACGGCATCCAGGCCATCGGGGCCGCGGTCCGCTGGTCCCGGGCGCGCCAGGAGGCGGTCGAGGACCGGGCCCGGCCGCCGGGGCCGGGCGCCGCACGATCCGGCCGGACAAGGCGCCGATCCGGCCGTCAGTCCGCTCGCCGGGGTCAGCGGGACCTGGGCCGGGGCCAGCGGCACGTGGGCCGAAGACCGGGCCGCCGCGGTGCTGGCCGCCCACGGCGTGCCGGTCGTGCCCACCGAGCGGGCGGCGGACGAGGCGGCGGCGGTCGAAGTGGCCAGCTCACTCGGCTATCCCGTGGTGCTCAAGGCGGTCGCGGCCGGCGTCGCCCACAAGACCGACATCGGCGCCGTCCGGCTGGCGCTGCCCGACGCCGGCGCGGTCCGGGTGGCCTACCGCGACGTCCGCGCGGCCGCCTGCGCCGCGGGCGGCGAGGACGTTCGCGTGCTGATCCAGCCCTACCGGACCGGCGGCATCGAGCTGATCGCAGGCGTCGTCCGCGACCCGGCCTGGGGCCTGGTCCTGGCGGTCGGCCTGGGCGGCGTCTGGGTCGAGGTCCTGCGCGACGCCGCCCTCCGTGTCCTGCCCGCCGGCCCGGCCGAGATCCGGTGCGCACTCGGCGAACTGCGCGGCGCCGCCGTTCTCCAGGGTGCCCGTGGAGCGGAGCCCGCCAACCTGAACCGCGTGGCCGAAGTGATCGCCCGCATCGCCGCCGTCGCCACGGACCTCGGCGACCACCTGGAGTCCCTGGAAGTCAACCCCCTGCTGGTCCGGGGCGCGCACGTCGAGGCCCTGGACGCGCTCATCACCTGGCGGTCGTGAACCGCCGGGCCGGTGCGCCCCGGGCGCTGGCTCACATGGGCACCTTGATGCCGCGTTTGACCAGCCAGACGTTGGCGGGCCACGAGCTGAGGAATCCGATGATCATGCCGATCTGCATGAGGAGCCAGTACGCGGCCGAGCTGGGCATGAGGTGGTGCGGGGCCGGGAACAGCACGAATGCCATGATCGCCATCCAGCCGAACAGCCCGACCTCGAACGCGGTCAGCGATATGAAATCCGCCTTGGCCGCCGCAATCAGGCCATCCTTCAATCCGAGGCCGCGCATCGGCGCGATCGCGAAATACTGGAAGATGATGCCAAACGCAAGCGCGAAAATGTAGTCGCCGACGTATTCAGCCCCCAGGGTGACTCCCGCAATCGTGAGGCCCAGCCAGAAAATCGCGAACTCGGAGATCACATCGCCCAAAGTGCATCCAGAGCCGCAGTGGCTCACCTCGATGGCCATCGTGACCCACCACGGCCTGGCGCGCTCACCGGCCGGTGCTGGCTCGTCAGCCCCGTCTGGCCCGGCGGCGCCAGCCATCTCCTGATGAGCGTTCTGGCCGCCGTGCATCTGCATGCCGTCGCCCGCAGAGGCCATGGCTGCATGGGACACCTCTGCGCGGCTCATGGATGTCGATGCCGTCGTCGTCCGGGCGGCGGCTCGCCCCCAGCGCCAGTACAGCGCGAGCGCGAACGGGCCGAAGTACAGCGCGGTGATCGGGAAGACGAAATTCATCACGCCCATCGGCTGGCGTCGGCGACTAAAGCCGATGTCGTAGGCAATGATGCCGACGCAACAGAAACAGACCGATAGATATACCCACGCGGCTACCGTCAGCCAGGCTGGCGCCACGACCTAACCTGCCCTTCCCTCAGTTCGCGCCTCTCACCCGATGCTCTCGCTGGACCAGCACTAGCTTGGCGCTCGGTATGCGCATGCGGCATCACGGCCAGCGGCCATCATGTTTTGTGGCTAACCCCAGCCCTCGAGTACCGGCCAGCAATGCTGCGCCACCTCGCCCACGCTCGGGGTTTCCCGGCGACTGCCTCCATGTTCCCGTCACGAGGGGTCGGCGCCATCGTCCCAGCGGCGGCCGGCCATCACGGCCAGGTGCAGGGCGACGATCGTGTCCTCCAAGGCGGGAATCGAGTCTTTCTCGCCGCCGCGGACGCGGACCCGCACCAGTTCGGCGGTCGCCCCGGCGAGCGCCAGGTAGGCCTCGTAGGGAACCGCGGGCCATTCTGGGTTGCGCAGGCGGGCCCGCTCATGCCAGGTCCGGTTCAGGTCGGCGTACCGGTGCTGAGCCGCGTCCAGGCGCTGCACGGCGCGCGGCCCGGCGGCGGGCATGTCGATGTAGAAGACCCGGGCGAACTCCGGCTCATCCGTGACGAACGCCAGGAACGCGCGGCAGGCCGCCCGCAGGATCTCCTCGTCCGGGGCGCTCGGCCCGGCGGCGCGGGTCGCCTCCACCACCTGGCTGACCATCAGCTGGCCGCCCTGCTGGGTGGCGGCCAGGAAGCAGTCTTCCTTGCCGGCGAAGTGGGTGTAGAACGCCGCCCGGGACACCTTGGCCCGCCGGACGATGTCGGCCACGGTGACGGCCGCGTACCCGGCCTCGGCCACGGCGGCGACGACCGCCCGCAGCAGCCGCTCGCGCTGGAAGGCCTGCACGGCCGGTACCGGCAGCCGGCTGCGGCCGCGCGGAAGGCCCGGCTTGCCCTCGTGCGTATCGGCGAGTGTTCCCCCTTGCCTGGTGTCGGCCACGGGCCTAGAGTATCTGGCAAATGCCTTAAGTACATATACGTACTTTTGACAGAACGGGCGGGGCTCGTGCGTGACGGGCCCGCTGCCCAGCGGCTTTGGGTGTGGCAGGAGTTTGGGTCAGGCGGCCGGATCGGGCAGCGGAGCGGAAACCGGCGAGCCGTGACGGCGTCCCGGGCCGTCACGTCCCTGGACGGTGCACGCATGCGCGGCTCGTGAAACCGGTCTTCGTTCGGCAGCACGAGATGGCGCAGGCAGCACGCCGGAAGGGGACATGATGACAGCAACCGTGGACGGAGCGTCCCGATCCGCCGCCCCGGGCCTCGTGGCCCGGAGCCTGTGGCGCAGGCAGCTCGACCACTATCCCGATACCGGGCCGCGCGTTCTGTACCTGGGCATCGTGGTCGTCGCCACGGTCATCCTGTACTACCAGCTCTACCTGCCGGGCGCCGTCTCGCCGACGATCATCGCCAACTTTCACATGACGTTCTCGTACTACGTCTACATCATCGTCATCGGCAACGCGGTCGGCGCGTTCGGCTCGCTGGCGGCCGGGCTGGCCGACCGGTGGGGCCGGGCCAACCTCGTCGCTTACGGCCTGGTCGTCACCGCCCTGCTGGTCCTGTTCGGCATGCCGAACGCGCCGGACAAGCTGGTCTTCGGCGTGCTGTACGCGGTCGTCGCCGTGGTCGAGGGCGTCATCCTGGTCGCCACCCCGGCCCTGGTCAGGGACTTCTCGCCGCAGCTCGGCCGGGCGTCGGCCATGGGCTTCTGGACTCTCGGCCCGGTCGTCGGCAGCCTCGTGCTGGCCGAAGTGTCCAGCCACACGCTGTCCCACCTCGGCGCCTGGCAGGACCAGTTCATCATCTGCGGGATCGCCGGGCTGGTCGTCGCGGTCATCGCGCTGGTCGGGACTGCGCGAGCTATCGCCCGCCCTGCGGGACCAGCTCATGGTCAGCATGCGGGACCGGGCGCTGGTCGAGGCGCGGGCCAAGGGCATCGACCTGCAGGACAGCCTGCGTCACCCGTGGCGCCAGATGCTCCACGCGGACGTCGTCGGGTCGGCCTTCGCGATCGCGGTCTTCCTCATCGTCTACTACACGGCGGTCGGCTTCTTCACCGTCTACTTCACGACCCTGTTCGGGTTCTCGCTCGCGCAGGCCAACGGCATCGGGAACTGGTTCTGGGCGTTCGACGCGGGCGCGCTGATCGTGGTGGGCGTCATCTCCGACCTGGTGAAGGTGCGCAAGCCGTTCATGGTGGTCGGCGCGGTGGGCGCGATCGTGATGACGATCATCTTCGGCAGCCTGGCCGGGCACCAGAAGACCAGCTATTACACGTTCGCCCTGGTCATCAGCGTGCTGGCCGTGTTCCTCGCCATCGCCTACGCACCGTGGATGGCGAGCTTCACCGAGACCGTCGAACGGCGCAATCCGGCGCTGACCGCGACCGGGCTCGCCGTGTGGGGCTGGATCATCCGCGCGGTCATCGCCCTGTCCATCCTGGTCATGCCGTTCGTGATCAGCTCGATGACGCCGCTCGTGACCTACGGCGGCCAGGTGCAGGCGCTCAGCACCAAGTACGCCCCCGAGCTGGCCACCCTCAAGGCGATCGACCCCGCCACCCTGGCCGCGCTGAACGCGAATCCCAACAACGCGGCCGCCGCCGCGCGAGCGGTCGGCGAGGTCGCCCGGGCCGAGGGGGTCAGTGCGGGCGCGGCGGCCGCCAAGCTGGCCGCGGTGGCCACCGTGCCCAAGGCCGACCTGGCGTTCCTGCAGGCGCACGGGACCCAGGTGGCCCAGGCCGCGGCGGCCGCGTCCGGTCAGTGGCGGAACTGGTGGTGGGCGTGCGTCGGCGGCGAGGTGGTGTTCATCCCGCTCATCTTCCTGATGGCCGGCCGCTGGGACCCGCGCAGCGCCCGGCGCGACGCGGCCGCCCACGAGCGCCGGGTCCAGGAGGAGCTGGCCGCCCTCCAGGCCTGACCCAGACCTCCGCGGTATCAGGGCCCCCCGCTGATACCGCGGAGCCCGGCTGGGCCAGGGGCCCCGACGGTACCGGGGCCCCTGGCCCGAGGGGCCAGGCCATGCAGCGTCAGCGCCGGCCTGGCGGCCGACGCGAACGAGGGTCGCTGCGGCACGGAACAATGAGCGTATGCCTCAGACCATTGACTCCAGTCAGGCCGAACCCGTCGGCGACGTGGTGGCCGAGCTAGGCGAGGGCCCCTGCTGGGACACATCGGGCCCGGCCGGCCCGGCCGACGGGACCCTGCTGTGGGTGGACATCCCGGGCGGCCCGCCTGCACCGGACCGCCCACCCCTCCGGGGAGACCACCACGGTGAATCTGGGGCCGCCGGTGTCGGCCGCGCTGCCCACGCAGGACGGCGAGGTGCTCGTCTCCCGGCGGGACCGCCTGGTCGTGATCGGTCCCGTTGGCGCCGAGCGGACCGTGGCCGCGATAAGCCCCCCTCCGGCCGTCCGGTTCAACGACGGGGCCACCGACCCGCAGGGCCGGGTGTGGATCGGGTCGATGGACACCGAGGAGCGTTCGGCGACGGGCATCCTCTACCGGCTGGATCCCGGCGGCGTGCTGACACCCGTCGTCACCGGGGTTACGGTCTCCAACGGCCTGGGCTGGAGTCCCGACGGCTCGAGGCTGTACTACGTGGACAGCCCCACCCGCCAGATCGACGTGCTGGACTTCGACCCCGGGGAAGGGAAGGTGGCGGCCGGCGCCGGTTCGCCGACCTGACCAGCGTGCCAGGGCTGCCCGACGGGCTCACCGTCGACGCCGAGGGCGGCGTCTGGGTCGCCCTCCATAGCGGCGGCGTGCTGCACCGGTACGGGCCCGACGGCGCCCTGGACACCGTCGCCACACTGCCGGTTTCGCACCCGACAAGCTGCGCCTTCGGCGGACCGGAGCTCGCGGACCTTTACGTGACCACGGCCAGCGCGCCGCTGTCCGCCGCTGAGCGGGCGGCTCAGCCGCTGGCCGGGCGCCTGCTCCGGCTGCGCCCCGGGCCGGTGGGCATCCCCCTCCCGCCCGCGATCGTCGCCTGACGCGGGTCAGGAGATGCCGGGCGCCTGGGCCAGCTCGACGATGGCGTGCAGGTCACGGGCCGCTTCCAGGGCGGAAACGCCGGAGACGAGCACGATCGCGGCAAAGGCCACGACCAGCAGCGGGCGTATCCGCGGCGGCGGCGCCAGCAGCGCGGCGACCCGGCGCGGCACGGGGCCCGCCCCGCGCAGCCGGTCTGCTCCGCGCAGCGCGGCCGCGCCGGCGATACCGACCGCCGCCACCCCGGCTGGCCTCCTGGCGCGGGCCCCGGCCGTCATCCCTCCGGCGGAGGCGAGAGCCGCCTTGCCGATGGCCCGGGCCGCGATCCGCCGGTCGCCGCAGGCGCGGGCGGCCTGCTCGTCGGCCCATCGCTCGACCGTGTAGGTCACCGCCGCCGCGACCGGGCGCAGCAGCGGATTGGCCGCCGCCGCGAAATAGGTCAGCGCGGTAAACAGATAGTGATGACCGGCAGCGTGGGCGCGCTCGTGCTCGAGCAGCACGCGCCGTTCGTCCGGATTAAGGGCGTCGAGCATCCCGGCGGTGACCACGATGCGCCCGGGCCAGCCGGGTACCGCATAGGCATCCGCCGCGCCGTCCGGCACCACCACGACCTGGCCGGAGCCGGGCAGGCAGCGGGCGTGGCGGGCGGCGGCGACCAGGGCCCGGGCCCGGCGCCACGCGGCCCGGCCGGCGGCCAAGGTGGCCGCCGCGAGCAGGGCGCAGGCCGCCACGGCGGCGGATAGGGACGCCGGGTCGTGACGCCGGATCACCTGCGCGGACATGTCGCCGAGGGCGGCGACCAGCGGGATGCGCAGGACGGCGGTGAGGGCGAGCAGCCCGAGAACGGCCGTGCTCAGCCCGGCCAGCGCGACCGCAGCCGCGGTCAGCAGCCAGGTCGCCGCCTGCGGTGGGAGCCGGCTGGCGATGGGCCGTGCGCCCGCCGCGGCCAGGAGCGGGGCCGCCAGCGGCAGGTAGATGAGCATGTGCACGGCGGCTCTCCCTCAATACCGGCCGGCGTCGCCAGCGTCGCCCGGGCCGCCGTCATCCCCGGTTTCACCGAGCATGCGGCGCAGCAATTGCTCATCCGTCGGCGACAGGCCGGAAACGAACCTGGCCAGCACGGCCTCACGGTCCGGCTCGGCGGCCAGCACCGTGGCCATCCGCCGGGCGGCCAGGCCCGGCTCGTCGGCGACGGGGGAGTACAGGTAGGCGCGGCCAGCCCGGGCCCGGCTAAGGACGCCCTTGGCGTGCAGCCGGGAAAGGATGGTCACCACCGTTGTATACGCGAGGTCCGCGCCGAGCCGCTCGCGGACGGCACCGGGTGACAGTGGTACACCGGCGGCCTGCAGCAGGCCCAGGACCGCGTTTTCCAGCTCGCCGGCGGCGCGCCGCGAGGCGCCGTCGCCCGGTCCGTTATCCGTGTCCATCACCTGGTTGGCCAGTGCCTCACTCATTGCGTCTTCCTAGTCCGGCCGTTGCGTACGGCCAGTGCGGTAGCATCTACATACTTGTAGAAGTTCTACCACTGCGTAGAAGATCTCAGAGGAATTCTGCCATGACAGGGCCGTATGCCGGTAATGGCCACGTCACAGGACCCCCGTTCCCGGGCCCGCCCCCGCCCCTGGGCCCGGGGACGGGCCTGTGACCGCCGCCCCCGCGCTGCCTGGCGTGCTGGGCGCGGTCGCGCCGTACCTGGCTCATTACGGATACCTGGCCGTTGGCGGCCTGCTGCTGGTCGAAGACTTCGGCCTGCTCGTCCCGGGCGAGACGGTGATGATCGTCGCCTCCGTCTACGCGGGCGCGGGCCGGCTGAACATTGTCGTAGTCGCGATCGTCGCTCTGCTGGCCGCGATCGTCGGTGACAGCATCGGCTGGGCGATCGGCCGGTACGGCGGCCACCGGCTCATCGCCCGGTTCGGCCGGTACGTGCTGCTGACGCCGCCCCGGGTGGCGCGGGCCGAGGAGTTTTTCGCCCGGCACGGCAACAAGATCGTGCCGGTGGCCCGCTTCTTCGACGGGCTCCGTCAGGCGAATGGCATTATCGCCGGGATGGCGGGCATGCCCTGGCCAAGGTTCCTCATACTGAATGCTGTCGGCGCCGCTCTGTGGGTCGGCACCTGGACGACGGTCGGTGACCTGGCCGGCCGTCACATCGGCACCCTGTACGGCGTGATCGTCCGTTACGGGACCTATGAACTGCTCGCGCTGGCCGTCCTGGCCGTCGCGCTGCTCGTGCGTTTCGCGGTGCGCCGCCGGTTGCTGCGCCGCCGCTGTCACACATGACCAGCCGGGAAGCCTGCCAGATGCGCGGATTCCCGGTTAACTGACACCTAGCGAAAGAGATATTCGGAGGAAGCGAGCACATGCAGCATTTCATCGCCACCTATGGCTATGCGGCCATCTTCGTGCTGATGTTGTTGGAATCGGCGTGCATCCCGATTCCGTCGGAGCTGACCATGGCCTTCGGCGGCGCGCTCGCCGCGGGGGCGGTGGCCGGCGCTCATCTCAACCTGGTCCTCGTCATCGTCATGGGCGTGCTCGGGAACCTCGTCGGCAGCTACATCGCCTGGGCGGTCGGCCTCTACCTCGGCCAGGCGGCGCTGCGCCGCTGGGGCCGCCGGATCTGGCTGCGCGAGCACGACATCGACCGGGCCAACGCCTGGTTCGAGCGGCACGGCCCCAAGGCCGTCCTGATCGGACGCCTGCTGCCGGTCATCCGGACCTTCATCTCGCTGCCCGCCGGGTTCGCCGGGATGCGCCCGCTGAAGTTCGGCGTCTACACCACCATCGGCTGCATCCCGTGGACGGCCGCCATCGCCGGCGCCGGCTACGCGGTCGGCAAAAACTGGAACTCGATCTACCACGGCATCTCCAAGACCGGCTACGTCGTCGCCGCGATCGTCGTCGTGCTGATCGTCATCGCCCTCTGGCGGTTCTTCCGCAAGCGCCGGGCCGAATTCCACGCCGAGGAGGAAGGCCGCGAGTCAGCCCGGCACGCGCAGGCCGGCCGCCGACCGTCTTCGCTAACGGCCAGGGCCGGCCGGGTCACCGCGGGGACGCGGCGGCCCGGGCGGCGCTGACCGAGCGGGCGTCGCCCCGGGCCGGGACGGGCCCGGGGCCTCGCCCCGCAGGAACTGGATGTACCGCCCGGCCGAATCATGCAGTACGCGACGGGCGTCCTGCCGGATGGCCGGCTCCCACCAGCCGCCGTAGATCCGGTCGAACCGGCACGGCTCCACCGCCGCGACCACCCCGCGGACCGACGCCTCGGGCAGCGGCAGCCGGTTCGGCGCGCTCCATACGAAGGTCACCCGGTCCTCGCCCGGCGTCACGAAGATCGTGTCGCCGGTCAGCAGCACCCCGGCGCCGTCCGCGCCGTCCGCCCAGTGCACGACCGCGCTGCCCGGGAAGTGCCCGCCGCACTGGACGAGCGTGACCCCGGGCAGCACCGGCCGCGTGCCGGACCACGTCCGGATGGCCGGATCGGGCCGGGTAACCCACGCCGCGTCCGCCTCCGGCACCAGTACGTCCGCGCCGAACTCCCGGCCCCACCCGGCCATCGCCCCGTAGAAGTGCGGGTGGCTGGCGCTCACCGCGCGCAGGCCGCCCGCCCGCCGCACCTCGGCGACGGCATGCTCGTCGAGGAAGCCAGGCGGGTCCCACAGCAGGTTTCCCTCCGGCGTGACCACGACCAGCGCCCGCTGCCCGATACCGACCGGCGGGTTCACGCCGATCCCCAGCAGCCCGGGTTCCACCTCCCGGACCTCGCAGCGGCGCCCGTCCGCGGCCAGCTCGGCCATCGTGGTCCACCTCGGCCCGGTCGGAGGCACCCACTGCCGTTCGTCCGCGCAGATCACGCAGGACGAGGGCGGGGCGCCGGCCTCCGGGTAGTGATTCCCGCACACCGCGCAGATCCAGTCGCCCATGGTCCGCCCTTTCCCCATTTAACCGAACGAGACGCTGGTGCGAGTCCCGCGCACGCCGGGGCCCGCCTCCCGCGAGCCTAACTTCCATGATCATGTGGAGTTTGCCGCCAAATACGGACGTTTTTGCCACATGATCATGAGCCAACCCCGCCATGGCTGGTGCAGTTGTGGCGGAAGTGGCTGGGGAGACGGCGGGGCGCGGGCTCGTCGGCGCGCGGCGGGGCGGCTGGCCAGGCGCAGGCTGTCGCTGGTGCAGTTGTGGCGAAAGTGACTGCGGGGACGAGGTGCGGCTCGTCAGGTGGTGGTGGCGTGGCCCGGAGGACGGCGGCTCGCCGGGGCGGCGGTGGGCGCGGGCGCGTCTGTGGCAGGTCAAGGAAGGTTGTGCATGAACACGTAGCAGCCGGGGACGTGGGGGCCGCCCTGGGCCGCCCAGCGGTCGCGGTAGGCGGTCGGGGTCTCGCCGGTCAGGCGGGTGAACAGGGACGAGAACGAGCCCAGGCTGGTGAAGCCGACCAGCAGGCAGACCTCGGTCACAGTCAGGTTGGCGTACCGCAGGAGATCCTGGGCCCGCTCGACCCGGCGGCGGCTGAGGTAGCGGGTCGGCGTCAGGCCGTACGCGGCCTCGAAGCTGCGGGCGAAATGGAACTTGGACACCCCGGCCACCCGCGCGATCTGGTCCAGGTCCAGCGCCGCCGCGTAGTGACGGTCGATGTGGTCATGGGCCCGCCGCAGGTGCGGGAGCAGGTCGGCTGGGACCGGCCGGGTCGCCGTGGTCACGCACCAAGCGTACGGCCGCGCTGGCGATGCCGGCGCGGTAGCTGGCCAGGCGCGGCCGGCCCTGGAGCGGCTCCGGGCGGAGTTCCTCGCGCTCTTCCCGGCGTCGGCGTCCTGGCGGGGACGGGACGCCGGCCACCTTCCGTTCGGGAAAAATGGCGGGCCCCGGCGGTCCGGCGTACGGCCCGGAGCCAGAGAAATGTTCACCTTCGCGGCAAATATTTCTCTGGGTGTAAAATTTTCAGTGGAACGGAAACCGGGTCGGGACGGGCGGTCTTTGTCCCTGGGTCAGCTGCGTTCTACCGAACGGATGCTCGCGGCCAGCTCGGCGGGGGTGCTGCCGTACCGGGGTATCGCCGTGTGACCGCCGGTGGCGCGCGGGGTGGCCCGGTAGCCTCCGGTGATCCGGGCAATGACCCACCGGTCGCCGAACTCGCGCCGCAGGTCCTCCAGCGCCGCTTCGTCGTCGCGGGCGGGCTGGTCGTCGGGCGTCATGGGATTCTCGTCGTCGTTGCGGGATGTGTCGCTCATCGTTACTCCCCCGATGGGCTTCGGCGGAGCCGCCGCGCGGCCGCCTTTCGCGCCGTGGCCACGGCAACTCACATCTGCTACACGGGGGTTGTGGACGATGATGACGCACAATCGGAACGATTTCTCGGGATCACCGCTAAATATGACCCGGTTAGCGTTGTCATCGCCTAATTGGTCCGGTCAGTTCTGTCGCGGTCGGCCAGCTCTGGCCGGTTAGCGGCGGCGCGGGACCGGGATCCGGTCGAGGTCGGCGGCCACGGCAATCTCTCCGCCGAAGGCCGTCGCGGCCTCGTCGGCAAAACGCCGCGGCTCCTGATGCTCGTAACGCTGGGAGAAGTGGGTGAGCACGAGGAGCCGTGCGCCGGACTCCGCGGCGATCCGGCCCGCCTCCGCGGCGGTCAGGTGCCCGTACTCGGGGGCGAGGGCCGCATCTTCAGCCAGGAAGGTCGACTCGCAGACGACCATGTCCGCGCGGTCGGCCAGGGCGAAGGCGGCGTCGCAGAGCCGGGTGTCCATGATGAACGCGAACCGCTGCCCGCGTCGCGGCTCGCTCACCTCCTCGACGGTCAGCCGCCGGCCGTCCACGTCCAGCCAGCCCTGCCGCTGCAGGACGCCGACGTCTGGGCCGGCGATGCCCCGCGCGGCGAGGCGTTCCGGCAGCATGCGGCGGCCGTCGGGCTCGCTGAGCCGGTAGCCGATGGCTGGCACCCGGTGGGACAGGCGCCGGGCGTCGAGCCGGAAGCCCGGCGCCTGCGCGATCGTCCCGTCCCCGCTGACCGGCCGTTCGCGGACGGTGGCCAGATCGTGGAAGATCGCGATGCGCCGCAGCCGCCCGAAATACTCCCGGCCCTCGGCCGGGTAGTAGGCCTCGATGGTGCGGCCGACCTGGTCGAGAGACAGCCGCTGCAGCACGCCGGGCAGGCCGAGGCAGTGATCGCCGTGGAAGTGGGTGATGCAGATCCGGGAGATCTCGCTGGCCCTGACCCCGGCTAGCAGCATCTGCCGCTGGGTCCCCTCGCCCGGGTCGAACAGCAGCGCCTCGCCGTCCCACCGCAGCAGGTAGCCGTTATGGTTGCGGGTCCGGGTCGGCGCCTGGCTCGCGGTACCCAGAACCACCAGCTCACGGCCGGCCATGAGACCCGACCTGAGCCAGCGGCCCGGCGGGCCCCGGCGGCCGGGCTATCCGCCGGGCTGCCACGCGCGGGGCTCATCAGGGGCCGGGGGCACGTCCCGGAGCGGTCGCTGCCACCAGCCGACGTCGCGCCAGGAACCGTGCTTGAAACCGACGTTACGGAACACCCCGACGGGCTGGAATCCGAGCGCTTCATGTAGCCCGACACTGGCCGCGTTGGGCAGGGCGATGCCGGCGAACAGCGACATGTAGCCGAGTTCGCGGACCTCGCCGATCAGCCGCTCGTACAGCAGCCGCCCGAGGCCACGCGAACGGAACTGCGGGTCGAGGTAGATCGAGCTGTCGGCCGACCAGCGGTAGGCGGGCCGCTGCCGGTGGGCCGACGCGTACGCATAGCCGGCCACCCGGCCGGAGTCCTCGGCCACCAGCCAGGGCAGCCGGGGGCGGGCCAGCATTCGGCGGCTGATCTCGGCCGGGTCCGGCGGGGACTCCTCGAACGAGATCGCCGTGGTGCCCACCACCGGCGCGTAGATCGCGCTGATCGCCTCGGCGTCCTGCGGCGCCGCGGCGCGGACGACGACTCCCGCCGCCGGCCGGGCTTCCGTCTGTCCCGCTGTCACCAGGTCATTATGGCCAGTACCCCGCAGCGGTGCTCAACGGGTTTGCGTGGTGCCCGCGCGCGGCAGCCAGACCCGCATGGCCCGGCCGTCCCGGTTGTCCCACTGGAAGTACGGAACGGCGGTGGCCGTGACGCGGTCCTCCTCGGCCTGCGGGAACCTCGTGGCGTAGGGCAGGCCACCCGGCCCGGCCGGGTGGCCCGGGCGGCCCGGGCGGCCCGGGCTCACGCTGGCCGCCTCCGCGTCGATGAGGACGGTCGGCCCGATGCCCGGCAGCGTCGCCGGGCGTTCCCGCAGAGCCGGCTCGTCGGCCAGCGCGAGCTCGTTGAGGTCGGCGTTCGGGGGCTGATCGGCTTGCTCGAAGCAGTAGACGAGCGGGCCCCGCTCGACCGCGGCACACCCGCGCACCGCGTCGATCCGCGGGTCCGGGACCACCTGGCGGGCGGCGACATCAAAGGCCCAGGCCAGCACGTCACCCTCGCGCCAGTGGCGGGTGATGACCAGGTAACCGCCACCGTCTCGCGCGGCGCTGACCTGCTCGCCGTTGACCGTGACGTGCGGCTCCGTGCTCCACGACGGGACCCGGAACGCGAGGCCGCATTCGGCGGCCGGTGCCCGCTCCACCCGGACCGAGACCTCGCCGGTCCACGGGTAGCCGGTCGTCACCGCCACGCCGAGCGTGCCGTCCGCCACCGGGACGGTGATCTGCGATCCGGTGAACTGATGCAGGTACAGGGTGTCGCCCGCGGTGGTGGCCACGTAGTGCTGCAGCGATGCGAGCAGGCGCATGATGTTCGGCGGGCAGCAGGCGCAGGAGAACCATTCGTGCCGGCGCCCGGGGTCGTCACCCTCTACGTGGCCGTCGCGGCGCTGGAGCGGGTTGACGTAGAAGAACCGCTGGCCGTCGGTGGAGATGGCCGCCCCGAACGCGTTGTACAGCACGCGCTCCATCAGGTCGGCGTAGCGCGCCTCGCCGGTGGCCAGCAGGAGCCGCCAGCCCCACTGGAAGCTGGCGATGGCGGCGCAGGTCTCGTTGTACGCGCGGTCGGGAGGCAGTTCGAACCGGTCGCCGAACGCCTCGTCCGAATGGCGGGAGCCGTTGCCGCCGGTCAGGTAGGTCTTGGTCGCGACCATGTCCTCCCAGCGGGCGACCGAGGAGGCGAGCAGGGCTTCGTCGCCGGTCTCGGCGGCCACGTCGACGATTCCCGCTTCCAGGTACAGCGCCCGGACCGCGTGGCCCTCCTCGGTGACGGCCTCGCGGACCGGGAAATAGTCCTGGAGGTATCTGCGGCCGCGGCCCGAGTCCCCGGCCAGGCCAAGCCCGTGCTGGTCGACGAACTGAGTGGCGAGCGCGAGGTAGTCCCGGCGGCCGGTCTCCCGGTACAGCTCGGCGAGCGCCGTCTCGATGACCGGGTGCCCGTCCAGGCCCGCTTCCCGGCCGAGGAACGTCTCGACCAGGTGATCGGCGAGCCGCCCGGCCACCGCGAGCAGCCGGTCAGCCACCTGCGCGTGGCCCGCCTCGGCGGCGTCGCCGGCGCGGGCGCCGGCGCTGGCCGGCGGCGCTGGGCCGGCGGCACTGGGCCGGCGGCGCTGCGGCGCATGGCCACGGCGGCCTGGATCAGGTGCCCCGCGCAGTACATCTCGTGGCTGGACGACAGGCGGCCGTACCGGGGCTCGCCGCTGACCTGGATGTAGGAATCCAGGTAGCCGTCGGCCTCCTGAGCCTGCTCCAGCAGGGCGGCGGTGTCGGCCGCGAAGCGGACCAGTTCGTCGCCGGCGGTTGGGCCGGGGCCGCCGCGGGCCAGTTCCCAGCCGATCGCCTCGAGCGTCTTGTAGAGGTCGGAGTCCATGAAGACCGGGCCGTGATAGCGAAGTCTTGCCTGGCCGCCCTGCGGGCCGCCCCCGCCCGGCACGTCGGACGCGTCGCTCGCGTCCGCCACGTCGGCGCCTTCGGCCGCGGTGGCGGGGTGCACGGAATCGGGGGCGGTGGCCGCGCCCGCCCGGTGCGCCCCGGCGGAGGGCCCGGCCATACGGGCCTTGGCCGCCGCCCGCATGTTGTCGAGGTTCCCGGCCACTTCGAGCTGCCGCAGCGCCAGCGGCAGGCTCGCCTCCCGGTTCCGCCGCTGCCAGTCGTGCAGCAGGCCGGCGATCAGCACGGCGCCCGGCCCGGCCAGGGGCCGGTGCGCCGTCCGCGCCCCGGCGGACGGGATCGCGCGGGCCGGCGCTGGCCCGGGCGGCGCCGGTGTCCTCGGCGAGCGTTGTGCGGTCCAGGTAGGTCACGTGGCGACTCCGTTGGCTCCTGAGCGGGCCCGGGACCACCATGCCGGCCCGGGCGGGCCCGGCACCACCGCGCGGGGCCGGCGCCCGGGCCGGGCGGGCTGGCGGGCCTGGACTCAAGGAATAGGTTTTCCTTCGGAGGCTAGGACTCGGCCGCCAGGGCCGTCAAGGGCGGTCCAGGGGCGTCCAGGGGCGTCCATGGGCGTGCCGGGCGTCAGGATCCGGTGGCGGCCAGGGCCGCGTCGAGGTCCGCGTAGACGGGGATCAGCTGGTCGGCGCCGACCAGGCTCAGCACCCTGGCCACCGCCGGCTGGACGGCGACCAGGATCAGTTCGCCGCCGTGGTCGCGGAGGATGGCGCGGACGTCGATCAGCACGTGCAGGGCGGCGGAGTCCATGAAGCGGAGCCCGGAAAGGTCAAGGATCAGGCGGGGTACGCCCTTGGACGCCTCCGATTCCAGGAGGTCGCGGAGCACCTGGCCGGTGTCCGCGTCGGACTCACCGTCCAGTGTCACCAGGATGTAGGAGTCCCCGGCCCGGACGGACGCCTTCAGCTGATCCACGTCCCATCTTGTACCACCTTCCGGGCCGCATCGGCCACGGTGCGCGGCAGCGGCCACGGTGGGTGAGGTGGCATGGAGGTGTGCCGCCCGCGACGGTGGTAACGTGCACGTCCGGATGAGGATGCCGTGGCCGCCTTGGCTGGCGTACCTCGCCGGGCGGCAGCGTCTCGGCTGACCGGCGGAGTGAGATCCGCCCAGCCGATCGGCCATTCTCGGGATTTCCTCGCGAAACCTGGGCAGGAGCATCTTGTTTGGCCTGAACGTGGCGTAACCAACGGCTCCAGGGTAGGTGGGGTGTGAAGGACGGCTCGCCGCCGAGCGCTAGCGGTACGTGGCGCCTTTCCCTGCCGGAACCAAACGAGATGACATTCACGGCTACCGATCTTCCGGACATCCGCCGGTTCACCGCGACGTGTGCCGCGCGGGCCTGCATGTCCGCCGAGGCGACCGACGACTTCGTGATCGCGGTCAACGAGATCGCGACGAATGCGGTCCGGCACGGGTCCCCCCGAGCGTGGCTGCGGCTGCGGGTCAGCGGGGCGGCCCTGGTCGCGGAGATCCGGGACACCGGCGTATGGCCCGCCGATTCAGTGCCCGCGGCGCTGCCGAGCGCCCGCCGAGCAGGGCGGCATGGGCCTGGAAGTGGCCCGCCTCGTCTGCGATGGGCTCCAGATCAAGGCCGGGTCGGGCGGTACGGCCGTCGTGCTCCGCATGACGCTGCGGTGACCGCCGGCGCTGGGCGGAACCCCCGGCGGGCGGGCGGCCGGGCCGGGGCGCCGCTGTATCGTTGGTCCCGTCCTGTGGCCGACTCTCGGGGGTGGATTTCTCATGCTGTCCCTGTCATCGGAGCGCCGCGGCAATTACACGGTCGTCAGCGTTTCCGGAAATCTCGATCTCGTCACCCACGACCAGTTCGATCAGTACCTGACGACGATCCGCCGCGAGAACAGTCACGTCATCATCGACATGTCAGCCGTCACGTTCATGGACACCGGCTGCCTGGCCGTCATCATCGGCCATTGGAAGCGGCTCCTGGCCGGGTCGGGAAAGCTGATCCTGGTCGGCGCCCAGTACCGGCCCGCGAAGGCGCTGTGGATCACCGGGCTGGCCTACCGGCTGCCCCTGTTCGACAGCGTCGACGAGGCGATCGCCGCGGCCCCGGCGGTCGGCGAGGCCGTCGGGCCCCCGGCCGGCGAAGCGGCTGATCCGGCGGCCGGCTAACCACGGCCGAGCGGTCCCAGCGGTCGCCCCGGCAGTCCCGGCGGTCCCGTGGTCAGCCCGGGACCGCGCTCCTCATTGGATACGCACGGCGACCAGGCATGCGTCGTCCCCGGTGTCGGAGGCGACGTTGGCCAGGATGTGATCGGCGTACGCGGCGGCCGAGGCATGCGGCCGGGCGGCACGGCTCGCGAACGCGGCCAGGGCCTCGTCGATGGGGATCTCACGGCGCTCGATCAGTCCGTCGGTGAACAGCAGCACCGTGTCACCCGCCTGGAGGGACACGGTGAACTCCTCGTAGGTGGCATCCGGATCCGTGCCGAGCAGCACCCCGTGCGGCAGCGGAAGCGCCGTGGCGGTTTCGCCGCGGGCGACGACCGGCGGCAGGTGCCCGGCGCGGGCCCAGCGCAGGAGGCGCAGGGACGGGTTGTAGAGCCCGCAGACGACCGTGCCGACCACCCCGGAGGTGAGGTTGCAGATCGCGCTGTTCAGGAGCGCGAGCAGTTCGGCGGGGGGCGCCCCGGTGATGGCCAGCCCGCGCAGGCAGTAGCGGGCCGCGACGACGCCGGTGACCGCGTCGATGCCGTGCCCGGCGATGTCCCCGACGACGACCAGGACTTCCTTGCTGGGCAGCAGCAGCGTGTCGTACCAGTCACCGCCGACCAGGTGGCCGGGGCGGCCGGCCGGTAGCGGACGGCGACGTCGATTCCGGCCGCCTCGACCGGCTGGGCGTTCGGCGGCATGATGGCCTGCTGCAGCCGGACCGCCAGCAGGTGCTCCTCGGCCGCCCGCTGCTCGCTGTCGGCCAGCTGGTCGCGCGTCGCGGCCAGTGCGACCTGGGTGTGGTACTCGGCGGACACGTCCTGGAAGGCACCCCGCACGGCGCCGACGTTCCCGGCCGGGTCGATGACGGGCTCGGCGAATACGCGGATGTGCCGTACGCTCCCGTCGTCCGCCCGGACGATCCGGAAGGTGGCGCCGGTCGGCTCCTTGCCGCGCAGGAGCGCTTCACGGAACCGCTTGACCACTGGGACGTCGGCCGCGATCACATAGCTGTGCAGGTCGGCGAGCGGGATGGCCGCGCCGGAGCGGTCCGGCAGGCCGAAGAGCCCGAATGCCGACTCGGTCCAGTCGGCCTCGCCGGTAAGCACGTTCTCGTCCCAGCCGCCGATCCGGCCGAGCCGCTGGATGTGGCCCAGCAGCGCGGCGAGCCGGTCGGCCTGGCCGGCCGGCCTCCAGGTGATCACCACCCCGTCGAAGTACCGCGCGATCCGGATGTCGGCCACGGCCCCCGTCACGCTCGCCGGCCGGCGCGCTGGCCACCGGGCCGGCCACATGCTGCGCCTGGCCGGTCGTGAGCGCCTGCACCGCGCTTTCCAGCAGGCCGCCGTCGGTGCTGGCCGTCGGGTACGCCTCCAGGAGGGTGCGCCCGGTCAGCTCGGCGGAGCTCCGCCCGGCCGGGTCGCAGAAGGTGTCGCTGACCTGCTCGAAACGGAAGTCGGTGACGTTGCCCGCGCCGTCCCGGACGGCCGAGGCGATGATGACCGACTCCAGCACGCCGCTGAGCAGGGCGGCGACCGCCGGGCTCGAGTACGCCGGGGTCGTCTCGCCCGGCCCGAGCCGCGTACCGACGACCTGGGCGCAGGCCTGCGCCAGGGCGGCGACCTGCTGACGGACGCTGTCGGGGAAATCGGCCCGCGGCTCCGGCCAGCAGATTTCCATGACGCCGAGCAGCGAAGCGCCCCGGTCGCGGAGCGCGGCGACCGTCCGTCGCGCCCCCGGGCCAGTGGCCGGGCAGCGGCGCGGTGTCCCCGGCGGCAGGCCCCGCTGGCCACCACAGGTCGGTGCCACCGCTCGCGACGCGCTGGGCCGGGCAGTCCATCTGCGGCGGGATATGCCGCCACCGGCTCTTCTCGGACGGCCCGAGCCCCGCTTCACCGAGGAGGTCGAGGCCGCCGTCGGCGCTGATCAGCCACAGGGCGACCGCGGCCGCGCCCAGGGGGGCCAGCGCATGGTCCAGGACGGCCGCGGCGAGCTCGCCGCCGTCATCGGCCAGCTCGACGGCGGCCTCGGTCAGCCGGTTCCGCAGCGGCCCGGTCCCGGACGGCGGTAGCGGCTCCGCACCGATGATGGCCGCGGCAATTTCCGCGACCGGTGTCCCGGACTCGGCGGCGAGCGCCGCGACCTGGCTGGCGGCCTCGGCGGGAGAACAGCCGAGCCGCTCGACCAGCGCGCCCTGGGCCATGTCGACGACCGAACGGGCCGCGGCGTCGGCGCGCAGCCGGTCCAGCTCGCGCCGCTGCCGGTCGATGACCGCGGCCAGACGCAGGACGTCCTCACCGCTGCTCGCCACAGTTACCCGACCTTCCTCATGCCCTGACGCGCCGGCGGCCCGGGCCGGAGCAGGCCGTCGCCGTCTACTCCGTCCACGCAGGTTATGCGAGCATTGAACCGCAAGCTTGCGTGCCTGGGTTCGGCTCCGCCACTAGTAATGTTGCCATCCGGCAATCATTGTGCTTCGCGGCGGGGCGGACGCGGCGCTCGTAAGCCTACGATCGACGGGTATCCGCGCCATGGCGGAAGCTTGTGGCCCGCGCCGTGCGGCGCTGGCCGGCGAGTGATCGGGAGCGCCGATGACCGATGTCATGCATACCGGCCGCGAGCTCGACGGGCCTGGCCTGGAGCAACTCCTGGCCGGCCTGACGGCCGTTCGCGGCGGTGACTTCAGTACCCGCCTGCCGGAGACCGGCGACCCGCTGATGGACGAGATCGCCAACGTCTTCAACGGCATGTCTGACCAGCTCGACCTGTTCACTTCCGAAGTGACGCGGGTGGCCCGCGAGGTGGGCACCGAGGGCAAGCTGGGCGGCCAGGCCGACATCCCGGACGTGTCCGGCACGTGGAAAGACCTCACCGACTCGGTCAACGCCATGGCCGGGAACCTTACCGGGCAGGTCCGGGACGTCGCCGAGGTGGCGACGGCGGTCGCCCGCGGCGACCTGACCCAGAAGATCACGGTCGACGCCAAGGGCGAGATGCTGGAGCTGAAATCCACCATCAACACGATGGTGGACCAGCTGTCCGGTTTCGCCGACGAGGTGACCCGGGTGGCCCGCGAGGTGGGCAGCGACGGCATCCTCGGTGGCCAGGCGCACGTGCCCGGCGTGGCCGGCACCTGGCGTGATCTGACGCTCTCGGTGAACTTCATGGCCGGGAACCTCACCGACCAGGTGCGGAACATCGCCCAGGTGACGACGGCCGTAGCCAAGGGCGACCTGAGCCAGAAGATCACGGTCGACGCGCGCGGGGAGATCCTGGAGCTGAAGAACACCATCAACACGATGGTCGACCAGCTGTCCGCGTTCGCCGACGAGGTGACCCGGGTGGCCCGCGAGGTGGGCAGCGACGGCATCCTCGGTGGCCAGGCCCAGGCGCCGGGTGTGGCCGGCACCTGGCGCGACCTGACCGACTCGGTGAACTCGATGGCGCGCAACCTGACCGGCCAGGTCCGCTCGATCGCCCAGGTGGCGACGGCCGTGGCCAAGGGCGACCTGAGCCAGAAGATCACGGTTGACGCGCGCGGGGAGATCCTGGAGCTGAAGAGCACCATCAACACGATGGTGGACCAGCTGTCCGGTTTCGCCGACGAGGTGACCCGGGTGGCCCGCGAGGTGGGCACCGAGGGGCGTCTCGGCGGCCAGGCCGACGTCAAGGGGGTCTCCGGTACCTGGAAGGACCTCACCGAGTCGGTCAACGTCATGGCGGCCAACCTCACCGACCAGGTCCGATCCATCGCCGAGGTGACGACCTCCGTCGCCCGGGGCGACCTGACCCAGAAGATCCGCGTCGACGCGCGCGGGGAGATCCTCGAGCTGAAGGAGACCATCAACACGATGGTCGACCAGCTCTCGGCGTTCGCCGACGAGGTGACCCGGGTGGCCCGCGAGGTGGGCACGCAGGGCAACCTGGGCGGCCAGGCCGCCGTCCGGGGGGTCTCCGGCACCTGGAAGGACCTCACCGACAACGTCAACGTGATGGCCTCCAACCTGACCGCGCAGGTGCGCTCGATCGCCCAGGTCGCGACGGCCGTGGCCCGCGGCGACCTGAGCCAGCAGATCACCGTCGAGGCCAAGGGCGAGGTCGCGGCGCTGGCCCAGACGATCAACACGATGGTGGGGACGCTGTCCGCCTTCGCCGGGGAAGTGACCCGGGTCGCGCGCGAGGTCGGGACCGAAGGCATCCTCGGTGGCCAGGCCACCGTGCCGAACGTCGCCGGCACGTGGAAGGACCTCACCGACAACGTCAACTCGATGGCGAACAACCTGACCGGCCAGGTCCGTAACATCGCCCAGGTCACCACGGCGGTCGCGCAGGGCGACCTGTCGAAGAAGATCGACGTCGACGCGCGGGGCGAGATCCTGGAGCTGAAGACCACGATCAACACGATGGTCGACCAGCTGTCCGCGTTCGCCGCGGAGGTTACCCGGGTGGCCCGCGAGGTCGGCAGCGAGGGACGCCTGGGCGGCCAGGCCGAGGTCGAGGGGGTCTCCGGCACCTGGAAGCGGCTGACGGAGAACGTCAACGAGCTGGCCGGGAACCTGACCCGTCAGGTCCGCGCGATCGCCGAGGTGACCAGCGCGGTCGCCTCCGGTGACCTGACCCGGTCCATCTCGGTCGAGGCCCAGGGCGAGGTCGCCGAGCTCAAGGACAACATCAACGCGATGGTCCAGTCCCTGCGGGAGACCATCCGGGCCAACCAGCAGCAGGACTGGCTGAAGACCAATCTGGCCCGGCTGGCCGGCATGATGCAGGGTCATCGCGACCTGACCGTGGTCGCCGAGCTGATCATGGATGAGCTCACCCCGATGGTCGGCGCCCAGCACGGCACGTTCTTCCTGACCGAGACCGTCGACGACGAGCCCCGGCTGCGCCTCATCGCCGGCTACGGCCTGCGGGCCGACAAGGAGGCCCCGCTGCAGTACCGGCTGGGCCAGTCGCTGATCGGCCAGGCGGCGAAGAGCAAGCGCTCCATCGTCGTGTCGGACGTCCCGGAGGGCTACGTCAAGATCTCCTCCGGTGATCGGCGAGGCGGCCCCAGCCAACCTCGCGGTGCTCCCGATCCTGTTCCAGGACCAGGTGCTCGGCGTCATCGAGCTGGCCTCGTTCACCGACTTCAGCCCGGTGCAGACCGACTTCCTCGAGCAGCTGACCGAGACCCTCGGGGTCAACGTCAACACGATCGTCGCCAACTCGCGCACCGACGCCCTGCTGGACGAGTCGCAGCGGCTGGCCGCGGAGCTCCAGGCCCGTTCGGTGGAGCTGCAGGCCCAGCAGGAGGAGCTTCAGCGGTCCAACGAGGAGCTCGAGGACAAGGCGGCCCTGCTGGCCCGGCAGAACCGGGACATCGAGACGAAGAACGCCGAGATCGAGCAGGCCCGGCAGGAAATCGAGGAACGCGCGCAGCAGTTCGCCCTGGCGTCGAAGTACAAGTCCCAGTTCCTGGCCAACATGTCCCACGAGCTGCGCACCCCGCTCAACAGCCTGCTGATCCTGGCCCGCCTGCTCGCGCAGAACCCCGGCCGCAACCTCAGTGCCAAGCAGGTCGAGTACGCCAACGTCATCCACTCGGCGGGCTCGGACCTGCTCCAGCTCATCAACGACATCCTGGACCTGTCCAAGGTCGAGGCGGGGCGGATGGACATCCACCCCGAGCGGTTCGCGCTGAGCAGCCTGCTGGAAGACGTCCACGCGACCTTCCAGCCGCTCACCGCGGAGAAGGGCCTGAACTTCGCGGTCGAGCCGGCGCCCGGGGCGCCGGCCGACATGTTCACCGACCGGCAGCGGCTGCGCCAGGTCCTGGGGAACCTGCTGTCGAACGCGGTCAAGTTCACCTCGGAGGGGTCGGTCGTGCTCCGGGTCGGCCTGGCCGGGCGGCAGGCCCCCGACGGCGGCACGGTCCTGGAGTTCTCCGTGACCGATACCGGCATCGGCATCGCGCCGGAGAACCTGCAGACCATCTTCGGGGCCTTCCAGCAGGGTGACGGCACTCTCAGCCGCCGCTACGGCGGCACCGGGCTCGGGCTGTCGATCGCCCGCGAGGTTGGCGCGCTGCTCGGCGGCGACATCACGGCCGACAGCGATCTGGGCCGCGGCAGCACCTTCACCTTGTACGTGCCGTGCTCGCTGCCGGGCGTGCCGGAAGACGCCGACGGAGCCGCGGGCGAGGTCCGCGGGGAGGCGAACGGGCATCCCCGGGCCGCCGCCCACCAGGGAGCACTCGACGGGGCTTCGTCCGATGCCCGCGGGCCGTCGCAGCACCGCCTGCTCGTGCTGGAGGGAGCCCGCGGCGGCCTGCTGACGCTGCTCGCCTACAGTGCCGCCTCCGACCTCGCCGACATCCACGGGCCGGTCCGGATGGAGACGGCCACCAGCCCGGAGGAGGCCATCCAGGCGCTGAGGTCGGCCGCCCCACCGGTGCGTGGTCCTCGACCTCGGCCTGCCCGATGCGTCGGCGTTCGCCTTCCTCGAGCAGCTTCAGGACGAGCCCGGCCTGGCTGACCTGCCGGTTCTCGCCCACACCCGGGACAAGCTGGAGGGGGCGCAGGCCCGGCTGGCCCGGCTGCGGTTCGGTGACCGGGCGCTGGAGCTGCTGCCGTCGCTGGACGAACTGCGCGAGCGCATCACCCTGCGGCTTTCGGCGGTGCAGCCCGAGCAGGTGCCGCTGCTGGTCGACGAGCCCGCTGCCGTGGCCGCCGTGGCCGCCGAGGGCGCCGAGGGCGCACCGCCGCCCGCGTCGGGGCACGAAGCGCTGCGCGAGAAGAAGGTCCTGGTCATTGACGACGACGCCCGCAACGTGTTCGCGATCACCAGCTCGCTGGAGCTGCACGGGATGACCGTGCTGCGGGCGCCGGACGGCCGTCAGGGCATCAGCGCCCTGCTCGGCGCGGAAGACGTGGACCTCATCCTGATGGACGTGATGATGCCCGAGATGGACGGCTACGCGACGATGGCCGCCATACGCCAGATGCCCCGGTTCGCCGGGCTGCCGATCATCGCGGTGACCGCTCGGGCCATGCAGGGGGACCGGGAGAAGAGCCTCGCCGCGGGAGCCAGCGACTACGTCACCAAGCCGGTCGACACCGACGAGCTGCTCTCGTGCATGGAGCGCTGGCTGGCCCGCCGTTAGCCGCCGCTGCGCGCGCTACGGGCCGTGTCGCTACGGGGCGGGCGGCGGCGGAAGCTCGCCCGGCGTGCGGGACACCTCGTGGCCGGCCTTGCGGGCCAGGCCGGCGAACGCCACGGCGTCGTAGACCGCGGCGCCACCGGGATCATTGTTGAAGTACACGTACGTGTCTCCGCCGTCCGGCCACGCCGCGGAGATCCTCTCCACCCAGGCCCGCAGGTCCGGCGGCCGGTAACGGGGCCATGGCTCCGCCGGGCCCTCGTGCAGCCGCAGGTAGCCCCAGTCGGTGGTGCGCCAGAGCGGGCCGGCGGCGATCCGAGCCGGTCGGCCCAGGCCAGCGCGGCGCCCCGGGTGACGAGGATCTGCCGGATCTCGTCGGTCCAGCACGACTCGTGCCGCATCTCGACCGCGATCCTCAGGTCAGCGGGACCGAGCCGGCGGAATTCGGCCAGGCAGCCGTCCAGCAAACCGGGATCTCCCGGCCAGGTCGGCGGCAGCTGCAGCAGCACCGGCCCGAGGGCGGCGCCGAGGCCCGTGGCCGCTCCCAGCAGGCGGCCCACGGGTTCCGCCGGGTCGCGCAGCCGCCGGATGTGGGTCAGGTACCGGCTCGCCTTCACCGCCATGACGAAGCCCGGTGGTGTGCGTTCGGCCCATTGGGCGAACGTCTCCCGCGCCGGCAGCCGGTAGAAGGAGTTGTTGTTCTCGACCGTGGCGAACTGCGTCGCGTAGTGCTCCAGCCACCGGCGCTGCGGGACGCCCGGCGGGTACAGCACGCCCCGCCAGTCCCGGTACTGCCACCCGGAGGTGCCGATCAGCAAGGGCATGGCACCTCACCATAGACAGCTCCCGCCGCCCCGCGCTGGCCCGGCCCAGGGTGGCGGCGTAGAGTTCCTGTGACGGTTGTGCAGTCAGCCGTGGGGGCTGGGCCCTATGCGGATGGCGCACATCTATTTCTTCTCCTCGCGTTCGCTTCTTCCCGGGACCAGGCGCGGAATACCTGCGGCGGACCGGACCCCTCATTCCTGATGTGTGGATCTTGATTGCGTGGATGCTTGATGGCCTGGGTGAGGGCGGTGGGGCGTGAGCCTGCTGAGCGCGTCGGTATCGGCTGGCGAGTATGCCGGTGAATCGTGCACGGTCGTGGCGCTGACCGGGCAAGCGGACGCGTCGGCGCGCGGAGTCCTGGAGGACGTGCTGATGGGCGAGGCCCGGAAGGGGCCGCGCCGGCTCGTCGTCGACCTCTGCGGCGTGGAATCCATGGATTCGGTGGCCCTGCTGGTGATCGTGTGGGCGAGCCGGGTCCTGGACTACAAGGGCGGGGTCTTGATGCTGGTGTCCCCGCAGCCGCAGGTGGCGCGCCTGCTGGAGCACTCGGGTATCGCCCCGATGCTGCCGGTCTACGGCAGCGTGGCCGACGCGGCAGCCGGCTAGCCCGCCCGCCGCCAGCCCTTATGCGGCGCCGCGCCGCCTCCCCTCGCCCTGCGGCGCGCCGCTCTCCTCAGTCAGCTGACTTACTAACCGATGCCGACGGTGTGACCGGCCGTGGCCGGATTGCCGAGTGCGTTCAGGATGGCGTCGGCGACGTCGGCGCGGGCGATCGACGTGCCGACGTTGCGGTCGATCGCGGTGCGGTAGCGGCCCCGGCCGGCCCGGTTAGTGAGCCGGGGCGGGCGCATGAGCGTCCATCCGGCTGTGCTCGTGCGGACCTCCTGCTCCATGCGCCGGGTATCGGCCATACCTTCGCGCAGGATGCGCTGCAGGAGTGGCTTGGCGATCAGCCGGCTGATCAGTGCGTCGGTCGGCTCAATAAAGGCGCCGCTCGCGCTGACCACGACGATGCGGCGGACCGCGGCCTTGTCCATGGCGCGCAGGATGCTGCGGACGCCGTCGCTGCACACGGTGACCGGGCCGCCCCGGCGCGGGCCCAGCGCGGAAACGACCGCGTCGGCACCCTCGACCGCCGGCCCGATGGCTTCCGGGTCCATGACGTCGGCCCGCACCACCTCAAGCTCCGGACGGGCCGGGACGTCCAGTCGGGCCGGATCCCTGACCACGGCCACGACCTCGTGTCCGGCGTCCAGGGCCTGCCTGACCACCTGCGTTCCGATCCCGCCGGTCGCTCCGAAGACCGTCAGCTTCATGTCTGTACCCCGTCCCGTCGTCGACCTGGTGAGTAAGTGTTCACTAACCACTAGGATGAGTAAGTAATCACTCACCTGTCAAGGGGGGATGGTTGGGAACCCGGGACCGGATCCTCGACGCGGCGGCCCACGTGATGCGGACGCGCGGCTTCGCCCGCACGACGACCAAGGAGATCGCCCGGGCGGCCGGCTTCTCCGAGGCCACCCTCTACAAGCACTTCTCGGACAAGTCCGACCTGTTCCTCGCGGTCATGCACGAGCGCCTGCCGTCGCTGGGCCCGGTCCTCGCGGAGGTCACGGCCGACGCCGGCCAGGGCGTGCTCGGGGACCGGCTGGCCGCCATCGCCCGCGGTGCGATCGCCTTCTACCAGGCAGGCTTCCCGATGAGCGCGTCCATCTTCTCCGAGCCGGACCTGCTCGCGGCGCACCGGGCGGCCGTCCTCCGCCGCGGCGGCGGCCCCCACCGGCTCATCGAAGCGGTGGCCCGGTACCTGCGCGCCGAGCAGAAGCACGGCCGGATCCGTCCCGGCGCCGACTGCGACGCGGCCGCGGGGCTGTTGCTCGGGGCCTGCTTCCAGTACGCCTTCCTGCGCTGCTTCGCCCAGGAGCCGGCCGACCCCGAGGCGGCCGCCACGCACGCCGCCTCGATCACCGGCACCCTCCTGGCCGGCCTGGAATCGCGCTGAGCCTGCCCGGGCGATCTCCTTGGTCGTCGTGCGGGTGGACCTGCTGGTCCGGGTGTTCCTCGGGGCACCAGGCAGGCTGGAGACGTACGAGCAGGCCATCGACGCGTTCGTGGTCGCGCACAAGGCGGCGATCAAGGAGTTCCGGGTATGTGGTCCGGCAGCTTCAGGATGCCACGCAGCTGGAGTTCGCCTTCGACGAGGCCGGCGGCCCCGAAGCCGCCCTGGACCGCATCCGCGCGCGGCCGGCGTATGCGCGGCTCGGTGAGCCAGGACGCGACATCGAGAGCCTGAAGACCGAGTTCTAGGCGGGGCCGTCGCCGGTGCCGGTGGTGGCGCCGGCCCGGGCCTTCGGCGCGCCGGGGGTCCGCTCGAAGATGTAGTAGACGGCGACCAGCGCCGTGATGATCAGTGCGATGGGAGCGCTGATGAAGGACACGCCGACGGCCAGCAGATAAGGCACCTGGCCGACGTAGAACCGGGCGCGGGCGGCGTTCTTGCCGCGGCGGGTACGGGCTGGTGCAGTCGTTCGTCCTGGCGCAGCGTCCACTCGAACAGCGCGAAGAAGCCGAGACTCATCGCCTCGAACGTCCCCGCGTACAGCGCCATGGCGACGTGCGCGTCCTGGCCGCCGGCGGTCAGGTATTCGGCCATCGTCGCGGTGACGAACGGGATGGCCACCACGATCGCCAGCAGCAGGAGGTTGAGGAAGAGCAGGGTCCGGTCGACGATCGCGATGTTGGCCACCAGCGCGTGATGGTTGACCCAGATGACCCCGATGGTGAAGAAGCTGACCGCGTAGGCCACGTACGCCGGCCAGCGGTCGCCGAGCTGGTGCGCTAGCGGCGGATTCCCGTGCCCGGGCCCGGCGATGGTCAGGTTGAGGGCAAGCAGGGTGATAGCGACGGCGAAGACACCGTCGCTGAACGATTCCAGCCGGGAACGGTCCACTGCCCCCAAGGTAACCGGGAAAGACCCGGCTGGCGCTCCCGCCACGACCTCCGCCCCTGCGTGTCGCTGGCCGGACGGCCTGGGTCAGCCGCGGCCGACGGACGTTAGGGCACGTCCCAGACGAAGCGGTGCGTGTGGATGCCGAAGTAGGTGAACGTCTCGACGTGCGTGACCCCGGGCAGCGGCTTGATCCGGTCGTTGATCAGGTCGAGCAGCTCGGCGGGGGAGCGGCAGACGACCTCCACGAACATGTCGAACGAGCCCGCGGTCAGCACCAGGTAGATCACCCCGTCGAAGGCGGCGACCTCGTCGGCGATCTGCCGGACGTCGCCGTCGGCCCGCACGCCGAGCATGGCCATGGCCGGAAGGCCCAAAGTGATCGGGTCGGTCACCCCGACGACCCGCACCACGCCGGACTCGATCAGCCGCTGGACCCGGGCCCGGGCGGCCGGCGCCGACAGCCCGACCATCGGCCCGAGGTCGGCGTAGGAGATCCGGCCGTCCCGCTGGAGGGCGCGCAGGATCTGCTTGTCGGTCTCGTCGAGCCGCGGGACAGCGGTCACGCGGCGGTGCCGAGCAGCTCGCGCACGGCCGCACCGAACAGCTCGGTGTGCAAGTCCACGTCGGCCTGGGTCGTGGCCGGGCACATCAGCGCCATGTTGTGGAACGGGGTCAGCAGCACCCCGCGGTTGGCCATGAACGTGTGCAGGTAGTCGTCGAGCGCCGGGTCGCCGGCCGCGGCGGCCTCGGTCCCGGTGCGCGGCGCGGGGCGGGCGAACCGGTACTCGGCGCGGGCGCCCAGCCGCGTCACCGACCAGGGCAGGCCGTACCGGTCGATCACCCCGGCCACCCCGTCGGCGAACTGTTCGGCTAGGGCGGTCATCGTCCCGAACGCCTCGTCGGTCAGCACGCCGCCCAGCGTGGCGCACACGGCCGCGATGGACAGCGCGTTGCCCGCCAGGGTCCCGCCGACACCGCCCATGTCGATGAGGTCGAGGTCGGCCCGGGCGAGCAGCCGGTCGGCCAGCTCGGCGGACAGGCCGTAGGCGGCCGCGGGGATGCCGCCCCCGATCGCCTTGCCGATCGTGACGACGTCCGGGCTGAGCGCCCAGGCGGCAGTCGCGCCGCCCGGCCCGGCGCAGAACGTGTGCGTCTCGTCGTTGATGAGCAGGCTGCCGTACCGCCGGGTGAGATCACGCACGCCCTCGAGGTAGCCGGGCTCCGGCAGGACGATGCCGATGTTGGTCAGCGCCGGCTCCATCAGCACGGCCGCGACGTCCCCGTGGGCCAGCTCCGCCTCCAGGCCGTCCAGGTCGTTGAATTCGGCCACCCGGCTGGTCGCGGTGACGTCGACCGGCGCGCCGACGTTTCCGGGCCGCGCCACCCCCGGCCCGTCCGGAGAGCCCGGGCCGGCGGGCGCGGTAATGATCAGCGACTCGTCCACCGAGCCGTGGTAGCAGTAGCTGTGGAAGAGGATCTTCCCCCGCCCGGTCACCGCGCGGGCCAGCCGGATCGCCCACCGATTGGCGTCGGTCGCGGTCAGCGCGAACGACCAGCGGGCCGCGCCGAACCGCCGGGCCAGCTCCGCCCCGGCCTCGGCCGCCTGCTCGGTCGGCATCATGACCGCCATCCCGCCGAGGTCGGACACGCGCCGCCGGACGGCGTCGGTCACCGGCTTGGGGGAGTGGCCGGCCATCGCGGCGGTGTCCCCGAGCGAGAAGTCGGCATAGGAGTTGCCGTCGATGTCGGTGACCCGCGCACCGCGCGCCGTGGCCAGGTAGAGCGGAAACCCGCCGGAAGTCTTGTTCATCCAGGTCATCGGCACCCGGCCGAACAGCGACCCGGCGTTCGCGTACGCCGCCGCCGACCGGGGATGGCCCGCCGCGAACGCGGCCCGCTCGCGCCGGAGCAGCTCGGTCAGCCGGACCCGGTCCAGTTCATCGGCCACATGGGATTGCATGACCAGTCCTCCCGACCGAAACGTTAGCTAACCGCCGACGTTAACACCGTTCCATAGGCTCTTCAATCTCCAGACAACAGATTAATTAGCCGAACGAGACGCCCCCCGCGTGCCCTCCCGGCGCGCGGCCCCGGCTGGTGGGGGTCCGTGGCGTCCGCTTCCGCGCGGCCCGGGCTGGTGGGGGTCCGTGGCGTCCGCTTCCGCGCGGCCCGGGCTGGTGGGGGTCCGTGGCGTCCGCTTCCGCGCGGCCCGGGCTGGTGGGGGTCCGTGGCGTCCGCTTCCGCGCGGTCCCCGGCTGGTGGGGGTCCGTGGCGTCCGCTTCCGCGCGGCCCCCGGCTGCTGGGTGCTCTGGCGCCCGCCGTCCCGCGCGGCCAGCGACCGCAATGGTCCCTTTGCATGGCCCCTGGCAACCGCAATGGCGCCTTCGCGGACGTGGCGTGTGCCGCCGAATGACCACGGAGGCGCCGCTGTAGTCGCTATAGCGTCTACAGAGGTGCCTCCGTGTACATCGCCCATTCCCCCGCGCGCCCCAGCCGTCCGCTGCGCCCCTCGCGCCCCAGCCGTCCGCTGCGCCCCTCGCGCCCCGGCCTTGCGCGTCCCGGCCGTCCGGCCGCGCCCGGCCTTGCGCGTCCCGGCCGTCCGGCCGCGCCCCGCGCGAACCTACTCAATGGCGCCGTTGAGCATGCTGGCTGCGGGGCGCGTCCAGCGAATGACCGCGATGGCGCCATCGCGGACATGGCGCCGGGGCCGGAGCGCTGGGGCGTCAGGTGCCGATGATGTCCTCGGGGCGCACGGGGACGCGGGTCAGGTCCCGGCCGGTGGCGGCGCGGATGGCGGCCACGATGGCCGGGGTGGAGGAGATCGTGGGGGGCTCGCCGACGCCGCGCAGGCCGTACGGCGCGTGCGGGTCGGGGTACTCGAGGATGGCCAGGCGCATGGGCGGCATGTCGAGGATGGTCGGGATCAGGTAGTCGGTGAACGACGGGTTGCGGATCTTGCCCTCGGTGACCTGGACTTCCTCCATCACCGCCAGCCCGAGGCCCTGCGCGGAGCCGCCGTGAATCTGGCCCTCCACCGCCTGCGGGTTGATCGCCCGTCCGACGTCCTGCGCGCAGTCCAGCGCGACCACCTTGACCAGGCCGAGGTCGGTGTCCACGTCGACGACCGCGCGGTGGGCGGCGAAGGCGTACTGGACGTGAGCGAACCCCTGCCCGGTTTCCGGGTCGACCGGGAACGTGGGCCGGTGCCGCCATTCCACCGTCTCGTCCACCGCCTGGCCGCCCAGCACGGCAGCCAGGCTGACCACTTCGTCCCCGGCGTCCGACACCACCATGCCGCCGGTCAGGCGCAGGCCCCCCTCGGCCCGGCCGAGCCGCTGCTGCGCGAGCGCCAGGACCCGCTCCCTGACCCGCTCGCACGCGGCCTTGACCGCACCGCCGGTGACGTAGGTCTGCCGGGACGCCGACGACGAGCCGCCGCTGCCCACGTCGGTGTTCTTCGGGTGCAGGATCACCTGCTCGCAGCCCAGCTCGGTCCGGGCGATCTGCTCCTCCACCGTGACCAGCCCCTGGCCCACCTCGGCGGACGCGGTGTGGACGGTGACCAGGGGGCCGTCGTCGGTGATCTCCAGCCGGACCCGCGCGGTCGCGTAGTCGTCGAAGCCCTCGGAGAAGCCGACGTTCTTGTAGCCCACCGCGTAGCCGACGCCACGGCGGACTCCTTCACCGTGCGTCGTATTGGACACCCCGCCCGGGAGGTCGCGCAGGTCCGGGACTGTCACCGCCGCCTCGTTCGGGATCGGCATGTCCTTGACCGTGCGCAGCAGTTCGGCCACGGGCGCGGGGCTGTCGATGGTCTGGCCCGTCGGCACCCGCGACCCCTCCGACATGGCGTTCAGGCACCGGAATTCCACCGGGTCCAGGCCGAGCGCCGCCGCGCAGCGGTCCATCTGGGACTCGCAGGCGAACGCCGTCTGCACCGCGCCGAACCCGCGCATCGCCCCGCACGGCGGGTTGTTGGTGTAGACGCCGTAGCAGTCCATGGCGACGTTCGGCACCTCGTAGGGCCCGAAGCCCATGGTCCCGCCGTTGCCGACCACCGCGGCCGTGCTCGACGTGTACGCCCCGCCGTCGAAGACCACCTCGGCCTTCACGTAGACGAGCCGCCCGTCGGCGTTCACACCGTGCTCATAACGCATGGTCGCCGGGTGCCGGTGCACGTGGCCGAAGAACGACTCCTCCCGGGAGTAGACCATCTTGACCGGCTTGCCGGTGTGCAGCGCCAGCAGGCACGCGTGGACGTGCATCGACAGGTCTTCCCGCCCGCCGAACGCCCCGCCGACCCCGGCCAGCGTCAGCCGCACCCGTTCCGGTGGCAGGGCGAGGGCCTGGCAGATCTGCCGCTGGTCCGCGTGCAGCCACTGGGTCGCGACGAACAGGTCGACCCCGCCGTCCTCGCCCGGCACGGCCAGCCCGGACTCGGGCCCGAGGAACGCCTGATCCTGCATGCCGACCTGGTAGTCCCCGGTGACGACGATGTCCGCGTGCGGCGCCGCATCCCCCGAGCGCAATTTCAGATGCCGAACGATGTTCCCGCCGGCGTGCAGCAGCGGCGCGCCGTCCGCCAGCGCCGCACGGGCGCTCGTGACCGGTTCGAGCACGTCATAGGTGACCGAGATGCGCGCCGCGGCCTGCCGGGCGATCTCCGGATGATCGGCGGCGACGGCGGCGACCGGCTCCCCCTGGTAGCGGACGACGTCCTCGGCCAGCACCGGCTGGTCGGCGTGCTCCAGCCCGTACCGGTTGGCGCCCGGCACGTCCTTGTGGGTCAGCACGGCGTACACGCCCGGCGTGGCCAGCGCCGGCCCGATGTCGATCGAGCGGATCCGGGCGTAGGGGTGCGGGCTGCGCAGCGTGACCCCCCAGAGCATCCCCTCCATCCACAGGTCGGAGGAGTAGGCGAACTCGCCGGTGGTCTTGGCCTCGCCGTCGGGCCGCCGGGCCGAGGCGCCGACCACGTCGCCGGCCGGCGTCGCCCGCGAAGGCCCGGTAGGCACGGGCTCGGCGGGCTCCGGCCGGGTAGGCGCCGGCAGCGTCGTCGGAGGCGCGGCCGGTGTCGTCGGAGGCGCGGACGGCGTCGGCGGGACGCTAGCCGAGCTGCTCATCGCCGTCAAATATTGCGGCAAAAGGCAAATATTCATCGAGGGGTGAAATATTGCACCTCCCTAGCGGGGGACGGGGCCGGACTGGCGGGCGGCGGCCAGCCGGACCGCGTCGAGGATCTTCTCGTAGCCGGTGCACCGGCACAGGTTCCCGGCCAGGGCCTCGCGGATCTCCGCGTCGGTGGGGTGCGGGACGTCCCGCAGGAGGCTCGCCGCCTGGACGATCAGGCCCGGCGTGCAGAAGCCGCACTGCACCGCGCCGGCCTCGGCGAACGCCTCCTGCACCGGATGCAGCGCGCCGCCGGTGCCCAGGCCCTCGACGGTCTGGATGTCGCGGCCGGCGGCCTGGCCCGCGGCGACCAGGCAGGCACAGACCGTCTCGCCGTCCATGACGACCGTGCAGGATCCGCATTCGCCCTGCTCGCAGGCGTTCTTGCTGCCGGGCAGGCCGAGCCGTTCGCGCAGCACGTAGAGCAGGCTCTCGCCTTCCCAGACGTCGTCGGCGACCCGGCGTTCCCCGTTGATCGTGCAGATGACCCGCATCCCGCTCACCCGGCCCTTTCCTCAGGCTGGTCCGGTTGCTCAGGCTGGCGCCGGTGCCCGCCGGTGTAGTCGTGCCACGCCCAGCGAAGCGCGCGCCGGGCCATGACCTTGAGCGCGTGCGTTCGGTATCCAGCGGTTCCGCGCACGTCGTCGATGGGTTCGGCCGCGGCGGCGACCAGCGCGGCGAACCGGCCGGCGACCGCGTCCTCCAGTTGACCCGGCTGGTCCCACAGGCCGCGTTCGGTGAGCACACCGGCCAGGAACTCCTCGGCGGCGGGCGCACGGCGCGGGGTAGGGGCGGCGGAGCCGATGCCGGTCCCCACCCGGCGGCGGGCCGGGTCAAGCTCCACGGCGAACGACGCGACGGCGATGACCATCGCGTTGCGCGTGCCGACCTTGCAGAACTGCTGCGGGCCGGGGGCGGGCGGCACCAGCACGCCGGTGATGAGCTCGCCGGGCCGCAGCGCGTGCCGTTTGACGCCGGTGAAGAAGTCATCGGCCGGGATCCGGCGTGAGCCCCCGGCCGAGGCGGCCTCCACGACGGCGCCCGAGGCCAGCAGGACCGGGAGCGTGTCACCGGCGGGGGAAGCCGAGCCCAGGTTGCCGCCGACCGTGCCGCGGTTGCGGATCTGCGGGGAGCCCACCGTGCGCGAGGCCATCGCGAGCCCGGGCAGCATCGGGCCCAGTTCGGTGATCAGCCGGGTGTAGGTGACGCCCGCGCCCAGGCGCACCAGGCCGTCGGTCATCTCCCAGGTGGACAGTTCCGGTACCTGCGTCAGGTCCAGCAGGGCCGGCGGGCGCAGACGGCCGAAGTTCATGTCCACCATGACGTCGGTGCCGCCGTGGATCGGCACCGCGTCGGGCCGGGATCGCGCGGCCTCGACGGCCTCGGCGACGGAACGCGGCTGAAGGAAGTCCATGCTGGCCGCGTCTCAGCCGGAGCCCGGGGGATCGGACCAGGCCAGCCCGGCGTCCGGGGCGTCGTCGCGGGTCACGGACGCCTCGATGAGCCCGTAGGGCCGGTCCGCCGCGAAGAACACCTCACCCGGGTTGTCGAGCCCGAACGGCGCCAGGTCCACGGCGAAGTGGTGCTTGTTCGGCGCCGAGAAGCGGATCTCGGCCACCTCGGGGTACGCCTCCAGCACCGCGGTGCCCATGGCATGCAGCGTCTGCTGCAGGGCGAGGCTGTGGGTCGACGCGAACGCGTCCAGGATCGTGGCCCGGATCCCCGCATGCGACTTGCCCCAGTCGGCGGCCGGTGACGCGTGCCGCCACTGCGCGACGAGGCTGGTGGCCAGGATGCGGTCGTCGGTTTCCGCCAGCGTCGTGTAGCGGTCCTTAAGGAAGCCGCGGAACTCCGAGCCGGTCGACTTCAGCACGACCAGGTCCTTGATCCCCGAGACGATCCACGTCCGTGAGTCCGGGCCTTTCCCGTCCACGGTCACGGCCGTGGTGCGGATCTCCTGGCCACGGCGGACGAACGAGTGGTCGTGGCCCTGGCCGCCCGATTCGATGCGGTCCCACGCGTAGGACTCGATCTCCACGCGGGCGCCGGTGACGGCGGGAATCGAATCGGTGAAGTGGCGCGCGAGCTGATCCGCGAAGTCCTCGATCTCCCCGACGCCGCGCTCCTTGGCCAACGCGAACACCGTGTTCTTCTGGCTGTCGGTGGGCAGCACCTTGGCCTGGTCCCCGGCGGTGTAGGCGGCGGCGAAGTCGCCGCGCAGGGTGGTCGTCACGGACAGGTCGTGGATCTCGTGCCGTGGCGTGTCCCGGTCGACCCGGACGACGCGGATCTCCGCCTTGCCGTACTGGTTGGCGCCGAGGATGATGCCCATTGCTAGCTCCCTCGGTATGTCGCGTAGGCGAACGGGCTGAGCACCAGGGGCACGTGATAGTGGCCGCCGGCCGGTTCGATGAGGAAGCTCACCGCGACCTCCGGGTAGAAGGCGCGCTGCCCGGACCGGGCGAAGTAGGCGGCGGTGTCGAAGGTCACCCGGTACGTGCCGGGCCGCAGGCCGCTGGGCCCCAGCTCGCCGACCCGCCCGTCGCCGTCGGTGACCGCCGCCGCGACCTGCGAGGGGCCGCCGCCGTTGCGCGCGGCGGAGTCGCCCGAGCCGCCGCTGCCGAGGTATTCCAGCCGCACCGGCACGCCCGCCGCGGGCCGCCCCAGCGCACTGTCAAGCACGTGCGTGCTCACGGTGCTCAATTCTCCTGCCTCCCTCGCGGGCGCTTCGCTTGGTCGTGCCGGAGGCGCGCGGTAGCTCTGCGGAGCACCGATCAGCTTCGTGAGACGGAGCTTGTTGATCTTGCGGAGCTCGTCGCGGGTGACCTGGCGCTCGGTGTCCGGTTCGTTCCGCAGCCGGTCCCGCAGGATCGCGAGCAGTTCGGCCGCGCTCCGGCCGGCCGCGCACACCAGGTAGATGTGCCCGAACCGCTCCTCGTAGGCGCGGTTACCCGCCGCGAGCCCGGCCAGCACCGCGCCGCCCGAGCCGCTGACCCCGGCTTGTTCGCCCCGTGACCATGAACTGTGCGTACTGGCGCGGGCGTCCCCGATCCGGGGGTGCCCGGCCAGGGCCTCGGTGACGTCCTCGTCGGTCAGGGCCGCGGCGGCCCGGGTGAGCAGGGAGTCCAGCGACGTGTACGGCCGTCCGGCGGCCACCTTCTCCGCCCAGCGGGCCGCCCGGCAGCAGCCGAGCGAGCACGTCACACGCCCGTCCGTCCGGCATCGCGTTGAACGCCGGCAGCCCGATGCCTTCCGGCGGTTCGCCGGGGACGGCCGCGTTCGTCGAGGTCACCAGCCTCCTCAGGAAAATCGGCCCGGAGTTCGGAAGTACGCCGAGGCTAGCCGCGGCGTCCGAGCACAGTCAAACAACCTGCGTTGACGCCGTTGCGTGGCGGCATCTAACGTCGGCAGCGTGCCTGACCACAGGATTATTATCGACGGCGCTTATGTCGCCACGATGAACGCGACTGGCGCGGAGTTCGCTTCCGGGCACGTGGTCGTGGAGGACCAGCGGATCGCCGCGGCCGGCCCGGGGCCGGCGCCCGAGTACCGCGACGGCGTGCCGGCCGAGCGGGTCGCGGGGTCTGGCCACCTGCTCACCCCGGGCCTGGTCAACACCCACCACCACTTCTACCAGTGGCTCACCCGCGGGCTCGCGCAGGAGTCGAACCTGTTCGAGTGGCTGAAGACCCTGTACCCGGTCTGGGCCCGGATCGACGAGCCGATGGTGTACGCGGCCGCGCGCGCCTCGATCGCCGCCCTGCTGACCAGCGGCTGCACCACCGCGGCCGACCACCACTACATGTTCCCCACCGGGGCGGGCGACCTGATCGGCGCGGAGATCCGGGCCGCCCGCGAGCTCGGCATCCGCTTCCAGCCGGCCCGGGGGTCGATGGACCTGGGCACGTCCCGGGGCGGCCTGCCGCCCGACTTCGCCGTCGAGGACACCGAGACCGCGCTGGCCGAAACGGAACGGGCGATCGACGCCTACCACGACCCGGCCCCGGAATCGATGGTCCGCGTCAGCGTGGCTCCCTGCTCGCCGTTCACCGTCACCGAGGAACTGCTGCGCGGCGCGGCCGACCTCGCCCGGCGCCGCGGCGTCCGGCTGCACACACACGGCTCGGAAACCGTCGAGGAAGAAGAGTTCTGCGCCGAGCAGTTCGGCTGCACGCCGACTGAGTTCCTGGACCGGCACGAATGGATCGGCAGCGACGTCTGGCTGGCCCACTGCGTCCATCTGGATGGCGGCGCGATCCGCCGCCTCGGCCAGACCGGCACCGGCGTCGCGCACTGCCCGTCCTCGAACGCGCGGCTCGGCACCGGGATCGCGCCGGTTCCGGAACTGATCGCGGCGGGTGCGCCGGTCGGCCTCGGCGTGGACGGCACCGCCTCCAACGAGGCGGGCCAGTTGGGCCCGGAAGTCCGGGCCGCGGTGCTGTTCGCGCGGGCGCGCAGCGGCCCGGCCGCGCTGACCGCGCGGCAGGCCCTGTTCGCCGGGACGATGGGCGGCGCGCGCTGCCTGGGCCGGGCGGCCGAGATCGGCTCGATCGAGCCCGGCAAGCTGGCCGATCTCGCGCTGTGGCGGATCGACGACGCCGGCCACTCGACCATCGCCGATCCGGTGGCGGCGCTGGTCCTCGGTTCGCTTCCGCCGCTGACCCTGCTGCTGGCGGGCGGTCACACGGTGGTCACCGACGGGCGGCTGGCCGGCGGCGGCGAGGAGAGCATCGCCAAGGAAGCGGCCGCCGAGTCCCGTCGCCTGCACACCCTGGCCGGCCTGCGCTGAGCACGCCCGGCTTCTGGCTTGACTCTGTACTTAGGTACGGCCGCTAGCCTCCAGGTCATGGCCGGTTTGACCATCGGGAAGTTCGCCGCCACGGCGGGAGTCAGCGTCGAGACGGTCCGTTTCTACCAGCGCCGGGGCCTGCTGCCGCTGCCGGAACGCCAGGGCGGCGGGTTCCGCGAGTACTCCGAAGGCGACCAGGCGCGCCTGGCCTTCATCCGGCGGGCCGGGGGGCTGGGCTTCACGCTGAGCGAGATCAGCGACCTGCTCGGGCCGGCCGAGGCGCGTTCCAGCGAAGACATCGTCCGGGCCGCCGAGGCCAAGATCACCGCGATCGAGGAGCAGATCCGGGACCTGACCTCGCTCCGGTGCCGGCTGCGCCGCCTGGTCCAGGTGTGCGAGCACGGCGACGGCACCGACTGCGTGGCCCTGCACCTCGGCGAGCCGGCCTTTGCGCCGCCGGGCAGCCCGGCCCCGACAGAAGGAGAACCGTCATGAGGACCGTGACCGACGAGAGCTTCGAGCGGGACGTCCTGAATAACCCCAGGCCAGTGGTGGTCGAGTACTGGGCCGAATGGTGCCCGCCGTGCCGCCAGGTCGCCCCGGTCCTGGACGCCATCGCTAACGAGCACGCCGCCACGATCGACGTGGTCAAGCTCAACGTCGACGAGAACCCGCAGACCGCGCAGAAGTACGCGGTCCTTCAGGTCCCGACGATCAACCTCTTCTCCGGCGGCGAAGTCGTCAAGCAGGTCATCGGCGCCCGCTCCAAGTCGTCGCTCCTGCGCGAGTTCGCCGACTTCATGTGAGTTTTTTCATGATCATGTGATGTTTTCCGCCATATACGACGTTTTCTCCACATGATCATGGATGCGTGGGCTCGCGGCTGGTGCTGGAGTGACACAGGTGGCGACCCGGGGCGGTGATGCCGGTCAGGCTGGGCGGCCGGTGATCCAGGCGGACAGTACCTGCCGGGCGCGCTCGTCGGGGAGGACTGCGACGTCCGCGCTCGTCAGCGGCCGGGCCGCGACGTCGGCGTGGTCAGCGGGCGGGCCACGACGTCCGCGCTGGTCAGCGGGCGGGCCCCGAGGACCTGTGCGACCCCGGCCTCGCCGAGCCCGTGGCCGGCCAGGCACTCGGCCACCTGGCCGTCGGGCAGCGCGTTGAACCAGCGCAACCCGGCGGCACGCCGGGCGGCCGGGTCGGGGATGCCGGTCAGGCGGACCCGTGAGATGCCGCCGTCCGGGAAGGCGTCGACGCGCACCGAACTCACCGTCGCCGATCCGTCCAGCGGGAACACGTGACGGGTATCCGGCTGCAGCCGCGTCCGCGGCAGGAGCGGGAACCAGTCCGCCGGGTCCGCGCCGGGAGCCGGATCGCCGGCGCAGCCGGACAGCGCGACCTCGGCCGAGGCGTTGTACTTGAAGTGGGCGGTGTCGATCTCCGCCTGGCGCACCTGTCCGGCGGCGGCCAGCCTGATCACCGCGTAGTCGTGGCCGTCGTCGCGGCGGCGGCTGGTCTCCCAGCCCTCGCCCATGGTGCGCGCGGGGTCCGGCCGGTTCAGCAGCGCCGCCGACGTGTAGAAGCTGTCGCTGCTGGCCACGACCAGCCCGCCGTGCTCCTGGCTGGCCAGGTCGAACGTGAGCCCGTCCCACAGGCGGGGGTCGGGCACGGCCTGCCCGCGCACCCGCAGCCGGGCCACGCCGCCGTCGGGAAAGATCGACAGCCGGACGTGGGTGAACCGGCGGCCGTCCGCGACCGGGAACACGTTGTGCTGATTCCCGCCCAGGTCACGCCGCGAGACGATCTCCGTCCACCCCGGGTGCGACGCCAACTCGGCCGGGCTAGGGTACCCCTCCGCGCCCAGGGCCTCGATCCGGCAGGCGGGCGGGTAGTTGCCGGTGAAGAAGCTGGTGTCGACGTCGATCTCGCCGATGACGCCGGGCACGCCGAGCCGGACGATCGCCCAGTCGTGCCCCGGCTCGCCGCGCCGCCGGCGGGTCTCCCAGCCGTCGACGATCTCCCCGCGATGGTCGTACCGCCCCGGAACAAAGGCCGGATCCGCCGGCACCAGCAGGTTCTCCTTGAAGCCAAACGACTCGTCGCTGGCCGCCACCACGCTCGCCCCCAGCCACCGCGAGGCGAGATCGATGGCCGGCACGCCAGCCAGGTCATCGTTCGGCATAAGGGAGCGAGGACCGCACGGATGACGTCGGGCAGCCGGTCCCAGCGGCCGGAGGCGGCCGCGGCGATCTCTTCGGCGCCGGGCCGGGGCAGGCCGGCCCATTCCAGTACCGCCGTCGCATGGGTGGCCGGGAGGGCGTCGAGCCAGCGGGCCGCGGCCGCCCGTAGCGCCGCGGGATCGGCTTCGCCGTGCAGCCGCAGCCGGGCCATCCCGCCGTCCGGGTAGACGTCCAGGCGGGCCGCGGCGACGAGGGCGTCGCCGCCGAGCAGGAACCGGTGCCGGGTATCGGGCTGCAGCCGCGTCCGGGGCAGCACCTCGAACCAGGAGTCCACTGCGCCCCCCGGGTCAGGCGCCCCCGGGTCAGGCGCCCCCGGGTCAGGCGTCCCCGGGTCAGCCGCTCCCGGATCGGCCCGATCCGCCCGGACAGGCGGGCCCAGCCGGGCGCGTTGCCGACGAAGCAGGACGTGTCCAGTTCCGCGTAGCGGAGCCGGCCGGGCACGGCGAGCCGCACGGTCACCCAGTCGTGGCCGCCGTCGCGCCGGCGGGCGTTCTCCCAGCCGTCGGCCATCGTGGCCGCCCGGCCGGGCTGGATCAGGTTGGCCGCCGAGGAGTAGAACATGTCCGAGCAGCCGGTGACCATCCCGCCGTTCTCGGCCGCGGCCAGGTCCACCGGGCCGGCCAGGTAGCGCGGGTCGGGCACGACCTCGCCGTGTACCCGCAGCCGGGCAACGCCGCCGTCGGGATAGATGGACAGCCGGACGTGGGTGTAGCGATGCCCGTCGGTCACCTCGAACGCGTTCCGGGCGTCCCCCTTCACCGGCGACCGGGGCACGATCGTCGCCCAGGCTCCGCCGTCCAGTTCGGCGGGCGAAGGGTAGCCCTCGGCGCCGGCCGCCTCCACGGAGATCTCGGGCGGGTAGTTGCCGGTGAAGAACGAGGTGTCGACGACCACGCCGCGGATGATGCCGGGCGCGCCCAGGCGGACGATGGCGTAATCGTGGCCCGGCTCGCGGCGCCGGCGCGTCTCCCACCCGTCGTAGAGCTTGCCCTTCGGCCCGAACGTTCCGGGGGAGAACTCGGGCGCGGCCCGCTTGATCAGGTTCTCGCGCTCCGCGAACAGCTCGTCGCTGGCGTGGACAACGCTGCCACCGATCGTTCGGACGGCCAGGTCGGGAAGATGCATGAAGGGAACGCGGTCCGGCGGCCCGGCGGATTCCCCGTTCACCGCGCCGCCCCGTCCGCCACGCCGACGGCGGCGGAACGTCCCGGCGCAGCAGCCGGCCGTGCGGCGTCCCGATGCTGACCGGGCGCCCGCGCAGCCAGGTCCCCCGCACCACCCCGGCCAGTTTGCGCCCGGCATACGGCGTGACCGGGTTCTTGTGGTGCAGCCGCGCCGGGTCGACGACGAACGTCTCCTCCGGCGCGACGACGCAGAAGTCCGCGTCGCGGCCCGGCTCGATCGCGCCCTTGCGTTCCAGGCCCGCGATCGCGGCCGGCCGGCCCGACATCCACCGCGCCACCTGTTCGGCGCCGAACCCCCGCTCCTGGGCCTGCGACCACACCGCGGCCAGCCCCAGCTGCAGGGACGCGATCCCGCCCCACGCCACGGCGAAGTCACCGGTGTCCAGGTGCTTGAGCGCGCGGCGTGCAGGGCGAGTGGTCGGACACGACGCAGTCGATCGTGCCGTCGGCCAGCCCGGACCACAACAGCTCCCGGTTACCGCGCCTCGCGGATCGGCGGGCAGCACTTGAACTGCGTCGCCCCGTCGGGGACCTCCTCGGCGCTGAACGTCAGGTAGTGCGGGCAGGTCTCGGCGGTGACGTGGACACCGGCCGCGCGGGCGGCCCGGATCTGATCGAGCGCGGCCGCGCTGGACAGGTGCAGGATGTGCACGCGCGCGCCGGTCCGCCCGGCCAGGTCCAGGACGCGCGCGACGGCCCGGTCCTCGGCCTCGCCGGGCCGGGACCGCAGGAACGCGCCGTAGTCGCGCCCGCCCGGCTCCGGCGCGGCCTCGATGGCGTCCGCATCCTCGGCGTGCACGATCATCGGTGAGCCCAGCGGCCGGAGAATCCTCAGGTCGTCCTCGAGCTCGGCCGGCCCGAGCGGCGGGAACTCGTCCACCCCGGACGGCAGCAGAAAGCACTTGAAGCCGAACACGCCCTCGGCGTGCAGCGGGCGCAGCTGCGCGCCGTTGCCGGGGATCGCGCCGCCCCAGAAGCCCACGTCGACGTGGCAGCGCCCGGCGGCCGCGGCCCGCTTCACGGCCAGGGCCTCCGGGTTCACCGTCGGCGGCAGGCAGTTGAGCGGCATGTCGACGATCGTGGTGATCCCGCCCGCGGCGGCCGCGGCGGTGGCGGTGGGGAAGCCCTCCCATTCGGCCCGCCCCGGGTCGTTGACGTGGACGTGCGTGTCGACCAGGCCCGGCAGCAGGACCACGTCGTCGCCGAGCTCGACGATCTCCCGGCCCGCCAGGCCCGCCGTGAGCGGCTCGACCGCGGCGATCGTCTCGCCGGTCACCGCGACGCAGGCCGGGCCCTCGCCGCCCGGCGTCACCGCCCGCCGCGCGCGGAACACCAGGTCAAACTCGGCTCATGACCGCTCCGCCCGGGGCGGGACAGCGCGGCGCGGTACGCCCGCCAGCCGCCGTAGCTGGTGATGTCCCGGTGGATGGCCTCGGCCGTGTTCCGCCTCGCGCAGCACCATCCCGAACGAAAGCTCCCCACGTTCCATCTCGACGATGGACAATTCCAGTTCCGGGGGTTCGCTGGCCAGCAACGCCCGGAGCGGGCCCATTGGCACGTCGTACAGTTCGCCGAGGACCGGCTGGCCGCCCTGCGCGGACCGGGTACAGGCCGGGGAACTCGTCCCGGACCGAGTAGAACCGGTAACCCGGCGCGGTACGCCGCTCGCCGATCAGCGGCGCGCCCTCGATGTGCCGGTGCGCGGGGCCGCCACGCATCCCGTCGCCGTTGAGGAACATCAGGGCCATGCCCGCCTCCGTTGACCGTAGCTGGCGAACTTCCGGGCCACGCGGTCGATCTCCGCGGCCGGCAGCAGGCGCGGTGTCCCGGCGGCGGCCGCTCGCAGGTACACGTCGCACAGCCATTCCAGGTAGGCGGCGCGCGTGTAGGCGGTCTTCAGGTCGGGCCCGATCGTGACCGCGCCGTGGTTGGCCATCAGGCAGGCCGTGCGCCCGCGCAGCGCGGTGACGACGTGGCCGGCGAGCTCCGCGGTGCCGTAGGTCGCGTACGGCGCGACGGCCACCGTCCCGCCGAACGCGGCCACCTGGTAGTGGATGGCCGGCAGCTCCTCGGCCAGCGCGGAGACCGCCGTGGCCGCGGGGGAGTGGGTGTGCACGATCGCCGACGCGCCGGTCGCGGCGTAGACGCTCAGGTGCAGCGGCATCTCGCTGGACGGCTGAAGCGGGGCGTCCACGGCCGACCCGTCGCTGCGGTGCACCCCGACCAGATCGGCGGACAGCTCCGGGTAGTCCAGCCCGCTCGGGGTCACCGCGATCAGGTCACCGGCCTGGTCGCCGGAACACCTCGTCGGAACACCGGGCGCTGACGTTGCCCGACGTTCCCACGACGAGGCCGTCCGCGGCCAGCTGCCCGCAGATCCGGGTGATCTCCGCGCGGAGGTCACCGAGCAGCATCGGGCCTGCCTCCTTCGGGTAGCTTCACCGTATGGACTCCAGCGTGGCGCACCCGGGCGAAGCGGCCGAGGTGATCGGCTGGCGAGACGGCCACATCGTCGCCATCGACCAGACCGCCCTGCCGCGCGAGATCCGCATGCTTCATCTCACCACGATCGACGAACTGGTGGATGCGATCACCCGGCTGGCCATCCGCGGGGCCCCGGTCCTCGGCGCGGCCGGCGCCCTCGGGGTGGCCATGGCCGTCCGCCAGGCCGAAGCCAGCGGCTGGGACGAAGCCCGGCTGGCCGCGGAGGTCAAGCGGATCGGTGACGCCCGGCCGACCGCCGTCAACCTGCGGCGTGAGGCGCAGGCGGCCGCGGCCGCGATACCGGACGGGGCGGACGCGGTGGAGGCCGCGGCGCTCGCCGCCCTGGCCGCCACGGTCACCGCGACCCACCGCATCAGCGAACGCGGCGCCGCCTACCTGCGGGAGACGTGCGGGCCGCAGCCGCTGCGGGTCGAGACCCACTGCAACACCGGCAGCCTGGCCTGCCTCGGCTGGGGCACGGCCCTCGGGGTCATCCGCGCGCTGAACGACCAGGCGGCGATCGGCCACGTCCTGGTGGACGAGACCCGGCCGCTGCTCCAGGGCGCCCGGCTGACCTGCTGGGAACTCGGCCAGCTCGGCATCGAGCACTACCTGATCGCCGACGGGGCCGGGCCCTTCCTGATCAGCCAGGGACTGGTCGACGCGGTCGTGGTCGGCGCCGACCGGATCGCCGCCAACGGGGACGTGGCCAACAAGATCGGCACCTACAGCCTGGCGCTGGCCGCCCGTCAGGCCCGGATCCCCTTTGTCGTCGCGGCCCCCGAATCGACCATCGACCCGGCCACCCCGGACGGCGCGCGGATCCCGGTCGAGCAGCGCACCGACGAGGAAGTCACCCACGTGCTGGGCGTGCCGGTGGCCCCGGACGGAACCCGCGCGCTGAACTACGCGTTCGACATCACCCCGGCCGAGCTCGTCACCGCGGTAGTGACCGAGGACCGGCTGATCACGCCCGGCTGAGCCGCCGCGGGCGGCTAGGCCTTGGCCGGGTCGGGGGTGCGTTCCGGCACGGGGAGCCCCGGCTGGGGCCGGTGCCACACGCGCCGGCCCCACGGCATGGCCACGATCATCAGCGCGATCACCCCGAGGCTGACGACCATCATGATCTTGTCGACGAACTGCCAGTTGTGCCAGGTCAGCATGGACATCGGCAGGTACATGATCGCGGCGTATGTGCCGAGGACGATCTGCAGCGGCAGGTACAGGTCGGTCGGGTACGCGGTCCGCGTCGGGGTCTGCCAGAGCAGGTACTGGTTGCCGAACGCCGGCGTAAAGGCCAGCAACGCGGTCGTGCTCGCGGTCGCGATGTCGAGGGGGTGGGCGCGCCGCCACCACCAGATCGCGAGCAGGACGGCGACGACCGCGACTTTCGTGCCCCATGAGCCGACATTGATCCATAGCGGATCAACGGTGGTCGCCAGCTTGGTCGGGTGGATGGACACCCACACCCCGGTCCAGCCCCAGGTTCCGATCGGCGGGTGGTAGTGACGTCATCACCTTGGCCAGGTAGAGGAGCTTGCTGACCGGGGTGCCGACGGTGAGCGGCATGGAGACGAACAGCAGCCCGACCGTCCCGGCGGCGGTGGCGGCGAACTGCCAGCGGCGGCGGGCCGACGGCAGCGCGAACAGCAGCGCCGGGCCGAACAGCACCGGCCAGGTCTTGGTCGCGATGGCCAGGCCGAGCAGCAGGCCGGCGCCGACCGTAGCCCGGCCGGAGATCCGCGGGCCGGCCCGCAAGACGACGGCGAACGCGGCCATCGAGAACAGCAGGCACGCCGGTTCCACCTGGCCGTGCACGGCCGAGATTAGGATGGGCAGCGGGTTGCACGCGTACTGGAACCGGCGCAACTCGGCCCGCCCGCCCACGGCGCGGGTCACCGTGCCGACCAGCGCGACGACCCCGACGTCACTCAGGATGGACGGGAGCCGGGCGGTGATCAGCCAGGAGATGTGCAGGTGGAGGTGGAGCCAGTACGCGCCCGCGAGGGCGAAGTCGTAGACCGGCAGGTAGCTCCACCGGACCACCTTCGTGGCCAGGATCGGGTCGTGGTGGTGCAAGGTCGCGCGCCCGACGTTCTGGAAGTCGTGCGCCAGGTCCCACGGGGTGATGTGGTACGCGAGGGTGAGCATCACCAGCCGGAATAGCAGCGCGGTGAAGATCGCCAGCGCCAGCGTGGGCCGCCAGTTGCGCCGCTGCGCGACGAGCATCAGGCCCACACCCGCGGCCAGCAGCAGCAGCGCCGCCACACATTCGCCCAGTGTGATCTGGTGGTAAGTCAACTGCACACCTCGAATAGCTACGGCGCCGGCTTGGCCGGATACGGCGGCCCGGGCTGGGTGACTGGGTTGATGGGGACGGGGGAGGGCCACCGTCGCAGGGCGGTGACGAGCAGCACGGCGTACGTGCACGCGGCAGCGGCGGTCCCGATCAGGAAGCCGATCGTGGCCCGGTCGACCGCGCTGCCGGGCAGTGCGGTAACGGCCAGCATCGCGGCCAATCCGGCCAGCCATCCGGCCGTCGTCCACGCGTGCATGCCCCGCCCGAGCAAGGCCTGCGCGAGGATCATCGCGGCCAGGCAGAGGCCGACGGAGACGCCCATGGCCAGGAAGGTGATCGAGCCCACCCCGTCCTGGAAACCGAACAGGAGCCGGATCAGCATCGGGCCCGCCGCCGCGAGCACGGCCGTGCTGACGACGGTCAGCACCAGGCAGGTGGCGAGGACCCGCCTGGTCAAGGCGACGAAGTCCGCCTTCTGGTCCACCGCCGAGTGGGTGGCCATGGCCGGCAGGAAGCTCGGCTGGACGGCGGTGAAAAGGAACACGGGTATGCGCACCACCACGAGGGCGGCGAAGAACGCGCCGGCCCGGGCCCGCTCGGCCGGCGTGGCGAGCAATTGAATGATCACCGGGCCCGCGTTGACGAGCAGCTGGGCCGCGAGCGAGCTGATCAGCAGCAGCCCGAGGGCCGACACGAGCGGGCCACCCATGACGGTGGACACCCTGGCCCCGGGCCGATGAGCGGTCCGCCCGATGAGAGAGGCGGCGAGCGCGACCCATGGTGCCGCGCCGAAGAGCCAGCCGACCGCGGCCACGCTGTGGGCACCGATGACCACCAGGCCCAGGATGCCCGCCAGGCGGAAGATCCCCTCCACCGCCAGCTGCAGCCCGTAGCGCCCGAGTTCCCGGCTGCCCGCGAAGACGCCGCGCGACACGAAGCAGCACGCATAGCCCGGCAGCGCGACACAGAGAGCGCCCAGCAGGTCCCAGCGGCCGTCGAGGAGCCGCAGCGACACCGGGCGGGCCGCGACGGCGAGGAGGCCGATCGCGATCGCGGCCGCCATGCTGACCACGACCGCGCGCCGGACGAGCGAGGGGTCGAAGGTCGCCGATCCCCGCTCGTGACCACGCCGGCGTGCGATCTCCTGCTCGACCGGCAGGAACAGCCCGGTCGTGAAACTGCTGATGAGGACGTAGAGAACCGATATCCCGGCGAACGCGGCCGCGCCCAGCAGGCGCCCCGCGAGAACCAGCGTCACATAGGAGGTACCGGCCAGGACACCAAGCCCGGCAACGAGAGGCATGGAACGCCGCACTGCGCCTGGCAACTCCGACCCCTCCTCCCTAACGGCTGGTGCTACTGAAGAGGGCTTCGAGCTCGTCGCGTCCCGGCCACGGAGCCGATCTCGTAGAACCGCTCGCTGACCTCGAACCCGGCCAGCAGGCCATCGCCGGCCAGCCCGCTGCAGACCGGGGCGAGGTCGGCCGGCGTGCCGGGCGGCACGCGTTCCCCGATGACCTCCCGGCGGAAGGCCAGCAACCCGTAATCGATCCACCGCATCTCGGGCGGCAGCGGAATCAGGCCCTTCGCGTAGCGGGCGACACGCGCGCCTTCGAGCACCACGTTGCTGCCGTCCCACCGTCCATCGTTACGGAAGACGGTCATCAGCGCGGGCTCCCGGCGCTCACGGGCCGCCCGCAGCACCCGGGCCGGATCGATTTGCAGCCATGAATCGCCGTAGAGAACGAGGAAGTCCTCCTCGAGCGCCCGCTCGTCAAAGGCGAGCCGCAGCGCACCCGCGGTCCCGCGGAGATGGTCGCCCTCGTCGACGTAGCGAACCGACAGCCCCCATGAGCCGCCGTCGCCGACGTGATCGCGGATCTGCTCACCCAGATGTCCCACACAGTAGACGACCGAGTCAATCCCGGACCGGGCCAGCCAGGACAGTTGCCAGGTGGCGAACGGCGTCCCGGCGATGGGCAGGAGCGTCTTCGGGATGGTCCTGGTCTCGGGCCACATGCGGGTCCCGAGGCCGCCGGCCAGAATTACGCATTGCATCGCGGCACCTTAGTCACGAGCGACAACGGTGCTGCCGTCGTGATCGAAGGCGAAACGGACTTCGGTGAGCCCCTCGGCGGCCATCGCCTGCCGGAGTGCGCGGTGGTCACGGGAGTAGAAGAGGAGGAAGCCTCCCGCCCCGGCGCCGACCAGCTTGCCACCCAGCGCCCCGCTGTCCCGGCCGATCTCGTACCAGCGGTCGATGCTGCCGTTCGACATCGACGTCGATCGCTTCTTCTTATGCTCCCAGTGCTCGTGCATGAGCATGGCGAAACCCTCGGTGTCGCCCTGCTCGAGAGCGGCCTTGCTGCGCAGGCCGAGTTCCTTCACGACGTGCAGGTTGTCGATCATCTCCGCGTCGCCGCCCTCCGAGCGCACCTTCTGCTCAGCCAGGACCCGGTCGGCGTCGCGGGAGTAGCCGGTGAAGAACATCAGCAGATGTTCCTCGAGGTCATAAAGGGTCTGGTTGGACACGCCGAGCGGCGACACCTGGACCCCACCGTCGGGCTTGAAGTCGAAGCACTTGAGGCCGCCAAAGGCGGCCACGTACTGGTCCTGCTTGCCGACCGGCCGGCTGAGGCGGTCGATCTCGATGGCACACGCCTCTTCGGCCAGGTCGCCCGCTCCCACGTGGTCACGGCAGAACGCGTGGACGGCGCGGAGCAGGCCCACGGTGAACGCCCCCGACGAGCCCAGGCCGGTACCGGACGGGATGTCGGCCATGCTCACGATTTCGACGGACGGGCCGATGTCGTGGGCGAGCAGCACCTCGCGGACGATCGGATGCTCGATCTGCTCAGGACGGTCGACGCGCTCGAGCGCCGAGTACTTGAGGAAGTAGTCCGGGGTGAACGTCCGGTTGATCGCGATGAAGATGTACTTCGAGATGGCCGCGGACAGCACGAATCCGCCGAACTCCCCGTAGTACGACGGCAGATCGGTCCCGCCGCCGCCGAGCGTGATCCGGAGCGGAGCACGGGTAATGATCATGTGAGGTCCGCCTCCGGGATGCGCGCCACGGCCGCCATCTGCCAGCCCAGCGGGAAGTCGTCGCGATTGTGCCCGAACCCCAGGCTGAACAGGCGCGTGCGCCGCCAGCTCGGCCCTCGACGGCGCCGCACCCGGCGCGCGGTCCTCGACATCGGCGATGAGACGCCGCCCCCGCGCGATAACGGCCAGCTTGTAGACGTTGAAGAAGGGAAACCCGGCGCGGAGCACACGCTCGACGGCAAATCCCGCATCGGTCAGCACGCCGCGCAGGTCTGGCGGCCGTGAAGTGCCGGTGATGGCCGATGTGCCGGTCGAAGGCCGAGCGCGGGCCGCCAGGCACGGTGACGACCACCCGGCAGCCCGGTGCGAGCAGGCTCTTTGCGTTGCGGAGCAGGCACACCGGGTCGGCGACATGCTCCAGCACCTCGGAACACACCGCGTACCCGGCGGCCGGCTCATCCGGGCCGAGCGTCACCGGGTGCATCAGGTCACGCTGGGTGAAGCTGACCTCGGCTCCGCGCGCGGCAGCGGCCGCCCGGCTGCGTTCGACGCCGGCCGCGCTGTACTCGGCTCCCCACACCGCCACATCCGGGTAGGTCTCCCGCAGGTGGATGGCGAACTCGCCCTGCCCACTGCCGATATCCAGCACCGTCGCGCCGGCGGGTGGCCGTCCGAGCAAGCGCAGCACCAGCTCACGGCGGTAGACGTTGGCCGGGTTGCCCTCGGCTGCCTCCCCGTAGGCATTCCAGTGATGGTCCCAGTCGTCGGGGTCGAGGGCGTCCGATCCGCCACCGCGGATCACGCGGTCCGGAGTGCTCATAGGAGATATCCCGCGGTCATGGCGTCGGTGTGGAACATGCGCACCGTTTCCAGCGAGAAGGCATCGAGGTCCCGCCCCAGCAGCGGTCAGCTTCTTCAGCAGGTCGTGCGTGACGGTGATGATGTGCACGCCGAGGTCGTCCGCCTGGCACACATTGAGGATTTCCCGGGGACTGGCCCAGAGCAGTTCAAGCTCGGGATAGGGCGCGACCGTCTCGAGTGCCGCCCGCATCAGCGGGACCGGGTCCCGCCCCGTGTCCGCGACGCGGCCGGCGAACACCGAGATGACCGCCGGGGACCCGCCGGCCAGCGTGGAGGTGACCGCCTCGACCTGGCTCAGCGTCATGAGCGCGGTCACGTTCACGTGCACGCCGGAATCGGTCAGTTCCCGCACGACGGCGGCGGTGCTCTGCCCGCGCGTGTCGGTGACCGGGATCTTCACGTAGACGTTGCGGCCCCACGACGCGATCAGATGAGCCTGGCGCACCATTTCGCGGTGGTCGTCGGCGAAGACCTCGAACGAGATTGGCCGGTCGGTGATGTGCTCGAGCACCTTGCGGGCAAAGCCTTCGTAGTCACTGACGCCGGATTGACGCATCAGGGTCGGATTCGTGGTGAACCCGGCGATGTGCGGCTGGTCGGCCAGTTCGAGGAGTCCTGGCAGGTTGGCCCCGTCGGCAAAGATCTTCACGCGCTTGAATCCCAGATCAGTCATCTGTGTGGCCCTCCGTTGCCCAGTCCTGCTGTCGGATCCACGCTGCGGCTTCGGCCAGATTGGCCACGGCCACGTCGGCGCCGGCCGGCTTGGGTTCGCCGTAGTGACGCTCGACATATACGGCTCTGACCCCGGCGCGCCGCGCCGCTTCGACGTCACGCCATCGGTCTCCGACGCAGGCGCTGCGGGCCAGATCGAGGTTCAGCCGCTCGGCCGCGTCCAGCAGCATGCCGGGCTGCGGCTTGCGGCACGCGCAGACGTCGGAGTCGTCGTGGACGCAGACGCAGATCTCGTCCAGCGGCACGTAGCTGCGCAGCCGTTCGTGCATCCGGTCGACCTCGGCCGCGTCCAGCGTCCCCCGGGCGACATCGGGCTGATTGGTCACAACGACTAGGACGAACCCAGCCCGCTTTAGGTTGGAACAAGCCGTGGCCGCATCGGGCAGAACCCGGAACTCCTCCAGCGACCGGGGCGGGGTGGGGACCCCATCCCGGACGAACGCCTCGTTGAGCACCCCGTCCCGATCCAGGAATACGGCGGGGCGGCTGCGGGTCGCGGTCACCCGTCGAACCGCCCCTCACGCGCGTCGACCAGCATGGACTCCATCGATGCCCGCAGCGCCTGCCGCCCGGTGCGCTGGTTCTTCCAGCCCAGCGCGCGGATGCGGTCGGTATTGATGCGGACGACCGGCACGTCGCCCTTCCAGCCGCGGTCCCCGCCCGTGTAATCGAACTGGGTGCCCCCGGCGGGCAGGCCGACGACGTCCACGGCGAGCTCGGCGATCTCGGTGACCGTGACGTAGTCACCGGTCGCGACGTTGAATACCGCGAAAGGCTCGTCGGGCCAGGCCCGCGGCGTGCAGGACGGCGTCGATGACGTCGTCGACGTGGATATATGACTTGCTCTGCTGGCCGTCACCAAGAATGCGCAGGCGGCTCGGGTCGTCGAGAAGGCGGCGGACGAAGTCGAAGCCCACGCCGTGGGTCTGGCGCGGCCCGACGACGTTGCCGAACCGGAACGCCCGCGCGGTGAGGCCGAACATGGCCGCATAGGACGCCAGCAGGGCTTCACCCGCGAGCTTGCTCGCTCCGTAGGTCGACATGGGGATCAGCGGCCCGTAATCCTCGGCCGCCTCGTGGTGACCGAGGTCGCCGTACACGCCGCTGCCGGAGGCGTAGAGCACCATCTCCACGCCGCCGCGGCGTGCGGCTTCGGTGACGTGATGGGTGAGCAGCGTTCCCTGGTCGAAGTCGACCGCCGGGTCGGTGACCGCCCGGGCGATGTCCGGATTCGACGCGAGGTGGATCACGGTGTCGTGCCCGTCCACCGCGGCCACGAGATGCTCTAGGTCCCGCACGTCGTCTTTGATCACCGTCAGCCGGGCGTCGGCCCGGTGCGCGGCCAGGTGCCATTCGCGCCCGGACGAGAAGTTGTCGTACACCGTGACCTGCTGCGTCGCGTCGCTGGCCAGCAAACGGTCGACGAAGTGGCCGCCGATGAAACCGGCGCCACCGACGACGCATACCTGCCGGATGGCTCGCTCGCTCATCGCAGTGACTCCCACCGGGTCGTCGCACGGGCCAGGGACGGATGCGACACCAGCAGGTGCCACACCACGGCGCACAGGCCCTCGGTGTGCGGGGTGATGTGGTCGGCGTAGAGCGGCGGGACAACCACGCAGGCGTCGGCGAGCTTGGCCGTCGTGCCTCCATCGCGCCCCACCACGCCGAAGATCGAGGCGCCGCGTTCGCGGGCCAGCCGGAGCGCGGCGATCAGGTTGGTCGACACACCCTTCTCCGCGTTGCCGCCACCGACGGAGAAGACGAGCAGCGCGTCGCGGTCGGACAGGCGCGAGCCCTTGAGCCATTCGGTGAAGGTGGTGTCCCAGCCCTCGTCGTTCGCGCGCGCGGTTAGTTCCGACACGTTGTCCGTTGGCGTGTAGGCCTCGAAGCCGCAGATCTTGCGGAAATCGTTGACGGCGTGAGACGCGTGGCCCGCGGAACCGCCGACGCCCAGGATGAACAGGCGGCCATCGCGATCACGGGTGGCCGCCAGGCCCTCGGCCAGTTGCTCGATCACGTCCGTGTCAATCGACGTGAGAACGTCGACGGACTCCTTGACGAAGGACTTAGAAAATGTCATTCAGAATATCCCCCGGGATTGACCGTAGATATTGGCGGATGTGTTCAATCCAACTTACATACGGCAAATGTGTTCAATGTGAACTTGTGCCTGAAGCAGCGAATCCCGTGCGGCATGAAGCCGGCGGCGACCAGTAGTGGCCACAGGTCGCGGGGGTCGTAATATCTCTTGTGGTCATCCATCTCGCTCGCGGGCGAGAGGCCCAGGCGGAACGCTGAGAACTCCAGGGCCCGCTTGCCGTGCCAGGACGGGACATTGATGGCGCACACGCCCCCGGGCCGCAACAGCCGCCGGAAATGCGAGAGGGCCTGGCCCGGTTCCCACAGATGCTCGAGCACGGACATGCACAAGATCACGTCGAGGGAGTGATCGGGCCGGTCCTGGAGGATGCCGGGCAACTGCCCCTCGATGGCCGTGACGTTCGGCCGCGACTTGAGATCGTCGGCCAGTTTGATGTCGACGAGCGTCGCCGACCTGACCTGGGCCAGAACGGTGCGCATGTAGGTCGCCTGGAAGCCGCAGCCGAAGTCGCCGACGTCCTTGCCGTCGATGCTGCCGACCGTCCGCCGGATCTGGTGACCCGACAGCCAGACCCCGGCCCGGTCGACGGCCGTCATCCGGCCTTCCTGGCCGAATGACGTGTCCCGGGCGAGGTCCGTGTCAGCCATCGTCCTTTTCTCCGTAACGCACGTCGGTGGCGTGCAGAAGCAGCGTGAAACAGAACGTCGAAAAGCCGATGATCATGAACAGCAGCCCGACGATTCCAAGATGGTCGATAACGGACGAAGGGTCCGGTAGCGAGTAATCGTGCGTAAGGTAATGCACGAGCACAGCCGCGGAGAGCCCGAACCCGAGCGTGAACAGCAGCGCGCTGGTCACGACCGCCTTGGTGTAGCGGAATAGCCGCCGCCAACGTTGTCGCGCGTAACCGCTGTAATCGAGGAATACATGGGCCAGGCAGCCGAAGTAGATGCTCTGGAGGCCCAGCACCGACATGGTCAGGCCGATCAGCATCCAGTACAGGTTGAACGTCAGCGGACCTACCGTGATCCCGCCGAAGCTCAGCGGCAGCGTGAGCAGGAGGCCGAGGACGAACAGCACGATGCCGGGCTTGAACAGGAAAAATTCCGCGCCGTGGATGAACATGGCGCGCAGGTTGATCCACGCGGCCTGGAATGGGGAGAACCACCCCGAACGCCGGTGATGCGATAGGCGGCCGTCACGGTCCTTGTAGAAGGTGACCGGCACCTCCGTGGTCCGCAGCCCCATGCGGACCGACTTCAGGACCATCTCGGAGGCGTACTCCCATGACTGCGCGGTCAGGCCCATGCGGCTGAGCGCGTCGCGGGTGATACCCCGCATCCCGCAATGGATATCGCTGAAGTGGCTGCCGTAGAGACGGTTGAGTATCCAGGTCGTGGCGGGCGTGCCGGCGTAGCGGTGCAGGGCGGGCATCGCGCCTGACTCGATTGACCCCTTCCAGCGCGAGCCCATCGCGTATTCGGTGCCGCTGCGCATCGCGTCGATGAAGGGCGCGAGCTGGCGGAAGTCGTAAGTGCAGTCGGCATCGCCCATGATGACGTATTTGCCGCGCACGTACGGCAGTGCGTCGATGTAGGCGCGGCCGAGCCCTCGCCGGGGCGCCTGGAGGACACGGGCCCCGCCCGCGAGGGCCAGCTCCGACGTGCGGTCCGACGAGCTGTCGACGATGAGTACCTCGCCCACCGCGCCGGCCTTACGCAGTCCTTCGTGGCACCACGCGACGAAGTCGGTAATGGTGAGTTCTTCGTTCGCCGCCGGTATGAGGATGGTTACCTCGGGTGATTCGGCGTCGTCCTCGGGCAGCAAGAGACGGCAGTCCGAATCGCGCTCCAAGCTTACGTTTGCGTGAGTCACACCGGCCCCCGTAGCCAGAGAGTGATCAGCCGAGCAGTATCAATTACGCATGTGCGCACTATGTGAGATCGCTTAAATTTCCGCTAACACTGTACTGGCGTTCGCTGGGCTGGCAAGGTTCTTAACCGAATCGGGATGGCGCGCCCTCACGGACAGCGCGGCCAGGCCCCGATCGGTCGCGGCGAGCAGGAGCACCCCGACCGGGGTCTCGATCAGCCGGTAGGCGATGTCGAGGATTCCCTCGCGCTCCGCCGTGGCGCGTAACGCTCGCGCAGGTTCCTGATCCCGTCGGCCGCCGCCCGCCGGGCCGCGTCGGGCGTCCCGCCGATGATCGACGCGATCTCCTGGTACGGCAGTCCCGCCAGGTAGTGGTAGGCCACCGCGGCCCGCTGCCGGTTCGTCAGGCTGCGCAGCGCGTCCCACAGATCGCCGTCCCAGTCCTCGGGGCGGCCGGAGGTGGCCGGCCGGTCGGGCAGGTTCCCGGTGGCGACTGGCCGCCGCGCGCTGGCCCGGGTCGCGTCGATCGCCTTGCGGTGCGCGATCGTCACCAGCCACGCCTCCACGTTCGCGTCCCCGGGCAGGCCGGGGTAGGCCTTCAGCGCGGCCAGGAACGTCTCCGACCAGGCATCTTCGGCATCGGCCGGCCCGAGGACGGCGCGGCACACGCGGAGCACCATCGGTCCATAGTCGGTCACGATCTGTTCGAATGGCCTCATGGTCACAACCGGTAGACGTCCGGGCCGGCCGGAACGTAAAGGCCGGCCGCCCATGGTAGGTGGGTGCCTCCATTTTGTTAGCCGGGGCAAGCGCCGGGTAGAGACAGCCGCACGCCGGCCGAGGCGCCGGGTCAGGACGAACGCGACCAGGGGAGGGGCCCTCGATGCGGTCGAATGATGAGGCGATCCCGCCGCAGGCAGAGATGTCCGGTGGCCCGGGCAGCCCGCTGGAGATCAGCGAGACCGGCTGGCGCAACACGCTCAAGCGGACGGCCAAGAAGTTCTCCCAGGACCGTTGCTCCATGGCGGCCGGAAGCCTGGCCTACCACTGGTTCCTGGCCCTGTTCCCGGCGCTGATCGCCCTGCTCGGCGTGGTGTCCCTGGTTCATTTTGGCCAAATCCAGGTGCAGCGGCTGATCGATGGCCTCGGGAAGGCCCTGCCGCCCGGGGCGTCGGGCGTGCTGAGCCAGGCGGTCAAGTCCGCGACCACCCAGCCGTCCAAAGGTTCCCTCACCGCCGTCATCATCGGGATCGTGGTGGCGCTGTGGAGCGCCTCCGGCGGCATGGTCGCCCTGGAGACCGCGCTTGACGTCGCGTACGAGGTCCCGAGTGACCGCAAGTTCCTCGGGAAGCGGCTGCACGCGTTCGGGCTCATGCTCGCCACCGTGGTGCTGGGCGGCGTCGCCTCGGCGCTCGTGGTTTTCGGCGCCGCGCTGGGCAACGGCATCGAGTCGCACCTGCCCGTGCACGGGACCGCGTTCACCATCGTGTGGACCGTGGTGCGCTGGGTCGTGACCGTCATCCTGATCTCGCTGCTCTTCTCCGCCTACTACTACTTCGGCCCCAACCGGGAGTCACCGCGCTGGCAGTGGGTCAGCCCGGGCGGCGTCGTCGGCACGGCGATCTTCGTGCTCGCCTCGCTCGGATTCTCCTTCTACACCGCGAAGTTCGGCTCGTACGGCAAGACGTACGGCGCGCTGGCCGGCGTGGTGATCCTGATGTTCTGGCTGTACCTCCTGGGCATCGCGATCCTGCTCGGCGGCGAGCTCAATGCCGAGACCGAACGGGAGGCGGCCGCCCAGGCCGGTCATCCCGGGGCCCGGCGCAGCGCCGCGCAGGTGGAGCAGGGAACGGCCAGCCCCGAGGGGTGAGACGGGCTCAGCTCTGCTGGCTCAGCTGGGTTGGCTCAGTGTGGGCCGCGCCGTCGCCGTCGCCGTCGTCGGAGTACCCGGGCGGGATCTCGGCCGAGTCGGTGAGCCGCAGCTTGCGCCGGGCTCGTTCGTAGAACGTGGTGCGGCCGAGGCGGATGACGCGGGCCGCACCCGGCCGCGCCCGCAGGTCGAGGTGATCACCGGGCCCGGCGTACCCCTCGACCTGGCCGTCGACCTCGATGGCCAGCCGGCCGCTGGCCGGCAGCATGTCCAGGGCCACCTCGTCGTCCACGGACAGCACGAAGCCCCGGTTGTACGCCGAGTGCGGCGAGGCGGGGGTCACGAGCAGGGCCTCCACCGCGGGATGGACGATCGGGCCGCCGGCCGAGAAGCTGTAGGCGGTCGAGCCGGTCGGGGTGGCGACGATGACCGCGTCGGCCGCGTAGCTGACGAACGGATGGCCGGCCACGCGCACCGCGACGAGGGCCGATCCGCTGTTCCCCGGCACCCGGACCACGACCACGTCGTTGAACGCCGTGACGGACTGCTCGCCGAACGTGGCGTCGATGGCGAGCCGCGGCTCGATCGTGTACTGGCGGGCGTCGATGGCCGACAGCGCGGCGGGCAGGTCGGGCACGTCGACTTCGGCCAGGAACCCGAGCTTGCCCAGGTTGACCCCGAGAACCGAGGCGTGCTGCCGGTCGGCCAGCCGCATGGCCCGCAGCATCGTCCCGTCGCCGCCGAGGCTCACGATCAGGTCGGCCCGGCGGCCGAGTTCCTCGTCGCTGACCCCGATCGCCGCGCAGTTCAGCCGGGTGATCTCGTCCCTCAGGCCATAGACGGGGATGTCCCGGGCCGCCGCCCAGTCCAGGATGGCCTTGACCGCCTCGGCGGAATCCCGCTTCGGATGCAGGACTATCCCGACAGAGTGCATATCTACAGACCGTACGCCTCGAGCAGGCGCAGCCATATCTCGCTGATCGTCGGGTACGAGGGAACCGCGTGCCACAGGCGGTCCAGCGGCACCTGCCCGGCCACCGCGACCGTGGCCGCGTGGATCAGCTCGCCGACGCCCGGCCCGGCGAGCGTCGCCCCGATCATGGTCCTGGTGTCCTCGTCGACCACCATCCGGGCGTGCCCGGTGTACCCGTCGGCGAACAGCTTCGCCCCGGACACCGCGCCGAGGTCGTAGTCGACCACGCGGATGTTCCGGCCCGCCTCCCGGGCCTGCGACGAGGACGGCCCGACCGCGGCGACCTCGGGCATCGTGAAGATCACCTGCGGCACGGCCGACTGGTCGGCCCAGGCGGTCGCCGCGGGCTCCTTCCCCTTGGCCCGCGCGGCGATGGCGTCGCCGCAGATGCGCGCCTGGTACTTGCCCATGTGGGTGAGCAGCGCCAGGTGGTTGACGTCGCCGACCGCGTACAGCCAGCCGCCCTCGACCCCGGTCACCTGGCACGTGCCGTCGACGTCCAGCCACGATCCCGGGGTCAGGCCGACGGTTTCCAGGCCGAGATCGTCGGTGCGCGGCGCCCGGCCCGTCGCGACCAGGACCTCGTCGGCCTCCAGCCGGGTCTGGTCATCCAGCAGCAGTGACACCGGGCCATCCGGGCTGGGCCGCTCGGCGGCGGTGACGCTGACGCCCCGCCGGACGTCGACGCCGGCGGCCGACAGGCCGTCGGCGACCAGCTCCCCGGCGAAGTCCTCCACCCGGTCCAGCAGCCGGTCGCGGGCCAGCAGGGTGACCTGGGCGCCGAGGGCCTGCCACGCGGCGGCCATCTCGCAGCCGACCACCCCGGCCCCGATGATCGCGAGCCGCCGGGGCACCTCGTGCGCGCTGGTCGCCTCGCGGCTCGTCCACGGGCGCACGTCGGCGAGCCCGCGCACCGGCGGGATCACCGCCCGGCTCCCGGTCGCGGCGACGACGGCGTGCCGGGCCCGCAGCTCGACCACGTCGCCGGAGGGCGTGGTGACGGAGACCGTCCGGGGCCCGCTCAGCCGGGCATGCCCGCGGACCAGGGCCACGTGCGCGCTGCCCAGCCAGTCGACCTGCCCGTCGTCCTTCCAGTGGGAGGTGAAGGAGTCACGGCGGGCGAGGACCGACGGCGGGTCGAGCTGGGCGCCGGTGACCCCCTTGATCTGGCTCGCTTCGGCGACCGCGGCGACCGGGCGCAGCAGCGCCTTGCTCGGCATGCAGGCCCAGTAGGAGCACTCGCCGCCGACCAGTTCCGACTCGACGATCACCGCGCTCAGGCCGCCCTGGACCGCGCGGTCCGCGGCGTTCTCCCCGGGAGGTCCGGCCCCGATGACCACGACGTCGTATTCGTCGGACACTGCGCGGGCCTCCTCCGTAGCGGCTTGCCCCGCCGAGTCTACCGAGCGCCCCCGCGCCGCCCTCGCCGGTCCTGGCCGCAGGGTGTGATGAGCTAGCAGTGTGATGAGCTATGGGGGTGACCAGCTACGCCTCTCCCCAGCCGCAGGCCCTGCCGTCGCCGGGGTCACAGGATCCGGAGGATCTCGCCATCCTGGCCGGGCTCCGGGTCGAGGACGACGACGATGACGATCCGGTCCTGATCCATCCGGACGGCCGGCCGGTGGATACCTGGCGCGAGGACTACCCGTACGACGAGCGAATGCCGCGGCCGAGATACGAGCACGAGAAGCACCTGCTCCAGATCGAGCTGGTCAAGCTGCAGAACTGGATCAAGGAGACCGGGCAGAAGGTCGTGATCGTCTTCGAGGGACGCGACGCGGCCGGCAAGGGCGGCACGATCAAGCGCTTCATGGAGCACCTCAACCCCCGGGGGGCGACGGTGGTCGCGCTGGAGAAGCCGAGCGAGCGGGAACAGACCCAGTGGTACTTCCAGCGCTATGTGACCCACCTGCCCGGCGCGGGCGAGATCGTCCTGTTCGACCGGTCCTGGTACAACCGCGCCGGCGTCGAGCGGGTGATGGGCTTCTGCACCCAGGAGGAGTACCTGGAGTTCATGCGGCAGGCGCCGGACTTCGAGCGCATGATCGTGCGGTCCGCATCCACCTGGTCAAGTTCTGGTTCTCGGTGTCGCGAGCGAGCAGCTGACCCGGTTCATCATCCGCCAGATCGACCCGGTCCGGCAGTGGAAGCTCAGCCCGATGGACATCGAATCACTCGGCAAGTGGGACGACTACACCGAGGCCAAGGAGGCGATGTTCCACTACACCGACACGCCGGTCGCACCGTGGACGGTGGTCAAGAGCAACGACAAGAAGCGGGCCCGGCTGGAGGCGATGCGGCACGTGCTGTCGAAGTTCGACTACCCGCGCAAGGACGAAGAGGTCATCGGCACACCGGACATCGCGATCATCGGGCCCGCCGGCCCTGCTGTCCGAGCGCAAGTCCGACAGTCCCCTTCCCGGCTGTTACGCTCCGCGTGGCCATCGTAAGTGCTGCGGCATCCGGGCGCGCCGCTCGATGACCTCGGCCTTGCGCGGCGGATCGGCGCCGCTGCGCTCGCAGGTCAGGGCGGCGACGATGCCGGCGCTGGTGAGCAGGCGGCCGAGCCGGGCGCGGCCCAGGTCCGGCAGCGCGGCGATCCCGGCCGGGCCGAGCAGATCCGCCTCGGCCATCGCGTCGAGCAGGCCGGCCGAGAAGGCGTCGCCCGCGCCGATCGTGTCCCGCACGTCGGCCGGTACCGGGGGGACGGTGAGCTCGGTTCCGTCCCGGCTGAGCCCGAACGCCCCCTCCGAGCCCAGCGTCACCACGACCAGGTCCGGCCCGAGCCGCTGCCACCGGCGGGCGACCTCGCTGACCGGCTCGCCCGGGTACAGCCACTCGATGTCCTCGGCGCTCGCCTTCGCGACGTGCGCGTAGCCCCAGCTGCCGCTCGACCCGGCCGCGCTCGGCCTGGGCGCCGGGCATCGCGCTGGGCCGCACGTTCGGGTCGTAGAAGACGACCGTCTGCCGCGGCGGCGTGAACCGCGCGGGCGAAGGACTCGATGTGCGCGGCCCCGGGCGGCAGCGCCGCGGCCAGCGATCCCAGGTAGAGGGCGGTCACGTCGCCCGGCAGCGGCGTGAGCTCGGCCGGCTGCCACATCCAGTCGGCCGTCTCGTTCAGGTAGAAGCTGTAGGTGGCCTGCCCCGCGTCGCCGGAGCGTCGCGATCGCGAGCGTCGTCGCCTGCTCCGCGGTCACCACGTCGCGCAGGCTGACGCCGTTGCCGACAGATGGCTGCGCAGCATCGTCCCGAAGCCGTCGCGGGAGATCCGCGCCCGCAGCGAGACGTCCCGCTCCAGCCGGGCGAGCGCCACGGCGACGTTGGCGGGCGCCCCGCCGGGCGACGCGCGGCACGACCAGTCCGGCGACGCCACGAGATCGACGAGCGCCTCCCCGATGACAGTGATCACGAGATAGCACTCTAAGCCGCCCCGGGAGCCGGTGGTCAGGGCGGTGGTCGGCAGATTTTGTCGGTGGGCCGGAGCAGAATGGGCGGCATGAGCGACCACGGTGGCGGCGGGGCCCCGGCGGGGAGGCCTGCGCCGGGCCCGGAGCCGGGCGAGGCCGGGGGAGTCAGACGGGCCCGGCGGGCCCGGGGGCGGAGGAGCGGTTCGAGGCCCTGGTGGATGATCTTGTCGGCATCGCCGGGGTGACGCCGCCGCAGGGCGGCAGCGGGTTCGGGCGGAACGCGGTCCGCTTCGAGAAGAAGATCTTCGCGATGTTCGTCCGCGGCCGGCTGGTCGTGAAGCTTCCGCGCGCCCGCGTCGACGACCTCATCGAGGCCGGCCAGGGCGACCGGTTCGACGCGAACAAGGGCACCCCGATGAAGGAATGGTTCAGCCTGGACCCGGATCCGCCCTGCCCTGGCATCCGCTCGCCCTCGAGGCCCTGGAGTTCGCCCGCCAGGCCCGCTGAACCCTTTAGTTACAGGCCGTTTTACCTGAGTGCAACGTGGGTTTACTTGCCGACAATAACTGGCGGCTAGGCTCTGCTATCCGCTGCGGCAGGGGGTCGCAAGCGCGAGTACGACACACACGAGAGGTCACGATAGTAGCAGTCTCCCCGCTGGATAATGCGATCTGCGGGCCTGAACTGAAAGTCGTACATGGACATTACTGTGTGGGAATGGTTTGAGCAGCGCTCATTTCACTTCAGTGATTTCCGGGATCTCGCCGAGGACGGCGCGGCGCGTAACCGGCTCACCACGACATTGGTCCTGCCCACCCGCAATGTGGCGGACACCATTGGCCCGATCCTGGATACCGTGTCCCGGCTGAACGACCGGAGCGGGCTGATCGATCAGGTTCTGGTCGTCGATGCGGATTCGGCGGACGGCACGGCGCAGATCGCCCGGGCCCACGGCGCCGAGGTCTACTCCGAGAACGAGCTGCTGCCCGAGTACGGAGGCGCCCACGGCAAGGGGGACGCCATGTGGCGCAGCCTGTCCGTGGCCCGCGGTGACATCGTTCTCTTCGCGGACGCCGATACCACCGACTTCGGCGAGCATTTCATTTACGGGACACTCGGGCCGCTGCTCGCGATCCCGGGCGTCCAGTTCAGCAAGGCGGCCTACCGGCGTCCATTCTCCCAGCAGGGGAAATCGGTCGTCGACGGTGGTGGCCGGGTCACCGAGCTGATGGCCAAGCCGCTGCTGAATTTCTTCTACCCGGAGCTCACCGGGTTCGTGCAGCCGCTGGCCGGTGAATTCGCCGCCTACCGCCAGCTGCTGTCCAATATCCCGTTCGTCACCGGGTACGGGGTCGAGATCGCGATGCTGATCGATGTCCTGGCCGAATCGGGCCTGCCCGCCATGGCGCAGGTCGATCTCGGTATGCGGCAGAACCGGCACCAGCAGCTGTTCGACCTGACCCGGATGAGTTCCGCGGTGCTGCGGGCCCTCGGCCGCCGGGTCGACGTGCCCGAGCGGGACATGCTCCCCATGGGGACGCGCGGGGTCTGGCCGCTGCCCCGGCCGGAGATCTACCTGCACGCCGTGGCCACCGAGGGCGGCCTGCGGCTGGACGAGCACCTCAACGAGCTGCTCGAGCGGCCGCCGCTCGCCCACGTCCTGGCCGGCCAGGAACGGGACACGGTCGCCTAACCGGGGCAGCACGCCCAGCGGGGAGACCCCGGGCGGTCATTCTCCGTCCGGGGGAACCACCCGCCCGCGCACCTCGCCCAGGCTGAGGGGGCCGTGCTCGCCGGGGGCCGTCGCGGTGATCACGACCTCGTCGCCGTCGTGCAGGTAAGCGCGCTGCGATCCGTCGGCCAGCGTGACCGGCTCGGTGCCGTTCCAGGTGAGCTCGAGCAGGCAGCCCCGCTCCTCCCGGCTCGGGCCGCTGACCGTGCCGGAGGCGAACAGGTCGCCGGGGCGCAGCGCCGCACCGCCCGAGGTGAGATGGGCGAGCATCTGCGCCGGGGTCCAGTACATGGTGCCGAACGAGGGTTTGCTGAGGGTCTGCCCGTTCAGTTCGACGCGCAGCGCGAGATCGAGCCCCGATTTCGCGGCCGTGTCGTCGAGGTAGGGGAGCGGCGCGGGGTCGCGCGGCGGGGGCGCGATCCAGGCGTGGGCCAGGGCCTCCAGCGGGGTGATCCAGGCCGAGACCGATGTGCCGAACGATTTGCCGAGGAACGGGCCCGAGCGGCGCGGACTCCCACGCCTGGATGTCCCGGGCCGACCAGTCGTTGACCAGGCAGGCGCCGAACACGTGCGCGCCGAAGCCGGCCACGGACACGGCCGTGCCGGGCCCGGTTCCGGCGCCGACCACGAAGCCGACCTCGGCCTCCAGGTCGAGCCGCTGCGACGGGCCGAAGACCGCGTGGCCGCCGGCGTCGCGGTACTGCCCGCGGGGACGGCGGACCGGGGTCCCGGAGACCATGACCGTGCCGGCGCACCCGTGGTAGCCGACCGGCAGGTGCCGCCAGTTAGGGGCGACGCCGTCCGAGCCCGGGCGGAAGATCCGCGACGCGTTGGCGGCGTGATGCTCGTTGGCGTAGAAGTCCGCGTAGTCGGCCACGGTGAACGGCAGCCGGAGGGCGAGGTCGGCCACCGGCCGCAGCAGCGGCTCGGCGGCGGCCCGGTAGGCGGGATCGGTCAGCCACGACCTGACCGCCGCGCGGACCTCGGTCCAGGCCGGAGGGCCGGCCGCGAGCAAGCCGTCCAGCGTGCCGGAGGCGAACAGCGGGGCCAGGTCGGGCTCGATCGCGGCGGACGCCCGGGTCAGGTCCAGCGCGCGGTCGCCGATCCGCACGACGGTAAACGCCCCGCCCCGTCCGTCGGCCGCCGACCCGTAGGGCAGGTTCTCGGCCGAGAACGGATCGTCCTGCGGCACGCCGGTCCAGCTCGTCACCCCGTCGGCCTCCGCATGATCGCGATCAGTGTCACCACGCCCTCGTTCGGCATCATGTGTATTACCCGTGGCTGGCCCACGTCCAGGCGTAGCCGCCGTCGTCGGTGGCCGTGCCGCCCTCGCCGAGTTCCAGCGGCCGGAACGTGTCGACCATGACGGCGAGCTCGTCGAAGAACTCCGCGCCCAGGCTGCGCTCGACCGCACCCGGCTGCGGGCCGTGGCTGTGGCCGCCGGGGTGCAGGCTGACCGAGCCCGGGCCGATCCCGGATCCCCGGCGGGCCTCGTAGTTCCCGCCGCAGTAGAACATCACCTCGTCGGAGTCCACGTTCGAATGGTAGTAGGGCACCGGGACGGCCAGCGGATGGTAGTCGACCTTGCGGGGCACGAAGTTGCAGATGACGAAGCCGTCGCCCTCGAAGACCTGGTGCGCGGGCGGGGGCTGGTGCACCCGGCCGGTGATCGGCTCGAAGTCGGCGACGTTGAACGTGTACGGGTACAGGCAGCCGTCCCAGCCCACGACGTCGAACGGGTGGGTCGCGCAGACGTAGCGGGTGCCGGTGACCACGCCGCGCGCCGAGCGGTGCTTGACCAGGACCGTCACGTCGGTGCCGTCGGCCAGCAGCGGCTCGGCCGGGCCGTGCAGGTCCCGCTCGCAGTACGGGGCCTGCTCGAGGAACTGCCCGTACCGGGACAGGTACCGCTTCGGCGGCGCGATGTGCGAGTTCGCCTCGATCACGTAGCAGCGCAGCGGATCGGGTCCCTGCGGGATCCACCGGTGCGTCGTGGCCCGCGGCATGATCACGTAGTCACCGGCCCGGACCGGCAGCACGCCGAATACGGTCTCCACCGTGCCCGCGCCCGCCTCGACGTAGACGCACTCGTCTCCGGCGGCGTTGCGGTACAGCGGCGACGCCTCGCCCGCGACCACGTAGGAGATCCGCAGCTCGGCGTTGCCGAGCACCAGCCGCCGGCCGGTGACGGGATCGGCGGCCTTCCAGTCCTCGCCGCCGAACAGGTCGTGCAGCCGCAGATGCCGCGGCTTGAGCGGATGGTTCGGCGTCGTGGCCAGGTCACCCGGCTCCCAGGCGGTCGCGTCGACGATCGCCGAGGGCACGCCGCGGTGATAGAGCAGGGAGGAGTCGGAGGTGAATCCCTCCTCGCCCATCAGCTCCTCGTAGTAGAGGCGGCCGTCCGGCCGGCGGTGCTGGGTGTGCCGCTTCGGCGGGATGTCGCCGCAGCGGTGGTAGTGGGCCATCAGAGGTTGCCTCGCTTCTCCTGCTCGCGCTCGATGGCCTCGAACAGCGCCTGGAAGTTGCCCTTCCCGAACCCGAGCGAGCCGTGGCGCTCGATGAACTCGAAGAAGACGGTCGGCCGGTCACCGATCGGCTTGGTGAAGATCTGCAGCAGGTAGCCGTCCTCGTCCCGGTCGACCAGGATGCCCCGGGACTGGAGCTCCCCGACCGGGACGCGGACGTGGCCGATCCGGGCCCGAAGCTCCGGGTCGGTGTAGTAGGAGTCCGGGGTGTCGAGGAACTCGATGCCGTTGGCCCGCAGCCCGTCGACGGTGGCGAGGATGTCATTGGTGGCCAGCGCGAGGTGCTGCGCGCCAGGCGCCGCCGTAGAACTCCAGGTACTCGTCGATCTGGGACTTCCGCTTGCCGGCGGCGGGCTCGTTGAGCGGGAACTTCACCCGGTGGTTGCCGTTCGCGACCACCTTGCTCATCAGCGCCGAGTATTCGGTGGCGATGTCGTCCCCGACGAACTCGGCCATGTTCACGAATCCCATGACCTCGCCGTAGAAGCGGACCCATTCGTCCATGTGGCCCAGCTCCACGTTGCCGACCACGTGGTCCAGGGCCTGGAAGTACCGCTTCGGCGCGCCCGCCGGCCGCCTCAGCGAGGAACTCCGGGCGACGTAGCCCGGCAGGTACGGGCCGTGGTAGCCGGACCGGTCGACGAGGCTGTGGCGGGTCTCCCCGTAGGCGGCGATGGCCGCCACCCGCACGGTGCCGTGGGAGTCGGTCACGTCGTGCGGCTCCTCCAGCACCGTGGCGCCCCGGCGACGGGCGTGGGCCACGCACCGGTCGACGTCCGGCACCTCCAGCGCGATGTCGGTGATGCCGTCGCCGTGCCGGCGGTGATGGTCGGCCACCGGGCTGTCCGGGCTCACCGCGCCGGTGAGCACGAACCGGACCGCGCCGCTGCGCAGCACGAACGCGTGGTGGTCCCGGTTGCCCGTCTCCGGGCCGGAATACGCCACCAGCTCCATGCCCAAGGCGAGCTGGAAGTACAGCGCCGCCTGCGTCGCGTTGCCCACCGCCCACACCACGGCGTCCCAGCCCGTGACCGGGAACGGGTCGCGCTCGGCGTCGTAGGCGACCAGGCCGACCAGCTGCCGGAGCTGGTCCACGTCGAGGTCGGCGAGCTGTTCCTGGCTGGTCAGTGTCTGGTCGATGCTCACGGCGCTGGCCTCTCGTGATGGGTGCACGCGGATCTGGGCCCATCAGAACTCACCGGGGATTAGCTGTGCAAGTAAGCAGCCTGGAACTGCTCAAGTTGGTCAACATGCCGGGTTCAATGCCACAATAACTAGGCAGATTGACTAGATCTCCTGGCGGAGGCGTGATGGCCGAAGAACCCGTGCTCGACGCCCTGGACCTGGCCCTGCTGACCGCGATGCGGGAGAGCCCGCGGGCCGGCATCCTCGAACTGTCCCGGGTGGTCCGGGTGGCCCGGGCCACCGTGCAGTCGCGGCTCGACCGGATGGAGCGCGCGGGAGTGATCACCGGCTACGGGCCGGAGGTGGACGTCGCGGCGGCCGGTTACCCGGTACAGGCGTTCGTCACGCTCGAGATCGCCCAGGGCGCGCTGGGCGAGCTGCACGAGGACCTGTCGTCGATTCCCGGCGTGCTCGAGGCCTACGCGATCACGGGCAGCGGTGACATCCTCTGCCGGGTGGCCGCCGCGACCAACGCGGAGCTACAGCAGACCCTGCTGGCGCTCAACGGTTCGGCGTGGGTGGCCCGGTCCACGAGCGCGGTCCTCCTGTCGACCGTCATCGCCCCGCGGGCGATGCCGTTGCTGGCGGCGCGGCCCCGCCCGTCGGCGACCCGGGCGCCGGCCTTCCGCCACCCCGTCAGCTGACCTTGCGCAGATACCGCAGGGCGCGCCGTTCCTCGCCGGTCGTACCGCCCCATACCCCCGAGTCCTCGCCGCTTTTCAGCGCCCAGCGCAGGCATGGCTCGCGCACCGGGCATCTGTCACAAATTCGCTTTGCCGCGTCAATTTGGACCAGGGCCGGACCTGTCGTGCCAATCGGAAAGAAAAGGTCAGGCTCCACATCGCGGCACGCGGCGCAATCGCGCCAGTCCTCAGGCTCCGCCCCGGCGGAGCGCGGGGAAGAATATTCTCTCGTCTCGCTCATTGAACCACCCGGAATGAATTCCTGCTGGCACCTGTCAGCCAATCCTGAAGGTAACTATTTCGCATCCAGAGCGATTTGTCATTCGGGTCAGCGACCATGTGCCCCCCTGGCTAGCCAAACTGCCCCATTCCTGCTAGCTGCAATGCGGCCGGTCCGGGCCGTGGCCCGCGCCAGCGCCCCGCGGTGGCCCGGGACGGCCGTATCCGCGGCCGGGGCGCTAGAGCACGGCGCGTACCGCGGACGCCGACAGCTTCCATTTGGGCAGGAACGCGACGGCCGGGCTTATCGCGAGGAGATCGGCGAAGTCTTCCTCCGCGTGGGTGGAGATGAGAACGACACGGATGCCGGGCAGTCGCGGGTCCGCGGTCAGCTGGCGGGCCAGGTCGAAACCGCTCTCGGTGCCCAGCATGATGTCGACCAGCACGATGTCGGGCCGGTCCGCGACGGCTACCTCAATGGCCTCCTCAGACGTCGAGACCGCGCCGACCACGGTAATCCCGCCACGTTCCAGCAGAGAACGGGCGGCACGCAGAAAGCCCTGGTGGTCGTCGACGATCAGGCAGCGGAGGCTCATCTATGCAGTCTTCCATGCGTCAATTACCGGATTTGTCATCTCCGCGGAAGAGGGCCGGGCCCGGCTCGCGCGGCAACGTCCTGCACCCCGGGCTTCCGGGTCATCGTCGCAGGTCAGAGGCGGTATGTGGCGGCGGTCACAGTGGCTGGCGCGCCGACGATGGAGGGTAGCGGGAAGGCATGGTTTGAGGCCTTCCTGCCCCCCGGACGGCCGCTGGCCGTAGCGACTGGGCGTCAATTCGCCGCAACCATGGGGATTGGCGATGGCGGGCCACGGTGAAGCGACGCCGGGCCGCCTCAGAACACAGGAGGCGACATGGAGCGAGCAGACTGGCTGGAGCACGGAATCGACACCGCCGAGGCGCGATTCCTCATGGTGACGGCGATCACGCATCACCGATTCAACTCCCCGGCGTGGGGGGCGCATGAGGTCCGGAAGCTTCACGAGGAACTCGCGGAGATTGACAGCATCGCGATTCAGGCGGCCTCGGGATATCGCACGCGACTGCGGGGAAAGTGACGCGTAAATCGGACGCGGCGTACGGTGGCCGGGCCTGGAATGCGCTAAATGCGCTAATGAAGATGTGGGCGCGCCAGCGGCTGCGGTGGGCTACTACGTTCGCCGGGCCTCGCCCGGCTTGACCGGGCCCGGGCCGGCGTCGGCCGGGCCGCCCCGCCGGGCCGAATCGAAGTCTCCGGTGCCGTCCCGATCGCCGTGCGCACTATCCTGCGCGTACGCGATCCGGCCTTCGACCGGCACTACCTCAGGGTGACCCTTCCCGATGGAGATCTGCCTCATCCGGACATAGCGATATGCGTCCTGCCAGCTGCTCGCAGCCAGCGCAGCCAGGACAGCGGGAACCGAAAGCCATAGGAACTTGCGGGTCACGAGCTTCCCTCCTCCGGCGGAACCGCCCGCTCTGCCGGTCCACGGAAAGCGGACCGCGCTGATGCGAGCGGTCATGCAGGTGCCTGCCCAGTGAGCCGGAAGTTATGCCAGTTGACCAGCCAGATTTGAGTACAGCACCGGGCCGGCCCGTAGCGCTGGCGGTAGGGACGGGATTCCCGCTAGCCGGTAGGACAGTTGCCCGCTTGCCAGGAGGACGCGGCGGCGCCGCCGCGGAATCGTAGGTGATAGGCGGCACGAACCGGTGCCGCCGGCGGACATGCCCGGTGAGGCGCTTGCCCCACCGTGGACCAAGGGGCGGATGAGGAAGGAAGCATGATGACGAGAGACGCGCTCGTGCTTATCCAGTCAGCCGTGGTGCGGGCCGTATGCGAACAGCGGACCGAGCGGGATCTCGCGACCCTGCGGGCGAGTGTCGACCAGGCGGCGAATGTTCCGGCCGGCGATGGCTGGGAACGCCGGGCCGCCGCGCACGTGGAATTTCACAACCTGCTGGCCGACGCGACCGGTAACCCGGTGCTGGCCATCCTGGTCCGGTCCATGACCGACACCCTCCGGGACATCGTCGTGGCGGTGGGCCCGTCAGCCGATGAGGTGATCGTGAGCTCCCGCGGCCGGCTGCTCCGCCATCTGCAGGCCCGTGACGCGGAGAGCGCGGCGGGGGAGATGGAGGAGCACCTGTCCCGCCTGGACGACATGCGCTTCACCGACGCGGGCGTCGCCGCCGCGACGGCCGCCCCGGATGCGGGGACGCTGCCCGGCGGCGGGCCCAGAACCGGCGCCCGGCCGCGGCGCCGCCGCAAGTCCAGGAAGCGCATGGACTCCGTCCTTCTTTCGCGCCAGCTCGGCGGGCTTCCCCGGGTGGCCTCGCCCGACTACTCCTATCCCCGGCGTGTGGGCTGAGGATGCCGGGCCGGGCCGTGCTAGCCGAATACGCGCAGCCGGCTGATAATCGTCGGATGGAGACCAGCCGCACGCGCGTGGTACTGGCCGACGACGACGTCCTGCTGCGCGAGGGGCTGGCCAGCCTGCTGGAGCGCTCGGGACTGGATGTCGTCGGTCAGGTCGGCGACGCGCCCCAGCTCATCGAGCTCGTTCGCGAGCAACGTCCGGAACTGGCCGTCGTGGACATCCGGATGCCGCCCAAGCACACGACCGAAGGCCTGGACGCAGCCCGGGTCATCCAGCAGGAGTTCCCGGAAACGGCCGTGGTCGTGCTGTCGGCGCATGTGGAGGTCGAGCATGCGATGGACCTGCTCGCGAGCGGGCAGCGCAGCGGGTACCTGCTCAAGAGCCGGGTCACCGATGTGGAGGAGTTCGTCGAGACCCTGAAACGGGTGGAGCGCGGCGGGTCGGCGGTCGATCCGGCGCTGGTACAGGAACTGGTCGCGGCGCGGCGGGTGGGTGACCCGCTGGAGGGGCTGACGGCACGCGAACGGGAGGTTCTGGGGCTGATGGCGGAGGGCCGGTCGAACGCGGGGATCGCGCGGGTCCTATGGGTGACCGAGGGAACGGTCGAAAAGCATGTGCGCAGCATCCTGATGAAGCTGCGGCTACCGGAGACGTCCGCGGTGCACCGCCGGGTGCTCGCGGTGCTCGCCTTCCTCGAAGCGCGTTAACGTGCGGATTCCTGCTAGCTGCAATGCGGGGCCGGGCCAGGCCTGGGAGTCTGAACCCGTGCGGCTACGGTGCGTGATTGTCGACGACGACGCGGCGTTCCTCAATGTGGCGCGATCACTGCTGGAGCGCGAGGGCATCAGCGTGGCCGGCGTGGCCAGCGCGGGCGGCGAGGCGGCGGAACGCGCCGAGGCGCTGCGGCCCGACGTGGTGCTGATCGATATCAGCCTGGGGCAGGAGTCGGGCTTCGACGTGGCCCGGCGGCTGGCCGGCGACGGGCAGGCCGCCACGCTGATCATGATCTCCACGCATTCCGAGGCGGACTACGCCGACCTGATCGCCGAGAGTCCCGTCGCCGGGTTCCTGCCCAAGACCGATCTGTCCGCGGCCGCGATCCAGCGCATCCTGGGCCAGCCCACGTAGCCGGCCGATGCCGAGCCCGCGTACCGGGTAGCAGGTAGGCCAGCTTGGCCGCCTGCCGTGACGACGCCGGCCTGGTCGCCGCGACATCCTGGAGTACGACGTAGCGGGCAACGGCCGGCCGCGAGGGGAGTTGATCGTCAGTGACCATCTCTGACCGGGCACGCGAGAACCGGGAATACGTGCGCCGGCTGCTCTGGCAGAAGCAACCCGAGTTCGCCGCGCAGCTGGAATGGGCGGAACGGGAGCTGTCATGCCCACAGGCCATGGCGGGGCGCCTCCCGGGCCGCCGGCCGGGGAGCGCAGGAGAGAATCAACCCATGGCGGAATCCCAGACCCCCGTGCCCGTGTTCGCCGGGGCGACGGCGTGGGCCCGGAACCTGACCCCGCTGCGCCAGTTCCTCCGGACCGAGACCGGAAGCGCCGCGGTCCTGCTGGCCGCGACGGTCGCCGCTCTCGTCTGGGTGAACATCGACGCGTCGTCGTATAACACCCTGTGGTCGACCCGGCTGTCGATCAGCATCGGCCGATCGGGAATCTCCCAGGACCTGTTCGGCTGGGTGAACTCCGGCCTGATGACGTTCTTCTTCCTCGTGGTCGCGGTGGAGGCGCGCCGGGAATTCGACATGGGCGAGCTGCGCCAGCGGAGCCGGCTCGCGCTGCCGCTGCTGGCCGGGGCCGGCGGGATGATCGTGCCGGTCGCTATCTACCTGGCCCTGAATGCCGGACGGCCGTCCGCGCACGGCTGGGGGACGGCAATGTCCACCGACACGGCGTTCGCGCTCGGCGCGCTCGCTCTCGTCGGCCGCCGGCTGCCGGACCGGGTCCGGACCTACCTGCTCACCTTCTCGGTGGTCGATGACCTCACGGGCATCGCCGTCATCGCCGTCGTCTACAGCGGCCAGATCCGGGTCGTGCCGCTGCTCGTGGGGCTGGCCTTCCTGGCCGCCGGCCTCGTGCTGCGGTACCGCGGGTTCCGGTACGGGCCGGTGTATTTCGTGCTCGGCGCGGCCGCGTGGGTCGCGGTGTTCAAGTCCGGCCTGGATCCCGTCATCGTCGGCCTGGTCGCGGGCCTGTCCGCTTACGCCCAGCCGGCCGCCCGCAGCGACCTGGAGCAGGCCACTGACCTGTTCCGGCTCTTCCGCGAGCAGCCCACCGCCGAGCTCGCCCAGTCCGCCCGCGCGGGGGTCCGGGCGGCGATCTCGCCGAACGACCGCTTGCAGCAGATCTTCCACCCGTGGACGAGCTACGTCATCGTCCCCCTGTTCGCCCTGGCCAATGCCGGGATCACGATCAGTGGCAGCTTCCTGGCCCGCGCGTACTCCACCCCGATCACGCTCGGGATTCTCCTCGGTTACCTGATCGGCAAGCCGGTCGGCACCGTTGGCGCCGCATGGCTGGTCACCCGGGTTACCCACGGGCGGGTCCAGCCCCCGATCGGCTGGGCCGCTATCGCCGGCGCTGGGGCGATCGCCGGGATCGGGTTCACGGTGTCGCTGCTCATCGCGTCGCTGGCGTTCCAGGGCACCGACCTGCAGGAGGCCAAGCTCGGCATCCTGTCGGCCGCCGCGAGCGCGTCGGCCGCCAGCTGGATCGTGTTCCGCCTCACCGCCATGCTGCCCAAGCGGCTGCGGATCCGCGCGCTGCTCGGCACGGCCGACGTCATCACCGACCTGGCCGTCCCCGTCGACCCGGACCGCGACAATCTGCGCGGGCCCGGCGAGTCCCCGGTCACGATGGTGGAGTACGGGGACTTCGAATGCCCGTACTGCGGTCTCGCCGAGCCCGTCGTGCGCGAGCTGCTCGCCGACTTCGGCGACCTCCGGTACGTGTGGCGCCATCTGCCGCTGACCGACGTCCACCCGCATGCGCAGCTCGCGGCGGAGGCGTCCGAGGCCGCGGGCGCCCAGCAGGCGTTCTGGCCGATGCATGACCTGCTCCTCGACCACCAGGGCGACCTCACCGCACGCGACCTGGTCCGCTACGCCGATCAGCTCGGTCTCGATACCGAACGGTTCAGTCGCGATCTGGCGAACCACGCCGGGGCGGCCCACGTCGGGGAGGACGTGGATTCCGCTGACCTGTCCGGCGTGTCCGGGACGCCCACCTTCTTCATCAACGGCAGGCGGCACTACGGCGCCTACGACATCGACTCCCTGTCGGCCGCGGTCCGGGGGGCGCGGGCCCGGGCCATGATCAGCGCCGACGGCCGGGGCCGGGAATCCAAGGCTCCCGGAGGAGCTGGGGCAGCGGAGGTGTCCCCGGCGGCCGGGGAACCCGAGCAAGCCGCCGGGCCCTAGGAGCACCGGGCGTTAGGAGTTCGGCTCGCTGTCCTCGTCGCTGACGTGGACGGCGGCTTCCTCGGCGCCCGCCGCGCCCGCGTCGATGCCGACGTCGCGGGCGACGAGGTCGGGCTCGGTGTCCGGATGCGCCCCCTCGTCCTCGGCGACCAGGCGGCCGGCCCGGGGCTCGGGGACGTCCCCTTCGGCCAGCAGCTCGTCCTCGGTGTCGTCGTCTTCGTCTTCGCTGGCCGCTTCTTCTTCCCGGCGCGCCTCAGTGTAGGGGTCGACTTCGGGCTCCTCCTCGGCCAGCAGCTGGTCCAGCGACTCGCCGGCCTCTTCCTCGGCCTGCGTGGTGCCGTAGCCCTCGCCGGCCGACCACCGGTCGGGCGGGATGACCCCGGTGTCGAGCGGGTCGTCACCGGGATTGCCTTCGAGGGTGTCCGAGGCGTCCAGCACGCCCTCGTTCTCGGCGCCGGTCGACAGCTCGTCCGCGTTGTCGATCTCGTCGATGTCGTCAGGCTCGGTATCAGCCATCTCGCGTGCTACCTCCTTCGGGCCCGGCTAGTTACTCGGACCCGGCCAGGCTACCCACCTGGGTGGCGGTGAACTCCTCAGCCCACGGCCGAATGCGCGCCGGTCATGAGTTCGGCCAGGTCATCGGGGTGGAGGAACGACGGGGGCGGGGGCGGCCCCCAGTTGAACAGGCCGCGCGCCCCCTCCAGTGCTTCCGGCGTCCAGAGCTGGTCGTCGACGATGCAGTCCATGTCGGAGAAGTATTCGGAGAAGTTGCCCGCCGGGTCCTTCAGGTACCAGAAGAAGTTGCTAGCCGGCGTGGTGGCGGCCGAGGCCCCAGACGTGCCGTTCGGGATGGTCCTCGAGCATGCGCGACGCACCGCGGCCGACCTCGTCGATGTCGTCGACCTGCCACGACGTGTGGTGCAGGAAGTTGACCGGCGCGGCGAGCGCGAGGACGTTGTGGTGGTCGGTGGAACAGCGCATGAAGGCGCCCTTGTCGCCGATGTAGTCGCTGATCTTGAAGCCGAGCCCGGCGGTGAAGAACCGCTGGGTCGCGCCGATGTCGGTCGAGCCGACGACCACGTGCCCCAGCCGGCGCGGCTCGACCGGCGTCTCCCGCAGCACGCCGGGGGCGCGGGCACCGGCCCGCTCGACGCGGCCGGGGCCGTTGTACGCCGTGGCCGGCGTCTCGGGCTGGGTGATGCGCGGCGCCACCCGGACGACCGCCCGGAAGCCGGCCACCGGCTCGTCGGCGGCCAGCTGATCCCCGTGGCGTTCCGCGGCCACGCCCAGGGCGGCCAGGCTGGCCGCGATCCGGTCGAGGTCATCGGGGTCGTCGGCGGCCAGGTCGATCTGGATCAGGCGGCGGGTCGGCGCGTGCTCCAGCCGGAGCTGCTCACCGCCGTCGCGCGTCCGGAACGTGCCGTCCCCCGCGGTGGCCAGGCCGAACTCCGCGTAGTACGCGGCGGTCTGCGCGACGTTCGGCACGCCGATCGTCACGGCGGCCAGGCGGTGCAGTGCCATGGGTGGCTCCTTCGGGCCTGGCTCCTTGGCCGGCCGCTGGGTGTGGCTCCTCAGCCGCCGCGATGAAGCGGTGGCGCATCTCGCCGATGCCCTCGATCCAGGTGACCAGCTCGTCCCCGGGGCCGAGCCAGCGCTGCGGGTCGCGGCCCATCCCGACGCTGGCCGGGGTACCGGTGAAGATCACGTCGCCGGGCAGCAGCGTGACGGTCTGGGACAGCGAGGCGACCAGCACCGGAACCGAGAAGATCAGGTCCTGGGTGCGCCCCTTCTGTACGTCCTCACCGTTGATCGCGCAGCCGAGCTCCAGGTCGTCCGGGTTGGCGAACTCGTCCGGCGTGACCAGCCACGGGCCGATCGGCCCGAAACCCGGGAACGACTTGCCCATGCTGAACTGCGGAGCGGGCCCGGCGAGCTGGCTGATCCGCTCGGAGACGTCCTGGCCCACGGCCAGCCCGGCGACGTGACTCCACCCGTCTTCCACGCTGACCTGGCGCGCCGGGCGGCCGATGACGGCCACCAGCTCGACCTCCCAGTCGGTGTGGCCGCCGGGCGGCAGCACGATCTCGCCGCGCGGGCCGGTGAGGCAGGAGGCGAACTTGGTGAACACCACCGGCTGCTCCGGGAGGGCGAAACCGGACTCGGCGGCGTGGCTGCGGTAGTTCAGGCCGATGGCCAGGATCTGGCGGGGCGCCGGGGCGGGGGACCGCAGATCGTCCGGGCCGAACGCGGCTGCGCTGCTGGTGTCCGCGGTGGCCGCCCACCCGGTGAACTCGTCCCATCGGTCGTAGATCGCCTGCGGATCGGCGCCGAACCGGCCGTCACTGGCCTTAGCCACATCGATCCCGCGCGCGTCGCCGGCGAGAAGGGTGAGGCGGCCGGACACGTTGGCGATCCGCATGTATGTACTCCTGGGCTCCGTGGGAAATGGTTAAGCCCAGTTTGCGCCAACTGGTATCTCACGCGCCAGGTGCCCCCCGGTAACACCGATTTAACGACGCCCGCCTGTCCCGGCACTACCCCACGGTGGCCGGGGGGCGGGCGAGCCGCTCCGGCCTCGACGGTGACCTGGTCCACCCGGTCACCGGCCGCGCCGCGCCCGCTGACCTCGTCAGCTGTCGGTCGCGACGATCACGTCGGAGGCCTTGATCACGGCCGTGACCTGGCTTCCCTCGCTCAGGCCAAGCTGCTGGACGGCCTCGATCGTGATCGAGGCGACCAGGCGCACGCCGCCCGCCTCCATCTCGACGTTGGCGATCGCCTCCCCGGTGGTGATGCCCGTGACCCGGGCCGGGATCTGGTTTCGCGCGCTGAGCCGCATGGTTTCTCCTGCCGACGGTGGACGGTGACGCGCCTCACGCTAGCGGCCCGCGCGGGCGCCCGGCGCCCTGACCGCGCCGGCCGCTACCGCGGCAGGCCGACGGCCCCGAGGCCGTCGCCGCGTTCGAGGATCTCGGCCGCGCCCCGGATGACGCACCGGAGCGGGTCATCCACGACGACGGTGCCGATGTCGGCCGTCGACTCGATCCGGCTGGCCAGGCCGGGCATCAGGGCGCCCCCGCCCGAGAGGCGAATCTTCCCCCGGACGACATCCTCGGCGATGCCCGGAGGAATGTCAGACAAGATCTCTTGCACCGAACGGACGATGGTGGAGACGCTGCTCTCCAGCGCGGTGGCCACCAGCTTGCCCGGAACCCGTTCGAGCCGTGGCGTCCGCTGAGCGGCGTCGATCCCCACGGTCTCGGCCCAGCCCAGCGACCCTCCGGTCAGGCCGAGGGCCGTCTTCAGGGCGCGGGCGGCCTTCTGGCCGATGATCAGGCCGAGTTCGGTCCGGGCCGCGTGCGCGATCGCGGCGTCCATGGCGTTGCCCGCCAGCCGGAGCGACTGGGCCCGCACGACCCGCCCGCCCGAGACCACCGCGATCTCGGTGGTGCCGCCCCCGATGTCCACGACGAAGGCGCCCGCGCCGCCGGACAGGTCGACCCCCGACCCGGCCGCGGCGGCGACCGGCTCGTCGACCAGCCGGACCTTGTAGCGGGGCCGCCGGGCCTCCAGGGCCGCGGCGACCGACCGGCGCTCCACCCACGTCGCGCGGCTCGGCACGCATACCAGGGCCGACGGCCGGAGCGGGCCGGGATGCCCGGCTCGCCCGGCGCAGTAGCGCGTGGAGCATGAGCGCCGTCGCGTTGAGGTCGGCGATCACCCCGTCACGCAGGGGATAGACGATCTCGATGTCTTCCGGTTCCTTGCCCGCCAGGGCATCCGCCTGCTCGCCCACTGCGGCCACCTTGCCGGTCGACGTGTCGAGGGCGATCGCGGACGGCTCGTCGAGCACCAGGCCACGTCCTGCGACCCAGATGAGCGTGCTGACCGTCCCAAGGTCGATCGCGATGCTGCCCCGCAAGCGCATGATGGCTCATCCTTCTGTCCGGAAACGCAGTATCCCTCCATAAGTATGGAGGGTCATCCGAAAGCTTGATGAATCGCATTCTGGACCCGTGACCTGCTAGCCGTCACGGCTGAGCGGACCGGCGGCCGCGGCGGGCGCGCCTGCGGGCGGGGGGCGTCACCCCCATCCGCCGGGCCGCATCGGCCAGAATGGACCCCGTGGATGTACTGACAACGCTGCAGATGGACTCCGTTCCCGTCGTCCTCCGGCGGGCCGTGGCCGCGGATCTCCCGGCCGTGGTGGGCCTGCTCGCCGCCGACCAGCGCGGCGCCAGCCGGGACGGCGTGCGGGACGCCCGGGACCTGGCCGCCTACGAGCGGGCGTTCCGCGCCATCGACCGTGATCCGGCTCACCTTCTGGTGGTCGCCGAAGCCGGCGGCGACATCGTCGCGACGCTGCAGGTCTCGTTCATCCCCGGGCTGGCCCGCCGGGGTACGCTGCGGGCGCAGATCGAGGCGGTCCGGGTCGCCGGCCGGTTCCGCGGTCAGGGCCTGGGCAGCGCCGTCTTCGGCTGGGCGATCGCTGAGGCTCGCCGGCGGGGCTGCTCGCTGGTCCAGCTCACCAGCGACAAGTCGCGCACCGATGCGCACCGGTTCTACGAACGCCTCGGTTTCGTCGCCTCGCATGAGGGCCTTAAACTTGCCCTCTAACCGCCCGGGTAACCCGGCGGGAATTTTTTGGCGTGGCGCGGGGGTTGTGGTATATAGTCATGGCAAGCGGGATTCCCCGCGATGAGGCTCCCTTTCCTGGGAGCTGCCGTACTGCTCCGCTGCTCCCCGCAACTGAGAGAGCAGGCGTCGAGCGTATCCCCACCAGGTGCCGCATTTTTCCGGACGATTTATTTTCCGCAAGCTGGCGCAGGCAGGTAAGAACTACTGGCGCGCCGGTGCGGCCCCTTATTGCAGCATGCACGATTTCATGCTGCCGTCCGAAAGGAATTGCCTTATATGGCAACCAGCACACAGCAAGATCCGTCCGGGGCGAGCGCGCCGGACGACCCCGCGGTCTCCAGCGCGTCCTCCGATGACGGCCTCATGCCCGTCTCCGGGATCCTTGACATCGCGGACAACAACGCATTCATCCGCACGTCCGGCTTCCGCCTGGGGCCCGACGATGTGTACGTGCCCGCGTCCCAGATCCGGCAGTACGGGCTCCGCAAGGGCGATCACGTCAAAGGATCGGCCCGGCGTCCCGCCGACGGCCAGGACTCCCGGCGATCCCGGGGCGGCGCCAGCCCGGCCGGGCGCCCCGGCGCGGAGCGGCGCAACGGCCGCCAGGGCCAGGAAGCCCGCAATTCCCGTCAGGGACGGGTCCGCGAGAAGGCCAACTTCCTGGCCAGCGTGGACACCGTCAACGGGCAGCCGGCCACGCAGGCCAGGACGCGTCCGCACTTCGACAGCCTGACCGCGCTGTACGCGGCCGAGCGCATCCGCCTGGAAGCCGGCTCGGCCTCGCCCACGGCCCGGATCATCGACATCGTCGCCCCGATCGGCAAGGGCCAGCGCGGCCTCATCGTGTCACCGCCGAAGGCCGGCAAGACCATGATCCTCAAGGAGATCGCCCAGGCGATCATCACCGGGCAGCCCGGCGTGCACCTGATGATGGTGCTGGTCGGCGAGCGGCCGGAAGAGGTCACCGACATTCGCCGGACCGTGAAGGGCGAGATCGTCTACTCCACGTTCGACCGGCCGGCCACCGATCACATCCTGGCCGCCGAGCTGGCCATCGAGCGGGCCAAGCGCCTCGTCGAGCAGGGCAAGGACGTGGTCATCCTGCTCGACTCCATCACCCGGCTGGCCCGGGCCTACAACACGGTCGCGCCGTCCAGCAGCCGCATCCTGGCCGGCGGGGTGGCCAGCTCCGCCCTGCAGCCGCCCCGCACGTTCCTGGGCGCGGCCCGGAACGTCGAGAACGGCGGCTCGCTGACCATCCTGTCCACCGCCCTCATCGAGACCGGGTCGCGGATGGACGACGTGTTCTTCGAGGAGTTCAAGGGCACCGGCAACCTGGAGGTGCGGCTGCGCCGTGACCTCGCGGAGAAGCGCCTGTACCCGGCCATCGACATCGCCGCGTCCAGCACCCGCCGCGAAGACCTCCTGATGTCATCCGACGAGTTCGCCGCCGTGGGCAAGCTGCGGCGCGCGCTGGGCGGGCTCGACGCCCAGCAGGGGCTGGAACGGCTCCTCGACCGGACCCGCGAGACGTCATCGAACGGGGAGTTCCTGCGCCAGCTTCAGGACCCGGGAAGCCGGGCCCGCGGCTCGCAGCCATCGGGGATGCGGGGGAACTAACGGACTCCGCGCGGGCGGAACTGCACGCTGATCCGCGGCCCGGCCCCGCGCGCGGTCTTCGGGATCGCGTGCTCCCAGGTCCGCTGGCAGCTGCCGCCCATGACGATGAGGTCGCCGTGGCCGAGCTCGTAGCGCAGAGCGGAGCCGCCGCCGCGCGGGCGCAGCATCAAGGTCCGCGCCGCGCCCAGCGACACGATCGCCACCATCGTGTCCTCGTTACTGCCGCGCCCGATGGTGTCGCCGTGCCAGGCCACGCTGTCCCGGCCGTCGCGGTACAGGCAGAGCCCGGCCGTCCGGAACGGCTCGCCGAGCTCCGCGGCGTAGTGCGCGTTCAGCGCCGACCTGGCTTCCTCCAGCGCCGGGTCGGGGAGTGGCTGCCCCTCGTCGTAGAAGCACAGCAGCCGGGGGACGTCCACGACCCGGTCGTACATGTGCCGCTTCTCCGCCCGCCACGGCACGTCGGCGGCCAGCCGCCCGAACAGCTCGGCCGCGCCGGTCAGCCAGCCCGGCCGCAGGTCCACCCAGGCCCCGTGAGCCAGCGGCGTGCGCTGCACGGCCTGCCCGAGCGGCCCCGGGTGCGTCTCGTCAGCGAGGTCAAGCAGGGACCCCTGGAAAGAACCGGTCATACCTAGAGGATAACCCCATCTTCAAATACCTGTTCGACTCCACGCCACCCGTGCCCCGCTCGCTCCAGCGAATATTTGCGTATTACTGCAATATTTACCCGTCATGGCAATAGTTCACCGTCGCCGGGCCGCCCCCGGCTGGCTGCCGGGCCAGGACTCCGGTTAGCCGGTAGCCAGTTTGGCTGCCTGCCGGGACGACGAACCGCCGCCGATCCGGCACCGTAGATATCAGGCGAGGCCCGGGTGGCGCGAGAACGCAGCTGCCCGGGCCTCCGGCAATGTTGGAGCGCTTTCCGGGCCCTCCCGCCACTGTCTCGTTCGGCGAATAGATTCTGGGTCTGGCTTCTGGGATACAACTTAGATACAGTACTTAGATACAAGTTGTATCTATGGAAGGATGTGGGCATGACGAGCGCTTCCGGGCAGGCCGCGACCGACGAGCTTGACGTCCTGGACCCGACGGTCGCAGCGCCCGTGACCAACGTCGCGGAGTACGGGTTCGAGGGCCGCTTCGAGGACTGGACCGACGACGCGCGGTACTTCGAGTACTCGGCCGCGGCCAACCCGATCGGCTCCGGCCACACCAGCCAGGTGCCTGCGGCCCAGTTCGGCCGGGACCTCTACGCCGACGCGCCGACCGGCATCGTGCCGCTGGACCTGTCGAAGGAGCTGGGCATCACGTCCGGGCCGGCGACCAGCCCGGGCCTGCTGGCCAACTTCATCCGGATCCGGGCCGGCGGCCGGGTGAGCACCAGCCCCAACGCCACCTCCCAGCTCTACTACGTGATCGAGGGCCGCGGGTTCGCCGCGGTCAACGGGCGGCTCGTCCAGTGGGAGAAGGGCGATTTCCTGACCCTGCCCGCCAGCAGCCGCGCCACGTTCTTCGCCGACGCGGCCAGCGCCTTCTACTGGGTCCACGACGAGCCGATGCTGCGCTTCCTCGGCGCCGAGGCCACCGAGCCGAAGTTCCGGGCCACGAAGTTCCCGCGCGCCCAGGCCGTGGCCGAGCTCGAGGCGATCGCCGCCCGGCCGGGCGCCAACGACAAGAGCCGGGTCAGCGTGCTCCTGGCCAACGCCGAGGAAGAGCAGACGCTGACGATCACGCATGTCCTGTGGGCGATGTTCGGGGTGCTGCCGGCCGGGCAGGAGCAGCGGCCGCATCGCCACCAGTCGGTCGCCCTTGACCTGATCCTCGACGCCCGCCCCGGCTGCTACACCCTGCTGGGCCGCCGCCTGGACGAGCGGGGGAAGATCGTCGACCCGGTCCGGGTGGACTGGGAAGCCGGTGGCGCATTCGTCACCCCGCCCGGTATGTGGCACGCCCACGTCAACGAGTCCGGGGCGCCCGCCCACCTCATCCCGGTGCAGGACGCCGGGATGCAGACCTACCTCCGCAGCCTCGACATCCGCTTCTCCGACCGCCGGTGATCCCGCGCGGCCGGTGATATGCGAGCCTGGCCGGGAAGGGACGTGAGGACCACGGCCAGCGAGGCGCGAGACGTCAGCACTGCGCGGGCTGGCCGGCTGCCGGAAGGAGATGCGGATGGAGAAGCGTCGCCTGGGGGCGAACGGGCCCGAGGTGTCCGCGCTGGGCCTGGGCCTGATGGGGATGTCCGATCTGTACGGCCCGGCCAACGAGGAAGAGAGCATCGCCACGATCAAGGCGGCGCTGGAAGCCGGGGTCACCCTGCTCGACACCGGCGATTTCTACGGCATGGGTGACAACGAGAGGCTGCTCGGCGACGCCCTGCTTGACCGGGAGCGGGAGGAGGTCGTGATCAGCGTCAAGTTCGGGGCGCTGCGGGACCCGGCGGGCGGATGGCTGGGCAACGACGGCCTGCCGGAGGCGGTCAAGAACTTCCTCGCCTACTCGCTGAGCCGCCTGCGCACCGAATACGTGGACATCTACCGGCCGGCCCGGCTGGATCCGGCGGTGCCGATCGAGGAGACGGTCGGGGCCATCGCCGAGATGGTGCGGGCCGGCTACGTCCGCTACATCGGGCTGTCCGAGGTCGGCGCGGAGACCCTGCGGCGGGCCCATGCGGTCCATCCGATCAGCGACCTTCAGATCGAGTACTCGCTGCTGTCCCGGCGGATCGAGGAGGAGATCCTGCCGGCCTGCCGCGAGCTCGGCATCGGGATCACCGCCTACGGAGTGCTGTCCCGTGGCCTGCTGTCCGGACACTGGTCGGCCGGCCGTTCGCTGGCCCCGGGTGACTTCCGGTCGCACTCGCCCCGGTTCCAGGGCGAGAACCTTCTCCGCAACCTGGGCCTGGTGGACACCCTGCGCCTGGTGGCCCGAGAGCATGGCGCCACGGTCGCGCAGGTGGCGATCGCGTGGGTGGCCGCGCAGGGAACGGATATCGTCCCGCTGGCCGGCGCGCGCCACCCCGACCAGCTCGCCGAGGCCCTGGCCGGGGTCTCTCTCGTGCTGTCGAGCGAGGACCTGGCCGCGATCGAGCGCGCGATTCCCGCGGGCGCCGCCTCCGGCGGGCGTTACGCCGGGGAGCAGCTGGCCCAGCTGGACAGCGAGCGCTGATGGCCGCCCGGGACGGCGCCGGCCGGGCCTGAGGCGTCGGCCAGCGCCGGCGAGCGGGTTACCAGTCGCGCCAGGGGCCCCAGCCGTGCCCCGGCACACCCCGGTCCCCCCGGTCCCCCCGGTCCCGGAACGCCCCGCGTACGCGGTGGCGGAACCTGAACGCGGCGAACACGCCGACCAAGGCGATCACCAGCCAGATCAGCAGGAGCACCTTGAGGAACGCGAACAGGACAAAGCCGCCGCCGGGCAGCAGCAGCGCCGCGAACAAGATAAACAGCGCCAGCGGCAGCAGCCGCGGGCCGCGGCGGCGGCGGAAGGCCCACGGCGGAGCCGAGAACGGCGGCTGCTGCTGCGGATCCGGCTGGGCCGGCCCGGGCAGGTCGGCCATGACGCGCCGCAGGTCACCGGCGGTCCTGGCGTTCAGCGTGGCGGTGATCCGCTCGTCCAGCTCTTCGGCGGTCAGGCGCCCTTCGGCGTAGTGATCGCGCAGCCGGGAGGCGGCACTTTCCCTGTCACTATCTGAAATGCGGATGCGATCGTTCATTGCTCATCCCGCTTGTCTGGTGCGATTCGTTTCGTTGTCGTGCCCCGGTTATACGGTTGTGTCGCCGGGCTGATCATCGTCGGTCTCGTCGTCGGCCAGCAGGTGGTAAAGCCGCCGCCGGGTCTGCTCGAGCAGCCGTTCGGCTTCGCGCATCTGCTCGGGGGTGCCGGCGTGGGCCATCTGGGCGATGGCCGCGCCGAGCCGCGCCGCCTGGGTGAATAGCCCGGGCAGCTCGCCGACGCCGGCGTGCGCCATCGACTCCCACGCGCCGCGCGCCATCTCCGGGTTCTCCGCGATGTATTCGCGCCCCGCGTCCGTGAGCCGGTAGGTGCGCCGGCCGCCCGCCTCATCGCCGATGATCAGGCCCTCGTCCGCGAGCAGCTGAAGTGCCGGGTAGACGGCGCCCGGGCTGGGCCGCCACGCGCCCTCGCTCCGCTCCTCGATGTCCGACATGATCTGGTACCCCGTGCGCGGGCCTTCGCTGAGCAGGGCCAGGATCGTGGCCCGCACGTCGCCGCGGGAGGCCTTCGGGCGGCGAGTCCCGGGACCGCCGCGCGGTCCGGGTCCCCCCTGCCACCAGCCCCCACGAGGCCCGCCGAAGAATGCCGCCCAGTCCTTGCCCGACGGGAACGCCCCGCCCCAGGGGCCACCGCCCGGACCATGGCCGTGGCCGGGACCGTGGCCGGGACCGTGGCTGGGGCCAGGGCCGTGTCCTGGGGCGCCCGGGCCTGGCGCGCTTTCCTGTCCCGGGCCGAAGCCGGGGCCGTGCGGTCCGGGCCCGTGTGTGCCGAAGCCGGGGCCGTGACCGGCCGGGCCGGGGCCGTGCGTGCGGAAGCCGGGGCCAGGGCCGGGGCCGGGGCCGTGCGCGCCGAAGCCGGGATCAGGCCGGGGCCGTGCGCGCCGAAGCCGGGATCAGGGCCGGGGCCGTGCGCGCCGAAGCCGGGATCAGGGCCGGGGCCGTGCGCGCCGAAGCCGAAGCCGCCGGACATCATCCCCCGGCCGCGTGAAGCTGATGGAACAGTTTCCGTGCGCGGCCGATGGCCTCGGAGAGCCCCGCCTCGAGGTCTTCCGCGCCCCACTCTGAAGCGTGCATCGTCTGCCTCCCGTCCTCAGTCGTCAGATACGATCTCGATATATCGCTACTGTACGACTTCTGGTCGTCTATCACAAGATATAACGCGAGTTGCCGTAGAAAAGCTTCCCGAGCCCGCTGGCATGGCGGCTCGCCCCGGCAGGCGCGGGGAGCAGGCGCATCAGGGGTGGGCGCAGGGGCGGCCGCGAGGGCGATGAGCGCCCGGGGCCCATGTGACCGTGGGGTTCGCAGGGCTGGCCTGGCTCCCAGCCGAGCGCCTACGGCGGAGGCGGGGATCAGTGGGTTGTACTTTCCGCAGCATTTGCGGGAAACGTCACCCGATCCGCGAGTCGGCGAGGCAGTTGAGGCGGGCGTGGCCTCTGCGGCCTGGTGGGGACCGCTCGGACGCCCGCCCGGGCTGACGCCGCTGCCGGCCTGCCGCGCGTGCGGCCCGGCGGCTTCAGTTCAGTAGGGGAGTTGCCCCGGGGTTGCCCGACGGTCCCGTGCTTCGGACTTGTTAACGAACGATTATGACCTTGGTGCGAACTATTGACGGCGTGCAAGCGTGGAGTTACGTTCAATACCGCCCAATAAGGAAAGTTTCCTTATGATTAGCCAACGAAGGTGGGCGCTCCATGATCGCTTTGGTAGGACGTGCTCGGGGGGCTCTGGCAAAAACCAACAACATCTCGCGAACCGGCCGCAGGCTGGGGAGCATCCGGGCCGGCCGCCGGGGGGCGATCGCGCTGGCCGCCGCGGCCCTGCCGATCTTCGCGCTGATCGCTCCGGCCGCTCCGGCCGCCTTCGCCGCCACCGCGCAACCTGCCGCCGCGACTCAGCATGCGGCCACCGCGCAGTCCGCCGCCGCGACTCAGCATGCGGCCGCGACGCGGTCCGCCGCCACCGCGGCGGGCGCCAACCCAGCGAGCGCGCGCGTGAAGGCCGCGCCCAACGCCGTGCCTGGGCCGCCGTCCGACTGGTCGACCGTGTTCAGCGACGACTTCAACGGCGGCGCGGGCTCGGGCGTCGACTCCCAATGGATGTACGACACCGGCCCCGGATCCAACTTCGGCACCGGCGAGATCGAGACGATGACCAACTCGACGAGCAACGTCTACCTCGACGGCAACGGGGACCTCAACATCACCGCCCTCGGCTCGGGCAATTCGTGGACGTCCGGGCGGATCCAGACGACCAGCGCGAACGTGGGCGCCCCGGCCGGCGGCCAGCTCGAGGTGACCGCCTCCATCCAGCAGCCCAACCCGTCCAGCGGGCTCGGGTACTGGCCGGCGTTCTGGATGCTCGGACCGGGCCAGTGGCCGGAAAACGGCGAGATCGACATCATGGAGGACGTCAACGCGCGGTCTCAGGTCGCGGGGACGATTCACTGCGGAACCGATCCGGGCGGCCCCTGCAACGAGCCGAACGGCATCGGCAGCGGGCTCACGTCCTGCTCGGGCTGCCAGACCGGCTACCACACCTACACGATGATCCTCAACCGCACGAACACGTCGAACGAGTCGATCACCTTCTACCTGGACGGCAACCAGTACTTCAGCGTCAGTGAGGGCCAGGTCGGCACGTCGACGTGGCAGGCGGCGTTCGACCACAACCTGTCCATCATCTTTGACCTGGCGATGGGCGGCGGCTTCCCGAACGGGGTGTGCGGGTGCACCACCCCCACCGGCTCGACGACCTCCGGCGGCACCATGAGCGTGCAGTACGTGGCGGCCTACACGACCACCGGCGGCACCAGCGGTGGCGGTGGCGGCGGTGGCGGTGGCGGCACGGGCAGCCCGATCGTCGGCTACGGCGGCCTCTGCGTCGACGTCCGCGGAGCCAGCAGCGCCAACTTCACCCCGGTCCAGGTGTACACGTGCAACGGATCCAGCGCCCAGCAGTGGACCGTGGTCCAGGCCGGCAGCACGCTGCACGCCCTCGGCAAGTGCATGGACATCAACGGCGGCGGCACCGCGAACGGGACCGCGGTCGATCTCTACGACTGCAACAACACCGCCGCGCAGGTCTTCATCCCGCAATCCAACGGCTCGCTCTACAACCCGCAATCGGGCCGATGTCTGGACGACACCAACTGGTCGACGACTCCGGGCACCCAATTGCAGATATGGGACTGCAGCGGCAACGCCAATCAGAAGTGGACTCTGCCCTAGTCACGGGGGCCAGCCCGCGTTAGCCCCTTACGGTCCCCGGTCCTCCCGCGCCACCCGCAGGCCGCGCGGGAGGACCGGGGGTTAGGCTCGCCAATAGTGAGCCGAGCCACGACGCGGGAGCTGTACATGACCGAAGCCACCAAGGCAGACATCGGCGTAACCGGCCTGGCCGTGATGGGCCGCAACCTGGCCCGGAACCTCGCCCGGCACGGGCACGTCGTCGCGCTGCACAACCGCTCGCCCGAGCGGACCCGCAGCCTGGTGAAGGAGCACGGCGACGAGGGAACGTTCATCCCGTCCGAGTCGATGAGCGATTTTGTCGCCAGCCTGGAGCGGCCTCGGGCGATCATCGTCATGGTGCAGGCCGGCCCGCCGACCGACGCCGTGATCAACGACCTTGTGCCGCTGCTGGAAGAGGGCGACATCGTCGTCGACTGCGGCAACGCGCACTTCATGGACACCCGGCGGCGCGAGCACGCGCTGCGGGAGCACGGCCTTCACTTCGTCGGCTGCGGCGTCTCCGGCGGCGAGGAGGGGGCACTCAACGGGCCGAGCATCATGCCCGGCGGCTCGAAGGAGTCCTACGCGAAGCTCGGCCCGATCCTCGAGTCGATCGCGGCCCAGGTCGACGGCGAGCCGTGCTGCACGCACGTCGGTCCGGACGGCGCCGGGCACTTCGTCAAGATGGTGCACAACGGCATCGAGTACGCCGACATGCAGCTCATCGCCGAGGCTTACGACCTGCTCCGGGCGGGCCTCGGGGCCACCCCGGCCGAGATCGGCGAGATTTTCCGCACCTGGAACGAGGGTGATCTGGACTCCTACCTCATCCAGATCACCGCCGAGGTCCTGTCCCACACCGACCCGGAGACCGGCCAGCCGTTCATCGACGTCGTGCTGGACGAGGCGGAGCAGAAGGGCACCGGCCGCTGGACGGTGCAGAGCGCGCTGGATCTCGGCATCCCGATCACCGGCATCGCCGAGGCGACCTTCGCACGTTCCCTGTCCGGCCATGCCGACCAGCGGGCGGCGGCCCGTGAGACGTTCGGCAGCGATCTGGAGCCGCTGGACATCAAGGACCGGGACGCCTTCATCGAGGACGTCCGCCGGGCCCTGTACGCGTCGAAGGTCGTGGCCTACGCGCAGGGGTTCGACCAGATCGGCGCGGGCAGCGACGAATACGACTGGAACATCAACCGCGGCGCGATGGCCAGGATCTGGCGCGGCGGCTGCATCATCCGGGCCCGCTTCCTCTGGCGCATCCCGGAGGCCTACGACGAGAACCCGGCGCTGCCCAGCCTGCTCGTCGCGCCGTATTTCGCGGCCGCGGTCCGGGACAGCGTCGGCAGCTGGCGGCGGGTCGTGGCCCAGGCCGCGTCGGCCGGCATCCCGTCGCCCGCGTTCTCTTCCTGCCTGGCCTACTACGACGGGCTGCGCAAGGAGCGGCTGCCCGCCGCTCTCATCCAGGGCCTGCGTGACTATTTCGGCGCGCACACCTACCGCCGGGTCGACAAGCCCGGGACCTTCCACACCGAGTGGGCCGGCGACCAGCGCGAACACCCGGCCTGACCGCCCGCCGCCCGCCGCGCCCGGATCGCGCTTGCGCCCGGGCGCTCAGCCATGCCGTCGGTTGGTCACAGATCCCGTGATTAAGGTCACGCTCCGTTCATAGCTTGCGCATAGATCCATTTAACGCTGCGTTTGAGTACTCACCCGTACTGTGTGGGCGCGATTCGGCTAATCCTCAGCGGCCGCTCCGGTGGCCGCGACCCAAGGAAAAGGAGAATCATGCCCGCTGACCAGACACGCCGTTCGGACCGCACGTGGCCGCCCAGGGTGGCCGGCGCGGTGTTGTGCCTGGCCGTGGCCGTTATCCACGTGATCGACCAAGGAGGAATCCCCGGCTCGAAGACTCCTGTCTACGTCGCAGACGGCTACTACGCGCTAGAGATCATCGGCGCGGTAACCGCCGTTCTGCTGATCGCCGGGGCCGTGCGGGCCGGCTGGTTTCTCGCGGCCGGGGTCGCCGCCGGGCCCTTCATCGGCTACGTGCTCTCGCGGGGCCCGGGACTGCCCGGTTACACCAGCGACGTTGGCAACTGGACCGAACCGCTCGGGCTGGTCAGCCTGGCCGTGGAAGCCGTGCTGTTCACCGTGGCGGCCACGCTGCTGCTGCGCGGGAGCACGTACGGGCGGCAAGCCCTGGGCCGCGTCGCATCGGCCTGGCCCGCGCGCTCCTCATCCGAGGCCGTCACGCCATTCGAGTGACCGGCGCCGTCACCTAGCCTGACTGACGCCGCCCGCGGGCCGGCCCCGGGACCGGGCCGGCCCCGCGCGAGTGCGGGAATGCGGCGCGCGGCGCCCCTGGTGTCCTCAGAACGCGGCGAGGCCCACGCCGATGAGGATGAAGAGCACCCCGGCGATCACGAGTGCGCGGTCCGACACTCGCGTATCGCGGCCGTAAACGAGGATCTCGTCCGGATCCTCGGGGTTGTACCAGACCGCCACCGGCTGGCCGACCTGCGGCGCCATCTGGCTCCGCACTGGCCGCGGAGTGAGCCGTTCCATCACGCGCCCGTCCGCGAGCGTGTACTGGATCAAGAGCGAGTTACCGGATCCGTCCAGCTCGTGGTTAACGGATACCGGCGGGAGCACCGCCATGCCCCAGGTGCGCACGCCGTCGCGGCGCAGGCGCAATGCGCGCCGGATTCCGTACAGGCCGGCCAGCGCGGCCACTGCACCCGCTAGCGCGAACCAGACCCCCACCACGATCATGCTGTATCTGGTGTTTCCCTTCCAGCCTCCGGACGCCCGGGGCCTTTCCCCTCCATACTCCCTCGCCAGGCCGCCCAGCGATATCCCGGGTGGTGTGGAATGGGTGACAATAGGCGCATGCGCGGTGCCGTCGGCCGGTCGTCCAGGCCAGGCACGCGGCCCGGTAGTCGCGGGAGACGCGGACGAACGCCGGGCGCGAGACGGGAGCGGGCGTGGTAGGTCGGTTATGGCCACTGTGGTGAATCAGCCGGGCAGCCGCCCGACACCCCGGGTACCGCCGCGCGGCCGCGCCCCGGGCTGGCCCGGCCCGGGGCAGCCCGGCGGGGCGAGGCCCTTCTCATGACGGCCAGCCCGGCGCCAGACGCCGGCGGCCTGCCGCCGCGGCCCGCGTGCCCGTCATGCGGCGAGCCGGCCCGCGCGCAGGACCGCTTCTGCCAATCGTGCGGAGCCGAACTTTCTCCTCTCCTGGTCAGCGACGGCGTGCCCCGTGATCACCAGGAACTGGATCTCGGCGGGCTGGCCGGCATCACCGACCGGGGCCTGCGCCATCAGCGGAACGAGGACGCGATGGCCCTCGCGGTGACCGCGACGGCGGCCGGCCCGGTCATGATCTTGGTCGTCTGCGACGGAGTCTCCACCGCCGACCGCCCGGACGAGGCGTCGCTCGCGGCCGCCCGGGCCGCCTCGCGGGAACTGCTCGCCGCGGCCCAGGCCGGAACCAGTCTTTCCGAGGCGTCCGTCCAGGCCGTCGCCCTGGCCCGGGAGGCGGTCGCCGCCCTGGCCGGCCCGGCGGGGGAGTCACCGGCGGCCACGTTCGTCTCCGCGGTGCTGGCCGGCGACACGGTCACCCTCTGCTGGCTGGGTGACAGCCGGGCCTACTGGCTGGACGCCGGCGATACCGCGTCGGCCCGCCTGCTCACCAGGGACGACTCGCTCGCGGAGGAGATGGTCGCGCTGGAGCTGCTGCCGGAGGACGAAGTGCTCACCTCGCCGCAGGCCCACGTGGTGACCCGCTGGATCGGCCCGGACGCCGCGGCGCTGATGCCGCACGTCACCGAATTCTCGCCGCCCGGCCGGGGGGTGCTGATGCTCTGCTCGGACGGCATGTGGAACTACGCGCCGGACGCCGGGAGGCTGGCGGCGCTCGCGATGCCCGGCGCGCTCGACGACCCGCTGGCCGCGGCGGCCGCGCTGGTGAGGTTCGCGCTCGATGCCGGCGGCACGGACAACGTCACCGTGGCCCTCGCGCCCTATCCTCCGGCCGAGGTCAGGAGCCGCCGAACGTGACCGCGACCTGCTGGAAGCCCAGCGACCGGAGCATGCCGTCCAGCATGGTCTGGGTGTTCTTCTGCGCTTCTGTGATCAGCGGGCTCTGCTTAGCGGCCGTCTGTATCTTCTGCTGGGCCAGTTCGTAGACCTGCTGCTGGCTGTTCGGGTTACCGGAGAAGAAGTTCCCGATCCGGTTGGCCAGTCCCTGCTGCTGGGCGTAGACGTACGACCGCTGGACGTTCAGCACGGCCGGCTCGAGCTGCGCGCGCGGAAGCGTGACCGACACCGTGCTGCGGTTGCCGGAAACGTGGATGGCCTGGCTCTTCAGCTGCGAGAAATCGACATAGGCGATGTCGGTGCCCTGCCCGACGAACAGCGTGTCGCTGCCCTCGATGAACGACGGCAGGAACGAGCTGTGCTTTTGCAGGTCGACGACCACTTCGAACGAGCCGCTCGCCGCCTCATACCGGCTGAGCTGGGTGATCGACTGGAGCAGGACGGGCTGGCTCCGGTCGGTGGTCGTCTCGGCGAACGGATTTCGCAGCTGCGGCAGCAGGTGCACCGCGGAAAACACCAGAGCCAGCACGACGATGGCGGCGACCGCCGCCCCCAGCCAGGCCAGCCGCCCGGCTATTGTCCGGCCTCTGCGGATAGGAACCGTCTTCTCCGTCTGGTCGGTTGCCGTCATAGGTTAGTGGTTACCCCATTTGGCCGGCCAGATTCGCCGTGGGTGGACATATTTGCCCGGGCTCAGGCGTGCCTGGCCCGCGCGATCTCCTCCAGGCCGAGCAACTCGATCGACTTCTCCCGCATCTCGACCTTGCGGACCTTGCCGGTCACCGTCATCGGGAACGCATCCACGATATGGACGTACCGCGGGATCTTGTAATGCGCGACCTTACCCGCGCAGAATTCGCGCAGGCTCTCCGGTGACAGCGCGGCGGCTCCCTCGCGCATTCGCACCCACACCATGAGTTCCTCGCCGTATTTCGCGTCCGGAACCCCGATGACCTGGGCATCCAGGATATCCGGGTGGGTATAGAGAAGCTCTTCGACTTCGCGCGGATAGATATTCTCGCCGCCGCGGATGACCATGTCCTTGATCCGGCCCGTGATGTTGACGTAGCCGTCGGCGTCCATGACCGCCAGGTCCCCGGTGTGCATCCAGCGCGCCCGGTCGATCACCTCGGCCGTCCTGTCCGGCTGCTCCCAGTAGCCGAGCATGACCGAGTAGCCGCGGGTGCACAGTTCGCCGGGCTCCCCGAACGGGACGGTCAGGCCGGTCCCCGGATCGACGACCTTGACCTCCAGGTGCGGGCCCACCCGGCCCACGGTGGAGACCCGGCGCTCGATCGAGTCGTCGTGGCGGGTCTGCGTGGACACCGGCGACGTCTCGGTCATGCCGTAGCAGATGCTGACCTCGTCCATGTGCATCCGCTCGACCACCTGCTTCATCACCTCGACCGGGCACGGCGAGCCGGCCATGATGCCCGTGCGCAGGCTGGTCAGGTCATAGGCGGCGAAGTCGGGAAGCGACAGTTCGGCGATGAACATCGTCGGCACCCCGTACAGCGACGTGCAGGTCTCCTGCTGCACGGCCCGCAGGGTGGCCGCCGGGTCGAAGGATGGCGCGGGGATGACCATGCACGCACCGTGGCTGGTCGCCGCGAGGTTCCCCATGACCATCCCGAAGCAGTGGTAGAACGGCACCGGAATGCAGATGCGGTCCGTCTTCGGTATAGCGGCACAACTCCCCGACGAAGAAGCCGTTGTTGAGGATGTTGTGGTGCGACAGCGTGGCGCCCTTCGGGAAACCAGTCGTCCCGGAGGTGTACTGGATGTTGATCGCGTCGTCCGCGCTCAGCCCCGCGCTCGCCGCCTCCAGCGCCGCCCGCGTCGCCCGGGCGGCGCGGCGGCCGCTGGCGGCCAGCGCCTCCCAGTCGTCGCTGCCGAGCAGGATCACCTGCTCCAGCGACCGGCAGCGCGGCCGCACCTCGGCGATCATCCCGGCGTAGTCGGAGGTCTTGAAGGACGGGGCGGCCACCAGCATCCGGATCCCGGACTGGCCGAGCACGTACTCCAGTTCCCGCGAGCCGTAGGCCGGGTTGATGTTGACCAGGATCGCGCCGATCTTGGCCGTCGCGTACTGGATCAGCGTCCACTCGGCGCAGTTCGGGGCCCAGATCCCGACCCGGTCTCCCTTGAGGATGCCCTGGCCGAGCAGGCCCAGGGCCAGGGCGTCAACGTCGGCGGCCAGCTCGCGGTAGCTCCAGCGGCGGCCGGCCGCGACGTCGACCAGCGCCTCGCGGTCACCGAACCGGCTGACGGTGCGGTCGAGGTTGTCGCCGATCGTGTCGCCCAGCAGGGCCACATCGAACGTCCCGGACGAATAGCTCCGGCCGGATGGTGCGCTCGACTGAGACAACGCCGTCTCCTCATCTGGGCCCGCTCTAGCGCGGACGTGCGTCACCGCAGGTCCGCGCTATGAACGATCACATCAGCCGGTAACGGTGTCAACGCCCGGCTGGGCGGCCCGTCAGGAAGGCTGGGAGCCCTGCTGCTCGGCCTGCTCGGCGACCTCGCGCCGGACGTCATCCATGTCCAGGTCGCGAACGGCCTTGATGACCTGCTCGAGCGCGGGCGCGGGAAGCGCGCCAGGCTGGGAGAACACCAGGATGCCGTCGCGGAAGGCCATCAGCGTCGGGATCGAGGTGATCGCCGCCGCAGCGGCCAGTTCCTGCTGGTCCTCGGTGTCTATCTTGCCAAAGGTGATGTCGGCATGGGTTTCGCTGGCGCCGGCGAACACCGGAGCGAACATCTTGCACGGTCCGCACCAGGAGGCCCACCAGTCGACCAGGGTGATCCCCGGCTGGGTGACGGTCTCCTCGAACGTCTCCTTGGTCAGCGCGACAGTACTCATCTGCTCCTCGTTCGGGTTGTTGGCGTAACATACCCCTCGCCGTATAACGCGGCGGCGAGACGGGAATTCCCGCGCGGCCCCGCCCCGGCAGCCGCCGGCCGTCTCCCGACGCTACCCGGCCGCGCGCGGGCCAGCCACCCGCACCGGAGGAACGTATACCGGCTGGGGTATGATGCCGGCGGAGGGTTGCAGATGGAGATCGCATCCGAAGAGCTGGCCGGGGTCGTCAAACGGCTGCGCCGCGCGGAGGGCCAGATCCGCGGCGTCATCCGCATGATCGAAGAGGGCCGCGACTGCGCCGATGTGGTGACGCAGCTCGCGGCGGTGTCCCGCGCGCTGGACCGCGCCGGTTTCAAGATCATCGCAACCGGCCTGCGGCAGTGCGCCGACGAGGGCGACGGCTCGGTCAGCCAGCAGCAGCTCGAGAAGCTGTTCCTGTCACTGGCGTGACCGGGCGGCCGGGCCGCAGTGAGCGGATGAATAACGACCGGGATGGCGGGGAAGGCTTGGCCGTGCGGGCGTGTTACCTGCTCGTAACAGCGGACCACGACCGGAGGTGAACAGCCATGGCGCTGCCGAACGACGCTGCGGCCAAATTCCAGGACTACGCCCACCCGGAGATGCTCGTCTCCACCGAATGGCTGGCCGAGCACCTGGACGACCCCGGCCTGGTCGTGGCGGAATCCGATGAGGACGTGCTGCTGTACGAGACCGGCCACATACCCGGCGCGGTGAAACTGGACTGGCACACCGAGCTCAACGACCCGCTCACCCGCGACTACGTCGATGGCAGCGGGTTCGCCCGGCTCATGTCGGAGCGGGGCATCTCCCGCGACACCACGCTCGTGCTGTACGGCGACCGGAACAACTGGTGGGCGGCGTACGCGCTGTGGGTCACCACGCTGTTCGGCCACCCGGACGTCCGGCTCCTCGACGGCGGCCGGGCCAAGTGGATCGCCGAGGGCCGCCCGCTCACGACCGACGCGCCGCAGCGGCCGGCCGCGGACTACCCGGTGATCGAGCGCGACGACTCCAAGGTGAGGGCCTTCCGGGACCAGGTGCTGAGCCACCTGGGCAAGCCGATGATCGACGTCCGGTCGCCCGGTGAGTACACCGGCGACCTGCTGCACATGCCGGACTACCCGCAGGAAGGCGCGGTCCGCGGCGGCCACATCCCGGGCGCGCAGGAACGTCCCGTGGGCCCGGGCCGCGGCCGAGGACGCCACGTTCCGCGACCGCAAGGAGCTCGAGGGCATCTACGCCGGCGAGGCGGGCCTGCACCCGGATTCCGACGTGGTGGTGTACTGCCGGATCGGCGAGCGGTCCAGCCACACCTGGTTCGTGCTGCACCACCTGCTCGGATACCCGAACGTCCGCAATTACGACGGGTCGTGGACCGAGTGGGGCAACAGCGTCAGGGTGCCGATCCACCGGGGCGAGCAGCCGTGACGACCGGCACGCTCAACCCCCGCCTGGCCGAGATCGCCGATGACTTCACCTCGCTGCCGGGCAAGGAACGCCTGCAGCTCCTGCTGGAGTTCTCCGACGACCTGCCCGCCCTGCCCGAGCGGTACGCCGGTCATCGTGACCGGCTGGAACAGGTGCCCGAGTGCCAGTCGCCGCTGTTCCTGGCCGTCGAGGTGGGTGACGACGACGCGGTGCACCTGTTCTTCGACGCGCCGCCGGAAGCGCCCACCACCCGCGGGTTCGCGGGCATCCTGCACGCCGGCCTGGACGGGCTGAGCGCCGAGGAGGTCCTGGCCACTCCGGGGGAATTCTCCAGCCAGCTCGGGCTCCAGGACCTCGTGAGCCCGCTACGGCTGCGCGGCATGGCCGCGATGCTGGCCCGGATCAAGCGCCAGATCCGCGAGCGGCGCGCCTGATATCTCCGACGTGGCGAATACCCCCAATTCGATATATATACCGAATGTTCCGTTGACGGGGTGATCCGGCACTGACGGGTGGGCGAATGGTATTCGGCTCGCCCAGCCGAGGGGTATGCGCGCCCGCGGACAACGTTGACGCACTCCTCGGTGCGACGCGCCGTAATGCCATTTTTCATGATCAGCAAACGGCTGCGGGGAATGCCGCAGCCGCGCCTGCCAGCGGGAACCGGGGGCTCCGTCCCGCCGGAGCAACCCGTACAACTGTGTCGGGTCAGCTCTGACCTGCATTTTTGCTGACATTGCTGGCGCATTCGACGCTATGATCAAGGCGTTTTCATAATGGCTCTGCGGGCCGTCAGGCCCACGGTACTCAAAGACGAGTTGGCGGCGCGAACGGGGATCGCGGGAGCCGCCAATGGGGGAGGGCTTATGCATAATCCGAATCGGATGGTGAATGACGGCGCGGGGGAGCGGCCGTCCCGTGAAACATGACGTCGCGGCCCGCGCTGACCGGGCCGGGCCGGATGCCGTAACCTCCGCGCGGCCGCGGGCCCGTCCCGCCCCGGACACGCACGGGAAACGCGGGCGGCGCACCAGCGCCCGCGCCGGGCGAACTCCTCCGGCGGAAAGGCGCCGGCCGCCGCCGAGGGCCAGCGGCCAGATCTGTTCCACCCGAACGCCACCCGCGTCGACGCCGGCTTCTTCGGCTGGGACGTGGCCTCCGGCAAGGTCGTCTGCGAGCCGAGCACCTACCGGCTGCACGGGCTGCCCGTCGACGGCTCGGCCACGATAGAAACCTTTCTGTGCCGGGTCCCGGCCCAAGACCGGGACCACGTCACCGAGGCGTTCCGGCAGATGATGGGCGCCTGCGGCAGCTACCAGCTCGAGTACCGGGTGACCGCTCATGACGGCTCGCTGCGCTGGATGGAAGCCCGGGGCCATGTCCTGCCCGGCCCGGACGGCCGCGCGGCCAAGCTCTTCGGCTTCGTCACGGACACGACCGCCATCCGGGCCACGCGCGATGCCGAACAGCGCCGGCTGCGCGAGGGCGCCGAGCGGGCCTCCCGGACCCACACGTTCACGGCCGCGCTCGCGTCCGCGGTGACCGTGGAGGACATCACCTCGGCCGCGCAGACGGGCCTGGCCGCCTACGGCGCGAACGGCCTGATCATGGTGGCCGACCACGATGGCCGCCGGGCCGTGGTCGCCTCTTACGGCTTCGGCCCCGAGGAGGCCGGATCGTTCGGCCATCCCGAACGGCCTCCCGGTTCGCCGGTCGCGGACGCGATCGCGGACCAGTCGGCGGTGTATCTCTGCTCTCCCACGGACGTCGTGCACCGCTATCCGTACCTGGCCGGGATCGCCGCCCGCTCGGCCCAGCAGGCCTGGGTGGCTATCCCGGTGCCGGACTCCAAGGGGCGGCTGGGCGTCTGCCTGATCGGGTTTCCCGAGCCGCATGAGTTCGCGGCCGAGGAGCGGGCCCTGCTGTTCGCCACGTCGGGCCTGCTGGCTCAGTCCCTGGAACGGGCCCGCATGTACGAATCGGAGCACGCGCTGGCCCGTGAGCTTCAGCACGGGCTGCTGCCGCGCGGCCCGCTGGTCGTGCCGGGAATGACCGTCGCCGCGCGGTACGAGCCGGCGACATCCGGGATGGAGATCGGCGGCGACTTCTACGACGCGATCGACCTGGCCAACGGCCGGGTGGCGCTGGTCATCGGCGACGTCCAGGGACACAACCTGATCGCAGCGTCGCTCATGGGGCAGCTGCGGACCGTGGTGGACGCCTACGCGCGCGAAGGCCACGGCCCGGCCGGCGTGATGACCCGGGCGAACCGGTGGCTGGCCGGCCTCAATACCGACCTGGACACGGCGCTGTTCGCCACGTGCTGCTTCGTGGTGATCGATCCGGCCCGCGGTGAGCTGGCCATGTGCCGGGCCGGGCATCCCGCGCCCGCGCTGGTCATCCCGGGGGCCGAACCGGCGCTGCTCGAACAGGGAGACGGGCTGCCGCTGGGAGTGGACGCCGCGGCCCGGTACCGGACGGCCGAGATGACCGTGCCGGCCGGGACGACACTGGTTCTGGCCACGGACGGCCTGCTCGACGCCGACGGCAGCGACCCCGACGCCAACGTGCGCCGCCTGCTCCGCGTGCTGGGCGAGGGGGCCGCCGACGAGATCGAGGCGCTCACCGACCGGCTGCTCACCGCCCCGCAGCGGCTGACCCGGCACGGCGACGACGTCGCGCTGCTGGTCGCGAGGGTCGACGGGGCCGCGCTCCGCGCCTGATGCGGCAACATAACGGTCATGGATTCGCGGCAGGTCTTCACGTCCCGGCTGAGCGGCCGCCCGCTGCTGGACAGCGAGGGAATGTCCATCGGCCGGGTGCGGGACGTGGTGATCCTCCCCGCCGCCCAGGGTGAACCGCCCCGGGCGCTCGGCCTGGTCGTGACGTTGCATCGGCGCCGCATCTTCGTCAACCTCGGGCGGATCGCGGAGATCTCCATCGACGGCGCGCACCTGCGCGGCGGCACCGTCGACCTGGACCGGTTCACCCGCCGGACCGGGGAGATCCTGGCCTCGGAGCTGTACAACCGGGCGACGGACGCCGGCGCCGTGGTCGATGTCGCCATCGCTCCCTCGCAGCGCCGCCGGGACGGCTGGGAGGTCTCCGCGCTGGCCATCGCGCACAGCCGGGGCCTGCGGCCTCGTTCCACGACGGTCGTGCCCTGGGCTGACCACCCGCAACTGTTCGAGGCCGGCGCGCTGGCCGAGCAGCTCGCCGACCTGCGGGAGATGCATCCGACCGACCTGGCCAGCGCGGTCGAGGGCATGTCGGCCAGCCGGCGCAGCCAGCTCGCCGCGGCGCTCGAGGACGACGAACTGGCCGACCTGCTCGAGGAGATGCCGGAGCAGGACCAGATCCGCCTCCTGGCCAGCCTCGGCCTCGAGCGCAGCGCCGACATCGTCGAGGAGATGGAGCCCGACGACGCCGCGGACCTGCTGGCCGAGATGCCGGCCGAGCAGCGGGAGCGGCTCCTGACCGCGATGGAGGCCGTCCAGGCCGCCGACCTGCGCCGGCTCCTCCGCTACGACGCGACCACGGCGGGCGGCCTCATGACGTCCCAGCCGCTGGTCGTCGCGCCCGACGTGCCCGTGGCCGAGGTGCTGGCCCGCATCCGGCAGCCGGAAATGCCGGTGACCGCCGCCGCGCAGATCTATGTGTGCGAACCGCCCACGATGACGCCGACCGGCCGCTACCTCGGCAGCGTCGGATTCCAGCGGCTACTGCGCCAGCCGCCCGCGACCAGGGTCGGGGAATGCGTCGAGACCAGCGGTTTTGTCCGGCCCGATCTTCCCGAACGGGAACTGGCGGCCCGGATCGCCGCATACAACCTCGTCAGCGTGGCAGTCTGCGATGAGGGCGGCCGCCTGCTCGGCGCGGTCACCGTGGACGACGTGCTGGATCATCTCCTGCCCGCGGGCTGGCGAAGGAACGGAGGCTGACGATGGCGCGGTTCTCGCCTCGCCGCCTCGGCGAGCCGGTGGATCTATCGGTTCCCCGGGGCGCCGCGCCGCGCATGGGCGGCCGGTACGACACCGACGCGTTCGGCCGGATGTCGGAGGCCATCGCCCGATTCCTCGGCACCGGCCGTTTCCTGGCCGGCCAGACGGTCCTGGTCCTGGCGTGGATCGCGCTCAACACCGTCGGGTTCATCCAGCACTGGGATCCGTACCCGTTCATCCTGCTCAACCTGGCCTTCTCGACCCAGGCCGCCTACGCCGCGCCGCTGATCCTGCTGGCCCAGAACCGGCAGGACGACCGGGACCGGGCCAACATCGAGCGGGACCGGGAGGTGGCGGCCCGGACCCAGGCCGACACCGAGTTCCTGGCCCGGGAACTCGCCGCCGTCCGCCTCGCGCTGGCCGACGTGGTGACCACCGAGGACCTGGACGACTCGCTGTCCCGGCTGGCCAAGGTCATCGCCGACCAGCAGCCTGGCCCGCCGGCGATTGAGCCGCCCGAGGCCGTGTCGCGGGCGGATTGACGGGTAACTGAGGCGGGAGCCGACCGGGGCTCGCTGGGCCGGTCACGATCGCTTGTCCATACTGGCGGTCATCTCGAGGGGGGTGGCCAGGGTCTGGTAGACGACGCAGTACCGCAGGGTCAGCTTGAGCAGCGTTTCGATCTCCTCGGCACTCGCCTCGGTGTCGAGCGCGAAACGGAGCCGGATGGCGGTGAAGCCCACCGGCGCCTCCTTGCTCACCGCCAGTGTGCCGCGGAAATCCAGGTCGCCTTCGGCCTCGACGGTGCCCCCGGTGACCGGGAGGTTCAGTGACGTGGCCACGGAGCGCAGCGTGACGCCCGCGCAGGCGACCAGCGCCTGCAGCAGCATGTCGCCGGAGCAGGCCAGCGAGCCGTCGCCGCCCGAGGCCGGGTGCAGTCCCGCGACGGCCAGGGCCCGGCCGGTGGCCACTGAGCAGCTGAGATCCTCCGCACCCAGTTCGCCGGCTCGCCCGCAGCGTGACCACCGCCTGGTCCGGATTCTCCCGGTAGGCGTCTTTGAACGGCTGCTGCATGGCCCGGAGCGTCGCGCTGTCCATGCTGCCCACGTTCGCACCGCCGCCGCTTCCGTGTCCACCATGAACGGGCCGGTCATTCAATTGCCGACCCAGGGGCAATTACCGGGGTTTCTCCGCATTTTGCCGAATGGTGCCGGGCCAGGCGTCATCCGGTGACCCGCTTGGGATTGCAGATTTCTTCCCTTATCAGGTCCTATTATCGGCTCATGTGGCCGACCGGTTACGTGCCGCGGTGGCCGGGCGCGGGCGACGCTGGCCGCGCACCGGCCGATCCGGCGATGACCACGCTGAGGTCGGTTATCGGCCAGATCGCGGCCGTCACCCGGGTCGTCGGCGCCGCCTACGTCGTCTATCAGGCATTCATCTGGCACTCGTTTTATACGGCCGGTCCGTGGCGCCTGGCCGGGCCCGCGGCGGCGGTCCTGTGGGCGGCCGCGGTCGTCGTCCGCCTGCGCCGCCGCCACTGGCCGGCCTGGCCGCTCGCGTGCGCCGACACCGGTTTCTACGTGGTGCTCGCGCTGAGCGCCGAGGGGTGCGTGCCGCCCGCGACCCGCGGTGAGGCCGCCAACTGGCTGGTCATAGCGATGGCCAGCCAGCTCATCGTCCCGGCGTGGTTCGCGCCCGCCGCCCTGTCGGTGCCGCTGGCCCTGGCCTCGCCAGCGGCCTACTGGGCCGGAGTCGCGGGATTCCCGGCGACCGGTGCCGGGGTGAACTCCCCGGCCGCGGCCGGGGCGCTGCTGATTGTGGCGGCCGCCGTGCACTGGTGCGGCCGGCGAATGCTCTACGGCCTGGCCAGCCGGACCGACGCGGCCCTGGCCCGCGCGGACCGGGACGCCCGGGAGCAGTACGTCGTCCTGTCCAGGAACATCGAGCGCCGTGAACATGAGCGGCTGCTGCACGACACGGTGCTCAACACGCTGACCGCCCTCAGCCGGGCGGGAACCGGCGACCAGGCCGAGGTGATACGCCGATGCCGGTACGACGTGGCGATGATGGAGCACGCGCTCAGCAGGCCCGCCGACGGGGAGGCCAGCCCGCCCTACGCCAGCGTGGTCAGCGGCATCGAGGCCATCGTGGCCGAGATGCGGAGCCGGGGACTGGACGTTCACGTCGAGGTGACCGGCGCCGTTGCCGCGCCGGATCTGGTCGTCACCGCGATCGTGCACGCCGCCCGAGAGGCGCTGGCGAATGTGGCCGCCCACGCCGGGACCGGGGAGGCCTGGGTCACGGTCAGCCCGATCGCGGACCGGACCGCCCCGGTGCCGGCGGTCTCCAGGTCACTGTCCGGGATGCCGGGGCCGGGTTCGACCCGGGCCGGGTCGACCGGGCGCGGCTGGGCGTGCAGCGGTCCATCGCCGAGCGCATCGCCGACTGCGGCGGCCAGGCATCGGTCCGCTCGGCGCCGGGTGAGGGGACCGTGGTGAGGTTGTGCTGGCCCGCGCCCGCGGACCACGGTCAGGCCGTCCTCGCGGGCGGCGCCGCCCATCCGGGGGCCCGGCCGTGACGGCCCCCCGGATGGGCGGCGCCGAGGTGGTCCGGGACGCGACCGAGTCGGGGATTCCCCGCATGGTCGCCGCGGTGGCGGCGATCCTGCCGTTCACTCTGCTCATCCAGGCGCTCGTGCACCCCGGGAACTACCGTCAGCCGGCCGTTCCGGTCCTGGTGTGGCTGGGCACGCTCGCGGCCGCGGCGTGGCTGGTGCCGCGATCGCGGGCCGGCGGCATCAGCGGTACGCAGGCGGTCCTGGCGATCGCGGGCGCGGTCGCCGCGGTGGTCCTGGTCGGTGTGGAACGCCGCGCCAGCGCCGCCGCCGGAACCGTCAACTGGTCGATGCTCGGCACGCTCTGGGTGCTCGCCCTCGTCGCGCTGAGCCGCCCCGCCTGGACCTGGGTGTCCGGGGCGGTGCTCGTCCTGGCCGCGCACGCGGTGTTCATCATCCGCCCGCTCGGCGTGAACCCGCTGAGCCTGGCCCAGGTCGGGGCGGCTGCCTACATCACCGTGGTCATCCTGGCCGTCTTTGCCGGGCTGCGGCCCACCCTCCGCATCCAGGCCGACGTGGCCGCGCGCCGGGCCACGCTGGCCAGCACGTCGGCCGCGGAACGCGCGGCGGCGGCCGCCGTCCGCGCCGACCGGGAGCGCCGCTTCGCCCTGCTGGAAGTCGAGGCGCTGCCGCTGCTGCGGGGGATCGCCGACGGCACCCTGGATCCGGCCGACCGCGCCGTGCAGCAGCGGTGCGCGGCCCACGCCTCGGCCCTGCGGCATTCCCTCGTCGACCGGCCGCCCGTCGCGGGCGGCCTCCTGGCCGGGCTGGAACCCGCGCTGAGTGCGGCCCGGGCCCGCGGCCTGCTGGTCGAGGTCCAGCTGGTCGGTGACCCGGGGGAGCCCGGGCCCGAGGTGGCCGGCGCGGCGCTGGCCGCCATCGACCGTGTCCTCGGCGCGCTTGCGCCGGTTCCGGTAACGCTCACCATCTTGTCCTCCGGTGACGACGCGGAGGTCTACCTGACCTTCGGCGGCCCGCTGACCGCCGCCCCCGACCGGCCCGACCTGCCCAGCCTGACCGACCTGGGGCGCGCGCTGCCCGCCGCGGCGGGCTGGCGCGCCTGCGTCGACGTGGACGAAACCGGTACGGGGTGCCTCGAATTGGGCTGGCGGAAGGTGGTGCCCGCGTGACCGGCATCATTGACGTCGCGGCGGTCGATGACCATCCGATCGTCCTGGACGCCGTCGCGGGCTGGGTCATGGCGGCGGAGAGCGGAATCCGGGTCATCGGCACGGCGGCCACGGTGGACGCCCTCCTGGCCGGGCCGGGCCGCCACGCCCACGTCGTGCTGCTCGATCTCGACCTCGGCGACGGAACCACCGTTGACCGCAACGTATCCGCGATCCTCGCCGCGGGCCCCGCCGTCCTGGTCCTGGCGGCGTCGGAGAAGCCGAGCGCCGTGCGGGCCGCGATGCGGGCCGGGGCGCTCGGCTACGTCCTGAAGAACGAGGAGACCGACCAGATCCGGGCGGCCATCCGGGCCGTGGCCGCGGGCCAGGACTGGATTTCGCCCCGCCTCGCGTACATCTTCGCCACCGACGATGCCGCCGACCGGCCCGCCCTCAGCCCCCAGGAGGCGCGTGCGCTGCAGCTTTACGCCACCGGGATGCCAATGAAATCTGTTGCCCGGCGGATGACGATCAGCGAGGAGACCGTCAAACAGTATCTGGGCCGGGTCAGGGAGAAATATGCGCGGGCCGGTCGGGCAGCGCCGACGAAATTGGAGCTGTATTATCGAGCCGTCGAGGACGGGCACCTCCCTCCACTCCCTTAACCGCGAATCCCCCCCTCGGGGTTGAAGGAGACAGGAGGCACCCGTCCTCGGCCTTATGTGCGATGCGAATTAATTCTATGGCGATCTTCCGTCGTGTCATGACCCCTCTTCGGGGGTCATAAGAGAGCCGTAAGGTGCGGGATTTAGGACGGTCCGAAACCAGGCGCTCGCCGAATGACCTGGGAATACTCGCGATATCAGTTTCGGTGAAGTGGTTATTCGCTGATGTCTGACCGGAACTGCGACGTACCGTTGGCCGTCACCCGCCGGCGAGCTTCGGCCCGTTGGCCGCGGCCCACTTGGCGGCGAACGAGCCGAAGTCGGCCAGCTCGGCCTCCAGCACGAACAGGCCCCGGGCCGGGACGGTGGCGCCGAGCTCCAGCAGCAGCGGGGTGAAGTGCACGTCAACGGCGAGCTGGTGGTTGGGCGCGCCGCCCAGCAGCACCGGGACGGCGCGCTTGCCGGCCAGGCTCCCGGTCGCCAGCCGGTCCAGGAAGGCCTTGAGCAGCCCGGTGTAGGTGGCCTTGTACGTCGGGCTGGCCACGACCAGGATGTCGGCCCCGAGGACCTGAGCGACCGCGACGTCCGCCCCGTCGTCCGCCGGGTCGAGGACCCGCGGCCCGAGGACAGCCAGGTCCACCTCGGCGGTGGTAGCCGGGGGCAGCGCCCGGGCCAGCTCGGCGGTGAGCGAGCGGGCCAGGCCATGGGTGCGCGAATCCGGCCGGGGATTGCCGACGACGGCGGTAATGCGCACCGGAACGGCGCCGCTGGTCATGTCTCCTCCAAAGATACGTACGAGCCGCGCCAGTAAAGCAGCGGAGCGGCGCCGTTTGCGCTGGTCTCGACGTCGTGCACGCGCCCCACGACGATTTCGTGATCACCGCCGGGCAGGTAGTGCTCCACGGTGCATTCCAGTGCGGCCAGGACTCCGTGCAGACGCGGGCTGCCGGTGAGCCCGCGATGGTGCCGGACCCCCTCCCACGCCGCGGCCATTCCCCGCCGGGCGAAGTTGGCCGACAGGTGCCGCTGGGGCGCGGCCAGCACGTTGACCGCGAAGGCGCCGTGCGAGCGGACCGCTTCCAGGGTCAGGCTGTCCCGGTCGAAACACACCAGCACGCAGCGGCGGGTCCAGCGAGAGCGAGCTGACCGCGTTGGCCGTGGTGCCTGGCCGGCTGGCCGTCCGGTCCGATAGAGGTGACCACCGTGACGCCGGTGGCGAAGTGCCCCATGGCGTGCCGGAAGTCGTCGGGGCTGATGTCAGCGGCGGTCACATCGACTGCTGTCATTGCGTCAGATCTGTCCGTGGTTCGGGGGGTGCACGCCATTGAGCAAGTAGTTGCCCACGTGGTGGTATTTCCAATCGACGGGATCGTGGCTGGCGTGGGTACGCGCGTTGCGCCAGTGGCGGCTGAGGTCGTGGCGCTCGTCGGCGGCGCTGGCTCCGCTCAGTGAGAACAGATCGCTCGCGACCGCCACCGCGACCTCGCTGGCGAACGCCTTGGCCTGGGCCACGGCCAGGGAGCCGCGGGCCGCCGCGTCCGCGTCCCGCGGCTGGCGCGTCACCTCGTCCAGCGTGCCGGCCGCCCCGGCGAGCAGGGCCTCGGCCGCGTGCACCCGGGTGGCCAGCCGGCCGTAGCGGCCGATCGTGTGCGGGTCGTCGCCGGCCCGCTCGGCCCAGCCGCCCCGGGTGGCCTCGAAGAACGGACGGGCCCTGGTCCGGACGAACTCCCCGGCGTCCCGCAGCGCGCCGCCCGCGATCCCGGTCTGGATGGCGGCGTGCACGAGCTGGGCCCGCGCGCCCAGCTGCTGGGGGACCTGGAAGGCCCGCTCGTACGGCACGACCAGCGCCGGGTCCACCGGAACGTCGTCGAAGGCGGCCGTTCCGCTCACCGTGGCCCGCTGGCCCATCACGTTCCAGTCGTCGTCGACCGCCACACCCGGCGCGTCGCGCTCCACGAACGCCAGCACCAGGCGGCCGTCGTCGTCGAGGGCGCTGACGCCGATCCAGCGGGCCGTGATCGCGCCGGTGCAGTAGTACTTGCGGCCCGTCCAGGCGGGTTCCGCCGGCGCCGGAGTGCAGGCGGGTCTTCAGATCCTGGGCATGGTGCCCGCCCCGCTCGGCCAGGCCGTTGCCGAGCCGGCCGCCGTCGAGTACGTCGGCGAACAGCCGCCGCTGCTGGCCCGGGCTGCCCCACACCGCGAGCACGTCGACGAACAGGAAGTGCGCCTGGGGGACCTGCGCGATCGCCGGGTCCACGGCCGCTATCGAACGCACCACCTCGGCCAGCACGGTGGCGGGCAGGTCCGGCCCGCCATGTTCGCGCGGGACGGTCAGGGCGAGCAGCCCGCTCGCGTCGAACGCCGCCAGTTCCCGCGTGGGCACGGCGCCGGCCCGGTCCCGCTCGATGACCCCGTCCGCGATCGACGCGGCGTACTGCCGCGCGACCCTGATCGCCTCGGGGCCGGAGCCGATGACCGCCCGGGCCGGTGCGGCGGCGGTCATCCGGCCACCGACAGCGCGGGGTCGCGCTCGGACAGCCCGCCGTCCGGGTCCGGTACGCGCCGGGGTCCAGCCCAGTTCTCCACCTCCAGCTCACGCACGATCGGGCAGCACTCGCGCCCGAAGCGCTCACCTCCTCGTGGTAGTGCAGGAAACCGGTCAGGATCAGATCCACGCCGAGCTTGCGGTACTCGATGATCCGCTCCGCCACCTGCTCAGCGGTGCCGATCAGCTCCGTACGGAAGCCGTCGTTGTACTGCACGAGATCCTCGAACGCTCGAGTCGGCCCACATGCCCTTGCTGTCGGCGGTCGACTGCCCGGCCTGCTTGACCGCCGCGCCGAACCCCTCCACCGCCTCGACGTGCGCCTTGGCGATGATCTCGCGCAACGTCTCGCGTGGCTTCCCGCTCGGTGTCGCGGACGATCACGAAGCCGTTCAGGCCGAACCGGGGCCCGTCGGTCCGGCCCGCCCCGGCGGCGATCTGCCGCAGCTCAGTCGAGCTGCTCGCGGACGCCGTCGAACGCACTTGCCGTTGGAGAAGTACCAGTCCGACAGGCGGCCGCCGTTCTGGCGGGCCGCGCTGGAGTTGCCGCCCTGGAAGATCTCCGGATGCGGGCGGCCCGGCCACGACAGCGGCTTGGGCTTCAGGCTGAAGTCCCGGATCCGGTAGAAGTCCCCGGCCAGGTTGCGCCTCGTCCTCGGTCCAGATCCGCTTGAGCGCGGTGATGAACTCGGCGGTGCTCCGGTAGCGCTCGTCGTGCTCCAGCCACGGCTCACCGAGCTGGCGGAACTCGTCGGCGAACCATCCCGACACCACGTTGACCGCGACCCGGCCGCCGGACAGGTGGTCGGCTGTGGCGACCCACTTGGCCAGGACGCCCGGATGCCACAGGCCCGGGGTGGACCGCGGCGATCAGCTTGAGCCGCTCGGTGGCCAGCAGCAGGGCCAGGCTGAAGCTCGTCGATTCGTGCTGGTACTCGGCGCCGTAGCTCGCGGTGTAGCGCACCTGGCTCAGCGCGTAGTCGAATCCGGCCCGCTCGGCGAGCCGCGCGAGCGTGCGGTTGTACCCGAACGACCAGTCGGTGCGCTGCTCGATGGTGCTGGTCACGAGGCCACCGCTGACGTTGGGCACCCAGTAGGCGAAGCGCAGCGGCTCGGAGTGCGGATCGGTGGTCATGGCGAAACCTCCACGGGTTCGTGATCAGGGTGATCCGGCGCCAGCAGTCCCCGGCGCCGCAGCACCGGCATGACGCCCTCACCGACCTGATAGGCCTCCTCGAGGTGCGGGTAGCCGGACAGGATGTATTCGTCGATGCCCAGCGCGTAGTACTCGGCGATCCGGTCGGCGACCTCCTCGCAGCTGCCGACCAGTGCGGTGCGGCGCCGCCGCGGACCAGCCCGACGCCGGCCCACAGGTTCGGTGAGACCTCCAGCGCGTCGGTCCGGCCGCCGTGCAGCGCCAGCATCCGCTGCTGGCCTTCGGATCCCGACGCCCGCTGGATCGCCTGGGCCCGCTCGATGGCCGCCGGGTCGAGCCCGTCGAGCAGCCGCTGAGCCTGGGCCCACGCCTCGGCCGAGCTTTCCCGGGCGATCACGTGCAGCCGGATGCCGAACCGGAGCTCACGCCCGGCCGCCTTGGCCCGCTCGCGCACCCGGTCGAGCTTCCCGGCGGCCGCGCCGGGGGGCTCGCCCCAGGTCAGGTAGACGTCGGCCGCCGACGCCGCGACGTCGATCGCGGCCTGCGACGAGCCGCCCAGGTAGATCTCCGGCCAGACCGGGGCGGGGACGATCCGCGCGCCACGGATGTCGAAGAACTCGCCGGTGAAATCGACCGGCTCGCCGGTCCACAGCGCCCGGACGATGTGCAGGAACTCCCCGGCCCGCCGGTAGCGAGCCTCCTTGCCCTGATGGTCACCGAACCGCTGCTGCTCGGCGTCGTCGCCGCCGGTGACCACGTTCAGCAGCAGGCGGCCGCGGGAGATCCGCTGGTAGGTGGCGGCCATCTGCGCGGCCAGGGTGGGTGACAGCAGGCCCGGCCGGAACGCGACCAGGAACTTGAACCGCTCGGTGACCTGGCTGAGCCCGGCGGTCATGACCCACGCGTCCTCACACCACGAGCTGGTCGGGGTCAGCGCGGCGGTGAAGCCCAGCTGCTCGGCCGAGCGGGCGATCTGGCCCATGTACCCGATGTCCGGCGCGCGCTCCGCGCCGCCCTCGGCCGCGCGGCTGCCGGCCACGCCGACCGCGTTGCCGAGGCTGAGGTCGGTGCGCGAGTCGCCGTTGGTGGGCAGGAACCAGTGCAGAACGACCCCCATGCGCGCCTCCCAGCTGTGCTTAGACTCCTCTCAGCCACCATATCCCTAGCATATCGACCGGTAAAGAAGTAATTTGAGCACGCCGCCGCCCCCCGCGCCCCGATGACTACGGAGGCACCTCTGTAGATGCCCTAACAACCAGGATGGCGCCGTTGTGTACATCGCCGGGGGTCCTAGTGCGGGGAGCGAGGCTGGCCGCCCCGGCCTGCTACGGGGCCAGGACGGTGAAGAAGTCGCGGGTCCAGCCGGTCAGGTACTGGCTGGCCGGGCGGACCTGGCCGGGCACCGAGGCCGTGAGCGGGCCGCCCGGCCTGCTGGCCGTGTCCAGCTGGACCCATTCCTGGTTGATGTCGAGTTCCATGGCGATCCGCGCCCCGCTGCGGGCCAGCGCGCTGGCCAGGTCGGCGGGAATCGTGGACATGCTCGCGGCGAAGATGAGGTCTCCGGCGGCGTTCTGGCCGATGGCGGTGCGGGCGACGTACTCGGCGTGGCCGACCGTGCCGCCCCACCGCTGCCACCGGGCCGACTCCGCGGTCGGCTGCCCGTTGAGGACCAGCGGCCACAGGTTCTGGCGGACGCTGTAGATCGACTCGCCCGGGGCCGGCAGTCCGGCGCCCCAGACCCCGATCCGGGCGTGACCCGAGCGGTCGATCACCAGGCTGGCCAGGCCGTTGCGCAGCGCGCGGAACACGTGGCCCTCCTGCTCGTAACCGCCGGCCCGCGAGCGCATCTTGAACCCGCCGTTGAACGCGGCGAGCAGGTGCTGGCGTTCGGTGCCGGTGACGGCCGGGCCGGCCCGGACCAGGCTTGCGTACGCCGGCCCGGGGTCCTGGCTTCCGTTGTGCAGCACATAGCGGACCGCGCCGTGGAAGGTCGGCCAGGGTCACCACGGACCCGTCCGCCGTCCGCACCTGGGCGAACGTGATCCGCGGCGGCCCGGTATCCAGCCGGGCGGCCGCGCTGGCCGACGCGGGGGCACGGGGGCTGGTCCGGACGGCGGCCGGCGCGCTGGCCCGGGTGCTGGCCGCCCCCGGCGCCACCGCCGACTGCGCGGTGCACGCGGCCGTGATGGCCAGGCTGGCACAGGACCCCAGCCGCCCGCAACGTCCGTCTCGTGTGCCTGGCCCGGACCTGGTTCGCGGTTTCCACGCGCATAAGGATGCGGCACGACAGTGAAAGGACCATGAAGGGCGGAGGTGAAGCGCGGCCCGGCCGGCCAGGCCCCGGGCGGGCCGGGTCAGGAGACCGCCTTCCGGACCGAGAAGCGCGGGTCGCGGTACGCGCCGGACGCGGTCACCTCGCGCAGGGCCTGTACCGCGTCGTAGATGTCGGCGTACGAGGTGTAGAGCGCGTTGAATCCGAACCGAAGCAAGTCCGGCGGCCGGACGTCGCCGATCACGCCCGACTCGATCAGGGCGGCCATGATCGGATGGGCGTCCGGGTGGCGGAGGGCCACGTGGCTGCCCCGCCGGGCCGCCGCGCGGGGGGTAACGACGCCGAACCCCAGCCCCGCGAGCAGGTCATCCACGCAGGAGATGAAGAACTCGCCCAGGCCGATGTTCTTGGCCCGGATGGTCGCGAGGCTGGCGGCGCCGAAGACGTCGAGCGCGGCATCGAGGGCGAGCAGGGACAAGATGGCCGGAGTCCCGATCCGGGCCCGCGCGATCCCGGGTGCGGGGGTGTACCCGGGTTCCATCGCGAACGGCTGAGCGTGGCCGGTCCACCCGGTCAGCGGCTGGTCGAAGACGGCCTGGTGGCGGGCCGCGACGTAGATGAAGGCCGGCGACCCGGGTCCGCCGGACAGGTACTTGTAGGTGCACCCGACGGCGAGGTCGGCCGAATCCGCGTCCAGCTGCAGCGGCACAGCCCCGACGGCGTGGCATAGGTCCCACACCACGACGGCGCCGGCGTCGTGGGCCGCCGAGGTCAGCCCGGCGACGTCCCACAGCTCACCGGTCCGGTAGTCGACGGCGGGCCAGGCGACCACCGCGACGTCGCCGCCCCTCCGGCGGAGCGTCTCCCACGGGTCGTCCGCCCGGCAGACCTCCAGCCCGAGCAGGCCGGCCGAGGCGGCGATATAGCCGTCGGTGGGGAAGTGGGCCGCGTCGGTCAGGATCACCGGCCGCCCGTCCCGCAACCGGGCGGCCGCGGTGATGGCGTTGAAGAGCTGGACCGAGGTCGACTCGCCGCCGACCGTCTGGCCGGGTGCCGCGCCGATCAGCGCCCCGATGCGATCACCGACCCGCTGCGGCGCCGCCCACCAGCCGTCGTCGTTCCACGCCCGGATCAGATCGCGGCCCCACTCGCGTGGTGATCGCGGTGCGGACGCGATCGGCGACGCCGCCAGAGAGGGCGCCGAGCGAATTGCCGTCCAGGTAGATGACCCCGTCCGGCAGCATGAACTGTTCCCGCATGGCGGCCAGCGGATCCTCGGCGTCAAGCAGTAGCGCTGTTTCGCGATTGGCTGTCACGCCGCCTGACGTTACCCCTGGGCCAATGCCCGATGATTGAGCCCCGGCCACGAGGCGAAAGAAGGCGATGTGGAGATCCCAGTTCCTGAAGCCCTCCGTGAACTGTTGCGGATCTGGACGGCACGTTGGCGCATCTCCAGGCTGCGCCGCGTCAATCCACGGCCGTTTAGCCTCACGGGAGATCCGGAAAGGCCGCCGCTAACGCTCGGCTCTGAATCAGCATCGGCGGGCCCGGTGGAGGAGATCGGCGCCGCCATCACCCACTCAGCCGTCCGCCTCGACCGCCTGAGCCTCATGTGCGGCGATTATTTTGATGTGGCCAAACCGCTGGTGGAGGTCATGACCCACTGGGACGGCCGTAGCTGGTTCATCCCCAGCAAGCCGTCCGGTGTCCCTTCGTCCGCGTGGGAGGAGATCCCGCCGCCCGCCTGGGAGCTTGGTGACGCAGAGCGGCGCGACGAAGCGATCGCCCATCAGGACTGGAAGGCGCTGGGGTACCCGCAGCGGATTCCGGCCGAAGGCCCGATCTCGAGATTTTCTTTGCCGGCACACCCGGTCCCTCGAGGAAGTGGCCAGGCGACTCGACGGTCAGCGGCGCCGGACCGCGAAGTTGTAGCAGCCGTAGCCCACGTTGCGCAGATGCACGAGCGCGACGTCCGGCCGGGCGAGCATCTCGTGGATGACGGCCACGGCGTGATCGCCGTTGTCGACGAGCACGCCGTCAGCAATGCGGCCGTATCGGTCATAGGCGCGCACAACCTGCTGGCGGTGGCTCAGCCCGGGCGGGTAGAGATGAGGGGTTGGATAGCCCTCGCAGGGATCGGCGTGGATGAACAATGGTCCGCGTTCGGCGTAGGCGCCACTTGTGCCGGGCGGCGTGTAGGCGATGAGCAGTACCCGGTCGCCGGGGCGGGATTCGCGGAGGCAGCACCGCAGAGGATCGCCGCCTTCGGTGTCAACCTGAGGGGTCAGCGGGTTGCCGGCCTCATCCAGTCCGGCCGCCCTGATCTTCTGCAGTTCGCCAGGCGGGATCGGCTCGACGATGAGTGTGGTGGTCATCGAATCGGTGGACATGCCACTCAGCCTGCCAACCGACTCAGGGATGCGCTGGCCGGAATCGGACACGACGTTGACCGCGGGGCCCTCCCGCCGTGGACTTGGGGATTCGGGTCGGGGTTTCGGTAGCCTGCGGCTGGGGGTGATCTCGTGCGAGCTGTGGTGCAGCGGGTGAGCCAGGCCAGCGTGGCCGTCGACGGGCGGGTCGTGGGCGCGATCGACGAGCCGGGCCTGCTGGTCCTGGTGGGCGTCACCCATGACGACACCCCGGACCAGGCCGCGAAGCTGGCCGCCAAGCTCTGGGGGCTGCGCATCCTCGACGGGGAGAAGTCCTGCTCCGACGTCGGCGCGCCACTGCTTCTCATCAGCCAGTTCACGCTGTACGCCGACACCCGCAAGGGCCGCCGCCCGTCGTGGCTGGCCGCCGCGCCCGGCCCGGTCGCCGAGCCGCTGGTCGAGGCCGTGGTCTCGTCGCTGCGTGAGCTGGGCGCCCGGGTCGAGACCGGTGTTTTCGGGGCCAGCATGAAGGTCAGCCTGGTCAACGACGGCCCGGTGACGATCACCATCGACATGTGACAATCCGGCCGGCTGACTCAGCTGATGTCGTCTTGCCGGTCAGGAATACACGTGGTGGCGCTGCGACAGGCGCATACTGGTAATGATGAAGCAAAACCGCGCCGCGGCCCGGCGCTTCCTGGCCGGAAGTCCCTTCAACGTACCTCCGCAACCGGCTGTGCCGGCGGAGGAGTTCGCCGAGCAGGACCAGGTGACGCACGACAAGTATGGTCTTGGCCGGGTCGTCGGAGTCGAGGGCGAGGACGCCCTGGTGATCGATTTCGGTTCCCGCCGGATCCGGATCATGATGCCGTGCGCCAAACTGACCAAGCTGTGATTCCGCCGTTGGCCGGCGGGAATACCGCGGGCCCGGGCGAGGTTGGAGCGGCCGGTCGTAGTTTTCTGTGCATCGTGGTTGGCGCCGCGCTCGCGGATTTACTGGCGGGCGACAGGTGTCGGTACCGGAGAAGGTGCGGAGCCGCTGCCCGGGGCCGGGTTTCCGCACTCATGCGGGGGCTTAAATCTTCCGGTAAGGAGAAACACATGGCACAGGGCACTGTGAAATGGTTCAACCCAGACAAGGGTTTCGGGTTCATCAGCATCGATGGCGGCAGCGACGACGTGTTCGTCCACTTCTCCGCGATCGAGTCCACGGGCTTCCGTAGCCTGAACGAGAACCAGCGGGTCGAGTTCGACGTCACGCAGGGCCCGAAGGGCCCGCAGGCCGAGCACGTCCGCCCCGTCTGAGCTTGATCCCTGAATACACTGGCGCGGCCCGCCGGGGCTACGGCCCTGCGGGCCGCGCCTGCGTGCGGTAAGCTGCAGCTACCTTGCACGGCAGTGAGGCGCAGCGATCAGAGCGCGCCGGTCGTACCTCGCTCGTGAGCGAGCTGGTTTCCACGGATGTGGTGGCCCCTCGAAAATGCGGCCACCCCTACTCCCGAAAGAAACCTTTATGACAGCTCTGCCCCTAGAACGTCCCGCCACCCCGCGCCGCAGGCGCCGCCCGGCCGGGCCCGCCCAGTCCGGGCCCGCCGCGCTCGACGTCACCTTCGCCTCCGCAGGCGTGCCTGCGCCGCTGGTCGCGGCGCTCAGCGAGGCGGGTATCACCACCCCCTTCCCCATTCAGGCCGCCACCCTGCCCGACGCCCTGGCCGGCCTGGACATACTCGGGCGCGGGCAGACCGGCTCGGGCAAGACGCTCGGCTTCTCGATCCCGCTCGCCGCCCGGCTGGCCGACGGCTACACGAGCGCCTGCCGCCCCCGCGGCCTGGTGCTCGTACCGACCCGTGAGCTGGCCAGCCAGGTCCATGCCGTCCTGGCCCCGCTGGCCCAGGCGGTCGGCCTGAGCGTCGCCACCGTCTTCGGCGGTACCTCGCAGAACCCCCAGGTAGCCGCGCTGCGCAACCGCGCCGACATCGTCGTCGCCTGCCCCGGCCGGCTGGCCGACCTCATCGAGCAAGGCCACTGCCACCTCGGTGACGTCGAAATCACCGTGCTCGACGAAGCGGACCACATGGCCGATCTCGGGTTCCTGCCGATCGTGCGGCGGCTGCTGGACGCCACGCCGCCGGAGGGCCAGCGGATGCTGTTCTCCGCGACCCTGGACAACGCCGTCGACGTCCTCGTCCGGCGCTTCATGCACAACCCGGCCAGCCACGCCGTCGATCCGGCCGAAGCGCCGGCCGCGATAATCCACCACCTGCTCACCGTCGCGCCCGCCGACCGGGCCGGTGTGGTCGCCGTCCTGGCCAGCGGCAGCCAGCGGTCACTGGTCTTCACCCGGACCAAGTTCGGCGCGCAGAAGCTCGCCCGCCAGCTGAGCGCGGCCGGCATTCCCGCCGCCGAACTGCACGGCAACCTGGCCCAGAGCGCCCGCGAGCGAAACCTCGCGTCGTTTGCCTCCGGCGCGGTGCGCGTCATGGTCGCGACCGACATCGCCGCCCGCGGCATTCACGTGGACGGCATCGACCTGGTCATCCACGCCGACTCGCCGACCGAGCACAAGGCCTACCTGCACCGGTCGGGACGGACCGCCCGGGCCGGCGCCGGCGGCATGGTGATCACCCTGCAGACCCCGGCGCAGGCCGGTGAGGTGCGTACCCTGATGCGGAAGGCGCGCGTCGTCCCGTTGGCCGCCACGGTCACCCCGGGTTCTGCGCTGCTGCGGTCGATCGCGGGTGAGCCGGCCAAGCCAATCCCGCCGGCCGCGCGGCCCGCCGCGCGTGCGGACGTCGTCCCCACCACTGCGGGCACCGGCCGCGGCGCAGCGGCGTTCTCGGCCGGCTTCCGCGGCCGCCGTCGCTGAGGCGGCCCGCCTGGAGAAGCGAGGTTGCCAATGACGGCACTAGACGGTGCGGCCGGGGAGCCGTCGCCACGCCTGGCGACGGAGGCACCGGCCGCAGCCGGCCGCCACATCTCGCACGCCAAGCCCGCTGCTGCGCGGCTGGATGCACCTGGCCTGGTTCGAGGCTTCGCTGGTGCTCGGCACCCTGATGGTGGTCCATGCGCATGGCGGCGTGCGGATCACGGCGGTGGCCATCTTCGCGGCGAGTGTCAGCGGGATGTTCGGGGTCAGCGCGCTCTACCACCGCGGTAACTGGACCGCAGCGTGGCGGCAGCGCCTGCAGCGCCTGGACCACGCGATGATCCTCCTCCTTATCGCCGGCACCGCTACCCCTGCGTTCCTCCTCACGACCCACGGCACCCTCCGGGTGACCTCACTGGCGGTCATGTGGGTGCTCACGCTGACCGCGCTCGCGATCCGCATGGTGTGGATGCATGCGCCCGAGCTCCTGGTCGGCTCGGCGTACGTCGGGCTGGGCTGGGTGGCCGGCCTGCCGCTGCCCGCGGTCTGGCTGCATTCCGGGGCCACGGCGGGAGCGCTGATGCTGGCGGGCGGCCTGCTCTACACGGCCGGAGCGCTGTCCTATCACCGTCGCTGGCCCGACCCGTCCCCGGCGGTGTTCGGCTATCACGAGGTCTTTCACGTCTTCGTGTGTGCCGCCGCCACCTGCCAGTACGTCGCCATCGCCCTGTTCATCGCCTGACGCGGGCCGGCGCGCCCTGCGGCGCTACGGGGTGACCACCAGGTGGCTCTCCACCTGAGCCACGCCGGGCGCGGTCGCGGCGGCCTCGGTCGCGGCGGTGGCCTCCTTCAGCGAGTGGACGTGCCCGAAGAGCCGAGCGGTGTGATCGGTGATCTCGACCCGGATGTGGCGTGCGTCCACCTCGGCCTCGCGCCGGAAGGCCTCCTCGATCTCCTCCAGGACCTCCTCGTTGCTGGCGGGCGGCGAGAGCCGGATCGTGTTCGTCACCCCGATGACGCCCTTGACGTTACGGACCATCCGCTCGACTTCGTGCCGCTGGTATTCGTAGTCGACCTCGCCATCGAGCGTCACCCAGCCGCCCTGCACCCGGGCATGGACCCGGCCCTCGGGGACCTGGACGTTGTTGTCCAGGACGTGGGCGATCGCCTCGGCGATGTCCTGGTCGTCCCGCGGGTCCCCCTTGAGCCGGACCTTGATGTCGTCGGCGACGGCCTTGACGCCGTAGACCCGGGCGGCGGCCCGGGCGGCGGCCAGCTTCTCGCCGTAGGCCGGGGCGTGCCCGGTCAGCGTGACCGCTCCGTCCTTGACCGCGACGCCGATCTCCTCGGGCTCCGATACCTGGGGATCCCACCGCAGTTCACGGATGACGTCTTGCCTGATCTCCTCGTCGGACTTCATGACTCTCCCTCAGACGTTTGGTCGTGCGTAACGGTCAGCTCGCCGTTGGCCACCCCGACCCTGATCACCGCCCCGTCCGCTAGGTCCCCGGTCACGAGGGCGCGGGCAATCCGGGTCTCGACCTCCCGCGCGATGTAGCGGCGCAGCGGCCGCGCGCCGTAGACCGGGTCATAGCCCGCCCGCGCGATGAAGCGCAGCGCGTCCTCGCTGACCTCCAGGCTGACCTGGCGGTCGGCCAGGCGCTGGCGCAGGTCGCCGAGCATCAGTTCCACGATCTGCTCTATCTCCGCCTGAGTGAGCGGCTTGAACAGGACGGTGTCGTCCACCCGGTTCAGGAATTCGGGCTTGAACCCGGTGCGCAGCGTGCCCATCACGGCCTGGCGGGCGTCCGGCTTGATCTCGCCGGTGTCCGTCACCCCGTCCAGCAGGTACTCCGATCCGATGTTGGAGGTCATGATGATGACGGTGTTGCGGAAGTTCACCGTGCGGCCCCGGGCGTCGGTGAGCCGGCCGTCGTCCAGGACCTGCAGCAGGACGTTGAACACGTCCGGGTGCGCCTTCTCGATCTCGTCGAAGAGGACCACGGAGTACGGCTTGCGGCGCACGGCCTCGGTGAGCTGGCCGCCCTCCTCGTAGCCGATGTAGCCGGGCGGGGCCCCGACCAGGCGGCTGACGGTATGCCGTTCCTGGTACTCGGTCATATCGAGCCGGACCATGTTGTCCTCGGTGTCGAACAGGGTCGCCGCCAGCGTCCGGGCCAGTTCGGTCTTCCCGACGCCGGTGGGGCCGAGGAAGATGAACGAGCCGATGGGCTGACGCGGGTTCTTGATGCCGGACCGGGCCCGGATGATCGCGTCGGAGACCGCCTGCACCGCCTCGTCCTGGCCGATGACCCGCTCGTGCAGGACCTCGTCGAGGCGGAGCAGCTTGTCCCGCTCGCCCTCCTGCAGCCGGGTGACTGGGATGCCGGTCCACCGGGACACGATCTGGGCGATCTCCTCCTCGGTGACGACCTGCCGCAGCAGCCGCCGGTCGCCGCGCTCGGCGAGCCTTTCCTCCTCGCCCCGCAGCCGGCGCTCCAGGTCGGGAAGCCGGCCCAGGCGGAGCTCCGCAGCCCGGTTGAGGTCGTAGTCGCGCTCGGCCTGCTCCGCTTCCTGCCGGACCCGTTCGATCTCCTCGCGCAGCGTCTGGACCCGCTTCAGCGCCTGCCGTTCGGCTTCCCACTGGGCCCGCATGGCATCGGCCTGGGCCCGCAGGTCGTGCAGTTCGGTGCGCAGGCTCTCCAGGCGGGCCCGGCTGGCCGGGTCCTCCTCCTTGGACAGCCCGGTCTCCTCGATCTCCAGCCGCATGACCCGGCGGGTGAGCTCGTCGAGCTCGGCGGGCATCGAGTCGATCTCCGTCCGCAGCATCGCGCACGCCTCGTCGACCAGGTCGATCGCCTTATCCGGCAGGAACCGGTCGGAGATGTATCGGTGGCTCAGCGTGACCGCTGCGATGATCGCATTGTCGGCGATCTGCACGCCGTGGAACACCTCGAGCCGCTCGCGCAGCCCGCGCAGGATCGAGATCGCGTCCTCCTCCGACGGCTCGTCCACGAGCACCGGCTGGAACCGCCGCTCCAGCGCCGCGTCCTTCTCGATGTGCTGGCGGTACTCATCGACGGTGGTGGCCCCGATCATGTGCAGTTCGCCGCGGGCCAGCATCGGCTTGAGCATGTTGCCGGCGTCCATGGCGCCCTCGGTGGCGCCCGCCCCGACCACGGTGTGCAGTTCGTCGACGAACAGCAGGATGCCGCCCTCGGACGCGGTGACCTCGGCCAGGACGGCCCGGAGGCGTTCCTCGAACTCGCCGCGGTACTTCGCCCCGGCCACCAGCGAGCTCATATCCAGGCTGAATATCTGCTTATCGCGCAGGCCCTCGGGGACATCGCCCCGGGTGATGCGCTGGGCGAGGCCTTCGACGATGGCCGTCTTGCCCACCCCGGGGTCGCCGATGAGGACCGGGTTGTTCTTCGTCTTGCGGGACAGGATCTGGATGACCCGGCGGATCTCCCCGTCCCGGCCGATGACCGGGTCGAGCCGGCCGGCCTCGGCGTCGGCGACGAGATCACGGCCGTACTTGGACAGGGCCTCGTAGGCGGACTCGGGCGTGGCCGAGGTCACCCGCTGGTTCCCGCGGATCCGGGTCAGCGCTTGCAGGAAGCTGTCCCTGGTCAGACCCTGCTCGCGCAGAAGCCGGCCGGCGGCGGTCGGGGGCCCTGCGTCGAGCAGCGCCATGAGGAGGTGCTCGACCGAGACGTACTCGTCCTTCAGGCGGTCCGCCTCCCGCTGGGCCGCGTCCAGCAGGCGGGACAGGCGCTGGGTGACGAACACCTGGCCGGGAGCCGCGCCCGGGCCGGTCACCCGGGGCCGGCGCTCGAGTTCCGCTTCGAGCCCGGCCCGGAGCCGGTCTACGTCGACGCCGGCCACGTCGAGCAGATGCGGCACGAGGCCATCGGTCTGGTCGAGCAGCGCCAGCAGCAGATGCTCGCCATCGACCTCGGTGTGCCCGTAACGGAGCGCCTTGGTCTGGGCGTCGTGCAGCGCTTCGGTTGACTTCTGGGTCAGGCGGCTGGTGTCCACGTTGGCTTCCAATCTGCCGGGGCTGCCTCCTGAGGGCGGCTTCCAGCACGTCGATCCGGTCCAGCAGGTCAATGACGAGGCCCACGGCGGCGTAGTTCAGCGCGAACGCGGCGCGGAGCCGCTGGATACGGCCCACGGCGGCGACCTGAGCTGGGCCGAACCACGCCGCCCCGGCCGGCATCCCGGCGGGCGTCGAGCGCGCCGGCGGCGACCAGGCGGCGCACCAGGTCGGGGTGCAGGCCCGTGACGGCCGCGAAAGACTCGGTGTCCAGGCCTGCCGCCCGGACCAGCGCGTACGGTCACCAGCTCCTCCTCGGGTCGAAATGGGATGACGCCGCGAGCTCCTCGAACAGCTCGCCGTTCCTTGCGGGACAGCGGTGCGGCACCATGATCTTGGCCTCGGCGTACAGGTCACCGGGAGTGCCGCGGGGATTGGGCATGCCCCTTGCCCCGCAGCCGCAGCCGGCGGCCGCTGGACGTACCGCCGGGGACCGTGACCTTGGCCTCACCGCCGGGGGTGTCCACCGCCACCGTGGTGCCGAGCGCGGCCTCCCACGGGGTGAGCGGCAGGTCCAAGTAGACGTCGCGCCCGTCCAGCCGGTACCGCGGGTGCGGGGCGATCCGGACGACCAGATACAGGTCCCCGGCGGGCCGCCGCCGCGGCCCTGGCCGCCCTGGCCCGCCAGCCGGATGCGCTGCCCGTCGGTGACACCGGCCGGGATGGTGACGTCCAGTGTCCGGGTGCCGCCGCCGCGGCCAGAGCGATGCTGCGCGCCGCCGCCCCGGTACGCCTCCTCGACGGTGATCTCGAGCTCCGCTTCCTGGTCAGCGCCGGGGATCGGCCCCCAGCCGCCGCCCGGCCCCGGCCGCCGAAGAGGCCGCCGAAGAGGTCGTCCAGGTCGATTCCGTCGCCGAACCCGCTGAACCCGCCCGTCCGCCGAAGCCCGTCGGCGCCCCGGCCGCGCCCGCAGCCGCGGCCGCGGCGCGCCGGCCGGCCCGGCGCGCCGCGCCAGGTCTCCGGGTCGACGTCCTCCGGACCTGGCGGAAGTCGGGCCCGAACGCGTCGTACCGCGCCGGGTCTTCGGGTCCGACAGCACGGCGTAGGCCTCGGAGATCTCCTTGAAGCGCTCCTCGGCGCCCGGGTCCTTGTTGAGGTCCGGGTGGTAGGTGCCGGGCCAGCTTGCGGTACGCCCGCTGGATCTCCTCCGGCTCGGCGTTCCGCGGACGCCCAGCACCTCGTAGAAGTCGCCGCTCGCCGTGCGGCCATCAGTCCGCCCTCGTGCCACCACGACCGCGGCCGGGCGCAGCTGGCGTGCCCGGTCCGCCGTAGCCCGGCCGCACCACCTGCACGACGGTGCCGGGCGGCGCGTCCCGGTCGGGACGGCGGCGATCGCCTCGTGACGGGCCGGGTCGAAGGGCACGCCGTCTCGTCCCGCCGGGGGAAGCCCAGCCGGCCAGGACCGCGACGGCCTGGTCGCGGACCGCCCGCACGCCGTCCACGATCCGCCGGGTCGTCGGCTCCGGCGTGCTCGAGCGCCAGGTCCAGGTTGTCGACGACCGGCAGCAACTGGCGCGGCCACCCTGGCCCGCTCGGCCCCCTGTCCCGGTCGAGCTCCCGGGCGTAGCGCTTGCGCAGGTTGTCGAGGTCGGCGAGGGCGCGCCGCCACCGATCCTCCAGCTCCGCGGCGCTCCGGCCGCGGGCCCGGCCCGCTCCGCCGGTCTTCGGGCCGGCCGGGTCCGCTGCGCTGCGGCGCGTGCCGCCCGGGCGCCGCCTGCCGGCGCGGGGAGCTGTCCGTCGGCCGGGCCGCCGGCCGTCTCGACTGGCCACGTCCCTCACCGCTGGTGAACTCGGCGTCGATGACGTCGTCGTCGCCGCCGCCGCCGGAGCCCTGCCGGCGCGGCGGCCCTGCGTCGCTCGGCCGCCCGGCCGGCGCGGTGGGCGGCCGAGGCTCTGGTACACCTGCTGCAGTTCGCTGGTCAGCGGCCGGAGCCGTTCCATCGGAGCCTCCTCCTTGATCGCCTGCGCGCGCGTCGTCGACCAGCATCTCGGCCCGGGCCCGTTCGTGCTCCGGGACCGCGTCGCCCAGCTCGCCCAGCCGGCGCTCGACCTGGTAGGCGGCCGCGTCCAGCTCGTTGCGGGCGTCGATCGCCTCGCGCAGCCGGGCGTCCTCGGCGCGGTTGCTGCTCGGCGTCGGCGATCATCCGCTCGACCTCGGACTGGTCCAGGTTGGAGCTCTCGCTGATCGTGATCCGCTGCTCGGCGCCGGTGTCCTTGTCCCTGGCGCGACACGCTCAGGATGCCGTTGGCGTCGATGTCGAAGGTCACCTCGATCTGCGGCTCGCCGCGCGGCGCCGGCCGGATGCCCTCCAGCCGGAACCGGCCGAGGACCCGGTTGTCGGCGGCCCGCTCCCGCTCGCCCTGCAGGACCACGACGTCGACCGCCGACTGGTTGTCCTCGGCCGTGCTGAAGATCTCGGTGCGCCGGGCCGGGATGGTGGTGTTGCGCTCGATGATCTTGGTCATCACCCCGCCCATGGTCTCGACGCCCAGTGACAGCGGCGTCACGTCCAGCAGCAGGACGTCCTTGACCTCGCCCTTGAGGACCGCGGCCTGGACGGCGGCGCCGAGCGCCACCACCTCGTCCGGGTTGACGGTCATGTTCGGGTCCTTGCCGCCGGTCAGCCGGCGGACCAGGTTCTGCACGGCCGGGATCCGGGTCGAGCCGCCGACCAGGATCACCTCGTCGATGTCGTCTGTCGGTCAGCTTGGCGTCGGCCATGGCCTGCTGGACCGGCCCGATGGTGCGCTCGACGAGGTCGGCGGTGATCTGCTCGAACGTCGAGCGCATCAGCGTCGTGTTGAGGTGCTTGGGCCCGGAGGCGTCGGCGGTGATGAACGGCAGGCTGACCGTGGTCTGGGTCACCGAGGACAGCTCGACCTTGGCCTTCTCCGCCGCCTCGAACAGCCGCTGCAGGGCCTGCGGGTCGCGTGCGCAGGTCGATGCCGTTGTCCCGCTGGAACTCGTCGGCCAGGTAGTCGACGATGCGCCGGTCGAAGTCGTCGCCGCCCAGGTGGGTGTCGCCCGACGTGGCCCGGACCTCGACCACGCCGTCGCCGATGTCCAGGATGCTGACGTCGAAGGTGCCGCCGCCGAGGTCGAAGACCAGGACGGTCTCGTTCTCGCTTCTTGTCCAGGCCGTAGGCCAGCGCGGCGGCGGTGGGCTCGTTGATGATGCGGAGCACCTCGAGGCCGGCGATGCTGCCGGCGTCCTTGGTCGCCTGGCGCTGGGCGTCGTTGAAGTAGGCCGGGACGGTGATGACCGCCTCGGTCACCCTCTCGCCGAGGAACTTCGACGGCGTCCTCGGCGAGCTTGCGCAGCACCAGCGCGGAGATCTCCTCCGGCGCGTACTGCTTGTCGTGGACCTTGAACCGCGCCGCTCCGTCCGGGCCCGGCGACCACGTCGAAGGAGACGGCGTTGATCTCGCTCGTCACCTCGTCGTACCGGCGGCCGATGAACCGCTTGGCCGAGTAGATGGTGCCCTTCGGGTTCAGGATGGCCTGGCGCCGGGCCAGCTGGCCGACCAGGCGCTCGCCCTGATCGGTGAAGGCCACCACCGACGGAGTCGTCCGCGACCCCTCGGCGTTGGGGATGACGGTCGGCTTGCCGCCCTCCATCGCGGCGATAACCGAGTTGGTGGTACCAAGATCGATGCCGACTGCTCTTGCCATCGCTACCTCCCGCTGTGCTGGTCGAATGCGGCGCTACGGTGTCCTGGATCAGCCGCTGACCTCGATCCGGCGTGGCTCACCCGCGTTCGGCCCTCATGAGCCGACGCGAATCTGTGCCCTCACTGCGAGGCTTTCCTGCCGGGGCGGCGGCCACATCCTCAATTCGGTTAGTCCTGCGCCCAGGCGGACCGCGCGTCCGGCCGGGGCCCCGGCCCTGGTCCGTTCGGGAGCAATCCGTACGTTCTACTCGGTCGGGTGAAGCGCGAAACCGGCGGGCTGACCAGGCTCGGCGTATCAGCACGCTGCGCAGAAGGGCAAACCGCATGATTGTTGCGCCGCTCAGCTGGGAACGCGAAGCACGTACGGGGGAGCCCGGCCGGAACCCGGCCCGGCTCAGCGACCAGGAACTGACCGTCCGGTTGATGAGCCCGCTGGCCAGCTGCAGTAGGGGGAGCGTGGATCCCGACGAGTGGTATCCAGCCGCGATCAAGACCGAGCACGCCCGGGCCGAGTCCGCCCGCGCGCTCGCCCTCTGCGCGGGGTGCCCGGTGCGGGCTGAGTGCCTGGAGTTCGCGATGCGGCACTGGCGCGCGGTGGGGCAGCACGGCGTCTGGGGCGGACTGGTCGAGACCGAGCGAGCCGCCCTGCGCCCCGCGTGGCAATCCGGAACGCCGGTCGCGGAACTGATGCGCTAGCCACGCCGGGGATATGGCCGCCCGGCCCCTCGGTCAGGCTTTCCGCATACACGGGGACGAGTTGCCTGGGGTGGCCATGCTCTGGTTCTTGTCGGCGATTGCCGCGGCGGGCGGGGCCGCGCTCTGGACGGCGGTCCGCCTGGAAGAGGCCGGCTGGGACCGATGTCACGGCCGGCTCGGCATCATCTACCGGACATGCCGGCTGGCATGCCGGCCCCCGGAAGAGGACCGTCGCGCCTCACCCTGGCCTATGCCAGGGCGGTACCCTTCCCATTGGCTGGAGTCGACGTACAGCCTCTGGCTGCGGGCGCCCGCAGCCAGAGGTAAATACGTCTCTGCGCCCTGACCGCCATCCGGAGGACGCTCCAGAGCAGCGCGTGCAAGCTCGACGCGGGACCTGATGCCGAGCTTCCGGAAGACCTGCCGCAGGTGAAAGGCCACCGTGTGCACGCTGATGAACAGCTGGTCCGCGACCTGCTAATTGGTCAGGCCCCGGGCGACTAGCTCCGACGTGCTGCGCTCGGTGTCGGTCAGGCTGTCCCATCCGGTCGGCGGCCGCTTCGCGGACGCCCAGTGCCTGCGCCGGACCCCGAGACGGCGGAGCCGCCGGCGGATTCGGGCCGCATCCCGTTCCGAGCCGATTCCGCCGTACCCTTCAAGG
>CAVQZM010000057.1:0-41203 GCA_963718475.1 uncultured Actinomycetes bacterium | reverse complement strand
TCCCAGGTGCCGGTGTCCCAGACGATCACGTCACCGCCGCCGTACTGCCCGCCCGGGATCACCCCCTCGAAGTGCAGGTACTCGATGGGATGGTCCTCGACGTGCACGGCCAGCCGCTTGACCTTCGGGTCCAGCGCCGGGCCCCTGGGCACGGCCCAGCTCACCAGCACGCCGTCGATCTCGAACCGGAGGTCGTAGTGCAGCCGGCGCGCCCGGTGCCGCTGCACGACGAATCGCGGCTGCTGTCCTGCTCGCCGGCCGCGGTCCCGGCTGGTTCCGGGGTCTGCGCGAAGTCGCGCTTCTTCTGGTATGGCTCGAGCCGCTTGCTGGCCGCCTTCTTCGCCGCCACGACAGAGGCGTTCCCCCGGACGCGGCGCTCACACCGCGGTACGCGCGGTAGCGGACGTAGCCGCTTCGGCCGGTCTACAATTCGCGTGGAAACACCACAGATGGAGACGGTCATGGGGGAGCACGCACGTCCGTGCTCAGGTGATGCGCGCGTCTGCGCGGCGGTGGCGCTCGGCTGGCAGGTGGCGACCCTGTATCACTCGCCGCCGCCTCCCGGTCCGGTCGGGGACCCGGTGCGCGGCGACCGCCTGCCGGGGCGCTCCGGTTTCACCCCCGCCACCCAGTCCAAGTGGCTCGGTGAGCAAATCGCCGCGGGCGCGGCGGACCTCCTCGTCATACCGCCGCCGCTCCTGGCCGAGGCACTCATCGCCCTGGCGGACCGCCTGGGCCAGGACGACCCGGATCACACCCCCACCCTGGACGCCGTCTTCACGGTGCACTGCCGGCTGCTCGAGGCCCTCAGTGTCGCGGACTTCCGGCTCGGCAAGGCCTACGGTCTCGGCCGGGCGCTGGCCGAGACCGCGCTGGTCCCGGCGGCCGCTGGGGACGGCCAGGCCGCGGAGAAGTTCCAGGAACTACTGAACGGCGGGCGGCTGACCACGATCAAGAACTGGCTCACGGCCCTGAAGACCATGCTGCCCGACCACACGGCGTACGCGGCCAGCCGGGGCCTGGACGAGTGGCATCGCTGGGCGACCGAGCCGCGCGTGGCCGCCGACTGGGATGACGCCCGGACCGACATGCAGATCCAGGGCTACCTGTGGCGGGAACTGCTCACCGGTGAGAAGGCCGGGAAGGATCTCCTGAACTCGTCCGGCTACCTGGTGGCGGCGTTCCAGGTGGCCAAGCGGGCCTGGTGGCTGTTTACGGCCATGGCCGTTATCGCCGTCGGCGTCGTACTCATCGTGCTCCTGGTGCCCGGCCTTTCGGCGACGGTCCGGCTGGCCGCCACCCTGGCCTGGTTCGGGGCCACGCTCGCGGCCGGGCTGAAGGCGGCCGGACCGCTGATCGGGTCGGCGGTCGAGGGCGCCGAAGGATGGCTATGGCAGACCGAGCTGGATGAGTCCATCGCCACCGCCGCGACGCGGATGCCTCCACGCGAGAAGCACCACCGGGTCACCGGATCCGCCGTTGGGCAGATGACCCTGCGCCCCGAGCAGGCCGGGGCGGCCGCCCCGTTAGCGCAGCCAGCCGGCGGGGCCGGGCCGGGGCAGCCCGGGCTCACTTGAGGATGTTGACCGCGCGGGCCACGACCAGCGCGACGGTCACGATCGACACGATGGATTGCACCGTCATGGCCCCCTTCGCCCACCGGGACAGCGGCATGACGTCGGTCGGGCTGAACGCCGCGGCGTTGGTGAAGGCCAGGTACAGGTAGTCACCGAACATCGGCTCCCAGTGCAGCGGGGCCAGGTGCGGGCTGGTCATCTGGACGAACTGGAAATCCGGGTAGATGCGGGTCGCGTTGGCCCGGGCGACCGGGCCGCCCCGGTCGAACTCCCAGTACCACAGGCCGAAGATGATCACGTTGGTGAGCCAGATGACCGCGCCGGATATCAGTAGCGGCCCAGCCGAACTCCCATAAGTACCGCGGACCAGCCCGACCACGAGCAGCCCGGCCGACCAGGTATTGGCCAGGCTGAGGACGGCGACGAGAGTGAGGCTCAGCATCCGGATTTCCCGTGACTCCCGGTCGATACGCCGGGGATTGAGCGCGACCAGGATGACGAACAGAACTCCCTGAATCACCGGCAGCACCCAGGTCGGCTGGATCAGAACGAGCCGTCCGGGAAGCGGCAACTGCAGGCAGATCGCGGCCGCGGTCGCGATGGCCACATGCCAGCGCGGTTCGCCTTTGGTGACACGTTTCCACGCCGGGACAACGGTCTTCCGGACCTCCGGCGCGATAACGCTGTCACCGCGGGCGACGAGCTTTTCCAGCTCGGTCAGCCGGCCGTGCAGCGACTGGATGCCTTCCAGCACCTGTGCGACGTCACCGTTGCGGACTGCCGGGGGGCCGGCGGCTGGCGGGTGGCCGGCGGCGGGCGCGTCCTGTGGGCCGCCCGGGCCATCCTGGTTCTTGCTATCTGGCATTCCCCCAGTGTGGCCTGGCTGACCTACTGGGCGCTGCGCCGCCGCGCCTTCCAGCCCGGCTGGTCGCAGATGACACCGAGGAATTCGACCACCGCGTGGGCGGCCAGGTACGACGTGACCCCGGTGCCCACGTCCAGCATCGGGTTCACCTCAACGAGATCGAAACCGACGATGTCCGCGTGCTCGGCCAGCGCGATCAGGGTGTCACGGAGCTGCGCGTAGGTCATGCCTTCCGGTTCGGCGGACACGCATCCGGGCACCAGCGGCAGGTCGAGAACGTCGATGTCGATGCTCACGTAGCAGCGCGCTCCGGCCGGCAGGCCTGAGGTGACGCTGGCCGCGCCATCCCGCCGGAAATCCCGCATGGTGACCACGCGGTTGCCGTCCCGCAGCGAGTCCTCCAGCATGACCTCGGTGCTGCGCAGGCTCCGGATGCCGACCTGGGTGAGGCTCTCGACGTAGTCCATCTGCCGGATATGCCGGAACGCGTGGGCGTTGGTGTATTCGAGCCCGTGCACGAACGGCATGTAGTCCAGGTGCGCATCGAAATGGACGACGTGGAGTGGCCCGGTGCCGGCGAACGCCCGGACGACGGGAAACGTGATGGCGTGATCGCCCCCGAGGATGACCGGCATCGCTCCCCGCCGGACGACGCTCCCGACCGTGTCGGTGATGTTCTGGAACGAGCCGGCCACGTTGGTGGGCACGATGTCGGCGTCGCCGACGTCCGCGATCCGGCCGCCGGCCATTTCCGGCTCCAGGAACCGGCGCCGTTCCTGGGGATCGTAGATGCCGGGCACGTCGCCGACGAAGCGCAGGGAGTGCTCACGGATCGAGCGCGGGGCGAAACGGGACCCCGGCATGAACGGGGAGCCCTCGTCGGTCGGGACCCCGACCACCGCGATGTCGGCGTCGAGCCGGCTCAGGTCGGCGCAGATCGGCGAGCGGAGGAACGAGGAAATGCCGGCGAACGGCATGCTCGGCTGGGCTGGTGGCTTCTCGTTCGGCATGTCAGCCGGTCCCCTCCAGTCCGAACCGGCGGACCGCCGTCCCGCCGAGGATGGCGGCGCGTTCCGCGGCTCCCAGCCCCGGCAGGGCGGCTCACCCGGTCGGCGGTTCCGGCCGGGTCGTACCAGGGGAAGTCGGACCCGAGCATGACCCGGTCCGCGCCGACCTGGCGGATCAGTGCGGACAGGTCGGCCGCGGATGGAGCGTTGGGGGCGCCTGCCCACTCGATGATCTCGGACAGGTCGAACGCCGCCTGCGGGAAGTCCTCGGCCAGCTCGGCCGTCTCCGGCCAGCTCGCCCCGCCTAGGTGCGCGAGGACCAGCCGCAGCTCGGGCCACCGCTTGAGCACCGGCGCGAACTCGCTGGGCCGGGCGGAGGCGGCCCGCGATGACCGGGCCCCGAGTGCGAGAGCACGACGCAGGCCGGCCTCGCTGCACAGAGGTCGTAGACGGGGTGCAGGCGGGGATCGATCGGGCGGGAAGCCCTGCGACGACCGGGTGCAGCTTGACTCCGCGCACCCCCGCGCCGGCCAGCTCGGCCAGGTGCGTCACCATCTCCCGCGGGCGTCAGCACGCTCGGGTCGATGCTGATCAGGACCTCGATGAGCGGATCGGCGCGGGCGATGTCCGCGACCCACCGGTTGGACGCCCGCATCGCCTCGGCGGCCATCCGCGTCGCCTCGGCGGCCGCCTCGGCCGGGGCGGTCCCCGGCGCGAGCCGGCTCATGGCCTCCTCGCGGGCCAGGGCGGTGTCGAAGAGGTGCACGACGATCGCATGGTCGAATCCGGCCTGAGCGTAGTGCGCCGTCAGTCCGGTGAGATCCCCAGGGGACGCCGAGAACTCGACGCCGGGATCGTCGCCGTACTCCCAGATCACGTAGCCGTCCTTGGCCTGCCGGCTGGCGTCCGGGTCCGGGTAGAGGTGAACGTGGACGTCGACGAGCGGATCTGCTCCCACTCTGCTCCGTGCTCCCATCCGGGCGGACCGGGCGGCCGCCCGGTCATGGTCGGTCAGGCGGTTAGCCGGGCTTCGGCTGGCTCCGCGGCCGCCTCGGTGGCAGGCAGGCCGAGGAGCACCTGCCGCGCCCGGCGGAGACCCGCCGCGCCACCAGCATGGCCAGCAGGTAGACGCCGATGGCGGTCGCCCAGGCCTCGACCGCCGGGAGGCCGATGTTGGTCTTCCCGAAGCCCGATGTACCCGGGATCAGGCCGCCCGTCACCGCGCCGACCGCCAGGCCTGCCAGGATCGCCGACGATGCCCGCCACGTTGCCGGGCGAGGCCGCCGCCCACGACGTCACCGCCGGTGACGTGCCGTCGGCGGCGGCCAGCCGGCGGCAGCCCGCCACCCGTTCCAGCAGGAACACGTCGACCGCCATCACGAGCGTGGCGCAGGGCAGGAAGACGGCGCACATGTTGGCCACGATGAAGAAGTTGCTCTGCAGCGAGGACGACCGCTCCATGGCCACCGCGATGGCGGCGCCGACGATCCCGAGGGCGACGACCGTCTCGGCCCGGCGGCTGGCCGAGCAGGAAGTTCTGCACGGCGTTGACCGCCTCGTACAGGTTGGCGTCGTTGAGCGCGACGATGTTGATGGTGAACACCATGACGGCCAGGGCGGTCAGCCCGAACAGGGAGAACCTGGTGAAGAAGTGCATGGTGGCGCGACAGGCTGGACGCGCTGGACAGCTCGGCCATCAGGTAGCCGGCCACGGTGAACACCGCCATTCCGAGCCCGTAGCCGAAGCCCAGGGGCAGGATGTTCGCGCTGCGGTAGCGGCGCGCGTACCGCCAGATGTCCGGCTCGTTCCCGAACATCGCCACTCCGATCAGCAGCTCGGCGGTCAGCAGGATGCCCTGGGTGGCCGGTGACATGCGGGACCGCGAACAGCCCGGGCCCGGCCGTCGAGGCGAACGCCTTGACGATCGTGTAGCCGCCCAGGCCAGCAGGACCGGCGCGGCGATGAGCCGGGCGTAGCCGGAGACGCTGCGGAAGCCGAGCAGGTTGTTGGTGATCATCACGATGGCGAAGATCGCGCAGAAGATTTCCAGGTGGGTAAGGCCGAACAGGCCGTTGTAGAGCTGGGCCAGGAAGACGGCCTGGAAGCCGTACCAGCCCATGCCGGTCACGACGAGCAGCAGGGAGGCCAGGGCGCTGCCCGATTTGCCCAGCACGCCCCGGGCCAGGACGGAATGCGGCTGGCCGGTGACGGTCCCGACGTTGGCGGCGAGCAGCCCGTATCCCACCATGACCGCCACGCCGATCACGCAGGCCCACAGGACATCGCCCAGCGACATCCCGGCCGAACGGGCCAGGAAGCCGGTGTACATACCGGACACGCTGGCCTGGAAGGTCACCCAGAGCAGGCCCATCTTGACCGGGCCGTCCCGCCTGCTGGCCGGCACGGCCTGTTCCAGCAGGTCCGAGTGCTCCAGCTTGGACAGGAGCGTTGGCGACCCGTCCCCGGCCGGTCCCGAACCCGGCTGCATCGTGGCATCGGCCGGCACCGCGCCTCCTCGTCGGCTCACGTCAGCGGAAACGCACGCCGGCCGCCATCGCGCACCGGCATGCGCGTATCAGCCACCTCATCGGCCGTCTGTTTCAGGCGCCGCGCCGTCCCGTTTCCCGCCCGTAAACCGCCAGGTACCGCCCATACCGCCCCAGAGCCATTTAGGGTGAGAGCGCCATGACAACGACGAAGCCGTCCGCGCCGCACGGGAGCACGCTGCGCATCGGGGTTCTCGGGCTGGGCGAGGCCGGCTCGATCTTCGCCTCGGGCCTCGCGGCGGCCGCCGGTGAGGTCCGGGGATTCGATCCGGCCGACGTGCCCGCCCCCGCCGGGGTGTCGATCACGGACACGCCGGCCAAGGCGGTGACCGGCGCCGACGTCGTCATCGCGCTCACGCACGCCGCTCAGGCCCGGGACGCGGCGGACTCCGCGGTCCCCCACATGACCTCCGGCGCGTACTACGCCGACTTCTCCACCAGCGACCCCGGGCTCAAGCGTGACCTGGCCGATCTCGCACACGCCCACGGCCTGCGCTTCATCGATGGCGCGATCATGAATCCCGTGCCGCTGCTCGGCGTCGCCACGCCCGTCGACGTATCGGGTGACGACTCCGCGGAATTTGCCGCCCTCCTCACCCCGATCGGACTGCGCCTGCAGGCCCTCGGCCCGGAGCCGGGGCTGGCCGCCACCAGGAAGCTGCTGCGCAGCGTCCTGGTGAAGGGCCTGTCGGCGCTGATCATCGAATCGATGCGCGCCGCCGAGACCGCCGGAGTGGCCGACTGGTATCGCGAGCACCTGTTCGATCAGCTCTGCGGGATCGACCGCGAGTTCGTGACCCGCCTGGTGCAGGGCAATCTCCAGCACGGCCCGCGGCGGGTGCACGAAATGGACGCGGCGAGCACGCTGCTGCGCCAGTACGGCGAGCCGCCGCTGACCGCCGAGGCCACCCGCCAGGTGCTTGAGTCGGTAGCCGACCGGGGCGTACCCGACCTGTCGGCCCGAAGGCCGCCGGCCGACTAGATCAAACGCCCGCCTAGATCCACACCAGCCGTCCCCGGATAGCCGCCTGTCCTGCCGCGATGCCCTCCGGTACGCTGAGAAGCCCGAGAAGTAGTGGGGGCATCCATGCCGCCGGATCGGTGGTTCGCCGTCGGGCTTGCTGACGCGTCCGAGGACAACGCGGGCGAGCGCGCGGCCGATGCGGCGCTCATTCACGACGGCGCCAAGCTGCTGATCGTCTTCTCCTCGGTATCGGACAATCTCCCGGCGCTCATCAGCCAGATCCACTCGCGATCCGGCGGCGTACCGCTGATCGGCTGCACGACGGCGGGCGAGATCGCCCCGAAGGGGCCGCGTGATGGCAGCATCGTCGTCGCCGCGCTCGGCGGCGACGGCTTCGCCGTCGGCACCGCCGCCGCGGCCGGGGCATCGGAGGATCTTCGCGGCGCCGGCGCCCGCGCGGCCCGCTGCCTGCCCTCGCCCGCGGGCCATCCCCACCAGGTGCTGCTGCTCCTCACCGATGGCCTGGCCAGCGACCAGGAAGAGATCGTCCGCGGCGCGTACTCGGTGCTCGGCGCGGGCGTCCCCATGGTCGGCGGCTGCGCGGGCGACGGGCTGAAGATGACGACGACGTTCCAGTTCCACGGCGACCGGGTGCTGACCGACTCCGTCGTTGCCGCCGGTATCGCGTCGACCGGGCCGATCGGCATCGGCGTGCGGCACGGCTGGCGCGCGGTGGGCGAGCCGATGCTCGTGACGGCCAGCGGCCCGAACGAGGTCGAGAGCCTCGATGGCCGGCGGCGCTCGACGTTTACCTGGAGCGCCTCGGCGCCGGCCCGGGCGGTGCGGCGGTGCAGGCGGTGCAGGCGGTGCAGGCGGCCCGGGCGAGATCGGCCCGGACGGCTTCCCGGGCCTGGCCCTGATGCACCCGTTCGGGCTCAGCCGCCACAGCGGGGAAGAGCAGGTGCGCTTCATCACCTCGGCCGACTTCGCCGCGCGCTCGCTGTCCTGCACGGCGCAGGTCCCGCAGGGCAGCCTGGTCTGGCTGATGGAAGGCGACACCGGCGCCGTGCTGGAGGCAACCGACGCGGCCACCAATGCGTCGCTCGCGGCGCTGGGCGGTGTGCCCCCGATCGGCATGCTGACGTTCGACTGCGTGGCCAGGCGCGGCGCACTCGGGGACCGGGGGATCGAGCAGGAGATCGGCCGGATCGCCGACGTCGCGGGCGAGGCACCATTCGCGGGGTTTTACTCGTACGGCGAGATCGCGCGCACCCGCGGGATGCGCAGCCTGTACAACTACACCCTGGTCGTCCTGTCGGTCGCCTGATGCCCCCCTCGGCCTGGTTCCCGCAGCAACTCGTCGGCTTCCTGGAAGCCGTCTGGCCGGCACCGACCGAAACCGCGGCGGCCCGGCTGGCGGTCGAACGAGCGGCGGAGGCGCTGGATGCGGAGGTGGCCGCGATCGTGTCCGGCGGCCACCCGATCGCCGCAGTCGGGTATCCCGAAGGCGCGGGTGCCGCTGGAGGAACTGAACCTGCTCGTCGCGGACGGCACGGCCGGTGAGCTCACCGTGCCGGGCTCCGGTCCGTCCCGGGCCGCCAGCGTGGCCATGCACTACCCGCCCGGCGCGGCGTTCATCGTCGCGCGGGCCGGTCCGGACGGCGGCCTGCGCCATGACGAGGCCAGCCTGCTGCAGGGCATGGCCCGGGTGACGTCGATGGCGATGCGGACCCAGCGCCTCCTGGATGACGAGCGCTCCGCCCGGGAGGAAAGCGATAGCCAGGCGAACGAGAATGCCCGGCTGCTGGCCGAGCTGACCCAGCGGCAGCAGCAGCTGACCGAACTGGCTGACGAGCAGGCGGCGCTGCGCCGGGTCGCCACCCTCGTCGCGGCCCAGGTCGCGCCGGACCGGATCTTCGCCGCGGTGGCGGAGGAGGTCGGCCGGCTTCTGCGGGGCGATACCGGCGGCGTCTCCATGTTCGACGGGGATGGATGCCAGATCCTGATGGCCACGTGGAGCAGGACCGGCGCTGACATTCCCCTTCCCATCGACAGCCCGATCACGCTCGAGCCCGACAGCCTCACGGCTCTCGTGCTGCGGTCCGGACGCCCGGTCCGGCTCGACCACTACGGGGGTGTCTCCGAGCAGGTCACCACGCTCCAGAAGAAGCTCGGCCTGCGTTCGGCGGTCGGCGCTCCCATCCTCGTCGGCCGCCGCATGTGGGGGGTGATCAGTGTCGCCTCCAGCCAGCCTGAGCCGCTTCCCGCCGGGTCTGAGCAGCGGCTGGCCGACTTCACCGAGCTTCTGACGACGGCGATATCCAATGCGCAGGCCCGCCGGGAGGTCACGAGGCTGGCCGACGAGCAGGCGGCTCTGCGGCGGGTCGCGATGCTCGTGGCCACCGGCGTCCCACCGGACGAAGTCTTCGACGCCGTCATCATCGAGATGCGGATCCTGCTCAACGCGGGTATGGCGAGCCTGCTGCGATATGAGGCGGACGGGACGGCCACCATCGTCGCGACAAACAGCGAACCGGGCACGGAGCTCCGGCTGCCGACGCGCCTGACGCTCGACAGCACGAGCGTCGCCGCGGCGGTGCGGAGCACCGGCCGCACCGCTCGGATCAACCGGGCGGACGGGCCACCCGGATCGATCACCGCCACGGCCCACGAGCTGGGGATGCGCGCGGCGGCCGGGGCGCCGATCATCGTCGAGGGCAGCCTCTGGGGCGCGATCGTGGCCGACTGGAGCGATATCCAGGCGGTGCCGCCCGACACCGAGGGCCGCGTCGCGCAGTTCACCCAGCTCGTGGCCACGGCGATCAGCAACGCGGCGAGCCGCGCGCAGCTCGCCGCGTCCCGGGCCCGGATCGTGGCCACGGCCGACGAGACGCGGCGCCGGATCGAACGCAATCTCCACGACGGGATCCAGCAGCGGCTCGTGACGCTGACCCTCGAACTGCGGTCGCTGCGGGACGCCGTCCGGCCCGGGGACGATGACCTGCTGGTGCCGCTGTCGGACGCCGGTGATGAGCTGGTCAGCATTCTCGACGAGCTCCGCGAGATCTCGCGTGGCGTCCATCCGGCGGTCCTGTCGCAGGGCGGCCTCGGCCCGGCGCTCCGGTCACTCGCCCGGCGCACCAGCCTGTCGGTCGTCCTGGACATCGGCGAGATAGGACGGCTGCCCCAGCCCGTGGAGGCGGCCGCCTACTACGTCGTCTCCGAGGCGCTGACCAACGCCACCAAACACGCGAACGCGACCGTCGTCCAGGTCAAACTGAGCGTCGAGGACGGCTGGCTGCACCTTTCGATCGGGGACGACGGCGACGGCGGGGCCGATCCGGCGCAGGGCACCGGGATCATGGGGCTCATCGACCGGGTCGACGCGCTGGGCGGCAAGCTGACGCTGCGCAGCCCGCCCGGCCAAGGCACCTCACTCGCCATCGGCCTGCCCCTGGACCCCGGCGGTTAGCCGGAGCCGGGGGCGGGGCAGGTCAGGTCACGGGGCGCCGGGGTCGCCGGAGGGCACCCGCAGGGGCGTGGTGATCGGCACCGGCTCTCCGCCGAACTGCGGGAAGCCATTCGCGCCCCAGGTGACCCGCTGCGCGTAGACGTCGCGCTCCAGGCCGCAGTTGCCGTTCTTGTCGTTCACCGCGTGGTAGACCATCCAGGTCTGCCGGCCGTCCGGCGAAGTGAAGAAGCCGTTGCTGGCCGGCCCGTAGATGTCCGCGGACGGATTGCTCGAGAAGACCGGCATGGCCGACTTGCGCCACGACGATGCCTCCAGCAGGTTCGCGCCCGCCGGTGCCGACAGCAGGCCGAGTGCGTAGTCCGGCGTCCAGCAGCCGGATGCCGAGTAGGTCATGAACACCCGGCCGCCGTGGACCAGCGGCTCCGGCGACTCGTTGACCTTGACCGGGACGGTGCCGGAGTTCCGCTCCCACGGGTAGGTGGGCGTGCTCAGCTGGGTCCGCGGCCCGGTGATGGTCCACGGGTTGGCCAGCCGGGCGAGGTAGATGTTCTGGACGCCGTTGACGTCGTCGGGCCAGCCGGACCAGGCCAGATAGAGCTTTCCGCCGGGCAGCTGCAGCGGCGACGGGTCGATCGACCAGTGATTACCCGGCGTCGTGAGCTGGCCCTTGTACGTGTAGGGGCCCAGCGGGTCACTGGCCCGGAGCACCTGGAGCCGGTGATTGTCGTTGTTCCCGTTGTCGGCGGTCGTGTAGATGTACCACGCGCCGTCGATGAAGTGCAGCTCCGGTGCCCACCATTCGCAGCACGGCGACCCGGCCTGGCCTCCGCGCCAGACCACCGTCTTGGGGGCGGCCGCGAGGCTCTTGATCGAGCGGGCCCGCCGGATCGTGATGTAGGTGGAGTCGGGCGAGGTCTGGGTGAAGTAGTACCACCCGTGGTCGGTGACCACCGACGGGTCCTGCCCCGGGCCGAGAACTGGATTGGTGAACGTCCGCGCCTGCGGTGATGCCCCGGACGCCTGGTTTGCCGCAGCGGGCCCGACCGCCGCCGCCGCGGGCGTGGGGCCGCTGCCGGCCGATCCGAGAACGAAGGCGAGCACGGCGGCCACGCCGGCCGCCACGGCCGTCATCCCGGCCGATCTGATTCGGATTCGATCCATAACGGCCATGTTTCATCAGGATTACAACGAAATCAACCTTCTGGTGCGGCCTGGCGTGACCTTCTGGTGCCGGCCTGGCGTGACCTTCTGGTGCCGGCCTGGCGTGACCTTCTGGTGCCGGCCTGGCGTGGCCTCCTGGTGCCGGCCTGGCGTGGCCTCCTGGCGCGGGGCTGGCGTGTGCCTCTGGTGCGGGACCGGCGAGCCGCGCAGCGCGGATGGTCAGGTAGTGACGCTCGGGAAGGCTGGTCGTCCGGGCGGCCGCCGCGCGGTAGTTCTCGGCGGCGGCCGGGCGATCGCCGGCCATCTCGAGCAGGTGCGCCCGCACCGCGTAGACGCGGTGGTAGCCGGGCAGCCGGCCGCTCGATTCGAGGGCGGCCAGGAGGCTGAGGCCGGCGGCCGGCCCGTGCACCATGGCGACGGCCACGGCCCGGTTGAGCGTGACCATGGGGCTGCCCGAGACCCTTTCCAGCACCCCGTAGAGGGCGAGGATCTGCGGCCAGTCGGTCTCGGCCGCCGACGGCGCCTCGTCGTGGACCGCGGCGATCGCGGCCTGGACCTGGTAGGGGCCGACCGGGCCACGGGGCAGGGCGTCGGTGATCAGCGCGATGCCCTCGGCGATGGCCGCGCCGTCCCAGCGGCTCCGGTCCTGTTCGCCGAGCGGGATCAGCTCCGCGCGGGGACCGGTCCGCGCCGGGCTCCGGGCGTGCGTGAGCAGCATCAGGGCCAGCAGTCCGGCCACCTCGCTGTCATCGGGCAGCAGCCGGCGGGTGGCCCGGGCCAGCCGGATCGCCTCGGCCGATAGTTCGACGCGCTGGAGGTCGGGGCCAGCCGTGCTGGTGTGCCCCTCGCTGAAGATCAGGTACAGAACGTGCAGCACGGCCGCGAGCCGGCGGGGCCAGTCGCGGTCGTCCGGCATGCGGAACTCGGTCCCGGTGGCCCTGATGCGCTGCTTGGCCCGGCTGATCCGCTGGGCCATGGTCGTCTCCGGCACCATGAAGGCCCGCGCGATCTCGGCCGTCGTCAGGCCGCCCACGCAGCGGAGGGTGAGGGCGATGGCCGACGCCGGGGACAGGGCCGGGTGGCAGCACAGGAACAGCACAGTGAGCGTGTCGTCCTGGTCGGCCGCGTCCTCGCTGTCGGCCGGGGGCGCCGTCCGCCGGTCGGCGGGCATCTGCCGGGCCACCAGGTCCTCCCGGCGGCGCCGGGCCTGCTCGCTGCGGACCTGTTCGGTCATCCGGCGGCTCGCGACCTGAATGAGCCAGCCCCGGGGATTGTCCGGAGTTCCCTCGGCCGGCCATTGAACCGCCGCGGCCAGCAGGGCCTCCTGCACCGCGTCCTCCGCGGCGCCGAAATCCCCGAACCGCCGGGTCAGCACGCCGACGACCTGCGGCGCCAGTTCGCGCAGCAGGTCGTCGGCGCCCCGGTCCATGGCGGCGAGCACCCGCCGGTCACCCGTCACTGGATGCGATCGTCATCACCGGGTGGACCTCGATCGGCATGTTCAGCGGCTTGCCGCCCGGGCCGGGCGCGGTCGAGGCGTAGGCCGCGATCTCGACCGCCCGCTCCGGACTGTCGCAGTCGACGATCCAGAAGCCGGCCAGGAACTCCTTCGTCTCGGGGAAAGGCCCCTCGGTGACCAGGGGCTCGCCGCTCTCGTCGCGGGCGCGCACGATCTTGGCTGTTTCCGGCCCGCCCAGTCCCTGCGCCTCGACCAGTTCCCCGGCCTCGGTCAGCTTGGCGTTCAGGTCGTGCATGAACCCGATGTGCGCCTGGACCTCCTCGGGAGCCCACGAGGTGATCCGCGGGAACTCGGCGGTCAGCGGGCTGAACTGCATCAGCAGCATGTACTTCATATCCTGCTCCTTACCCTGTGGCGCCCTCGTCGGCGCGTTCACGGACAGGTAGAAGCACACTCGCCGTTCTCGACATCCGATGGCCATGCGCCCGAAAAAAATTTAGCGCGGCGTGCCCGGGCCCCGCTCCCATCGACGCGATGGCGCCGTTGCGATGGCCAGGACCACCGCGATGGCGCCATCGCGGTTGCTACGTGGGGGGCGGCACACGGGGGCACGCGGGGGGGGACACGGGGGGCACGCGGGGGGGGACGCGGGGGCGGCACACGGGGGCGCAGACAGCGCGGGGGCGGCACACGGGGGCAAGCACACGCGGGGGCGGCACACGGGGGGGCGGCGGCACGCGGGCGAGCCCGTCACGCGGCCCCGCCTGCCCCTGACGCCACATGCGCACCACTCCGGGGCATCCGTTCATGATTATGTGAAGAAAACGTCGTATTTGGCGGCAAACAACACATGATCATGGAATGAGTGGCGCCAGTTGGCGGAAAACTCCGCATGATCATGGAAGCCGGGGTGGGGCGCGAGGCAGCGGGAGGGGCGCGTCGGCGCGGCCCGCGTTGCCACTGGTGACGTGGGGCGCATGACCGCTGGTGGCGCCGCACGCATGACCACTGATGACACGGCGCGCATGACCGCTGATGACGCCGCACGCATGACCGCTGATGACGCCGCACGCATGACCGCTGATGACGCCGCACGCATGACCGCTGGTGGCGCCGCACGCATGACCGCTGATGGCGCTGGCGGCTGGTGTAGCCCTAGGATTGTCAACGATTTGGTGGGCAATGAGCTTGTGAGGCGAGGCCGGCGATGAGGGCAGCGGGGGAAGCGCGGGCACCGCGCGAGGGGGACTCGGCCAAGCAGCTGGCCATCGCCTCAGTGCGCGCGGCGATCATGGACGGGGACATGGCGCCGGGCCAGCGGCTCGTCGAGGCGGAACTGGCGGAGATGCTCGCCGTGACGCGGGCCAGCGTCCGGGCCGCCCTGATCGACCTGTCCGCCGACGGGCTGGTCGAGCGCATCCCGAACCGGGGCGCCCGGGTCCGGGCCGTGCCGGTGGAGGAGGCGGTGGCCATCACCGAGTGTCGCATGGTGCTGGAGGGGCTGTGCGCGGCCAAGGCAGCCGGGAACGCCACCAGCGCCGAGATCGAGCGGCTGCACGGCATCGGGCACCGGATGTCCGTGACGGTTCGCGACGGCGAGCCGCTCACCTACTCGGCGCTCAACCGTGAGCTGCACCTTCTCGTGGCCGACGTCTCGGGGCAGACGGTCGCGGCCGACCTGCTCGGCCGGCTCAACGCCCAGATCGTGCGGCACCAGTTCCGGCTGTCACTGCGGGCCGGGCGTACCCACGTCTCCCTGCCCGAGCACCTGGCGATCATCGACGCGATCGCCGCCCGCAACCCGGACGCCGCCGAAGCGGCCGCGCGTCACCACGTGCGCAGCGTGATCGGCGCGCTCGGTGAACCCCCGACCAGGACACTCGGTGAACCCCCGACCAGAACACTCGGTGAAGCCCCGACCAGAACACTCGGTGAACCCCCGACCAGAACACTCGGCGACCCCCCCGACCAGGACAGGAGCGGCTGATGACACTGCTGCATGAAATCGCCCACGTGGGGCACGCCGAGCTGCTCACTCCCGAACCGGAGCGCAGCCTGTGGTTCTTCACCCAGGTCATGGGGCTGACCGAGACGGGCCGCGCCGGCGACTCGGTATACCTGCGGACCTGGGACGACTACGAGCAGTTCAGCCTGAAGCTGACCGCCCGCGAGACGTCCGGCATCGGGGTCACGGCGGTGCGCGCGGCCAGCCAGGAGGCGCTGGAACGCCGGGTCAAGGCAATCGACCAGGCCGGCCTCGGCATTGGCTGGACCGACGGCGAGCCGGGGATCGGCCCCACCTATGCCTTCCGCGACCCCGACGGGCACGAGATGCGGGCGTACTGGGAAAGCGAGTGGTACCAGGCGCCGCCGGAACTGGCGCCGGCGCTGAAGAACCAGGCCCAGGCCTACCCGGCCCGCGGCGTGTGCGTCCGCCGGCTGGATCACGTCAACTACCTCGCCGCGGACGTGCCGGACACCACCGGGTTCGTGATCAGCGCGCTGGGCGCGCAGGCAACCGAACAGATCATGCTGGACGACGGCACCGTATCCGCCCGCTGGCTGAACTTCGCCAGCAAGTCCTACGACCTCGTCTACACCGAGGACTGGACGGGCCGCCGGGGACGGCTGCACCACATCGCCTTCGCCACCGACACCCGCGAAGACATCCTGCGCGCGGCCGACATCTGCCTGGACCACGGCGTTTACATCGAGACCGGGCCGCATAAGCACGCGATCCAGCAGACGTTCTTTCTCTACGTCTACGAGCCAGGCGGGAACCGGATCGAGCTGTGCAACCCGGTGGCCCGGCTGATCTTCGCCCCGGACTGGAAGACCATCACCTGGACCGAGGCCGAGCGGGCCAAGGGCCAGGCCTGGGGCCTGAAGACCATCGAGTCGTTCCACACGCACGGCACGCCGCCCGTGGCATGATGACCGCATCGCTACCAATGGCCGTGAGCACGGGGCGCCCGCCGCCGGGCACCCGCTCGACCCGCTGACCGCCGCTGAGATCCGCCAGGCCGTGACGATCCTGCGCCGGGACCGCGGCGTCGGCGACCGGTGGCGGTTCGCCGGCATCGAGCTGGCCGAGCCGGGCAAGCCCGAACTGCTGGCCTGGCCGCCCGGCGGCCAGCTCCCCCGGCAGGCCCGCGTCACGTGCTGGAACCGGGACGACGGCCGCGCCTACACGGCCCTGGTCTCCCTCACCGACGACCGCGTGATCGCCTTTGAGCACCGGCCGGGCGTGCAGCCGAACGCGACCGTCACCGAGTGGCACGAGGCCGACGCGATGCTGCGGCGGGACCCGGCGATCATCGCCGAGCTGGCCGCCCGCGGGATCACCGACGTCGACCGGGTCATGTTCGACACCTGGACCTACGGCTACGCCCTGATCCCGGAGGAGTACCGCGGCCGCCGGCTCGGCTGGGCCGACGTCTGGTTCCGCGCCGCCGAAGGCGCCAATCCCTACGCCCACCCGGTCAACGGCCTGCACCCGGTGGTCGACCTCAACCGGATGGAACTGCTGGACCTGGGCAGCACCGGCCGCGTCGACCCGCCTCGCGTGATGGGTGAGTACGTACCGCGGCACATCCCCGGCTACCGGGCCCGCGAGGACGTGCGCCCGCTGGAGATCAGCCAGCCCGACGGGGTCTCGTTCCAGCTGGACGGGAACGCACTGACCTGGCAGAACTGGTCACTGCGGATCGGCTTCAACTATCGCGAGGGTCTCGTCCTGCACCAGGTCTCCTACGCCGATGACGGCCGCGTCCGGCCGGTCGCGCACCGGATGTCGCTGGCCGAGATGGTGGTGCCGTACCGGGACCCGAGCACCGAGCATTACCGGCGGACCGCCTTTGACATCGGCGAATGGGGCCTCGGCTTCATGACGACCTCGCTCGAGCTCGGCTGTGACTGCCTGGGCGAGATCCGGTACCTGGATGCCACGCTGCACGACGCGGCGGGCGAGCCGTATGACGTCCCCCGCGCGATCTGCGTCCACGAGGAGGACAACGGCGTGCTGTGGAAGCACGTCGACCCGGAGGCCGGGACCGAGGTCCGGCGGATGCGCCGGCTGGTCATCTCGTTCCACGCCACGGTGGCCAACTACGAGTACCTGGTGTACTGGCGGTTCTACACCGACGGCAGCATCGAGTGCGAAGTCCGCGCGACCGGGATCATGGTGGTCACCCACCTGGCCCCGGGACAGGAGGCCCCCGGCACCGTCGTCGACGACCGCACCTACGCGCCGTTCCACCAGCACTTCATCATTGCCCGGCTCGACCTGGACATCGACGGCCCGTCCAACCGCGTCTACTGCTGTGACTCCGAGGGCCTGCCGGTGAGCGAGGACAATCCGCTCGGCCTCACCCTGGTCCAGCGGCAGACGCCGCTGCGCACCGAGGCCGACGGCCGGCAGGACTACCGGTGGGACACCCAGCGGTACTGGAAGATCGTCAACGACGGCAGCCGCAACCGGCTGGGCACACCGGCCGGATACAAGCTGGTGCCGGGGAACTGTTTCCCGCCGATGCTGGACCCGGCCTCCCCGGTCTTCCGCCGGGCCGAGGCGATCGGCCACACCCTCTGGGTCACGCCGTACGATCCCGGCGAGCGCTGGCCGTGCGGGGAGTTCTGCAACCAGAGCGAGCGCGACGAGGGGCTGCCCGCCTGGACGGCCCGGAACCGGCCGATCGAGGACACCGACGTCGTGCTGTGGTACGTATTCGGCGTCCACCACATCACCCGGCCGGAGGACTGGCCGGTGATGCCGGCCGACACGGTGTCGTTCTGGCTGAAGCCGGCCGGCTTCTTCGACCGGAACCCCGCCCTCGACGTCCCGCCCGCCCCGGGGCACTGACGCGCGCGGCTGAGGGCTCTCCCCCCGCCGGCTAAAGAGGGGACCGGCGGAGGGAGAGCGACCGGGTTAGCTCACGGGTAGGTCACGACGTCGCTCGGGCCGTGGAAGCCCGAGTTCACCGCCGCGCCGGTGCCGTTGATCACCGAGTTGATGCCGCCGGATCCGTTAAGGAACACCGTCAGCAGGTCGTGGAACTGGACACCCGGGGTGTCGGGAGCCTGGAAGGCCATGGCGTTGTAGATGTTCACGCCCTGGTCGAAGTAGGAGTAGCTGCCCATCCCGTAGCCCTGGAACGACCGCACGCTCCGGGGCATGTAAAAGGCCGGGTAGCCGTCCTGGGTGGGCGTCTCCATCCAGGCCGCCTGGCTCGGCACCTCGTACGGGTTCTCGTTCTGGAAGAAGATGACCTCGCCGCCCTGGCCGTTCCAGACGACCTCCTGCTTCTGGAAATGCTCCACGGCCAGGCCGTAGGCGGTCACGTTGTCTCCGTTCACGACGAGCCCGGTGTCGCCCTGGTCCCCGGTCCAGGTGCCGGCGCCCGCGCCGTGGTCGGCCCGCCAGATCCACACGTCGTCGATGATCGAGTTGCTGCTGTTGTCGGCGAAGCTGGTCGTGGCCGTGCCCGCCTCGGCCCCGCCGACCCGGAAGAAGACGTCGTCGACGGTGACCGGGGCACCGGCGTGACGGGCACCGGAGCCGCGGGTCCCGACCTCCAGCAGCACGGGCGACCGGACCGGCCCGGCGTCGAAGATCATGCCGGAGATGTTGACCCCGCCGACGTTGCTCACCTTCATCGTGACGTTGCCGTGCGCCGGGATCAGCGTGGGGAAGCCCAGGCCGATGACCTTCGTGCCGGGCCGGGTCACCTTGATCGTCGAGCTGATGTGGTACACACCCGGGGTGAAGAGCAGGTTGTCCCCGGCCGCCAGGGCGTCGTTGATTGTGTCCACGCTGCTGGACGGCGAGGCGACGTAGAACGTGTCCAGCGGCAGGGATGTGCCGGGCGTGCTGCCGGTGGCCCAGGTCGGCCCGCTCGAGTTCTTCTGCAGCGCCGGGACGAACACGCCGTAACCGCCCGACGGGCTGGTGTACAGGTACGGCCGCTCCTGGGTGACCGGGCACGTGGGCAGCGTGGTGTAGGACGACGGCCCGCCCGGCAGGCCGGAGTTGGCCGCGAAGCTCTGGGCTGGGGCGCCCGGGTCGCCGCAGAAGACCTGGTTCCAGACCGAGTTGGTCCAGCCGTCCAGGCTGCTGTTGCGCGTCATGTACTGCTGCTGGGAGCCGTTGATGATGTTGCTCCCGGTGAACTGGGAGTCGGCAATGAACCCGCCGCTGGCGTAGTCCGGCGAGCCAGTGCAGTAATCCATCAGCGTCAGGCCGCCGTTGATGTGCACCCGGCGCATCGGCGCCGCCTGGGAGACGGCCCAGAAGTCGCGCCCGGAGTAGCACCCGGTGTTGCCCATCACGTTGATGGTCAGGTTCGAGACCGAGCGCCAGAAGTTGGTCAGCGCGGTGCATGACCCGCCGGAGCACTGGTTGAACGAGTTGATCGCGCCGTTGATGGTGACGTCGCCCGGGTTGCGGCCGAGTCCGTCGATCTCCTCGTAGAAGCCGACCGAGAACACCAGGGGGGTGGCCGCCGACCCGTAGGTGCCCGGCTCGAAGAGCAGCGCGTACCGCTGGGTGCCGAACTGGTTGGTGGCCTGCTGGGCGTAGATCGCATTCAGCGTGCTCTGGATCGTGCTCTGCGGCATGGCCGGGGTGAACACGTAGACGTTCGGGCCGAGGCTGCCGCCGGTCGGCGGCCCGGGCCGGTGCCCGGCCGCGCTCACGTGGGTGGACGCGGTCACCTGGCTGGTCGTGCCCGGGTGGGCCGTCGCGGCGCTGGCCTGCGACGCGGAAAGCGCCACGGGACCAAGGACGGCCACACCGGCGAGCACGGCGGCGGTGCAGGCCCCCGCGCGGCGCTTCCGGCGGAACGACTTCCAGACGTGCCTGATCATTGTCCGGCCACACTCCTTCGTGCCGAGCCCGGCGGCCGCGGGAGCCCTCCGCCGGGGTTTGTCCAAGACTTAAACTAACTTTCAAACACTTTAGATAGTGTGACGTGGATCGCAATGAATGATTCGTAAACATCGGGCCGTGATGCCTGCGGGCTGACCGGCGCCCCCGGAATGCCCAGGCCGCGTCGCCGGCGCTGGCCGGGCCAGGGGAAAATGTTGGTATGGAATACACGCATCTGGGCCGTACCGGTCTCAGCGTGAGCCGTCTGTGCCTCGGCACGATGAACTTCGGACCGCTGACGCCACCCGCCGACGCACACGCGATCATGGACCACGCGCACGAGCTGGGCATCAACTTCTTCGACACCGCCAACCGCTACGGCGGTCCGCAGGGGCCGACCGGCGAGGCCGCGCAGAACAGCGAGGCCCACGCCGGCTGGACCGAAGAGATCATCGGCGACTGGTTCGCCCAGGGCGGCGGGCGGCGGGAACGCACCGTCCTGGCCACCAAGGTCTACGGCGCGATGGGCGAATGGCCCAACGACGGCCAGCTGTCCGCGCTGAGCATCCGGCGGGCGTGCGACGAATCGCTGCGCCGGCTGCAGACCGACCACATCGACCTGTACCAGATGCACCACATCGACCGGGACACGCCGTGGGACGAGATCTGGCAGGCCATGGAGGTCCTCGTCGCCCAGGGCAAGATCGGTTACGTCGGATCCTCGAACTTCGCCGGCTGGCACCTCGCCCAGGCCAGCGCCACCGCCGCGGCCCGGAACTTCCTCGGCCTGGTCAGCGAGCAGTCCCTGTACAACCTGCTGGTCCGGGACATCGAGCTCGAGGTGCTGCCCGCGGCCCGCGAGTACGGCATCGGGGTCATCCCGTGGAGCCCGCTGCAGGGCGGCCTGCTCGGCGGCGTGCTGAAGAAGGAGAAGGAGGGACGGCGCCGGCAGGCGGGCCGGGCCCAGGAGGCGCTCCGCGCCAACCGGGACAAGATCCAGGCGTATGAGAACCTGTGTGACTCGCTCGGCGAGCAGCCCGCGATCGTCGCGCTGGCCTGGCTGCTGCACCAGGACGGGGTCACCGCGCCGATCATCGGGCCCCGGACGATCGAGCAGTTCGACGAGATGCAGCGGGCCGTGAAGCTGAGCCTCGCGCCGGAGACCCTCGAGCGGCTGGACACGATCTTCCCCGGCTACAAGCCCGCACCAGAGCACTACGCCTGGTGAGCGCCAATCCGGTTCTCGCCGAGGTTATCCGGTCCGGCTTCACCGAGTCGTTTCACCGCGGCGTGCTGGTCGCGCTCGACCCGGCCGGGGTCCCGCTGATCCAGGCGGGCCCGGTGGACGTTCCGGTGTTCCCGCGCTCGTCCAACAAGCCGCTCCAGGCCGCGGCGATGGTCCGCTGCGGCCTGGACCTGGACGGCAAGCTGCTCGCGCTCGCCGCGGCCAGCCACTCCGGCGAAAGCTTCCACGTGGCCGGGGTGCGGGAGATCCTGGCCCGGGCCGGGCTCGGCGATGACGCGCTGCAGTGCCCGCCCTCGCTGCCGCTGGACGAGCCGACGGCGCTTGAGCTGCTCCGCAACGGCGGCGGCCCGGACCGGCTGCACATGAACTGCTCGGGAAAGCACGCCGCGATGCTCGCGACGTGCGTCGCCGCCGGGTGGCCCGTCGCCACCTACACCGACCCCGGGCATCCGCTCCAGGTGCAGATCCGGCTGGAGGTCGAGCGGCTCGCCGGTGAGCCGGTCACCGCGGTCGGCGTGGACGGCTGCGGCGCGCCGCTGTTCGCGCTGTCGGTGGCCGGCCTGGCCCGGGCGTTCCGCGCCATGACCCAATCAGATCCCGGATCCCCCGAACGGAAGGTGGCTGATGCCATGCGCACCTATCCGGAGTGGACCTCGGGCAGCGCCCGGCCCGAGCGGGCGTTGATGGAGGCCGTCCCCGGCCTGCTGCTGAAGTCGGGGGCCGAGGGAGTCGAGGGGTTCGCGCTGGCCGACGGGCGGGCGGGTGCGTTCAAGCTGGAGGACGGGGCCGCCCGGGCCCGGCCGCCCATCACCGTGGCCCTGCTCCGGCTGCTCGGGGCGGACAAGGAGGACGGGGCCGACCGGGCCGCCCTGGACCGGGCGGCCACGGTCCCGGTGACCGGGGGCGGCCGCGTCGTCGGCGAGATCCGGGCCACACTGCCGGAAACGGCCCGGTCCGGCTGACCGCCCGGCGGGCGGGGCCGGCCGGGATCGACCGCCTGCCCCGCCCAGCCGGAATTATCCGGAATGGAGATGCCGGTAGATCTTGCGGGCGGCCGCCTCGGCCCGGATCGCCCACACCGCCCCGCCCGCTACCCCGTACGAATGATTGGCGAGACGGAACTTGTAGGTGTCCTGCCCCGGACCCAGGTCGAACTGGTTAATCCCCTGGCCGACCGCTTCCTCGGCAATGGCGAGGGTCATTATCGTACCGGGTGAGAAGTTTCCGAGATCCGGGTCATAAGCGACGAACCAGCCAACGGCTCCGCCCGGGCCGGCCAGGTTGCAGCTGATGGCGAAGGGCAGTTCACCGGCCAGCATGACGCTCACGATCCCGCCGCAATCATCATTGGCCGCCAGAGCCAGCCTGGCCACAATTTGCATCGCGGTCGGATCGGTGAATAGCTTGCGGGTTCCCCCGTATCTAGCCGACTTCCAGCTGATCATCTGGCGTACGTGGTCAATATTGGCGCTGTTCCAGACCAGCGATACCGGGCCATGCCGTTTCTCCAGGGCCCGCCGCTTTCTGGCCGTCTCCCTGGCAAAGGACCGGCTAAGAGAGCCGGAGTAAGCCTGGTATCCGCCGGACAGGTCGATCACCGAGGCCCCGACCGCCGTCCCCTCGTAGTGAAAAGGCGCCAGCGCGACCTGCTCGGCGGGCGCTGCGGTGAAGCGCCAGCCCCGCAGGCCGGCCCGCCTGATGACGTGCCGGGCGTCGACCGGTGCGCCGGAACTGATGAAGCCCTGGAGGTCGTTCATCGGGTAGCCGATCGGCAGGCCGACGCGCCGCGGGCCCAACTCGAACGGCAGGAAGGCCTCGATCCGGCCGTCATCCTCCACGACCGCGACCCGGGCTCCGGACCTGGCCTGGGCCACCGCCCGGGCGAACGTCAGGGACAGGAACGGCCTCAGCATCACCGGCGACTGATGCTGGAACTTGGCCCACAACGCCGCCTCGTCCGGCCCGAGATCGTCCGGCCGAACGACGACCACGCGCATCAGGCAAGCCCGCGATTTGCCGCGAAAAACTCGCGGATCTCGGCCTCGGGCATGTCCTGGAAGGAACGTACCGAATGGGTAATAAGCTTGCCCGCGGCCAGCAGTTCCGCCGGCGCGGCGGGCAGTCCCTTCCAGCGCACGGCGAGAGGGTCCTCCGGGCCACTGAAGTCATCGATACGGTAGCCGGTGGCCACGGTGAGCAGACCGAACAAATGGTCCTCTCCGAGCAGGCTGTGGCCCAGTTCGGGGTAGTCCAGCATCCCCCGGCGATACATCTCGCGGACCGTGTCGCCGCGGAAGAGGACGGCCCCGCCGAGGGCGTGCTCACCGGGCACATACTCAGGAGCGGCGGCGATCAGGGCCCGCGCCCGGCGACGGACCGCGGGGTGGCGCAGCCCCCGCAGGCCGAGCTCGGCTCTGAGCATCTTCCGGGCCGGGGCCCAGTCACGGGCCCGTCCGTCCGGACCCACGCGGTACGCGCCGAGCGCACCCACCGTGGGGTCCCGGGCGAATCGGCCGGCTGCCGCCTCGGCAATCCCGGGTCCCAGAATCAGCGCATCGGTGTCCAGCCGGAGCAGTACATCAAAGTCAGCGTGCTCAACCGCGTACCGGAACGCCGCGGCCAGTTTTACCCACAGTCCGCCGAACCCGCCTGGGAACGAGTCGGGCAGGGAAAGCACGGCGACCCTGGGGTCTTCCACTCCGATGCCACGCCCCTGAGTGTCGTCGATAACAACGACCAGTTCGGAGTCGGTGTAACACAGCACACTGCGGACCGTGTCCGCCGCGTCGTCGCGGGGGCCAGCGGGCACCACGACGACCATCCGGCATTCGGTCATTGAATTACGGCTTCTGCTGGTAAGCGCGAACCCAGGAGATGTCCATATTCGCCGGGAACGTCGTGCTCGCGGTAGGGGAACCCGGCCAGGTCCCGCCCACGGCAAGATCCAGAATCAGGAAGAAGGGCTGATCGAACGGCCAGCCGGGATACGCGCTGATATGCCCGTAGGCGTGGCCGTCAACGAGCCATGTTATCCCGCTGGCTGTCCAGTTGATGCCGTAGATATGATATCCCGCCGACAGCGAGTCCGGCATCTGGAAGTAAGCACCGTATTTTTCGTTCGGGGCATGGGCGAATGCCTCAACCAGATTCGGCTTCTTGTTATTGATTTCAATGACATCTATTTCGCCCGAAGCCGGCCAGTTGACCTGATCGATATCGGCGCCTTCCATCCAGAAGGCGGGCCAGAGGCCGGGGCCGACCGGGAGCTTAACGCGGGCCTCGAAAAGGCCGTATCGCTGCGCGAAGATTCCCTTAGTCTGCAGCCGCGCCCCAGAATAGGTGCAGGTTCCGTACCAGCACTGCTCGCCGTGCCCGTCCTTTGCGGCCGTGATGACCAGGCCGCCGCCGGGCGCCAGGGAGACGTTCTTAGAGTCGTAGACCTGAAGCTCCTTGTTGCCCCACCCGTTACCGCCGTTGGCGAAGGTCCAGTCGCGCAGCGCGCTCGGCCCGGTGAAGTCGTCACTCCAGGTCAGCTTCCAGCCGGGCCCGGGATCCCCGGAGTACGCGGCCGTGGACGGAGAGCTTGCGGTGGGCGGCGCAGACGCCTGACCTGCGGCCGGGCCCGAAGCAGCCGACCCCGAGGCGGCCGGGCCCGGAGAGGTGGGGCCGCACGCGGCAACCAGGCTGGCGCCGCACGCCACTACCACGGGCGCCCACCAGCGAGCGCGGCGGCGGGACGGATCGCCGGTGGGCCGCTGGCTGCCGGCGGCCGGCGCGTAAGACCATGTGCGCGGGAACGGGGCATAGTGGCTTATCTTCTACCACCTGCCCGCCGGCCAGCGTCGGAATCTGGTGTTAACGGTGTGGGATAGATCACATTACGGGTTGGTCACACTACCGGCCATCCAACGCAAGCGGCCCTAGGTTGTGAGGCCTGAAGGCAGGGTAATTTTTCCGTAATGTCGGATTCTGGGCGTGTTAACGTTCGGTTACATTGTCCATTTTCCTGGTATTTTGCTGAGATCTGGCCGGCTCCGGCCGGAATGGTGGTAGGTTCGACTTCGCTCGTTCACGAGTCTTTATTTTGGTTCATGCCCCTTATGGCTGCCCTGCGGCCGACCTTCCTTTGGCCTGGACAACGTTGGGCGTGGACGCTGACGGCAATCGGTACGTAACGGATGGGCACCTAGTCGGCCGAGGAGCGAAGGAAGGGCGGGGATCGAGGATTGTCGGCAACCGACCGGACAGGGAATGCGTGCGCGGCATGAATGGGGACATAGCGTCGGCGCTGCCCGATGACTTCGCGCACCCGCATCGATCGGCGGCTGGCGAAGATGCCGGGCTTTCCGTGATGGCGCCCAGATCTGTGCGCCCCAAAGTTTCTATCCTCATGTGCGCGTTCAATGAGCAGCAAAGAATTGCGCAGGCGATCAGCGAGATACTGTTTACGACGTATCCTTGCGACATAGAGCTCATCGTCATTGATGACGGGAGCACGGACGGCACCGCGGCGATAGTCGAGCAGTTTGATGATCCGCGGATCATTCTCCATCGACACGCCGGGAACCGGGGAAAGGGAGCGGCGCTCCGTACCGCATCGCTTTTGGCTACCGGAAGTCATATCCTTCCTTTTGATGCCGACCTTGAATACTCATCGGAAGATATTCCCCGCCTGATTGAGCCGGTCATTAAGCGGCGCTACGACGTCGTCTACGGAGTCCGCCTCTTCGGCAACAACACCGTGTACCAGTCGTATCGGTATGCGATCGGGAATCGGCTGCTGACCACGACCGCCAACATGCTGTTCGACGCGTACCTGAGCGACCTGCACACCTGCCTGAAGCTGGTGCCGCTCGACCTGTTCCGGAGCCTGGCCCTGCGCGAGACGGGATTCGGGCTCGACACCGAGCTCAGCGCGTCCCTGCTCCGCCTGGGCATACGGCCGTTCGAAGTGCCGGTCAGCTACTACAGCCGTTCTCATGCCCAGGGCAAGAAGATCAACTGGCGGGACGCGTTCCCCTGTCTGCGCATCTTGCTGCGCGTCCGCATGACCCCCCTCAAACGCCTGTGGCTGACCACGCCTGAAGACCTGCGCCCGCCCACGGCCGGCGAGCAGCCCAGCGGGCAGCTGAGCCCGGGCGTACCGGGCGCACGGGCGCGGCCCGAGCTGCCCAGCCTCGCCGCCTTCAACGCGGGCGGCCAGACCAGCGAAGAAGCCAATGCAGCCGCGGCCGGATGATGGGCGAGTACCGCCCACACGGCCCGAGCCACGAGTAGCCTGGGCCCGGCCCGAAGCCGGGGTAGCGCCGACCCGGCCCGAAGCCCGGGTACCGCCGACCCGGCCCGAAGCCCGGGTACCGCTCACGCGGCCCGAGGCAATTGTGGCCGCCGGGGTAAACGCGCCCAGCGCCAGGCCGGGAATGCTGCTGCGCCTGCTGGGTCCGGTCGTCGGTGTGGCCGCACTGGTTACGGTGGCCCAGACGCCTCCGGGTCATTCGCTCCTGCGCCTGACCGGCCTGGTCAAGTCGCCGGCCACTTACAGCGCTCTGTATTTCACCGATCCGGGCGGACTTCCCGCCACACTGCCGTCGGGCCACGTGGCGCTGAACGTGTCATTCGCGGTCCATAACGCTTCGGCGTCCGCGAACAGCTACCGGTGGACGGTTCAGGTCGTACGGGGCACAAAGGCCCATCCCGCGGCCAGCGGCACAACCACGATCGCGGCGGGCGGCACCAAGGCGGAAACCCGGGCGGTGACCGCTCTGTGTCCGAGCGGGGTGCTCGAGGTCGTGGTTCGCCTGGCCGCGCTGGCCGAATCCATTCACTTCCGGGCGGTCTGCGGTGGCTAGGCGCCCAGCGGAGGCCGGCAGCGGCCGCGAAGAGCGGCGCGTGGTCGCCATCGTCAGCGACGCGATCCACCCTTACCACCGTGGTGGAAAGGAGCTGCGCTACCAGCAGCTGATCGGGCGGCTGGCAGCCCGCAGCGACGTGCACGTCTACACCATGCACTGGTGGGACGGCCCCCGGGTGCGCCACGAGGACGGCGTGACCTTCCACGCGATCTCGCGGCTGGTCCCGCTGTACGTGAAGGACCGCCGGTCATTGTGGCAGGCCGCGGTGTTCGGGCTGGCCTGCCTGCGGATGCTCGGCCAGGACTTCGACGTTCTCGAAGCCGACCACATTCCGTTCGCGCAGGTCCTGGTGCTTCGCGTGGTCACCACGCTGAAGCGCAAGCGGTTCGTCGTCACCTGGCACGAGGTCTGGGGGCGGTCGTACTGGCGCCAGTACCTCGGCCGGCTGGGCTTCGCGGCGTGGCTGATCGAGTCGCTGGCCATGCGGCTGCCCGACCACATCATCGCCGCGTCCCCGCAGACGGCGGAGCGGCTGCGCGCGCTGGTCGGTGACAAGCCCGCGGTCAGCGTGGCCCCCAACGGCATGGACCTGGCCGAGGTCGCGAGGACTCATCCCGACTCGGCGCCCACCGACATAGCCGTCGTGGGCCTGCTCATGGCCCATAAGCGCGTCGGCATGCTGCTGGAGGCGATCGCGCAGCTGCACGCCGAGGGGCTGGCGCTGACGTGCCGGGTCATCGGGGACGGGCCGGAGCGAACGGCCCTCCACGCCCGGGCGGAGGAACTGGGCATCGCCGACGCCGTGGAGTTCCGCAACGACGTCAGCGAGCAGAAGGACGTCTACGGCCTGCTCAAGGCGGCCCGGGTGTGCGTCTTCCCGTCGGCCCGCGAAGGGTTCGGGATCGCCGTGCTCGAGGCGCTGGCCTGCGGTGTGCCCGTCATCACCACGTCGGCGCCGGACAACATGGCCCGGCATCTTGTCCAGCGGTCGGTCCGCGGCACCGTATGCGAGCCGTCGGCACCGGCTCTGGCCACCGCGGTGAAGACGGTTCTCGCGGGCCCGGGTGCCGGCCAGCCCGATCCGTGGCTCCGCGAGTACAGCTGGGACGCGACCGCTGACCGAGTAGCAGAGGCGTTCGGGATATGAAGATTTTGTTCGTCAGCCCCTTCCCGCCGGCGCAGGACGGCATCGGCACCTACACGCGCACCCTGATGACGGCGCTCCGGGCGGGCGGGCACGAGACCCGGGTCGTGGTCCCGCGCGCGCCGGAGGGCTCATCGGCTGACGTGCTCGGCGCCCTCGGCGGAGGCCCGGCGGATCTCGCCGTGCTCGGCGACGCGGTGCGTTCGTGGTCCCCTGATGTCATACACGTGCAGTTCGGCGTGGGGGCATTCGGCACCAGGACGCGGGCGCTGCTTTCCTGGCTCTGCCTGATCCGGGCCGCCGGCCAGATGCCGGTGGTCGCGACCATGCACGAGGTAACCCGGGACACGGCATTGCTGCGCGGTCCGGGACGTGCGCTGTACCGGAAGCTCGCGGCCCAGTGTGATCACGTGATCGTGCACACCCAGAGCGCGCTGGGGGCGCTCACGGGCCAGGTTGGCCTGCCGGAAGCGAAGGTCACCGTGATCAGCCACCCGGAGAGCCTGCTGCCGCGCGTGGTGTCGTCCGCGGCGGACCTGCGGGGCCACTTCGGGCTCGGTGAGGCGGAACTGCTGCTCGCGTTCGGGTTCGTCCACGTAGACAAGGGACTAGACGATCTCGTCCAGGCGCTGGGCATTATCCGCAGGTCCGGTACGCCGTCGCTGGACCGGGTGCGCCTGGTTATCGCCGGGACGGTACGGCCCCGGCAAAGCCTGTTCCGCGTGTTCGAGCTGCGTGACCGGCTTCACCTGGCCCGGGTCCTGCGCATGGTCCGCCGCCACGGGCTCAAGGACGTCATCGTCCGCACCGGATACGTTCCCGAAGCCGACGTGGCGGGGTGGTTCCAGGCCGCGGCGGCGGTCATGCTTCCCTACCGGCGCATCGAGCAGAGCGGGGTGGCGGGCCTCGCTAATGCCTTCGGCGTGCCGGTCCTCGCGAGCACGGCAGGCGGCCTCGGCGAGCAATATGCGGGATCCCCCTGGACGTTCGCCCCTAGCTTCCCCGGGGAGCTAGCCGCGGTCCTGACCCGTTTCCTCGCCGCGCCGCCGGATGAACGGGCCCAGACCGGTGGCCGGACGCCTGGCCGCGGACATGGACTCGGTCGTCACGGCCACGCTCGGCGTGTACGACGTGACCGCCAAGCCGGCCGAAACCGTGCCCGCCGGGGCCGTCGCCGGAGCCGGGAGCCTGCCCGATGCACCCTGACCTGACCGTCGTCATCCCCACGCTCAATGGCGCAAGTGGCGTGGACCGGTGTCTGCGCGCGCTGGCCGCCCAGTCGATCCGGCCGCGCATGGAGATCCTGGTCGTCGACGACGGATCCACCGACGACACCGTCCCCGTGGCGCAGGCGCACGGCGCCACCGTCCTCAGTCATCCGGCCAACCTCGGGATCGCCGCCGCCCGTAACACCGGGCTGAACGCCGCGACCGCGGACATCGTCGCGTTCCTGGACGACGACTGCGAACCCGAGCCGGAGTGGGCGCACCATCTGCTCTCCGGCTATGCGGAAGACGACGTCGTTGGCGTGTCCGGGCCGATCATTCCCCGCACTCCGCCCGGCTACCTCAGCGGCTTCCTGACCCGTAACAACCCACTTGTCCCGCTTGAGCTGGAGCTTACGGAGAGTTACAGCCTCCCGTACCGCTTCTGCCTCTATCTCCGCCGCCAGTGGTCGGCACAGCCGAGGACCGGGCCACGAGACGTGTACTCGTTCGCGGGCGCCAACATGTCGTTCAGCCGCAAGGCGCTGTTCCAGGCGGGCCAGTTCGACGAGAGGTTCCGGTTCGGGGCTGAGGAACTGGACCTGTGCATGCGGGTCGCCCAGAGCCTCCCGGGTGCTCGTCTGGCGTTCGTCCCGACGGCCCGGGTCGTCCACCACTTCAAGCCGCAACTGCGTGACACGCTGCGCCGCAGCCGTTCCTACGGGATCGGGTCAGCCCGATTGCACCGGAAGTGGCCGTCGCTGCCACCGACGATGTTCCCGGGCCCGGTGCTCGTCCTCATGCTGCTGGCCGCGGCGGTTTGGCGGCCCGCGCTGGCCATCGCCGCGGCAGTGACGCCCCTTGTCCTCTACCCCCGGGGGCTTCGGGCCGCTATCCGCGAGCACCAGGCTCCTGCGGTGCTCGACGCCTACGTCCAACTCGCCCAGGAGACCTGCGAAGACGTCGGCATCATTCAGGGGTTCTGGCGATTTCGCCGGCTGGCGCCTGAGCGCCCGCGCGATGCGGTGGACAGTCCCACGCTGGAACAGGTGCTGTGACGGTCAGGAACGCGGTCAGCCCGCAGATCCCGTTCGTTCCGGCGTCACACGGCCGACACGCCGCCCGGCCTCCGCAGGCGGTGCTCCGCGCCTACCTGCCGCTGCTTGCGCTGGTAGCGGTCCTCGTCGCCCTGCACCGGTCGTGGGGCGCGGAGCTTCTGCTGTTCCCGCTGCTCCTCGTGGTGCCGGGTGTACTGCTGCTCCGCGCGCTCCGGGTTCCCGGCCGGGCGGTCGCCTCTTTCCCAATGTACGTGCCGGCCGCTTCACTCGCCGTGCTGATCGTCTCCAGCCTCGCAGTCGACGGCGTGGGTCCCCTGGTCGGCGTCAGCCAGCCGCTGCGGACCGTCCCGCTCCTCGTCGGCGTCGAGCTGAGCTGTGCCGGGCTGCTCGCCGTGTCGTTGCGGGCCCCGGTGAGCACCGCGATCCCATGGCGCAGCCTGGACGCGGCGGGCTGGCCGGCGGCGGTGCTGGCCGCTGCTCATCCCGCTCCTGGCCGGGGCCGGGGCCCTCCGGCTGAACAGCGGCCACGGTAATGCGGTCGCCGTGGCGGCCGCGGCCGCCTGCGTCGTCGCGATGGTGTGGGGCATCGCCCGGGCGCCGCGTCTGGGCAGCACCTCGCTGACGGTCATCTTGTACGCGGTCAGCCTCGCGGTCATGTGGGCGTACTCGCTGCGCGGAGACGTCGTCTACGGCTTCGACATCTCGACCGAGTACTACGCGCTCCACCACACCGTGCTCGGCGGGGTCTGGCATTTTTCTCATCCTGGAGACGCGTACGGCGCTCTGCCCGCCGTCACGCTCCTCCCCGCCGACCTGCACTTCCTGTCCGGGGTCTCCGACCTCATGGTGCTGAAGCTGCTGTACCCGGCGATCACCGCCCTGTTCCCGGTGGGGATCTTCAGCCTGGGCCTGAGGATCGTCGAGCGCCGCTGGGCCTTCGTGGCCGCGTCATTCATCGTCGTGCAGAGTACGTTCGCCCAGGAGCTGCCGGCCCTGGCCCGGCAGGAGATCGCGATGATCTTTTTCATCGCGATGCTCGGCGCCGTTTTCGATACCAGCGTGACCAGGGGTCCCCGGTGGGTGCTGGGAGCCGTTTTCGGCGTGGGCATGGCCCTGTCCCACTACTCCACGACGTACTTCGCGATCGGGATGCTCGCGCTGCTGGTCGGGTTGCAGTGGGTGGTGTCGTGGTTCCGCGACGTCCCGCGAGTGGCGGGCGCGTTCGTGGTCGCGCTCGCAGTGACGGCCGCCGGCGCCGTTATCTGGTACGGACCCGTCACCCAGTCCGCGTCCAACGTGTCGCAATTCGTCAGCCTGACGAAATCCCACGGGCTGAATCTGCTCCCCACCCAGGCATCGGGGCAGAACCTGATCTCCAGCTACCTGAACGGCAACACGCAGTCTCCGATGAGCGCGTCGCAGTACCAGCGCCAGGTCGCGCAGCAATACGCGGCCCAGGAGAAGTTCGTCACGCCGCTCCCGGACGCCACGGCGGCGAAATACGCATTGCGGGACGCCGCGGCGCCGGAGCCCCCGGTCCGGCTCGGCTCCGTGCACAGCCTGCTCAGCCTCATCGAGCTGGTAGCTGGGCAGCTGGCTGAGCTGCTCGGCGCGATCGGGGCGATTGTCCTGGCCCTGCGGAGGAAAACGCCGACCGTCGCCCGGCAGCTGGCGCTGCTCAGCGCGGGCACGCTGCTCGCGCTGGCCGCGATCAGGCTGAGCGGCACGATCGCCAGCGCCTACAACCAGCAGCGCGCCTTCCTGCAGGCGTTCGCGGTCCTGGGCATCACGATGTCGTGGACGCTGCAGGGCCTGACCGCCCGGCTCCGGCGGTGGCCGTCCTTGGTCCCGATTGGGGCGGCCGTGGCTCTCGTCGTTGTCTTTGCCGAAATGAGCGGCCTGACCGGGGCCGCACTTGGCGGCGGGACGGCCACCAACCTGGCCAGCAGCGGCGAGGACTACGAGCGGTACAACACGACGGTGCCCGAGATCGCCTCGGCCCAGTGGCTGGGCCAGCAGGTCCGATCGGGTCAGCTGGTGTACGCCGACCGCTACGGGGAGCTGCGGCTTAACGCCGAGACCCCGATCAGCCGCGGGCTGCTGAACGACATCACCCCGCAGACCCTGGACCAGAACGCCTGGGTCTACGCGAGCCGGGCCAACCTGGTCGACGGGCAGGCCCGGCAGCTATTCGACAACCACGCCGTCACGTACGCGTTTCCGCTCGGCTTCCTCGACGCGAACTTCAACGCCGTGTACGCGAACGGTTCCTCGGAGGTATTCCGCGGATGATCTCCGTCGTCATCATCAGCAAGGACGAGCCCGCTCTCGACGGGACGCTGAGCGCCGTGCGCGACCAGGCCTCGGCGGCCAGCCTGGCCGAGCCGTGCGAAATCCTGGTCGTCGACGCCTCCGACGGCCGGCTCGACCACATCAGGCGCGCGCACGATCCAGCGGTGCGCTGGATCCAGTTCGAGCGGCCGGCCGGAGCCGGGGTGACGATCCCGCATCAGCGCAACGCCGGAGTGCGCGCGGCCAGAGGCGACATCATCGTCTTCACCGATTCCGGCTGCTATCCAGGCGGCGACTGGCTGGCCCGGCTGACCGCTCCGCTCCACGACGGGGAGGACGGGCAGGCCCGGGAGTACGTCACGGCGGGGCCGGCGTTCGCGACCGCCGAAGACTTCGATCCCTACAGCCTCGCGGCCGCGCGGCACATCCCCTCGGACGGGTACCTCAAAGAGTGCCCCACGATCAACCTGGCGTTCCGCCGCGAGGCGTTCGACGCGGTCGGCGGATTCGACGAGAAGTTCGCCTACGGCTCGGACATCGACTTCAGCTGGCGGCTCGGGGACGCCGGCTACCGGATCCGGGCCGTGCCGGACGCGGTCGTACGCCACGACTGGGGAACATGGCGGCGGCAGCTACGGCGGGCGTACGCCTACGGGAAGGCGCGGGCCCGGCTCTACCGGAAGCACCGGTCCCGGCGCCGGCGCATGCTCCGCGACGATCCCATGGTGATCGTCTATCCCGTGTTCCTGCTCGGGCTTCCGCTCACGCTGGTCTTCCCGCTGTACCCGGCCTTGCTGCTCATACCGGCCTGGCGCAATCGCTCACTGGGCGCCGTGAAGGTCCTGGCCGATCACCTCGCGTACGGGGCGGGCGTTCTCGCGGAACTCACCGGCCGATGAAGATCCTGGCCTTCCCCCGCGACCGGAACCCTTACCAGCGGCTCCTCTACTCCGAGATGGAGCAGCTCGGGGTTGAGGTCACCTACCTCGGCCAGCTGACGCCGTCCAGCACGCTGAACCTGCTGCTCCTGCCGGCCGAGTTGGCGGCCCGGCGGGCGGCCGGGGCCCGGCTCGTGCACCTGCACTGGGTGTTCGGCTTCAACCTGCCGGGCGGGCGCCAGTTCACAGCGGTGCGGCGGCTGGGCCAGGCCTGGTTCGGGCTGTGGCTCCGCGTAACCAAGCGGCTCGGGCTGCGCCTGGTCTGGACCGCGCACAATGTGCTGCCTCACACGCCGGTCTTCGCGGACGACGCCGCCGCCCGGCGGGCTCTGGTCCGCCACTGCGATGTCGTCCTGGCCCACTCGCCCGCCGCGCTCGACGGGCTCCGGGAGCTCGGCGCCGTACCGCACGCGTCGCTGATCATCAGGCACGGCCCGATGGGTCCCGCCGCGCCCGCCGCGCCCGCCGCGCCCGCCCCGGCGGCGCAGCGCGGGCCGGGTAGCGGCGGCCGGCCCGGGAGTTCCTGTTCTTCGGCCGGGTCACGACGTACAAAGGCGTCGAGGAACTGCTCGCCGCCTTCAATGCCCTGCCGCCCGGAATCCCGGCCCACCTGACCGTCGCCGGCCAGTGCGACGATCCGGGCCTGCGGGCCCAGCTGAGGGCGGCGGGGAACGTCCGGGTCCGCCTGGAGCATGTGCCCGAGCGTGAGGTGGCCGGGCTGATGACCCGGGCCGACGTCGTCGTGCTGCCCTTCCGCCAGGTCACGACCAGCGGCAGCGCGGAGCTGGCCCTGTCGCACGCCCGCCCGCTCATCGTGCCGGACCTGCCCGGGCTGGCCGACCTGCCCGGGGACGCCGTGCTCCGTTACGATGGCTCGGTGGCCGGGCTGACCGACGCACTCGCCGACCTGGCCAGGGCCGACCGGTCCAGGCTGGCCGCTATGTCGGCCGCCGCGTCGGCCTACAGCGCCCAGGTGTCGTGGCACGACATCGCGGTCGCGACCCTGTCAGCGATGGAATCCGTTGTCAGCGGCTCGTACCAGGCGGGTGTGCAGCCGAGCGCTGCTGCCCCGACCTGACCAGGCGCCCGATGGCCCTTCTACCGCGGTCACGGCTGCTCTCCAGGGTGCGGGAGCTGGTCAGGGATCCGCTGTACCGCGGGTCGCTGGTACTGCTGACGAACACCGCGGTTCTCGCCCTCACCGGCTTCGTCTTCTGGACGCTGGCGGCCCGGAGGTACCCGGCGGCCACCGTGGGCTCGTTCTCCGGGCTGACCGCGGGGGTCGGCCTGGTCTCGGCGGTCGCCGCGCTCGGCTTGCCGAACGTCATTACCCGGCACCTCACCAGCACCTCCAATCCCCGGGGGCTGATGACGATCTCGCTGGGAGCCATTACCGCTCTCGGCGGCCTGCTGAGCATCATCGTGGTCCTCGCGCTCGGGCCCTTCCTGCCTTCCTCGCTGCACCTGCAGCAGCACGGCAGCGCGGTAATCCTCTTCATGGTGCTCGTCATCGTCTCGGCCCTGAGCGGCGCCATCGACGCCGCGCTCGTCGCTGTCCGCGCCACGCAGGCCGTGCTGTGGACCAACCTGGCCGGGGCCGTCGCCCGGATCGCCGGGCTCCTCCTGCTGACCTCGCTTCGGTCATCCGGCCTGGTGATCGCCTACAGCGTGGGCCTCATTCTCGCCACCGCGCTCAGCGTGCCCCCGTTGGTGGCCAAGGTCGCCCGCGCTGGTCAGCTGGACGCCGCGTTCAAACTGTTCCGTGAGTACCTGGCCGGCACCATCCACAACTACATCGCCACGATCCTGGGCATCCTGCCGAGCACCGTGGTCCCGCTGGAGGTACTCGCCGGGCGGGGAGCGGCGCAGACCGCCCCGTTCGCCCTGGCGTCCCTGGTGGCCGGGTTCCTGAACGTCATCCCCTCGACGACGTCGCAGGTCCTGTTCGCCGAGGCCTCCCGTCAGGGGATCACCATGGGCGGTCAGCTCCGCAAGGCGATCCGCGCCATCTACGGGCTGCTGCTGCCCGCCCTGGTCGTCCTCGTGGCCGGCGCGCCCCTCATCATGCGCATCTTCGGGGCCAGCTATGCCACGCAGGCCACCGGCTGCCTGCGGATCCTGGCCCTTTCCACGCTCCTGACCGGGGGGACGTACCTGGTTGACTCGATGCTCATCGCCCGTGACCGGACGGGCGCCTACCTGTTCATGAACGGCGCTAACGCCGCGCTTGTCCTGGGCTGCGTCGGCGCGCTGCTGCACCGCGGCATCACCGGCGCCGCGGAGGGCTGGGCGCTCGCGCAGGGGGCTTCCCTGCTGCTCGGACTGGGCGTGGTGGCCACCGGCAAGACGGGACGGCACCGGCGGGCCGAGGAGGCGCTGGCCGTTACCGGCGCGGAGGCCGCCAGCGCCACGCAGGAGGCCGGTGATGCGGACGAGCCGCGGTCCCTGGTCCCGGGCATAACGGCGGCCCGGACCACGATGCCCATCATGATGACGGCCGGCCCCGGGGCGGAACAATCGCTGCGTGCGCTGTCGGAACGGCTGATGCGCCGTCCCGTGGCTGCGCGGCCGCCGCAGCGCTTCGCCCGGCCGGGCCAGGTCGCGTACTGCGGCATCTGGTTCCCGCCGGTCGCGATTCCGGTGGGTTCCCGCCAGGTCCGGACGTCACGGCAGCTTCCCGTGCTGACCGTGGTCAGCGCCTACTCGGGCTGGATGGCCGCGGTCCTGATCCCCTCCCAGCACACGCCGGATCTGCACGCCGGATGCTGGGCGGCCCTGGCCCAGCTGGGCGGGGTGCCGCGTGGGCTGGCCTGGGTCACTGGCCCGGCGCCTGATGAATGGGACTGGTTCTGTGACGGGCTCGGCAGCGCCGTGGTTCCCCCCGATGAGCAGGCGCGGGATGCCAACGACGCGGCGCATGCCTACCTTGAGCGGTCGTTCCTGACCGGCCAGGCGGTCCTTTCCCCCATCCAGTTCAATGAGCAGCTCGAAGAGTGGCTGGCCATCGAGAACAACCGGCCCGGCCCGGGTCAGGAACAAGCGCCGGCGGCGCTCGCCTCCCGGGACCGGCGAGCGATGCTCGAGCCGCCGGCGCAGTCGCCCGGGGTCCGGTGGGGTATCCGGACGCAGGTCACGGACCGGCCGTACGTCCGCTTCGACGCCAATGACTACTCCGTCGATCCCGCGGCCCTGGGCCGGGAAGTCCGGGTCACCGCGGACCTCACGCACGTCGAGGTGTTCTGCGACGACAAACTGGTGGCCATCCATCCACGGGCGTGGTCGCGCGGCGCCACGATCACCAACCCGGCGCACATGGCCGAGCGGCCCGCGGACTTACCAGGGGCGCCCCCGCTCACTGCCCTGCGGGCCGAAGTACTTCACCCAGAGCCGCAGGGTTTGCGGAGCTTCCTGCAGGGTCCCGACGCCGCCCACCGGGTGGTCGAAGTAAGCCTGGTACAGAACGTTGTTGTCCTTGATCGCGGTGGCGATGCCGGTCACGTAGGCCGGGTCATCATTCAGCCCGCCGCTCGTGTCGCTCACCACGCCCCACTCGGGGAAGCTGAGCGGCTTGCCGTGCTGCCGGGCGAAGGCCGCGATCTCATCCAGTCCCCCCGGCTCGCCGGCCAGGCGGGCCCAGCGGACAGCGGGATCGCTGGGGTTGCCCGGCATGCCGGAGTCGTACATGTCGACGCCGATCACGTCGACCACGCTGTCGCCCGGGTAGTAGCTGGCCAGAGGGATGTTCCGGTGACCGGCGTTGACGTTCCAGTCGAACAGGAAGTGGGCGCCCGGCACCGAGCGCATCACTCTCACCATCCGGGCCCAGTAAGCGGTCCAGTCACCGTACTGGGCCGGATCAGTTCCCAGCGAGTCGTGATACCAGGTGCCGTTCATCTCGTGGCCGAGCCGGATCACGGAATTGCCCATTCCCGCCGCGACCAGGTTGGCGGCCATCTGCCGCGCGTACCGGTCGTAGGCGCCGGCGGCACCAAGTTCCCGCCAGTTGGAGGGGACCTGGTCGGGCACCATCTCCTGCGCGAGGACCATCCGGCGGGCCCCCGGGTCGGCGCCGAGCCATTGCCGCCAGTCGGACGATGGCTTCGCGAACCACGGCTGGGCCCACTGGTCCCAGGTCGTGTTCGCGTCGTTGTACAGCAGCACACAGTTGGCCGGGCTGCCCGGTCAGCCGGGCGAAGTCGGCCAGGCCGGGCGTGGTGCCACCGGTGTAGACGCACGTGGTCTTGGTGTTGAGCGAATGCGGGGGCGACGAAGGGGACGACGAGAACGTGACCAGGCCCGTACTGACCAGGATCCCGCCGGTAATGACCAGGATCACCGCCACCGCCAGGCCCCAGCCGGCCACGCGCCGGCCACGCCGGGCCGGGGTGCCGCCGGCCCGGGTGCGATCGGCCCGGGTGCGATCGGCGCGGGTGTGCTGGTCCCGTCCGGCCCGGGTCGTCCCCATCAGCGCAAGCCAGGGCGCCGCGCCAGCACCGCGCGCGCCGCGAAGCGGGCCGGGCACGTGACGAGCAGCCGGAACAGAGACGGGCGGTACTGGTATCTGCTGATCAGCTTCCGGCCGCCCCTGGGGTCAATTCCTCTCACGTCAAAGCGCGGAAACAGATACTGGAGCCCATTTTTCCTGGCGTCGCGGTACCGCATCACCCAGTAGTCGATGGAATCCAGATCAGTGGCCCACATGGGGGTGGCGCACGCCCAGCCCCAGGGGATGCACAGGTCTTCACGCCATACCCGGCCCGGCTCGCTCTTCAGCCGGGCTATCTGCCCAGCCGGCAGGGGCTTGATCAGGAACGGCTTCCCGGTGACCACCTCCCGGCCCCGCTGGACACCGTTACGGACCACAGCGGGCCACGGTATGGGCACATCGGTCGGCCACGGGTGACATACCACTTCCAGTCCGTCCCCGAGGTAGCGCTGGGCGTGGGCCTGTTCGGTCGGCCCGAAGCGCATGCTCCTGGCCTGCCAGCGGCCGAGGTGGTACAGGCCGGTATCAGTCAGTCCGTACTTGCGCAGTTTCGCCAGGCCGTCCGCGCCTGACTCGTCCACGTCATCGGTCAATTCCTGGTCGCGAGAATATATCTGCATCTGAATGTTTACGCACTGCGGATGCGAGGCGAAGATTTCCAGGGATTTGGTGACGAGCTCGCGATCCCACCACATCATCTGGAAGTCGCCCTGGATCAGGTGAAGGAGATCAAACCCCCGGGCGATGGCGTAGTCGAACGCGATCTGGTAGGCAGCGTAGAGGCTTCCCACTTTCCCGTTCTGCGCCACGTCGTTCTCTGAACGGAAAATGATATCGATGGCCTCGTCCGCATCCGCGATCCGCTTCAGCTCGTCACGCAACTCCGGGTCCGGGCTGGCGTTGTCTACGACCAGCACATGGTCGCCCGGGCTGGTGCTTCGCACCGACCGGAGCGCGTTAAGGAAATATGTCGCCAGCCCATGCCCGACGACAACGTGAAGCAATTTCGGGACGTCGGCGACCTCCGGCTCATTCACGGAGCAGCCTCCAGATACGTTCCGGGCTGCGCCGGGCGCGCCAGATTCGCCGCCGGAGGAGGCGGCGCTGTGATGCATGACATCGGATCACAGTGGCCTTCAGGGAACGATCGTCCGCGATATCTAGCGCCGGGTCTTCTTTCAGCACGAAACCCCGCTCGGCAAAATAGTTCTTCCGGCTCGCGACTTCGGATTTCAATTCCACCGCGTACGGAAGTTCCTCATAGACATAAAATTCACCGGCTTCCCGCTCCGCCAGCATGAGACCGGCCTCGGCGGCGAGGCGATGATCTGGATGCCCGAGCCCGAGCGGAATGACCCAGTAATCCGCCGGCCCCTGCGGCCGGTGCGATAGAAACTCGGCCTTGATCGCCTGGGCCAGTTCCTCCTCGGCGAGCCCCTGGTAGCCGTAGCTTTCGTTCCGGTATTGGCGGTCCCAGTACATGAGGTGGACAGGCTTAGCGCGTACCATCGCCGACGCACTGATGTCCTCTCCGCGCCGGACACCGACGACGTCGGCCCCCTCGGGAAAGTACCGGGCCAGCCGGTCCCATGTCGTCAGCGGCCGCATGGACGGCGGGCCTCCCGCGAAAACCGTGGTCACGCAGGAACCTGGGTTGGCGGCGAGCAGCAGTGAACAACTAAGTGCCGCGTCGTCCAGATGCGGGGAGATAACGTTGTAGATCCGGTTCACAACCTGCCCTCTGATCTAGGCGCAGCCCGGCCGCGCCCCGGTGAACACGCCCGAGCAGAATCTCATAGGCCACGCCCAGGAGGACTGACATCAGCCGGATCTGCACCGCGCACAACCACGATGACGATATGACTAGGAGTTAGCTTGGCGCTGCGTGAAGTCATCAACGCTAATGTTCGGTGGTCACGGGCGACCGAGCAACGCCTCCGGCTCCCGACCGATAAGACGTTGTGGCAGCAATTTGAACGCGAGGCCGACGCACTTATCCGGGCCCTGCCCGATGGGGCAACGGTCCTTGATCTCGGCGGCGGCCGCCGGTGCGTCTATGCGGGGTCGGTTCAGCCGCCCGGGCGGGTCAGGCTCGTCGCGGTGGACGTCTCGGCCGAGGAACTCGCCCTGAACGGCGACGTCTCCGACACGCGTGTCGCTGACGTCGCGGCCGGCCTGCCCATGCCGGATGGCTCGGCCGACCTCATCTTGTCCCGCGCCCTGCTCGAGCATGTCCAGGGCGTGCCCGCGGCGATCGGGCACATGGCCCGGGTGCTCAAGCCGGGCGGGGTCGCGCTGCACCTCGTGCCGTGCCGTTACTCGCTGTTCGGGCTGGCCGCCCGGCTCCTTCCGTTCGGCCCCCTGGTGCGGGTGGTGCACCTGGTGATGCCGTGGACCCGCGACCAGGTCGAATTCCCCGTCGTTTATGACCACTGCTACCCGCAGGCACTGGAGAAGAAGTTCCGCGCGGCCGGGTTCTCACGGGTGGAGTCGTGGCTCACCTGGGCCCAGCCCGGCTATTTCGAGGCTGCTTATCCGGCGTTCCTTCTGCACGCGCTCTATGAATCGGCGGTCCGCCATCTCCGGCTGCGGAAACTCGCCGCCTATACGGTTGTCCGGGCCATCCGGTGAGCTGTCCGGACCCGCTGAGGGCCAGCCGGTGTGGGCGATAGGTTTGGACGCGGTGGTTAGCCAGCAAGCTCAGGCCCATAGGGGATAGCCAGGTTGAACGGCAAGCTGAAAGTCTCTCCCGGGCCATCGGCATCGGCCGGCCCGAGCCCCGCCGGCCGACCGGCCCGCGGCGGCCGGGGCATCAAAGTCGTCAGGGAGGTTTCCCTCGCGCTGGCCATCTATGGCATGGCCGGGTGGATATACGTCGGGGTCTGCGCCTTGGTGGCACCGCAGACTCTCGCGCTGCCTCTCACCGATCTCCTGCCGTTGCGCGAGGACACCTCGGGAGTCCTCAGCTTCATCATCTCGTTCCTGGGCTTCATCACCTACCGGATGACCCGCGCGGACTGAGGGGACACAGTGGCTTGTGCGGACGGTGCGGTCAGCCGCATCAC
>CAVQZM010000056.1:0-15525 GCA_963718475.1 uncultured Actinomycetes bacterium | reverse complement strand
TTTGCGGACGTAAGGAGCGGCCCCGCTCCCGCTGGCCAGTCTCACAACCGCCGCAGCAGCCACACCAGCCACAGGGCACCGCCCCAGTCCGCCTGCGACTCGCGTGATCGCCACGCCAGCCACACCGGCACCGCCCCCAGGCCGCCCGCGCATGATCATGTGGTGAAAACGTCACATTAAGCGGAAAACGCCACATGATGGTGGAAGCCCCAGCTGGCCTAGCGGAAAACCACACATGATCATGGTTGCGCCGACCGGCGCGAGGCTTGCCCCGTGTCCACGGAGGGACCTCTGTGTGTCCCGTAGCCACCACAATGGCGCCGCTGTGAACATAAGGACGGGCGCCGGCGCTGGGGCGGGCCCTGGGACGGATGCCGGCGCTGGGGCGGACGCCGGCGGCCGGGACGGACGCCGGCGCTGGGCAGCCGCCGGCGGTGGGGCGGCGACCGGCGCTGGGCGCGCCGCCCCCACTCGGGCACTCGCAGGCCGTGCCGGTCGCTTAGGTGCGGTCGCCCTCGGCGGCGCGCTGGGCGCGGAGGGCCTCGCCTTTGGCTCGGGCCGTGATGGCGAGCTGGTCCTGGAAGCGGGTCATCTTGGCCCGCAGGTCCTCGTCGGCGGCGGCCAGGATGCGGACCGCGAGGAGGCCGGCGTTGCGGGCGCCGCCGACCGAGACGGTCGCGACCGGGACCCCGGCCGGCATCTGGACGATGGACAGCAGCGAATCCAGCCCGTCGAGGTGAGCCAGCGGCACCGGAACGCCGATCACCGGCAGCGGCGTGACCGACGCCAGCATCCCGGGCAGGTGCGCGGCCCCGCCGGCGCCGGCGATGATGACCCGCAGCCCGCGTTCCGACGCGGTCGACCCGTAGTTGATCATCTCGTGCGGCATCCGGTGGGCGGAGACGACGTCCGCCTCATAGGGGACGCCGAATTCCTCCATCGCCTCGGCGGCGGCCCGCATCACCGGCCAGTCCGAGTCACTGCCCATCACGACACCCACCATGGGCCTGTCCATATTGCCCTGCCTCACTCTGCGTCCTCGTCGGCCCAGCGCAGGAAGTTCACGGCGCGGCGGGCCCGGTCCCGCAGCGCGCCGACGTCATCGCCCAGGACGGTGACGTGACCGATCTTGCGCCCGGGCCGCACCGCCTTGCCGTACAGGTGCACCTTGACGCCGGGGTCGGCCGCCATCACATGGGTGTACCGGGAGTACACGTCGGGGTCGGTGCCGCCGAGCAGGTTGGCCATCACCGCGTACGGCGCCAGCATGCCCGGCGCGCCGAGCGGCAGGTCGAGCACGGCCCGCAGATGCTGCTCGAACTGCGACGTCCGGGCGCCCTCGATCGTCCAGTGACCGCTGTTGTGCGGGCGCATGGCCAGCTCGTTGACGAGCAGGCCGCCCGGGACCTCGAAGATCTCCACCGCGAGCAGGCCGGTCACGTCCAGCTCAGCCGCGATCCGCAACGCCAGTGACTGCGCCTCCTCGGCCCGCTCCGGGGCCAGTCCGGGCGCCGGGGCGATCACCTCCCGGCAGATCCCGTCCCGCTGGACCGTCTGCACGACCGGGTAGGCGGCGCCCTGCCGGTGCGGCGAGCGCGCGACCAGGGCGGCCAGCTCGCGGTCGAACGCCACATACTCCTCGGCCAGCAGCGGAAGACCGAGCGCGATCACCTCGGCCGCCTCACGCGGTGAGTCACAGACCCAGACGCCCTTGCCGTCGTAGCCGCCGCGGGCCGCCTTCAGCACCACCGGCCAGCCCGCGCCGCCCGGGCCTTCGGCGAAGCGCTCGACCTCGGCCAGGTCACCCACGGGCGCGTACCGGGGGCAGGGCACCCCGAGCCCGGTCAGCTTCTCGCGCATGGCCAGCTTGTCCTGCGCGAACCGGAGCGCGGCGGCTCCCGGCCGGATCACGAACCCGGCCTGCTCGAGCTCGAGCAGATGTGGCCCGGGCACGTGCTCGTGGTCGAACGTCACGACGTCGCAGCCGGACGCGAAACGGCGGAGGTCGTCCAGCGACCGGTGATCGCCGAGCTGGATATCGGGCCAGACGAGCGCGGCACTGTCGCCGGCCGACTCCGCCATGACGCGGAAGCCGACGCCGAGCTCGGCGGCCGCCCGGCACGTCATCCGGGCGAGCTGGCCCCCGCCCACCATGCCGGCCGATGGGATGCCCGCCGCGGCCGCCGGCCGGGCGGGCGGCGGCCCGGGGCGCTCGTCGAGCTGATCACTCACGGCCCGTAGCCTATGAGCTGCCCGGCAGTGCCCGCACACCGCGTCCGCGAATGCCGGCCACCGGCCGCGCCACCGGCCGCGCGCCACCGCCCCGCACCGGCCGCACCACCGGCAAAATTTACCTTCGCGATACAATCGCTCCTGGTGAATGGGCCTATTATCGGCGCGATCGCCACCCCCGGGAAGGCCGGCTGGCACGAGGACGCCCGGAGGAACACATGGCCATGCCCGACCATGACGCCGCTGTCGTGCCTGACCAGGACGTACCCGCCGGCGCCGTCGTCCGCGAGGGCACTTACGGCGACCGGGTCGTCGCCGTCGAGCCGGGCGGCGCGGAGTTCATCCCCCTGCACGAACGGCACGGCCAGCCGCTGCAGCTGTTCTGGACCTGGGTCTCGCCGAACATGGAGTTCGCGACGATCTTCGTCGGCGTGCTCGCGGTCGCCGGCTTCGGCCTGGGCTTCTGGGAGGCGGCGCTGGCCATCCTGCTCGGATCGGCGATCGGCGGCCTCACCCAGGGCCTGCTGTCGCAGTCCGGGCCGCTCTACGGTGTCCCGCAGATGGTGCTCAGCAGGCTCGGCTTCGGGTACTGGGGCAACGTGCTGCCGGCCGGGCTCAACTCGGTCACGGCCGGGATCGGCTGGTTCGCGGTCAACAGCGTGAGTGCGACGTTCGCGCTCAACACGCTCACCCACCTGGCCAAGCCGGCCTGCCTGGTCATCGTCGTGGCCCTCCAGGTCGTCGTGGCCTTCTTCGGGCACAACCTGGTCCACGTCTTCGAGCGGTACGCGTTCCCGATCCTGACGATCATCTTCATCATCGCGTCGGTGGTCATCTTGTCCAAGGCGCACCCGGGCGCGACGCACAAGACGATCCCCGGCGCGTTCCTGCTGACCCTGGGCGCGTCGTTCGGTTACGCGGTCGGCTGGAACCCGTACGCGTCCGACTACACCCGGTACCTCCGGCCCGACGTGAACAAGGCCGCGGTCGCCTGGTGGTCCGGGCTGGGCCTGTTCCTGTCGTGCGCGTTCCTCGAGATCGTCGGCGCGGCGGCCGCCACCGTGGTGAGCCCGGGCGCCGCGCTGGGCAGCAACCCGACCGGCGCGTTCACCGGGCTGCTGGCCACCCCGCTCGCCGACCTGACCCTGCTGGCCATCTGCCTCGGCGGCATCTCCGCGAACGTGCTGAACATCTACTCCGGCGCGCTGTCGTTCACCGCGCTCGGTATCAGGCTGCCGCTGTCCCTGCGGCGCGCGATCGTGGCCCTGGTGTTCGGCGCCATCGGCTTCGTGGTCGCGCTGACCGGCCTGCACGACGCGGGCACCAAGTACCAGAACTTCCTGCTGATCATCGCCTACTGGATCGCGCCGTGGCTGGCCGTGGTGTTCTGCGACCGGGTGCTGCGCCGGGGCCAGGGCCCCGGCGTCATCGAGCCCCTGCTGTTCAACCGGAAACACGAGAACTGGGCGGGCCCGGTGGCCATGCTGGCCGGGATGGGCCTGTCCATCTGGCTGTTCTCCAACCAGACCGAGTACGTCGGCCTCGTGCCCCAGCATGTGCCGTCCGTCGGCGACCTGACGTTCGAGGCCGGCTTCGTCATCACCGCGGTCATCTACCTGACCTGGCACGCCGTCACGGACCGCCGCCTGCCCGCGGCCGTCACCGCCTGACGGCGCTCACGCCTGGCCCTCAGGCCGGGCCACTGCGGACGGCCTGGGCCCGGCTGGCCGGGGGCAACCGGGGCAGGAAGACCGCGAACACCGGCGGCCGCTGGCGAACGAGCACCACGCGCCCGCCGTCCGCTGCCGCCATCGTCCGGGCCAGGTAGAGCCCGAGGCCGGTTCCCTCGGGCCGGGTGCTCACGGTGCGCTCGAAGATCCGGGACACCAGTTCCTGGGGAACCCCCTTGCCCTCGTCCTCGACCTCGATGACGACTGACTTGGTGTTCTGCGAGATGCGGATCGTGACCGTCCCGGCGCCGTGCATCATCGCGTTGTCCAGCAAGGTCGCGAGGACCTGGGCCAGGCCACCGGGCGTGACGTGTGCGCGCAGGCCGCGGTCGCCGGTCACCACGAGCTTCCGGCCGGACCGGCGGAAGGCCGGCGCCCACTCGACCACCTGCTGGTCGACGATCGCGTCGACCCCGGTCAGCGAGGCCGTCCCGGCCGTGGCCCGGCGCGCGGGGTCCAGCAGCTGGCTGACCACGTCGGCCAGGCGCTCGGCCTGGGCCAGCGCCGCGCCGCCCTCCTCGCGGACGGCGTCGGGATCGTCGGCCGCGGCGATCACCTCTTCCAGCCGCATCGACAGCGCGGTCAGCGGCGTCCGCAGCTGATGGGACGCGTCGACCGCGAGTTCCCGCTCGGCCGTCAGGAGACTGGTGACCCGGCGGCTGGAGCTGTCCAGGCCGTCCGCGATCTGGTCCAGTTCGGCCAGCCCGTAGCGCCGGCCGATAGGCCGCGGATCGCCGGACCGGAGCCGGTCCGCCGCCTCGGCCAGCTCGGCCAGCGGGCGGCTGACCACCCGGGACCGGACCAGGGCCCCGGCGGCGGTCACCGCCAGGGCGGCGCAGGACAGGCCGATGATGACGCCGCGGGTGCTGCCCGCGGTCAGCGCGGCCGCAGGGATGCCGACCATCAGGACGGCGACGGCCGAGACGGCCAGGTTGATTAGCAGCAGGCGGCGCCGCATGCCTCAGCCCTCCCGCGCCCCAGCCTGGGGCGCGCGGTCAGTCGCCGCGCTCAAAGCGGAATCCGACCCCCCGCACGGTCGTGATGTAGCGGGGACTGTGCGCGTCGTCGCCGAGCTTGCGGCGCAGCCAGGAGATGTGCATGTCGAGCGTCTTGGTCGACGTCCACCACTTCGCGTCCCACACCTCGCGCATGATCTGCTCGCGGGTGATGACCTTGCCGGCGTCCCGGAACAGGATCCACAGCAGGTCGAACTCCTTGGTGGTCAGTTCGAGCTCGTTGTCGCCGTGCCAGGCGCGCCGCGCTTCCGGGTCGATGCGCACCCCCATGACCGTGGAATTTTCCGCCGTGCCGCGGCGCAGCAGCGCGCGGACCCGGGCCAGCAGCTCGGCCAGCCGGAACGGCTTGGTCACGTAGTCGTCGGCGCCGGCGTCCAGGCCGACCACGGTGTCCACCTCGTCGGCCCGCGCGGTGAGGATCAGCACGGGCACGGCGTGTCCCTCGGCCCGGACCCGGCGGCAGACCTCCAGCCCGTCCAGCACGGGCAGCCCGATGTCCAGCACGATCAGGTCGATCCCCTCGCCGAGCGCGCGCTCGAGCGTGGCGGGGCCGTCGGCGGTCACGTCGACGTGGTATCCCTCGCGCCGCAGCGCCCGGGACAGGGGCTCGGAGATGGACGCATCGTCCTCCGCGAGCAAGACGCTCGTCATGGCTTGATCGTAGAGCGTCTTCAGACCGGCGCGATGCCATGCCGCCGGCGGGGCGGCCGCCGGTCCTTGCCGCGGGCCGCCGCGAACCGCCGGATCAGCTCGCCCCGCAGGTCCTCCGGCTCGACGATGTCGTCGACGACCAGGTCGCCGGCCAGCCGCAGGATGTCGATGTCCCGCTCGTACTCACGGCGCAGCCGGTCCGTCTCGGCCGCCCGCTCCTCCGGGTCGGTCAGCTCGGCCAGCTTTCCCGCGTAGACGGCGTTCACCGCCGCTTCCGCGCCCATCACGGCGATCTTCGCGGTCGGCAGGGCCAGCGTCGCGTCGGGCTCGAAGCCGGGCCGGCCATCGCGTACAGGCCGGCCCCGTACGCCTTCCGGACCACGACGCAGATCTTCGGCACGGTGGCGTCCGAGACCGCGCTGATCATCTTCGCGCCATGCCGGATGATGCCCTGCCGCTCCACGGCCGTGCCGACCATGAACCCGGGCACGTCGGCCAGGAACAGCAGCGGGATGCCGAACGCGTCACAGGTCTGGATGAACCGCGTGCCCTTGTCCGCCGAGTCGACGAACAGCACGCCGCCCTTGTGCAGGGGGTTGCTGGCCACGATCCCGACCACCTCACCGGCCAGCCGCGCGAACCCGACCAGGAGCTCGCGGGCCCACAGACCGTGCACCTCGAACAGCGATCCCTCGTCGGCCAGGCCGCGGACGTAGCGGCGCATGTCGAACGGCTGGCGCTCGCTGGCCGGGACGATGGCGCGCAGGTCGGCCGGCTCGGGTCGCGGGCCGCTTGCGCCGGCGGGTGCCTGCGTCCAGTTCCCCGGCAGGTAACTGAGATAGGAGCGGACGGCTTCGAGTGCGTCTCGTTCGGAATCGGCAAGAAAGTGACCGCAGCCGGAAACGGTGCAGTGCATGCGCGCCCCGCCCATCTCCTCCAGGGTGGTCTTCTCCCGGACCACCATCTCGACCATCCGCGGGCTGCCCAGGTACATCGAGGCGTTGCCGTCGACCATGGCGACGAAGTCGCAGAACGCCGGGATGTAGGCGCCGCCCGCCGCCGACGGGCCGAACAGCGCGCACACCTGCGGGACCGACCCGGACGCCCGCACCTGGGTGTGGAAGATCCGCCCGGCGCCGCGCCGGCCCGGGAACATCTCCACCTGGTCGGTGATCCGCGCTCCGGCCGAGTCGACCAGGTAGACGATGGGCAGGCCGGACTCGTACCCCTTCTCGATGATGCGGATGATCTTCTCGACGGTCCGCGGGCCCCACGAGCCGGCCTTGACCGTGGAGTCGTTGGCCATCAGGGCCACCGGCCGGCCGCCGATCGTCGCGGTCCCGGTGATCACGCCGTCCGCGGGCAGGCCGTCGGCCAGCGCATTGGCGTACCGCCCGTCCTCGGTGAAGCTGGCCTCGTCGACCAGGAGCCTGATGCGCTCCCGGGCGAACAGCTTGCCCTTGGCCGCGGCGGCCTCGTGGTAGCGCCGGGCGCCGCCCTGCTCGATGCGGTCCCGCAGCTCGGCGGGCGACGGGATATCCGGTGAGCTGGCGGCCGGTTCGGTGATATGCGCGTTCACGTTGGCCGAGCGTACCCTTCAGGCCGGGATCGTCCTGGTCCGCGGACCGGCCCGCAGCACCTGCGATGGCAGGGGCCGGCCGACGATCCGTTCCGCTTCGGCGGCCGCCCCGATCATCGCCTCCAGGTCCACCCCGGTCGCCACGCCCATGTCCTCGACCATGTGCACGAGTTCCTCGGTGGCGATGTTCCCGGTGGCGCCCGGCGCGTAGGGACATCCGCCGAGGCCGCCGACGGACGTGTCGAAGTCGTCGGCCCCCAGCTCGAGGGCGGTCAGCACGTTGGCCAGCCCGGTGCCACGGGTGTTGTGGAAGTGCAGGTTGAGCGAGACGTCCGGATAGCGGGAGCGGAACTCGCCCACCAGGCGCCGCACCCGGCCCGGCGTGGCCATCCCGGTCGTGTCGCCGAACGACACCGAGTCCGCCCCGTCCGCCACCGCGCGGCCCGCCACGCCCACCGTCCGCCCGGCCGGCACGTCGCCCTCGAACGGGCAGCCCCAGGCGGTCGACACGATCACCTGGCAGGTCGCGCCGGCCGAGTGGGCCAGGTCGATGACCGCGGCGATGTCGTCGAGCGACTCCTCCGGTGCTGCGATTCACGTTCCGGCGGTTGTGCGTCTGCGACGCCGACACGACCGCTTCCAGCTCCGTGAACCCCGCGTCGAGCGCCCGCCGCGCCCCGCGCAGGTTCGGCACGAGGGCGGAGTAGCGCACCCCGGCCGCCTTGTGCACCTGCCGCCACACGTCGTCGGCGTCGGCCATCTGCGGGATCGCCTTGGGGCTCACGAAGGACACGGCCTCGATCCGGCCCACGCCCGTGCCCGACAGCCGGTCAACCAGCGCGATCTTGGCTTCCGTGGGGACCGGGTCCTCATTCTGCAGGCCGTCGCGCGGCCCGACCTCGCGCAGCGAGATCCGCCCGGGCAGGTCACCCATCCGTACCTCCCGCCGCTACAGCTCCACGCTGGTGCCCGGCACCAGGCGCGTCATCTTCGCGCCGACCGGGTCCCCGGCCAGGTTGAGCCAGTTGGCCAGGCCGGGCAGCGCCAGGTCGCTGTACAGCGCGTCGTGGATCGCGATGCCCTGCCGGGGCCGGACCTCGCGGGTGTAGTCGATCATCTCCCCGGTCTTCAGCCACGGGGCGCTGACCGGCAGCAGCAGCACCGGCACCTCGTCCTCGGGCACGGTCAGCGCGTCGCCGGGGTGGAAGACGGTCCCGTCGATCAGGAACCCGGTGTTGGCGATGATGGGGATGTCACGGTGGATGAGCGCGTGCTGCTCGCCGTAGACGTGGACGCCGAAGCCCGCCGCGCTGAACTCCTCGCCATGCCGGACGCCGTGCACCCGGCCGGTGAATTCCGCGAATTGCTCGAGCCACGGAGGTGTTGGTCCACAGCTCCAGGCCGGGGTGGGCGGTCATCGCGGTGCGCAGGCCGTCGGGGTCGAGATGATCGAAGTGCTCGTGGGTGATCAGCACCGCGTCGGCTCCGTCGAGCGCGCCGGGGCCGCGCAGACACCGGGGTCGATGACCAGCGCACGCCCGTCTTTTTCCAGCCGAACACACGCATGCACGAGTTTGGTCAGACGCATGACCCTCCAGGAATGCGACGCAGGTGGCCGTTCACCCCGACCATATCCGCCGCCTGCGCCGTGCCGTCCCCCCGGCCGACTGGCCCGGCCAGCGAGGGGCCCGCTTCTCGGTGAACGCGGCGATGCCCTCGCGGCGGTCGGCCGAGGTCGCGGCGGTGCGCCAGGCGGCGTCCTCGATCTCCAGCCCGGCCTGCAGGCCGACGCCCCAGCCCTGGCGGATCGCCCGCTTGGCGGCGCGGACGGCGACGGGAGAGTTGGCCGCGATCGCCTCGGCGGCCTCGAACGCGCGCTCCCGGGCCGTCCCGGCCGGCACCCGCCGGTCCACCAGGCCGATCCGTTCCGCCTCCTCGATGCCGAGTCTCCGTCCGGTCAGCACGAGGTCGGCCGCCTTACCCGCGCCGAGCCGGCGCAGCGCGAGCTGGGTGCCGCCCCCGCCCGGGACCAGGCCGACGGTCGTCTCGGGCAGGCCGAAGACGGCGGTCTCGTCGGCCACGATCAGGTCGCAGCTCAGGGCCAGCTCGCAGCCGCCGCCCAGCGCGTATCCGTGCACGGCGGCCACCACGGGCTGGGGCAGGCCGAGCACGCCGCCGAACGCCGCGCGGAAGACGGGCCGCTGACGCAGTAGCTCCTCGTCGCTCATCCGGTTGCGTTCCCGCAGGTCGGCGCCAGCGCAGAAGGCGCGGTCCCCGGACGCGCTGAGGACCACGGCGTGAACGTGGCCGTCGGCGGCGATCTCGGCGCACACGGCGGCCAGCCGGCAGCCCATCGCCGTGTCGATGGCGTTGAGCGCCCCGGGCCGGTCCAGCACTATCTCGGCGATGGGTCCCTGCCGCCGCTCGATGATGCCATCCATGATCCGCAAGGCTAGCCTGGGCGCCCGCTGGCCTGGCGGGCCAGCGCCGGCGGCCAGCGCCGGCGGGCCAGCGCCGGCGGGTCAGCGTACGTGCCGCACGTCGCCGGCGCCGATGGCCGTCGTGCCCGCTGGACCGGCGACGACCAGCCGCCCGTCGGCGTCGACATCGGCCGCCGTGCCCTCGGTCACCTGGCCGCCCGGAAGCTCGACCCGCACGTCATGGCCGACCGTCGAGCAGAGCCCGAGATATTCCGAACGAAGCCCGCTGTTCCCCGGATCGCCCGGCGGCGCGGCCGACCGCCACGCGACGTACCAGCGTTCGAGCTCGTCGAGGACCCGGCGCAGCAGCAGGTCCCGGTCGAGGCTGGCCGAGCCCTCCAGGTGCAGCGACGTCGCGGCCAGCGCGGAGGGAGCCGGGGCGGGCAGCTCGGCCTGCGCCGTGGAGACGTTGAGACCGATGCCCACGACCACCGCGCCGCCGGAGGCCTCGGCCAGGATCCCGGCCAGCTTCCGCGGCCCGATGAGCACGTCGTTGGGCCATTTGAGCTGGGCCTCCAGCCCCGAGACCGGCCGGATCGCGCCCGCCGTGGCCACGCCGGCCAGCAGCGGCAGCCAGCCGAGCCGCGCGGCCGGCACACCGTCCGGCCGGAGCAGCACCGAGAACGTCAGCGCGGCCCGCGGCGGGCTCAGCCACGCGCGGCCCATCCGGCCGCGGCCCGCCACCTGCTCTTCGGCCACGAGCACGAGCCCTTCCGGTGCGCCGGCCCGAGCCCGCGCGACGAGGTCGGCGTTGGTGGATCCGGTCCGTTCCGCGACCGAAATCTCCCGCCACACGTGGCCCGGGCGCCGGGCATACTCGCTCAGCGCCGCCGCGTCGAGGAGCGGGCGAGCTGGCGTGATGCGGCCGGTCGGGAGGCGGTCAGCAGTCATGTCGGCGACCATTGTCGCGCGCTGGGACGACTCCTGGGCCAACGGGGCGCGAGTTTTGGCCAGGTAGCGAGGCGGGGCCTATTCATCCCTTTTCCAGGGGCTATTTCGGCCGCCGCGCCCGAATGGGATGATGACGTCCCGTGAAGCCAGCGTGTGCGAGCAGGTACCGGTTCCTGGCCACAATTGGCATCGTTGTCGTCGCGGCGGCATCCGCGGTCGCGGGATGCGGGAGCGGCGGGTCTCCCGCCGCCGTTCACGTCGCCCCCGTCGAGCGGCCCGACCTGACGGTCGGCGTCGTCCAGTCGGTGACGGCCAGCGGGCTGTACGTGGCGGAGCAGCGCGGATACTTCAAGGCGGCCGGGCTGAACGTCAAGGATCGTCCCGATCCAGGGCGCCGGGCAGGTCATGCCCCTGCTGGTGAACGGCACGTTCGACATCACCTACGGCAACTTGGTGTCCTATCTCAGTGCCGAGGCTCACGGGGCGGCGAAGCTGCGGATCCTGGCCGAGGGATATCTGGCCTGCGGGGGTTCGAGGTGATGGCGCTGCTCAGCGCCCACATCACGTCCGTCCCGGGGCTCCGCGGCAAGCTGATCGGCGTCAATGCCACCTCCGACGTGTCCCAGCTGGTGATCGACGCCGCGCTCGCCGCTCATCAGGTTCCCGCCTCCTCGGTGCGTTTCACGGTGATCCCGTTCCCGGACATGGCCACCGCCCTGAAGGCGAACCGGATCGACGCGGCCTGGCTGACCGAGCCCTACCTGACGCAGGCCCGGGCGACCCTCGGAGCCCAGCCGGTGTTCGACTCCGACCAGGGCACGACGCGGAACTTCCCGATCGCGGGCGCGGTCACCACGACCTCATGGGCCCGCCAGTACCCGAAGACCGCCGCCGCCTTCATCCGGGCCCTCGACCGCGGCCAAGCCTACGCCGGCGGAAACCGGGCCGCGCTCGAGCAGGCCCTGCTCCGGTACACGAAGATCAGCAGCCATCTGGTCACGCAGATCAGCGTGGGCCAGTACCCGACCGCGACCGATGCCGCGCAGATGCAGCGGATCGCGGACCTGATGTCCACCTTTGGCCTGCTGAAAAGCAGGCTGGATACCGGCCAGATGCTGAGCGGCTGACCCGCCGCCGGTGTCCCACCGGGTGGTGCACGCTGTCCCACCGCGCACCACAGTGCAGGTCAGGCGGCCGGGTGGTGCGGCCTGTCCCATTCCAGGCCGGGGCCGTTGAGCGCCGGACCGGTGCGGGCCAGAATCGGGGTGTGGCGGCAGCGCGACCTGGCCCGGCAAACGGAAGCGGGCCCCGCTTGCGCGGGGCCCGCCAAACCATTCAGCGGCCACCGAATGCCCGCGACCGCGTCGCGGGGTGGCCGCTTGAACGCGGCCGTGCGCGCCTAGTTCTGGCCGCCCTGGTCGCCCTGGTTCTGGTTCTGGCCGCCCTGGTCGCCCTGGTTCTGGTTCTGGCCGCCCTGGTCGCCCTGGTTCTGGTTCTGGCCGCCGTCCAGGTACTGATCGGCGGCCTGCTCGCCCTTGTCGATCTGGTCGTTGTAGCGGCCGCCCGTCTCCTGGTCGGCGAAGTCTTCGGCCTTCTTCATGGCGTCGTCAGTCTGCTGCGGATGGTCGCCGGCGAATTTCTTCGCCTCGTCAGCGAACTCACTGAAGTCAGGCATGGGTTCCCCTCTCCGGATATCGGTTCGATGGCCCATCCATCACACTGGGCTCATGTTCCCGTGACCTCTGGGGCTAAACCCGGGCCCGGATACGTTCCCGCAGGTCGGAGGCCTAATTGGATTTAATCGGGGCATACCACGTACGGGGGCGTTGACGGTGTCAGTCGTCACTGTCATGCTCGGTCGAACTGCTACGGGTCGGGGTGCATTCGTGGGAGGTACGGGCGGACGTGTCTGAGCTGGAATTCCGGGTACTCGGCCCGGTCGAGGTGATCCGGGACGGCCAGCCGGTGGAATTCGGCGGGGGCACGCTGGCCAAGCTTCTGGCCGGCCTGCTGCTGTCGGCGAACCGGGTCGTCTCCGGGGACGCGCTCACCGAGACCGTGTGGGACCGCCGTCCGCCGGTGCATCCCCGGGCCGCCCTGCACACCGGGATCGCCCGGATGCGCCGGGTGCTCGGCGACGATCTGATCGAGACGCTCCCGCACGGTTACCGGATCCGCACCGATGCCGGCCACCTGGACCTGCTGCGCTTCGAGCAGCTGATCGCGGCCGCGGACCAGGCCGCATCGGCCGAGGCCGCCGAGTCGGCCCTGGCCGGGGCGGTCGGGCTGTGGCGCGGCCAGCGCTTTGAGAACCTTGACTCGCCGGTGCTGAACGAGGCCGTTCCCCGGCTGACCCGCCGGTACCTCGATGCGTGCGAGCGGTGGGCGGAGCTCGGCCTTCAGCTGGGCCGGCATGAGGCGGTCGCGGCCCGGCTGACGACGCTGGTGGACGCCCATCCGTTCCGTGAGCGCATGGTCGGGCAGCTGATCCTCGCGCTGCTGCGAGGCGGGCGCCAGGCGGACGCCCTCGCGGCCTATGAGAACCTGCGCCGGGCCCTCGGCGACGAGATGGGGATCGACCCCAGCGCGACGCTGCAGGAGCTGCAGCTGAAGATTCTCCGGGCCGACCCGTCGCTGACCAGGGAGCCGCTGGGCGATGCCGACGGGTTCCCCGGTGACGGGATGCGCGACGGCGGCATCCACGATGGCGCGCTGCCCCAGCAGGCCGTGCCCCGCCAGCTTCCGCGTGACCTGCCCGACTTCTGCGGACGGGTCGCTGAGATCGCCGAGCTGACCGGGTTCCTGGATGGCGCGGGCCCCGAGCCGGGTGAGACACCGGTCGCGGCCATCTCGGGCAAGGGCGGGGTCGGCAAGACGGCCCTGGCCGTACGCGCGGGCCATCTGCTGTCCTGCGCCTACCGCGACGGGCAGCTCTACATGGATCTCCAGGGCGCGGGTTCCCGCCCGGCCCAGCCCGAAGACGTCCTGGCCAGCTTCCTGCGCGCCCTGGGCGTCGCCAGCGCGGCGATCCCGCGGTCGCTGCCCGACCGGATCGCGATGTACCGGTCCCTGTCGGCGTCCCGGAGGCTCCTGGTCGTCCTGGACAATGCGGCCGGCGAGGGCCAGGTGCAGCCCCTCCTGCCCGCCAGCGGAACGTGCGCGGTCATCGTGACCAGCCGCAGCCTGATGAGTGAGCTGCCCGGCGCGCGGCACGTCCGGCTGGACGTACTCGCGGACGCCCACGCCATCGACCTGCTCGGCCGCATCATCGGCGCCGGCCGGGCGGCCGCGGAAAACGACGAGGCCGGACCCTGGTCGCGCTGTGCGGCGGCCTGCCGCTGGCGCTGCGCATCGTCGGCGCCCGGCTGGTGTCCAAGCCGCACTGGCGCCTCGGGCGGCTCGCCGACCGGCTGAGCGACACCAGGCACCGGCTCAACGAGCTGACCCACGGCGATCTTGACGTCCGGGCCACCCTGGCGCTCAGCTACCAGGCGCTGGAGCCGCGGGCCCAGGTCATGTTCCGCCGCCTCGGCCTGCTCACCGTCCCGGATTTTCCCGCGTGGGCGGCGGCCGCGCTGCTCGATACGAGCATCGCCAGCGCCGAGGACTTCTGCGAGCGGCTGGTCGACGCCCAGCTCCTGGATCCGGTGTCGAGGCACGCGGCGAGCGGGCCCCGGTACCGCTTTCACGACCTCGTCCGCGCGTACGCCGAGGAACTCGCCATCGCCACCGATTCGCCGACGGTGCGGACGGCGGCCCTCGCGCGGGCGTTCGGCGGCCTGATGGCCCTGAGCGAAGAGGCGCACCGTCAGGTCTACGGCGGGGACTTCACGATTCTGCACGGCCAGGCGCCGCGCTGGACCTGCGCGACCGAGGTGTTGCGGCCGGTGATCGCCGAGAACCCGATGACCTGGCTGGACAGCGAGCGCATCGCCATCCTCGCCGCGATCAGGCAGTGCGCCGAGCTGGGCCTGGACGAACTCAGCTGGGACCTGGCCTGGACCGCGGTCACCCTGTACGAGGCGCGCGGCTACTTCGACGACTGGCGTGCCGCGCAGCAATTCGCGCTGGCCGCCTCGCGGGAAGCGGGCAACGCCCGCGGCACGGCCGCCATGCTGCTCGCCCAGGCCTCGCTGAAGCTGAACTTCAATGAGCCAGCCGAGGAGACCCTGGTCCTGTCCGGAGAAGCCCTCCGGCTGTTCAGCGTGGCCCATGACACGCATGGCTGCGCGATCGCGCAGTACCAGATCGGCATCGCCTACACGAGGAAGGGACAGCTGAACGCCGCGCTGGATGCCCTGGAGCACGCCCGGGACAACTCCCGGGCGGCCGGCGACCGTTTTCTTGAGGCCGGGGTGCTCCGCGAGCTGGCCAACGCCTGCCTCGCCCAGGACGACCACCAGGCGTCCATGGAGTACCTGATCCAGGCCCTGCGGATCCAGGACGAGATCGGCAGCCTGCGCGGAAAGTCGATGGCCCTCTACACCCTGGGTGAGCTGCATCTTCGCCGACATGATGCCGCCGCCGCGCGGAGGCCGATCTGGTCCACCCCACGGGCCCTTCCCGCCGCCGGGACCGACGACCGGACCAAGGCGACCATCGTCACCATCTTCCTGCGCGGCGGCGCCGACTCGCTGAACGCCATCGTTCCCTACGGCGACGATCTCTATTACCAGTACCGGCCGCTCATCGCCGTCCCCCTCAAGGCCAAGGGCGACAAGGCCGTCCTCAAGCTCGATAAGGCCATCGGCTTGGATTACTGGGGCACGCACCCAGCCCCCGCTCGAGGCCGGGCAGTTTATCCCGATCGTCAACGCCGGCTCGACCGACGGCACCCGCAGCCACTTCAGTGCGCAGGACTACATGGACTGGCCGCCCCCAGGCGACCCCCACGTCACCCATGGCTGGCTCAACCCGGACCTTGAAGCCAGCAAGAAGGCCACCGA
>CAVQZM010000055.1:0-13477 GCA_963718475.1 uncultured Actinomycetes bacterium | reverse complement strand
GGTCTCCGTGCGCTGGCCCTGGACTGCCCAGTGCCGACCACGGCCGACATCGACCTGCCGAGACGGGCGCCGGCCCCGGTCGAGGCGGCCGTGTATTTCGCGGTCGCCGAAGTCCTGGCCAACGCGGCCGAAGCACGCCGGCGTGCGCGGTGTGCACATCCGGGCCGAGCACGCGGCGGCCCTGCTGCGGATCGAGGTCAGCGACGACGGCACGGGCGGCGCCGACCCGGCCCGGGCACCGGGCTGAGCGGCGTGCAACGCCGGCTGGGTATTCGACGGCGTGCTGGCGATCAGCAGCCCGCCGGGCGGACCGACCATCGTCGTCATCGAGGTGCCGTGCGCGTTGTCATTGCCGAAGACCTCTTCCTGCTGAGGGAGGGGCTGGCCAGCCTGCTCAAGGAGCACGGTTTCGACGTGGCCGAAGCGGTCGGCGACGGGCCGTCCCTGCTGCGCGCGCTGATCGACCAGCGGCCGGACGTGGCGATCGTCGACGTCCGGCTGCCGCCGACCAACACCGACGAGGGCCTGCGGGCGGCGCTCGAGGCCAGGCGGCAAGTTCCGGGGCTGCCCATCCTCGTCCTGTCGGCGCATGTCGAGCAGCTTTACGCCCGCGAGCTGCTCGCCGATCAGGCGGGCGGGGTCGGCTACCTGCTCAAGGACCGCGTGTTCACCGACGACCAGTTCACCGACGCGCTGCGCACGGTGGCCCGCGGCGGCACGGTCATGGACCCGGAGGTCGTCGCGAAACTGCTGGCCAGGCGGTCCAGCCGATGCCGGTCACCCGGCTGACCAGCCGGGAGGGCGAGGTGCTCGCCCTGATGGCCGAGGGCCGGTCCAACAGCGCGATCGCCCAGCGCCTGTTCGTTTCCGACAAGGCCGTGACCAAGCACAGCACGACCATCTTCGCCAAGCTCGACCTGCCGCCGTCCGACGACGACAACCGCCGGGTCCTGGCCGTCCTCGCCTACCTGAACTCCTGACCGTCCAGTCGGCCAATTTTCGTGGGATCATCGGGTCACCCGGCGCTGCGGGTACGGCAGGAGGCGCGATGGTGGGTGAACCCGAGCTGGTTGGGCTGCTCTACCGCGCCGACTGGACGCGGCTGAGCCTGGCGGCCGGAGTGGTCAAGCGCACCGGTGCCCAGCCCGATGACGAACGGGGCCCCGCGCCGGATTGCCGGGAGGCTGGTCATCGGCCCTGGGCCGCCGCTACCGCGTCGAGACGGCCGACGGTGAAGGGCACAGCCCCCCCTATATGGAAGTGACGGCCGCCAGTCCTCGATCCGGCCCGGCCCGGACGACAGGCCGCGGACGCGGGCGTCCTCGGCGGCCCCCGGGCGCCGTTCCCGACGCTGCTGCGCCCATCGTGGCTGCTGGAGCAGTTCGAGCTCCGGCTGGACGAGGCCGCCGCCGCCAGCAGGCCGGGCTACTACATCGTGGGGACGCCGAGACGGGCCGCGCCCGTTCCGGGCGGCCCGCGTTCTGGGCTGACCACGTCGAGGCGATCGTCGACGCGGAGCTCATCGAGGCGCGGATTCCGGCCTCGGCCGCTTCGCGGACGCGCACTGGCCGGCGTGGCGCAGGTCCGCCACCGCGTCACCCGGATCCGTGTCGCAGCGATCGACCGGTACCGGATCGACTACCTGTCCGGGCTGGGCAGACGCCAGCCGAGCACTGTGGCCTGTGACGGGGAGCGCCGATGGCGGGACTTCGGCGACCACGTCGGCGTCAGGCCGCCCCGCTGCCGTACGAATTCCTCCGAATGGCCGTCGTGTCCTGGCTACGGCTACCGGCTGTCCGGCGGCGCGGCGGTGAGGGCGCGGCAGGCCCGGGCGCCGCGTCGGTCTGGCCGCCGACCCGGCCGCGGACAACTCCGGGTCGGCGAAGTCCACATCGTTGCCCGCGGTCGCGGTGGTGGACGCCGATCTCGGGATCCTGCTCAGCTTGGCCGAGTACCGCCACGGCCGTCCACGTCCAGCTGGAGTTGCGGGACGTCACCATCGCCAGCCCGCGGATCCGGCCAATTTCCGCGTCGAGGTGCGCCCCGGCACGCGGACCGTCCGGGAGACCGGTGGCCTGCTCGACATGTTTGACGCCCCCGAACCGCTGAAGCTCGCGGTCAAGACGGGCGGCGAGATGGCCCGCCGCGCCGGGGAGGGCGCCGCCGCGGTCACGACCTTCCTCGACCGCGTCCGCGGGCGGGACCGGGGCCCCGGCACGGCGCGGCCAGGCTGGCCGCGAAGGCGCCGCGACGATCGCGAGCTTCCTGAACAGCATCCGCGGCAAGGGTCCGGCGCCGGTTAGTGACGCGGCCGAAGTCGGGTCGCCTGTCCCGCGTGCTGCGGAAAAACGACCCGACCCTACGGGCAGCGGGGCAGGGCGCGGTCCTCAGCGAGGCGGCTGAGGCGGCCGGGGCGGGTGCGGCGGTGCGGGTGGTGTGGGGAACGGTCGCGCGCCTGCTGCGTCTCGCTCCGGCCCGGGAACAGCCGGGAGAGGCGGGGCCGGCGCTACGACAAACGGCAGGCGCCGCGATCCCCGGTGCTGAGGCCGGTGGGACATATCCTCAGCGAAAGCGTCGGCCTGTTCCTGCTCACGGTCCGTGAGTTCCTGCGCCCGCTCAGCCTCCCGCCTGGCCCGTTCCGCCTGCCGCTCCGCCCGGTCCGCTTCCCGCTCGGCCCGGTCGGCTTCCCGATCAGCCTGGTCAGCTTCCCGCATGGTGGTGGCGAGTTTCCGGTCGGCCGCGCCTGCGCCTCCGGGTCACGCTCTTCCCTGGCCTCGTCCGCCTCGCCCCGGGCTTCTCCCACCCGGTCATAGGCCTCGCCGACCCGGTCCTGCGCATCATCCGCGCGTTCCCGGGCCTGATCGGCCCGTTCCCGGGCCTGCTCGGCCCGCTCAAGCGCCTGCTCGGCCCGCTCCTGGGCGGCGTCGGCCAGATTCTCGGCTCGTCGGGCGGTTCCTGAGCCAGTTCAGCCGCGTACCTGGCCCTGAACTCCTCGACGGTGACGCCTTCGGTGGCCGCCCCGTCCGCGTAGTACTGCTCGTTCCAGTACTCATCCTCCGGAACCTGCTCGGACGTAACCTGCTCGCCGTGGACGTAGGCCACGCGGCTGGCTCCGCCGGCCAGCACGGCGTGGCGGGCGACGCTGTATGGCTCGCCGGTCTCGGCCATGCGCTGGCGGATGGCGGTCTTCAGGGCTTTGTTCTCGGTCATGATCATGTCTTCCCGGCGAGTCCGCCCGCGTCTGCCCGCCCAGGGATGAATGACCTAACTAGACGATGCCCGAGGAGGCCAGGCCCGATGAGGCCAGCCCACCAGACCACGCCCGCGAGTCATCGACCCTTGTCCTCGTCGCCACCGCCGGCGCGGGCCAGCCTGGTAGCTCGGAAGCAGGCAGGCGGTGCGCTGCCGTTGCTCCGACGATAGCACCGGATCGCGGCATATCGCGAGGGGAAAATAGCGTCAGGACGGCGGGAGGCCGGTGAGCTTTTCGGAGAGGTCGCGCAGGCGCTCGCGGGCAGCGGGGTCGTAGGCCTGGGGGTCGGCCCGGGCCTCGCGCTGGCCGTTGAAGAAACGGCCGGTGACGTCGGCCAGGGCGGGATCCGCGACCAGGCGGTGAGTGGCCGCGACGCCTTCGGCGATCGTGCTGAACGGCGACGGGACGATCTTGGTCGGCATGTACGTCGCCGGATGCAGGGCGTTCACCGTGACCCCGCTGCCGTCCAGACGCCCGGCCAGATCGATGGTGTCCAGGATCTGGGCCAGCTTGCTCTGGGCGTAGGCGCGGCCGCCGTTGTAGGACGACGTGAGCATGACGTCGCCGAAGTCGATGGCGTGCTGCCCGAGCGAGCTGACGTTGACGATCCGGGCGGGCGCGGATGACCGGAGCAGCGGGAGCAGCAGCCGGGTGAGCAGGAACCCGGCCAGGTAGTTGACGGCGAACCTCAGCTCGTAGCCGTCCCGGCTTTCCATCCGAACGCCTCCGCCGGGGACGTCGCCGCCGATCCCGGCGTTGCTGACCAGCACGTCCAGCCGCGGCTCGTTCGCGAGGACCTCTTCGGCCAGCCCGCGGACCTGGGCCAGATCCGAGAGATCGGCCACGTAGGGCCGCAGCCGGTCGCGGCCGGTGGCGGCGCGGATGGCGTCGATGGTCTCGGCGACCCGGCCCGGGTCACGGCCGTGGACGAGGATGGTCGCCCCGCCGCGGGCGAGTTCTTCGGCGAGCGCGCGGCCCAGGCCGTCGGTCGCGCCGGTGATGAGGATGGTCTGGTTGGCGAGGGGGGTCGTCACATGTCCAGACTATGGGCCGCTGCGGCGCGGCCCCGAGGCCGGCCCGGGCCGGGAGGCCGGCGTCTGGCGGCTCAGTCAGCGGTCTGGGCGTCCTCGAGGCTGCCATAGACCGGGATGACCTGATCCGCCCCGGTCAGTTCGAGGATCCGGGCGACCACCGGCTGTGGGGCGACCAGCACCAGGGTGCCGTCGCGGACGGCCAGCACCGCCCTGACGCTGAGCAGGACCTGCATCCCGGTCGAGTCCATGAACGCGAGCGCAGAAAGATCCACGATGAGGCGCTGCGCTCCCCGGGACACCTCCGACGTGAGAACGTCCCGCAACCGCAGGCCGGTATTGAGGTCGCACTCCCCGTCCAGCGTGACCAGGGTGTAGGCCGTCCCGGCCGTCACGGAGATCCTGAGCTCGTCCAATCCTGTCCTTCGGTGACCAGAGTTGCTTGCGCCACGCCGATGGAGAATGTAGACGCATCAGCCAGCCGCACCGTTTATATACGCCAAGACACGGCCGGCCGCCTAGGCGTGCCCGTCATCGTAGGGCTTGGCCGCGGATACCGTCCACAGTTTCGGCACCTAGTATGTCCGTCTTTGCGACCGGGCCGGGCGGCTAGGAATGGGGCAGGTCAACCAGCCCGGACAGGGCCGCCCGGTGGGCGTCCGACGTGCCGAAGCCGATGGCCGTGCTCTTGGCGCGCTTGAGGAACAGATGCGCCGGATGTTCCCACGTAAAGCCGATGCCGCCGTGCATCTGCACGGCCTCCTCCGCCGCCCGGACGGCGACGTCCCCGCAGTAGGACTTGGCCATCGCGACAGCGACCGGCGTGTCGGCGTCGGCCGTAGCCAGGCAGGCGGCCGCGTACCGGGCCGCGGCCCGGGCCTGCGTTACGCCGACCCACAGGTCGGCGAGCCGGTGCTTCAGCGCCTGGAACGAGCCGACCGGGCGGGCGAACTGCCGGCGCTCCTTCACGTAGGCGACGGTCATCTCCAGGCACTTCTCCGCGATCCCGAGCTGCTCGGAGGCGAGCATCCCCGCGCCCGCGGTCAGAGCCGCCTGGAACGCGCGAGCCGCCGCATCGCCCGAGGCGACCGGCCGGGCCGGGACGTCCTCGAACTCCAGATCGCACAGCGGCCTGGTCATGTCCAGCGAGACCACCGGAGTCCGCCGCACCCCCGCGGTGTGTGCACCCACGACGTACAGGCCGCTCGGCACCCCGTCGGCCGGCACGATCAGGAGGTCAGCGGCCCGGGCGTCGGCCACGCCCGTGACCCGGCCGCGCAGCCGGGAAAGCCCCGCCGGGACATCTCGCCCCTGGGGACCGGAGACCCGCGCCGTGGTCGGGAAGGCCGATCCGGGTGACGTTTCGAAGCCGACGGCCAGGGCGGCGGTGACGTCTCCCCGGGCGAGCTCGCCGAGCAAGGCGTCATCCCCGGCGGACAGCAGCGCCGTCGTCGCGACCACTGCGCTGCCCAGGTACGGCATGGGCGCCACGGCCCGGCCGAGTTCCTCGGCGACAACGGCCGCTTCACGGAACGACGCCCCGGCGCCGTCGGCGTCCTCCGGGATCAGCAGCCCGGCGCACCCGAGGTCGGCCGCGACCGCCTGCCACAGGGCCGTGTCATAGGGCTCGCCGAGCTCCAGCCAGGCCAGAACGTTCTCGGGCCGGCCGCGGGCCTCCAGCAGCGAGCGCAGACTCATCATGCAGTTCTCGTTCGGTATCGGTGTAGAGCAGATCGTGGGTGCGGCGGCCGGCCTCGTCGGCGGCGGCCGGCCGGGTGGGTGCGCTCATCGCGGCAGGTCCTTCCAGGGCACGTCCTTGTCCGCGCGCTGTTCGGTGGGCAGGCCGAGCACGCGCTCGGCGATGATGTTCCGGAGGATCTCCGAGGTACCGCCCTCGATGGAGTTGGCGCGCGCCCGCAGGTAGCGGTAGCCGGGCCCGCGGCCGTAGAAGTCGGCCCGGCCGGGCCTGCGCATGGTCCAGTCGTCGTACCGCAGGCCGTCGGCCCCGGCCAGCTCGACCTCGAACGCGGAGATCTCCTGGTTGAGGCGGGCGAAGACGAGCTTGGCCGCGGAGCCTTCCGGGCCCGGCTGCCCGGCGGCGAGCTGCTGGCGCAGCCGCTCCCCGGCCAGCCGCGCGACTTCGGCCTCGGCCCACAGCCGGAGCAGCCGGTCGTGCAGCCCGGGGGTGCGCCGCTCCTGGTGCGCCCGCCACTCACGGGCGGCGCCGCCGATCATCCCGCCTTCCCTCGGCATCGCCGCGCCGCCGATGGCGACCCGCTCGTTCATCAGCGTGGCCTGGGCGACCTTCCAGCCGTCACCGACCGCGCCGATCCGGTCCGCGTCCGGGATCCGCACGTCGGTGAAAAAGACCTCGTTGAACTCGGCCTCGCCGGTCATCTGGCGCAACGGGCGGACCTCCACCCCGTTGGCCGTCATGTCGCAGGCGAAGTAGGTCAGTCCCTGATGCTTCGGCACGTCCGGATCGGTGCGGGCGACCAGGATCCCCCAGCGGGCCTCGTGCGCTATCGAGGTCCACACCTTCTGCCCGGAGACGATCCAGTCGCCGCCCGGGTCGCGGACGGCGCGGGTGGCCAGCGAGGCGAGATCACTCCCGGCGCCGGGCTCGCTGAAGAGCTGGCACCAGATCTCCTCCCCCGTCCACAGGGGCCGCAGCCACCGTGCGTGCTGCTCGTCGGAGCCGAACGCGCGGATGGTCGGGGCGGCCATGCCCAGCCCGATGGCGTTGCGCGCGGGGTCGTTGTCCGGCGCGCCGGCCGCCGCGAACTCCGCGTCCGCGACGGCCTGCAGCGCGCGCGGCGCGCCCAGGCCGCCGAGGCCGGCCGGGTAGTGCACCCAGGCCAGCCCGGCGTCGAAGCGGGCGCGCAGGAAATCCGGGCGGGGCGTGGCGGCCGGGTCGTTCGCGGCGAGGAACTCCGCGACGCGCTCGCGGATCCCGGCGGCGGTGGTCTCCCCGCCGGTCAGCACAACGGGCCGCCGGCCACGTAGATCACCTGGCCGGAGACGAACCCGGCGCCCTCACTGGCCAGGAACGAGATCGTGTGGGCCACGTCGCCGGCCTGCCCGACCCGGCGGACCGGGATCTGCGACGCCGCCGCGTTCTTGAAGTCGTCGAAGTCCATCTTGACCCGCGCGGCGGTCGCGGCGGTCATGTCGGTTTCGATGAAGCCGGGCGCGACGGCGTTGGACGTGATGCCGAACGGGCCGAGCTCGATCGCGAGCGTCTTGGTGAAGCCCTGCATGCCGGACTTGGCCGCCGAGTAGTTGGCCTGGCCGCGGTTGCCGAGCGCCGAGCTCGACGACAGGTTGATGATGCGCCCGTACCGCTGCTCCACCATGTGCTTCTGCGCCGCGCGGCTCATCAGGAAGGCACCGCGCAGGTGGACGTTGAGCACGGTGTCCCAGTCGTCATCGGTCATCTTGAACAGCAGGTTGTCACGGAGCACGCCCGCGTTGTTGACCAGCACCGACGGCGCGCCGAGGTCGGCCGCCACCCGGCTCACCGCGGACTCCACCTGGTCTGACTGGCTGACGTCGGCGCCCACGGCCAGCGCCCGGCCGCCGGCGTTCTCGATCTCCTTGACCGTCCCGGCGCAGGCGGCCTCGTCCAGGTCCAGCACCGCGACGGCCATGCCGTCGGCGGCGAGCCGGCGGGCCGTGGCCGCTCCGATACCGCGGGCGGCACCGGTCACGATGGCAACTCGCTGTGTCTCCTGTGACATTCGCGCACCTTTCGTTCGGCCGAGAACACTGTCTTTCGAGTCCGGCCTCGATTGTCTACTGGCCAGTATCCTGCGCCACGGGCCGGCCGCCCGCAAGAAGGAGGCCGGGTGTCATGGCCCACGTCCCGGGTCCGGCCCCACGGCGCGTCGGCACCGCCCGAACGAGGCAGTTGTGAGACGATCCGGGCGAATCGCTTCAGACACCCTGGATATGTGATCAAAGTGATCATTCTCGGTCGTAACGTGCCGGACGAACTGGTCGACGCGATTCTCGGCCGTCACCCGGTGAAGTTCTCTTACACCAGGCAGGCCTTAACGTCCGCGCCGCGAGTGGTCCGGCCGCACGCGCTGTACGAGTCGTCACCCGGGAAGATCAGCCTGTCGGGCGTTCAGGTCTCCGGCCCGACTAGCCAGGCCAGCGGCGACCTGCCCGGCTGGCGGTTGTTCGACGTCTCGATGATCGCGGACCTCGAGGTCCGGCCCGGTGTCTTCAAAGCGGACCGGAGCTTCCGGCCGCGGAGCCCGCGCTTCGGCCGCCTGATCCTCGATTGCCTCCGCGGATGGGCCAGGCAGGACGGCCCGGATGGGGGCGGCGCGCCGGGCTAGCCGCCGGCGCGCTGGAAGACGTAGATGTTACCGACGTCGTAGATCACGTGGTAGGCGGCGTGGGGGTGCTGGCCGGCCACGAACGCGGGGATGCTGGACGGCTCGGGCGAGTAGCCGCTGTTGGTCCCGTCGAAGACGATGTAGGCGGTGTCCGGGTTGCCCGCGTTGCCGATCCAGTACGTGTCGGTGCGCGCGGCGAGCGGGGCGAGCAGGTCGAGCGTGGTAATGACCGTCGCGCCGTCCGGCACCTTGGCCATCGCGGCGCTGGCGTCGGCGACGTGCTGGCCGATCCGGTAGGTCTGCGGATTCCACAAGCCGCTCACCGGGAACTGGAAGAGGAGGGCCACGGCGATGGCCAGCATCGCGGCGGCGCCGTGCTGGTCGATCGCGGCCGCCAGCGGGCCGCGCCACCGGGCCCGCCCGCCGGCTGGGCGTCCGGCCAGGTCCCCTTCGACGGACGCGCCCGAGGCACGGATGCGCGCGATCGCGTCCACCGCGGCGATGAACAGGATCGGCATCACGGTCGCGTTGTAGTGCCAGTCCGTGCCCCAGTAGTTGCTGTTGGTCCCCAGGAAGCGCAGGAGGATGGACGGCACCGCCACCAGGGCCAGCGGGGACCGCAGCGCGATGAACGCCGTCGGCAGCAGCAGCATCAGGCTGGTCTGCAGCTTCGTCGGCCACGAGGTGAACAGCTGGTGCAGCGCCGCGCTGACCGAGAGGTGGCCGCCGGGGCCCAGCGCGCCGCCGTCGCTCCAGTACTGGTAGTGGTGGGCGGCATTGAAGTGCGGAATGATCACGCCGATGGCCAGGACCGACCAGGCGATGCCCCAGACGATGAGAAGCTGGCCGCCGAGCACGGCGGTTCGGTCAGAACGCTCGCGCCACTGGCTGACGACGATCATCACGAGCCCGATCGCGGCGACCGTGAAGCCCTGGTCCTCCTTGACGAACACCAGCGGCAGGGCCCAGGCCACGGCGGCCCGGGTGCGCCCGCGGACCAGCGCCGACAGGGAAAACGCCAGCAGCGGAACGGCGAACGCGATCTCGTGGAAGTCGAAGTTGATCATCTGCTGAAGGCCCCACGAGAAGCCGTAGGCCGCACCGACGGCCCAGCCCGCCCGGCGGCCCAGCAGATGCGTTGCGGCCCAGGTCACCGGCAGGACCGACAGGGCGGTCAGGAACGCCTGCGCGACCAGCAGCGTGGCGGGCGAGGGGACGATGAGGAAGAACGGCGCGATGAGCGCCACGATCGCCGGGAAATGGTCGCCGAACAGGTTGACGCCGGCCCCGCGGACGTCGACTACGGGCGCCCGCAGGTGCGCGTACTGCTTCACCAGTTCGGTGAAGATGCCCAGATCCCACGACGAGGGGTTGAGCTGGAAGTAACGGAACAGCGATATCGCGGTGTAGACGGCGAAGACGGCGGCCGCGATCAGCCAGGGCATCCGGTCCCGCTGGCGGGCCCCGGCCGGGGCGCCGGTCCCGGCGCCTGGTTCGGACGGCCGGACGGCAGGGCCGACACGCGTCGCGCTCACCGCTTCCGTGCCGCCGTTCTCCAGCCCGGGCTGTCCATCTTCCGGCATCGGCAGGAGCCTACACGTTCACCCTGAGCTAGCCGACAATCGCGGTCGGTGACACGGAGACAGCGGGGTGCGGCCGCGCGGTGGCCGGTCTCAGCGGGAGGTGGCCGCGTCGAGCAGGATGACGGCGGCCGCGCGGGCGGCGGCCGCGGCCGACGGATCGCGGTCCATCCGGGCGGAAATATTCACGCCGTCGTAGAGCAGCTGGAACTGACGGGCGAGCTCGCCCGGTTCGGCCACGCCGGCGTCGCGGGCCAGGTCGCTGACCAGGTTCCGCAGCCAGGTGCGGTACTCGGTGGTGGCTTCCTCCGCCGCGCTGCCGGGCGGGGACTCCGCGCTGGCGTTGATGAAGGCGCAGCCGTGGAAGCTGGGGTCCGCGATCGACTCGGCGAGGAGGTCGAACACGGCCAGCAGGCGCTCGCGCGGGTCGTCGTAGGCGGCGAGCCGCCGGGTCATGCGCTCCTTGCGGGCGGTGTGGCGGCCGTTCAGGTAGGCGCGGACGAGTTCATCCTTGCTGCCGAACGCGCTGTACAGCGTCGCCTTGGCCACTCCCGCCTTCTCGATCACCCGGTCGATGCCGACGGTGTGCACGCCCTCTTCGTAGAACAGCTCGTCCGCGGCGGCGAGCAGCCGGTCCCGGGCCGGAGACCGCGCCGGGGTTCTCGTACTCATGATTTGACTTTACCAGACCGGTCTGTCTAGTTTAGGACCGTGGCAGACAGACCGGTCTGTTGATAAGCCATCTTCACCCTTTCAGGAGGCTCGTTCCGGTGACTTCTCTCCTCGCCCGCGCCGTGGGCGCGCCCAAGGCGGCCGGTCTCCCGGGGCGGCTCCCCGACTCGGCCGCCTTCTACCTCCTGGCCTCGGTCATCGCGTCCTTCCTGGCCGGGTCCAGCGCGCCGACCCCGCTGTACGGGGTCTACGCCTCGGCCTGGGGCTTCTCGGCGATCACTACGACGGTCGTGTTCGGCGTGTACGCCGTGGCCGTGCTGGCCGCGCTGCTGACCGCCGGCTCCCTGTCGGACCACATCGGCCGGCGGCCCGTGCTGCTGGCCGCCATCGCCACCCAGGCCGTCGTCATGGTGGTGTTCGCCACCGCATCCGGGGTTCCGCAGCTCGTGGTGGCCCGGATCATCCAGGGCCTGTCGACCGGCGCCGCCGCGGGCGCGATCGGCGCCGGGCTGCTCGACCTGGACAAGACGAAGGGGACGATCGCCAACGCCGTGGCCCCGGTCACCGGGACGGCTACCGGCGCCCTCGGCTCCGGGCTTCTCGTCCAGTACCTGCCCGCCCCCACGCACCTGGTCTACCTCGTGCTGCTCGGGGTCTTCGCCGTCCAGGCGGCCGGGGTCCTGTTCATGCGCGAGACGTCGGCCCCCGCGCCCGGCGCCCTGGCCTCCCTGCGGCCCACGTTCGCCCTGCCCCGGGCGGCCCGGGGCCCGTTGCTGGCCGCCATCCCGGCCCTGGTCGCCGTCTGGTCCCTGGTCGGGCTCTACGGTTCGCTCGGCCCCGCGCTCATCCAGCGCATCGCTGGTTCGCGCTCGATCGTGCTGGGCGGCCTCGCCTTGTTCGTGTTCGCCGCCAGCGGCGCCGTCACCGTGCTGCTGCTTCACCGGCGCTCGCCCCGCGCCGCCATGGTGACCGGCGCCGGCGCGCTCATCGCCGGGGTGGGCATCGTCCTGCTCGCGGTCAGCACCGGCTCGGCGGCTGTCTTCTTCATCGGAACGGTCGTCGCGGGCGTGGGGTTCGGCGGCGGGTTCCAGGGCGCGATCCGCTCGGTGCTCCCGCTGGCCCGGCCGCATGAGCGGGCCGGGGTGCTCTCCGTGGTCTACGTCGTCTCGTATCTGGCCATGGGCCTGCCCGCGGTGATCGCCGGGTTCCTGGCCGTGCACGACGGCAGCGTGCTGGCCACCGCCCGCCAGTACGGCGTGGCCGTCATGGTGCTCGCGGCGCTGGCGCTGATCGGTTCGGCGCGTCCCCGCCGCGAGGGGGCGCTGACGCAGCCGGCGCTCGCGCAGGCGGCGCCGGAGGCGCGGCAGGCGCCGCGGGCCGCCTGCCCGGCGCAGGCCGCGGGCCAGCCGGCCCAGGTCAGGTGAGCAGCAGCCGGCGGATCCGGCGGCCGGCCACATACAGCCCGGCCAGGCCCATCGCCCCCAGGTAGGCGACGCTGACCAGCATGGCCGGCCCGACGATGCCCAGGGAGAAACCGCGCAGCAGCGTCACCGCCTGGTACAGCGGCGTGCACTCCACCACGATCTGGAGCGGCCTCGGGTAGACGCTCAGCGGGTAGAAGGTCGTCGAGAACAGGAACATCGGCAGCGTGGCCAGGATGACGAAGTCGAAGTCCTTCCAGCTGCGCATGTAGGTCGTGGCCGCCATCCCGACCCCGGCGAAGGCGAACCCGATGAGCACGGCCGCAGGAATGGCGAGCAGCAGCCAGGCCGAGTGCACAAGCCCCATGGCCGCGAGCACGAGCAGGAACGTGACCGCGTAGAGCAGCCCCCGGCTCAGCGCCCAGGTGACCTCGCCGAACGCGATGTCGCCGGGGCGCAGCGGCGTCGCCAGGGCGGCCGCGTAGACCTTGGAGTACTTGAGCTTGTGGAACACGTTGAACGTGGAGTCGTACACCGCGCCGTTCATCGACGACGTGGCGAGCAGCGCCGGGGCCACGAACTCCGTGTAACTGACCGGGCGGCCCCCGGGCCCGGTCACCTGGCCGACCAGCGCCCCGAGGCCGACCCTGATCGACAGCAGGTAGAAGAGCGGTTCGACCAGCCCGGAGATCAGCAGCGCCCACAGGTGGCGGTAGGCCCGCACATTCCGCTCGACCAGCGGCAGGCCGCCGCGCCCGCCGGCGCCACGCCCCGTCTTGCCGCCACCACCGGCGAGCGAGCGGCCGAGCAGCCCGGGGAGAGGCAGCAGCCGCAGGGTCCCGCTACTCATGGAGCCGCCTGCCGTAGGTCAGGTGCGCCGCGCCGAACCCGGCCGCGGCCAGCACGAGCAGGTACCCGACATGGACGGCCGCGCCGCCCAGGTCGGCGGTGCCCAGGCTGAGCGCGCGGCAGAGTTCCACGCCGTGCCAGAGCGGCGTGACGTAGGCGACCGGGCGCAGCCACTCCGGAATCTGGGTGATCGGGAAGAAGGTGCCGGAGAACAGGAACAGCGGGATCATGAGGAACCGCATGAGCACGCTGAAGCTCGTGTCACGGGTGCGGGTCACCGCCCACGCCATCAGCGCCGGCGCGAACGCCAGCCCGGTCAGCACCG
>CAVQZM010000054.1:0-53616 GCA_963718475.1 uncultured Actinomycetes bacterium | reverse complement strand
TTGGTGCGGGCGGGGGGACTCGAACCCCCACGATGTTTCCACCAACAGGACCTAAACCTGCCGCGTATTCCTATTTCGCCACGCCCGCCTGGGACCGGGACATCGCATTCCCGGCCCGTCGCCCATTATCGGCTCATCATGGGCCTGGAGTCGTTATCCCGCGACCAGGTCCTTCATGAGCCGGGCGACGTGACCGGTGGCCTTGACCCCGTACTGCGCCTGCGCGATCTTGCCGTCGGCGTCGACGACGAACGTCGACCTGATGACGCCGACGCTCTTCCGGCCGTACAACGTCTTCTCGCCCCAGGCCCCGTACGCCTCGTGGACCGCGTGATCCGGGTCGGACAGCAGCGGGAACGTCAGGCTCTCCTTGTCCCGGAACTTGGCCAGCTTGGCCGGCGCGTCCGGGGAGATACCGAGCACGGCGGTGTCCGCCGGCCCAGGTCGGCCAGGTTGTCGCGGAAGTCGCACGCTTCCTTGGTGCAGCCCGGGGTCATGGCCGCCGGGTAGAAGTAGACGATCACCTGCTGCCCGCGGAACGACGCGAGGCTGACCGGGTTGCCGTCGGCATCCGGCAGGGTGAAATCCGGCGCCACGTCTCCCGGCGCCAGGCGCTGCTCGGTCACTGGTGCTCCTTAGGGATCTGTTCGGCGGCCGTCTGCCCTCCACCGTATCGTCCCGGCCGTCCCGCGGCCGCCATCCTCCCGGCCGATCCTGGCGGCCGTCGCCCGCCACGGTCCAGGCCACCAGCCAGCCGGAGGCACCTGCGGTTCCGTGCAGAATCGCAGCCACGCGTGCACCTTTGTTTGATGTAAGCGCCTTTACGGTAATTGGATGGCGAGCCTACTGTCTGCCCGGAGGTCGCGATGCTCTCACGTTCCAGCCGGACTCGTTGCGCGGCATTTGCGGTGGCGGCCGCCGCGCTGGCCGCGGCCGGATGCACCACTTCGCACCATGCGGCGTCGTCCAAGCCGTCCAGCGGATCCCCGTCCGGCTCGGGCGGGTCGGGTGGGTCGTCGCTCACTGCGGCGAAGGCGGTCCAGCTCGCGGCCCAGCACGCTCAGCACGTCACGTCCTTCGCGGAGACCATCGCCGTGCAGACGAGCGGCACGACGGGGGTCAGCCTGTCCGGCACCATGCAAGAGCGGACCCAGCCGACTCCTCTCGTGGTCATCAACTACGGGCAGGTCAGCCTGCAGGGACAGTCGGTTCCCGGCGGTATCCAGGAGATCATCAACAGCAACGCGATCTACCTGAAGATGCCCTCGCTGTCCCGGGCGGCGGGCAAGCCGTGGATCAAAGTCCCGCTGTCGGACATCGCCAAGGCGACCGGCATCAATCTCAGCCAGCTGTTCCAGCAGGCGGAAAGCAGCAACCCGCTGGTAGAGACCCAGATGCTGGCCAGCTCGACCAACGTGCAGAAGGTCGGGACCGCCACCATCGACGGCGTCCAGACCACCGAGTACACCGGCAGCTACCCGGTCAGCGCGGGCCTGGCCCGGCTCCCGGCCAGCGCCCAGGCCAAGATCGCGCCGCAGCTCCAGGCGATGGGCCTGACCACGCAGTCGTTCAAGGTCTGGCTGGACAACCAGCAGCAGGTCCGGAAGCTGACTACCTCCGATCAGGGCACCAAGGAGCAGGTCAGCTCGACCTTCCAGGTCACCAGCATCAACCAGCCCGTCACCATCGCCCTGCCCCCCGCCGCCCAGACCGCCACCGTCCCCGCCAGCGCCCTAGCCGGCTAGCCGTGCTGGCCAGGGGGACGACTCCCCGGAATCCCCGCGACGCCGTCGACGCTCGCATTGGAATGCCCTCGGCGAACGGGCTCAGTTCCTGGGTGTGACTGGCATAGCGTGGCGAAGTGTCCTATGCGGGTGCTGAGTTCTGGGATCAGTTCTTCCGGCAGCGGCGGGAGTCTGGCCAAGATCTCGACTGGGGCGTGTTGTGGACTGGGCCGTTTCTGGTCCCGCTCCGGGAGACGGGCGTACGCACCATCCTTGAGCTGGGATGCGGAACCGGCAACGACGCGGCGCGGCTGGCTGGTGAGGGTTATTCGGTCACGGCGATCGATCTGTCTGGCGAGGCGATTGAGCAGGCGCAAGCCAGGTTCGGCTCGATGGTCAGGTTTGTGGTGGCCGACATGACTCAGCGGCTTCCCTTCGCCGATGGAGGCTTCGATGCGGTCATGTCTAACGTCGCCATGCACATGTTTCCTGATGCTGTTACCCGTGCGGTGTTCGCGGAGGTTGGGCGGCTTGTCCGCCCGGGCGGGCTGTTCTTGTTCCACGTCAACGCGCTGGAGGACCGGCCACTGCGCGCTCGCTGGCAGCCCGCGCGCGAGCTTGAGGCGGATTATGTGGCCGAGGAGTCGGGCCAGACGATGCACTTCTTCTCCGAGGCCTACCTGCGCGAACTCCTAGGGGGATGGCGGGAGCTGCATCTCGGATCGGTCCAGATCCCGCATCGCGAGACGGGTGAGCCGTTCAAGCACGTTTGGCGCGGCATAGCCCACCGCTGAACCGGGGCGAGCGGCGCACTAGCCGATAACGAACGCCTGTCCGTAACCTGCGCGCACTGAGTTCCTCGGCGATGACCGGGGCCAGCGCGCGGAACGCGCGGCCGCGGTGGCTGATCGCGTCCTTGGCCTCCGGGGTCATCTCGGCCGTGGTCAGGTCGCTGCCGTCGGGCACGAAGATCGGGTCGTAGCCGAAGCCGCCGGCGCCGCGCGGGCTGGTCGTCAGCCGGCCGTCCAGGCGGCCCTCCACGACCCGTTCGCGGCCGTCGGGCAGCGCGAGCGCGGCCGCGCAGGCGAAATGAGCGCCGCGGTGCGGATCAGCGATGTCGGCGATCTGGGCCAGCACGAGGTCGAGGTTGGCCTGGTCGTCGCCGTGACGCCCGGACCAGCGGGCGGAGAAGATACCCGGCATGCCGTTCAGCACGTCCACGCATAGCCCCGAATCGTCGGCGACCGACGGCAGCCCGGTGAACGCCGCGATGGCCCGCGCCTTGAGCAGCGCGTTCTCACCGAACGTCAGCCCGGTCTCGGCCACGTCCGGGGCACCCGGGAACTCCTCCAGCCCGCTCAGGGTGACCGTCAGGCCGGCGGTGAGGAGAATCCGGCGCAGTTCGGCGACCTTGTGCGTGTTCCACGTGGCCAGGACCAGCCGTCCGGTCCCAGGGGAACCACTGTCCGTTCGGCTAAATGGGCTGGGCGAGGGCATCATGCTGCAGCCTGGTCAGCTCACCGCAGCCGGCTACGGCGAGATCGAGCAACCGGCCGAGCATTTCCCTTCCGAACGGCTCCCGCTCGGCGGTCCCCTGCACCTCGACGAAGTCCCCGTCGCCGGTGCACACGACGTTCATGTCGGTCTGCGCGGCCGAGTCCTCCTCGTAGCACAGGTCGAGGCGCGGCTGGCCGTCGACGATGCCGACGCTCACCGCGGACACCGAGCCGGGCAGCGGCTCACCGTGGCAGCGGTTCCGGGCCTGGAGCCACGCCACCGCGTCGGCCAGCGCCACGTAGCCGCCGGTGATCGCGGCCGTGCGCGTGCCCCCGTCCGCCTGCAGCACGTCGCAGTCGATGACGATCGTGTTCTCGCCCAGCGCCTTGAAGTCGACGCAGGCCCGCAGCGACCGGCCGACCAGCCGGGAGATCTCCTGCGTGCGGCCGCCCAGGCGGCCCTTCACCGACTCCCGGTCGCCGCGGGTGTTGGTCGCGCGGGGCAGCATCGCGTACTCGGCGGTCACCCAGCCGAGCCCGCTGCCGCGCCGCCACCTCGGCACGTCCTCCTGCACGCTGGCCGCGCACAGCACGCGGGTCGCGCCGAATTCGACGAGCACGGAGCCCTCGGCATGGTCAAGCCAGCGCCTGGTCATCTTCACCGGGCGCAGTTCGGTGTCGGAACGTCCATCGGGTCTGGGCATGGCAGCCAGACTATCCGCGGCTACGTGCTGATTACAGCGGCAAAGGACCCGAGGGGACCAGGTCGAAGGCCTGGCCGGAGGCGGCCAGCGAGATTTTCCCGCCGAACGCGGCGCTCGCTTCGTCGAAGGACCGCTGTTTGTCGTTCCACGGCACCAGGTGGGTCAGGATCAGATGTCCCACGCCGGCCCGCGCCGCGTGCTCCCCGGCCTGGCGGCCCGACATGTGCAGCCCTTCGGGCAGGTCGGGGCGGTCAAGGAAGGACGCCTCGCACAGCATCAGGTCGGCCTGGCGAGCGAGCGTGACCAGGGCGTCGGAGGGGCCGGTGTCAGCGGAGTAGGCCAGGACCCGGCCGCCGTGCTCGACCCGGAAGCCGAACGTCTCGACCGGGTGGTTCACATGATCGGTGGTGACGTTGAACGGGCCGATGCGCCGGGACCCGGGGGTGAGCGTCACGAAGTCGAACGCGGCGGTCATGCCGGGATCGGGGTCCAGGCCGTACGCTTCGGCCATCCGCTCCGCGGTCCCGGCCGGGCCGTAGACCGGCACCGGAGGCTTCGGGCCGTCCGGGGCGAACTGCCGGGCGACCCAGTAGGAGCACAGGTCAAGGCAGTGGTCGGCGTGCAGGTGACTGAGGCAGATCGCGTCGATGTCGAACAGCCCGGCGTGCCGTTGCATCACCCCGAGCGCGCCGTTGCCGAGGTCGAGCAGCATCCGGAAACCTTCGGCCTCCAGCAGGTAACTGGAGGCCGGGCTCTCGGGCCCGGGGAAGCTGCCGGAGCATCCGATGATTGTCAGCCGCACGGCGCCAGGATAGAACGTCAGGCCCAGAGCTGGCCTTCGAGCCTGTCGGTGGCCTCGTCCAGCGTGCCGCTGTAGGCGCCGGTCGACAGGTACTTCCAGCCGCCGTCGGCCACGATGAGCGCGATGTCGGCCCGCTCCCCCGCCTCGGCCGCCTTGGCGCCCATCGCCATCGCCGCGTGCAGCGCGCACCCGGCCGAGATGCCGGCGAAAATGCCTTCGGCCTCCAGAAGCCGCCGCGTCCCGCGCAGGGCGTCCGACGACGAGACGGAAAAGCGCGTGGTCAGCACCGACTCGTCGTAGAGCTCGGGGACGAAGCCCTCGTCGACGTTCCGCAGCCCGTAGACCAGCTCGCCGTACCGGGGCTCCGCGGCGATGATCTTTACGCCCGGCACGCGCTCGCGCAGGAAGCGGCCGGTGCCCATCAGCGTGCCGGTCGTGCCGAGGCCGGCCACAAAATGGGTGATCTCGGGCAGGTCGGCCAGCAGCTCCGGGCCCGTGGTCTCGTAGTGGGCGCGGGCGTTGGCCTCGTTGCCGTACTGGTACAGCATGACCCAGTCCGGGTTCTCCGCGGCCAGCCCCTTCGCCACCCGGACGGCCTCGTTGGAGCCGCCGGCCGCCGGCGAGTAGATGATCTCGGCGCCGTACATCTCCAGCAGCTGGCGGCGCTCGACCGAGGTGTTCTCCGGCATGACCACGGTCAGCCGGTAACCGCGCAGCTTGGCCACCATGGCCAGGGAGATGCCGGTATTGCCCGACGTCGGCTCGAGGATCGTCGCTCCCGGCGACAGCAGCCCGTCCTTCTCAGCCTGCGCGATCATGTAGAACGCCGCGCGGTCCTTGACCGAGCCGGTCGGGTTCCGGTCCTCGAGCTTGGCCCACAGCCGGACGTCCGGCGCCGGGGACAGCCGGGGCAGCCCCACCAGCGGGGTGTTGCCCAGCGAGTCGAGCAGCGAGTCGTAACGCATGCCAGTTCCCGTCAGTTCCGGGTGCCAGTTCCGGGCGGCCGGATCAGGCGCCTCCGGCGACGGCCGGGAGCACCGTCACGGTGTCGCCGTCCTTGACCGGGGTCTCCAGCCCGCCCAGGAAACGCACGTCCTCGTCGTTGAGATACACGTTGACGAAACGGCGCAGCCCGCCGTCGGCGACCAGCCGCTCCCGCAGCCCGCCATGACGCCCGTCCAGGTTATCGATCAGCTCGCCAAGCGTGGAGCCCGCGCCTTCTACCAGCTTGGCGCCGCCCGTGTACGTGCGCAGGATCGTCGGGATACGAACCTCGATGGCCATCAAAAACGCTCCATAGTCCAAACGGATAAAGCCGACGTCACCGGCCCGGCGCCCCGGTGCGGCCGCTGCGTGCGGCGGCTTCGGTGGCATGGGTCCGGATCTCCCTAGCGGTCCAACCCGGCTCCCGCCGGGATCATTCCGTTCACGTGATCGCGGCGAATCATCCCGTTCACGTGAGCTTGACAGGTCAGTCCCCTCAGATGATCTCTACCGGCTCCTCCGTGACCGTATCCCCGCTGATGCGGAAAGAACGGAATTCGGTCTCGTCTTCGTCGCGGGTCGACGCCAGGACATAGTGCGCGGCCGGCTCGCTCGCATAGGAGATGTCGGTCCGGGACGGGTAGGCCTCGGTGGCGGTGTGCGAGTGGTAGATGACAACCGGTTCCTCGTCCCGGTCGTCCATCTCCTTCCACACCTGAAACTGCTCCATCGAATCGAACCGGTAAAAAGTGGGCGAGCGCTCGGCGTTCATCATTGCGATGAAGCGCTCCGGGCGGTCGCTGCCGGCCGGGCCGGCGATGACGCCGCACGCCTCGTCCGGGTGGTCAGCACGAGCATGGGCGACGATCTTGTCGTGGAGCTCGCGGCGGATCCTGAGCATAACGCGAGCGTACCGGGGACACCGGCCGGGCGGTTACTCCAGCGCCTGGACCAGCGACTCCTGCACCGCGCCCAGCCAGGCATAGATCTCGAACGCGGCCGACAGCGGGTCGTCCGGATCGAGCTCCTCCCACTGGTCCTCGAACTCCTCGGTGACCCCGAGGCGGACCCCCAGCACGAGCCGCACGTCGTTGAGCGCCCGCAGCCACGCTTGCGCCTGGTCAGCGGCGAGCTTCACCGGGCCGCCATCGGCCGGCAGCGTCTCCAGCACCGCCTGCGCGTTCTCCTGCTTGGCCGAACGCAGGCTCTGCTCGGTGTACCGGCGGAATTCCCCGGCCGCGTCGGGATCGTCGCGGTAGGCGTCGGGCAGCAGCCGGGCCAGCGCCGGGTCCTCGGGCGCCCGGGCCGGCTCATCCAGTCCCAGCATCGCGTCCAGTTCGGCCGGAGTGGGCGGGTCCGCCGGTCCGCCGGCGCCGGGGTCGCCGGGGCCGGGGCCGCCGGGGCCGTCGTCCGGTTCCCGGGCGTCGGGGCCGCCTGGGGCGAGCACGCCATTGTGCTCCTCCTGCTCGCCGGCCTCCGGGTCATCGAGCATGATCACGACCTGCTCGATCAGGTTCCGCAGCAAGGCGGCTTCCGGCGCGGCGAACCTGGCGCGCGCACCGCCGCCGCCCGTCGGGCGAAAAGCTTCCATCAGGACGGGGCCCCCAATACGGGTCTCACGAGTCAGAGGAGACCGTGGCCCACAGCCCGTAGCCGTGGAGTACCTCGGCGTTGTGCTCCATCGATTCGCGGGCGCCCGACGCGACCACCGCCCGGCCCTTTTGGTGCACGTCCAGCATGAGCTTCTCCGCCTTCGGCTTCGGGTACCCGAACACCGTCTGGAACACGTATGTCACGTAGGACATGAGGTTGATCGGGTCGTTCCACACGATGGTCAGCCAGGGCTTGTCCGGTGTGGTGCGCTCGTCGGACTGCGGGAGTTCCACCTCAGCTGGTGCCACGCTCACTGGTTCTCACCTCCGGAGTCCGTAGTCTTCCACTCGTGACAAATTCGGCGGACAGCGAGTCTCTTCCTCCCGGCCGTAGCCCCGCATCTGGCGACACGGCTGAGACACCACCTCGCAGCGGGTCCGGCTCCGGGCCCGGCACCGCACTGCTCACCGACCATTACGAGCTGACGATGCTCCAGGGCGCACTGCACAGCGGCGCCGCGGAGCGCCGCACGATCTTCGAGGTGTTCGCCCGGCACCTGCCGCACGGCCGCCGATATGGCGTCGTGGCCGGTACCGGAAGGCTGCTCGACGCCTTGGAGCGGTTCAGATTTAACGCGGCTGATCTCGAATTCCTCCGGGCTTACGGCATCGTAGACGACGTCACGCTCCGGTACCTCGAATCATACCGTTTCACCGGCAACATCTGGGGCTACGCCGAAGGCGACTGCTACTTCCCCGGCTCCCCCATCCTGGTCGTCGAGGGCACCTTCGCCGAGTCGGTCCTCCTCGAGACCATCAGCCTGTCGATCCTCAACCACGACTGCGCGATCGCCTCGGCCGCGTCCCGGATGATCACCGCGGCCGGGGACCGGCCCATCATCGAAATGGGGTCACGGCGCACCCACGAGATGGCCGCGGTGGCCAGCGCGCGGGCCGCCTACCTGACCGGGTTCTCCTCCACCTCCAACCTCGAAGCCCGCCGGACCTACGGGGTGCCGAGCGCCGGGACCAGCGCGCACGCGTTCACGCTGGTCCACGACAGCGAGCGGCACGCGTTCCGCACCCAGCTGGAAACGCTCGGCCAGGACACGACCCTGCTGGTGGACACCTTCGATGTCGCCCGGGCGGTCCGGTGCGCGGTCGAGCTGGCCGGCCCGGAGCTGGGCGCGGTCCGGATCGACAGCGGCGACCTGCCCGCGGTGGCCCGGCAGGTCCGCAGGCTGCTCGACGATCTCGGGGCGAAGAACACCAAGATCGTGCTCACCGGCGACCTCGACGAGTACTCGATCGCGGCTCTCGCCGCCGCCCCGGTCGACGGCTACGGCGTCGGGACGTCGCTGGTGACCGGTTCGGGCGCACCCACCGCGGCCCTGGTCTACAAGCTGGTCGCGCGCTCGGACGGCCCCGGCGGCCGCGGGCCGCTCCGCCCGGTGGCCAAGCGCTCGGTCGGCAAGCCCGGGCGCGGCGGGCGCAAATGGGCCGTGCGCCACCGCGACGAGCACGGCGTGGCGATCTCGGAGGAGATCCGATCGGCCGCGCCGGACCCGGGGCCGACCGACCGCCTGCTGCTGACGCCGCTGGTCCAGGGGGGCGAGATCGTCGGCCGGGAGCCGCTGGAGACGGCGCGGGAGAGGCATCGCCAGGTGCTCGCGGAGCTTCCGCCGCAGGCGTTCCAGCTGTCCCGCGGCGATCCCGCCATCCCGACCGTCTTCGACCCCAACGGTGTTTGACCCCAACGGCGGCTGAGCACGCGACGGCAGGCCGGCTGGGGTAGCTGGCGTGACTGGCATGGCTGGCATGGCTGGCGTGACTGGGGTAGCTGGCGTGACTGGCATGGCTGGCGCGGCTGGCGTAGCTGGCATGGCTGGCGCGGCTGGCGTAGCTGGCATGGCTGGCGCGGCTGGCATGGCTGGAGGCGGCTGGAGGTGGCTGGGGCAGCTGGGGTGGCGGGGCAGCTGGGGTGGCTGAGTGGCTGAGTGGCTGAGGTGGCAGCCCGGCCGCTGCGCCCGCGGGCGGGCGCCGCGCGGCAAGCGTGGCGGCCCCAGCCCTCGCGCTCGCGCTCCCACGAGTCACTCCTGCCCCACCGTCCTCCTCAATCCCAAGGCCGGGCAGGTGCCGCGCGCGGCGGCCCCAGTCCTCGCGCTAACCCGCCCTCACTAGTCACTCCAGCCGCACAGTCCTCCTCAATCCCACGGCCCGGCCGCTATGGGTTGTGCTTCCCGCAGCATTTGCGGAAAACGTAACCCGATATCTCCGGCCCAACCGGCCCCGACCGGGCCCGACCGGTGCGCGGCCGGCGAAGGCGGATCCCGGCGCCCGAGGCAAGGTCCCGCCAGTCACAACGACCCCACGCATCTCCGTAACCCCAGCACGGGCCAAGTCGGGTCGAGTTTTCGCACGATTTGCGAAAACTCGACCCGACTCCCGAGCCGGTCTGAGCGCGCCCGCGGGACGCGCCGGGAGGCGGAGCGGCAGCGGGACGCGCAGGACACAGCGCGGCAGCAGGGCGGGGCAGCGGAGCGGCACTTGGCGGCGTCACGACGCGGGGGGCGGAAACTGGCGACGCGGGGGCGGAAACTGGCGACGCGGGGGGCGGAAACTGGCGTGCCCGCGCGGCGGGGCAGCCGCTAACGTGCTGGCATGCCGGTCAACGTGGATAACTTCGCCCGTGTGCTCCGCGAACTCGGCGTGCCCGGCGCCGTCCGGGAGCTGCCGGAGTCCGCGCCGACCGCCGCGACCGCGGCGGCCCAGCTCGGCTGCGACGTCGGCGCGATCGCCAACAGCCTGGTCTTCGCCGCGGACGGCGCCCCGCTGCTGGTCATGACGAGCGGAGCACACCGCGTCGACACCGGGAAGGTGGCGCGGCTGCTCGGCGTGTCCGAGGTGAAGCGCGCCGGCGCGCGATCGGTGCGGGACTGGACCGGGCAGGCGATCGGCGGGGTCGGGCCGGTCGGCCATCCGCAGCCGATCCGCACCCTGGTCGACACATGGCTGGCCAGCTACGACGTCATCTGGGCCGCCGCCGGCCACCCGCACACCGTCTTCCCGACCACCTACGCCGAACTCACCCGCATCACCAACGGCACCCCCGCCGACGTCGGCGAGTAACCCCCACCGTTCCCGGCGTCCCCGAGCCCTCCCCGGCCGACCCCGTGGCATCCCCGGCGGCGCGGGCGCGCACCGCGGCGCTACGAGGGCTTGCGCCAGATGAGGGAGTAGCGGAACAGGAGGTGCTTGCGGTAGCGGGCCCGCGGGAGCAGGCGGAACGCCGAGAGGCGGACCTCCTCCCAGCTCATCGACGGATCGGCGATCGGCTGGCCGGGCCCGGGTGCCTCGCGGCCGGCGACCCGGAGCAGTCCGTGCGCTGCCTCCAGGGCCAAGTTCAGCGGGAGGGCGGCCACGCCGTCCAGCCAGTCGCTCAGCCTGGCGTTGCGGGCCAGCCCGACGATGGCGAGCTGACCGCCCGGCCGCAGCAGCCGGGTCATCGCCTTGATGGCGTCCTCGAAGTCCATGTGGTGGATGGCGGTATTGCAGGCCACGAAGTCGAAGCTCGCCTCGTCGAACGGGTAGGTGAGGAAGTCCGCGCCGATGAAGGCGACGTTCGGGACGGGCTGGCCGCGCTCACGGGCCAGCCGGATCATGCGGCTGTCCCGGTCGATCCCCATCACGTCGCGGCAGCGCGCCGCGAGCCGGCAGGCGAGCATCCCGTCCCCGCAGCCGACGTCGAGTGCGCTGCCGCACTTATCCGGCACCGCGTCGAGGATGAGCGGGTGGTAGTAGACGTTGTGGTTCCAGTAGTCCGGCACTGTGCCATTCCACCCCATCGGGCCGGCGACCGCGGACGGCGTAACTCATCGCATTGGCCGCGTTTCGGGCACGGTACCGTGGGCTGGTGCGCGCACTGATCATCGTGGATGTCCAGAACGACTTCTGCGAGGGAGGTTCACTCGCCGTGCCGGGCGGCGCGTTCGTCGCGCGCTCGATCAGCGAGCGCCTCGCCAGCCGGGGCGACGGCTACGAGCATGTCGTGGCGACCCAGGACTTCCACATCGACCCCGGTGATCACTTCTCCGATCACCCCGACTACGTCGGCACGTGGCCGCCGCATTGTGTGGCCGGGACGCCGGGCGCGGACTTCCACCCCGACCTGAACACGAGCCGGGTCGAGGCGGTGTTCCGCAAGGGCGCGCACGCCGCCGCCTACAGCGGCTTCGAGGGCGCGGACGACTCCGGCACGTCCCTGGCCAGCTGGCTGCGCGGGCACGGCGTAACCGAGCTCGACATCGCCGGGATCGCCACCGACCACTGCGTGCGCGCGACGGCGGAGGACGGGGCGCGCGCCGGGTTCGCCACCCGCGTCCTGCTCGGGCTCACCGCGGGCGTCGCGCCCGACACCACCGCCCGCGCTCTGACCGAGATGCGTGACGCCGGCGCCGAGCTGACCGGGACGCCCGTTCTGCTGTCCTGACCTCGGGTGCGCGCTCCTTACTGTGCACGGGGGGTGCGGACGGTGACCGCCGGGCGCCCGGCACTCATGATCGTGGGGACTTTCCGCTTGGCTGCCGCGGTTTGCTCATGATCATGTGACGTTTGCCGCCAAATACGACGTTTTCATCACACGATCATGGTCTAGCCAGCCCGGTTTGATGTCGGCGCGTCATATGTGGTTGGTGGTGCGCGATGGGGTAAGTGCCCGGGCTAGCGGCGCGTCGCGGCCCAGTGGCGGATCATGTCGATGCGGGCCCGGATCTGGTCGGCGGTCGCCTGGGGCAGCGCCGGCCCGCCGCACGCCTTGCGCAGGTCGTTGTGGATCACCCCATGCGGCTGCCCGGTGCGGTGGTTCCAGGCGCCGACCAGCCCGTTCAGCTCCTTGCGCAGGGCGGCTAGGGCTTCGCGGCTGACCGGCGGCGCCTCAGTACCGGCCCCGCTGCCCACGGCCGCCCCGCCATTTACCGGCGCCCAGCCACCGCTCACCCCGCGGCTATCCACGGCGGTCCCGTTACCGGCACCCGCGCCGGTCCGGGAGCCCACGGCGCCGAAGCCGATCACGGTCGCGCCAGGCCCGCCCGCCGCGGCATCGGCCTGGGGTCCAGGCCCACCCGACGCCCCCGGCGACCGGGTCCGGAGCTGCTCGGCCTGGCGCTTCCGCAGCAGCTCCGCGACCTGCGACGGCTCCAGGAGCCCGGGCAGCCCGAGGAAGTCCTCCTCCTCGGGAGAACCCGGCGCCGTCGCCGTGCCGAACTCGCCGCCGTCGTACAGGACCCGGTCGAAATGCGCCGACGCGTGCAGCACCTCGAACGGCGCCTCCAGGAGCTCGTCGGCCACGTCTCGCCGACGCTGCGCCTCGGCTAGTTCCTGCTCCTCAGGCGAGTCGGACGCGCGAGCCAGAATGTGATCTCGTTCGGCCTCTAGTTCGGCCGCGTAGCCGAGCAGGACCGGGACCGAGGGCACGAACACCGACGCGGTCTCGCCGCGGCGCCGGGCGCGGACGAACCGCCCGACCGCCTGCGCGAAGAACAGGGCGGTGCTGACGCTCGTCGCGTAGACGCCGACCGCCAGCCGAGGAATGTCCACGCCCTCGGAGACCATCCGGACGGCCACCATCCAGCGGTCGTCGGAGGCGGCGTACGCGCCGATCTTACGGCTGGCGGTGGGGTCGTCGGAGAGCACCACCACCGGGCGCTTGCCGGTGATCCGGCGCAGCAGCGCCGCGTACGCCCGCGCGTCCTCGTGGTCGCCCGCGATCACCAGCCCGGCCGCGTCGGGCATGCCGCGGCGCACCTCGGTGAGCCGCCGGTCGGCGGCCTCCAGGACCCGGGCCACCCACTCGCCGGCCGGGTCGAGGGCGGTCCGCCACGCCTGCGCGATCTGCTCCTTCGTCATCGGGGTGCCGAGGGTGGCGGTGATCTCGTCGCCGGCCCGGGTCCGCCAGCTCATCTCGCCCGAGTAGGCGAGGAAGATCACCGGCCGGACGACGCCGTCCTCGAGGGCAGGCGCGTAGCCGTACACGTAGTCCGACGAGCTGCGCTTGGACCCGTCCGGCAGCTCCTCGTAGGTGACGAAGGGGATCGGGTTGGTGTCGCTGCGGAACGGCGTGCCGGTCAGTGCGAGCCGCCGCCGGGCCGGCTCGAACGCCTCGCGGACCGCGTCACCCCAGGACAGTGCGTCGCCGGCGTGGTGGATCTCGTCGAAGATCACCAGGGTCCGCCGGCCCTCGGTGCGCTGCCGGTGCAGGGCCGGATGCGCGGCCACCTGGGCGTACGTGACCGCCACGCCGGCGAAGTCGGCCGAGGCGCGGCCCTGGGAATTGCGGTACGCCGAGTCGAGGGCGATACCGAACCGCATCGCCGCGGCGGCCCACTGGTGCTTGAGATGCTCGGTCGGCGTGACCACGGTCACGGCGGCGACCTCGCGCCGCGCGAGCAGTTCGGCGGCGACCGTCAGGGCGTAGGCGGTCTTGCCCGCGCCGGGCGTCGCGACGACCAGGAAATCACGCCGGGACTGGCGGAAGTACTCGCCCAGCGCTTCCCGCTGCCAGGCCCGCAGCGACCTAATCAGATCATGCCGAACGAGACCGAGGAGAGACTCGTCTCCATCCCGTGAGACGACTTCGGGGCTGCTCACAAGGCGGCAATAGTAGCGGCCCCGGTCTTAGCGCTGTGGCAGCGACTCACTCGCCGCCCTCGGGAAGCGATTCGTAGATTTCCTTGCATTCCGGGCAGACCGGGAAGCGCTTCGGGTCCCGGCTCGGCACCCAGACCTTGCCGCACAGCGCGACAACTGGATCACCGGTCACGGCGCTTTCCACGATCTTGCTCTTGTCCACATAATGGGCGAACCGCTCGTGGTCGCCGTCGCCGTGGGAAAGATCCGGCCGGACATCGGTCTCGGTGCGGATGCCGCTGTCTGGAAGAACCTCGGTACTCATCTGACCAAGTTTAGAGGCCGCGCCGGTGACGCTGGACAAACTTGGGGGCGCGAAAGACGCTCAGTTCAGGCCCGGGTCGTCGGGGAAGGTCGCGGTGAACGCCATCTCTCCGCCCTGCCTGCGCAGGACCGAGGCCCACAGGCCCTCCGGCTCGCCCGCGAACGGGTCCGAGGGCTCGGCCGACAGCACGTACCAGGCGCCCTCGTCGATCTCGGCCTTGAGCTGACCGGGGCCCCAGCCGGCGTCAGCCGGCGTACACGCGCAGCCGGTTGATGGCCGGCGCGAGCAGGTCGGGCGGCGCGTCCAGATCGACCAGGCCGAGCCGCGACAGGGCCGCGGCGCCGTCCAGCGCGTGCCAGCCCAGTGGTTCGGCGTCCCCCGGCACCAGGGCCAGCGCCAGGGCGCTGTTCGGGGCCACCGGGCCGCCCTTGAACACCACCGAGGGGCCCGTCGCCAGCTCCGACCACGACTCGAGCACCCGGTCCACCGGGACATCCGTCGGCCGGTTCAGCACGACGCCCAGGGTGCCCTCTTCGGCCTCGTGCTCGACGACGAGGATGACGGTACGGCGGAAGTTCGGGTCGGCAAGCACCGGCGTCGCGACGAGCAGGCAACCTGTCAGGCTCTCGGTGGCCATCTCGTTCACTTGCCCATCATCGTGCCTACGTAACTACCTTCGTCCGGCCCGGACGCCCGCGGCCGGCGTCCGCCACGCGCGCGCCAGCCTTCCGGCCGGCCGGGCACTCCGCCGTTGCTGCGCAGCCTATCGCCCGTCGCCGCCGGTCGCCGCCTCACGGACCGCCGCGGCCACCGCCGACGACACGTCCGGGTGGAAGACCGACGGGATGATGTAGTTCGGCCCCAGCTCATCGGCCGAGACCACGTCGGCCAGCGCCCGCGCCGCGGCCACGAGCATCTCGTCGGTGATCGTCCGGCTCTGGGCGTCCAGCAGGCCGCGAAAGACCCCGGGGAAGGCGAGCACGTTGTTGATCTGGTTGGGGTAGTCGCTGCGGCCGGTGGCGATGACCGCCGCGTGTTCCCTGGCCTCGTCTGGGTCGACCTCGGGATCGGGATTGGCCAGCGCGAAGACGATGGCGTCGTGCTTCATGCCCGCGATGTCGGCCCCGCTCAGGATCCCGGGCGCCGAGACCCCGATGAAGACGTCCGCCCCCCGCACGGCGCCGGCCAGGTCGCCGTCATAGCAGGCGGAATTCGTGTTCTCCGCGACCCAGCGCAGGTTCGCGTTGGCCGCCAGATCGGCCCGGCCGCGGTGCACCGCGCCCTTGTCGTCGCAGACCACCACGTCCTTGGCCCCGCCCGAGAGCAGCAGGCGGAGGATCGCCGATCCGGCGGCGCCGGCGCCGGCCATCGCGATGCGGACGGCGGCGAGATCCTTGCTGACCACGCGCAGCGCGTTGGTCAGCGCGGCCATCACCACGATGGCCGTGCCGTGCTGGTCGTCGTGGAACACCGGGATGTCGAGAAGCTCGCGCGAGCCGGCGCTCGACCTCGAAGCAGCGGGGCGCGCTGATGTCCTCCAGGTTGATCCCGCCGAAGCCCGGCGCGATGACCTGGACGGTGCGGACGATCTCGTCGGTGTCCTGGGTGTCGAGGCAGATCGGCCAGGCGTCGATGCCGGCGAACCGCTTGAACAGCGCGGCCTTGCCCTCCATGACGGGCAGCGCGGCGTACGGCCCGATGTTGCCGAGGCCGAGAACGGCGGACCCGTCGGTCACGACGGCGACGCTGTTGCGCTTGATGGTCAGACGGCGCACGTCGTCGGGGTTCTGGGCGATCGCGAGCGAAACGCGCGCCACCCCCGGCGTGTAGGCCATGGACAGCTCGTCCCTGGTCCGCAGCGGCACCTTGGAACGCATCTCGATCTTGCCGCCGAGGTGCAGCAGAAAGGTCCGGTCGCTGACCTTGTGCACCGCGACATCGGGCAGTGCCCTGAGCTCGGCGACGATCGCTTCGGCGTGGGCGGTGTCGCGGGCGGCGCAGGTCACGTCGACCCGCAGGCGCTCGTGCCCGGCGGCGTTGACGTCGAGGGCGGTGACGACTCCCCCGGCATGCTCCACGACCCTGGTGATCTCGCTGACGGCGCGGCCGCGCGAACCGACCTCCAGTCGCACGGTCATGGAATACGAGACGCTCGGCGCCATGGCCACGATGCTCTCCGCCTTCCCCGGGCCGGTTCGTTGTGAGGTAACTGACCCTAGCTGCGCACTTCGAGCGATGCGCCGCCACCGGCAACGTTGTGACCAAGCCTACGATGTCCAGCTGTCCCGGCGACCCGTGCCGATACCGGCCTGACCGGGCCCCGCTAGCGCGTACTCTGCAAGAATGGCGCAGGATACTGCGGTGAGCGATGCGATGGAGCAGCCGCCAGCCGATAGCGGGCCGACCATCCGGGCAAGTGCGGACGCCAGCCCGTCCGCGTCGGCTTCCGCGCAGGTGGCGGCCATCGACGCGACGCGGCTACGGGTCGCCATCGCGCGGCTGTCCCGGCGGCTCCGCCACCATGAGCTGGCCGGGCTGACCCCGACGCAGCTCTCGGCGCTGGCCACCGTCGAACGCTTCGGCCCGATGCGGCTCGGCGATGTCGCCGCCGCGGAAGGGATCGCGCCGTCCACCCTGACCCGCATCGTCACCGCGCTCGAAGAGTGCGCCTACGTGAAGAGGTGCGCGGTGCCGGGCGACGCCCGGGCCAGCACCCTGGCCATCACGCAACGCGGGCACGAGGTGCTCGAGCGCATCCGGCAGGAGACCACGGCGACGCTCACCGAGAGCCTGATGATGCTGGCGCCGGACCAGATCTCCGCCCTGGCCACGGCCATCCCCGCCCTGGAGCAGCTGGCCGAGGCCGATCCCCGCTCCCGCTGACCGGGATCAGAACAGCAGGCTGGACAGCGTGGCTCGCGCCTTGCTCACCTGCGGGTCTCTGGGCGGGAAGACGTCGAACAGGCGCACCAGGTGGACCCGGGCCTGCTCCCGCTCCTCGCCCGATGTCCGCCGGATCACGCCAAGCAGCCGGTTGAACGCCTCCTCGACGTGGCCGGCCGCGAGCTCGATGTCGGCGACCCGGCTCTGCGCCTCGACGTCATCCGGGTGCTCGGCGGCCTCCCGCCGCGCGCTGGTCTCGTCATAGGAAGCCAGCCGCTGGAACAGCTCGACCCGCCCCAGGCCGACCTTCGCCACCGGGTCGGCGGGCGACTGGGCCAGGACCTTGCGGAAGGCCTCGGCGGCACCCTCCAGGTCCCCGCGCTCCATGGCCTCCTGGGCCTCGGCGTACATCGGGCTGGCGTCTTCCGGGCCGCCGGGGCCGCCCGGGCCTCCAGGGCCGCCGGGCCGCCCGGGACCGCCGGGTCTGCCCGGCCCTCCGGGACCGCCCGGCCCTCCGGGACCGCCCGGCCCTCCGGGCCCTGCGGCGCCCGGCGGCATCCCGGCGCCGTCGGCCTGCTCACCGTCCGCCTGCTCACCGTCCGCCTGCTCACCGTCCGCCTGCTCGCCGTCGGCCCCGGCCGGCTGGCCGCCGCCGGGACGAACGCCCAGCTGTTCGGCGGCCGCCATGACCTGGCCGATCCACTGGCGCACCTGAGCCTCGGGCAGGGCGCCGAGAAAGCCGTCGACGAGCTGGCCGCCGATCACCGCGACCACCATCGGGATGCTCTGGACCTGCAGCGCCTGGCTGAGGCGCGGGTTCGCCTCCACGTCGACCTTGGCCAGGATCCACTGCCCGGCCGCTTCCTCGGCCAGCTTCGCCAGCACCGGGCTGAGCTGCTTGCACGGCTCGCACCAGTCGGCCCACAGGTCGATGATGACCGGCGTGGTGCGGGAACGCTCCACGACCTGGGTGTTGAAGGTCTCTTCCGTGACGTCAATGACGGCGCCGCCCGCACCGCCCGCCGTACTGGACTGGGCCGCCTGCTCCTTGCGCTTCGCGGCTGCCTGCCGTGCGCCAAGGTCAACGGCCCCGTAAATCGAAAAATCCCGCGGCTGCATGTCACTATCCTGCCGCATGCCGCGCGCTCCGTGACCGGGTGGCACGCGTTCGCCGCCCGGAGCCGCCGCGCGGCAAGCGGCAATCCCCAGGCGAGCACCGTTCGGCACAGAAATAATTCCCATCCTGGACATGTAGCACATCAGGTGCTACGTTATCCATATGAGTGATACGCCATCGCATCTGACCGCTCACCCCGAGGGCAGCGGCGAGAACGCCAGCGAAGGCATGAGAGAAAGCGCCCGTGGAGGCACGGCGGCGGCCCGGCGGATAGGGATCCGTGAGCTGCGCCAGCACGCCAGCCTCTACGTGGACCTGGTCGAGAAGGGGTACACCGTGGACATCACCAACCGGGGACGTCTGGTCGCTCACCTCGTCCCGGCCAGCGAACCCGAGAGCCCGTTGGAGCAGCTGATCGCGGCCGGGATCATCGAACCCGCCGAAGACCCCGGCGACCTCCTGGATGTCGAGCCCTACCCGCAGTGCCGCCCGGGCAGTCCGACCGCGTCGGAGGTACTTCTCCAGATGCGCGAGGAGGAACCGTATTGATCTACCTGGACTCGTCGGCACTGGTGAAGCTCGCCGTGACCGAATCGGAATATCCTGCCGCGCCATCGATGGCTCGGGTGACACGCCGACCAGCCTGGTCCGAGTATCCAGCCCGATCGCCGCGTGGAGGTCCCCAGGGCCGTCTGGCGCGTGGATCCCGAGCACTGCCACAGGCTACATGGCGCTCCGGCGGGTTCAGCGGACTCAGGCTCACCCCGAGGACCTGCCCGACACGGCAGCCACCTGCCGCCACAGCGCTGCGATCCTCCGACGCGATCCACCTCGCCTCCGCCCTTGCCCTGAGGCGGGATCTCAGCGCTTTTGTGGCCTACGACAAGCGCCTGCTCGCAGCGGCGGGGAGGCCAGCCTGCCGACCATCACCCCGGCCTGACCGCTGACGCCCCGGCCGCGTCGTCAGAAGCCGGGGGGCTCGGTGTAGGCGCCCCACTCGTCGCGGAGGACGCCGCAGATCTCGCCCAGGGTCGCCTCGGCGCGGGCGGCGGTCAGCATGGGCGGCACCATGTTGCCGCCTGAGCGGGCCGTCTCGACCAGCGCGGCCAGGGCCGCGTCGACGGCGGCCTGATCGCGCTCGGCCCGGCGGCGGGCCAGATCCCGGACCTGGGCCCGTTCCACCTCGTGGCTCACCCGCAGGATCCCCAGCGGCTCCCCCACCGTCTCCGTGTGGGCGTTCACGCCGACGATCCGCTTGGTTCCCTTCTCCAGCTTCTGCTGGTAGGCGAACGAGGCCTCGGCGATCTCGGACACGAACCAGCCGTCCGAGATCCCGCGCAGGATTCCCCCGGTCATCGACCCGTCGGGGCTCATGGCCCGGATTCTCGCGAAGATCTCCTCGGCCTCGGACTCCAGCCGGTCGGTCAGGGCCTCCAGGTACCAGGAGCCGCCGAGCGGGTCGGCCACGTTCGCTACGCCGGTCTCCTCCATGATCACCTGCTGGGTGCGCACGGCGATCTCGGCCGCCTTCTCACTCGGCAGCGCGAGCACCTCGTCGAGGGCGTTCGTGTGCAGGGAATTCGTACCGCCCAGGACGGCGGCCAGCGCCTCGATCGCCGTCCGGACGATGTTGTTGTCCGGCTGCTGGGCGGTCAGCGAGACACCAGCGGTCTGGGTGTGGAACCGCAGCCACTGCGCCCGCTCGGTCCGCGCACCGAAGACGTCGCGCATCCACCGGGCCCAGATCCGGCGGGCGGCCCGGAACTTGGCGATCTCCTCGAAGAAGTCGACGTGCGCGTCGAAGAAGAACGACAGGCCCGGCCCGAACTGCTCCACGTCCAGGCCCCGCGACAAGCCGAGCTCGACGTAGCCAAACCCGTCCGCGAGGGTGAACGCGAGCTCCTGAGCCGCAGTCGATCCCGCCTCACGGATGTGGTATCCCGACACCGACAGGGGCTTGTAGCGCGGAACGCTGCGCCCGCAGTACTCCATCAGGTCGCCGATCAGGCGCAGGTGCGGCTCCGGGGCGAACAGCCACTCCTTCTGGGCGATGTACTCCTTGAAGATGTCGGTCTGCAGGGTGCCATCCAGTGCGGAGACGTCCGCACCCTGGCGTTCCGCCGCGACCAGGTACATGCAGAACACCGGGACCGCCGGGCCGCTGATCGTCATGGACGTGGTGATGCTGCCGAGCGGGATGCCGGAGAACAGGACCTCCATGTCGGCCGCCGAGTCGATGGCGACGCCGCAGTGACCGACCTCGCCCAGCGCGCGAGGATCGTCGGAGTCCCGGCCCATCAGCGTCGGCATGTCGAAAGCCACCGACAGGCCAGCGCCGCCCGCACGGAGCAGCATCTGGTACCGCTCGTTGGTCTGGCGGGCATTGCCGAACCCGGAGAACTGGCGGATCGTCCACGGCTTGCCCCGGTACCCGGTGGCGTACAGGCCCCGGGTGAACGGGAACTCCCCCGGCCAGCCGATCCGTTCCAGGCCCGGCCGCCGCGCACCGGGCGGCGGCCCGTACACCGGATCGACCTCGAGGCCGGACAGTGTGGTGAAGTCCTCGTCGCGCTTGCGGGCCTGGTCGTACCGGCGCTGCCAGCGCTTCCGGCCCTCGGCCGCGCTGATCATCCGCCTGATCATTAGGCCCCGCTGCCACCGGCTCCGGGACGACGTCTGAGTCCATGTCACCACCTGCGGTCACGCGCCACGGGTCCCGCGGGCAGGATCGCTGCACTTGAGCGGGCGCCGACGGCGCTTTTCCGGCCAGTCTAAGCCGAGGCTCGCCGTCACCCTCGCAGAAAGAGGCATCCAGGAATTGGCCAGAAAAAACTGAGCATCACCACAACCTTCGGCGGGCCTGCGCCGTCTCAGAAGATGGCCCGGGCGTGACGGGGGTACGCCCGGGCCGCGGTTCCGCATCGATCGGGCGATTGTGTGGTAGACCATTGGAACTTACGCACGTTGTCAGGCATCCTGCTCCGGGGGGCGATGCCGCGACTGTCACGATGCCCGACCGGGCTAGGTCGCGGCCCACGTCGGCAGTCAGCGAGGGGACTTCGGTGCGCACCTTTGGTAAGGCCGACTGGACGGCGGCTGAAGAGCTGTTCAGTAGCGCCTACCCGAGGCTGGCGGGATGGGTGCGCCGTCTCGTCGACGACGACGAGACCGCCCATGAGATCGCATCCGAGGCATTCACCCGGCTCCTGGCCCGCTGGTCCAGCCTCGACAACCCGCAGAGTTACCTCTACATGATCGCCACCAACCTGATCCGCGACCACTGGCGCAAGACCGAACGGGAGAGAAGGGCCATCCGCACCGTTACCGCCAGCGCGCCGCGGGATCCGGTCTCGAACCCGGTCCAGGACGTCGACGTCCGGGACCTCATTCAGGAGCTGCCCCTGCGGATGCGGAACGCCTTCTTGCTCCACTACTACGCTGGCTTTGGCGTCCGCGAGGTCGCCGCTCTGCTCGGACGACCGGAAGGGACGATCAAGGCGGATCTTTTTCAGGCCCGGGCCCGGCTCAAGGCCACCCTGGGGGAATCCGATGGATGACCGACACGACGAGCTGGACGGCTGGCTGCACGAGCGGATCGACCCGCTCGCGCCGCCGCCCGGCACGTTCGAGCTGATCAAGCGGCGCGCCCGGCGGCGTAAGTTCCGCCAGGCGGCGGTGTCCGCCGGCGCGCTGGCGGCCGTCATCGCCGCGATCATCGTGGTGCCGCACGTGACCTCGGTGCTCAACGTCACCCGCAACAACGGGTCCCAAGCGGCGTCCGGCTCCGGGGTCAGCTCCGGGTCGTCAGCGGCCCGCAGCAGCGCGATGGGCTCGGCCCGGGCGGAAGCACCGGCGTCGGCGCGCCCCAGCCCGGTATCGATCCCGGCCCATCCTTACGTCCCGGCCGACTTCGCCGCCACCTCCGTGACCTTCATCGGGTCCAGCACCGGATGGGTGATCGGCCAGGCCGGCGCACCGGGCCAGCCCTGCGCGACGAACTACTGCACGTCGGTGGCGCGCACGGATACCGCGGGGAAGACCTGGTACGGCGGGCCCGCGCCAGTTACCGGGCCACCCAGCGGCGCCTCCGGCGTCAGCCAGATCCGCTTCCTCGACACCAGCGACGGCTGGGCCTTCGGCCCCGGGCTGTGGGCGACCCACGACGGCGGTAAGCGCTGGAACCCGGTCCAGACCGGCGGCTACCGGGTCACGGACCTGGAGACCGTCGGCGGCCACGCGTTCGCCGTGTTCGCGAGCTGCAGCGGATCAGGGACCGATTTCGCCGCCGAATGCACCAGCTTCAGCCTCTACTCGACCGCCGCGGGAACCGACGCCTGGGTGCCCGTGCCGGGGGCCACTGGGCTCAGCGCGGGCAGCCAGGCCAACTCGGCGTCACTGGTGCTGACCAGCAGCCGCGGCTACCTGCTCGCGCCGGGCGGGATCCTCTACGCCGGGCCGGTCGACGGCAGCGGCGCCTGGCAGCAGGTCGCCTCCGGCCCGGCCGGCGGGGCCTCGTGCGTCACCGGCCCGGCCCAGCCGGACGGGCAGCCCTCCGGCGCGATGCTCGCCTCCGCGGACTCATCGCACCTGGTGCTGGCGTGCGCCATCGGGCTGGGCTCGGGCGGCGGCGCGCAGGTCTTCGCCTCCTCCGACGGCGGGAAGACCTGGCTGCAGAGTGGCACGGCGCCGGGCGGCAGCACGGTTACCTCGGCGGCGGCCCAGCCGGGCGGGGAGATCGCGCTCGCGACCACGGCCGGCCTCGACGTCTCCCACGACGGCGGTGCCACCTGGCAGCAGTTCGAGCAGGGCTCGGCCGGCCCGGCCGGGGGCTTCAGCTGGGTCGGCCTGACCAGCCAGGAGCAGGGCGTCGCGGTGCCCGCCAATGCGGGCGAGCACGCGATCTGGTTCACCTACGACGGCGGGACGTCCTGGCAGCGCCACTCCATCATGGGCTAGCGCCCAGCAGCCGGGGCGGGCAGGCGGTTCAGTCCCCGGCGGGCGCGCTGTCGGTGAGGGCACCGAGGAGTTCGTCGGCGGCGGCGAACGGGTCGGTCTGCCCGTCGGCGACGCGGGCGGCCAGCGGGTCCAGCGCGCTGCCGCCGGGAAGCCGGGTCATCCGGCCGCGCAGGGCGGCCAGGGCCAGGGCCGCGACTTCCTCACGGGCCCGCGCCACCCGCCGGCGGTCCCGCTCGCCGGACTTGTCCAGCCAGGTCCAGTGGGCGTCCAGCCGGGCGACAAGCTCGTCGATCCCCTCGCCCCGGACGGCGACAGTGGTGACGATGGGCGGCTTCCAGTCGTCCTCGGCCCGGTCGGCCAGCGCGATCATGCCGCGCAGGTCCCTGATCGTCTCCTGGGCCTGCGGCCGGTCGGCCTTGTTAACGACGAACACGTCGGCGATTTCCAGAATGCCGGCCTTCGCGGCCTGCACGGCGTCACCCATGCCCGGCACGACGAGGACCGCCACCGAGTCGGCCATCGAGGCGACCTCCACCTCGACCTGCCCCACGCCGACCGTCTCGATCAGGATCACGTCGAAGCGCGCCGCGTCGAGCGCCCGGATCACCTGCGGCGTCGCGGCGGCCAGGCCGCCGAGGTGGCCCCGGTTCGCCATCGACCGGATGAACACGCCGTCGTCGGTGGCGTGGTCCTGCATCCGGACGCGGTCGCCGAGCAGCGCCCCGCCGGTGAACGGGGACGTCGGATCGACGGCCAGGACGCCGACCCGCAGGCCCCGGGCCCGGTAGGCGGCGACGAGCGCGCTGGTGACGGTCGACTTCCCGGCACCGGGCGCGCCGGTCAGGCCGATGACGCGCGCGTGTCCCGCCAGCGGCGCCAGTGCCTTCATTACCGAACGAAGCTCGGGTGCACCGTCCTCGATCAGGGAGACGAGCCGGGCCAGGGCCCGCGGATCACCCTGGTGCGCGCGCTCGGCCAGCGCCGCGGCTGGTCCGGCCTCAGCCACGCTCGGCGTCGCCCGGGGCGGGGACGCGCAGGACCAGCGCCTCACCCTGGCCGCCGCCCCCGCAGAGGGCCGCGGCCCCGAGCCCGCCTCCGCGCCTGCGCAGCTCATAGGCGAGATGCAGCGCGATCCGGGCGCCCGAGGCGCCGATCGGGTGCCCGACCGCGATCGCGCCGCCGTTCACGTTGACCGTGTCGGCGCTGACGCCGAGGTCACGCATGGACTGGATGGCCACCGCGGCGAACGCCTCGTTGATCTCGATGAGGTCGAGGTCGGCCACCGTAAGGCCGTCCTTGGCCAGCGCCTGCTGGATGGCGCTGGACGGCTGGGAGTGCAGCGAGTTGTCCGGGCAGGCCACCGAACCGCTGGCGCCGACCTCGGCCAGCACATCGGCGCCGAGAGCAGCCGCGGTTTCGCGGGCCATGACGACGACCGCGCCCGCACCGTCGGAGATCTGCGACGCCGATCCGGCCGTGATCGTCCCATCGGGCGTGAACGCCGGGCGCAGACGGCTCAGCGACTCGGCGGTGGTGTCCGGGCGCACGCCCTCGTCCTCGTCGAAGATCAGCGGGTCCGCGCCGCGCCGCTGGACGGGGACTGCCGACGATCTCCTCGGCGAAAAGGCCATTCTTGGTGGCGGCGGCCGCGCGCTGATGCGACTGGGCGGCGAAGGCGTCCTGCTCGGCCCGGCTGATGCCCAGCTTGACGCCGAGCCGCTCGGTGGACTCGCCCATCGACAGGTGGTCGAAGGCGTCGGTCAGGCCGTCCAGGGCCATCGAGTCGGCCATCTCGACCGGGCCGAACCGGTAACCGGCGCGCGACTTGAGCAGCAGGTGCGGCGCCTGGGTCATCGACTCCATGCCGCCCGCCACCACGACGTCGTACTCGCCGAGCCGCACGAGCTGCGCCGCGTACTTGATCGCGTCAAGCCCCGACAGGCACACCTTGTTGACCGTGACCGACGGGACCGTCATCGGGATGCCCGCGGCCACGGCCGCCTGACGTGACGGGATCTGGCCCGCCCCCGCCTGGAGCACCTGGCCCATGATCACGTACTCGACCTGCTCGCCGCGGATGCCCGCCCGCTCGAGCGCGGCCGCGATCGCGATGCCGCCCAGGTCGGCGGCGGAGTGGCCGGCCAGCGAACCGAGCAGGCGGCCGATGGCCGTCCTGGCCCCGCCGACGATCACGGGGTCCCGCCCGCCGGGCCGTCCCGCGCGGGTTGCCTGGGCTTCACTCATGCCGACCTCCACTGCACCTTTCACTGGCGCGCGCCCCCTCCGCCTGCCCGGGCGCGGTCGTTTGCAACGATACCCAGGGAACACCAGGGACCAGGGAGGGTGACCATGCTGACCCGGATCGATCACGTCGGGATCGCCTGCCGTGACCTGGAGGAGAAGATCGAGTTCTACTGCTCCACGTTCGGCCTGGCCGTGGTGTCCCGCGAGGTGAACGAGGAACAGGGGGTCCGTGAGGCCATGCTGCGGGTGGCGACGGCGGATCCCGGGCCGGTACCCGCGGCGCCCTCCTACATCCAGCTGCTGGAGCCGACGGCGCCGGATTCACCGGTCGGCAGGTTCCTCGCCCGGCGCGGAGAAGGGCTTCATCACGTCGGCTACGGCGTGACCGACATCAGCGCGGCCCTCGCGGCCATCGGCGCCTCGGGCGTCCGGCTCATCGATGAGCGCCCGCGCCACGGCTCCATGGGCGCCTCCATCGCGTTCCTCCACCCAGCGGACCTCGGAGGGGTGCTCACCGAGCTGGTGGAGCCCCCCGCGGGACCGCCTGATCACCCGAACACCAGGGCGATATAGGGTCAATGTCCGTAATATTGCTCATCGACCGGTAGTGCGATGACACGTCCGCAGAATCCCCCGCCCGGAAGTCAGAAGCGTCCGCCAACGCGGGGCAGGCGGAGTAGTCTGCCTGCTACCGGGTGAGAAAATCGCAGAAGTCCGTAACGACCGGCCGAGGCACTGCCGCTGTCCCGGCAGCCGCGCCTACCGACCGGACGGCGAATTGATCGCCCACTCCCCTGCCTGCCGCCCCGTCTAACCAGGATTAGGCCACATGCAATCCGATATTGACGCACAGCTCACCAACTTCTTTGAAGACACGCAGCCGCGCGAGTTCGCGAAAGTAATGCGCGGATATGACCCTCAGCAGGTCAACGAGCATCTCGCCCAGCTTGAGGGTGATTTGCGCCAGCACAAGGACCAAGTGCAGGCCATGCACCGAGAGCTTGCCGAGGCGCATCGGCAGCTGCAGGAGCAGGAACGGCCCACCTACTCCGGGCTGGGCGCGCGGATCGAGCAGCTGCTCAGGCTGGCCGAGGAACAGGCGACCGAGCTGGTCCAGGCGGCCCGGTCCGAGGCCAACGAGATCAAGGCCGCCGCCAAGGTGGACGGCGCCGAGGTCCGCGCCTCGGCGGAGAACGAAGCGGCGGAGCTGCGCGCGATCGCCAAGCGCGAGACCGACGACCAGCGGGGCGCGGCCGAGCGCGAGGCCGACTCGATCATGACGACCGCGCGGCGGGAGGCGGACGAGCTCACCTCGACCACCGAGCGCGAGGTGGCCAAGCTCCGGGCCACAGCCGATCACGAGATCGCCGAGAAGCGGGCGGCGGTGGAACGGGACATCGCCAAGCTCCGGACCACCACCGAGCGCGAGGTGGCCCAGCTCAAGGCGTCCGCGAAGCGGGAGCGGGACGAGATCCTCACCACGTCCAAGCGCCAGGCCGACGAGATGCGCAGCCAGGCGCAGCGCATCCTCGAGGAGAGCGAGGCGCAGCGGGCCCAGGCCGAGGCCGAGTTCGAGATCCAGCTCGCGGCGCGGCGGGAAGACGCCGAGCGGCAGGAGGCCGAGCGTCTCGCGGCGGCGCAGGCCGCCACCCAGAAGCTCGTTTCCGAGGCCGAGCAGCGCGCCTCCACGGCCGAGCAGCGGGCCAGCAAGGCCAGTGCCCAGGCCGAGCAGACCAGGCGCGACGCCGACCAGCACGCGAAGCAGCTCGTCGGCAACGCCAAGAAGAACGCGGACCAGATCGTCGGCCAGGCCAAGAGCCAGGCGGACCAGCTGCTGGCCGAGACCAAGTCCGAGGCCGAGCGGATTCGCGCCAACGCCCAGCGCCAGGTCGACGACCTCACGCGGCAGAAGGACAGCATCAGCAGTCACCTCGCCCAGCTGCGCCAGCTGCTCGGCGGCGGGGTCCCGGGCATGGGCTCGGACGACGCGGTCCACGCCGCCCCGTCCCGGCCCGCGATCGGTGCGGACGCGCCGCGTCCGGCCGCGCCGGCTCCGGCCGCCGCGACCCAGGCGGCGCCCAAGCCGAACCCGGAGCCGCAGGCGGCGGCCACCGTGCAGGCCCCCGCGCAGCGCCCGGCGGCTCCGGCGGCCTCGGGCGGCAACAATGGCCCGGCGGTCCGCAACGCGCCGAACGGCGGCCCGAAGCCGTCCAACGGCAAGGCCGCGGACGACGACGAGAACTGGTGGACCGAGTAGCGAGCCCGTGCGGTGACGGTTTCGTCACCTGACGACTGAAGGGCCAGGCCCCGGAGCGGGAGCCTGGCCCTTCAGCTTTGCCTGATGCCGGGCCCGCCTCTGGCCGGCCCGGCGGGCGTTACATGGCGGTCTGGCCGCCGTCCACGACCAGCACCTGGCCGGTCATGAAGGACGAGGCCTCGCTGGCCAGGAAGACCGCCGGGCCCGCCATCTCTTCCACCTTGCCCCAGCGGCCCATCGGGACATCGGCGATGATGGCCTGCCCGCCGTCCTCGCTGTCCCACAGGAACCGGTTGAGGTCGGTGGCGGTCCATCCCGGGCACAGCGCGTTGACCCGGACCCCGCGGGCGGCCCACTCCACGGCCAGCGACTTGGTCAGCGAGACGACGGCGGCCTTGGCCGCCCCGTAGTGCGACATGCCCGGCGCCCCGCCCAGGCCGGCCACGGACGCGACGTTGATCACCGAGCCGGTCCCCCGCTCGGTGAGATGCCGGCCGGCCGCCCGGCAGACGTACAGGGTGGAATCCACGTTGAGCCGCATGACCTTGTGCCAGCCCGACGGCCGCATGTCGAGGACCGGCACGGTGAAGTTGTTGCCGCCCGCGTTGTTCACGACGATGTCCAGGTGGCCGAGACGGCTGATCGCCTCGTCCACGGCCGCGTTCACCGTCTCCTCCTCGGTCACGTCGGCCGGGATGATGACCGCCTCCCGGCCCTGGTCGGTGATCAGGCGCGCGGTTTCCTTCAGCCCGTCCTCGCTCCGCGCGACGAGGGCGACGTCGGCGCCGGCCCCGGCGAAGGCGGCCGCCATCACCCGCCCGATGCCGCGGGAGGCCCCGGTGACGAACGCGGTCTTGCCAGTCAGGTCGAACGGCGTCACGGTAAGTCCTTCCATTCGGTCGGCAGGGGCAGCGCCGCCGGGTTGACCCGGCGCACGATCTCGGTCAGCACGATACGCACGTACGGCTCGCCGACCCATAGGTGCTTGGCCCGGTCGACCGCGATCAGGTCGGCCTGCGGCACCCGGGCGAACCGGCGCCGCGCCTCGTCGGGCCGGAGGTAATCGTCCAGTTCCGGGACCAGCACGGTCAGCGGCTTGGCTGAGGCCGCCCACGCGTCGAGGTCGGCGTCGGTGGCGCGATGCAGCGCCGGCGAGAGCAGGATCGCGCCTTCCACCGACGGGTCGATCCCCCACTTCAGGGCCAGCTCAGTGCCGAACGACCAGCCGACCAGCCACAGCCTCGGCAGGCCCCGGGCCACCGCGAAGTCGATGGCCGCCGCCACGTCGTCCCGTTCGGCCTCGCCGTCGCCGAACGTGCCCTCGCTCGTGCCCTGCTCCGATGACGTGCCCCGGGTGTTGAACCGGAGGACGGCCAGGTCGGCCAGGGCCGGGAGCCGGAACGAGGCCTTGCGCAGGATGTGGCTGTCCATCATCCCGCCCTGAGTCGGCAGCGGGTGCAGGAAGATCAGCGTCGCGACCGGCTCACGGCCCTCCGGGAGGGCCAGCTCGCCGACCAGGCTGAGCCCGTCGGCCGTCCGCAGCGTGACCGGTGACCGCTCGGCCGGCAGCACCGTGGACGCCCTGATCTCACTCACAGATGCCTCTCCTCCGCCTCATGTCCCCGGCCCGCAATGTTTGTCCCTGTTCGCAATATTTCAGCCGCGCTTGCCGGGGCGGCGGGTCAGCCGCCGCTCCCAGCAGGTCCGGTGCCAGTGCCGCCGCAAGTCGACCCCCGGGGTCTCGGCTGGCCAGGCCACGATATGTGCCGTGCCGGCCGGTATCTCCTGATCACAGCCGGGGCAGCGGTATTCCTTCGTGGCTGACGCGCCCGGGATCCGCCGGACGATCCACTCTCCGTCCGGCCATGACTCGCTCCGTTCGGGCCCGAGCGGCCAGCTCACGACGTCCGGCCGTGGTCGACGAGATTTGCGCGGGCTCACGCCGGTAACTTTATTGCCCCCGCTAGAGTTACGTCCCGTGCGGCTTGTCATCGCGCGGTGCAGCGTCGACTACGTCGGCAGGCTCACCGCTCATCTCCCGTCTGCGCTCCGGCTGCTCATCGTCAAGGCCGACGGCTCGGTACTCGTCCACTCCGACGGTGGCTCTTACAAGCCGCTGAACTGGATGTCGCCGCCTTGCCGGCTACCGAGGAGCCGGGCCGGTGGACGGTGACCAACAAGGCGGGCGAGACGCTGGCGATCACGATCGAGGAGGTGCTCAGCGACACGTCGGCCGACCTGGGCATCGACCCGGGCCTGGTCAAGGACGGGGTCGAATCGCACCTCCAGGAGCTCCTGGCCGCGCAGCTGCACGTCCTGGGGGACGGGTGGCGGCTGATCCGGCGCGAGTACCCGACACCGATCGGCCCGGTCGACCTGATGTGCAAGGACGCCGGCGGCACCAGCGTTGCCATCGAGATCAAGCGCCGCGGCGAGATCGACGGGGCCGAATGATGAAGGTGCCGCTTCGGGGGGAGGGACTCATGTAGCGGTCGAGATCAAGCGCCACGCTGGCATCGATGCTGTCCAACAATTGACGAGGTACCTGGAGCTGCTGAACCGGGACCCGGTTGGGCCCGGTTAAAGGCGTGCTCGCTGCGCAGACGATAAAGCCACAGGCGCGTACGCTGGCGGAAGATCGCGGAATTAGGTGCGTGGTCCTGGACTACGACGCCATGCGCGGGATCGAACGCGAGGGGACGCTGTTCTAGCGTTACGTAGGTGCATGGAGATTTCAAGCGGCCGAGGCTGCATCACTGTCGCCCCTGCGCCACGTGATCACCACGCGGTCTTTGTCGAACCGCAGTTACACCATCCACGTTGACTAATGGCTTACCGATACCCGGAAATACATCGATTCGCTCAACAACCATGTCGATCAACGCACCACGCCAACCAATGCTCTCGTTGGTTTCCCAGACTTGCCGAAGGGACTCCCTAACTGCGAGTTGGCCCGTCCGGCGTTTACGGGTTTCCAGAAGCTCGATCTCGCTTTTGATGCGTGATAGTTCGGCCTGGGCCTTTGTCTGGGCCCTGACAGCTCCGCTCGGTCCAAGAGGCCAATTGAATAGTCATCGACCGAAGCCATCCAGCCTGAGCTGCTGCGCGGCGCGCTGGTCAAGGAGTTGCTTCAGAGTTGGTCGCCACCCGGCTCGTCACCGCTCAGCAGTTCGACGACCTTCTCTGGGTCGAGGTGGTCAAAGACAGACTCGCGGATATACCAGTTGAGCGCGTCGGCGTTGATTGTCACCGCCACCACAGCCGCGTTCTCGCTGTGTGTCACCTTGTACTCGACAGTGGTAGACGGGGCGTAGCGGCCGCCCAGGCTGGTCACGCTTCGTCTCGCCGTTCAGGGAGGAACCGCACTTGCCGCAGTGGACACGACCGGTCAGTAGGTACTTCCGCGCCTTCCGCCGGTCAGCAAATCCGTCAGCGCTGAGCTTGATCTTCAGCTGCATCTGTTCCCAGGTGGCGACTTCGAAGACCGCAGGCCATGTTGCCGGGTACCGTTCCCCGTGATGCTTACGGATACCGGCATACCGGACTCGCCGTAGGCTGAATCCCTCGGTGCCGACGTGGACCGGGCGGCGGGACGGGTCAGCTACCGCGGCCACGTCTGTGACGTCGGCGTCCACCCGCTCGGCGTGGACGCGGCCGAGCTGCTGCACCGGGCCAGGGCCGCGGACGTCGAGGCGCGCGTCCGGGCGATGATCGAGGCCACCGGCGGCAGGCAGCTGATCGTCCGGATCGACCGGACAGAACTGTCCAAGAACATCGTGCGCGGGCTCGCCGCCTACCGCGAGCTGCTGGCCGCCCACCCGGAGCTGCACGGCCGGGTCACCCACGTGGCGCTCGCCTACCCGTCCCGGTACGACCTGGCCGAGTACCGCGAGTACACCGCGAGCGTGCAGCGGATCGCGGCGGAGATCACCGCGGAGTTCGGCACCGAAGACCTGCGATCCGCTGATCCTCGAGGTGAAGGACGACTACGCCCGCTCGCTCGCCGCCTACCGGCTGGCCGACGTGCTCGTGGTCAACCCCATCCGCGACGGGATGAACCTGGTCGCCAAGGAGGGGCCGATCGTGTCCGAGCGGGGCTGCGCGCTCGTGCTGTCCCGGGAGGCGGGCGCCTGCGCCGAGCTCGGCGGCGACGCCCTGGTCGTCAACCCGTACGACGTGAGCGCGACCGCGCGGGCCATGTACGAGGCGCTCACCATGCCCGCCGCCGAGAAGGAACGCCGCCGCGCGGCCCTCGCCACGGCGGCCGCCGCGCTGCCGCCCGGCCAGTGGATGGCCGACCAGCTCGACGCGCTCGGCTGAGCCGCCAGCCAGTCCCGCGCCCAGCCAGACCGGGTCCGCCCAGCCAGACCGGGTCCGCCCAGCCAGACCAGTCCGCTCAGCCGAGCAGGCCAGCGCCAGCCGGGCCTGCCGGTCATCAGCCGAGCCGGGTGGCCAGCCAGTCCAGCAGGGCGGCCACGCCGGGCCGGCCAGTGCTCAGCTGAGCCGGGTGGCCAGCCAGTCCAGCAGGGCGGCCACGCCTGCCGGGCCGTTGACGACCAGGTCGCTCGCCTCGGCAAGCTCAGACACCTCGGCCGAGCCGCTGCACACCGCGAGACCAGGTATGCCATCGGCGCGAAGCTCGCCGATGGCGGCGAATGCCGGGATGTCGCCGAGATCGTCTCCGCAGAACATGACGATCCGCGAAGCGCGTTCGGAAACCAAATTCTTGAGAGCTGCGCCCTTGTCCGTTCCGCGCGGCCGAAGCTCGATCACCATCCTGCCTGGCTGCGCCAGCAGCCCCTCCTGCGCGGCCAGCTCCTCGAGGGGCGCCGCAGCAGCCGCAGCGCCGCGGCAGGATCAGCGGTCCGCCTGGTGTGTACCGCCAGCGCGTGCCCCTTGTCCTCGGTCCAGGTGCCGGGCGGCGCGCCGGCGGCAGTGAGGATGACGGGCAGCTGGCGGCGCGCCTCGGCGACGCCGGGCGGGGCGGGCATCGAGGTGACCTCGCCGTCCTCCACCGCTCCCAGCCGTAGTGGCCGTAACGACGAGGCCGGGCACGCCGGCCAGCCCGCCCTCCTCGGTCGCGTAAGCAGCCGGCCGGCCGGTGATGATCGCCAGCGTGCCGGCCCGCCGGGCCAGCCTGCTCAGCGCCTCGACCGCGGCCGGGAAGCACGCGCGCGTCCCTGGGCCGCATCACGATCGGCGCGAGCGTGCCGTCGAAATCCAGGCCGATCAGCGCATGCTCCGGGTCGCTGAGCAGCGCCGCAAGGCCGGCCCGCCCGGCGGGTGTGCGCGGCAGGAACTCTGCCGGGACATCGGCCGGGCCGGGCCGGCGCTGGTCCCGCCCGGCCGGACCGGCTCCCGTCTCAGCGGGGTTCATCGGATTCCGCCGAACGCACAGACCGCGGCTCGCGCGCCTAGACCGCCGGGCTCGCAGCCGGTTGACCAGCGCGGGGTCGAACGCCGCGGCTTCGGGCCGGTCGATCAGCTCGTTGAGCAGCTGGTAGTACCGGGTGGCCGAGATGGCGAAGTCCTCGCGGATTTGCAGTTCCTTGGCGCCCGGGCTCCGCCACATGCGGCGCTCGAACGCCAGGATGCGCATCTCGCGCTCCTGCAGCGCCGCCATGCCACCTCCTGCGAGCCGCGCCCGGGCAAAACCATGGTAGGCGGTCTATCCGCGGCAGCCGCGGACGACGTACGCTCACCCTTCGTGGCTTCAATTGACTGCATTACGTTCCTTACCGACTACGGCCTGGAGGACGGTTTCGTCGCGGCCTGCCACGGGGTGGCCGGCCGGATCGCGCCGGGCGTGCCGGTTATCGACATCACGCACCTGGTGCCGCCGGGGGACGTCCGCCGCGGCGCCGCCGTCCTCGCCCAGACGATCCCCTACCTGCCGCCCGCCGTGCACGTCGCGGTCGTGGATCCCGGCGTGGGCACCCCGCGGCGGCCGGTCGCGATCCGCGCCCCGGGCGGCATCTTCATCGGCCCGGACAACGGACTGCTGTCCTGGGCGGTTCGGCGGCCGGCGGGGGCACGAAGGCATATCAGCTGACCAACGGCGAGCTGTGGCTGCATCCGGTGTCGGCCACGTTCCACGGCCGGGACATCTTCGCCCCGGTGGCCGCGCACCTGGCCAAGGGCACCGACATCGCCTCGGTGGGCGACGAGATCGGCGTCGCCGACCTGGTGAGCCTGCCCGCCCCGACGAGCCGGATCCACGACGGCGAGGCCGAGGGCGAGGTGATGTCGGTGGACCGGTTCGGCAACGTCCAGCTGTCCATCGCCGCCTCCGACGCCGGCCGGATGGGCATCGGCATCGGTTCCGTCGTGGTCCGGGCCGGCCGCCGCCAGCTGACCCTGCCGTACCTGGAGACGTTCGCGCGGTGGCGCCCGGCGAACTGGTCGCCTACACCGACAGCGCGGGGCTGATCTCGCTGGCGGTCAACGCAGGCGACGCCGCCGAGCGGCTGGGCTGCCGCCAGGCGCGCACGTCCGGCTCAGCGTGACGCCGTCCCGGTAGCCCGCTGCGCCGCGAGCTCCTCCTTGCGGGCGCTCGCGTACATGGCCACGTACTCCTGGCCGGACAGCTCCTGGATGGCCCGCATCACCTCGTCGGTGATCGTCCGGCGCACCTTGGCGCCCGGCCCCTCGAGCCTCGGGGCGCAGCTTCAGCGGCTCACCGATGATGATCTCGATCCGGCCGGGCCGGGGGATTGGCCGGCCTGGCGGCATCATCCGGTCGGTCCCCTTCATCGCCACCGGGATCACCGGCAGGCCCGACCTGACCGCCAGCCAGCCGACGCCTATCCGGCCCCGGTACAGCCGCCCGTCCGGCGACCTGGTGCCCTCCGGGTAGATGCCGAACAGCTCGCCGGACAGCAGCCGGTCCAGTGCCGCCTGCAGCATGTCCTGCGCGGCGCGGGGCCCGGTCCTGTCCGTGGACAGCTGGTTGGTGGCGCGCAGGTAGGCGCCGGTGAACCGCTGGATCGGGCCGGTCCCGGTGAAGTACTCGGCCTTGGCAGCGAACGTCACCGGCCGCTCCAGCATCAGCGGCAGGTAGATCGAGTCAAGGACTGAGACGTGGTTGGAGGCGAGGATGGCGCCGCCGGAGGGGGGCACGTGCTCCGTGCCGGTGATCTTCGGACGTGCGAGTGCCTTGAGGATGGGGCCGGCGACCGCCCTCGAGACCCGATATTGCACGCATGCTCCCTTAGCCCGCGCCGGTGAGCTGCCCGCTGACTCATGGCGGCAGGTCCAAGATAGCCTGCCGCGGCCGGCGCCCTGCCGGGGTGGCCGCCGCCTGCCCGGAGCGGGGTAGGCGACCGCGGCGGCGGCGGCGATGGCCAGCGGCAGCACGAACGGCAGCCCCGCGGCGGGCACGGCGACGCCGGAGTCCTCGGCGAACCAGCCGAGCACGGCCATGACCCAGAGGGCCGCCAGGACGGCGTGCAGCAGCGGGCGGGCCGCCCAGGCGCGGGGCAGTATCTTGACCGCGAACCAGGACGGCCGCAGCAGGACAAGTCCTGCTGCGGCGATGACCGGGGGCACGATCAGGGCGTAGTTGACGGTCAGCGAGGCGACGTTGGAGGTGATCTTCCGGGAGAGAGTGCCGCCCGCCCCGCCGTGCAGCACCTGCCCGAAGAACCCGCCGATGTCTGACCGGCCGCCGGTCGCCGGGACGAGGTAGTTGACGAGCGCGAGCATGACGACCAGCGCGGCGCCGCAGGCCACGGCGGCCGCCGCGCGGCGGGGCGTCATCCGCAGGTTCGCCGCGCCCATGAGCAGGATCGCGAAGGCGGGGACCATGGCGAACGTCCCGCCGACCTTGGCGCCGAACCCCGGCCAGCCGGACACCGCCACCACGGCGAGCCCGACGGCGGCCACGGTGAGCACGGCGGTCCTGGTGCTGCCCGCGTCGCCTGGCGCCCGCGAGCCGGGTGCCCTCGAGTCCGGTGCTCGCGAGCCCTGGGCCCGCCAGCCCTGGGCCCGCCAGCCCTGGGGCCGCCACCCCTGAGCCCGCATGCCGAGCCAGCCGGCGCAGAACAGGCCGGACGCGGCGTAAATGAAGATCTCGTGGTTGCCGATCCCGTAGAACCGCCCGGCCGTGGTGACCGAGAGGCTGAACGGCGTGCCCAGCTGCAGCCGCGACCCGGTGATCACGTCCGCCGCGATCACCGCCGCGGTCAGCGCCGCCACCATGCCGAGCGGGCCGAGCGGGTCCCGCCGCCACGGCCCGGCCAGCGCGACGGTGCCGATGACCGCGGCCCAGCAGGCCGTCATCGCGTACAGCCAGGCCGCCGGGTGCGGCAATAGCGACCACGGCACCAGGCTGGCCAGGTAGGTTCCCGCCGGGACCGCCGCGGCGAACACGCCCGCGGTGCGCCAAAGCGCGGCACGGCGGCGGCGCCGCTCCGGCTGCCCGCCCCAGCTGATCAGCGCGATCCCGCCGAACACCACCGCCTCGCCCGCCCCGTACGCGAGGAAGAACCAGCCGAACGTCCGTGCATACACCTGCGTGGCCGTGTCCTGCCCGATCAGCCCGCGCACCGCGGCCGCCAGGGTGCCGCGGGGCGCCCTGGTCAGCTGCGATCCGACCGTGTCGGACGGGACCGGCACGGATCGCCAGCGCAGCACGGTGGGCGCCAGGTCGGTGAGCGTGACCAGGCCCGGCTGGCGGGTGGCCGCCGAGTCCAGCAGCCCGCGGCCGTACCCGGGCCCTGCGACCACGACCGGATGCAGGTGCGCCGCGGCGCCGTCGGCGGGCGCGGCCACGACCAGGATCGCGCCCGGCGGGAGTGCCGCGCGGATCCGGGCCAGGGCGCTGTCGTCGGCCCGGACCCTGGCGGCACGGCTCGCGGTTCCGGTGCGCCTGCGCTGGCGGGAACGGCGCCGAGGTCCGCCACCGTGACCGGGCAGAGAGAGAATGCCGAACGGCCAGCGGCCGATGCCGACGGCAGATAGTGCGGATCCTGCCTGCCGGGCCGGCCAGCGCGAGCGCCGCACCCGGCCCGATCGCGGTCGCGCACTGGCCCGGCCCCGCCGCCCGGGCGAGCAGCCCCCAGTTCGGGTTCTCGGAGAACTGCTGGTTGTAGGAGACCAGCGACGCCATGGCCGGGACGCGCGCGGGGCGCGGCACTATGCGTGCCTGGCATGGCTGGCGTGCCTGACGTGCCTGGCGTGCCTGGCGTGGCTGGCGTGCCTGGGGTGCCGACGGGCAGCGGGACGACCGGCGGGAGGCTGCCGCAGCGGCCCGAGGCCAGCCGTGGCGCGAGCGCGCGGGCACCGGAATTGAGCGTGAGCCAGCCGTCGGCCGGGCAGGTCAGCGTGTTGACCCCGTAAACGACCAGGTTGCCGACTGAGCCCGACTCGGCCAGCCGCCACAGGTTCGGCGTGGCCGCGGCCGAGATGTCGGTCCAGAGCAGGCCGGGGATGCCGACGATCACGACCGGATGCGGCCCGGGAGCCAGGGTGCCCGGCGCCTCGGCTGACACCCCGGAATGGGCGGGGCTGACGGACGCACCGGATGGCGCCGTTGCCGCCGCCGACCCGACGGGCGCGCCGAGTGCGGTCGTCGGCGCTATGCTCAGCGCCGCGCCGAGCAGCAGTGCGCCAAAGAGCAGTACGCCAAAGAGCAGTAGGCCAAAGAGCAGTAGGCCAAGGGCAGTGCGCCAAAGGGCAGTGCGCCGGCCAGCGTCCTTCTCACCTGGCCAACCGTAGCCGCCGTCTTCGCCGGGCCGGGTGGTCAACTCGCGGCCGCCTGGTGATCAGATGGCCTCGGCGATCATCCGGGCCCACTCGCGGTACCCGGCCTCTGACGGGTGGAAGCCGTCCGTCGCATAAAGCTCGCGGCCGCCACCCCTGGGCAGGCTGATCGGCACGTAGGTGGCGCCGCAGGCAGCGGAGATTCGCCGGGTGATCCGGTCCATGGCCCGTGCCCGGCCCGCGACGACGAAACGGAGCGGCTGCGGGACCGCGGGAATCCGGTCAACCGGCGGCATCCCGGAGACAATGACCCGGGTGCGGCCGCTCTCGCCTGTCAGTGCCTCGACGAGCGGCCGCAGGTCCGCTGCCCAGTCCCGTAGCGTCCGGAGATCGAATAGGTCGTTGATCCCGACGGTCAGGACGATGAGATCGAACGGCTCCTGCCCGGCCGGAAGCATCTCGGTGAGCACCCGGCGCGCGGTCGCGCCGCTCTGCCCCCGCACCGTCCAGGCCACCGTTCCGCCAAGCCTGCTGGTTGTCTCCGCCGCCAGGAAGCCCGGCAGGGCGCGGGTGTGCTCGATGGCGCCGATGCCCGCGGCCGTCGACTCGCCGATCACCAGCAGTCGCCGGCAGGGCTCCCCGTCGCCCGCCACCCCGTGCGGCGGGCCGGGCGGGACCGCCAGCCGTGGTGCGCGGCGGACGGCCGCCTTGGCCTGCAGCAGCAGGAGCGGCGCGAGCAGCGCGGTCGTGACCACATGGCCGAGGCCCGCATGCCTGACGGTCTCCAGAATATCAGTGATCACGGCTCCAGCAGTAGTCGCCATACCATGCAGACTCGTAACCTCGGGGGTGAAGTTCCCGCCTGCGGCTACTTTTTCGGCCGGAGTGTCTAGTTGATCGGGCGGAGCGTCCAGACGACCGTCATCTCGCCGGTGACCGCACCGTCTTCCCGCTCGATGCGTACCCGCACCGGGAATTCCGGCCGCTGCCCGGTGTCCAGTTCGGCGACGACGTCGGCGATCGGCCGGCCAGCTCGGCCGTCGCCGTCACCGTTCCCTTGGCGACCTTCTTGAAGTCGATCTCGGCGTGGACGGGCAGCGGCACCGCGCGCGACAACTGGTCCCCGAACACCACGAAGACGATCGCGCCGCTCGCCGACTCCGCCAGGGTGAACATGGCACCGGCGTGCGGGCCGCCGAGGTGGTTGTGAAACTCCGGCTGGTCGCGCATGCGCAGCACGGCGCACTCGGCCGTGGTCTCCAGGTACTTGAAGTTCAGCGTGCGCACCATCGGCACAGTGGTCTGCAGGAACGCGCCGACGTCGAATTCCTCCGCTGTACCGGGCTCGGTGGCCATAACTGAAGCCTACTAGCCAGTAACAATAAATGGGAGCCCTCGGCGATGGACTCGTCAGGGCGACGTCCAGTACCTGCGAGACCATCACCGCAACGGGCGGCCCGCCACAGCAGCCTCATTTGTCCCACTGCTCACTTTGGCGGCAGGCGCGGAAGGCGGAGCGATTATGGCGAAGCGTCGTGGCTGCCAGGACATACATAACGCTTCGCGCTAACCGTCATCGGCGCGGAACCGCCGGATCAGGGCGGCCCGTCACGGTCGGCAAGAACACCGAGCCCGACCGCGAATACACCCGGGCTGTGATCGTGCAGCCCGGGCCGAGGACCGTTAGGGACGGGTCGAGGTGAGCAGCATCTGGGTGCAGCGGTAGAGGCCGATATTGCGCGTGCCTCGCTGGCGTGCGACCTCCACGTTCCAGACTTGGGTGGTCCGTCCGGCGTGCTCCATGACCGCCGTCGCCAGGAACGTGTCGCCTCGACCGGCTGTGCCCATCAGATTGATCTTCCCCTCGATCGTCGCGAACCCGCGCTTGCCCTCGGGGAGGCTGGCAATGCACCCCCCAGCCTGGCACAGTTGTCGGCTAGCCCGAAGACGGTCCCGGCGTGGACGAAGCCACCTGCCTGGATCAGGTGATGGTTCTCAAGGACCATCCGCCCCACCATGCGGCCCGGCCCGAGTTCCTCAATGGCGATGTCGAGGGCAGCGGCGAACGCCCCTTGCGTGGACCGGAGGATGCTGGCCCCGAGGTCCGTCCGGGGCCCTGCTTGCTGGTCGTCAGTCATCGATGCAGTGGCCTCCGTGACTGCCTGATTCGTGCGCCGCTGGGCGGGCGCTCAGTTCTTTACCAACTCGTCCATAACCTAAGCAGTTATGGACCGATTCGTCAACAAGGAGGTATCCTGGAGCTGTGGCTAGGCCAAGGGAGTTCGACGAGGGCAAGGTGCTGCGCGCGGCGAGCGAGCAGTTCTGGTCTACGGGATACGCGGGGACGAGCATGGATGCCATCGCCGTGGCTACCGGCCTCGGCAAGGGCAGCCTTTACGGCGCGTTCGGCGATAAGCACCAGCTGTTCCTCCGCGTCTTCGACGCCTACTGCACCGACATCGCCGAAGCCGTCGGCCGGAACCTCGACGGGCCTGACGACCAGGCGTTCGAGCGACTCTGTGCTCATATGCGGGCCGTTGCCGCCAAGACAGCGGCTGACACCGCCCGTCGGGGTTGCCTGCTTGCCAAGGGAACGGCCGAGCTTTCCGAGCACGATGCCGACGTCGCCGCCCGCTCGCTGCGCACGTTCGACATCCTCGAAGAGTCACTCGCCGTTGACATCCAAGCCGCGCAACGTCACGGCGACATCGACCCCACCGTTGACCCCCGCCAGCTAGCCGACCTCGTCCTCGCCGTGCTTCGGGGCATCGAGGCCCTCGGCAAGGGCGGCAAGGACCAGGCGACCCTTCAGGCCATCGCGGAGACCGCCATCGCCGTCCTCCCCCGACCGGCCGAAACTGCACCGCGTGCCCGAAAGCGGCCGCGAGGCCACGGCTGACCGGCCGCAGTCCGCCGGCATCAGCCCCGCACGTCCGACGCCTCCACGTTCACCACGTTCATCCGCTCGTTCGGCACGGATGTGGCACGCCTGGCATAAGCAGCGCGACGCGCGTCAGAACGGCCGGGGTTCTTGGCCGGACCGCGTTGTGACCGAGCCACTTTCCACTGGATGGTCAGAGTGCTTTGGTAAGCAGTTCCTGGCCCGCTGCTGGCCTTAGGCGACGGTGGCGTGCCTGGCTCGACGCCCGGCGGCCATACCAGGATGGCCCGGTAGTCATAGCCGTCCTGCTGGGCCGATTCGCAGGTGAAGGCAACATGATCGCCCGTGGCCAGGGAACGGTACCCGTCCTTGACGGTGCTGGAGAAGTGCACCCAGCAGCCTCCGGGCGTACCCGGTGAGTCGATTACTCCGTACCCCTCGTCATCGTTCCACTCCCGCACGACGCCGTCGTTCACCATGTCCTCATTATCAGCGCCGACCTCATTACCAGCGACGCCGCAGGCGCTCTGGACGCGGCGGCCGGGAGCGGGACGATCGGGCGTGAGGTTGCGACCCCAGCGAGGGCGGCAGGCTGCAAAACTTGGCTGCACACGCTCAGTGAGATACGGATCTACATTCGAAATTTGGCGGTGAACGTGGAGCCGGGCGAGGGGAGCCGAACCCCTGACCTGCGGTTTACAAGACCGCTGCTCTGCCATCTGAGCTACACCGGCATGGGGCAGCCGCCATCGTAGCCGACCCCGTCAGCGGGCGGGCGCCCTGCGGCGGCGGGCCGCTTCGTGCAGGGCGATGCGGCCGCGACGCTCGCGTTGAGCGACTCGGCCGCGCTGATCGGGATGCGGACGAGCAGATCGCAGCGCTCGGCGACGACCCGGGACAGGCCCTTGCCCTCCGAGCCGACGACGAGGACGAGCGGGCTCTCCGCGATCTCCATGTCCGCGATGTCCGTGCTGCCGTCAGCCGCGAGGCCGGCCACGAACAGGCCGGCTTCCTGATAAGCGGCCAGCGTGCGGGCGAGGTTGGGCGCCTGGGCGACCGGCAGCCTGGCGAGCGTGCCCGCTGATGCCTTCCACGCGCCCGCGGTCACGCCCGCGCTGCGCCGTCCGGGAATCAGCACGCCGTGCCCGCCGAATGCGGCCGCCGAGCGCACGATAGCGCCGAGGTTCCGCGGGTCGGTGACGCCGTCGAGCGCCACGATCAGCGGCGGCTGGCCGGCGGCGGCGGCGCGGGCGGTGAGGTCGTCCGGGTGGGCATACTGGTACGGCCGGATGCGGAGGGCCACGCCCTGGTGCACCGCTCCCAGGGTGAGCCGGTCCAGCTCGGCGCGGCCTGCCTCGAGCACCGCCAGGCCGGCGTCGGCGGCGAGCTTGATGGCCGAGCGGACCCGGTCGTCAGCCTCCGTTCGGTACGCCACATACAGGGTCGTCCCGGGCACCTTCGCGCGGAGCGCCTCCAGCACCGCGTTACGCCCGGCCACCAGTTCCGGGCCGTCGCCGCGCCGCGCACTGCCGGGGCCCGGACCGCGATCGGCTGCGGGCTGGTCGGGAGTGCGGCCGGATCCCTCGCCGCGGGCCGCCGCCGCCGCCTCCCGCGCGGTCTTGCGCTGCGCCGGATGACCCGGCCGAAGGTGGGCAGGCGGGGTCGGTCCCTTGCCCTCGAGGCGGCGCTTGCCGTACCCGCCGGTACCGGGACGCGGCTTTCCCTTCTTGGTGACCCCGCCGCGGCCCGCCCGGCCCTGCCCCGCTCCGCCGGCGCTGCCGCGCCCGCTGCTTCCCGTGGCGCTCATCGTTTCAGCTCCCAGCGCGGGCCGGCCGTGTCCTCGATGAGGACGCCGGCGGCGCGCAGATCGTCCCTGACCGCGTCGGCGGCTGCGTAGTCCTTGCGCTCCCGGGCCGCCTGCCGCTGGGCGAGCGCCACCCGGACCAGCGCGTCGACCACGCCCCGCAGGTCGCTGTCGCCGCCCGCCGCTGACCACTGCGGTGCCAGCGGGTCCAGGCCCAGCACGGCGAGCATGGCGCGTAGCTGGGCGGCCGACCTGAGGGTGGCTACGGTGTCACCAGCGGCCAGCGCGTTGTTGCCGTCCCGCAGCTCGGCGTGCACGACCGCGAGCGCCTGCGGGACGCTGAGGTCGTCGTCGAGCGCCCCGGCAAAGGCCGGCAGGATGTCACCGGGCTCGGATCCGGGCAGTGCGCCGCTCGCCGCTGGCTGCGCCGGGAACTGGCCCGCCGCCTCCTGGTCGCCGAGGGCGGCGCGGACCTCGGCGGCCCGGGCCACGAACCCCTCGATCCGGCGGTAGGCGGCGGCCGCCTCGGCCAGCGCGTCGGCGGAGAATTCAAGCATCGAGCGATAGTGCGCGGCAGTCAGGTAGTAGCGAAGCTCGGCCGGCCGGCACCCGGTTCAGCATCTCCCCGACAAGCAGGGAATTGCCGAGTGACTTACTCATCTTTTCCCCGGCCACGCCGAGCAGCCCATTGTGCAGCCAGTAGCGGGCAAATTCGTATCCGGCGGCACGTGACTGCGCGATCTCATTCTGTGATGCGGGAACACCAGATCCAGGCCGCCGCCGTGAATGTCAAAGGTCTCGCCGAGGTACTTGATGGCCATGGCCGAGCATTCCAGATGCCAGCCGGGCCGCCCGGGTCCCCACGGCGTCTCCCAGGACGGCTCACCGGGCCTGGCGCCCTTCCACAGCGCGAAGTCGTGCGGATCTCGTTTGGCCGCGCCACCGGAATCGTCGGCGGGCCGCATCTGGTCCAGCCGCTGACCCGACAGCTCGCCATAACGGTCATAGGAACGGACGTCGAAGTAGACATCGCCCGCCGCCGGGTAGGCGTGCCCGCGCTCGATCAGCCGGCGGATCAGCGCGATCATCTCCGGTATGTGGCCGGTGGCCCGCGGCTCGATGTCCGGTGGCAGGCAGCCCAGGGCCTCGTAGGCGCGGGTGAACGCGCGCATGTTCCGCTCGGCAACGGCCCACCAGGGCACGCCCTCGCGCTCGGCGACCCGGAGGATCTTGTCGTCGATGTCGGTGACATTCCGGCAGAACGTGACCTGCTGCCCGCGCGCTCGCAGCCACCGCACCAGGATGTCGAAGGTGATGCCCGACCGGAGATGGCCGATATGCGGCGGCGCCTGCACCGTGGCCCCGGAAGATACAGCGACGCCGCACCCGGAATGAGCGGACGGAACTCGCGAACCGTCCGGGTAGCGGTGTCATGCAGCTGCAGCGTCACGCTGCACAGGCTACGGGATGCTCCCGACCGCGCGGCGCGAGGCGAGCGCAGGCGGGGACTTACCCACGCCCGCGACTGACATTTGTGCAGAAATTCCGGTAACCACGCGTGTCGCTCTTTACCCAGCTATGGATCGACAGCGTAACGTTGGCGTGCCGCAAGAAGACCGATCTTGCCCCCCGATGAATGGCCTGCTCAGTGAACGGAAACACTCCTGCGTCCACCCGGCGCGGGTTCCGGCTGGCCGCGCTCACCGCGGCGGTCATCTGCGTGCTCGCCCTCGCGGCGGCCGCGTTCGTCCTGTCCTACCCGGGGGCGCGGGACACCGCCCGCATCGCCGCAGTTACCCCGCGTCTTGCCAGGATTTACCCGGTTATCTTCGATGCGGTGCTGGTCGTGGCGTGCGCGGCGGCGGTCACGCTGCGGGGGTGCTGCGCGCCTGCGCCTGGCTGGCCATCCTGGTCGTGATCGGCGCGGTAGCCGCCGCGGACGCCGTGCACGCGATGTCCGTCGCGCTGCCGAAGCGGCCGATCGAAGCAACGGTCGCGATCATCCCGTGGGCCGTGCTGCTGATCGGCTTCACCCTGCTGTACGCCATGGCCTGGCAGGCGTGGCCGGGCCGGCGAACGGCCGCGGCCCGTGCCGCGGCGAACGGCCGCGCGCCAGCGGCCGCGCAGCCCGGCGCGACGGCAAAGCCTGCCGGCGCATCGGTGCCGCCGAGCTCGCTGCTGGCCGACAAGCCGGCCGAGAGCGGCACGACCGCCGCCGCTGCCCCCGCCGCTGCCGGTGACATCCCGGCCTCCAGCAAGACCCCCGCGGCCACGAGTGAAGTACCGGCCGCCGGTGGCGGGGAGACAGCGGTCACCAGCGATGCCCCGGCCGCCCCGGCCGCCGCGGTCGCCACGCTGCCGGAGTCGCCGCTGCCGTCACGGCGCGCGCCGGAGCGGGATGATCCCAGCGACGCGGACGCGGCACCGGTGGATCCGTCCGGGGCACTTCAACCGGCTGCGCAGTACCCCCACTCCGCCGGGAGACTAGGCACACGACTTCCCAGTCGCCAGACAGTTTCCCGGCAGGCTGGCTATCCGGCTGCGACCGCGGTGGCTAGTCCCCAGCCCGGGAAACCAGCGCGACGGCGATTGCCGCCAGGCCCTCCCCGCGCCCGGTGAGGCCTAGGCCGTCTGTCGTGGTCGCGGACAGGCTGACCGGCGCGCCATCCAGGGCCTCGGTCGAGGACCTTCTCCGCTTCCTCGCGGCGCGGAGCGATCTTCGGCGAGTTACCGATCACCTGAATGGCGACGTTGCCCACCGCGAAGCCCGCGCCAGTGACAAGCCGCAGGGTCTCGCGCAGCAGCACCGTGCCGGCCGCGCCGCCCATTCCGGCCGCGCGGTACCGAAATTCGCGCCGAGATCACCGAGCCCGGCCGCAGAGAGAAGCGCGTCGCAGGCAGCGTAGCGGCTACGTCGCCGTCAGAATGGCCCATGAGCCCGGCCTCGCCAGGCCAGAACAATCCGGCCAGGTGAAGCGGGCAGCCTTTCCGCGAATGGATGGACGTCAGCGGCCATGCCCACTCTGGGCAGGAACAACCGATCCTGAGACATCGCTGCTCCGCGATGCCGTCAGAAGTGACCCAGTACCTCGTCGAGCAGCGCCTCTGCCTTGTCCTCGTTGGTCTTCTCGGCAAGCGCGAGTTCGCTTACCAGAATCTGCCGGGCCTTGGCCAGCATGCGCTTCTCGCCGGCCGAAAGCCCGCGCTCCTTGTCCCTGCGCCACAGATCCCTGACGACCTCGGCGACCTTGTTCACATCACCCGAGGCGAGCTTCTCCAGATTTGCCTTGTACCTGCGCGACCAGTTGGTGGGCTCCTCGGTATGCGGTGCGCGGAGCACCTCGAAGACCTTCTCGAGGCCCTCCTGACCGACCACGTCCCTGACGCCGACCAGCTCAGCGTTGTCCGCCGGTACGCGCACGGTCAGGTCGCCCTTGTCAACCTTGAGGACAAGGTAGGTTCTTTCCTCGCCCTTGATCGAGCGGTTCTCGACAGCTTCGATTCGAGCGGCCCCATGGTGGGGGTAGACGACCGTGTCGCCGACCTTGAAAGACATGTGGCAAGTACCCCTTCCGATGAACTTATGATACCACGCGCAGCGGGCACAATGAAGCCTCCGTTGAAAAGAATGCGCAGGTCAGGGACCTAAATAGCGTCGGGTAAAAGGCGTCGCGCGGCCATCTCCGCTGATTGGGCGCCTCTATTGCCGCCGCCGGGATGACCAAGGATCCGGCTTCGCGGGCGCGTGAGCACCGTTCCGGGAGGCCTATCGCGGCGGCCGTGCACGGTGCTCGGTATGCACGGAAAGCCCGGTGGATGCGGCAGTTGCGGCCTTCGCGTGAGAGTGCGGCTTTCGCCGGGACATCGGCGGGCCGGCCTCGCGGGCACTCCTCGCAGCCACCCGGAGCCGGTAGCCGCCCGGAGCCGCCCGGCGGAGTGCGTCCCGGTGGCACTAGCCAACTGCGGGCAGGCACATACTGGAGGGACAGCAGGTGACCACTCACGCGGGAATGGTGCCACTCACGCAGAAGAGGTGCGCGTGGACCCAAGCAGCGATCCCGGCCGGGACGAGTACGGGCTTCCTCCGGTGGACATCGACGTCCCCGATGATGCCAGGGATTTGGATCGTGATGTCCAGGCCTACCGCCGGGAGCTCAGGGCACGGCGGCGACGCATGCGCGTCGGCAGGCTCACCTCGCCGCTGACCCGGCATGGCATGGTCATACCGCTGGTCGTGGCGTGCCTCGCGGTTACCCTGCTGACCGGAACCCTGCTGACCGTGCTGGCCGGCCGCCAGGTGCCGCTGCTGGTCGGCCGGACGCCGCTGGGCGCGCCGCGGACGCAGCCGGGCATCAGCCAGGCGCCGTCGAGTGCGCCCTCGCTCGCGCCGACACCGGCCGGCAAGGAGCTGCCGGTGGCCCAGGTGGTGGTGAACGGCAGGCATGTCCCGTTGCGCAGCCTCGCTCCGGCGGTGCTGGCCTGGGTACCGCTGAACTACGCATCCGTGGGGCTGCTCAGGCAACTCGCGAAGCAGGCGGCCGGGGCAAAGGTCAGCATCTACTTCGTGACCACCGGCAAGGCAGTGGCGGGCCTAGCCCTGCTCGCCGCACAGGCGGGCGGCCCCGGGTACCGGCAGAAGGTCGTCGCGGACACCACCGACGCACTCGGCAGCGCGTTCAGCCCTACCGGCGTGACCGCCATCCTTGCGCATCACGGCGGCACAGTGGACGGCCTCGACGTGGTGCGGCTGCCGTCGGGACAACGGCAGTTCGAGGCAAGGCTCCGGGTGCTGGCCAGCACCATCCGGCCATCCGCGACCGTGCCCCCTAGGCCGACCGCCCCGTCGAGTTCACCGGGGCCGCAGGTCACGTGACCACCGGCCGGCGGGCCGGCGGCACGCCAGATGTGGGCGGCCGCTACGCTGTGCGTCATTCTGGTTCCCGCCTCAAGGAATCCGAGGAGAGCACTCAGTGAGCCGAAGCCGCCGGGCATTCGCGCCTATCGGCCGCCTCGCCATCGCGGCCGCCATCGTCGGCCTGACGGCCGGGGCGGCAGGCTGCGACGCCGGCACCAACGCCCCGACCAGCCAGTTCCACCCGCAGAGCGATGGCATCGACACGATCGTGCATGGCATTTACATCCGGGACGTGTTCGTACTCGGGCCGCCGATCGGTTCATCGCTCGCCGCTGGCCAGTCCGCCGGGCTCTTCCTGGCCCTGATCAACGAGGGCGGCCCCGACAAGCTGGTGAGCGTCACGGCACCGGGCACCGCGGCATCCGTCACGGTTCCGTCGGGCGGCATTGCGCTGCATAGCCAGCAGGCGGTTTACCTGACCGGCCCGGCACCCAAGCTCGTCCTGACCGGCCTCACCCACGCGATCGTCGGCGGCGGCGCCGTCCGGATCACCCTTGACTTCCAGAACGCGGGAAACGTCACGCTCGTCGTCCCGGTCGTGCCGCGCGCGGACTACTACGCGACGTTCTCGCCCGCGCCGAGCCCCACGCCGACAACCTCCGCCAAGAACGGCAAGAAGCAGGCCGCGCGACGCCGAGCCCCTCCGGCTCGGCGTCATCATCGCCGTCGCCCTCTGCCAGCGGCAGCGGATAGCCCCGCCACCGGCTGCGGGTAGCCCGGCCGGACCGGCCCGCTGACCGGCCCGTTCCGATCGCCCGCCGCCGGCCAGCCGGGCGGACCGCCAGTCAGGTGGTCGGCTCGAACTTGTATCCCAGGCCGCGGACGGTGACGATGTGGCGCGGGTTGGCCGGATCGGCCTCGATCTTCGCCCGCAGCCGCTTCACGTGCACGTCGAGCGTCTTGGTGTCGCCCACGTAGTCCGCGCCCCAGACCCGGTCGATCAGCTGCATCCGGGTGAGCACCCGGCCGGCATTGCGCAGCAGCACCTTGAGCAGCTCGAATTCCTTCAGCGGAAGCTGTATCTGCTCGCTTCTCGCCGTCACCACGTGCCGGTCGACATCCATCCGGACCGGCCCGGATTCCAGTATCGACGCAGCCTGCTCGTCCGCGTCGCCGCGTCGCCGCAGCACGGCACGCATCCGGGCGACGAGCTCGCGGGAGGAGAATGGCTTGGTGACATAGTCGTCGGCGCCGAGCTCAAGCCCGACGACCTTGTCGATCTCGCTGTCCTTCGCCGTCAGCATGATCACCGGAACGTTCGACTTCTCCCGGAGCGTCCGGCAGACCTCGCTGCCCGGCAGCCCGGGCAGCATCAGGTCAAGAAGGACCAGGTCCGCGCCACTGCGGTCAAACGATTCAAGCGCGTCGGGCCCGGTGGGACAGACCGCGACCTCAAAGCCCTCCTTGCGGAGCATGTAGGAGAGAGCGTCGCTGAACGACTCCTCGTCCTCCACCACCAGCACGCGTGTCACTGAAGTGCCTCCCTGGACGGTTGCGATGCGGGTTGCGCATGGCTGGATGTGACGGTGACTGGGGCGGGCCGCAGCGGAAGCCGCAGCGTGAATGTCGAACCGGCGCCCACCTTGCTCCAGACTGTCACGTTCCCTCCGTGTGCTGCAGTGACGTGCTTCACAATGGCGAGCCCGAGTCCGGTACCGCCGGTAGCGCGGGACCGGGCGGATCGACGCGGTAGAACCGCTCGAAGATCCGCTCCCGGTCCCGCTCCGGGATGCCGATGCCCTGGTCGGCGACGCTGATCTCGACGGTGTGCTCGGATGCGCGTTTGGTGGACACGAGAAACCCGGGTGTGCTCCGGGCTGTAATCGACGGCGTTCTCCAGCAGGTTACGCAGCGCGGTGACCAGCAAATCCTCGTCACCGAGTACGACGAGGCCGCCCTCGGTGGCCGCGGCAAGCTCGATCCCGCGGGCGCCGGCCTTCATCCGGCACCGGTCCAGGGCCTCTGCCACCACCGCGTCGAGCTTGACCGGCACGGGGTCGGGCACGGGCTCGGCCGCCTGAATCCTGGACAGCGTGATCAGGTCCTTGACCAGGCTGGTCAGCCTGGACGCCTCGTAACGCATGCGGCCGGCGAACCGGCGGACCGCCTCCGGGTCGTCCGCGGCATCCTCGACGGTCTCGGCCAGCAGGGCGAGAGCACCCACCGGGGTCTTGAGCTCGTGGCTGACGTTGGCGACGAAGTCGCGCCTGACTTCCTCCACCCGCCGGCTCTCGGTCTGGTCCTCGGCCAGCACCAGCACCAGCCCGCCGGTGCCGTCGGCCGTGCCGAGCGGCGCCCCCAGCGGGGCGACGCGGACCGCGAAACTGGTGGTGCGGCCGCCGTGCTTGTGGTCGGACACCTCGATCTCGCCCTCGCGGATCTCGCCGTCCCTGCGGACCTGCCGGGCCAGCGCCAGCAGCTCACCCACGAGCAACTGATCGTCCTTGACCAGCCCGAACGCACGCGCTGCCGAGCTGGCGCGCAGCACCCGGTCCTCGCTGTCGAGGACCACGGCGGACGAGGAAAGGACGGAAAGAACGGACGCTATCCCGGCGGGAAGCCGGGTGGGCGGGGGGCTGGCCGCCCGTGCCTCGCGCGTTCCCCCACTAGTGCGGATTCTCATGGCCTGGGCGGCTCCCGTCGCCGGGCCGCCGAGCCGGCGGCCACCTCAACACCCACACTTAGATCGTATGCGCCCCTGTTCAGGAGGCCACAGGGCCGGATGCCCTGGTTTGGCTCTTCCCTCAATATTCATATGCCGGACAAATCAGCGTCATGTTCGTTTTGCATGTATGACATCTAGAGTGCAGGCTATCGCCCCTGATTGCGCACCGCTTCGGCCGCCGCCTCCGCGGCCCGCGGGTCAAGGTACCTTCCACCTGGGACGATGGGCCGGAACGCGTCGTCAAGCTCGTAGACCAGCGGGATGCCGGTCGGGATATTCAGCCCCGAGATGTCCACATCGGAGATGCCGTCCAGATGCTTAACCAGGGCCCGCAGCGAGTTCCCGTGAGCGACCACGAGGACGGTCCGGCCGCCGGCCAGGTCCGGGATGATCGCGTCGTGCCAGTAGGGGATCATGCCGCCCGACACGTCTTTCAGGCACTCGGTACGCGGCAGCGAGCTCCGGCGGCAGCGCGGCATACCTGGGGTCGCCCGGCCTGGGACAGCGGGTCGCTGTCGGCCAGCGGCGGCGGCGGCACGTCGTAGGACCGCCGCCAGAGCATGAACTGCTCGTCGCCGAACTCCTTGCGGGTTTGCGCCTTGTCCTTGCCCTGCAGCGCGCCGTAGTGGCGCTCGTTCAGCCGCCAGGACCGGCGCACCGGAAGCCAGAGCAGGCCCGCCGTCTGGAGCGCGCCGTTCGCGGTCTGGATGGCGCGGGTAAGGACCGAGGTGTGCACCACGTCGGGACGCAGCCCCGCGTCCTTCAGCTGCCCGCCCGCGCTCTCGGCTTCTTCCCGTCCCTTGCCGGACAGCCCGACATCCACCCATCCGGTGAACAGCCCCTCGGAATTCCAGACGCTCTCGCCATGACGAAGCAGCACCAGGGTTCGCATGCCGACGAGCCTAGCGGCGACAGCGGGAACAGGATCTGACCCAGCAAGGTTGCTCAGACGGAGGTGCATGCCCGTGCCGCGACGCTTCCCCCGGCGGATCGCGACTATCAGCGTTCATACCTCGCCGCTTGACCAGCCAGGAACCGGAGACGCCGGAGGCCTGAACGTCTACGTCGTCGAGGTGGCCCGGCGGCTAGCCGCGCGCGGCGTTGAGGTCGAGGTCTTCACCCGCGCGGTCAGCAGGGACGCGCCCCCGGTCGACCGAGCTGGCCCCCGGCGTGCTCGTCCGGCACGTGATCGCCGGCCCGTTCGAGGAGCTGGACAAGGCCGACCTGCCGGCCCAGTTGTGCCACTTCACCCTGGAGGTGCTGCGCGCCGAGGCCTCCTACGAGCCGGGCAGGTACGACCTGGTGCACGCGCACTACTGGCTTTCCGGCCAGGTGGGAGCGGTGGCGAAGGAGCGCTGGGGGGTGCCGCTCGTGCAGTCCATGCACACCCTGGGAAAGGTCAAGAACGCCGCCCTGGCGGCAGGCGACGCGGCCGAGCCGACAGCCGCATCCGCGGCGAGGCGGAGGTGATCGCCGCCGCCGACCGGCTGGTCGCCAACACCGCGGCCGAGGCGGACCAGCTGTCGGCCTGTACGGCGCCGACGCGTCCAGGGTCAGGACGGTCAACCCGGGCGTCAACCTGACGTCTTCCACCCCGGGTCGCAGCCGGCAGCCCGGCGCCGGCTAGGCCTGCCCGCCGACGCGGTGGTGCTCATGTTCGCCGGCCGGGTGCAGCCGCTGAAGGCGCCGCACCTGGTCCTGCACGCCGCGGCGAAGCTTATCGGCGACGACCCGCGCGCTGGCCGGCCCTGGTGGTGGTGTTCGTCGGCGGGCCGAGCGGGGCCGGCCGGGCCGACCCGGACCAGATCGCGGAACTGGCGGCCGGCTCGGCATCTCGCGGCGTGGTCCGGCTCGAGCCGCCGTGCCCGCAGCGGGAGCTCGCCGACTGGTACCGCGCGGCGACCACCGTGCTCGTGCCCTCCTACTCGGAGTCGTTCGGCCTGGTCGCGGTCGAGGCCCAGGCTTGCGGCACGCCGGTGGTGGCCGCGTCCGTCGGCGGGCTGCGCACCGCGGTGCGGGACGGGCTGTCCGGCGTGCTGGTGGCCGGGCATGACCCGGCCGACTACGCCCGCGAGCTCCGGGACCTGATCGCCGCGCCGGGCAGGCTGGCCAGCCTCTCGGCCGGCGCGATCGCGCACGCCTCCCGGTTCAGCTGGACCGCCACGGTCGATCAGCTGATGAGGGTATATACCGGGGTCATGAACGATGTGGCCGCGGTGGACGCGTGACGAGCCCCGAAGCCGCCCGGAGGCCCCGGCCGCGGTCATCGAGGCCGCCCTGGCCGAGCTGGGGCTTGGCTACGAGAGCCCGCAGCCGGGGCTTACCTGGTCAAGCTGGTCGGACAGCATAAGCTCGCCACGATGACCTGGCTGGTCGCGGGAACCCACAGCCTGCACGTCGAGGCGTTCTTCTGCCGTCAGCCGGACGAGAACCACGCGCGCTTCTACCGGTTCCTGCTGGAGCGGGGGGCACGGATGTACGGGGTGCACTTCGCCCTTGATCCGCTCGGCGATGTCTACCTGGTCGGGCGGCTGCCGCTGGGCTCGGTGACGCCGGCCGAGGTGAACCGGCTGCTCGGTTGCGTGCTCAGCTACTCCGATGACAACTTCGACGCGGCGCTCGAGCTGGGCTTCGCGTCGTCCATCCGCCGCGAGTGGGCGTGGGGCGCGCGCGGCGGGGGGAGCCTGAGAACCTGCGGGCGTTCGCCCGGTTCGCCGATCCAGGGTCCGGCAGCGGGCCCGAGGATGGCAACGGAGCCGAGGATGGCAACGGAGCCGAGATGGCAACGGAGCCGAGGACAGCAGTGAGCCCCAGGACGGTCGCAAGCCCCACGACGGCCGCTGAGCCCGGCCCCCGGGCAGTTGAAAAAGCCCGGGCCCGGACAGCACACCGGGAGGCGCCCGCCTGGACGGCGCCTCCCGGGTGGCTGCGGCCGGGGCTGAGCCCGGCCCGGACCCTTAGGCCAGGGTCTTCTGCGCCCGCAGGTAGACGAGCTTGGCCAGCTGGCCGGCGATGGCCTTGGTCGCGCCCGGCCCGACGACGGTGACTGACCCGACGAGGCCGTGGCTGCGGTAGATGACCGTCCAGATGTTCGCGGACGCGGCCCCGGACGCGCGCACGTTCAGCTCGCTCGCGGCATCACCGAGACGCGGCGCGCGTGTCTCGGTGATCCGGTAGTTGTACCTCTTGCCCTTGACCACCGCGTGGTACCGCGTGCAGCCTGCAGGGATCTTGTGCGCGAGGGCGGCGGTCAGCAGGGCGGAAGGCGGCGCGAGCAGCACCTCGGAGAATTCGACGGTCTTGAAGCGGAACGTCACCACCGTCGCCGGGACGCTGGTGAACTTCCCCGACGACAGCCCGGTGCCGGAGGCGGTGGCGCACTTGGCCGGGGTGATCTTCACTCCGGTGAGCGAGCTCTTCTTCGCCGTGAGCCCGGGCAGCGACCCGTAGGTCCCCGACTCTCGCCGGCGCCGCGGGCTTGACGCCGTTCACCGACCCGAGCAGCGCGGAACCGGAGCTGAGCCGCCGTATAGGCGGATCCGCCCTCTCGCCGGATGGCCGGCCTTGGCGGAGTGCGCCGCGGTCTGGCCGGATGCGGTCGTCCCGCCGGTACCGCATCCGGCGGCTGCCGCCGCGAGGGCGATCACGGCGATGGCGCCGGGCACGCGTGATAGCTGTACATGGAACATCTGGAGGGCCCTTCGCAAGCTCGTGGATGCCTGGGATCGGCCGCGAGCCTATCGCACCCTGAGTAGCCGGTTGAGTGCGTTCCGTGAAACAGGGCGGGCGCGGCAGCACTCGTCCCCGAAGGGCCCCGGAGCGCGCTCCGGGCGGATCGGTCCAGGCCCGGCTCAGCTGCCCGGGCCGGTGACCGAGCCGGGCGGCGGGATGGTTGCCCGGGCCGGTGATGGTGCAGACCACCGCGTAAGGGTTGCTGTTGT
>CAVQZM010000053.1:0-53460 GCA_963718475.1 uncultured Actinomycetes bacterium | reverse complement strand
CAGTCACGGTGTTCGCCGATCCGGTGAACCACGTGATGACCACGCTGGTGTCGGTGACCGTGACCACTTCCAGGTCCCGGACCAGCAGGTTAGAGGTCGCGGCGGAAGCGGATGTGGCGGAGGCTCCGGCGGCGATGGCGGGAGCGGCGGCCGCGAGACTGCCCCACAGGAGGGCTTGTCGGCGGCTTGGTCGGCAGCAGTCCATGCCGGACAGCTTCCCGGCCCGGCGATGAGCATCCGTCACCTCATTACGGCGGCCGACTCCGTCGACGGCACCAGGGTCAGGAGGTTCGCCTCCGGGCGGCAGGCGAACCGGGCCGGTGCCCAGGGCGAGGTACCGAGCCCCGCCGACACGTGCAGCCAGGCGCGGCGGCCGTCATCGGCGGTCGTGCCCTCAGCCGGATGCCGGTGCAGGCCACTGACCCGCTCTCGGTCGATGCCGCAGTTGGTCACCAGAGCGCCCACGCCCGGCACGCACAGCTGGCCGCCATGGGTGTGCCCGGCGAACAGCAGGTCGTAGCCGTCGGCGGTGAAACGGTCGAGAACCCGCGGCTCGGGCGAGTGCATGACGCCGAGCCTCAGGTCAGCGGCCGGGTCGGCCGGCCCGGCGACGCGCTCGTAGCGGTCCCGCTTGACGTGCGGGTCGTGGACCCCGGCCACCGCGATGTCGAGGCCGCCCGCCTTGATCCGGCCGCGCTGGTTGTTGAGATCCAGCCAGCCGGCCTTGCTCATGGCGTCGCCAAGCTTTTCCCATGGCAGGTCGGGCCCGGTCCGAGGCTGACGGCGCGCGCTCGTCTCCCATAGGTAGCGAGCCGGATTCCTCGGCCTCGGCCGGTACAGGTCGTTCGAGCCGAAAACGAACACGCCGGGCCGGTCGAGCAGCGGCCCCAGGGAATCCATCAGATACCGAACGGAATCGGGGTGGGCGATCGAATCTCCGGTATTGACGACCAGATCGGGATCGAGACGGTCAAGTGCTGCGATCCAGTTCATGAGCCGGTGCCGCCCCGGCGTGAGGTGCACATCGGAAATGTGCAGCACGCGCACGGGCCTGGCCCCGGCGGGCAGTACGGGCACCTCGACCTGGCGCAGGGCAAACCAGTTCCGCTCCGCGACCGTCGCGTAGAGCAGGGTGGCGCCGGCGGCCGCGGCGCCCAGGGGGAAGATGACTCGTGCTCGCATCCCCCCTATGGTGCCATGTCGTGGAGGATGGTTTTTATGCCTGAACTTAAGGAACGGCTCCGGACCGACCTGTCGGCCGCGATGCGGACGCGGGACCAGGTGCGGCTGCGGACGCTGCGGATGGCGCTGACCGCTATCACGAACGAGGAGGTGGCGGGCGCCTCGTCTCGGGAGCTGTCCGACGACGAGATCGTGAAGGTGCTCACCCGCGAGGCGAAGAAGCGCCGGGAAGCGGCGGACGCGTTCGGCTCGGCCTGCCGGGCGGAGCAGGCCGCGGCCGAACGGGCCGAGGGCGAGGTCCTGGCCGAGTACCTGCCGGCCCAGCTGGGTGACGAAGAGCTCACCCGGCTGGTGACCGAGGTCATCGCCGAGACGGGAGCGGCGGGCATGCCCGGCCATGGGCCAGGTCATGAAGGCCGCCACCCCGCGGGTGGCGGGCCGCGCCGACGGAGCCCGGGTCGCCGCCGAGGTGCGCCGCCAGCTGGCGGCGGCCTCCTGAAGCCCCGCGAGATCGCGGCGGCCACAGCTGGATCTTCGTGTGTCAGGTCGCCCGGGCCTGGGAACCATTCCCTTCGCCGCAATAACGTGGCGACGGAATGAAGGGGGAACATGGCCGGGAAATTTGTGCTCAAAAAGGGCGACCGGGAAGTTTCACTTCAACCTGGTTGCCGGGAATGGCCAGGTGGTTGCCACCAGCAAGACCTACGAGAGCAAGGAGTCGGCGATGAACGGGATTAAGTCAGTCCAGACCAACGCGCCCTCGGCGAAGGTTGAGGACGAGACAGCCAGCTGACCTTCGGCCCCGCCTCGCTGGCCCGTTTCACCGTTCAGCGGTGAAACGGGCCAACGGCCGTTAGCGGCAGCCAGAGCCCGGGGGCGCACCGGCCCCCGGCAACCGGGAGGGCCAGTAGCATCGGCAGGGCGGCCGGGTTAGCCCCCGCCCTGGACGGGGTGACGGCGGCTGGACGGCGGCGCGTGCGGGGCCGGGCGGCCTCGTATCCGGATACGTCACAGCCGGTTGTCCCCGGCCACATAGTCGGTTGTCCCCGGCCACGCCGGGATGGAGGAGTTTGTCATGGCGTCCCAGCAGTTCGAGCCCCCCTCTGGCACGAGGGACTTTCTCGCGGGCGACCTGCGGGTGCGCGAGCATGTGTTCGCGACGATCCGGGACGTCTTCGAGCGGTACGGGTTCGAGCCGCTGCAGACGCCGGCGTTCGAGCGCCTGGAGACCCTGACCGGCAAGTACGGCGACGAGGGCGACAAGCTGATCTTCAAGATCCTCCGCCGGGGCGAGCACGAAGCGAGCGGCGAGGCGGACCTGGCGCTCCGCTACGACATGACGGTCCCGCTGGCCCGGGTCGTCGCGGCCTACGGCTCCCAGCTCCCGGCGCCCTACAAGCGTTACGTGATGGGCCCGGTGTGGCGAGCCGATCGTCCGGGCCGGGGCCGCTTCCGCGAGTTCGCCCAGTGCGACGTCGACATCGTGAATTCGACCTCCCCGCTGGCTGACGCGGAAATCGTCTGCGCCGTGGCGGACGCGCTGACCGCGGTCGGCGTCGAAGACTCCTCGATCCTGGTGAACTCACGGCATGTGCTCGCCGGGCTGCTGGAGGTCTACGGAATCCCGGCCGAGGTTGGCGGCGCGGTGCTCATCACGCTGGACAAACTGGACAAGCTGGAACCCCCGGCGGTGGCGCGCGAACTGTCGGAAGCCCGGTCGCTGGACGCCGCCACGGCCGAAGCTCTGGTCAGCGACCTGACCGCGCCGGACGCGGCCGACCGTCTGCGGAAGGTCCTGGCGGACTCCGAAGAGGGGCGCCTCGGGCTGGCCGAGGTCGACCGGCTCATCGAGGTTGCGGCGCCTGTGGCCGGCGCCGGGCGGATCTCGTTCACGCCCCGCCTCGTCCGCGGCCTGGACTACTACACCGGCATCATCTTCGAGGTCGTGGCGGCGGGCATGCCCGGTTCCATCGCCGGCGGCGGGCGTTACGACCACCTCATCGAGGCGATGGGCGGTCCGGACGTCCCCGCGTGCGGCGGGTCGCTCGGGGTCGAGCGGATCATCGGCCTGCTCGGCGAGGACGCGGCGCCCGCGCCGCACCTGGACGCGGCGGTCACCGTCATGAGCGACGACACCGGCTCCCAAGGCGATGGAGTTCGCCGCCCGCCTGCGCCGGGCCGGACTGCGCGCCGAGGTCTACCTGGGCTCCAACCGGAAGCTGGGCCGCCAGCTCAAGTGGGCGGCCGACCGCCGGGCCCGGTTCACGCTCATCTACGGCGAGCAGGAGCGGGCCGCGGGCCTGGTCACCGTGCGGGACATGGAATCCGGTGACCAGGACCAGGTCTCACCCGATGAACTCGCCGCCACCCTGCACGCCCGCCTCGCCGCGTCGCACTAACGGCCCGATTGGCGGGCGCGGGGCGCGGGGAGCGGCGAGCTGACCTTCTGGGTCAGCCCGTGGGCTTGATGGCTGGGGTGCCGCCCTGGACGGGGCTGCCGTTCGCCCCGCCGTTGCCGCCTCCGCCGCCTCCGCCTTTCCGCCGCCGTCCTCCGCCGTTGGCTCCGCCGTTCGGGACGCAGATGTTGAAGAAGCAGGTGGTGCCGTTACCCCCGTTTCCCCCGTTGCCGCCGTTGCCTTTTCCCTTACCACCACCGTTGGTCTGCTTGACGTTCTGGCCGTCGCCCTGGCTCATGAACGGGCTGTTACCAGGGACGCCCACGAAGCCACTCGCGTGGCCGAGGGCGGCCTGCTGAAAGCTCATCTGCCACGTGTGGCCGGGAGCGTCCGCACCGAACATCTCAGCCGGGCAATATTGCCCGCCGCCCGTGGTCCGGTAGCAGGCGGTTGTCCCAGCCATGGTGAGGCGCGTGGGGCTCACCGGGTTGAACACCGACACGTAGGCGGCCAGGGTGGGCGTGTAGCCTCCGAACGCCGCATAGGGCGTGCCGTTGTTGTTCGCGACGTTGGAGGTTCCCGTCTTCCCCGCTGCCGGTCGGCCGATCCCCAGCCCGGCCCCGGTCCCGTTCACCAGGACGCCCTGCAGGATGTAATTGACCGCATCGGCGACGTTCGGGGAGATCGCCTGGTGGCAGCCAGCTGACGGTACCGGCAGCGTGGCGCCTGTCTCTGTGACGATCTTGGTCATGGCGACGGGCGCGCAGTAGGTGCCGCGCGCGGCGACAGTCGCGTATGCGGCCGCCATGCTAAGCGGCGATACGTTGACTGTCCCCAGGGTGAAGGAAGGATCGCTGTCGGCAGATTCGACTTTTCCGTCGGGCTGCAGCAGCGACGTGCCGTCCACCCGGTGCAGGCCCATCTGAGCTGCGGTCTTGACCACGTTACACAGTCCGACCTTCTTCTCCAGTTCGGCGTAGAAGACGTTGATGGACTGGGTCGTGCCGGTGTAGAGACTCTGGGTAGAGGCGCCAGGCCCCTCCGCGTTCGTGACCGGGAACGGGCTGGTCGGCGGCGCCCTGGCAGTTGGTGTACCCGGTTACGGTCGTCTGGCCGGGAACGTGCATGGTGAACCCGAACGGTATGCCTTGCTCTAGCGCGGTGACCAGCGTGAACAGCTTCGACGATGAGCCGGTCTGCACACCGGCGCTGCCGCCGTACTGGGTGTCTACGGCGTAGTTGATGGTGCTGCCGTTGGCGCCGAAGGGCCGGTTCTCGGCCATGGCGCGGATCTGCCCGGTGCCCGGCTGCACCATGACCTCGGTGTCCGCGTTGCGGCCAGAGTTATAGACGTTACTGGACGCCGGGAGCGTGTAGTTGACCGCGTTGGCAGCGGCGTTCTGGTCGGTCGAGCTCGAGCGTGGTGTAGATCTTCAGGCCGCCGGTCGCGAGCAGCTTCGCCCGGGCCTGCATCGAATTGGCAACCGTCGAGTCCTGCAGGAAGACCTGCTCCACGTAGTTGCAGAAGAACGCGGCCGATCCGGCCGTCGTCGCCGTGCAGCCGTTCTCGGGGACCCCGACCTGCAAGCTAAGCGGCGTCTTCTCGGCCGTCGTGGCCTGCGCGCTGGTCAGCGCCCCGGTCTGGGCCATCCGGGCCAGGACGGTGTTACGGCGCTCCCGGGCGATGACCGGGTGGACGAACGGGTCGTAGCCGGCGGGGTTCTCCACCATCCCGGCCAGCAGTGCGGCCTGGGGCAGGGTCAGATTCGCGGCCGACGTGCTGAAGTACGTCTGCGCCGCGACTTCGATCCCGTAGGCCAGGTTGCCGAAGTAGGCGTCGTTCAGGTAGCCGGTCAGGATCTGCTGCTTGGACTGCTGGTGCTCGACCGCGATCGCCAGCCGCAGCTCGTGGAGCTTCCGGGACAGCGTGTCGGCGTAGTAGGACTGGGCGATCTGGGCGGTCGGCGCCGAGAGGATCAGCATGTTCTTGACGTACTGCTGCGTGATCGTGGAGCCGCCCTGCACCGCCTTGTGCTGGAGGTTGTTGACCAGCGCGCGCACCGTGCCCCGGAGGTCCAGCGCGCCGTCGGTCCAGTAGCGGGAGTCCTCGATCGCGACGATCGCCTGCCGCATGGCCGGCGCGATCTGGTTGTAGGCGACCGGCTGCCGGTCCACGCCGGATGCGGTGGCATTCTTGCCGCCGTCCACGCCATAGACATAGGCCAGCAGGTGACCGCTCGAGTCCAGGATCTCGGAGCGCTGCGGGAGGGCGCCGAAGCTCGCCGTGACGGGCGTGGCCGCCTTGTTGGCCTGGTTCCGCACCACGATCCCCGTGGTCGCGATAACGGGCAGCGCCATTGCGGCGGCGATGACCCCGCCGACCGCCGAGACCGAGATGAGTCGGCCTACGGTCCCCGTTTTGCTTGCTATTTCCGATGGCAGCACGGCATCAGGGTACGTGCAGAACGGGGCAGCCACCCTGCGGCCGGCGTAAATGGGAGCCCAAGCTGCGGGTTCGCCCAAACCGGGCGGTGTCGCCTATCCTTGGCGCTCGTTACCCAGAGGCGTCGAAGGCGACCGAAGGTGACTAGCCATGGCCCGCGGCATGGCCCAAGAGAACTATTCGGTAAATGACCACTGCGGGCCCTTGGCAGCGACCCCGTGACTTCCGTAAGTTGCTTTATCACGAACCGGTAACCGGAGCCCGGCCAACGAGCCAGGGACCGCAAGCACTCGCCATCGAGCCAGACGACCGTCCAAGTACGCAGTACGCGACGATCAAGAGGAGTGGGCACATGTGGATCACTGACTGGACCACACGCGCCGCCTGTAAGGGAACCGACCCTGACGAGCTGTTCGTCCAGGGCGCAGCGCAGAACCGTGCGAAGCTGATCTGCCGTGGTTGCCAGGTGAGGACCGAATGCCTGGCCGACGCGCTGGACAACGGCATCGAGTTCGGGGTCTGGGGCGGGATGACCGAGCGGGAGCGGCGTGCGCTGCTGCGGCGGCGGCCCGATGTCAAGTCCTGGCGTGAGCTGCTCGAGCAGGCCCGTGAGCGCTACGAGCAGGACGTCGACACCGTCGACACCCTGGTGGCGAGCTGACCCGTTAGCTCGGGTCTGACCGGTTGGCGAGGCTTTGGCCGATGAGCCGCAGGCCCTCGAGGTCGTGAACGTCCTCGGGCTGAGCGGCTACCTCGGCGACGGGAACAGTGGGGTGTGCCGCCGTGAACTGCGCGGCCACCCGCCGTTCCCGGTGCTGACAGCTGCATCCGCTCGGCGTGCAGCCGCAGGACCCCGGCCGCGAGTGCGTAGCGCTGGGTGTCGGCTGTCACCACCGCTCCGTTCGGAATCTCGTGGTTCTCGAGGGTTTCCGCGGCGGCGATGCTGCGGGCCGCGGACAGGCGGGTGGCCGCCGACGTGTGCACCCGGTTGAGGATCAGCCCGGCCAGCGGCATGCGCTCCCCGGCCAGCCGCTCGACGAAGTAGGACGCCTCCCGCAGGGCGTCGGGTTCGGGCGCCGCCACCACGATGAACGCGGTCCCCGGCGTCTGCAGTAGCCGGTACGTGGACTCGGCGCGTTCCCGGAACCCCCCGAACATCGTGTCGAAGGCCGTCACGAACGTCTGCATGTCCTTCAGCACCTGCGCGCCGAGGACCTTCGTCAGCGTTCCGGTCACGATCGAGAATCCGGCGTTCAGCACCTTCATATAGGTGCGCCCGGTCTTGGCCGGGGCGGTGAGCAGGCGGATCAGCCGGCCGTCGAGGAATCGTCCCAGCCGCTGCGGTGCGTCGAGGAAATCTAGCGCCGAACGACTCGGTGGTGTGTCGACCACGATCAGATCCCACTCGCCCGTGTGGTGCAACTGGCCCAGCTTCTCCATCGCCATGTACTCCTGGGTGCCGGCGAAGCTGGACGACAGCGACTGGTAGAAGGGGTTGGCCAGGATCTGCGCGGCCCGGTCGGGGTCGGAGTGGGCCTCGACGATCTCGTCGAAGGTGCGCTTCATGTCGAGCATCATGGCGTGCAGGCTGCCGCCCGCCGAGGTATCGGCCACCGTCACCGGGCGGGGGATGTTGTCCAGAAAGGTCAGCCCCATCGACTGGGCCAGGCGGCGGGCCGGGTCTACGGTGAGCACGACCACGTGGCGCCCGCGTTCGGCCGCCCGCAGGCCGATCGCGGCGGCGGCGGTCGTCTTGCCGACGCCGCCGGAGCCGCAGCAGACGATGATCCGGGTGCGCCGGTCGTCGATGAGCGCGTCGGTGTCCAGGCGGGCCGGAGCGGGAGGCGGGGTCACCGTGTCCTCCGGCCCGGGCGGCCCGGGCGGCGCGCTCCCCGAAAGATTGCGGCAAAACGCAAATGTTCACCGAAGCGCGAAATATTGCCGCGGGCCATCAGGCGGCGCCTTGTTCGCGGAGCACCTCGGCCAGCCGGTACAGGCCGCCCAGGTCGATCCCGTCGGCAATGGCGGGAAGCTCATAGCGCGGCTGGCCCGCCGCGGCGAGCTCGCGCCGTTCGCGCTCCTGCACGGCGACGCCGCGGGCGTGCTCGGCCAGCTCAGTGCCGAGAGCGGCCGCGAGGGACTGGCTGTCGGACAGACCGGCCGCCTTCAGCCCCAGGGCGATCTCCGCCTCGTCGACGCGGCCACTCACGGCCGCGCTCAGGTCGGCTTCGGGCAGCCCGTCCGGGCGCACCATGTTGATGAAGATCCCGCCGAGCTGGAGGCCGCCGAGCGCGCGCAGCTCGGCGATGCCGTCCAGCGTCTCCTGGACGGGCATCTCCTCCAGGGTCGTGACGAGGTGGACGGCTGTCTGCGGGGACCGGATCACCCGGGCCACGCTGTCGGCGTGCGCGCGGATCGGGCCGACCTTGGCCAGGCCCGACACCTCGACGCTCACGTTCAGGAACCGGCCGATCCGGCCGGTAGGCGGCGCGTCCATGACCACTGCGTCGTATATCAGGCGGCCCGCGTCCTTGCGCCGGGTGGCTTCGGTGGCCTTCCCGGTCATGAGCACGTCCGACAGGCCTGGCGCGATCGTCGTGGCGAAATCCACCAGGCCCATCCGGGTCAGCGCCTGGCCCGTCCGGCGCATGCCGTAGAACATCTCCAGGTAGTCGAGGAGCGCGCCCTCCGGGTCGACCGCGAGCGCGTAGACATCGCCGCCCGGGTCCCCGTTCTGGCCGAGCCCGATCCCGACCTTGCGCTCGGCGTAGGGCAGCGGCGCGGAGTCAAAGAGCCGGGCGAGTCCCTGGCGCCCCTCGACCTCGATGAGCAGCACTTTCCGGCCACCGGAGGACAGTGCCACGGCCAGGGCGGCGGCCACGGTGGTCTTGCCCGTGCCCCCCTTACCGGTCACGACGTGCAGCCGCACGCCGTCCCAGTCGGTGTCCCTTGCTCTCATCAAGCCGAGGCTATCTCCGCCGTAGGACTTGTTACGGCGGTGCCTTGCTGTCGCATGAGGTATTCCTCACTACGCTGGGGCGTGGAGAGAGGTGATCCCGGTGGCTGCAATCGTCGTCATCATCGTGATACTCGTTGTCGCCGGCCTCATCGCGGCCGGACGTTCCATCCGCGTGGTGCAGCAATACGAGCAGGGCATCATTTACCGCTTCGGCCGCGTCCTGCCCCAGGTGCGGGGACCCGGCCTGACGCTGATGCGGCCGGTCGGCGACCGGATGCAAAAGGTCAACATGCAGATCGTGGCCATGACCGTGCCGGCCCAGGACGGCATCACGAGGGACAACGTGAGCGTCCGGGTCGACGCGGTGGTGTACTTCCGCGTCGTCGACCCGATCAAGGCCACCGTGAACGTTCAGGACTACATGTTCGCGATCGGGCAGCAGGCGCAGACGTCGCTGCGGTCAATCATCGGGCAGTCCGAGATGGACCAGCTGCTCGCCGAACGGGAAACGGTCAACCGGGAACTGCGGCGCATCATCGACGAGCCGACCGAGGGCCCATGGGGGATCCGGGTCGAGCGCGTGGAGGTCAAGGATGTCTCGCTGCCCGAGGGGATGAAGCGCTCCATGTCCCGCCAGGCCGAGGCCGAGCGGGAGCGGCGCGCGCGGATCATCACCGCGGACGGCGAATACCAGGCATCCAAACGGCTCGCGGCCGCGGCCAACGTCATGGCCCGGGATCCGGCTGCGCTCCAGCTGCGCCTGCTGCAGACCGTGGTCGAGGTCGCGGGCGAGAAGAACAGCACGCTGGTCATGCCGGTCCCGGTGGAGCTGCTCCGGTTCTTCGACCGGATGACGCCCGGCTCGACCGAGGCGGCGGCCGAGCGGACGGAGCCCGAGGATCTCGGTGACGCCGAGGTCGCGGAGGCCGAGGCGGAGATCTCCAAGACCAATCTCCCGGAACTCGACCAGCCCGCGGTCCCGCCCGTGCCCGCGGTTCCGCCGGTCCCCGAAGTCGAGCCGGCCGCCGGGACGATGCCCGGGCTGCCGGGCTCCGTCGGTGCCGAGCCTGGCCTTGGAACTGCCGGGCGCCGCCCCGGCGGCCGAGGCGGCACCGTCCGTGGCGGCCGCGTCTCCCAACGAGGAGACCACGGAACTGCCGGCGACATCGACGCCGACGCTCCCGCCCCGGCTCCGGCCCGCAGCACACCCCGGAGGCCGCGGGCGCCGCGCCGGACCAGCCGCTAAGGTCATCCCCATGCAGAAGTGGGAGTACTCGACCGTGCCGCTGCTGGTCCACGCGACGAAGCAGATCCTGGACAACTGGGGCGATGACGGATGGGAGCTCGTGGCGCTCGTCCCCGGCCCCAATCCGGAGCAGCTCGTCGCCTACATGAAGCGGCCCAAGCCATGACCGCTGCGCCGGAGGAACGGCTGGCCGAGCTGGGCCTGACCCTGCCGGCCGTCGCCACGCCGGTCGCGGCCTATGTCCCCGCCGTCCGGACCGGCACGTACGTGTACACGGCCGGCCAGTTGCCGCTCGCCGACGGCAAGCTGCTCGCCACCGGCAAGGTCGGCGACGCCGTGAGCGCGGAGGACGCGGCCGGCCTGGCCCGCGCCTGCGCGCTCAACGCGCTCGCGGCCGCCGCGTCCGTGGCCGGCGGCCTGTCCGCCATCACCCGGATCGTCAAGGTCACCGGGTTCGTGGCCAGCGCTCCCGGCTTCACCGGCCAGCCCCAGGTCGTCAACGGGGCCAGCGAGCTGTTCACCGAGGTGTTCGGCGAGGCGGGCCAGCATGCGCGGAGCGCGGTCGGGGTGGCGGTGCTGCCGATGGACGCGCCGGTCGAGGTCGAGCTGATCGCCGAGGTCGATTCCCGTCCGGGTGGCGCTGCCTGAGCCGGCTGCGTATTTCCGGGCCGCTGGCCGCCCGGGCCCGGGAGCTGCTCGAAGGGCGGCTGGTGCCCGCGGTGCCGCGCGACGCCGCCACCGTCATGCTGCTCCGCGCGGTCCCGGCCGCCGCGCCCGGCGGGCCGGGTAGCGCCGGCGGCCCTGGGCGGGCCCGCATCGCCGCCGGGCACCGAGGTGTACATGCTGCGGCGGCTGCAAACGATGGCATTCGCACCCGGTGCGTACGTCTTCCCCGGTGGGAGTGTCGACGAGGCCGACAGCGACGGCGGACATGGCTGGGCCGGCCCGGCTCCGGAGGACTTCGCCGGCCCACTCGGCCTGCCGCCGGACCGGGCCCAGGCCCTGATCCGGGCCGCGGTCCGGGAGACATTCGAGGAATGCGGTGTGCTCCTCGCTGGGCCGTCGGCTGACGCGGTGGTGAGCGATACCTCGGGAGAAGACTGGCAGGCCGAACGGCTGGCGCTGGCGGGCGGCTCTCTGTCGCTCGCCGAGCTGCTCACCCGCCGCGGCCTCCTGCTCCGCGCCGACCTGCTCCGCCCGTGGGCCCGATGGATCACGCCCGAGGCGGAGCACCGGCGCTACGACACCAGGTTCTTCACCGCGCTCCTGCCCGCGGCGCAGCGCGCCATGGGGGGAACCGGAGAGGCCGACGAGGCCGCGTGGCTGCGGCCAGCCGCCGCGATCGCCGCGGCCGAGGCCGGCCAGCTCGCGCTGCTCCCGCCCACCGCGATCACCCTGCGCGAACTCGCCGCCTGCGCCGACCTTCCCGCCATCCTCGCGGCTCGCCGGCGCATCATCCCCAGGAAGCCCCGGGTTATCTTCACTGACGGGCAAGCGTGGCTGGACCTTCCGGGCGACGAGCAAGAGACGGAGAACGGCGATGACGATTGACGGATCCGGCTCCCGCTCGCCACCTGCGTGCTCGCGCCCAATCCGTCCCCCATGACCCTGGACGGGACGAATACCTGGCTGATCGCCGCTCCGGAGTCGTCATCGGCCATCGTCGTCGACCCGGGGCCCGAGGACGAGGGTCATCTCCGCCGCATCGTCAGCCAGGCCGCCGCGTCGGGCCGCACGGTGGCGCAGATTCTGCTGACCCACGGGCACCGGGACCATTCGGCCGGTGCGCGGCGGCTGGCCGATCTGACCGGGGCGCCGGTACGGGCGGCCGACCCGGCCCACCGGCTGGGCAGCGAGGGCCTGCTGGACGGGGACGTCGTGACCGCGGCCGGCTGTGAGCTGCGCGTGGTCGGCACGCCGGGTCACTCGGCGGACTCCCTCAGCCTGCTGCTGCCCGAGGACGGCGCCCTGCTCACCGGCGACACGGTGCTAGGCCGGGGCACCACCGTGATCGCCCGCGGGGGATCGCTGGCTGACTACCTGCGCACGCTGGACGCCCTCAAGACGCTGGCCGATTCCGAGGCCGTGCGGATGCTGCTGCCCGGCCACGGCCCGGTGGTGCCTGATCCGGCGGGGACGCTCGCCTACTACATCGCGCACCGGGGCGAGCGGCTGGCCGAGGTCCGCGCGGCCCTGGCCGCCGGGGACCGGACGGCCGCGGAGATCGCGGACCGGATTTACACCGACGTCGACCCGGCAGTGCGGAAGTTCGCCGAGATGTCCGTCCAGGCCCAGCTGGACTACCTGGCCGCCAGCGGCTGAGCCGGAGGTAAGCGCGCGCGCTTGCGGAGGCGCTCGGAGTCGACGATCAGCACCGAACGCGCGGAGATATGCAGCCAGCCACGCGCGGCGAAGTCGGCCAGCGCCTTGTTGACCGTCTCCCGCGACGCGCCGACCAGTTGTGCCAGTTCTTCCTGGGTCAGGTCGTGGTGAACCTGCAGGCCTTCGTCCGTCTGCTGGCCGAACCGGTCGGCCAGATCGAGCAGCGCCTTGGCGACCCGCCCCGGGACATCGGTGAATACGAGGTCGGCCGTCACGTCGTTGGCCCGGCGCAGCCGCTGGACCAGAGCCCGCATCAGGTGCAGCGAGATCTCCGGCCGCTTGCGCAACAGCGGCAGGAGCTCATCGTGCGGCAGTACGGCCAGCGTCGCGTCGGTGACCGCGCTGGCGCTGGACGTCCGCGGCCGCGGATCGAACAGCGACAGCTCGCCGAACATCTCGCCCGGCCCGATGACGCTCAGCAGGTTCTCCCGGCCGTCGCCAGCCGCACGGGTCAGCTTCATCTTGCCGTCGAGCACGACGTACAGGCTGTCGCCGCCGTCGCCCTCGTCAAAGAGCCGTTCGCCGCGGTGCAGCCTCACCTGGCTCATGGTTTGCCGAAGCTCGCGTGCGCCCTCTTCATCGAGCGCCTCGAACAGCGGCGCCCGCCTGAGCACCTCTCCGGCGTTCTCCACCGGTCCCTCCTTGCTTGCTTTGTGCCCTCTAAGTGTGGACCATGCGCCGGCCTGATGTGCACAGCGGGATCACGTTCTTGCAGCCCGCAGGTACAAGATGGCGACTCGCGGTGAAATTATCACTACTTCCGGACGTCAATCGATTACATTAAGTAATCCAGGATTGGATTCTGGGGGGTCACGATTGATTCCGGGGGACGGGGATGGCTGACGGGTCGGGGGCTGATTTCCGGGCACGCGAGACGAGGCGGATGCGCCGGATGGGGCGGGTGCGCCGCGCCACTTGGATCGTTGCCGGAGGCGGCGTAGTCGTAGCGGCCGGGCTGGGCGCCGCGCCGCCGGGTTTGCACCTGACCGGCAATCCGGTGCCGAGCGCGGGCCAGGTCCAGGCGGCGCAGAACCAGGTCAATGCGCGCGCGGCCGCGCTCGGCACGGCAGGAGGAAAAGCTGGCCGCGGCCAACGCCCGGCTGACGGATCTTCAGACGCAGGCCGAGGTCCTGACCGAGCAGTACGACAAGACCGTTGTTGCCGAGCAGCAGGCGGCCGCCGCTTACTCGGCCGCGGTCAAGCGGCTGGCCGGGGCCGAGCAGGCCCAGAAGAGCAGCCAGCGCGAGGTCGCCGGGCTGGCCGCCAACGAGTACGAGACCGAGGGCGGGTTCGATCCGATCGCGGCGATGCTGGGCGACGCCCGCGGGGTGCAGGCCTACCTCAACCAGGTCGGCCTGGGCCAGGTGTTCGCCAGCCGCCGCACCGACATCCTGGGCCGGAACCAGGCCGACAGCGTGGTGGCCGGGGTCTTCCGGTCCCAGGCGGCCTCCTCGCTCCAGGCGAGGCAGGCGGCCATGCGGCGCGCCGCGCAGCTCAAGGCCCAGATCGAGGTGGCCGTGGCCGCGCAGAATGCAGCGGTCAAGGCGACCAAGTCGCTGACCAGCAAGCTGTCCGGTGACCTGGTGAACGCGAGGGCCAGGGAGCAGTCGCTGGCGTCGGCGCGGCAGGCCGCGCTCGCGGCGGAAGCAGCCGCGGCGGCCCGGGCGGCGGCGGAGCAGGCGGCGGCCGCGGCCCGCGCGGCCCAGGCCAGCGCCGGCTCGTCGGGTGGTGCCCCGGTTGCGTGGCCGAGCGGCGGCGCGGGCGGCAGCGAGCAGGGCAACATCGCCGCCGACTGGGCCCTTACCCAGCTCGGGCGGCCCTACCAGTGGGGGGCCGCCGGGCCGTACACCTACGACTGCTCGGGCCTGACGATGGTCGCGTGGGCCCACGCCGGCGTGGGCCTGCTGCACTACACCGGCTACCAGTGGGTGGAAGGTGCCCACGTCCCGCTTGACCAGCTGGCCCGCGGTGACCTGCTGTTCTACGCCACGAACAACGCCGACCCCAACACCATCCATCACGTGGGGATCTATATCGGCGGCGGGGACATGGTCGACGCCCCGTACACCGGCGTCGACGTCCGAATCGACAGCATCTACGCCCCCGGCGTCCCGATCGGCGCGGTCCGCCCCTGACGGAACTCAGGCTGGCGCGCGGTTGCCTGTCGTGTTATCGTTTTTCGATAATATCGAATTTCGATAAGCGGAGGCGGCCATGCGGCGGGACGGGGAAGTCGACGCAGAAGTCACGGGGGCCCAGGGCGCGGAGCGGAAGCTGACCCAGCCGCTCGGGAACGTTGTGTACTTGATCCTGGTCTTTTCGGTGGGGCTGGTCCTCATTGGGCTACTGGGGGCGGCCGGAAACAGACACGTCACCATCTTCGGCTTCGGGCACGAGTCCGCCTGCACGGACGTGCCGATGAACGGGCTTACGAACAACGGCGGCAAACTCCTGGCTCACATGAGGCCTGGGACGTTCTCCAGTGCTTCACAAGCGTACGTGTGCGCCAACCAGCCGACCCTGCGCCAGCGGGTCCTGGTGACGCTGGCCCAGGCCCCGGCGGCCGCCCTCTACCTGGTGGTTCTCATGCTGTTGCTGCGGCTGCTCCGCGCCGTCCGGCAGAAGGGGCCGTTTGCCGTGGTCATCACCCGGCAGCTGCGGTTCCTGGCCTGGTTCATACTCGCCGGGTCCCTCGCCGTTGCGGCCGGGCAGGGGGCCGCGACGAGTCTGTTCGCCTCAACCGTCGTCACCGATCCGGTACCGGTCGCCAGCAACGCGATCAACGGCGCGATCGGCGGCCTGTTCACTCCGCTGATCATCGCGTGCGGGCTGCTGACGCTGGCCCGGGTGATCCGCGTCGGGGCACGGATGAACGACGACCTGGCCGGGACGGTGTGATGGCGGCCGCTGAAGCCGGTGCCGAACACGCCATCGACATCCACCTCGATGACCTGCTGGCCGCGCGGGGCATGACGCTCACCGAGCTGTCCGAGCAGGTCGGGGTCACGATCGTGAACCTGTCGATCCTGAAGAACGGACGGGCCAAGGCGATCAGGTTCAGCACGCTGACCAGGCTCTGCGAGGTGCTCGACTGCCAGCCGGGGGACCTCCTGAGCTGGCGTAAGGAGCCCGGCTAGCTGTTCGAGATGTACCGCAGGGGATGAGCCAGCCAGTAGAGGTTCAGGTCGTAGCCCCATCCGAACGATTTCGGCGTGAGGAGCCGGCGGTCGTCGGGGTTCCACCAACGCGATGCCACGCGGTCCGCGGTCGGCTTGCGCCAGTCATAAGGAAAGCCCAGGAAATGGCCCTGCGGTTCCGGCGGGCGCCTGGCTGGTTCTGGCATGCGATCCTCCGTAGTTTCTGATGGGGGGTTTCTGATCGGTCCGGTGCTAGACCATGCCACGGGGCAGGAAGAGGCCGGCGACCCGGCCGTCGCGGTCATAGCTCACCCGGCCGACCCGCTCGGCCGCCTCGAAGAACAGCGGGACGTCGACGACGGTGTAGTCGCCCGCCTGGTAGACGGACGCTGTGCCGCGCCTTTCGTAGCGGCCGGCCATCCCGATGACCTGGGCCCACGCCGCGGCCAGCTTCGTGTCGTCGAGTTTCGCCGCAACGTTGTCGTCGAAGGTGGCGCTGACCGCGGCCCAGCGGCCGGCGACGAGATCGTCCAGCAGCGCCATCGCCCGGCCGCCGGCGTCGCGGAGCACGGGTTCCATCGGCTGGCCCGTCCTCGGGTCCGCCGGCCGGCCGAACCGCTGGAAGGCGGCCTGGCGGCTGGTCCCCAGCACCTCGCCGATCTCCGCCCAGGTGTGGCCCGCGTCGCGCGCCTGTTCCACCGTCATCGCCAGTCCTTCTTCGGCGCCGCTGGCGATCGCCTGGGCCAGGCCGATCGCCTCTAGCGCCCCGACCGGACCGCCGGACAGCATCTGCCGAACGAGATCGCGGCCGGCCTTGGCGCTTGAGGCGGCGTCACGAGCGGCATCTGAGCCACGGCCAGGCTTCCCGGGCACGTTGTCAACTATGCTTTGACGTCTCAGGTCTGTCAAGCCGCTCTTTACATCAGGGTGCGAGGCTGGGCGGCTCGCACGCTGACGGCGGGCGGCGCTGCGGCACGTGGCACCGCAGTACCGGCGAAGACGCCCCGATCCGCTTTGTTCGGGCAGGTGGCGGCCACAGTACTGGCAAAGGCCCGGATGTCCCACGTTGGCCATCGCCGATGTCTCGCCTCCCCGAATTTCGTGCTAGGTATGACGCACGTAATCATAGCGGGTGGCGATTAGTTACGGATAGCACGAAATCGCGGAAGGGTGCCCGAGGCGGGGCGCTGCCGGCCACGTGCGCGGGATGGGCGGGTGCGCTGGGCGGGGGGCGTCGTGATCGGGGGAGCGTCGTGATCGGGGGAGCGTCGTGATCGTGGGGGCGTCGTGATCGTGGGGAGTTTTCCGCTCGGAGACGGGTGCACTTCATGATTGTGTGGACTTTGCCGCTGGATCTGACGTTTTTAACACACGATCATGGTTCAACCCCTTGTGTGCGGGGCGGTTGCGCACTTCTGGGGCTGGTGTGACTCGTCGGGGCTCCACGTGGGCCGTGGGTGGGCGGCGGGCTGGCCCCGGGGGGAGGTGCCGCCGAGGTGGCCGGGGTGGGCCGCCGGGGTCAGCCGCTGGGGGTCAGCCGGGCCGAGGTGGGCCGCTGGGGGTCAGCCGGGCCGAGGTGGGCCGCTGGGGGTCAGCCGGGCCGAGGTGGGCCGCTGGGGGTCAGCCGGGCCGAGGTGGGCCGCTGGGGGTCAGCCGGGCCGAGGTGGGCCGCTGGGGGTCAGCCGGGCCGAGGTGGGCCGCTGGGGGTCAGCCGGGGGTCAGCCGCCGGGTCAGTAGCCGGCGGCGTCGGCGCGCTTGCGGGACGCCTCGATCTCGGCCTCCGCGGCCGCCCGGTCCGCCCAGGCGGCGCCCTCTACGGATTTGCCGGGTTCCAGGTCCTTGTAGACCTCGAAGAAGTGCTGGATCTCCAGCTTGTCGAACTCCGGGACGTGATGGATGTCGCGCAGGTGCTCCATCCGGGGGTCGTTGGCCGGGACGCAGAGGACCTTGTCGTCGCCGCCCTTCTCGTCGCGCATCCGGAACATCCCGACCGTGCGGCAGGCGATCACGCAGCCGGGGAAGGTCGGCTCCTCGAGGATGACCAGCGCGTCGAGCGGGTCACCGTCGTCGCCGAGCGTTCCCTCGATGAACCCGTAGTCGGAGGGATACCGGGTGGAGGTGAACAGCATCCGGTCCAGCCGGATCCGCCCCGTGGCATGGTCCATCTCATACTTGTTCCGCTGGCCCTTCGGGATCTCGATGATGACGTCGAATTCCACGATGCTGCCCTCACGCGGTTAGATGGTTGACTCGATTGTCCCCGATGCCCCGCAACGGCGGTGCGCGGGGCGTCCCCTACCAGAATCCTGCATCGGGAAAGGTGGATGCGCCGTGCTGCGCAGCACACGGGGCGTGGCCTTGATCACGCTGGCCATGCTCAACGTGTTCACGCTGGCCGCTGGCGTGGCGGTGGTGCGCATGCTGCCGCCCCGCCTGGCGTTGCTCAAGCCGCTCCGCGTCGCCGTCCGGTCTGAGGTCCAGGCTCAGCCCGGTGCTGAGCAGCGGCGGCCAGGGTGGCCCGCTGCCTACGAGCACCGGGCTCGGCCAAACGCTCGCCGGGCTGCTGTCTGCCCCCGCGCTCGGGTCCGGGGTGGCCGGGGTCGTCGCCGACGCGTCGGGACATGTGCTGTACGCGCAGAACGGCAGCGTGCCGGCCGCCCCCGCGTCGACGGAGAAAGTCGCCACGGCGGTCGCGGCGCTCGATGTGCTCGGTGCCGGCGCCCGGTTCACGACCCGGGCCGTCGACGGGGGCGGCAGCATCGTGCTGGTTGGCGGCGGAGATCCGACGCTGGCCGCCGGGACGCCGCCGGCATCCGATTATCCCCAGCCGCCGACGCTGAAGAACCTGGCCGCCCGGACCGCCCGCGCGCTCCAGGCCCGGCACCGCAGCCAGGTCCGGCTCGAGTACGACACCTCGCTCTACACCGGTCCCGGCATGGCGCCCGGGTGGCCGGAGGCGTACGTGACCACCGGCAACGTCACGCCGATCAGCTCACTCGAGGTCGACCAGGGCAGGCTGACGACCAGCGGCGCCCCGGAAGACGCCGATGATCCCGGCAATTTCCGGCCCCGGTCCACCGATCCGGCATCCGTGGCCGCCTCGGCCTTCGCCGGGTATCTGACCAGCGACGGCATCCAGGTCACCGGCCCGCCGTCCACGGGGACCGCCCCGGCCCGGGCCGCCGTCCTCGGCTCGGTCAGCTCACCGCCGGTCTCGGCCGTGGTCGAGTGGATGCTGCTGGAGAGCAACAACGTGATCGCGGAGAACCTGGCTCGGCAGGTGGCGATCAAGATGGGCCAGCCCGCGTCGTTCGCGGGCGCCGCGGCGGCCGAGACGGCCGCTCTGCAGCGGCTCGGAGCCGGAACGGGCATCCACCTGGTCGATGGGAGTGGCCTGTCGCCGCAGGACCGCATCAGCGCCGAGGCCCTCGTCCGGCTGCTGGCCCTGGCCGCCTCGTCGCAGCATCCGGCGCTGCGCCCGGCCATTACCGGGCTGCCGGTGGCTGGCTTCTCGGGGACCTTGTCGGCCGGCCAGAGCGTTTTCGGTGCGATCACCGGGGCCGCGCGCGGTGTGGTCCGGGCCAAGACGGGAAACCTCGACACCGTGGCTGCCCTGGCCGGATTCGCCTACGACAGCGACGGGCGCCTGCTGATCTTCGACTTCGACGCGGCCAAGGTCCCGAAGGCCAGCGAACTCCAGGCCGCCGCGAACAGTATCGACGCCGCCGCCGAGGCTGTCGCATCCTGCGGCTGCCGGTAGAGGTGCTGTGCTGGCCCGGGGGGCGACCCCCCGGAACCGCCGGCGACGCCCCACGGTGGTGCCCGCCGTGGCACCGGCCGCTCACCCGGGCTGTCGCCCGGGTCGCTGGGCCGGTAACGATCGCCTCGCCGTACTCCCCCCGTCGGGCTACGACCATGACGCGTTACAACGTACGGTGGGAGGGTGGTGAACAACGGGCAGATGATCGACTGGGACGTTGCGGTGTCCACCGGTGTCCGTTGGGCGCGTCCCGGGCCTCAGGTGAGCCTGGCCGAAGCCCGGCGGACCGTCGCGGAGCTGCGTGAACTCGCCGCCGCGGTCGAGCGGCCGGTTCGCGAGGTCACTGGGCTGCAGAGCAAGGTAGCACCGGGCAAGGTCGCCGTCGTGGACCGGGCCGGCTGGATCAAGGCCAACGTGGACGGGTTCCGCGTCGTCCTCGACCCGCTGGTCGAGCAGATGCGGCAGCGCACCAGCGCCGCAGGCGCCTCCGGCCTGGTGATGGGGGTTGGTTCCCGCATCACCGGTATGCAGGCGGGACTCATCCTGTCCTACCTCTCGTCCCGGGTGCTCGGGCAGTACGAGCTGTTCCTGCCGCCCGGCTCGGGGGACAACGGCGAGGAGCCCGTCGGCCGCCTCACGCTCGTCGCGCCCAACATCGTGATGATCGAGCGTGAGCTGGGTGTCGACCCGACCGACTTCCGCCGCTGGGTATGCCTGCATGAGGAAACCCACCGGGTGCAGTTCACCTCGGTGCCGTGGCTGCGCGCGTACGTGCAGGAGCAGATGACGGAGTTCCTGCTCGCATCCGATCTTGACCCGGCGACCATCCTGGCCCGGCTCCGTGCCGCCGCCGACGCGGTGGCGGGCGCGATGCGCGGCGGCGGTGAGAACGAGAGCCTCATCGAAGCCATCCAGACGCCCCGGCAGCGGGAGATCCTCGACCGGCTCACCGCCCTGATGACCCTCGTCGAGGGGCACGGCGACTACGTGATGGACGCGGTCGGACCGCAGGTCGTGCCGTCCGTGGCCGAGATCAGGGAGAAGTTCAACGCCCGGCGGAAGACGGCGGGCCGCGTCGAGCAGGCCATCAGGCGCCTGCTCGGCATCGACCTCAAGATGCGGCAGTACGCCGATGGGGCGCGTTTCGTCCGCGCCGTCGTCGACGAGGTGGGCATGGACGGCTTCAACAAGGTGTGGGATTCCCCCGAGACCATGCCGACCAGGAGCGAGATCGCCAACCCGCGGGCCTGGATCGCCCGGGTGGCCACCGGCTTCGCGGCCACCGCGGCGGTCAACGGGGCCGGCGCGGCCACCAGCCTCGGGCCCGTCACCGAGCCCGGCCCGGCCAGCGGCGCGGGACCGGTGAGCGAGCCCGGCCCATTCGGCGCGGGCCCCCTCGGCGAGCCTGGCCCGGTTGGGGACGCTCTTCCGGCGGAAGATGCCGGCCTGGCCCAGGACCTCCCCACGGCGGGTGACGCCGCACCCGCCCAGGACACCGCGCCCGCGACTGAGGCCGCCCAGCGACAGGGCCGCCCCAGCGACAGAGGCCGGCCCAGCGACAGAGGCCGGCCCAGCGACAGACGCAGCACCGGCGGGAGACGCCGCACCGGCCCAGGACGGCGGTCAGCACGGAGAAGCCGGCCGTCCGGCGGACGACGGTCCGGCCGGCGGCAACTAGCCGCACATGGGCCCCAGCCCGGCGGTCGCGGAGATCCGCAACGCGGTCCGGGAATGCCTGAACGACCTCGATCCGGGCGCCCTCGTCCTGGTCGCCTGCTCCGGCGGGGCCGACTCGCTCTCGCTGGCGGCCGCGCTCGCCTTCGTGGCACCCCGGCTGGGGCTGCGGGCGGGCGGGGTCACCGTGGACCACGGGCTGCAGCCGGGCTCGGCCGGCCGCGCCGCCGAGGTGGTGACCGTACTGAACGGCCTCGGCCTTGATCCCGTGGACGGCATGACGGTGACCGTGCCCGGACCCGGGGCGCCGGGTGGGCACGCAGGACCCGAGGCGGCCGCCCGCTCGGCCCGTTACGAGGCGCTGGAGGCGGCGGCCCGCCAGACCGGCGCCGTCGCCGTGCTGCTCGGTCACACCCTCGACGATCAGGCGGAGACGGTGCTGCTCGGGCTGGCCCGCGGGTCGGGGGCCCGGTCGCTGGCCGGAATGCCGGCCCGGCGGGGCGTGTTCCGGCGGCCGCTCCTGCCCGTGCGGCGCTCGGTCGCGCGCGCCGCGTGCACCGGGCTCGGCCTGACGCCCTGGGATGATCCGCACAACGCCGACCCCAGGTTTTCCCGCGCCCAGGTGCGGCACGACGTGATGCCGGTGCTGGAGGCCACGCTGGGCCCCGGTGTCGCCGAGGCTCTGGCCCGGACCGCGGGCCTGCTCCGCGCCGACGCGGACTTGCTCGATTCCCTGGCCGGGATGGAGGCCGCACGAGCCGGTGGCGCCCCGCCGGGCGGCCTGCTCACCGACTATCTCGCCGGGCTGCCGCCGGCCATCCGGAGCCGCGTGCTGCACGCCGCCGCGGTGGCGGCCGGGTGCCCGCCCGGCTCGCTAACCGCCTGCCACGTGCAGCAGCTCGAGGTGCTGGTGACAGGATGGCGCGGGCAGCGGTGGATTGACCTCCCGGGCGGTGTCCGGGCGCTCCGGCGGGATGGCCAGTTGCGGTTCAACAGGGAGGGTGGCCGTGGACGCGGACGACATGCAGACAGACCTGAAGGAAGTGCTGATCAGCGAGGACAGGCTGCGCAAACGGGTGGGGGAGCTCGCGGCGCAGATTGACGCGGACTACGCCGGCCGTGACCTGCTTCTGGTCGGCGTGCTGAAAGGCGCCATCATGGTGATGGCCGACCTCGCGCGGGCCATGCACCTGCCGGCCGAGATGGACTGGATGGCGGTGTCGTCTTACGGGTCGGGCACGCAGTCATCGGGCGTGGTGCGAATCCTCAAGGACCTCGACGCCGACATATCCGGCCGGGACGTCCTGGTGGTGGAGGACATCATCGATTCGGGCCTGACCCTCTCGTGGCTGGTCGGAAACCTGCAGTCGCGCGGCCCGGCCTCGGTGCGCGTGTGCACCATGCTCAGGAAGCCGGGAGCTGCGCGGATGAGGGATGTCGAGGTCGCCTACACCGGCTTCGATATCGGCGACGAGTTCGTCGTCGGATACGGGCTCGACTATGCCGAGCGATATCGTAACCTGCCCTTTATCGGTACTCTCGCCCCGCACGTCTACGGGGGGAACAGAATCGAAGCGGGGAAGCGTTGACGGTGGCGTGACGCCGGACGGGCGCGGGACTAGCCCGCCGCCCGCTTCTTGGCGTCCTGCAGGCGTTGGTGCTCCGCAGCCGGGCATGGAATAGCTATCGGGTGCAGGCAAGGACAGAAGGCAAGGCGGTCCCGCCGGAGGTCGGCGGGATGTGAAGCTGGCAGGAGGGAACGGTCCCGAGCCAACGGGGCCGCTCATCGATGGACGTTAAGCGCTATTTCCGCGGGCCGCTGCTACTAATCGTGGTCGCGGTGCTGCTGCTGCTCGTGGTGCTGAACTACGCCAACGCTGGTAGCTCCTACAAGCAGGTCGATACCTCGCAGATCGTCACGCTCATCCAGAACGGGCAGGTCAAGTCGGCGAAGATCACCGACAAGAACCAGACGATCCAGGTGACGACCGACAGCGGCCAGCAGCTTCAGGCCAGCTGGGTCAGCGGCCAGGGCCTCCAGCTCCAGCAGGAACTGCAGGCGGACGTCCGCAACGGCAAGCTCCCGCAGGGCTACACGGTCGACATACCCTCCGGCAATTCGGCGCTGAGCATCATCTTCAGCGCCATCCCGTACCTGCTGATCATCCTGCTGTTCTTCTTCCTGCTGAGCCAGATGCAGGGTGGCGGGTCGCGGGTCATGAACTTTGGCAAGTCCAAGGCCAAACTGATCACCAAGGACACGCCCAAGACGACGTTCGGTGACGTGGCCGGCGCGGACGAGGCGATCGAGGAACTGGTTGAGATCAAGGAGTTCCTGCAGAACCCGGCCAAGTTCCAGGCGATCGGGGCGAAGATCCCCAAGGGCGTCCTGCTCTACGGGCCGCCCGGCACCGGTAAGACCCTCCTGGCCCGGGCCGTCGCCGGCGAGGCCGGAGTGCCGTTCTACTCGATCTCCGGGTCGGACTTCGTCGAGATGTTCGTCGGCGTCGGCGCGTCCCGCGTGCGTGACCTGTTCGAGCAGGCCAAGACCAACGCCCCGGCGATCGTCTTCATCGACGAGATCGACGCCGTCGGCCGGCACCGCGGCGCCGGGCTCGGTGGCGGTCACGACGAGCGCGAGCAGACCCTCAACCAGATGCTGGTCGAGCTGGACGGCTTCGACACCAAGGGCGGCGTGATCGTGATCGCCGCGACCAACCGGCCCGACATCCTCGACCCGGCGCTGCTGCGCCCGGGCCGCTTCGACCGCCAGATAATGGTGGCGCAGCCGGACCTGACCGGCCGGAAGGCCATCCTGCGCGTGCATGCGCGCGGCAAGCCCATCGCGCCCGACGCGGACCTGGACATCATCGCCCGCCGGACGCCGGATTCACCGGCGCCGACCTGGCCAACGTGATCAACGAGGCCGCGCTGCTGACCGCGAGGAACAACGGCAAGCAGATCACCATGGCCGCGCTGGAGGAAGCGATCGACCGGGTCATGGCGGGCCCGGAACGCAAGAGCGCGATCCTGTCCGAGAAGGAGCGGAAGATCATCGCCTACCACGAGGGCGGCCACGCCCTCGTCGGCCATGCGATGCCGAACGCCGACCCGGTGCACAAGATCACGATCATCCCCCGCGGCCGGGCCCTGGGCTACACGCAGGCGCTGCCCACCGAGGACAAGTTCCTGGTCACCCGGGCCGAGATGCTGGACCAGCTGGCCATGCTCCTCGGTGGCCGCACCGCGGAGGAGCTCGTGTTCCACGAGCCCACCACCGGTGCCGCCAACGACATCGAGAAGGCGAGCGAGGTCGCCCGGGGCATGGTGACCCAGTACGGGATGAGCGAGCGGCTGGGGGCACGGAAGTTCGGCAGCGGTGACTCCGAGCCGTTCCTCGGCATGGAGAGGTCGCACGCCCGGGACTACTCCGAAGAGATCGCCTCGGAGATCGACGACGAGGTGCGCCGCCTGATCGAGTCGGGGCACGACGAGGCGTGGGATGTCCTGGTCGAGTACCGCGACGTGCTGGACCAGCTCGTCCTCCGGCTCCTGGACAAGGAGACCCTGTCCAGGAAAGAGGTGCTTGAGGTCTTCGCGACGGTCCAGAAGCGGCCGCTCCGGGGCTCCTACACCGGCTACGGCAAGCGCCTTCCGTCGGATCGGCCCCCGGTCGCTGACGCCGAAGGAACTGGCGCTGGCCGCCGCGTCCGACAAGAACGGCATCGCGGTCCAGGGCAACGGGCAGGCCCTCGGCTACGTCCCGGACGGCGGCAACGGCGGCTCGGCCCCGGGCGGTTCCGCCGGGCGAACCGGGCGCCCGAACGACGGCGGCCAGATACCCGGCGAGATATACGGGCACGACGAGCCACGGGACCCCGGTGACAGCGACGGAGCATGACGCCGGGCCCGACGTTCCTGACCTGATCCCGCCGTCGCCGTCGGCGGGTGAGGCCGTCCGGCCCGAGATCGACATGCCGCGGATCGAGAAGGCCGTCCGCGAGATCCTGATCGCCATCGGGGAAGACCCGGACCGCGAGGGACTGACGGGCACACCAGCCCGGGTGGCCCGGGCCTACGCGGAGCAGTTCGCCGGGCTGCGCCAGCGCCCGGAGGAGGTGCTGACGAGCGTCTTCGACGAGGGCCACGACGAAATGGTCCTCGTCCGGGACATCGAGCTGTACGCGACGTGCGAGCACCACCTCCTCCCGTTCATCGGCGTGGCCCACATCGGCTACATCCCGAACGAGAAGGGCCAGATCACCGGCCTGTCCAAGCTGGCCAGGCTGGTCGACGTGTTCGCGCGGCGGCCGCAGGTGCAGGAGCGGATGACCAGCCAGATCGCCGACTCGCTGGAGTCCATCCTCGAACCGCGCGGCGTGATCGTGGTCATCGAGGCCGAGCATCTGTGCATGTCGATGCGGGGCGTCCGGAAGCCCGGCGCCCGGACGGTCACCTCGGCGGTACGCGGCGTTTTCCGCGACAGCGCCCGGACCAGGGCGGAGGCCATGAGCCTCGTCCACGGTCAGCGGCGGTGACCGCGCCGCGTTACCCGGGCGGCAGCAGCCTCTTCCGTCATCCTTTCGAACTGCTTCACCCGGATGGCCGTGTTTAGAGGTACGGTGGCTGGTGAGGGGTAAGCGGATGGCGTTCTTCAGCGATGCGGCCAGACATAGGCAAAGTGTTCATTTCGGCAAAGACGTATTTACCAATGCGGGCATCTATGCGTAGCCCGGCGGCCGGGACTACCCTCAATTTCCGTGATCCGGGGCCTGGAAAACATTCTGAAATGAACGAGAGCGACATCGCCAACGTAGCCGAGCGGGCGTCCGTCGACGGCGACGAACGATCCGCGGAGGAGCTGGCTCGCGCAGCCGACCGGCGGGGCGAGCGCCGCTGGGTTCCGGCCGTCGCCGGCCTGCTGTGTTTCCTGATCGGGCTATCCGACGTCTTTGCCATCTTCGCCCCGGCGCTGCACGAGAAGCTGGACCGGATCAACCACTACGTCCCGGGCATGCTGACCGACGTCACCCGCACCGCAGACGTGATCGTCGGCCTGCTGCTGCTCATGCTGTCGCACGGGCTGCGCCGGCGGAAGCGCCGGGCGTGGCAGGCCGTCATCGTCCTGCTGGCGGCGAGCATCGGCATCCACTTCATTCACTCGGCCCGTGTCCCCACGACCGTCGTCGCCGGCGTGCTGCTCGTCATGCTGCTGTACTTCCGGGACCAGTTCTACGCGGTTGGTGACCGGCGGACCCGGTGGCTGGCGCTCTGGGTCTTCGCCGGGCTGGTCATGGCCGACCTGGCCATCGGGCTCGGCTACATCTCGGCCGCCCGGCTGAACGGCACGTACTCGCTGGGCACGCGGGTGGCCGACGTGTTCTCCGAGGTGGTCGGGATCTCTGGCCCGATCTCGTTCGCTTCGGACGGGCATGGCGACACGTACCACCTGCTGACGACGGTGCTCGGGATCTTCACTCTGGTCGTCACGCTCTACGTCTTCCTGCGGCCGGCCGAGCCGAATGCGCGGCTCGGCGCGGCGGATGCCGACGGCATCAGGAAGCTGCTCAGCAAGCACGGGGACCGCGACTCGCTGGGTTACTTCGCCCTCCGTGAGGACAAGAGCATCATCTGGTCCCCCACCGGGAAGTCGTGCATCGGCTACCGCGTGGTGTCCGGGGTGATGCTGGCGGGCGGCGACCCGATCGGCGATCCGGAAGCCTGGCCGGGAGCGATCCAGGCCTTCCTGGACGAGGCGGCCCGCCATGCCTGGGCGCCGGCCGTCATGGGCTGCAGCGAGCTTGGCGCCGAGGTCTGGTGCCGGGAAGGCAACCTCACGGCCCTGGAACTGGGCGACGAGGGCGTCGTGAACGTGGCGGACTTCAGCCTGTCCGGCCGCTCGATGCGCAACGTGCGCCAGATGGTGTCACGGGTGGGCCGGAACGGCTACACGGCGCAGGTGCGCCGGATCGGGGACGTCCCGCGCGAGGAGATCAACGAGATCACCCGGGTCGCGGACTCGTGGCGGGGCAGCCACACCGAACGCGGCTTTTCCATGGCGCTCGGCCGGGTCGGCGCGCCCGGCGACGAGGACTGCGTGATCGCGACCGCGATGTGCGAGGGTACGTTGCGCGCGGTGCTGCACTTCGTCCCGTGGGGCGCCGACGGGCTGTCGCTGGATCTGATGCGGCGCGACCGGGGCTCCCAGCCGGGCCTGAACGACTTTCTCATCGTCGAGGCGATCAAGGCCGCGCCGTCGCTCGGGATCAAGCGGATCTCGCTTAACTTCGCCGTATTCAGGGCGGCCCTGGAACGGGGTGAGCGGATCGGCGCAGGCCCCGTGCTGCGGGCCTGGCGGTCGATCCTCATTTTCCTGTCAAAATGGTTCCAAATCGAATCACTGTACAAATTCAATGCCAAGTTCTGCCCGGTCTGGCAGCCGAGATTCTTTGTTTTCCCCAGTACGAAGGACGCGCCCAGGATCGCGCTGGCCGCGCTCGAAGCCGAGGCGTTCCTGGTCTGGCCGAGCCTCGAGCTGCGCTGGCTGGCGCGCCGGCTCGGCCTGGGCAAGCTGCGCCGCCGCCTCCGCCGCGCACTCCACCGGGCATGATCGCCCGCCGGGGCGCCGCGGGGGCTCCCGGGCGGCGCCCGTCATACCGGGCCCAGCACGGCGTCACGGTTAGGCCGACGTACACGCTGCCGGGCCTGCCCAGCCGGGACCGCTGCCTGGTCATGGGCGTGGTCAACGTCACCCCGGACTCGTTCTCGGACGGGGGCGCCTGGCTCGGTGCCGAGGCCGCCATCGGGCACGGCCTCGATCTCGCCGCCCAGGGCGCGGACATCGTGGACGTGGGCGGGGAATCCACCCGCCCGGGAGCGCAGCGCATCTCCGCCGAGGAAGAGCTCCGCCGGGTCGGGCCGGTCATCACCGAACTGGCCCGGGCCGGGGTTCCGGTCAGCATCGACACCATGCGCGCACGGGTCGCCGAGTTCGCGCTGGAGGCCGGGGCGCGGCTGGTGAACGACGTCAGCGGCGGCCTCGCCGACCCGCACATGCCGCGCCTGGTCGCCAAGGCCGCGGTGCCGTACGTCGTCATGCACTGGCGCGGGCCCAGCCATGACATGAACTCCCGGGCCGTCTACGACGATGTGGTGCGGGAGGTCCGCGACGAGCTCAGGCGCCGGGTTGACGCGGTGGTGGCCGAGGGCGTCGACCCGTCGATGATCGTCCTGGACCCGGGCCTCGGATTCAGCAAGCGTCGCCGAGCACAACTGGCAACTCCTCGCCGCGCTGCCGGACCTCGCACGCCTGGGCGCACGCGCCGGGGACACGGCCGGCCGGGTGCCGCGGACGCGGCCAGCCGCGAGCCGGGCGTGTTCCCGGTTCTGGTCGGCGCATCGCGCAAGCGCTTCCTCGGCCGGCTGCTGGCCGCCGCCGACGGCACCCCGCGGCCGTTCAGCGGCTCCGACGACGCGACGATCGCCACAACGGCCCTGGCCGCGGCCGCGGGCGCGTGGTGCGTGCGGGTCCACCAGGTCCCGGGCAACGCCGACGCGGTCCGGGTCGCGGCGGCCTGGCATGCCGCCCGCCCGGAGGCGGGGTGAGCAGATAAAATGGACCGGATCGAGGTCCGCGGTCTGCGGGTGCGGGGGCGCCACGGGGTCCTCGACACCGAACGCCGCGACGGCCAGGACTTCCTGATCGACGCCGCGCTCGGCGTGGACATCCGCCCCGCCGCCGCGGCCGATGATCTGTCGCGGACCGTGGATTACGCCCAGCTCAGCGAACGGCTCGCCGCGATCGTGGCCGGTGAGCCGGTGCGCCTCATCGAGACGCTCGCCGAACGGCTGGCCCAGGCCTGCCTGGCCGATCCGGCCGTCCGCGAGGTGGAGATCACGGTGCACAAGCCGGACGCCCCCATACCGATCCCGTTCGGCGACGTGTCGGTGACCATCAGCCGGGCCCGCCGCCACGTCGTCCTGGCGCTGGGCAGCAACCTCGGCGACCGGCTGGCCACCCTGCAGCGTGCGGTGGACGAACTGGCGGCCACCCCCGGCCTGGACGTCGTCACCGTCTCGCCCGTGTACGAGACCGCTCCGGTCGGTGGCCCGGAGCAGCCGGATTACCTCAACGCGGTGGTGCTGGCCGAGACGTCCCGGCCCGCCGGTGATCTCCTGCGCCGGGCGCAGGAGATCGAGGCGGCGGCCCAGCGGCGGCGGGACGTGCGCTGGGGGCCGCGGACCCTCGACATCGACGTGATCGTCTACGGTGACGAGACGAGCGGTGATCCCGCGCTGACCCTGCCCCATCCCCGGGCGCACGAGCGCGCGTTCGTCCTCGCGCCGTGGCATGACGCCGATCCCGCGGCTGAGCTACCCGGGCACGGCCGGATCGCGGGTCTGCTGGCCGCGCTGCCCCGGCCGGGCGTGCGGCGGCGCGATGACGTGGCGCTGCGCATTCCCGCATAGCCTGCCTAGGAAGCCAGTGACACAGGCGGAGAACATATGACCCCCACCCGCACGTCGGTCCTCCTCGTGATCGCCGCGGTATGCGCGCTGGTGAGCTGGCTGGTGCTCCGGCTGCTCTACAGCGCCCTGCCGCCGCTGCCGTGGACGGGAGTGCCCGCCCTGGCCATCGCGGCCGCGGCCGAAGCCTGGACCGGCCACCTGCTGCGCGCCCGGATCCTCGGCCGTCCCGGCACCAAGCCGGCGCCGCCCATCTACGTGGCCCGGATGGCGGTGCTGGCCAAGGCGACGTCACAGGCGGCCGCGGTGATCGGCGGCATCGCCGCCGGGTTCGCGCTGTATGCGGCGGGGTCGCTGTCGGCGCCCATCCCGCGGCACGACGAGATCATCGCGCTGACGACGCTGGTCATGTCGGCGCTCCTGGTGTTCGCCGCCCTGTATCTGGAGCACTGCTGCCGCATCCCGAAGGATCCTCGCGCCGAGCGTGACGTCCCGCCACCGCCTCGTTCGGTGGATCATTTTCACTAAGCGCGCAAGCCGCAGCTTAACTACGCAAAGTAACAATTGGTAGTGTCGTGACTACCTTCTGTGGCGATTCTTGGTTACTGTAAGCGTATGGATGCTCTACGCAGCCGGATATTGGGGGCGCGGCCTGCGCCCTGTGGCTGTCTGGCCGCCCAGGCCGGGGGCGCCGTGTTTCCCGCACCTCAAGGTCCCCAGGCCCGCGGGATTCTCCCCTCACATCCCTAAGACATTAGGAGCAACACATGCAGATCAAGACCCGTGCCGCCGTCGTCTTCGCCGCGGCCGCCTCCTCGGTGGCGCTCATGGGCGCGCCGGCCTTTGCCGGCGCCGGCCCGGTGAACATGAGCACGAGCGGCAACGGCTCGATCCTCGGCGGCAACCAGATCTTCGCCCCGATCTCCATTCCGATCGACGTCTGCGGCAACGCGGTGGCGGTCCTCGGCATCGCTGGCGCGGGCTGCAAGGGCGGCGCGGCGGTCTTCGGTTACTGACCCCGTAACGCCAGGCACGACGGCCTGGCCTGAGCGTCACAAGGGCGCCGGATCCCACGGATCCGGCGCCCTTGCGCATGACTATGCTCGTCAGGGACACCGGGGCCCGTGAGGGAACCGGTTCGTCCGGTACCCGCTGAGGACTGGAACGAGATGGATTCTGAACCAGACCGGCATGACGAGCACCTGCCCTCCGGCGGCGGCCAGCATCCCGCCCGGCTGAGAGTGGGCATCATCGGGCCCGGCCGCGTCGGCGCCGCGCTCGGAGTGGCGCTCACCCGGGCCGGCCATGAGGTCGTCGCGGTCGCGGCGGTATCGGACGCATCGGTCCAGCGCGCTCGCGAAAGCTTCCCCACCGCGCGGATCACCGAGCCAGCCGGGGTCATCGCGGCCGCGGACCTGGTGCTGCTGACCGTGCCGGACGACGCCCTGGGCGGCCTGGTGTCGGGTCTGGCGGCCACCGGCGCCCCGCTCGAGGGCCGCCTGCTCGCCCACACCAGCGGGCGTTATGGCACGGGCGTGCTGGAGCCAGCCGCCGGGCGCGGGGCGCTGCCCCTGGCCCTGCACCCGGTCATGACCTTTACCGGCCGCAGCGACGACATCGACCGGCTCCGGGGCATCTCCTTCGGCATCACCGCCCCCGACCCGTTGCGGCCCGTGGCGGAGGCGCTGGTCATCGAGATGGGCGGCGAGCCGGTCTTCATCGAAGAAGCCAACCGGGACCTCTACCACGCGGCCCTGGCCAGCGCGGCCAATCACCTCGTCACCCTGGTCACCGAGGCGTGTGACCTGCTCCAGGCGGCCGGGGCCGCCGAGCCGGCCCGGATGCTGAGCCCGCTGCTGTTCGCCGCCCTGGACAACGCGCTCCGGCTCGGCGACGCGGGCCTGACCGGGCCGGTCGCACGCGGCGACGCCGGCACCGTGGCCGGCCACATCGAGGCGCTGCGCGCCGCGGCGCCCGAGGCGCTGCCCGTCTACGTCGCGCTGGCCCGCCTGACCGCGGACCGCGCGCTCGCGGCCGGCCTGCTTTCACCGCCCGACGCCGAGCGCCTGCTCGACGTGCTCGCCGGCGCGGCCCGGTGAGCCCCGCACCCGTCCCCGGGCCCGTCCTCGCGGTCACCCGCGCGGACCTGGCCGCCGCCCGCGCCGGTCCCGGCTCGCCGGTCGTCCTGGTGCCCACCATGGGGGCGCTGCATGCCGGGCACCGTAACCTGCTGCGGCAGGCGGCCGGGATGGCCGGGCCGAACGGGGCGGTGGTGGTCTCTATCTTCGTCAATCCCCGCCAGTTCGGGCCGGGCGAAGACCTCGACCGCTATCCGCGCACCCTCGACGCCGACCTGGCGCTGTGCGCGGAGGAAGGCGTGGCCGTCGTCTTCGCCCCGGCCACGGCCGAGATGTACCCGGCCGAGCAGATCGTGACCGTGGACCCCGGGCCTATGGGGCAGGTCCTCGAGGGCGAGTTCCGGCCCGGGTTCTTCGGCGGCGTGCTGACCGTCGTCCTCAAGCTGTTCCAGCTGACCCGGCCGGACATCGCGGTGTTCGGTGAGAAGGACGCGCAGCAGCTGGCGCTGGTCCGCCGGATGGCCGCCGACCTCAATCTCGGCGTGCGGGTCGCATCCATCCCCACGGTCCGCGACGCCGACGGCCTGGCCACCTCGAGCCGCAACCGCTACCTTTCCGATACCGAACGATCGGTGGCGCTGGCGCTGCCCGCCGCGCTGGAGGCCGGCCGGGCCCGGGCGGCCGAGGGGCCCCTCGCGGTCACCGACGCCGCCCAGAACCGCCTTTCCCGGGCTGCGCGGCAGCTGAGCGTCGACTACCTGGCCCTGGTCGATCCGGTCACCTTCCTGCCGGTCAAGCCCGATTTCACCGGCCGGGCGGTGCTCGCCGTCGCGGCGCGGGTCGGGACGACGCGCCTCATCGACAACGTCCAGGTCGACTTGACCGACCGGGCGGCGGGCTGAGGTGGCGCCAGCCACGGCCCCGCCGGCCCGGTATGTAACGCGGGAAGCGCCCGGCCCGGCCACGGCGGGGGCGGCCCGGCTGCTCGCCCCGCCGGCGGCTGGAGCCGCCGCTGTGACGTCGTGGTGGCCGGATCCGGCGTAGCCGGGCTGACCACGGCCCTGGCCATCCGCAGCCTGGCCCCGGGCCTGTCGGTGCTGCTGGTCACGAAGTCCCGGCTGGACGCGGGCTCGACCCGGTGGGCGCAGGGCGGGATCGCCGCGGCCCTGGGCGCCGACGACTCACCGGAGGATCACCTCAGCGACACCCTCGCCGCCGGCGCCGGCCTGTGCGACGAGGCGGCGGTCCGCGCGCTCGTCACCGATGGGCCCGGCGCGCTGCGGCGGCTGGCCGCGGCCGGCGCCCGGTTCGACCTTGACGACGACGGCTCGGTCGCCCTGGCCCGGGAGGGCGGGCACCGCCGCCGGCGGATCGCGCACGCCGGCGGGGACGCCACCGGTGCCGAGGTGTCGCGGGCGCTGCTCACCGCGCTCGGGGCCCCCGGTCCGGCCTGGTCGGCCAGCGGCATCGACGTCATCGAGCACGCGCTCGTCCTGGACCTGCTGCACGACGCCGGCGGCCGGGTCGCGGGCATCACGCTGCACGTGATGGGCGAGGGCCAGCCCGATGGCGCCGGCGCGGTGCACGCGCGCGCCGTCGTGCTGGCCACCGGAGGACTGGGCCAGCTCTACCAGGCGACCACCAATCCGGATGTCTCCACCGGGGACGGCGTGGCCGTGGCCCTGCGCGGTGGTGCCGAGGCCTGCGACCTGGAGTTCGTTCAGTTCCATCCGACCGCCCTGTGGCTCGGCGCCGGCGCGCGCGGCCGTCAGCCGCTGATCTCCGAGGCGGTCCGCGGCGAGGGCGCGTTCCTGGTCGACGCGGCCGGCGAAAGGCTGATGAGCGGCCGGCACCCGATGGCCGACCTGGCCCCCCGTGACGTCGTCGCGAAGGCCATCATGGCCTCGATGATCGCTACGGGCGCCGAGCATGTGTACCTGGATGGCCGCCACCTGGGCGACCGGCCTGGAACCGGCGCTTCCCCACCATCCTGCGGGCCTGCCGGGACAACGGGACCGACCCGGTCCGCGAGCTGATCCCCGTCGTCCCGGCCGCCCACTACGCGAGCGGCGGCATCCGGACCGACCTGCACGGCCGGACGTCGGTGCCCGGCCTGTACGCCTGCGGCGAAGTGGCCTGCACCGGCGTGCACGGCGCGAACCGGCTGGCCTCCAACTCGCTCCTGGAAGGGCTGGTCTTCGCCGAGCGCATCGGCGAAGACATCTCGGGCGGCCTGCCCCCGGTGTCGCGCCCGGTCCCGGACGAGCGGCCCGCCCAGCTGGCCGGGACCGAGGCAGCGCGGCTACGTCAGGTCATGTCGCTGCGGGCCGGAGTCCTGCGCTCCGGGGACGGGCTCGCCGAGGCGGCGGCCGCCCTGACCCCGGCGCCGGTACCGGCGCCGGCGAGCCGCCGGCAGCCCGGCCCCGCGTCGGCACCTGGGAGGCGTCCAACATGCACCTGGTGGCCAGCGGCCTGGTGAGGGCGGCGGCGGCCCGGGAGGAGACCCGGGGCAGCCACTGGCGCGAGGATCACCCGCAGCCCGCCGAAAGCTGGCGCGGGCACCTGATCACCGTCCTCGGCCCCGATGGCCTGCGGACGTGGTTTGAGCCGCCGGCGGAGTTCACCGCGCGGGCCGGGGGACGCCCGCCGCGCGATGGCGAGGGCCGCGGCCGATCCGAAGGGGGCCAGGATGGGTGAGGAGCTGGGCGAGGACCTGGCCAGCCGTCTGCGCGGCGCGGGACTGGATCCGCACGCGGTCGCCGATCTGGCCGCCGGGGCGCTGGCCGAAGACCTGGCGGGCGGAACCGACGTCACCACGGCGGCGATCATCGCACCGGGCCGGGCCAGCGCCGACGTGGTGGCCCGCGCCGACGGCGTCGTCGCCGGGCTGCCGGTCGCCGAGGCGGTGTTCCGGATCGCCGCGGCCGGCCAGCTGGGCGGCCGCCCGGCCACCGTAGACGGCAGCGGCGCGCCGCCCCAGCCCGCCGCGGGCCGCCCGCTGACCGTGCGCACGCACACCACGGACGGCGCCCGGGTTCGCCGGGACGACGTGCTGATGACCGTATCCGGGCCGCTGGCCGGGATCCTGGTCGCCGAACGGACGGCGCTGAACCTCTCTGACCCACCTGTCCGGCGTCGCGACCCTGACGCGCCGCTGGGTGGATGCGGTGGACGGCACCGGAGCGCAGATCAGGGACACCCGCAAGACGCTGCCGGGCCTGCGGGCCCTGGAGAAGTACGCGGTCCGCTGCGGCGGCGGCGTCAACCACCGGATGTCGCTGTCCGATGCCGCGCTGATCAAGGACAACCACGTGGCCGCGGCCGGTTCGCGTGGCGGCCGCCTTCACCGCGGTCCCAGCCGCGCCGCCGGGATCCCGGTCGAGGTCGAGTGCGACACCCTCGGCCAGCTGGATGAGGCGGTGCGCTCGGGAGCCGGGCTGATCCTGCTGGACAACTTCGGCATCCGGAGATGACCGAGGCCGTCCGGCTGACCGCCGGGCGCGCCCGGCTGGAGGCGAGCGGCGGCCTGTCCCTGGAGCGGGCCCGGGACGTCGCGATGACCGGAGTCGACTACCTGGCCGTCGGCGCCCTGACCCATTCCGCTCCGGCCCTGGATATTGCCCTCGACCTGGCGCCGCGCCCGGCCGAGGCGGAGAGGTGAGCGATGCTGCTGGCGATCGACGTGGGCAACACCAACACCGTCCTCGGCGTCTTCGACGGCGAGCAGGTGATCGAGCACTGGCGCATCGCCACCGTCCCCGACCGGACCGCGGACGAGATCGCGGTCGTGCTGCGCGGCCTGCTCGCCCAGAGCCCGGTCCTGAAGGATCCGAACGCTACGGTCCCGGGCGGCGGCGTGCTCGGCGACGTCGGCATCGAGGGCATCTCGCTGTGCTCGACGGTGCCGTCCGTGCTGCACGAGATGCGGGAGATGTGCCAGCGCTACTACCGCGAGGTGCCGGCGGTCATCGTCGAGCCGGGCGTGAAGACCGGGATCCCGGTCAGGATGGACAACCCGAAGGAAGTCGGCAGCGACCGCATCATGAACGCGCTGGCGGCGGTGCACCTGTTCGGCGGCCCGGCCATCGTGGTGGACTTCGGCACGTCAACGAACTTCGACGCGGTCAGCGCGCGGGGCGAGTTCGTGGGCGGGGCCCTCGCCCCCGGCATCGAGATCTCGGTCGACGCGCTGTCCCGCCGGGCCGCGCAGCTGCTGAAGGTCGAGCTGACCCGGCCGCCCCGGGTCATCGGCAAGAACACGGTGGAAGCCCTGCAGTCCGGGATCGTCTACGGGTTCGCGGGCCAGGTCGAGGGCATCGCGCGGCGGATGGCCCGCGAGCTGGCGCCCGCCGACCCGGACGGGGTGACCATCATCGCGACCGGCGGCCTGGCCCCGCTGGTCATCAACGAGGTCAGCCTCATCGACGCGCACGAGCCGTGGCTGACCCTGATCGGGCTCCGGCTCGTCTTCGAGCGGAACGCGGCCGCCGACACCTGACCAGCGGCGGGCAGCAGAAACCGGTGTGCCCGCCGGCCGACCGGCACCGGTAGCCTCGGGCAGGTGACCGAGAACCATCCCGGCCTCGGGCCGCGCCGCCGAACAGCGAGCCCGGAGGCCCGCTCTCCACGTCCAGCACGAGCTTCCGGAGCAGATGCGCGTCCGGATGGCCAAGCGCGAGGCGCTGCTGGCGGCAGGCGTGGACCCGTACCCGGTCGGCTTCCCGCGTACCGCGACGATCGCGGAGATCCGGGCCGCCCACGAGGGGCTGCCGCCGGACACGGCGACCGGTGACGAGGTCGGTGTCGCCGGGCGGGTGATGCTGTCGCGTATCGGCGGCAAGCTGTGCTTCGCCACCATCCGGGACGGCACGGGGGACATCCAGGTCATGATCTCGCTGGCCGGCGTGGGCGAGGAGCCGCTCGCGGCCTGGAAGCGGGACGTCGACCTCGGTGATCACGTCGGTGTGCACGGCGAGGTGATCACCTCGCGCAGTGGCGAGCTGTCGGTGATGGCCGACGCGTTCGCCATCACCGCCAAGTCCCTGCGGCCTCTCCCGGACAAGCACAAGGGACTCAGCGACATCGAGTCGCGCGTCCGCCAGCGCTACGTGGACCTGATCGTCAACCCGGACGCCCGCCGGATGGCCAAGCTCCGCAGCGACGTCGTCCGGGCGCTGCGGGAGGAGATGCACGCCCGCGGGTTCATGGAGGTGGAGACGCCGGTCCTGCAGGCCATCCACGGCGGTGCGAACGCCCGCCCATTCGTCACCCACGGAAATGCCTACGACACCGATCTCTACCTCCGCATCGCGCTCGAGCTGTACCTCAAGCGGCTGATCGTGGGCGGGATCGAGAACGTCTACGAGATCGGCCGGGTGTTCCGCAACGAGGGCGTGGACACCACCCACAACCCGGAATTCACGATGATGGAGGCCTACCAGGCCTACGGCGACTACAACACGATCGGGCAGCTCACGCGGGAACTGGTCCAGGGCGCCGCGCGCACCGCGCTGGGCACCACCGTGCTGCGCCGGGCCGACGGCCAGGAATATGACATCGGCGGGGAGTGGAAGTCGGTCACGGTGCACGACGCGATCTCGGCCGCGCTGGGCGAGAAGATCACGCCGGACACCACCGAGGACGAGCTCCGCGAGCTGGCCAGCCGGGCGTCCGTCCCCCTCGAGCCGGGCTGGAACCGGGGCCAGGTCGTGCTGGAAATGTACGAACGGCTCGTCGAGAAGCAGACCGTCGAGCCGACGTTCTACCGCGACTTCCCCGTCGAAGTCTCGCCGCTGACCCGGGCCCACCGGGACGACCCGCGGCTGGCCGAGCGGTGGGACCTGGTCGCCTTCGGAGCCGAGCTGGGAACCGGCTACTCCGAGCTGGTCGACCCGGTCGAGCAGCGGAAACGGCTGACCGCCCAGTCGCTGCTCGCGGCCGGGGGCGACCCCGAGGCGATGCAGCTCGACGAGGACTTCCTGCGCGCCCTGGAGTACGGCATGCCGCCCACCGGCGGCATGGGCATGGGCATCGACCGGCTGCTGATCATGCTGACCGGCGCGACCATCCGCGAGACGATCCTGTTCCCCTTCGTCAAGCCCGAGTAACCGCGGCCTGACGGCGGCGGCGGATCGCCTGGAACGGGGGTCAGGCCTGGATGCGGACGGCGCCGACGTAGATGGCCCAGTCGATCGGCTGGACCTGGACGGTCTGGCCGAACGACGGCGCATCGACCATCAGGCCGTTGCCCAGGTAGAGGCCCACGTGGCTGATGTCGGCGAAGAAGAAGACGAGATCCCCGGGCTGCAACTGGTCGCGCGAGATGTGCATGCCGGAGTTCCACTGGCTGCCGGTGTAGTGCGGCAGGCTGATGCCCTCCTGCGCGTAGGCCCACATGACCAGGCCGGAGCAGTCGAACTCGCCCGGGCCCGCCGCCCCCCACACGTAGGGGTCGCCCCGCTTGCTCAGCGCGTAGCGCAGGGCCACGGCGCCGACGCCGTTGCCGCCGGGGATGGCGATGTTCGGGTACTGGCCGGTCTGATCGAAGATCGCCATAGCCTGCGTCATCGCCGAGCTGTTCACCTTGTTGATCTGGGCCTGGATCGCCTGGCTCTTGGCGTTCATCGCGCTCTGCAGCGCGGTCACGCGCGCGATCTGCTGCTGGGCCGCCTCATTGGCGCGGTTGTCCGCCGCCTGCGCGGCGGCCAGCGTGGTCACCCGGTCGCCGTGCTCCTGGTCCAGCTGTTCCATGATCGACGCCTGGCTCAGGAACTGCTGGGGGTCGGCGCTGGTCAGCAGCTGCAGGGTCGGGTCGTCAGCCGGCGTTCTCGTAGCTGGCCGCGCCGAGCTGGGCCACCGCGATCCGGCCGGTCTTCAGCGCGGCGGTGTCCTGCGCGGCCGCCTTCTGCGCCTTGCTGGCCGCGGCGCGGGCCGCCGACAGCTGGACGCGGAGGCCGTCGTACTGCTCGCTGAGCGCGTTGATCTGGTATGTGAGCTGCTTGGCCTGGGCCACCAGCGAATTCAGCGAGGGCGACGGGTTGCGGGTCTGGGCGCCGCTGACTCCGCCCGGGATCAGGAGCGCGAACGCGGCCGCCGCGCCGGTGACTACTGTCGCAGTCCGCAACGATCCCATCCTGGGACGGAACCGCGAGGAGCCGGTCGCGTCTATTGCGCTGTGCGATGAACGCCGCACAGAAGTCCTCCTCTCGCGGACCGCCTGCCGACGTCGGCAACATCCGGATCGTTCGTCAACCGATGGCAACAGCGATGCACAATATTGGATCTGGAACCGGTTGCCAACCGGAACGCGGGAACTCGTAAGTGTTTTGTGATCACACGCGAGGCTCCCGGTCATGGCGGGGCCAGAGGAAACATACTCCTGCCCGGCCCCGTCCGCACCAGGGGCGGGCCGCTCGCCCACCGGCTAAGGTGGACCGCGATGGGATTCACGGTCAGGCAGGCGCGCACCGCCGACGTTCCCGGGATCCGCGACCTGATCGACGCGAACGTGGAATCCGGCCGCCTGCTCGGCAAGGCGACCGTCACCCTGTACGAGGACATTCAGGAATTCTGGATCGCCGAACGGGACACGGACGGCGTCCTGGCCGGCTGCGGCGCCCTGCACGTTCTGTGGGAAGACCTTGCCGAGATCAGGACGATCGCGGTTGACGAGGACTGCCAGGGCCACGGCATCGGGCGCCGGATCGCCCAGGCGCTGCTCGGCCGGGCCCGCGAACTCGGGGTCGAGCGCGTCTTTGTCCTGACGTTCGCGGTGGACTTTTTCGCCAGCCTCGGTTTCGAGGAGATCTTCGGCACACCGGTCGCGCCCGACGTCTACACCGAGCTGCTGCGGTCCTACGACGAAGGCGTCGCGGAGTTCCTCGGCCTCGACTGGGTCAAGCCCAACACCCTGGGGAACACCCGGATGCTGCTGCGCCTCTGACCCGGGCGGTCAGAGCAGGCGGAGCTGCCGGTCTGCCGGTGGGCGGCGGGCCGCTGCGGCCTGGCTGAGCAGGGCCGGGTCGATCGCGGCCAGGAACGGCGAGGGGCCTGCCACCGGCGGCCCGCCGGGCCGGGAGCGCCGGGCCGCGCAGGTGAGGAAGAGCCGGGCGCGGGCCCTGGTCATCCCGACGAACAGCAGCCGCCGCTCCTCATCCGGGTCCACGCGGGCCCCGGCTTTGTCTGCGCCGGGAAGCCACAGCGGCAGCAGGCCCCGCTCGCAGCCCGCGATGAACACCACGTCGAACTCCAGGCCCTTCGCGGCATGCAACGTCAGCAACGTCACCGCGTCGGCCCGGGGATCGAGGGCGTCCGCCTCGGCGCCCAGCGAGATCTCGGTCAGGAACCGCTCGACGTCATCGCCGCAGCGGCGGGCCAGCGGCGTGAGCACCTCGCCGGCCGCGCGGACGTCCACCGCCGACACCGAGGCGTGCGGCATGAGGGCGGTGAGCGCGGCCACGGCGTGCCGGAGCCGCTGCTCGGCGCCGTCGTCCTCGGCGCCGTTTTCCTGCGCACCGTTTTCCTGATCGTGGCGGCCGGCTGGGTCGGCCAGGCGCATCTGGGCGACGATGTCCCGGACGCCGGGGCGCCGGCTGAGCAGGTCATGCGAGCGCTTCTGGAACGGCAGGCCCGCCCGGGTCAGGGCCTGCGCGAGCGGTGCGGCCTGCGCGTCCGTCCGGTAGAGAACCGCTATGTCGGACAGGCCGAGCGCGGCCGGCCGCTGCCGGGCGTCCACGCGGCCGCTGTCCAGCGAATGGAACGACGAGCCGCCGATCAGCCGGTCGATCTCCTCGGCGATCCAGGCGCCCTCCGCCTGCTCACTCGCGGCCTCGTGCCAGACGATCGTGGGCGCGCCCCGGCCGCGCTCTTCGGCTACCGCGTGCAGTTCCCGGCCGGGGACCAGGGTGGCCGGGGCGATGGCCTGCAGCGCCCCGGCCACGATCCCCGGCCTGGACCGGTAGTTCCGGGTCAGCAAGACCGTTTTCGCGGCTGGGTAGTCAGCGCTGAATCGCAGGAAGAATCCCACGTCCGCGCCGCGGAACCCGTAGATGGCCTGGTCCGGATCGCCGATGACGGTGAGGCCCGGTCCCTGGCCGGCCAGCAGGCGGAGCAGTTCGTACTGCTGCCCGTCGACGTCCTGGTATTCGTCCACGCTGATCCACGGCCACCGGTCGCGGCACGCCGCGGCGACGGCGGGCTCGTCACGCAGCAGGCGGACCGCGCGGCCGATCAGGTCATCCAGGTCGACCAGGCCGCGATGGCCCAGCTCCGCCTGCAGCGCCTCCCGAGCGGCGGTCAGGACGCTGTCACTGGACATCGAGCCTGCGCCCAGGGTCAGCAGGCGGCGGCCTTCCCGCTCCGAGCCGGTGACCAGAACGGCCGCCTCGAGCCGAGCCGCATCGTCGGCCACCCGGAATTCCGGCGGCAGGCCGGCCAGCTCGGGCTGTTCCCGGAGCAGCCTCAGAGCCAGCCCGTGGAACGTGGTGACCAGCGGCAGCGAGGTTCGCTGGGCCTGCTGCGCGGCGCGGGCGGCCTGGGGCGCGCCGTCGCCAGCCGGCGAGCCACCCGGCGTCAGCAGGGCGGCCAGCCGGTCGCGCATCTCCCCCGCCGCGCGCCGGGTGAAGGTGACGGCGAGAAAGCGGTCCGCCGGAACCACCCGCTCCGTCATCTGAAAGGCGATCCGCTGAGTCAGCGTCCGGGTCTTCCCCGTGCCGGGCCCCGCGATGATCATGAGCGGCCCGTCCGCCTCCACCGCCGCCCGCTGCTCCTCATCCAGCCCGTCCAGCACCCCGGCGTCCCCAGGGCGGGCCCAGCGCTCACGCGGCCTGCCGGCGGGCTCTCATACCGGCCCAGCGAGTCCCGGGCCCCCGGCCCGGGCGAGTGGCCGGTGCTGTCGGCGAGTCCCACCGCGGGATACGGACCGCCGGACCGAAGGTCCGACCGGCCGCGACCCCGGCCCTCCGGGCCGGGCGAGCGACCGGTGCCACGGCCGAGCACCACCGCGGGGCGTCGCGGGGGGCTCCGGGGGGTCGCCCCCCCGGGGGAACAAGGCATCAGCCCGGTCCAGTTCGCCCTCGCCGAACAGGCGCACCCGGCCGTACTCACCGTCGAAGCCGGCTTCCGCCGCACCTCGCCGCGGCGGAGCCTGGTGATCGCCTCGCCGAGCGCCGATCCGCCAACGCGGGCCAGGTCGTCGGCCGGGGTTTCCCGCAGGATCGTAAGTTCCGGCCCGAAGCTCGCGACGAGCCGGTCAATGACACCGTTAACGCTCTTGCTCTTCGGCCCGACCGAGAGGATCTCGCCAATGATTTGAGGTAGCTGAACGAGGTTATTGAAGCCGGCCACGCCGTCTGGCCGGTAGCCATCAGGCCGGTCGGCGAGTTCGGCGACCCGGTGCAACACGCCCACCGTGAGTGGCTTATTACACTCGGGGCAGGCCCCTCAAGCTCGCGCGTTTGCCGCGGATCGAGGCGGACACCGCACTTGCGGTGACCGTCGAGATGATACTTCCCTTCTTCAGGATAGAACTCGATCGTGCCCGCCAGCCCGTCACCCGTGCGCAGCGCTTCGGTGATCGAGAAGTAGTCCATCCCCGCTGTGAAAGTAGTCGCTTCGCGGCCGAGCATGGGCGGTGAATGGGCGTCGGAGTTGCTGACGAGGCGATAGGCGTCCAGCGACGAACACATCCAGTTCATGGCCGGATCCGAGGACAGGCCGGTCTCGACCGCGAATATTTCTCCGGCGAGATCGCCGTAACAGTCGGCGACGGCGTCAAACCCGGACCGGGAGCCGAGAACGGCGAACCATGGCGTCCAGATATGCGCGGGAACCAGGTAGCAGCCGGGGCCGCCTTCCAGCGTGATCTCCAGCAGGTCGCGTGAGTCAAGGCCCAGGATCGGGCGCCCATCAGAGGCCAGGTTGCCGATCTTCGACAGCGAGGCGGTGATCCGGCCGGCCGCCTCGAAGGTCGGGGCGTATATTAGATGGTGCACTTTCCGGGTCCGCTCGTCCCGGCGGTAGATTGTGGAGATCTCTACCGAGAGCATGAACCGCACCGGTTGCCCGCACGAGGCCGGGACCCGCCGCAGGACCTCCTTTTCCAGATCGGGCCGCAAGCGGAGCAGGCCCTCTTCCGCGGGAACAAGACGGCCTTTCAGTTCGTCGGTCCATGCGGGGTGAGTGAAGTCACCCGTACCGACCACGCTGATGCCCTTGCGCAGCGCCCCGGCCGCGAGATGCGGGATGTCGCAGTCCTTACTGCATGCGCGGGAAAACTTGGAGTGGATGTGCAGGTCGGCGTGGAACATTGAAGTTTCATCACCCCTCGCGCGTTCCGTTCGCCCGCCTCGGCCGCGGCCGGTCCGATCCTGCCACGTGCCGCGGACAAAAAGGCGGGAACGGCGGCCTGTCCGGTCGGCACCGCACGCGGTGGTCGCGCTGGCCACAGTCTGGGCAGGTCGCAGGGGTGCGGCTGTCGCGCCGCTGATCCGGGCCGGACGGGGCCGGCCCGGCCAGCCTGCCCAGGTCGGGCGGCCCAGGCCGACCGGGCGCGGAGGGGCAGGGCACGCTGCGGTCCGATGGGGCCGGCTCCCGTGCGGCGGGAAGACGGCCGTGAGACAGAATGTTGGACAGAGCGCGGCTCGCGCCGGCTAATCGCCCGGGCTTCCGGGGGAGACGCTGCCGCACAAACTTGATATGACAGCAGGACGAGCAATTAAGCACATGCGTTAAGCACATGCATGGTGGCGCAGCGGAGCGTCGCCGTGAACGTGCTGGCGCCGTAACTGCAAGAGAGGAGCCCGCCATGTTGAGTGATCTCGCGGCGCTGACTCCGCCGGCGGTTGTTTGCGCTGCGTTCCTCGTTGGCCTTGTCCTACTGCTGCGCCGTGAGATGGCACCGAAGCGCAGAGTGCGGGAAGACCCAGACAGCGAACACGATATTTCCGGCAACAACGACATTATCGGCGCTAAGGCCCGGGCAACGGCCACTAGAGCAGATGATCAGGATGACGCGAGCCGATCACCAGACGGCCCCGGTTCACCGGCCTAAGTTTTCGCCGGGCTAAGAGGATCACGCTTGCTGTGGCTGCGGTGCTGCGCGCAAACTTAGAACCATCCCTCGGTTTGGGCAGAACACGCTCAACGCCGCAATCGGCTGTACCGGCGGGAATGCTAACTGTGCACTCAATGCCTGATTACGGAGAGTTGCCGGGGCCCAGGTAGTGGGCGTGAGTAGTGGGCCGGGATGCTAACTTCGATCTAAGCGACAATCTGCATGCCCCCGAATTGGCAACGGCAACAAGGTGGGTATATCTTCGGTATCTGAAATATGCTTGCTCCCCAGAAGGGCTGGTTCCATGGCACAGAAGGTTCAGGTACTTCTCGTCGACGATCTTGACGGCGGCGAGGCGATCGAGACCGTATCGTTTGGTCTTGACGGGAACTCCTTTGAGATCGATCTGAGTTCCGCCAACGCTGACAAGCTCCGCAAAGAGCTGGCTCTCTACACCGAGCACGCCCGCAAAGTGAGCGCGCCGACCAGGCGCCGCCGTCCGCGCACGGGCCCCGGCCGCCAGCGCAGCGCGGAAATCCGGGAGTGGGCGAAGCAGCGCGGTTACCACGTCAACGAGCGTGGCCGCATTCCTGCCTCGATCGTTTCCGAGTACGAGGCCTCCCACTAAGACCGCACTATCTGTGCGGGGCGGGACGCGCATTCCGGTCGCTGGCCGGCTGGCATCCCGCGCGGCAGGCCCTCCCGACCGGCTGGATCCGGGAGGGCCATCGAGGGATAATCCGCCTTCCCCGGCTCCTGGCCCGGAAGGCACGACAGCGCGCTCCCGCGGAACGGGCTCTCCCGCCGCGGCGAGCGCCCGGCCGCCCGGCCGCTTTCCTCACTTCGAGCGAGTGCCCGGCCGCTGGGCCGGCCATCATCGCCTGCGGACATCGTGGCCCGCGCCCGGGGCAGACATTACGTCGGTGTTACAGCACGTATCGGCTGGCAGCGACCGGATGCCCGTCTGCCGTTCGCTTGCGGCGTAGCGGGAACACCACGCGGTGTTGACGCGGTTGGATGGGATGAACGCTGCATACCGGGGAACTCTCTACCGTAGGACTTACGGTACGAGGCGCACCGCCGGGCACGCGGCTACCATGCGGACAAGGCAGGGCAGGAGTCCCGCACCTGTCTGACCGCGCTGTGAGGAGAGCAACGATATGTTCGAAAGGTTTACCGACCGAGCGCGGCGGGTTGTGGTCCTGGCTCAAGAAGAGGCCAGGATGCTCAATCACAACTACATCGGCACCGAGCACATCCTGCTGGGCCTCATCCACGAGGGTGAAGGTGTGGCAGCGAAGGCCCTGGAATCTCTGGGGATCAGTCTCGAGGCCGTGCGCCAGCAGGTCGAGGAGATCATCGGCCAGGGCCAGCAGGCGCCGTCGGGGCACATCCCCTTTACTCCGCGCGCCAAGAAGGTGCTTGAGCTGTCGCTGCGCGAGGCGCTGCAGCTTGGCCACAACTACATCGGCACCGAGCACATCCTGCTCGGCCTGATCCGTGAGGGCGACGGTGTGGCCGCGCAGGTGCTGGTGAAGCTGGGCGCCGACCTGAACCGGGTCCGCCAGCAGGTCATCCAGCTGCTGCACGGCTACCAGGGCAAGGAGCCCGCGTCGGCCGGCACGTCAGCGGAGTCCGCGCCGTCGACCTCGCTGGTGCTCGACCAGTTCGGCCGCAACCTGACCGCAGGGCGCGCGCGAGGGCAAGCTCGACCCGGTCATCGGCCGCGAGAAGGAAATCGAGCGCGTGATGCAGGTGCTGTCCCGCCGCACCAAGAACAACCCGGTGCTGGTGGGCGCGCCCGGCGTCGGGCAAGACCGCGGTCGTCGAGGGCCTGGCCCAGAAGATCGTCAAGGGCGAGGTGCCCGAGACGATCAAGGACAAGCAGCTCTACACGCTGGACCTCGGCGCGCTGGTGGCGGGCTCGCGGTACCGCGGTGACTTCGAAGAGCGGCTGAAGAAGGTGCTCAAGGAGATCCGCACCCGCGGCGACATCATCCTGTTCATCGACGAGATCCACACGCTGGTCGGTGCGGGCGCCGCGGAGGGCGCGATTGACGCGGCCTCCATCCTGAAGCCGATGCTGGCCCGCGGCGAGCTGCAGACCATCGGCGCCACCACGCTGGATGAGTACCGCAAGTACCTGGAGAAGGACGCCGCGCTTGAGCGCAGGTTCCAGCCCATCCAGGTCGCGGAGCCGACGATCTCGCACACGATCGAGATCCTCAAGGGCCTGCGCGACCGGTACGAGGCGCACCACCGGGTGTCCATCACCGACGGCGCGCTGGTGGCCTCGGCCCAGCTGGCCGACCGCTACATCAGCGACCGGTTCCTGCCGGACAAGGCCATCGACCTGATCGACGAGGCCGGGCTCGCGGATGCGGATCCGCCGCATGACCGCGCCGCCGGACCTGCGCGAGTACGACGAGAAGATCGCCCAGGTGCGCCGGGAGAAGGAGTCGGCCATCGACTCCCAGGACTTCGAGAAGGCCGCCGCGCTGCGGGACAACGAGAAGCAGCTGCTGGCCAAGAAGGCCACCCGGGAGAAGGAGTGGAAGGCCGGCGACATGGACGTCGTCGCCGAGGTGAACGAGGAGCTCATCGCCGAGGTGCTCGCCACCGCCACCGGCATCCCGGTGTTCAAGCTCACCGAAGAGGAGTCGCAGCGGCTGCTCCGCATGGAGGATGAGCTGCACCGCCGGGTCATCGGCCAGAACGACGCCATCAAGGCGCTGTCCCAGGCGATCCGGCGGACCCGGGCCGGCCTGAAGGACCCGAAGCGCCCCGGCGGCTCGTTCATCTTCGCCGGCCCGTCCGGCGTCGGCAAGACCGAGCTGTCCAAGACGCTCGCCGAGTTCCTGTTCGGCGACGAGGACTCGCTGATCCAGCTCGACATGAGCGAGTACATGGAGAAGCACACCGTGTCCCGGCTGTTCGGCTCCCCGCCCGGCTACGTCGGCTACGAGGAAGGCGGCCAGCTCACCGAGAAGGTCCGCCGCCGGCCGTTCTCGGTGGTCCTGTTCGACGAGATCGAGAAGGCGCACCCGGACATCTTCAACTCGCTGCTGCAGATCCTGGAAGACGGCCGGCTGACCGACGCCCAGGGCCGGACGGTCGACTTCAAGAACACCGTCATCATCATGACGACCAACCTCGGCACCAGGGACATCTCCAAGGGTGTCTCGGTCGGGTTCGCCAAGGCGGACGAGTCGCGCGGCTCTTACGAGCGGATGAAGAACCGGGTGCAGGAGGAGCTGAAGCAGCACTTCCGGCCCGAGTTCCTCAACCGCGTGGACGACATCATCGTCTTCCACCAGCTGGCCCGGGAGGAGATCTTCAGCATCGTCGACCTGATGATCGCCAAGGTGGACGAGCGGCTGAAGGACCGCGACATGGCGATCGAGCTCCGGCCCGGCGCCAAGGACCTGCTCTCGGAGCGCGGCTACGACCCGGTAATGGGAGCCCGGCCGCTGCGCCGCACCATCCAGCGCGAGATCGAGGACAGCTGTCGGAGAAGATCCTGTTCAGCGAGCTTCAAGCCGGGCCAGATCGTCATCGTCGACATCGAGGGCACCGGCGAGACCGCCAAGTTCACCTTCACCGGCGTGGCCGAAGCCCGAGTGGTGCGAGTGCCCGACGCCGGAGCTGCGGCGAGCCGGTCGTCAGCCGGGCAGCGCGGTGGCAGCTCGACGGGCGCCCCGGTACCCGGACGGCGGCGGCACCGCTCGCCTAGGCTGACTACGCGACGAGTGCCCGAGACGGCGGCCCGGGCTTCACGCTCGCGAGCGGCCCGGGCGCCGGTCGTGCTCTAGCCCGGCAGCGCGAACGGCCGTCTGCTCGGGCGTCGACCAGGCCGTCGGCGACCAGGCCGTCCAGGGCCCGGGCCAGCTGCGCCGGGCCGGGCCAGACCGCCTCGAACTGGCCCGCCGCCACCGGGCCGCCGGCGTCGCGCAGCACGGCGAGCAGGCGTCCCCGGCATTGCCGGTCAGTGCCCTCGTACGCTGGCCCGGCGCCGGCCGCCGTGGTGGCTCCGCGGGGCGCCCGGCGGCCAGCCAGGCGCAGTGCGCGGCCACCGGGCAGGCGCCGCAGCGCGGGCTGGCCGCCGTGCAAACCAGCGCGCCCAGTTCCATCACCGCGACGGACCAGCGGGCCGCGACCGCGGCTCGGCGGGCAGCAGCGATTCGGCCAGCCGCCGTTCGGCCACCGACGGGCGCGGCCCGGGCACTCCGCCCCGGCGACCAGCCGGCCAGCACCCGGCGCACGTTGGTGTCGAGCACGGCGTGCCGCTGGCCGAACGCGAAGCTGGCCACGGCCGCGGCCGTGTAGCGCCGATCCCCGGCAGCGCCAGCAGCGCCTCGCGGTCGCGGGCACCGCCCCGCCGTGCTGGTCGGCCATGATCCTCGCCGTCTCGTGCAGCCGGAGCGCACGCCGGGGATAGCCGAGCCGGCCCCACTGCCGGATCGCCTCGCCAGCGGGCTCGGCCGCCAGCGCGGCCGGGGTCGGCCACCGGGCGAGCCACGCCTGAGGGCGGGCAGCACCCGGGCCACCGGCGTCTGCTGCAGCATGATCTCGCTGACCAGCACCGACCACGGCGTCGCGCCGGGAGCGCGCCAGGGCAGGTCCCGCGCGTGGCGCGCATACCAGTCCAGCACCGGCTGAAGGTAACGACTCGTCATGGCTGCATCCGATTTTGCCAGGTCAGCGGAAGCCGACGAGGAGCAGGAGGTGGACGGTCAGCCAGGTGACCCAGCCGGGGAAGCCGCCGAGTCGCACCGGCCCGATCTGGGCCACCCCCGCGTTGCGCCCGATCGTCGCCATCGTCCCCTTGTCGCGGTAGCGGAAGGGGCTGGGAGGCTCGCCATGGAGCGAGCCGGCGATCGTCCGGGCGACGTGCTTCGCCTCCTGCATCGCCACCGGGGCGAGCTGGGGGAGCGGCTTCCCGTCGCGTCCCGCGACCGAGGCGACGTCGCCGATGACGAACACCTCGGGGTGGCCGGGGAGCTGCAGGGTCGGCCCCACCTCGATCCGGCCCTGACGGTCGACGGGGCCGAGCCAGGCGCCCACCGGTGAGCCCCGCACCCCGGCGGTCCAGACCACCGTCGCCGCGTCGATGCGGCGGCCGTCGCGGAGCGAGACCCCGCCCTCGTCGACCTCGGCGACCTGGACGCCGAGGAGGAGCTTCACCCCCTTGCGCTCGAGGCTGTGGGCGGCAGAGCGCTGCAGCGAGGGCGCGAAGGCGCCGAGCACGTCATCGGCGGCCTCGACGAGGAGGATCTGCACCTCGCTCAGGTCGAGGTGCGGGTAGTCCTTGCGCAGCACCAGGTGGACGAGCTCGCTCACCGCGCCGGCGAGCTCGACGCCGGTCGCCCCACCGCCGACGAGGACGACGGTGTGGAGGCGGCGCCGGTGGCCGGGTCGTCGGCCCAGGCGGCGCGCTCGAAGCAGGTGAGCAGGTGGTTGCGGACCGCCAGCGCCTCGCCGAGCGACTTCAGCCAGTGGGTGTACTGCTCCGACCGAGGTGAGGCCGAAGAAGTTGTTCACCGCCCCGGGGGAGACGACGAGGTGGTCGTAGCCGAGCTCGCCGGCGGTGGTGGCCAGCCGGCGCGCCGTCGAGGTCGATCCCGGTCACCCGGGCGAGCCGGACGTCGACGTTGCGGTGGCGGCGCACCGCGGCGCGGACCGGGTAGGCGATCTCCGAGGGGTCGAGCAGCGCGGTCGCCACCTGGTAGAGGAGCGGCTGGAAGAGGTGGTAGTTGTGCTGGTCGACGAGGACGACGTCGACGGGGACGTCGCGCAGCGCCCGGGCGGCGGCGAGGCCGCCGAAGCCGGCGCCGAGCGATCACCACCCGCGGCCGGGTCCGTCCCATCAGGCGGGGGCGTAGATCCAGTCGGCGATCCGGCGGCGGTGCCGGTCGGCGTCGCCGTACTGCAGCTCGAGCGCCTTGCCCCGCTTCAGCCAGAGGTGGAGGTCGTGCTCCCAGGTGAAGCCGATCCCGCCGTGGAGCTGCAGCGCCTCGGCGTTGGCGCGCCGCTCGGCGTCGCTCGCGTACGCCTTGGCGACGCTCGCCGCGATGCTCGCGTCGGGGGTGTCGTTGGCGAGCGCCCAGGCGGCGTAGTAGACGGCGGCGCGCGCCGAGTCGACCAGCAGCAGGGTCTCGGCGAGCTTGTGCTGCACCGCCTGGAACGAGCCGATCCGGCGGCCGAACTGCTCGCGCTGCTTCACGTAGGCGACGGTCATGTCGAGCATCGCCCCGGCGACGCCGACGAGCTCGGCGGCGGTGGCGGCGGCGGCGTGGTCGAAGGCCCAGCGGGCGTCGGCCGCGGAGGTCGAGAGCACGGTGTCGTCGCCGAGCTCGGCGGTCACCGAGAAGAGCCGGCGGGCGCCGTCGACGGAGCGCAGCGGCTGCACGGTGAGCCGGTCCTGGGTGACCGCGTGGAGCGCCCCCTCGCGCTCGAGCACGACGAGGTCGGCGGTGGCGTCGGCGACATACGGCGAGCCCGCCAGCCCGACGGTGACGGTGGCCTCGCCGGCGGCGATCCGCGGCAGCCACCGGCGAGCGGAGCTCGTCGGAGCCGGCGCGCTGGAGCAGCGGGGCGCCGACCGCGGTCGTCTCGAGCAGCGGCTCGGGGAGCAGCGAGCGGCCCGCCTCCTCGAGGATGAGGACCAGGTCGACCTCGTCCATGCCGGCACCGCCGTGCTCCTCGGCGACGGTGAGGCCGACGACGCCCGAGCTCGGCGAGCTTGCGCCAGCGCTCCGGCGAGCGGCCTGTCTGCGACGCCCAGGCGGCGCGCACCGCCGGCGGGGGTGCACTCGCGGCGGAGCAGGTCGCGCACGGTGTCGCGGAGCATGTACTGCTCGGGGGAGAAGTCGAAGTCCATGCGCTCGCCTACTCGCGGGGGAGGCCCAGCACGCGCTGGGCGATGATGTTCTTCTGCACCTCGGAGGTGCCGGCGAAGATGGTGCTCGCCCGGGCGTAGAGGTAGTCGCCGTACCAGCCGCCGTCGATCTCCGCCTCCGGCGAGCCGGGCCCGAGCTCGGCGCGCGGGCCGAGGATGTCGAGGGCGAGCTCGTCGAGCCGCACCTTCATCTCCGACCAGTAGAGCTTGTTGAGCGACGCCTCCGGTCCCGGCGCCTCGCCGCGGGCGAGCCGGGTGAGCGCGCGCTGCACGGTGAGCTCGTAGACCCGGGTCTCGATGTACGACTGGGCGACCTCGGCGGCGGATGTCGGGATCGTCGGCGGCGACGCCGTCGCCGCGGGGCTCGCCGCGGAGAGCTCGACGACGTGACGGAAGATCCGGTTGAAGAGCGCCGGGCCGTAGAGGCCGCCGCCGCGCTCGAAGCCGAGCAGGGCCATCGCGACGCTCCAGCCATCGTCGATCCGTCCCACCACGTTGGCGACGGGGACGCGCACGTCGGTGAAGAACACCTCGGCGAAGCGGGCGCTGCCGTCGATCTGCACCAGCGGCCGCACCTCGACCCCGGGGCTGTGCATGTCGACGAGGAGGAAGGTGATCCCCTTGTGCTTCGCCGCCGCCGGGTCGGTGCGCACCAGGGTGAAGATCCAGTCGCCGAAGCGGCCGAGCGAGGTCCAGATCTTCTGGCCGTTGACCACGAACTCCTCGCCCTCGCGGACCGCGCGGGTGCGCAGCGAGGCGAGATCGCTGCCGGCGTTGGGCTCGCTGTACCCCTGGCACCAGATCTCGTCGCAGGCGAGGATGCGGGGGAGGTGGCGGGCCTTCTGCTCGGCGGTGCCGTAGACCATCAGGGTGGGGCCGAGCAGGCCGAGGCCGAGCCGGTTGATCCGGTTCGGCGCGTCGGCGAGGGTGTACTCCTCGTTGACGATCGCCTGCTGAACCATCGTGGCGCCGCGGCCGCCGTACTCCACGGGCCAGGCGACCGCCCCGAGCCCGGCCTCGAAGAGGGCACGCTCCCAGGCCCGGTAGCGCTCGAATGCCTCGCCGCCCTCCTCCCAGTCGACGGCCCGGGTGTGCTCGATCTGCTCTCTGTGATCGGCGAACCAGCCCCGCACCTCATCGCGGAAGGCGGCGTCCTCCCCGCTCAGCTCGAAGTTCATGCCCTCCTCCCCGTGCCCTGGCCGCTCGCTCGATGATGGCAGGTCGGCGGCTCCGGACCGCTCCGGGCGCCCCGGAGTATCCTTCCTACTCCACAACCGAATAACGTCCCGCTGGGGGAGCGAGCAGCTGAGAGGTGGTATCAGGACCACCAACTCCTGGAACCTGATCTCGTTAGTACGAGCGAAGGGAAAGCGGGCCGGCCGAGGGGTGGGCGGGCGGGTGCATCTCCGCGCGCCGCCGTCAGCGGCCGTCCGCGCATCTCCGGCGGGCCAGCCAGCAGGAGACGAGTTCGATGGCCGAGGCCCCCGCCACCAGCGCCGCGACGGGCACCCCGATCCGCGGTAGTCGCAAGGCCCACGTCCAGGGCTCACGCGCCGACCTGCGGGTCCCGGTGCGCGAGATCCTCGTCGGCGACGCCGGCTCGCCCGGCGTCTTCCGCGTCTACGACAGCAGCGGGCCGTATACCGACGCGAGCGTGCAGACCGACGTGCGTCGCGGCCTCCCCTCGGTGCGCGGCGCCTGGATCCGCGAGCGCGGCGACGTCGAGGAGTACGCCGGCGCGGGCGCCACCGCCCGGCCGCTGCGCGCCCGCGACGGCGCGGCGGTCACCCAGATGCACTACGCCCGCCGCGGCGAGGTGACCCCGGAGATGGAGTTCGTCGCGCTGCGCGAGGGCGTCGAGCCCACCCTGGTGCGCGACGAGGTCGCCCGGGGGCGGGCGATCATCCCCGCCAACGTCAACCACCCGGAGAGCGAGCCGATGATCATCGGCCGCAGCTTCCTGGTGAAGATCAACGCCAACATCGGCAACTCGGCGGTGAAGTCCTCGATCGAGGACGAGGTCGAGAAGATGACCTGGGCGGCGCGCTGGGGCGCCGACACCATCATGGACCTCTCCACCGGCCGCGACATCCACACCACCCGCGAGTGGATCCTCCGCAACTCGCCGGTTCCGGTCGGAACCGTCCCCATCTACCAGGCCCTGGAGAAGGTCGGCGGAAGGCCGAGGAGCTGAGCTGGGAGGTGTACCGCGACACCCTGATCGAGCAGGCCGAGCAGGGGGTCGACTACTTCACCATCCACGCCGGGGTGCGGCTGCGCTACGTGCCGCTCACCGCGAAGCGGCTCACCGGGATCGTCAGCCGCGGCGGCTCGATCATGGCGGCGTGGTGCCTCGCCCACCACGAGGAGAGCTTCCTGTACACCCACTTCGAGGAGATCTGCGAGGTCATGCGCGCCTACGACGTCGCCTTCTCGCTCGGCGACGGGCTGCGGCCGGGGTGCATCGCCGACGCCAACGACGAGGCGCAGCTGTCGGAGCTGCGCACCCTGGGAGAGCTCACCACCGTCGCCTGGGCGCAGGACTGCCAGGTGATGATCGAGGGGCCGGGCCACGTTCCCATGCACCGGATCAAGGAGAACATGGACCTGCAGCTCGAGCTCTGCCACGAGGCGCCCTTCTACACCCTGGGGCCGCTCACCACCGACATCGCCCCCGGCTACGACCACATCACCTCGGCGATCGGCGCGGCGATGATCGGCTGGTACGGCACCGCCATGCTCTGCTACGTCACCCCCAAGGAGCACCTCGGGCTCCCCGACAGTGCT
>CAVQZM010000052.1:0-114040 GCA_963718475.1 uncultured Actinomycetes bacterium | reverse complement strand
TTTCGCCGAGCGCGAGACGGCCCGGCGGGCCGCCGAGGCGGGCAAGGGACGGCCGACGCCCAAGCGGAGCGAGGCTGAGCGCGGCCGGCGGCAGGGAATCACCGGCTCGCCGCGCCGGCCCGGTCCGGCGGGGCGGGGCGGGCCGGATCCGGGCGCGCGGAGAGCAAGGCCGACCGCGGCGTCCGCTACGACGCGATGAAGCGGGGCGAGGAGTGGGCGCTGCCGGTCCGGGACCGGGGCCCGGCCAAGGCACTCGCCCGCGATTACATCGACTCGCGGCGGCGGCTGAGCGAGTACTACATGTACGTGATGGTCGTCATGATCGTCGTCCTGTTCATCCGGACCGGCCCGATCCAGCAGTTCGCGCAGCCGATCGCGCTGGTGCTGATCGCATTCGTCGTCGTCGACGCGTGGTTCCTCAGCCGGAGCCTGCGGAAGCTGATCGCCCAGCGCCTTCCGGGGGTGAGCACCCGCGGCCTCGACCATGTATGCGGTGTTCCGCGCGCTGCAGATCCGCCGGATGCGAATGCCGGCCCCTCGGGTGCGGCCCGGCGACACGTTCTGACGCGGCCGCTCCTGACCGGCCCTGCCGCCCTTGATCTAGGCCGCCGCGGGCCACGTTAGGGTCACTGGCATGGAATATCGTCATCTTGGCCAAGAGCGGCCTGAAGGTCAGCGAGCTCACCTACGGCAACTGGATCACCCACGGCTCCCAGGTCGAGGAGGACGCCGCGAAGGAGTGCGTCGCGGCCGCGCTGGACGAGGGAATCACCAGCTTCGACACGGCCGACGCCTACGCGGAGACCCGGGCCGAAGAGGTGCTCGGACGGGCCCTGGCCGGCGTGCGCCGCGAATCCGTGGAGATCTTCACGAAGGTGTTCTGGCCGACCGGCTCCGGGCCGAACGACCGGGGCCTGTCGCGCAAGCACATCACCGAGTCGCTGCATGCCTCCCTGCGCCGCCTCGGCACCGACTACGTAGACCTTTACCAGGCCCACCGGTTTGACCACGAGACGCCGCTCGAAGAGACCCTGCGCGCCTTCGACGACCTGGTCCGGCAGGGCAAGGTCCTGTACATCGGGGTTTCGGAGTGGCGGGCCGAGGAGATCGCCGCCGCGCTCCGGATCGCGGACGAGATGGGCTTCGACCGGATCGTGTCGAACCAGCCGCAGTACAGCATGCTGTGGCGGGTCATCGAGGCCGAGGTCGTGCCGCTGTGCGAGAAGGAAGGCATCGGGCAGATCGTCTTCTCCCCGATCGCGCAGGGGGTCCTGACCGGCAAGTACCTGCCGGGCCAGCAACCGCCGGCCAATTCCCGCGCCACCGACGAGGCCGGGGGCGCGAACATGATCAGCCGCTGGATGAGGGACCCGCTCCTGGCCAAGGTGCAGGAACTGAAGCCGCTCGCGGACGCGGCCGGGCTGTCGCTGGCCCAGCTCGCCGTGGCCTGGGTGCTGCAGAACCCGAACGTGTCGGCGGCGATCATCGGGGCCACCCGCCCCGAGCAGGTGCGGGAGAACGTGAAGGCCGCCGGGGTCAAGCTGGACGCCGGGCTCATGCGGCGGATTGACGACGTGCTCGGCAGCGACGTGGAGCGGGATCCGGCGCGGACGGCCAGCCCGCCCAGCCGCCCGTAACCGGCGTTCTTCACCCGGCGGGCGGGGCAGGCCGCGGCTCAGCTCGCCGGGTGGAGGCTCATCGGGCCGTACTCGGTCCGGTCGTCCTCCAGGAGCGTCACCTGGTCGACGCCCGCCTCCAGCAGGCCCCGCCAGTTCTCGCCGAGCCAGCTCTCCGCGTCTCCCTGGCTGGCGAAGATGGCTTCAGGGAGATCACCCGAGGCGACCACCGCGCCGTCGGTCTTTTCATACCGCCAGATCCAGGGCATTGCCGCGCCGCCTCCTCCGGGAATCTCAGCAAGCACAGTACCGTGCCGGGCGCTATTCACCGAACGGAGGCCGTGCGTGCGTACCGGAATGGCTGGGCGGCGATCAGGCACAGAAGAGAATGGCCCACACGGCCTTGCCGCGCCCGGCCACCGGGCTCCATCCCCACACGTCGCTGAGCGCATCGACCAGCTGGAGCCCGCGGCCGCATTCGGCCTCGCAGGCCGGTGCCTTGAGCACGGGGGCGGAGTCGCTGGGGTCGAGGACCGCGCACATCACCTCGCCGGAGCGGCGGAAGAGCCGGAGCCCGATCCGGGAGTCGCTGCGGGCGGCCGCCGGGCCGTCCGCGTTCGCCGGGCGGGCGGCGGTGTGCCGGAGGGCGTTGGCCACGAACTCGCCGACGATGACCTCGGCGTCGTCGGCCAGCATGTCGAGGTCCCACCGGCCGAGCGTGGCCCGGGTGAACCGGCGCGCGTTCTTGGCCGGCTGCGCCGCGGGGGTAAGAGCGAGCGCGACGACCGACGGCGCGTCCCACCAGTCGGAGGGCATCCGGACGACACGGGGCCGGTTCGGCGCCGCGTCCCGGTGAACGGGATCGGCGACCACGGCCCGTGGCACGGGCAGCACCCTCGTGCGTGTAGGCAGCGGTACCGTGCAGTTGTCCCGGTTGTGAACGCTAACAACCGGGTTCAAACTCTCCGACCTCATCGCGACCCCGGGGAGCGCTTGATGTAACTGCCAATCCTCATGATTGGCACGTAGAGCCCATCTTGCCGGACATCTCATGCAGATGCAAGGCCGTATGCACGTTCATTTGCGTCGTGCAGCAAATTGAAAAAGTCCAGCCCGGCCAGCCTTGCACACGATTGCTGTACAGCGCCAGGAACGAGAGCTGCACACGATTGCTGCTCGGCTCCGGATAGCGCGTGCGCGCACGCCCGGGACCCTGGGTAGCGCCGACCCGGGGCCACGGCTTACGGTGGCGACGGGCACCTGCTGTACCGTCCTTTTCGCGAAACTTTTCGGGAGTTGCTCATGCTGGTGGCCGGAGTGGACAGTTCGACCCAGTCCACGAAGGTGGTGCTGTGCCAGGCCGAGGACGGCGCCATCGTTGGCGAGGCTTCGGCCCCCCACCCGGACGGCACGGAGTGCGACCCGGAGGACTGGTGGCGGGCGCTGGGCCAGGCCGGCGCCGGCCTGCTGGACCGCGCGGAGGCGATCGGGGTGGCCGCGCAGCAGCACGGTATGGTCGCCGTCGACGCGGGCGGCCAGGTCATCCGCCCGGCCATCCTCTGGAACGACATGCGCGCCGCCCCGCAGACCCAGGTCCTCATCACCGAGCTGGGCGGCCCGGCCGAGTGGGCCCGGCCGCACCGGAAGCGTCCCGGCCGTCTCCTTCACGGTGACGAAGCTGCGCTGGATAGCCGACTGTGAACCGGAATCCGCGGCCCGGCTGAGCCGCGTCATGCTGCCCCACGACTGGCTCACGTGGCGGCTGGGCGCCGACGAGCCGGTCACCGACCGCGGTGACGCCTCGGGGACCGGCTACTTCTCCCCCGCGGACGGCAAATGGCTGCCGGACATCGCCGAGATGGCGCTCGGGCGGCCGGTGGCGACGCCCCGGCTCGCCGCTCCGGCGGAGATCGTCGGCCGGACACCCGGCGGCGCGGCCCTGTCCGCCGGCACCGGCGACAACATGGGCGCCGCGCTGGGGCTCGGCATCGACCAGGGCGACGTGGTGATCTCGATCGGGACCTCGGGGACGGCGTACGCGGTGACCGAGGACCCGGCGGCCGACACCACCGGCGCGGTCGCCGGGTTCGCCGACGCCACCGGCCGTTTCCTGCCCCTGGTCGCCACGGTCAACGCGGCCCGCGTCCTGACCGTCACCGCCCGGCTGCTCGGCACGGACGCGGCCGGCCTGTCCGAGCTGGCGCTGGCCGCGCCGCCCGGGGCGGGCGCCCTGACCCTGCTCCCCTACCTGGACGGCGAGCGCTCGCCGCAGCCGTCCCACCGCCACCGGCGTCCTGAACGGCATCACCAGTACCAACCTGACCCGCGAGAACGTGGCCCGGGCCGCGGTCGAGGCCGTGCTGTGCTCGCTCGCCGACGGGATCGACAACCTCGTCGCGTGCGGCATCCGGCCGGAACGGGTGGTGCTCATCGGCGGCGCGGCCCGGTCCCCGGCCGTGCGGTCGATCGCGCCCGCGATCTTCGGCGTGCCGGTGACCGTCCCCGAGCCCGCCGAATACGTGGCCCTCGGCGCCGCCCGCCAGGCAGCGTGGGCGCTGTCCGGCGCCGAGAACCCGCCGGACTGGCCGGGGCCGCCGGCGGCCACCTACACCGCCTGCCCCGCCCCGGAGATTCGCGACCGGTACGCGACGCTGCGGGAAGACACCGCCGAGTGGCACGAAAGGACAAATAAGTGAGCCCAGCAAGCACTGACCCGTACACACCGTCCCCCGAAGACAAGTTCTCGTTCGGCATCTGGACGGTGGGCTGGCAGGGCGTGGATGTCTTCGGCGGCCCGGTGCGGCCGCCGATGCCGGCCGACCGGGCCGTCCGCAAGCTCGCGGAGCTCGGCGCCTACGGGGTCAACTTCCACGACAACGACGTGTTCGACTTCGACGCGACGCGGGAGGAGCGCGACGAGCGCATCTCCGCGTTCCGCAAGGCCCTCGAGGAAACCGGGCTGGTAGTGACGACGGCCACCACGAATCTGTTCGGCCATCCGGTCTTCAAGGACGGCGCGTTCACCGCGAACGAGCGCGAGATCCGCCGGTTCGCGCTGTCCAAGGTGATGCGCAACCTGGACCTGGCCGCCGAGCTCGGCGCCAGGACCTACATCTTCTGGGGCGGCCGCGAGGGCGCGGAGTCGGGCGCGGCCAAGGACATCCGCGCCGCGCTCAGCCGTTACGCCGAGGGCCTGAACATGCTCTGTGAGTACGTCACCGAGCAGGGATACGACATCAGGTTCGCGATCGAGCCCAAGCCGAACGAGCCCCGGGGTGACATCCTGCTGCCCACGCTCGGCCACGCGCTGGCCTTCATCAACGGGCTCGCCTATCCGGACATGGTCGGGATCAACCCGGAAATCGGCCACGAGGAGATGGCGTCGCTGAACTACGCGCACGGCATCAGCCAGGCGATGTGGCACGGCAAGCTCTTCCACATCGACCTCAACGGGCAGCACGGGCCGCGCTACGACCAGGACCTCCGGTTCGGCGCCGGCAACGTGCGCGGCGCGTTCTGGGTCGTGGACGCCCTGGAGGCGGGCGGGTACGACGGGCCGGTGCACTTCGACTACAAGCCACCGCGGACCGAGAACGACGAGGGGGTCTGGGTATCGGCGGCCGCCTGCATGCGGAACTACCTGATCCTCCGGGACAAGGTACGTAAGTTCCGCTCCGACCCCGAGGTCATCGAGGCGCTGCGGGCGTCCGGCGTCGCCCAGCTCAGCCAGCCCACCCTGGCTGACGGCGAGAGCTGGCGCGACGTCCGTGACGTCGAGATCGACGTCACGGCCCTGGGCGCGCGCGGGCTCGGATACGAGCGGCTCGACCAGCTCGCGCTCGAGCACCTGTACGGGATCCGCTGAATTCCGCCAGCGGGGCGCGGCCATCCCCGCCCCGCTGGCGGGAGAGCCGGGATACCGGTAGAACCTGGAATATGAGGCGGGCGACGATCCGGGACGTGGCGGCGGACGCCGGGGTGTCCATCGGCACCGCGTCCAAGGCCCTGAACGGCCAGGGCCCTCGTCCCGAGACCCGGCAGCGGGTCGCCGACGCCGCGCGCCGCCTTGGCTTCGCGCCGAACGCGCTGGCCCAGGCCCTGCTGGCCGGCCGCACCTATACCGTCGGGATGATCACCACCGACAGCTTCGGCCGGTTCAGCATCCCGGTGATGCTGGGCGCGGAGGACGCGCTCGGGGCCGGCGAGATATCGGTGTTCATGTGTGACACCCGCGACGACCCGGAGCGGGAGCGCCGCTACGTCGAGATGCTGACCGGCCGGCGCGTCGACGGGCTGATCGTGACCGGCCGGCGGATCGAGCCGCGGCCGGCCATCGGCGCCCGGCTGGACATCCCCGTCGTGTACGCGATGACCTCGCCGGCCGACAGCGACGAGCCGGCCATCCTGCCCGATGACGAGGGCGGCGGCGCGGCCGCGGGCGCCCACCTGCTAGCCGCCGGCCGACGGCGGATCGCGCACATCACGGGGCCCGAGCGCTTCCTGGCCGCCCGCAAGCGGGCCAGCGGCCTGCGCGAGGCCCTGGCCGGCGCCGGGAAGCCGGTCACCGACGCGGACATCCTCTACGGCGAGTGGAGCGAGCGCTGGGGGCGGCAGGCCACCGGCATCCTGCTTGAGCGCTGTCCCGCGACCGACGCGATCTTCTGCGGCAGCGACCAGATCGCGCGGGGTGCTGTGGACGCGCTCCGTGCCGCCGGCCTGCGGGTGCCCGACGACATCGCCGTGGTCGGGTTCGACAACTGGGAGCCGATGGTCCTGGGCGCGGATCCGCCGCTGTCCAGCGTCGACATGTGCCTGGAGGACGTCGGCCGGGCCGCCGCCGAGCAGCTCCTGGCGGCCATCGGCGGCACGCCTGCCCACGGCGTCTCCACCGTGCCGTGCCGGCTGGTGGTCCGCGCGTCGAGCGCGGGCCGCCGCTAGGGGCGCATGTTAAGCGGGCCGTTCCTGGGCACTGTGATGGAGGCAGGCCACCCCGAAGGAAGGGTTCCGTGATGAACACGAAGGCACCATCCCCAGTCGTCCGGGCACCTGTCGTCCGGGCACCAGTGGTCCCGGCTACGGTGGCCGCCCCGTCGTCGATGCCGCCGCTGCCGCCCGCGCCGGGCCCGCAGCCGGCACCGCCGCCACTGCCGCCGGACCCGATTCCGCAACCCGCGCCGCCGCCGCTGCCGCCCGACCCGGTGCCGGACCCCGGGATACCGCCGCTCCCGCCCGATCCGGTCCCGGGACCGGCCTGACTCCCGGCGGCGTCGGGCCCGCCGCCGCCCCGGGCCGTGGCCCCGTGTCATGGCCCGGGCCGGCGGCGGCGATAGGCTCTGGCCCGTATCGGACGAAAACCCGTGAGAGGCTCAGGCATGGCAGTTGACGGGGTGGAGGGCACCGGCCGCGACCGCGAGTCACCCGACTTCGACACCAGCGTGGCGCACAACGCCCGGGTGTGGAACTACTGGCTCGGCGGCAAGGACAACTTCGCGGCCGACCGTGAGGCCGGGGACCGCGTGCTCGCCATGTTCCCCGGCATCGTCCAGGTCGCCCGGGCCGACCGCGCGTTCCTCGGCCGGGCCGTCCGGTTCCTCGCCGCGGACTCAGGCATCCGGCAGTTCCTCGACATCGGCACCGGGCTGCCGACCGTCAACAACACCCACGAGGTCGCCCAGGCGATCGCGCCCGAGGCACGGGTCGTCTACGTGGACAACGACCCGCTCGTCCTCACCCACGCCCGGGCCCTGCTGACCAGCACGCCGCCCGGCGTCACCGCCTACATCGACGCCGACGTGCACCGTCCCTCCCGGATCATCGACACCGCCGGCGAGACGCTGGATTTCAGCCAGCCGGTCGGGGTGATGATGCTCGGCATCCTGAACTTCGTGCTGGAGACCGACGAGGCCGCCGCGATCGTCAATCATGTGATGGACGCGGTGCCCTCCGGCAGTTACCTGGTGGTCTCCCATCCGACCCTGGAACTCGGCGGCGAGGCGAACGCCGAGGCGATGCGGTTCTGGAACGAGCACGCGACCCCGCCGATCACGGCCCGCAGCCGCGCCGAGATCAGCCGGTTCTTGGAGGGCCTGAAACTGCTCGAGCCCGGCCTGGTGCCGTGTACCCAATGGCGGCCGGATCCGGTCGACATCGGCGAGTCAGGCCCCGAGGTCCCCCACTACGGCGCGGTCGCGCTCAAACCGTGACCGGCGCCTCCCGGTGCCCGCCCCGCCGCACCACCCCGGCCCCAGCCCCAGGCGCGGGAAACTACCCACCAGCGTAAGAGGACGCTTGTCAAGTGGTGCAGAAAAGTCTTTGCGGTGCGGGTCGTGGCCTGGTGATTTGCTGCGACGGCTGGTACTGGTATGCGGGCTGGTGCGGGCTGGACGGGACCGGGGCCTGGCTGCGGGCATGACCAGATGCCGCCCGGGCGGGATGGTTCGTGCGGGCGGTTGCGGTGCCGTGTCGCCCGGGTCTTCTCGCCCTACGTAGTGCAAGCGGGCTCGGCCCGCCCGCGGTTGTGCGGGCGGGCCTGCCCCGACAGCGTTCAACCGGGCTGGTGAGAAGGCCCTGCGGCCGGGGAGAGCTGCCCAGGGTGGGTTTCGGGGTGGGTCCCCGGCGATCATGCGGGCTCGCTCTCCCCCTCATCGGAGGAAGGCGGTGGGCACCCGCGGCGGGCGCGGGCAGGATGGAGGTGCTGGTCAGGCGGCCTCCGCCGGAGAGCAGAGGCGGCGCCGGCGGCGCCGCGGGGTCCCAGCCGGTGCCGTGGACTACCATGGAGTAGATCCAGCGCAGCAGCGAGGCGGCGCAGGCGACCCGGGCCCCGGCGCGCCGCGCGCGGGCCGCCGCCGCGGCGGCCGGCCGTACCGGGCGCCGGGCTGCGGTTGCGCGGCGGCCTGCGGCTTCGGTCATCGCCTGGTATTTGGCGGCCATGACGGGGTTGCGCAGCAGCATCGGCCATACCGCGCGCCAGACGGCCAGCCGGAGCCCGGGCCGGCCGCGGCGGGAGATGCGCGCCTGGCCCTCGAAGGCGCCGGAGGCGTTCTCGGCCGGGGACAGCCCGGCGTGCTTGACCAGGGAGGAGGAGCTGTCATAGCGGCGGGGATCGCCGGTCTCGGCCAGGATCGCCGCCGCGCCTGCCGTGGTCAGCCCCGGGACGTCCCCGAGCCGGACAGGCCGAGCTCGCCGAGGACGGATACCATGTCGGCCTGCACGGCCCGCAGCTGGGCGCGGGTTCGCTGCAGGTCGCCCAGCTCATCGGCGCACCGGCGCAGCAGCCCCCGCCGGTAGGAGGCCACCGCCCCCTCGGTGTCTGTCAGCGCCGCGAACACACCCCGGCACACCCGCCCGTCCGGCCGCTGCCCGCCCCAGCCGGCACGGCGGACCGGACCAGGCGGTGAACTCCGCCAGCCCCATGGCAGCGAGCTTGCCCGGGTCCGCGCCGCACCGGCCCGTCACCACCTGCAGACCGGCCAGCCAGGTCACCGAATCGAACGGCTCCTTGCACGCCTCCGGCGCCACCGGCCAGGCCACCGACAAGAAGTCCCGACCCCAGCACCGACGCGGTCGCCGCCGTGATCAGCTGCGCGCGGCGCCGCCCCAGGTGCCGCAGGTGCGCCCACGCCTCATCCAGCTCCTCCGGGACATAACAGTGCAGCTCGGCCGCCAGCCGGGCGATCAGCACGCAGTCCGCCTCATCGGTTTTGTGCGTCGTGTAATCCTGCTGCTGGCGGGCGATATGCGACACCAGCGGCTGGATGCACACCAGCGGCAGCCCCCGCTCCGCGCACAAACGCTGCACCTGCAGCCACCGCGGCCCGGTCGGCTCACACGCCACCGTCACCTCCGCGAACCCCTTCACCGCCGCCTGCGTCACCGCCCAGCCCAGCGCCTCACCCAGCCGGAACGCCTTCACCCGCACCGTCTTGCGGGCCAGCACCCGCCCATCATGATCAGCCACCGCGATCGCCTGCTTCTCATCGCCCAGGTCGATCCCGATCACCGCGCCATCCGGCGGCAGCAGCGCGCGCAGCCGCTCCCGCCGCGCGTCTCCGCCGCCGGTCCCCCCGCGTAATACCGCTACCCTTGCCCACCAGGACGTCCTCTCCGGCTGCGTTTGGGACACCAAGCCCGTACTACCGCACCAGGGAGGACGTCCCCACCTCAATCGCTTCCCGAAGAACGGGCGCCTCCCGGGCTACGTCCTATTACTACGATCATGACGGGGCCGGGCGCCCGGCAACGCCCCCGGTCTGCCAGCGGGAGGAGAACTCGCGTGCGGGTAGCGCGGTTGCACGGAGTCGGTGACATCCGGATCGAGGACGAGCCGGTTCCCGAACCAGGACCGGCGGAGAGCCTGGTCCGGGTCACGGCCGTCGGCATCTGCGGCTCGGACCTGCACTGGTGGGACGAGGGCGGCATCGGCGACGCGAGGCTCTCCCGCCCGCTCGTGCTCGGGCACGAGGGCGCCGGCGTCATCGAAGCCGGTCCCCGGCGGGGCGAACGGGTGGCGATCGACCCGGCCATCCCCTGCGGCGTCTGCCGGCCGTGCCGGTCCGGCTACCGCAACCTTTGCCTACGGATGCGGTTCGCCGGGCACGGCGGGACCGACGGCATGATGCGCGAGTTCATGACCTGGCCGGCCGAGCTGCTGCACCCGCTGCCCGACGAGCTGGCCGACGCCGACGGCGCGGTGCTCGAGCCGCTCGGCGTCGCCCTGCACTCCTATGATCTGGGGCACCTGCCGCTCGGCGGCACGTCCGCCGTCATCGGCTGCGGCCCGATCGGGCTGCTGCTCATCCAGGTGCTGCGCGCGGCCGGGGCGGAGTCGGTCGTCGCGGCCGACCCGCTGCCGCACCGCCGCGAGGCGGCCGTCGCGGCCGGCGCGGACCGGGTGGCCGACCCGGAGCCGCTGCTGCGCCCCGCACCCGCGGGAACGCCCGATACCAGCCAGAGCCAGCCGGGGACTGGCAGCACTGTCGTCAGCGAACCCCCGGCCCTGCGCGAGCTGGTCGGGGACGGCGTGGACGTCGCGTTTGAGGCCGCGGGGACTAACGACGCCGTTCGGCTGGCCATGGACGCGACCCGCCCGGGCGGGCGGGTGGTCCTGGCCGGGATCCCGGGCGATGACCTGACCACCTTCCCGGCCTCGGCCGCCCGCCGGAAGGGCCTTACGATCGCGATGGTCCGCCGGATGAACGAGGCCTACCCGCGCGCGATCAGCATGGTTGCGAGCGGCCGCATCGATCTCGGCCCGGTGGTCAGCCACCGGGTGCCGCTGGCCGAGGTGTCCAGCGCCTTCGGAGCGGCCGCCCGCCGCACCGGTCTCAAGGTCATCGTCGAGCCTGCCCGCTGAGTGGTGGAGCCCGGTGGTGGAGATGAACGCATGACGCTGACCGTCCTGGTGCCCGAGGAGGAGGGACTCGCGGCACTCGCTGAGATCGACAACGTCTACCCGGTGGTCTACAACCCGGCGGGCCGGATGCCCGAGGAAGCCGGCGAGGCCGAGATCATCGTCGTCCCGCCGCTGCATGCCGACCGGCTGGTCGCGGCGATGCGGGACATGCCCAAGCTGCGCCTGGTCCAGACGCTGAGCGCGGGCATCGACCAGTGGGAAGGCCGCCTGCCCAGCGGAGTGGGCCTGTCCAACGCCCGCGGCGCGCACGGCGGCTCGACCGCGGAATGGGCGGCCACCGCGCTGCTCAGCATCTACCGCCGGATCCCGCGGTGGGTGACCGATCAGGCGGCGCACGCGTGGCGGCCGAGGACGACCGAGACGCTGCAGGGCAAGCGGGTCCTCATCCTCGGCTCGGGCGACCTCGGCACCAACCTGCGGCTGATGCTGGAGCCGTTCGGCGCGTCGGTGACCATGGCCGCGCGCACGCCGCGCGCGGGAGTTCACGGCATCGCCGAGGTGCCCGGCCTGCTCGGCGACCACGATGCCGTGGTGGTGATGGTCCCCTACAACGACGAGACCCATCATCTGGTGGACGCGCACTTCCTGGCCCGGATGCCGGACGGCGCCGTCCTGGTCAACGCCGCGCGCGGGCCGATCGTCGACACCGGGGCGCTGCTGGACGAACTGCGTGCGGAGCGCCTGCGCGCGGCGCTCGACGTCACCGACCCGGAGCCGCTGCCGGCTGACCATCCTCTGTGGGAGGCTCCGGGTGCCCTGATCACGCCGCACATCGGCGGCAACACGGCCGGCTTCGCCGCCCGGGCCTGGGCCGTCGCCGCCAGCCAGATCGCGGCCTACGCAGCGGGCAAGGAGCCCCCGAATTTGTGTTAGGCGGAGATCTCTTGGCTTACACCGGCGCAAGTGGTCACGACGATGTTGTTCTGATGGCTGACTCACGTGTGACGGCGATCCCGGCCCTGGATAATGGCGAGGCACTCGTCGATGTGCGTGATTCGGGCCTGCGAGTCTCACCGGACCGGGCCGACGATGCTGGCGCGTTCGCGCATGTCCGGACTGGGGTCATGGACCGGCTGCTCAAAGCGGCGGACACGCTGCCCGCGGGATTGCAGTTGCTGATCATCGAGGGTTACCGGCCGCCCGCATTGCAGCGGAAGTACTTCGGTCGCTACCTCAGCACGCTTCGCGTGGCCCATCCCGATAGTGATCAGGATCAGTTGCGCATGCTGGCCAGCCGGTATGTCAGCCCGCCGGAGATTGCCCCGCACAGCGCGGGAGCAGCCGTCGATCTGACGTTGTGCAACGAGGATGGGCAGGAACTGGATTTCGGCACTCGTGTCAATGCCAGCCCGGAGGAGTCGGGCGGCGCGTGTTACACGGGTTACCCGTCGCTTCCCGGGGATGCCCGGCATAACCGGGCGATCCTCGGGGCTGCGCTGAGCGCGGCCGGGTTGGTCAACTACCCGACGGAGTGGTGGCACTGGTCCTACGGGGACCGGTACTGGGCCATGGTGACCGGTGAATCTGCGGCGCTCTATGGGCCGCACGAACGGTGAGGTAGCACCACCAGGGCACGGCGGGCGGCCAGGACGGCTATCGCCGGTAGCCTGGCCGGTATGCGTTCTGCGGTTCGGGCAGCAGTGATCGACATTGGCTGCATCCTGCTGTTCGTGGTCATCGGCCGGGCCAGCCACACCAAGGGCGAATCCGCCGCCGGGGTAGCCAGCACGGCCTGGCCGTTCCTGGCCGGGCTCGCCGTCGGCTGGCTGACCGTCCGGGCCTGGCGCCGCCGGCCGCGATCGTGCCGTCCGGGGCCGCCGCATGGCTCGGCACGGTGGCCGTCGGCATGGTTTTGCGGGTGCTGGCCGGCCAGGGCACCGCGTTCTCGTTCATCGTCGTGGCGCTGATCTTCCTCGGCCTGTTCCTGCTGGGCTGGCGCCTCGCGGCCCGCTGGGCCCCCAGGGTCCTGCCCTCGTCCCGGCGGCGCCGCGAGCCCGCCGGGCTGAGCTGACCGGTAGAGCCGGCGCCCGGTTAGGATGACCCGGCCGCGGCCAGCAGTCGCACCGCCGCGGCGCGGGCCTGGCTAGCGGCCTCCGGCGTCCCGGAGATCGCCGCGGTGACCATCGCGCCCTCGGCGAGCAGGTACAGCTCGTCGGCCAGGTACGGGGGCATCCCGGCCGCCGCGACCAGGCCGCGCACGTAGTGGCGGAACGCATCCTTGTGCCGGCGCGCCTGCGCGGCGACCACGGCCGAGGTGGAGCCGAGCTCGCCGTACCCGTTGATCCATGCGCAGCCACGGAATCCGGGCTCGCTGAACCAGGCGTGCAGCCAGTCGAAGACAGCCAGGATGCGTTCCGGGGCCGGGCGGCTTTCGACGTAGGTGGCCAGGCGGCCGCGCCAGCTGACGTCGCGGCGCTCCAGATAGGCCTCGACCAGCTGTTCCTTGGCCGGGAACAGCTGGTACAGCCGCCTGAGTGACACCCCGGAGGCGTCGCGGATTGCGTCCATCCCGACGGACTGGATGCCCCGGGCGTAGAAGAGATCCTCGGCCGCGTCGAGCAGCCGCGTCCGCGCGGCTTCCTCCTCCATCGCTGCCCCCCGCCCCGCCTTGACCCTGAGAACGACCGTTCTTAGGATAGTAACCGAAGACGAGAACGATCGTTCTCGCAAAGTTTCACTAGCAATTCAAAGTTTCATCAAGAGTTAAAAGGTTCACTGAAAGTTAAAAGGTTCACTTAAGGTGCAAAGGTTCACCGAGAGTTAGGACATGCGATGAGCGCCAGGCCGCCCCGGCCGCCGTTCACCGAGGAGACCGCGCGGCAGAAGGTCCAGGCCGCGGAGGACGCGTGGAACACCCGCGATCCGCGCAAGGTCTCGCTGGCCTATACCGAGGACTCGGTCTGGCGCAACCGCGACACGTTCATCACCGGACGCGACGCCATCGTGGAGTTCCTGACGGCCAAGTGGGAACGGGAACTCGACTACGCGCTCCGCAAGGAGCTGTGGGCCTTCGACGGCAACCACATCGCCGTGCGCTTCCAGTACGAAAGCCACGACCGGTCCGGCCAGTGGTTCCGCAGCTACGGCAACGAGCTGTGGGAGTTCGACGCCGACGGGCTGATGGCCCGCCGCGAGGCCAGCATCAACGATGTCCCCATCGAAGAGAAGGACCGGCGGATCTTCGGGCCCCGCGCCGGATCCGCCCGCGAGGACCTCCCGCTGCGATAAGCGGAGCCGCGGTAAGCGGAGCCGCGGTAAGCGGAGCTGCGTGGCCGGCGCGGCCCGGCGCCCGACGTCGAACCTGTCACCGACCGCGGCGATGGCGGCGAGCTGGTAACTGCCGAGCACCTCGAGCGACAGCTCATGCAGCCGCCGCGGTTTGGCCGCGCAGCAGTCGGCGAGCAGGGTCACCGTATAGTCCCGCATGAACGCCGAACGCACGGTGGTCTCGACACACAGGTTGGTGACGACGCCGCACACCACCAGGTCGTCGACGCCGAGGCCGCGCAGCAGCGGATCCAGCGACGTCCACTGGAACGCGTCGAAGCGGACCTTGTCGACCAGCAGGTCGCCGGGCCCGCAGCCGAGCTCCGCCACCACCTCGGCATCCCAGGTTCCCGCGGCCAGGCCATCGATCCCGGCCAGCGCCGGGCTGTTCCTTACCAGCGACCGGCCCTCGTCCGCTCGGCCGGGCCGGTACAGGTGCCGGGTGAAGATCACCGGGATACCCGCGTCCCGGGCTTGCTGCACCGCGACGGCCGCGTTGCCGATCGCGGCCTGCGCGCCCTCCAGGCCCATGCCGATCCTCGGCATCGAGCCGTCCGGGTGGCAGAAGCCGTTCTGCATGTCGACCACGATCAGCGCGCGGGAGATGTCGTGATTCATGGGGCTACCTCCGGATCTTCCTGGCCGCCACTCAGCACGATCTCACACGTTCCCGCCACCGGGCCCGGGCCGCGCAGGCCCGTTCACACGGCCGGCAGCGCAACGCGCGGGGTTCGCCACGTTCCGGTTAGGGCGCCGGGCCCGGGGCAGGTGGACCGGGTACCAATCGAGAGGAGGACAGCATCGTGGCCAACGAACTGAACGGCCTGCGCGTAGCGTTCCTGACGGCTAACGAGGGCGTTGAGCAGGTCGAGCTGACGACGCCGTGGCAGGCGGTCCAGGATGCCGGGGGCACGCCCGAGCTGCTGGCACCCACCGCGGGGCCGGTCCAGGCGTTCAACCACCTCGACAAGGCGGACACGTTCCCGGCCCAGCGCGCCGTCGGTGACGTCAGCCCGGCCGACTATCACGCGCTCGTCCTGCCGGGCGGTGTGGCCAACCCGGACCAGCTGCGCACGGTCCCGGCCGCCGTGGACTTCGTCCGGTCCATGTTCGAGGCCGGGAAGCCCGCGGCCGTCATCTGCCACGGGCCGTGGACGGTGGTCGAGGCCGGCCTGGTCCGGGACCGGACGCTCACCTCGTGGCCGAGCCTGCGGACCGACATCCGCAACGCCGGCGGCAACTGGGTCGACGCCGAGGTGCAGGTGTGCACCAGCGGCCCGAACGTGCTGGTGACAAGCCGCAAGCCGGACGACCTGCCGGCCTTCTGCGCGCGGTTCGTCGAGGTCTTCCAGCGCGAAGCCCAGCCCGCCTGAGGCGGCTGGCGCGACAAGCCGGAGCCCTGCCCGTCTGACCGTGCGGGCAGGGCTCCTCGGCCGATTACCCGGTGCGCCGGCGGAACGCCAGGGCCGACAGCGCGGCCGACACGGCCAGGATGCCGCCGCACCAGGCCAGGGCCTGCCAGCCGCTCGCGCCGACCCGCGTGTGCAGCAGCAGGCCGCGGAGCGTCTCGATGACCGGCGTGGTCGGCTGGTAGTCGGCGAACCCGTGCAGCCAGGACGGCATCGTCCGGATCGGTACGAACGCGCTGCTGGCGTAGGTCACGAACATCGGCAGGAACATGAACGCGTTGGCCGCCTCCGGCGAAGAGACGAGCAGCCCCGCCGCCGCGGCCAGCCAGGTCAGGGCGACCACGTACAGCAGCAGCACGCCGATCGCGGCGGCCCAGGCGGCCCGCCCGCGTGCGGCCGGAACCCGATGCCGAACGCGACCGCGACCACGAGCACCGTAGACGCGGCGTTGCGCACGACGCTGGCGGCGACGTGCCCGGCCAGGATCGGCAGGCCGCCCACGTCCATCGACCGGAACCGGTCGATGATGCCGCCCGTCATGTCCCGGGACACCGTCACCGCGGTGGCGGCCGACCCGACGCCCGCGCACAGCAGCAGCACGCCCGGCACGACGTAGGTGACGTACCTGGTCCCGGTGCTGATCGCCCCGCCGAACAGGTAGACGAAGACCACCATCAGCATGACCGGCAGGAGCAGCGACGTCATCAGGGCGTCGAGCTCGCGCCGGGTCAGCCGCACGCAGCGCGCCGCCATGGTCAGGGCGTCAGACATGTGCGGTCTCCTTAGCGATCGGGCCCGCCGGGCCGGCCGGGCCGGTCAGGGCGAGGAACACGTCGTCGAGGGTGGCGGCGTGGACGGTGAAGGCGGCCACCAGCCGGCGCTGCGGGTCGACGTCGTCGAGCAGCGCCCGCACATGCGCGGCCGTGCCGTCGGTCGGGACGCCCAGGGTCAGCGGGCCGGGGTCGCGGTGGACGGCCTGCTCGCCGAGATGACGGGCGGCCTCGCCGAACTCCTCCGGCAGGCCAGCGTGAGGTCCAGCCGCTGCCCCGCGACCCGCCGCTTGAGCTCGGCCGGGGTGCCGTCGGCGACGATACGGCCGTCGTTCAGGACGGCGATCCGGGCCGCCAGCCGGTCGGCCTCCTCCAGGTACTGGGTAGTGAGGAAGACCGTCACCCCCGATCCGGCCAGCTCGGTGATCACCTGCCACATGGCCTGCCGGCTGGGCAGGTCCAGGCCGGTGGTCGGCTCGTCGAGGAAGATCACCGACGGGCGGCCGACCAGGCTGGCGGCGAGATCGAGCCGCCGGCGCATGCCGCCGGAGTACGTCGCCACCCTCCGCCGGCCGCCTCGCCCAGCCCGAACCGTTCGAGCATGTCGCCGGCCCGCTTCCTGGCCAACGGGCCGGGCAGCCCGGACAGCCGGCCCATCATGCGCAGGTTCTCGGCGCCGGTCTGCAGTTCGTCCAGCGCCGCGTACTGCCCGGTGAGGCTGATGCTGCGGCGGACCCGGCGCCGGTCGCGGACGATGTCGAGACCGGCCACCCGCGCCCGCCCCGCGTCGGGCCGCATCAGCGTCGACAGGATCCGCACCGTGGTGGTCTTGCCGGCGCTGTTCGGCCCGAGCAGCGAGAATACGCTGCCCCGCGCGACCCGCAGGTCGACGCCCGCGAGGACCCTCGCCGAGCCGTAGGACTTCTCGAGGCCGGTCGCCTCGATCGCTGGGTCGTCATCGTCGGCCAGGCCTGGATGCTCCTTACACCGTCGTAGCGCTCAGTGCGCCTGCCCGCGGTACGCCGTTCTGCGTATAGCGTACGCTTTACTGCGTAAGGTATACGCAGTCTTAGGATGGATGTCAACCGAGCGGAAGCGGAGGCCATGGACGACGACGGCAGGCACCCTGGGACCAGCAAGGCCGTCTGGGAGCTGCCCGCGAGCATCGAGGCGGCATGGGGCCTGCGCGAACGCCCGCACAAGGGCCCGAAGCCCGGCCTGTCCCTGGGCCGCATCGTCGAGGCCGGCGTCAAGGTCGCCGAATCCGACGGGCTGGCCGCGGTCTCGATGAGCCGGGTCGCCGCCGAGCTCGGCTCCGCACCGATGTCGCTGTACCGGTACGTGTCGGCCAAGGACGAGCTGGTCGCGCTGATGGTGGACGCGGTCTACGGTCCGCCGCCCGGTCCTCCGGCGCCGGGCCCGGGCTGGCGGGACAGCCTGTCCACCTGGGCCTGGGCGACGCGGACCGTCCTGTTCGCCCATCCCTGGGTCCTGCGGGTGCCGATCAGCGGGCTGCCGGTCCGTCCCAACGAGGTCGCCTGGTTCGAGCGGGGCCTGGCCGCGATGGCCGGCACCGGCCTGACCGAGGCGCAGAAGGCATCGGTGATCATGCTGGTCAGCGGCTACGTCCGCAACGAGGCGAGCACCAGCAGCGACATCGCCGCCGCCGTGCGCGCCTCCGGCCTCACGGCGAGCGAATGGATGTCCGCTTACGGGCGCATGCTGGCCAAACTGGCCGACCCGCAGCGCTTCCCCGCGCTCGGCACCTTCCTCGCGTCCGGGGTGTTCGACGCCGCGGACGACCCGGATGTCGAGTTCACCTTCGGCCTGGAGCGCATATTGGATGGCATCGGCGTCCTGCTCGGCGCGGTTGCCTCCCAGGAGCCGGACTAAAGATTTGATACCGAACGAGGACGTGGTGACCGTTCCCGCCGCCCCGCAGCAGCCGTCTTCCGGGGCCGGCCCGACGGCAGCGTTCGTCGTCAACCGGACCCTGGTCCGCGACGAGGAGCGATTTGCCCTCCGGTGCCGGGCCACGGCGGCGGCCCACGGCTGGGAACCGCTGTTCCTGCCGACCACCCGTGACGACCGGGGCGACGGGCTGGCCCGGCGCGCGGCCGGCGCGGGCGCGCGGCTGGTCTTCGCCGTCGGCGGCGACGGAACGGTCCGCGCCTGCGCGAACGCCCTGGCCGATACCGGTGTCCGGCTGGCCATCGTGCCCCGCGGCACGGCCAACCTGGCCGCGCACGCGCTGGGCATCCCGCGCCGCCTGGACGCCGCGCTCGCGGCGGGCTTCGGCGGCGACGAGCGCCTGATCGACCTGGCCGTGGCCGAGGGCGCCGGCTTCACCGCGATGGCCGGCATCGGCCTGGACGCCGCGGTGGTCGACGCGACCCGGCGGCTGCTCAAGCTGCGGCTGGGCTGGATCGCCTACGCCGAGGCGGGCCTGGCCCACCTGCAAGGCCAGCCGCACCGGTTCACGGTCCGCCTCGACGGCGGCGCGCCGCTGGAGCGGCGGGCGCGGTCGGTCGTGGTCGGCAACGCCGGGCTGCTGCCCGGCGGGTTCGCGCTGCTGCCCGACGCCCGACCGGACGACGGCGTGCTCGACGTCGGGATCCTGGCCCCGGCCAGCCTGGCCGGCTGGGTGCGGGTGGGCTACCGCGTGCTGACGCACAGCCGGCATCAGGACCACCGGCTCGAGCGATTCCGGGCCCGCCAGGTGGAGATCACCGCCGGCACGGACCTGCCGCGCCAGGCCGACGGCGAGATCCTCGCCCCGGGCCGCTCACTGACCGTGACCCTGCGCCCGGGCGCCCTCATCGTCCGGGTCCCCGCCCAGAAGGGCCTGAACAGGCACCGCTAGACGAACTCGATGTCGATCCGGGCGGATGCTCGAGCGTGCCGTACACGGTGCAGTGCTTCACCACCGAACGCACGCCCGCGATCTGGCTGAGCGGCAGGTCGGCCGGCAGCGACACCTGGATCCGCAGATCGCCGACCCGGGCCGGATGGCCGGCGACCGCGTACTCGGCGTGGACCCGCAGCTTTTCCCGCGACACGCCGTGGCGGGACAGGTAGCGGCCGACGTGGAAGGCGACGCCGGACGCGATCGCGGTGACGAACAGCTCGGTCGGCGACGGGGCCACGTCGCCGCCGCCGTACCCGGCGGGCTGGTCGGTCAGGACTAGGTGGCCGCGGACGTCGGCGGCGTAGGACTCCCCCGCCACGAACGCCACCTCGGCGGCGCCGGAGATGGCGCCGCCGACCATGGCCGGGCCGGTGGCCCCAGTGCGGTTGAGGCCGTTGAGCGCGCGGTCCCGGTCGGCCGCGGCCGCCTGGGCCAGGAGCCGCCCGGCCAGGGCCCGGCTCTCGGACGGAGTCAGGCTGGCCCATATTTCGCCGTTGTCGTGCGCCTCACGTTCGAGCCGCATGGTGACCCGGTCCACCGCACTCGGCGGCCCGGTCACGCGCAGGCGGCCGATGGTGATCGCGCGCCCGCACGCCGTCCGGACGATGTCGTGGGCCCGCCAGGTGCTGGCTTCCTGCGTCATGACGACCCGCCTTCCACTTACGATACGGAGATTTCCTCAGGTGACCGTCGATCGTGGCCCCCGGGGGAGGGCCTGCGGCCGGCGTTCGCCGGGACTTTGGTCCCCGGGCCGCCGAGCGGCCTGGGCGAGTCTGCAGCAGCAGCTCAGCGCGGGTTAAGCCCGCGCGGGCATCCTGGCTGGTGAAACAAGCTCGAGGAAGGCCGGTTTAGCGATGACGTGGTACTGGGGAACCGGACTCCACTGGTGGGCCTGGGTGCTCGGTATCCTGACGACGTTTGTTTTCTGGGGCCTGGTCATCTGGGCCATCGTCGCCCTGGTGAGCTGGGCCCGGGACAGCAGGCCAGAAGGGCCGGACCCGGCGGAGCCCGGGGCGCGGTGACGCCCCCCGGCCCGGTGAGGAGGCCGAGCAGATCCTCGCCCGGCGGTTCGCGGCCGGCGAGATCGACGCCGGGGAATATCACCGGCGCCTGGAGGTCCTGCGCACCGGGCACCACGCCGCCGACCGAGACCGCCCCTGAGGCCGCTCCCCGGCCGCAGGAGCCGCAGGCGGGAAATATCCCGTCAAATACCCGCACTCGGCGGGCGTGGTGATCACCTCAGTCACCCGAATCTCATGTCAAGCTTGACGGGCCAGTGGGCGCGGCGTTCCATGAAGCTAACCCGTTGTGGCCGGGCGAGGCACCCACGACCGGGCAGGGAAAGGGGAAACGCTTGGCAGGCAAGATTCTGACCTGGGTACTGATCATTCTTATTGTGATCTGGGTCATATCGAATCCGACCTCGGCGGGCAGCCAGGTGCACTCCTGGATCACGGATATCTCGAACTTCTTCACCCACCTGGCCCGGGGCTGACACCCCACCACTGCCCTAGCCCGGATTAGCGCCGGTCCAGATCCTCTGGCACCGGCTACTGACGCGTGCCCACCGCACTAGCCCGCACCCAGGCGCCAGGCGGCCGCCCACGACGCCAGCCCCCCAACGGCTGAGAAGCCGCAGCCCGCGGCGCACCGTGTTACCGGATCGTGACAAAACGGTTTCTTGTTAATGGTCTGAGGTTATGCCACGGTTATGTGATCCACCGCACACCAGCTCACGCATGGAGGGTCACGAGTCATGCATAGCCGGAAGCTTCTGTCGCTCAGCGCGCTGGCCCTGGCCGCGAGCCTGACCGCGTGTGGTTCCAGCGGCGCATCAAGCACCAGCTCAGCCGCCATGAGCACCCTCAAGTTCACCAGCGCCGGCACCCCTGACCTGAAGGGCGTGACCATCCGCATCGGCAACGCGGCGGGCAGCGCCCACATCGGCGACACCAACGTCCACGACCTGGTCCAGATCCTCAGCCAGTGGGGCGCGACCGCCTCCCAGCAGAACGCTTCGCAGAACGCTCCGGAACTCGCCGTCGACAGCGGGAAGCTCGACATCGCGATCGGCCCCCTGCCCACCGAGGTGGACGCCGGCCTCACCGTATTCGGGCCGAATCAGGCCCGGCTCGACGACGAGATCCTGGCCAAGCCCGGCATCACCAGCCTGGCCGCCCTCAGGGGCCGGCCGGTGGCCATGTGCTGCGACGCATCCCCCGACGGCGTCCTGCTGAGCGCCGCACTGGCCAAGGCCGGGCTCAGCCAGTCACAGCTCAGCCTGGTCCGGACCGGCGCCAGCAGTTCCTCGCTCAACGCCCTGGTCGCGGGCCAGGTGGACGCCGCCTTCACCGCGGCGAGCGGGCTGCCCTCCTCGACGGCCAAATTCCAGGTCCTCGGCACCGCCACCGACCTGGTGCCGTCCTATGCGGACAGCTTCATGGCCGCCCAGGGTTCCTGGCTGCAGTCCCATGCCGCCGTGGCCGAGGCGGTCGACCTGGCCTGGCTCGCCGCCGCCAAGCTCTTCAACACCAACCAGGCGGCCTGGGTGAAGAACGCGGCCGCCTATACGAGCAACGCGGACACCACGGCTCAGTACTCGCAGGCGTGGACGCAGCTCACGCAGCTGAACGGCTGGCCGGTGGCCGAGTCGACCCTGACCTCATCGGTCGCTGGCCTACAACCTCGGGATCGCCAAGAAGCAGAACGCGCTCCAGGGCCAGGGCAACCGGCCCGCCGCCCAGGAAATGGACCTCACCCCCTGGCAGCACGCGTGGAGCGCCTTCAGCCAGCACAAGGGGGCCTACTAGTGCCGGGTTACGGCTGGCTCCGGAGCCACGGGTATGTGGTCGCGGGCGTGGTCGCCGTCGTGGCCGCGATCGGCGCCTGGCAGCTGTCGGCGCTGTTCCTGAACCCGATCTTCATCTCCACCCCGGCCAAGGTGGGCGCGGCCCTGGCCACGCTGGTCACGAGCGGCACGCTTCCCGCCGCGTTCCTGCGGAGCCTGCTCGAGATGATCGGCGGCTTCCTGATCGCCACCATCGTGGGCGTGGGCGTGGGCATGCTGATGGGCCGGGTGCGTCTGGCCGAGAAGAGCCTGGACCCGCTGGTGGCCTTCGGCAACGCCACACCCAGCATCGCCCTGCTGCCGGTGATGGAGGTGTGGTTCGGGTTCGGCACGGCGGCCCGGGTGGCCTTCATCATGGTCATCTGCACCTGGCCGATCCTGGTCAACACGTACGCGGGCGTGCGGGCGGTTCGCAGCCTGCTCACCGACGTGGGCAAGGCGTTCGGCATGAATGGCTGGAAGCAGACGGTGCGCATCTATCTTCCGGGAACCGTGCCGTACATCTTCGTCGGCGCCCGGATCGCCCTGGCCGTGGGCGCGGTCGGGATGATTCTGGGCGGCCAGGAGATAGGCCAGACCGGCCTGGGCGGGCTGACGCAGAACTTCGGCAATTACAGCCAGACCGATGACCTGGTGGCCACCATCGTCACCACGACAGCACTCGCGCTGCTGCTTTTCGCGGGCCTGCGGATGCTTCAGCGCCGCGCCTTTCCGTGGATCGCGGCCACGTCGGCGGGTCAGCGCCGCGCCTGACGGCGGGCATCCCGAAAGGAATGTTGATGAGGGCAGAGAAATTGGCGCACCAGGCCCCGGGCCGCGAGACGGATTCACCCCTCCTCGATATCCGGGAGATCTGCAAGGCATTCCCGGGGCCGGATCGTACGGTCATCGCCCTGGACAAGGTGACTCTCCCGGTCCGGCGGGGCGAGTTCATCAGCCTCGTCGGCGCGAGCGGATGCGGGAAGACGACCCTGCTGCGGATCATCGACGGCCTGGAGAAGGCGGACTCGGGCGAGATTCAGCTCGACGGCAAGCGCCTGACCGGCGTTTCGCAGGACATGGCCTATGTCTTCCAGGAGATCAATCTCCTGCCGTGGCGCAATGTCGTGGACAACGTCGCGCTGGGCCTGGAAGTCCGGGGCGCCGGAAAGCGGGAACGGCGGGCCCGGGCCCTGGAGGCGCTGGACATGGTCGGCCTGGCCGGTGTGGCGAAGGCGCCGCCCTACACGCTCTCGGGCGGCATGCAGCAACGCGTGGGGGTGGCCCGGGCCCTGGCCGTCCAGCCGAAAGTGTTCCTCATGGACGAGCCCTTCGGCCAGCTCGATAACTTCACGCGGGAGGCGCTGCAGGTCGAGATCGCCGGCCTATGGGAGAGGCTCGGCGCGACGATCGTCTTCGTCACCCACGACGTCGACGAGGCGATCTTCCTTTCCGACCGGATCGCGCTGTTCCAGTCGGAGCCCGGACGGCTCAGTGAAGTGGTCGAGGTTGACCTGCCCCGGCCCCGGACCGAGTACGACGTGCGCGCTCATCCGCGGGCCATCGAATTGCGGGCGCAGATCACCGACCACCTGCGAAGCGCGCGGGCGGTGGTCAAGTGACGGCCCCCGTGCGGGCGGCGCAGGACGACGTCGCGCAACTGGAGCCCTGGGCCCGGCCGCGCCAGCCGCTGGCCGAGCGGCGCTGGGTCAGTGTCCTGGCCCCGGTGGCCGCCACCGTGCTGGTCCTCGCCGCCTGGGAGATTGCGGCGCAGTTCGTCAGCCCCGTGCTGATCTCCTCCCCGCAGCAGGTCGCCGCCGAGTTCGTCGGCCAGTTCCGCAGCGGGACCGCCACCTCGGCGCTCGGCATATCTCTGCGGGAGCTTTACCTGGGCATGGCTATCGGCCTGGCCGCCGGCATCGCGCTGGGCATGCTCATCGGCCGGTACCGGGTCCTCAGCAGCGTCCTGAGCCCGTTCGTGAACGCGGCCAACGCCACCCCGCTGAACGTCCTGATCCCGCTGCTCATCGTGTGGGTGGGGATCTCTTCGGAAGCCCGGGTGCTGTTCGTCGTCCTCATCACCGTCTTCCCGGTCCTGCTGAACACGGCCGGCGGCATGCGCAACGTGAGCCGCGGCTACGTGGAGGTGGGGCAGACCCTCGGCATGAGCGAGCGCCAGCTACTGCGGAAGATCATTCTCCCGGGGGCCGTGCCGTACATCCTGGCCGGAATCCGCATCGGGGTGGCGCTCGCCGTGATCGGCATGATCGTCGGGGAGATGGAGGTCAGCAACGTGGGCCTCGGTTACCTCCTGAACTTCTACGGCACCGGCTTCCAGACCGGCAAGCTGCTGGCCCTGGTCGTCCTGGCCGCCCTGATCGGGGTGGTCAACGTCCTGATCGTCCGGGGTATCCAGGCCCGGTGGTTCAAATGGATCACGGCCAATCGCTGAGACTCGCGAAAATGCGGCCTGGACGGTGGCGACGTCGCGGGCCGGAGCCGCGCTGACTCCGCTGGGTAACAGGCCGGGCAACCGATCGCAAAGGGGATAGACAAAAGCACCCTCGTTGATCAATCATTCAGGAAAGTTGGCACTTCAGCTAAACCTTCGCCGGCTTTACCGTTTGCTACCGATTCAGGTTGTAGCACGTAGATCGGGACCATCGCCTCCCCAGACCGGGGGCATCGGCCACTGACCCCGACCCGGGGCCAAGAGGAGGGTATGACCCGTCACTGGCAGTTATGCCATACATGGGAGGGGACGTAAGTGATTTGTGCACAGGGGTCTGGCCGGGGGCCAGCGGGGGCAGCGGCCCTGGAGATCGTTCCGCTCGGGCTGACCCACCGGATATATCCCGATGGGAGCGCGGTCGTCGTCATCCGCGGTGAACTTGATGCCGCCACGGCTGACCAGGCATATGACTACGCCCATCAGATCATCGACCGGGCCGGTGGCCACGTACGCGTCGACCTGGCCGGGCTGTCCTTCTGCGATGCCCGGGGCCTGCGCGCACTGGTGCGGATCGGGACCCATGCCCGGGCCACGGGGCGGCCGCTCAGCCTGGTGTCGACCCGGCCGTCGATTCTGAAGATCATGCGCATCACCGGGGTGGATGCGATGTTCCCGGAGCTTCGCCAGCCTGGCCCGCGGCCAGACACGGCGGGGACCGGGCATTCCCGCGCCGTCTAGGCGGCACCGGTCATGACAACCGCAGGCCCCCTCGGGGCCTGCGGTTGTGCTATGAGGGCCCGCTCACCGGCGGGCTCCGCGCCCGTCCGGTAACCGGCGCCGGGCCCGCCCCCCTCTGGCCCGGTGCCGGTCACCGTTCGGATCTGATCTCGTCCCGTCCCCAAGCCTGGCCGAAACAGGACGCCCGGCGCTAAAGACCTTCGCCACCGCGTCAAAGGACCATTGACCCTGCGAACGCGCGTTCGAGCGCCGGCGCATGGGCGTTCGGCGCACCGGCTCGGGCCTTTGGTCCCTGGCGGCCGGCGGAGCCCGCCGATGAGATCGGAGTCGCGACGGCAAAGGAGAACGGCTGATGTTCCAGGTGCGGATCCACGGGCGGGGCGGCCAGGGCGTGGTCACCGCCGCCGAGCTGCTGTCGGTGGCAGCGTTCAGCGAGGGCCAGTACGCGCAGGTGCTGCCGGGCCTCGGATCGGAACGGATGGGCGCGCCGGTGCTCTCGTTCTGCCGGATGGACGCCGAGCCGATCCGGACGCACGAGCCCGTGACCGGGCCGGACGCGCTGATCATCCAGGACCCGACGCTGCTTCATCAGCCCGGCCTCCTGACCGGGCTGGGCGCCGGGGGGTACCTGCTGGTCAATTCGATGCGCGGGCTGGGTGAGCTGGGCCTAGGCACCCACGCGGCCCGGATGCACGCCGACCGGCTGCTGGTGTTGCCCGCGACGCAGTTCGCCCTGGATCACCTGGGGCGGCCGCTGCCCGGGGTTGCGCTGCTGGGCGGCTTCGCCGCGCTGACCGGCCAGGTGCGTCTGGACTCGATCGAAGTGGCCATCAGGGAACGGTTCACCGGCCAGGTCGCGGACGGCAACGTCGCCGCCGCGGCGGCGGCATACCGGTTGGCCGAGGAACGCCGGACGGCCCGCGACCGCATCGGCGCCTAGCCGGGCCGGCACGCCGGCCCGGCTCCCTCAGCCCTGGGGCCGGGCGGTAAGGCCGCAGCCGGCCCGGCCGAGCCGGTAGAACTGTGCTGTGGCAGAAAGTGCAGGCGGGACGCCGAGGACGTGGAAGCGGTCACGTCCGCGGTCCTGACCGCGTCCCGGCTGCTGGTGGCGGTGGCGGCGCGGTCGCTCGCCGCGGCGGAAGAGCGCGTCACGCTGCCGCAGTTCCGCATGCTGGTCGTGCTCGCGGGCCACGCCGAGACCAAGCTCGTCACCCTGGCCGAGCTGCTCGCGGTCAACCCCTCCACCGCCATGCGCATGGTCGACCGGCTCGCCACGGCCGGGCTGGTCAGCCGCGAGGTCAATCCGGAGAGCCGCCGCGAGGTCATGTTGCGCCTCACGGCCGCCGGACGGCAGATCGTGGACCGGGTGACCGCGTACCGCCGGCAGGAGATCGCCGCCATCGTGGCGCGCATGCCCCGCGATCAGCGGAACGGCCTGGTCGCGGCGCTGCGCGCGTTCACCGAGGCGGGCGGTGAGCCGCCGGCCGGCGCGGCCGTGCACGACGCCGCGCCGCTCGGCTGGGCCTGACCGCCCGGGCTCCGCCGGCCAGATTCCCGCGGTTCGTGAACCGCGAGGCGGTATGACGCAATAAAGGGGCGATGGACGACGACGAGCTGATCGCCGCGGTGGCGGCCGGAGACGATCTCGCGCTGCGGGAGCTGTTCTCGCGGCACGCGCCGTGGCTGGCCGTCCGGCTCCGGACGGCGCTGCCGCCGGCCGACGTAGAAGACGTCATCCAGGAGACGTTCCTCGCGGTGTGGCGCGGCGCGGGCGGCTACCGGCCCCGGTCCGCGGGGGCGGCCGGCGGCTGGCTGTGGGGAATCGCCCGCCGGCAGGCCGCCCTGCTGCTGCGCCGCGGCCTGCCCGCGATCCTCGTGCCCGGCGGCCCTGAGGCCCCACCCGGCGGCGACATGGCCGAGGCGGCGGCGGCGCGGCTGGATCTGGCCCGCGCGGTCGCGGAGCTGGGACCGGCCGGAAGCCCGGAGCGGGAGGCGTGGCGGCTGCTGCACGTCGAGGACCGGCCGGTCGCCGAGGTAGCCGAACTCCTCGGCATCCCGGAGGGGACGGTGAAGAGCCGGGCCCATCGGGCCCGGCGGATGCTGCGCGCGGCCCTGCGTCCCGCGCGTGAGGGAGGGACACGATGACCAGCGAACCCGATGTCGACCTGGACCGGGTGTGGACCGGGGTGGCCGCGCACGTCTGGCGGCGCCGCCCGGGACGGACGGAACGACTGGCCAGCCGGGTGACGCGCTCGCCCGGCCTGGCCCGCGCGCTGGCGGCCACCCCGGCTCTGCTGTGGCCGTGGCTCACCGCGAGTGCCGTCGTGCTGATCATCGGGGCCGTGGTCACGCCGGGAACGGGCCACCCGTTCCTGCCGCTGGTGCCGCTGCTGGTCCCCGCGGTCGCGGCCGCGGGCGTCGCGTACGCCTACGGCCCGGGCATCGACCCGGCCTTCGAGCTGGCCCGCAGCATGGCGGTGAGCGACCGGCTCGTGCTGCTGGCCCGGGCCGGGGCCATTTTCGTGCTGAACGCGGCGCTGGGGGTGGCCGCGTCGGTCCTGGCCTGGGCCGCCTCGTCGCTTGGTACGTCCGCCGCGCACGCCGGGATCACGTTCGGCTGGCTGGCGCCGATGGTGGCGATCTCGGCGGTGGCGCTGGCCGCGGCGACACTGGCCCGCTCGGCCAATGTGGGAGTGGCCGCCGGGCTGGCCGTCTGGTGCATCGCCGTGCTGGGCGGGCAGGCGGCCGGCGGGTGGCCGGGTGCCGCGGTCACCGACCAGGCCCTGGTCCTGCCCTACCTGGCGGTCGCCGTCGGTTGCGCCGCGGTCGTCCTGGTGCGAACCCGCACGCCGAAAGGAGCACGGTCGTGACCGCAGTACCACGGGTCCGTTCGGTAAAAATCCGCCGGGGTCCGGCGCCCGGCCGGCTGCTGCGGCTGGAGCTACGGCGGAACGCGACGTGGATCCTCGTGCCGCTGCTCGGGGTGCTGCTGTGGATGGCGACGCCGTACGGGCGGGTGCTGAAGGCGCCGGTGGCGCTGTGGAGCAGCCGGAGCCTGGCCATGCAGGGCTCGCTGCAGGTCATCGGGCCGTTCGCGGCCGGGATCGCGGCCTGGATGGCCTCCCGGGAGGCGCGACGGAACCTCACCGACCTGCTGACCAGCACCGCCCGCACGCCGTGGGCCCGCCGCGGGGCCGTCCTGGCCGCCACCGCCGCGTGGTCGATGGCGCTCTACGCGGTGGCGTGCGCCATCCTGTTCGCCCTGACGGCCCGGGAGGCGACCTGGGGCGGCCCGGTCTGGTGGCCGGTCGCGGTCGGCGCCGATGGGCGTGCTGGCGTTCACCGCCCTCGGGTTCGCGGCGGGCGTGGTCGCGCCGAGCCGGTTCACCGCTCCCGTGCTGGCCATCGGGCTCATGCTGCTGCTCCAGGTCAGCCTGGGGCTGCCGGGCCGCTACGGGTGGGTCTCCCCGGCCCGGGACAGCGTCAGCGCGGGCGCGTCCGTCTTCTTCGGCGTGGACCCGGGCCTGGCCATCCTGCAGATCATCTTCCTGTGCGGCGTGACGGCCGTCGCCGTGAGTGCCATCGCGCCCATGGCCCGGGGCGCCGGGACGTGGGCGCGCGGCGCGGCGGCCGCCCTGACCGCCGCGGGAATCGTCGCGATCGGCGCCGGAGTGGCCCTGGCCGGTACCGTGCGCGAGCAGGCCCCGCAGGGCGCCCTGGTTCCCGCGCTGCATGACGCGGCCGGCGACCAGCCGATCCGCTACACCCCGGTGTGCGATACCCATTCCCCGGTCCCGGTCTGCGTGCACCCGGCCTACCGGTCGCTCCTGTCCGTCATCGCCGCCGACCTGGCCCCGGTGACCAGCCAGTTCGCCGGGCTGCCGGGGATGCCCGTGCGGGCCGAGCTCGTCGCCCCGGAGGATGCGGGCGGGTTCGCAGGCCGCGACGATCACCGGCCGGCCACCCGTGCTGCACGTCGGGAAGTTCATCAACGCCGGGGGCCCGATGACCGCCGCCGAGCTGGCCACCTCGCTCCGGTACGAGGCGACGGCCGCGGTCACCGGCCTGCCTCCCGGGCTGAGCCTGCGTTCCGTCACCCCGTCGCAGTCGGCGCAGCTCGCAGTGGCCTATGGCCTCCAGCTGGCGGCCGGGGCGCCGCCGCCGCCCCGCGTGCCCGCGGACATCGCCGCCGCGGCCCAGCGGTTCGCCGCGCTCGCGGCGCCGCGCGCCGGGCGTGGCTGGCCGCTCATCTGCCGGCCGTGCGGGCCGGGCACCTCACCCTGGCCGGCCTGCTGGCCGCCTGACGGCCGCATCCCCGAAGGGACAGTCATGAACGTCGAGATGAAGGATGTGACCCGCCAGTTCGGCCGGCACCAGGCCGTCGCCGGGGTGAGCCTGGACACCGGCCCGGGAGTCTTCGGGCTGCTGGGGCCGAACGGCGCGGGCAAGACGTCACTGCTGCGGATGATGGCCACGGTCATCCCGCCGTCGTCCGGGACGCTGCGGCTGCTCGGCCGTGATCCCCGGCACTACGGGCCGCGCCGGGAGATCCGGCGCCTGGCTCGGCCACCTGCCGCAGGCGCTCGGCTACTACCCGAACTTCACGGTCGTGGAGTTCGTCGAGTACTTCGCGCTGCTGAAGGAGATGCCGTCACGGCAGGTACCGCGCGCGGTAGCGGCGGCGGTGGAACGGGTCGAGCTCGGCTCGCGCGCCCGGTCGAAGCTGCGCACGCTGTCCGGCGGGATGCTGCGGCGGGTGGGCATCGCGCAGGCCATCGTGAACCAGCCCGAACTGCTGCTGCTCGATGAGCCGACCGCCGGGCTGGATCCCGAGCAGCGGGTGCAGTTCCGGTCGCTGATCCGGGACGTGGGCGAGCGGGCGACCGTGATCGTCAGCACTCATCTCGTCGAGGACGTGGGGGCGGCCTGCTCCGAGGTGGCCCTGATGGCGGAGGGGAAGATCGTCTTCCACGGGACACCGGCCGAGCTGACCGTCCGGGGCGAAGGCCACGGCGTCGGGGACGCCCCGCTGGAGCGCGGCTACAGCGCGGTCCTGGCCGGGACCCGGCTGTGACCGCCGTGGCGGGCGGGGCCGGCCTGCCCCCGGCCGCGCCTGACCCGCCTGTTCTGGGCCAGCCGCGGGTCCCGGCCAGCGTGGGCGTGCTCGCGGCCGTCGGGGTCGCGCTGCGCGTCGTCCTGCACTGGACCCCGGCCACCGGGACGTACTCGGTGATGTTCCCGCTGATCGTCGAGACGGCGGCGGCGTCGGTGGTCGCCGTGAGCACCCGCAGCCCGTTCGGCGAGCCCGAACGCGCCACCGGCCGGTGGCTGCCGTTCCTGCGGCTGGGCACCGTGATCGTGCTGACCTGCCTCGCGTTCGGCGCGCTCGCCGCCGGGGCCGCCGGCGGCGCACCTGGTGACGGGCTCGCTCGGGCTCCTGCGCGACGTCGCCGGCCTGACCGGCGTCGCCCTGCTCACCGCCGCGCTGACCGGCGGCAGCCTGAGCTGGCTGGGGCCGCTGGCCTATCTGGTGCTGAGCATCTACGCCGTCCAGGAGAGCTGGACCACGCCCTGGCTATGGCCGGCCCGGCCGTCCGGCGATCGCGGTGCGACGGTATGCGCGGCGCTCGTGTTCGCCGCCGGGACCGTCCTCCTCGCCATGCGGGGAGCCCGCGAGACGTCCCGCGAATGAGCCTGGCGGCCCGGCCACAATGGGAAGGGAGAAGCGGGACGACGCCGCGGAGGCGCCCATGGACATGGCCACTGCGCTCACCCAGCTCGGGGTGCCCAGCCTCGACGCGGCGACCAGGGACCGGCTGGACCGGGACGGATACGTGCCGATCCCGGGCGTGCTGGCGGCCGCCCAGGTGGCGGCGATGCGCGACCGGCTCGACGGGCTGCTCGCCGCCGAGGGCGACCGGGCCGGGATCGAGGTGCATCAGGAGGCCGGCACCGACCGCCTGGCCGACCTGGTCAACAAGGATCCGGTCTTCGACGTCTGCTTCACCCACCCCCGGGTGCTCGCGGGTGTCGCGCACGTGCTGGGCGAGTTCAAGCTGTCGTCGCTGAACTTCCGCGCCGCCCGGCCGGGCGAGGGCCACCAGCCGCTGCACGCCGACTGGGGGAGCCGGCCGGGTCCGGCGGTTACCAGGTGTGCAACTCGATCTGGCTGCTGGACGACTTCACCGCGCGCAACGGCGCGACCCGCGTCGTGCCCGGCTCCCACCGGCTCGGCGCGCGGCCGCGCGAGGCGATGGCCGATCCGGCTGACCCCCATCCCGGCGAGGTGCAGCTCATCGCGCTGGCCGGCACCGTCGTCATCTTCAACAGCCATCTCTGGCATGGCGGCACCCGGAACCGGACCGGCCGGCCGCGGCGCGCCCTGCACTCCTACTTCACCCGCCGCGGCCACCCGCAGCAGCTCGACCAGAAGAAATACCTGCGGCCGGACACCTTCGCGCGGCTGAGCCCCGCCGCGCGGTTCATCCTCGACGTGTAACCGAGGTATGGCCAAAGGTCCCGCCATACCAGGTCAATTTGGCACTTCGCCGGCACCGCGTTCACCGGCAGGCTGAGGGCAGGCCGGTCCGCGCTCGGGCCGAGATGTCAGAGCGCTGGGGGACCCGGTGGAGGTGACCGTCATGAGCAGCCGCATGCCCGGCACCCGGCCGATGGGCCTGGCCCGCTGCGTGCGCTGGCTCGGGTTTCGCCGTAGCCCCCTGCGTCGTGGCGCTGACCGGGCCGAAGTGGCCGTCAAGCTGGCCGTCCTGGTCCTGGTCGTCGTGGCGATTCCGGTCGCGGCGATCGTGGTTGGGCGGTGGGCGGATCACGCGGCGCTGCGTCAGGCCCGGCTGCAGGCCGCGGCCGACCACCCGGTGCGCGCCGTCCTGCTCCAGGAGTCACCGGACGCCGGGACCCCGGACCCGTACTCGGCGGTCCAGGTGAACTGGGTGCCGGGCCGGTGGACGGCGCCGGACGGGTCCGTCGGGACCGGTGACGTCCTCGCCCCGGCCGGGGCGAGGAAGGGCAGCACCGTAATGACCTGGATCGACGCATTGGGCAAGATCACCAATCCTCCGACGGCCCATAACGAGGTCATCGGCGACGTGGTCATCGCCGTCACGCTGACCGGCCTGGGATCGCTGTTCGTGCTGTTCGGAGCGCAGGCCCTGGCCTGCCGGGCGCTGGACCGGCGGCGGCTGAGCGCATGGGAGTCCGAGTGGCGCGCCATCGGCCCGCTGTGGACCGGCCACCGGACCTGAGCAGCCACCTTACGACCATGCGCCCGGCCACCATGACCGGCCTTGATCTGCGGACCTTTGACCCTGCCCTCCCGGGCACAGCGGCGGCATCGTAATCGCGTCCCACGCGAAGGAGGGCAGAGATGCGCGCGGTTACAGGTGATGAGGTGCTGGTCAGAGGGCGTCACGTGGGCGATGGGGATCGCACGGGTGAAATCATCGAGGTTCACGGCGAGGACTAGGCGCCCCCACCGTACGTGGTCCGCTGGAAGGACGGTCACAAGTAGCCCGTGCATCCATGCCATCCTCCGACACGCTCGTCGAGCACCGGCCCGCCCGCCAGCAGCCGAATTAAAGAGGCCATCGTCGGGGTGAGCACGCACCTGCGGTTCGGCCTGCCCTTCTGCGAGTTACCGCTTAGGTGTCACGGCACGCGCACCGGCTGGGCCGGGGACGGCACACCCCGGGGGCGCACCACCACGACGGGACATGGCGCGGCGCGCAGGCAGTCCCGGGCGACCGGCCCGAGCGGGGTCCTGGGCTGAATCGCCGACGACGCCGCCTCCCCGCCGGGCTGGGTGCTGCCCAGCACGAGCATCTCCGCTCCGGCCGCGCGTTCGAGCAGCTCCCGGGCGGGCAGGCCGTCCGCCAGCTCCGTCTGGACGCCCGCCCACGGCTCGGTGCCGAGAGCTTCGGTCAGCACCGCCGTGACGGTCGATTCACCGGCCGGCCAGCTGGCCCCGGCATCACCGGTACGAGGCTGCGGCGCATAGTGGGCCGGGGCCGGAACCCGCCGGTCCCGGACGTACAGCACATGAACCCGCATTCCGCGCAGCTGTGCCTCGCTGGCCGCCCAGCGCACGGCGGCCACCGAAGCCGGAGAGCCGTCGACGCCCACGAGTATGCGCCCGGAGGGTGAAGTCCACGTTGTCATGCTCCCACCCTTTCTCGCGATGTCCGCTGATGGCCGCGTCCATCCAGGATGATCGGCGCACGTCCGCCGGATCATGAGGACGTAGCAGTCTCCATCATGCACTCAGCGTGTCGCAGCTGGTAACACCGGGTCACATTAAAGGCGACGGGGAAGCCCGGCTACCGGCTCGCGGGACGTTGGTCTCTAGGAGCATGCACCCGCGGCCGCTGAAATGAAAGCAGCGGGAAGGAGGTCGCGATGAGAGCCAGGCCAGGTGACCCGGTGGCCCCCGGGGCCGGGGAGACCGGGACGAGCATGGCCTCCCCCGCCACCGGCCCGGCTCCCCCGGCCAGCGTGTACGCACTGCTCGCGGACGGCACCACGATCGAGATCCGGCCCGGCCAGCCCCGGAGACTTCGGCGCGGTCAAGGCCATGCACGAGGCCATGTCGCCGGACAACGCCTACCTGCGCTTCTTCAACCTGAGCCGGCGGGCCGCCGAGCAGGAAGCCGTGCGGGTCTGCCTGCCGCCCGCACCGGATCACACCGCGCTGCTCGCCTTCCGCGGCAACGAGGTCATCGGCGTGGCGGGCTATGAGATCTCCGGCCAGCCCGACACGGCGGAGATCGCCTTCGCCGTGGCCGACCACATGCACCGGCGCGGCGTCGCGACTTTGCTGCTCGAGCATCTTGTCTCGCTCGCCCGCAGCCGCGGCATCAAGGCCTTCATCGCGCAGACGCTGAGCCAGAACCGGGAGATGCTGAAGGTATTCGCCGACGCGGGGCTGCGGGTCGAACGGCGCATGAAAGACGGCGTCGTCGAGCTGACCTTTCCCCTGCCGCCCAGTGCCGCCGGTGATGCCAGCCGCCAGCTGGACAGCTACCTGGACGCGGTGGCTCGACGGGAGAGCCTCGCCGACGTGCATAGTCTCCGTCACCTGCTGCTGCCGGCCTCGGTCGCCGTGGTCGGCGCGAGCCGCCGGATCGGGACGGTGGGCCGGGCCATCCTGCACAACATCGTCAGCGGCGGCTACCAGGGGCAGGTATACGCGGTCAATCCGCATGCCAGCCACCTGGAGGGCGTGCCGTGCGTGCCGTCGGTGACGGCTCTTCCCATCCCCGTCGACCTGGCCGTTGTCGCCGTGCCCCCGGCCGCGGTGCCCGGCGTCGCCGACGAATGCGGCCAGCGTGGCATCAAGGGGCTGGTCGTGATCACGTCCGGCCTCGACACCCCGCGCGGCGCCGACCTGCTGGCGATCTGCCGCCGGTACGGCATGCGGCTCGTCGGGCCCAACTGTTTCGGCATCGCGGTCCCCGGCATCGGCCTCGACGCGACGTTCGCCGTCCGCCACCCGGTTCCCGGCATCGTCGGGCTGGTCATGCAGTCCGGGGGGCTCGGCTTCGCCCTGATGGACCACCTGTCCCGCCTCGGCCTCGGGATCTCCTCGTTCGCCTCGGTCGGCAACAAGTACGACGTCTCGAGCAACGACATGCTGATGTGGTGGGAACACGACGGCGTGACCCAGCTCGCCGTGATGTACATCGAGTCGTTCGGCAATCCGCGCAAGTTCGGGCGTACCGCCCGCCGGGTGAGCCGCACCATGCCGGTCCTCACCGTCCATGCCGGCCGCTCGGCCGCCGGGCAGAAGGCGGCCGCCTCGCACACCGCCTCGGCGCCTCCCCCGATGATCAGCCGCACGGCCCTGTTCGAGCAGGCCGGGATCATCGCGACGCCCAGCCTCGGCGAACTGCTGGACACCGCCGCGCTGCTGGCGACCCAGCCGACGCCGGCTGGCCGGAACGTGGCCGTAGTGTCGAATGTCGGCGGCGCCGGCGTTCTCGCCGCTGACGCGTGCGTGGAGTCGGGCCTCACCATCCACACCCCGGCCGCCGAGACCCGGCGGCGGCTGCACGCGCTGGTGCCAGCGGCCGGCTCCGTCACCGGGCCGGTCGACACGACAGCGGTGATTTCCCACGACGATTTCCGTCGCTGCCTGGAACTGCTGGCCGCCGACGAGGGCGTCGACGCGGTGCTGGCGCTCGTGCTGCCGACCGCGGCCACCGGCGACCTCACGGCCGCCATCCGCGCCGCCGAGGTCCGCGTGCCGCTGGTGTCGGTGGTGCTGGACCAGATGGAATCGCTCCGGCTGCTGCCGCGCGGCGACGAGCAGGCCCGCCCGGCGCCCGAGGCGCCGGCCGCGGGCCACGGCGGATCCGTCCCCGCCTACGGCTACCCGGAAGCCGCCGCGGCCGCGCTGGCCCGGGCGGCCACCTACGGCGAGTGGAAAGCACGGCCGGAGGGACGGATCCCGGAGTTCGCGGACGTGCGGACCGCCGAAGCGCGGGCCCTGGTGGCCCGGTTCCTGACCGGCCGGCCGGACGGCCGCTGGCTGGCCCCGGCCGAGGTGACCCAGCTACTGGCCTGCTACGGGATACCGCTGGCCGACCGGGAGATCAACGGCGGAACGCAGGTGATGATCGGGGTCGTGCAGGAACCGGTGTTCGGCCCGCTGGTGGTGCTGCGCGGCGCAGAGGCGAGCCAGGTGCTGGGCGACCGGGTGGCGCGGCTGGCCCCGCTCACCGACGCGGACGCCGACGAGCTGATCCGCTCCCTGCGCTCGGCGCCGCGCCTGCCGGTGGTGGGCCCGTCGGAGGCGGGCCAGCCGGCGCTGCGGGAGATGCTGCTGCGCGTCTCCCGGCTCGCCGACGACCTGCCCGAGGTCGCCGGCCTGGACCTCAATCCGGTGATCGCCCGCCCGGACGGGGCGTTCGCGGTGGACGCGCGGATCCGGCTGGCCCCCAGCCCGCCCGACGACCCGTTCCTGCGCAAACTCCGCTGACGCCCCGCCCCGCCTTGTGCCTCGGGCGCTGGCTCAGGCGCTGGCGTTCTTCCGCGGCTCGCCGCGGTAGGTGCCGAACGACCACCGGTTGCCTTCCGGGTCACGGACGGCGAAGTCCCGTGAGCCGTAGTCGGTGTCGTGCAGGCCCTGCATGACTTCCGCGCCGGCCGCGGTGGCCCGGGCGAACAGCTTGTCCGGCTCGTCGGTGACGACGTAGGCGCCGAAGGTCCCGGGCTGAATCGGCCAGGCGTCCTGTTCGGCGGGCGGCGCCGCGGAGCCGAGCATGATGCCGCCGCCGGCCGGCCACGACAGTTGCGCGTGGTGAACGCGGTCGCCGTCGGCGTAGACGACGGTCTCCTCGAAGCCGAAGGCGTCCACGAGGAAACGGATGAGCCCGCGGGCGTCGCGGGCGCGGAGCGTAGGCCACACCTGTGGCGCTGGTGCCGTATCGGTCATGCCTGTGATCCTTCCTCGGTGAGGGCCGGCGCGGCTTGGACGTTTCGGAACTCCTCCGCGAGCCAGCGGCTCGGCGCGCAGCCGGCCAGCCCGCGGAACTCCCGGGCCAGGTGCGCCTGGTCGTAGTACCCGCACGCGGCGGCCAGGTCGGCCAGCGCGGGCGCGCCGCCCGCCGTCACCCGGCGCTGGAGAAGCCGGCGCGCACGGTCGAAGCGCACCACCCGCGCCGCGCCCTTCGGGGACAGCCCCGTCTCGGCGCGGAACCGGGCACCGAGATGCCGGCTGGTCCAGCCCGTCTCATCGGCCAGGGCCGAGATGGACACCTCCCCGCGCGCCGCCAGCAGCGCCCGCCACGCATACGCCACCTCCGGCGCCACCTCCGGCCCCATCGGGCCGGTCCGGTCGTGCGCGTTCGCCTGGCGGATGAGCATCTCGTCGAGGACCGCGAACCGGCCCGCCCAGTCCGGCGCGGCTCGCACCCGTTCCCTCAGCTCAGAGGCCAGCGCGCCGAGGATTTCATGTCCGTGGAGATCGATCTGGGCCAGTTCGCCGGCCGGGATCCCCAGCAGCGCGCGGGCCCCCAGGGGCGTGATCCCGAGCTGGATCCCCGACTGGCTGCCGTCGTGCGTGATCAGCGCGGGCGCGGTGTGCAGGCCGCCGACCAGGACGTCATGCCGGTGGCCGGCTGGCGGGGGTCGGGATGGGCGGCCACGGCCAGCGGCTCGTCCAGCGTGACGATCAGCGTGAGGTACGGCGAGGGCAGCCCCCGGTGCCGTCCCGGCGCCAGCCCGGCCTGCCGGTACCCCGAGTACCACCCGGCAAAAGGCCGCAGCGCCGGCGGCGGCCGGTACCGCACCGACTCCCAGACCCCCATGCCGTCACTCACGCCCGCGCCCGTCTCCACCGGACCGCCCTCGTGATCACCGCGCACATCACCACCCCCTCAGTAGCGCCCGTGACCTGCCCCCATTGTCCTCCCCGCCTCCCCCACCAGGCCACTCCCACCGGCTCCCGGACTCGCCCCACCGTCTCGTTCGGCATCCGTTCTTGACAATATTTCACGAGTATGACAAATATTTGCTTCGTGGATAAAGATTGGCAAACGATGGATGACGCGGTGGCGCCGGTGCTGGAGGCGCTGGGTGACCCCACGCGGCGCCACGTCGTGCGGCTGCTGGGCAACGGGCCGCTACGCGCCGGGGAACTGGCCGAGGCCACCGGAACGGGCGCGCCCGCGATGAGCCGTCACCTGAAGGTGCTGCTCGACGTGGGGATCATCGCCGACGGGCGGATGGAGCGGGACGCGCGGGCCCGGGTGTTCAGCCTGCAACCGGACTCCCTGATGGTCGTGCAGGCCTGGCTGGATCAGGTCAACGCCCAGCGGGAGGAGCGCTGACCCGCCCCGCCTCCGCTGCTCCCATGATCATGCGGAGTTTTCCGCTAGCCCAGCACCCTTCCTCCATGATCATGTGAAGTTTGCCGCTAGATATGACGTTTTCTCCACATGATCATGAACGAGCCCGCCGCTGTGGGGCCAGTGTGACGGGAGTGGTTTGTGGGGGTGCCGGCGGGCGCTCCGGCCTAGTCGGGCTCGCCGGGCTGGCCGGGCTGGCGGGCTGGCCGGGATGCGGAGAGTGGACCGGCCACGGCGTGACCCAGCCACCCGCTGTTACCTAGCGGTCCGGCAGGTCATCGTCCCATTCCCGGACCGGGAGGGCGAAGGCGCGGGAGAGCGCGTGCTCCGCTCGATCGCCGCGCTGCGGGACGCCTTCGACCCGCGCGGCTACGACATCGTGCACGCCCAGGACTGCATCAGCGCCAACGCGGCCGGCCGCTGCGTGCGCACGGTGCACCACATCGACCACTTCACCACGCCGGAACTCACGGCCTGCCACGAGCGTGCCATCCGGCGCCCGTTCGGTCATGTCTGCGTCTCCCGTTCGGTCGCGCGTGAGCTCCGCGACGGCTGGGGCATCGACGCGACCGTGATCCCGAACGGCGTGGACGCGGCCCGATCCCGCCCTCGCGGCGGCCGGCCGGAGCATCGCCGCCCGCCACACCTGGCCGGCCGCAGCGCGACGGCACCTCGAGTTCTACGGTTCGCTGCCGATGGCCGGGCTCCCCGAGAGCCGGACCGCTCGTTAAGAAGTTACAGTCCTCTGGGTGGCATTGTTAGTTTATCGTTTGCCTCACAGTCAGACACAATCGACCATTCCGGCCATTTTCTCCGGGCAAAATCGCCGTGGACGTCTTCGCGCGCGGTAATCCGCCGGTGACGTGCAACAATTTCGCCCATCCACGGGGAGGATTTTTGATACTGCGACAACCACGGAAGCGCCTGCTGCTGGCCGGGATCGCGTCGCTAGCCGGGATCGCGTCGCTGGCCGCTACCACCACGCCCGCCACCGCCAGCCACGTCACGGCGAGCACGCATGGCCTGCCGAACGCGCCGATCAAGCACGTCATCGAGGTCATGATCGAGAACCACACGTTCGACAACCTCTTCGGCAGCTTCCCGGGGGCGGACGGCATCCCGGCCAACACGTCGCTGCTGAACCCGAACGCCTACTACGACTCGGCGCCGAACGTGAGCCCGGCCTACGCCGGCCCGAACGAGGGCGACGTGATGGGCGCGCTGAACAACAGCGCCGCCGTCGAGCAGATGGCGATGGACTACCAGCCCGGCCACGGCTACCAGATGGACCACTACACGGTCTTCCCGCAGGACAGCATGGCCTCGATCACCGAGTTCGGCCCGCAGGCCGACCCGAACGAGCAGTACCTGGCCAAGTCGTTCGAGCTGGCCGACCACAACTTCCAGCCGGTGATCGCCCCGACCCAGCCGAACGTCATGACCGCGCTCAACGGCACCGACCACGGCTGGGTGTACAACAACCTCCAGCCCGGCCCGGCCCAGCCGTGGAACTCGATCTTCGACGAGCTGACCGCGCACAACCGGAGCTGGAAGATCTACTACGCGCTGCCCCCGTCGGTGCTGACCGGCACGATCTGGAACCAGATCATCCCGCCCGGCCACGCCGCCGACCTGACCACCGGCGACCAGTTCTTCTCCGACCTGTCCAGCAGCAGCCTGCCGGAGTTCTCGTTCGTCCGGCCCGGCGTCGACTACAGCACCGAGGCCGAGGAGGACATCGGCCAGGGCGACGCCTGGATCGGCCAGCTGGTCAACGCCGTCGCGCACAGCAAGTACTGGGACTCGACCGCGATCTTCGTCACCTACGACGAGGGCGGCGGATTCTGGGACCATGTCGCCCCGCCGGCCGCCACCGGTTACGGCACCCGGACCCCGACGATCATCGTCAGCCCCTATGCCCGCCGGGGCGTCTACCACCACCAGAGCACCAACGTCTCGATCCTGTCGTTCATGCAGCACCTGTGGGGTCTCGCCCCGCTGACCAAGCTGAATGCCCGGCAGAACGACCTGATGTCCGCGTTCAACTTCCGCCAGAAGCCGCTCCCGGCCCCGGACGTCCCGGTCGCCCCGGCCGACACGATCGCCTTCCACGGGCCCGGCGGCATCCTGACCGACATCGCCGCCCCCAATCCGGGCGGCTCGCTGACGATCAACCTCGAGGCGGAGACCGGCGGGCTCTCACTGGACTCCGGCGTCAGCGGCCCGGTCAAGCTCACCGTCACGCCCCCGTCCGGCGTAGCGGCCCCGCCCGGCTTCCCCAGCTCGGTCTCGCTGGCCAGCGGCCAGGCGACCTTCACAGTGAAGTTCCCCACCGCCGGCTACTACCGGATCGCCGCGGCCGGCCCGAACGGCAGCCAGGGCTGGGTCACCGTCGACGTCGGCGTCAACCCCAGCACGGCGCCCTAGCTCTTCTCCCGAACGCGGCCGCCGCCCGGATCAAGCCCGGGCGCCGGCCGCGTTTCGTTCGGCTGAATTATCAGGACGCCCAGTCGACCCGGGCGGTGTCCGCCGCCCGGAAGCGCAGCGCAGGGTCGGCGTACCGCGCCTCGGCCACGTCGTACAGCGCGTCGACCGAGGCCCGGAACCCCGGGTAGCCGGCGCACAGCGCGTCGATCTCGTCCTCGCTGGGTGACAGCCCGGCCGCGGCGAGCATCGCGCGTACCGCGGCCTCGCATGCCGTTTCGTTCGGTTCCATCTGCCCTCTCCTGCTCACGCGGCGGCCGGCTCGGTGCCGGTGATCGCTGGCTGGCGGAGGTGCCAGCCGGTGTGCTCCTGGTACACCTGGCCGGCCCCCAGCGCGGCCGCCTCGCCGAACGGCCGCGCGGCGATCTGCATGGACAGCGGCAGCCCGGCCTCGGTGAAGCCCATCGGCATCGCGAGGACCGGGTTGCCGACGCAGTCCCAGTAGCCGGTGTTGATCAGCCCCATGAGCCGGCCCAGGCTGGCCGGGCCGTCGCCGAGCGTCTCGTAGCTCGGCGCGCCGGCCTGCGTGGTCGGGCAGACGATGAGGTCGACTTCGGAGAACAGCTCGCCGAGCGCCTGCTGGGTGACCCGGCGGACCCGCTGGGCCTGAACGTAGTCCGCCCCCGAGATCAGCGCGCCCTGGGCGATGAAGGCGCGCGTGGCGGCGAAGTAGTCGCCCCAGCGGTCGCACATGTCCCCGCGGTGGTAGGCGAGGGCCTCGGCCGACATGGTGGCGATGTTCGCCGTCACCATCTCGGTCCAGTAGGGCAGCCGCACCTCGCGCACGTCGGCGCCCTGGCCGGCCAGCACCGCCACGGCGGCCCCGAGGGCCGGCCGGACGGCCGGGTCGGCCTCGGCCGAGATGTGGTTCTCGGTCACGACGCCGACGCGGACCCCGGCCAGGTCCGCGGGCGCCGCCTCGGCGCGGAACGGGGCGTCGGCGCAGTCGGGGTCGCTGGGGTGCAGGCCGGCGATGACTTCCAGTACGGCGGCGCAGTCGGCCGCGCTGCGCGCGAGCGGCCCGATGTGGTCCAGGCTGTAGCCGAGCGGCACGCAGCCGGACTTCGGGACCCGGCCGAACGTCGGCATGAGCCCGCTGACCCCGCAGAACCCGGCCGGGATCCGGATACTGCCGCCCGTGTCGGTGCCGATGGCGGTGTAGAAGAAGCCCGCGGCGACCCCGGCGCCCGAGCCGGAACTGGAGCCGCCCGGCCAGGTCGTGGTGTCCCACGGGTTGCGCGGGACCGGGAACGGCTTGGTCAGGTCGGGCAGCCCGATGGCGAACTCCATCGTCGTGGTCTTCCCGGTGATCACCGCGCCGGCCTGCTTGAGCCGGGCGACGACCGGCGCGTCCCGGCCCTCGCCCCACGTCCGGTCCAGGATCAGGCTCTGCGCGGTGGTCGGCCCTTCCGCCATGGCCAGGATGTCTTTCACCCCGCACGGGATGCCGTGCAGCGGGCCGCGGTCCACGCCGCTGGCCAGTTCCTCATCGGCCGCCTCGGCCGCGGCCATCGCGTAGTCGTCGAACCGGGCCATGTAGGCGCCGACCACGCCGTCCAGCTGGTCGGCGCCGGCGATCGCCGCCTCGGTGAGCGTCACCGAAGTGACGGCCCCCGAGCGCAGCGCCGCCGCGGCCTCGGTCAGGGTGAGCGGTAGTTCATTCAACGTGATCAGCTCCTCGCGACGGGGGGCCTGGCTCAGATGCGCCCGCGCAGGGCGCGCGAGACGAACCTGAACCGGCTGGCCAGGGTGTAGACGAACGCCAGGTCGAACGGCCGGCCAGCGCGGTCGGCGATGGTCTGCTCCATGGAGATCACCGGGGTGCCCTCGCGGACCGCGAGCTCCGCCGCGACGGTCGCGTCGGCCAGCTCGCAGCCGATGACGAACTCCGACTCGCCGAACTCCACTCCCGCGTCCGCGAGCAGCGCGTACCAGTCCGAGACGAACGGGCAGTCCAGCAGTTGGCCGGCTTCGGGGAAGAGCACATAGTTGGTGGCCAGGCCGACCGGCTGGTCCTCCAGCAGCGCGACGTATTCCAGCCGCAGGCAGGATGTGCCGGGCGGGACGCCGAGCCGCCCGGCCATCGTGACCGGGGCCGGGATCACCGAGCGGTCCAGCACCCGGGGCCGCAGCCGCCGGTTGAACATGCTGTCCGGCGAGGGGTTGACCGCGCCGTGCGCCTCGGCCAGCCGGGTGATGGCCGTGCTCGCCACGACGTGGGTGCCGATGCCCTGGGTGCGCTCGATGAGCCCGTCGGACCGCAGCAGGGCCAGCGCCTCCCGGACCGTGGCCCGGGACGTGCCGTGCGCGGCCATCAGCTCGCTCTCCCCGGGAAGCGGCCCGTCCGCGTAGGCCCCGCGCAGCACGGCGAACCGGAGCAGGTCCCGTACCCGGCGTACGTCGTGCGCCCGCCCGCTCCGGCCACCGGCCGCAGGTCCCACCCTCATCTGCTGTGACGTTAGGAATCGCTGGTTACGGGCGAATCTCGCCGAGGTGACCCGCCTGTTACCTGAGCCCGCGAGCAGCGGGGTGCTCACGCGACCGCTCCGGCCACGGGCACCGCCGGGCCGGGGAGCGGCGAGCGGCCCACGTCGAAGCCGTCGCCGACCGCGGCGATCGAGGCGAAGCCACAGCTGCCCATCACCTCGACGCCCAGGTCGTGCAGGCGTGGCGTCTGCGCGGCGCAGCAGTCGGCCAGCAGCGTGACCGGATAGTCCCGCATGAACGCGGCCCGGACGGTGGACTCGACGCAGATGTTGGTGACGACCCCGCAGACCAGGAGATGTTCGGCGCCGAGGCCGCGCAGCAGCGGGTCGAGCGAAGTCCACAGGAAGGCGTCGAAACGGACCTTGTCGATGACGAGGTCGTCCGGCCCGCAATTCAGCTCGTCGACGACGTCGGCGTCCCAGCTGCCCGCGGCCAGCCCGTTCGCCGCGGCCAGGTCGCCGCTCAGCTCGGACAGGCGCTGGCCCTCGTCGGCGCGCCCCGGCCGGTACTGGTGCCGGGTGAAGATCACCGGGAGGCCGGCCCGGCGGGCCTGCTGGACCGCGGTGACGGTGTTGCGCACGGCGGCGTCCGCCCCGGCCAGCCCGAGTCCGAGCCGGGGCAGCGAGCCGTCCGGATGGCAGAACCCGTTCTGCATGTCGACGACGATCAGGGCCCGCGACTGGCCGGTCGGGCCTCCGGGCTGGACAGTGTTCATTCAGGCCACCTCCGTTGAGGGCTGGGCTTCGGCGTCGAGAGCGATGGCGGCGGCACGCGGCGGGTGCGGGGTCAGGCATGCCGAGCATCACTGAGCCGCGAGCGGGCCGCCACGCGCTCGGCTTGCACACGTCGTGGCAGGCACCCTCGGTCGAGCAGCACAGCGAGCAGATCGTCCCGCCGTGGTGCGGGCAGGTGGCCATGTCGATGACGTCGTAGGAGCCCCCGCACACCGTGCACGGCAGCTCGGCGGCGCCGGCCGGCAGGTCGCTCACGCGGGCCACGTACCAGCGGCCCCGGGTCGCCGCGGCCACGACCGGCGGCAGCACGATCGCCACGCCGAGCGCGAAGAACGGCGACAGCGCGGCGGCCGTCGGGCCGAACGCGCCGTAGTAGGCGGCCATCGACACGGCGCCGGCCACGAGCATCGAGCCGAAGCCGACCGGGTTGACGTTGAACAGGTGCGCCCGGTGGAAGACGAGGTCCGGCGGGCTCAGCCGGAGCCAGCGCTTGTTGATCACGAGGTCGGACACCATCGCCGCGATCCACGCGACGCCGATGTTGGCGTACCACGCGAGCACGGTGACGATGTGGGTGAAGATGTTCACCTCCATGAGCACCAGAGCCAGGCCGACCTGGAGGAACACCCACGCGGCCCGCCCCGGGTGGCGGTGCAGCAGCCGGGAGAAGAAGTTCGACCACGACAGCGACCCGGAGTAGGTGTTCATGATGTTGATCTTGACCTGGGACAGCAGCACCAGCAGGACCGCGAGGATGAGGGCGGCCGTGTGGCTGCCGGTCACCCGCTGGTAGACGGCGGTGAACAGGTCCACCGGCACGTTGACCTGGCCCGGGCTGAGCTTGGTGCTCGCGTAGCCGACCAGCAGCGTGGAGGCGAAGAAGATGATCATGGCGAACAGCGAGAGCCCCGGGCCGCCCAGGATCACGGTCAGCTTCCACCGTCGCTGCGCGCCGGGCCCCGCCCCCGGATCGGGCATCAGCCGCAGGTAGTCACCCTGCTCCCCGACCTGCGCGGCCAGGGACAACTGCGCGGCGGCGATGGTGACGACCGCGATGACGCTGAGCCCGGCGACCCCGGCCGGGCCGACCGTGGCCGGCGCGACCATGTGGTGGCCAGCGGCCGGCGCGGTCGCGGCCGATCCGATGGCCAGGCCGATCAGCGCCAGCCACAGCGGCCAGGTCCAGGCCTGGAACTTCGACGTGAAGCTCATCCCGTACAGGGTCAGCGGGATCATCACCGCCGCGACCAGGACGTACGACACGTGGATGTCGAGGTGGGTCAGCGCGGTCAGGGCCTGGGCCATGATCGCGCCCTCGTAAGCCAGGAAGATCAGCGTGTAGGTCGCGTACACCAGCGACGTCACCGTCGAGCCGAGATAGCCGAACCCCGCTCCCCGGGTCAGCAGGTCGATGTCGACGTGCTTGCGGGCGATCGCGAACGCGATGACGAGCATCAGCGGCAGCGTGACCGCCGTGGCGACCAGGAATCCCACCAGCGCGTTGCCGAAGCCGAACGCGTCGACGAACGTCGCGTCCAGGGCGTACCCGGCCATCGCCGACAGCCCGACCATGCAGCTGAGGAACACCATCCACGGTGACCATTTACGGAAAGCAGCCGGAGTGTAACGGAGGGAATAGTCCTCCATCTGCGGATTCTCAGCGAGGTCCATGCCCAGATCCCTTCGCCGTGTCGGGGCCTGGGGCTGAAGCTAAGAATCGCGTGTTAACGCCATATGTCGGGTTTTCCTGCGCCGCGTTACGCCAGTTCAGCGTGTCGATGGAAGGCTGTGACCTGCGGCTTTACCCGGCTGGGGTGTCCCTTTCGCCGCGCGGGCCGGGTGTTCCGCCGCGTCCTTTATTCCGCCGAACGAGACAGTGGTGGGCCCTGGGCCTGCGCCGCTCAGCCCGTTCAGGCGGCCTTGCGGGCGGCGAACCTCATGACGGCTCCGCCCAGCGCCGTCTTGGCCCGCAGGTCGGTCACGTCGAGGCGCGCCAGCGCGGCCCGGAGCTGGTCGTGCCGCTGCAGCAGCGTCGTCTCCCGTTCACCGATGTGCATGAGCCGGATCGGAACGGTGTCCAGCATGTCGTAGCCGATGAGGCGGCCACCGGGACGGAGCACCCGGACCGCCTCGGCCAGGGCCTTGTCCCACTCGATGACGTGGTGCAGCATGGCGGCGGACAGCACCAGGTCGAACCGGCCGTCCTGGAACGGCAGTTGCGCGGCGTCGGCCCGCTGGACGCTGGCCCGCTTGCCGAAGCCGGCCAGCACTTGCTCGGCCGTGCTCACCAGCTCGGTGTCGTAGTCCGTCGCGACCATTCGGAACCGCGGATAGAGCGTCAGTAGCTGCGCCGTCATCGCCCCGCTGCCCGCGCCGATCTCCAGCCCCTCCCCGGCCGGCTGCTCGCCCTGCAGCATCCACGGAAGGATGACCCGCCGGGCGACAAGCCGGTAGGGCATGCTCGTAAGGGTCTTTTTCGCGCTCGGCGGCATCTCAGGCACGACGCCAGCTTGCCATGCCTTCCCGTTCCCGCGTGGTGCAATGGGGCAGGTGAGTGCCAGCCACGAGCTGCTTCCCCGGAGGCGTGACCCGGACCGGCCCGGCCCGGCGCCGCCCCGCGGCCCGGCACATGGCTGGCGGCGGCGTGGGTGATCGGCGTGGCCGCCGCGTTCGCGGCCTACCTCCGGCTGGCGCGGACCTGGCCGGTCAATTCCGACGGCGCGGGCAACGCCCTGCAGGCCTGGGACATGCTGCACGGCAACGTGGCGCTGCATGGCTGGTCGCTGTCTGACGTCTCGTTCTACACCACCGAACTGCCGCAGTACATGCTGGTGGAACTGGTGCGCGGCCTGAACGCGAACGTCGTCCACGTGGCCGCGGCCATGACCTACACGCTCGCCGTCCTGCTGGCCGTCCTGCTGGCCAAGGGCACCTCGACCGGACGCGAGGCCATGATGCGGATGCTGGTCGCGGCCGGGATCATGCTCGCCCCGCAGCTCGGTTCCGGGGTGAACCTGCTCATTTCCTCACCGGACCACATCGGGACGTCGGTGCCGGTCATGGCGGCCTGGCTGATCCTCGACCGCGCCCGCCCGCGCTGGTATGTCCCGGTTATCGCCGGAGCGCTCCTGGCCTGGGCCACGGTGGCCGACACGCTGGTGCTCTACATCGGCGTGCTGCCGCTCGCGCTGGTATGCGCGGTCCGCGTCTACCGGGCCACCGTCGTCGAGCGCGCACCGCTGGCGGCGCAGTGGCACGAGATGGCTCTCGGCCTGGCCGCGCTGGTCGCGGGGGCCCTGGGCGAGCTGGCGCTGCCCCTCATTCATGCCCTGGGCGGATTCTTCGTCTCGGCGCCCACCACGCAGTTCGCGCAGGGTGCCACCATCGTGAACCATAACCTGGCCGTCCTCGGCGAAGGGCTGCTGCTGCTGGGCGGCGCCGACTTCCTCGGGCTGCACCTGACCGGCATCACCGCCGCGGCGATGCTGCACGTGGTCGGCGTTCTCCTGGCCGCCAGCGCCATCTGGCTGGCGGCGCGGCGCTTCCTGCGGGACCTGGACCTGGTCGATCAGGTGCTCGCCGCGGCCGTGCTGATCAACCTGGCCACCTATGTGCTCAGCACGCACGCCGAGACGCTGTCCGCGACCCGCCAGATCGCCGCCGTGCTGCCGTTCAGCGCCGCCCTGGCCGGACGGCTGCTGGCCCGGCGGCGATAGCGGCCCGGCCGCTGATGGCGGCCGGGCTGCTGCCGGTACTGGCCGTCGTGCTGGCCGGCTACCTGGCCGGCCTGGGCTACGAGATCAGCCAGCCGCCGGTGCCCGCGCAGAACCAGCAGCTGGTCTCCTGGCTGGCCGCCCGGCATCTGCATACGGGCCTGTCCGGCTACTGGGAAGCGAACGTCGTCACGCTGGCCAGCGGCAACCGGGTCCAGATCCGGGCCGTGTCCTCCGTCAACGGTCGGCTGGCCCGATACGCCGTGGGAGTCGGACGCGGACTGGTACGACCCGCACCGCGCGACCGCGAACTTCGTCGTGCTCTTCCCCGGCACCCGGGCGTATCCAGGGCTTCACCGATACCCCGGCCGTGCTGGCCACGTTCGGCCCGCCCGCCCAGACCTACCAAGTCGGCGCGTACACCGTGCTGGCCTGGAACAAGAACCTCCTGAACGACCTGCGCTGAGCGCCCGTCCGGCGGCCGCGCGAGGCCCAGCGAGGCTGCCCCGCGAGGGGCCCACCACGAGGTCGCCCCGCGAGGCGGCCCCACGAGGGGCCCAGCGAGGCGGTCACCCCCCACCCGTCCGAGGCCCCCTCCCGCCACGTCATGTTTTGGCAAAGTCTGAGTCAAATAGCGTCTTGACATGCATAGGGCGCCTATATACATTTGGAGTGTGAGCCGGTGATGCCCTGCCGAGGGGCATCGCGGGAAGGAGCCGGGCCCGAGGCCCGCGCACCGGGCCAAGCCAGCCCCTTACCTGCCGGATCTGGTTTCAAGGAGGAAACCATGTCGGCATTGCAGAGCAAGCGCATCGTCGTCGGGGTCGACGGCTCGCCGTCCTCGGTCCACGCCCTGGAATGGGCCATTCACCAGGGTGAGCTGACCGGCGACGTGATCGAAGCCGTGCACGCCTGGCACTTTCCGAGCATTTACGGAATGCCGGTCGCCGACGTTCCCGATTTCGCCGGGCTAGCCGCGGAAATCCTGGACAAGGCGATCGCGGAGGCCCGTAACGCCACGCACCAGAGCGCCCCCGTGGAGATCCGCCCCGTGGTCGTCGAGGCGAACCCGGCCCAGGCCCTGCTCGACATGGCTAAGGGCGCGGACCTGCTCGTCGTCGGCAGCCGCGGGCATGGCGGGTTCACCGGGGCGCTGCTCGGTTCGGTCAGCCAGCACGTCGTTCACCACTCACCATGCCCGGTCGTGGTCGTGCGCGGCAGGACGCCATGAGTGCCACGGCTCCGCGCCCGCACGGGCAGGCCCTCAGCCGGCCCCGGCCGCATCGCGACCGCCTCGACGGCCAGGCGCCGGCCCGCCGTGAGCCGGTCGACCGGTCACGGCTCGCTTACGAACTGGGCGAGGCTCTGATGGAGCTGTCCGTGCTGCTCCGCCGGGCCATCCTGCCCCCGCAGCTCAGCTTGACCCAGGCCCGGACCCTGCTGAACCTGCACAGCTGCGGCCCGCAGCGGGTCACCAGCCTCGCCGAGGACGCGCAGGTCAGCCAGCCGACGATGTCGGCCCTGGTAATCGGCATGGAACGGCTCGGCTGGGTCCGGCGCGACGCGGGCGGGGCGGGCGGCTCGGCGGCGCGGACCGGCGCGTCGTGTCCGTCTGCCTCACCGAGACCGGCGAGAACGTGATCCGCGACCTGGAAGCGGCGCGATCGCGCGCGCTCCTCGCCGACCTCGACTCGCTGAACGAACGGGACCGGGCCGCCCTGGCGGCGGCCATCCCGGCTCTTCGGGGGATCATCACTCACGAACAATGTAAGGCGGTGGCGTCGTGACCAGCATGCAACCACGGCGGCCCGACGACGAGCAGGGCCGGCCGACGGCCAGGTGGCGCGCTGACCGCGGTCCCCGGCCGGCCAGGCGGGCCACGCCCAGCGGCGAAGCCGAGCTCGGCACCGACGGCCCCGGGGCGATCGTGGTCGGCGTCGACGGCACGCCGACGTCGCTGCGGGCCCTGGCCTACGCGGCCGGGCTCGCGCGCCGGCAGCGCGCCGAGCTGATCTGCGTCTACGTCCGCCAGCCGCTGCGCACCCCCGTCGCGATGTCCGGCTGGGTCGACGCCGGGATCGTGGCCGCCGAGGCGCAGGCACAATCGGATGCGGAAAAAGAGGTCTGGACGCAGATCACCGACGACGCCTGCGCGTGGGGAACCGGTGCCCGGCTCATCGTGCGGCACGGCAACCCGCTGACCGAGCTCAGGAAGGTCGCCGAGCAGGCCGGGGCGGACACGATCATCGTCGGGGCGTCCGCGAGCCTCGGGCACCGGCTATTCGGATCGCTCGGGCACCGCCTGCTCCGCTGCAAGCCCTGCCCGATCACGATCGTGCCCTGAGACGGTCGCCCTCCGCAGCCAGAGGCTAAGCACGGCGCAGATGACGGCCAGGCCGCCGAGCACCACCGGGACCGAACGCACCCCGGCGACCTCGATGGCCCGGCCGAGCAACGGCGGGAACGCGATGCCGCCCACCATCGAGGCGCCCATGACGTAGGCGCTCGCCGCCGCCACGGTCGGCGCGGATCGGGCCAGCCAGGGCAGCCCGGTCGGCCAGATTGGCGCGCACGCCAGCCCCAGCCCCGCGTAGGCGTACGGCGCCGCCGCCGGGACCGTGGCCGCGCCCAGGAAGACCGCCATGCCGAGGCAGCACCCGATGACGATGGTGGGCCCCGGCCAGCGCAGGCTCACCGGAACCGCGACGAACCGGCCGACCGTCAGCGCGAGCCAGAACACCGAAGTGGCCGTGGCGGCGACCGACGCGCTGTAGCCGACGGCCTCCAGATGGGTGGGCTCCCAGCCGCCCGCGCCGGTCTCGATCGCGACGTAGAGGACGTAGATCGTGACGAACGCGGCGACGATCCGGCCGGCCGTGGCCCGTGAGCCCGGCTTGGTGGCATCCGCGACGGCGGACGGCTGGGTCCGCGCCACCCCGCGGAGGGTCGGGATCAGCACGACCGAGGCGGCGGCCATGGCGCCGAACAGCCACGGGTAGCGGTTCGCGCCGACCCAGCCGACCAGGGCCGGACCGGCCACCGCACCGACACCGAAATAGGCGTTCAGCAGGTTGAGCATGGCCGCGCTGCGCCGGCCGAAGCTGACCGCGAACAGGCGGTTGAGCCCGTAGTCGATGCCGCCCGAGCCCACCCCGGTGATCAGTGAGGCGCCCAGCGCCGCGAGCCAGGACGGTGAGATCGCGAACAGGACCGCCCCGGCTGCCATCAGAGCATAGGAAGCGCCGAGCAGCACGCGGTCGCTGAAGCGGGACCGCAGCAGGTGAAAGGCCACGACCCCGATCAGGGCCCCGGTGAACTGCGCGCTCAGGCCCAGGCCCGCGACGGCCGGCGTCACCCCGAACCGGGCGCGGATCGCCGGGATGGCCGGGCCGTAGAGGGCCTGCAGCGCCCCGATCACGACGAACCCGGCGCAGCATCCGGCCACCGCCGTCCTGGTCAGGAGGCGTGGTTCCGCGTCAGCCATGCTGGTCCGTCTCGCCGGGTCGGCCGGGTCGGCGGGTTGGGCAGGTCCGGCGGGTCCGGCGGGGTCGTCCAGGGTGCGGTCGAGGACAGCGCGCAACGCCTGCCCGGTCAAGGTGAAGTGCTGGCGGGCGACCGACGCGGCGGCGTCCGCGTCGCCCGTGACGACGGCCTGGGCCAGGGCCCGGTGGTCGGCGAGCGCCCGCCCGGTGAGGTCACCGCTGAACGGCTCGATCGGGAAGCCCGCGCTGGCCAGCCGGAGCAGGTGCGCGCTGTAGGCGGCCAGCCGGTCGTTGTGCGCGGCGTGGGCCACCGCCTCGTGCAGCCGGGCGTCGGTCCGGCGGGCCTGCCCGCCTTCGGCCTGCTCGTAGGCGACGAGGGCGGCGGTGATGGCCGTGATGTCGGCCCCGGTCCGGCGCTCGGCGGCGGTGCGGGCGATGAGCGATTCGATCAGGCAGCGCGTGTCGAGCAGATCGGTTGCCTCCTGCCAGCGGGGCAGCAGGACCCGGCGGACCGCGGGCCCGGATTCCTGCCGCCACCCGGAGCGCACGTAGTGGCCGCCGGTCCGGCCGCGGACGGCGTCGACGCAACCGATGTCCCGCAGGCGGGCAATCGCGGCCCGGACCGTAGGCCTGCTGACGCCGAGCGTCTCGGTGAGCTCGCGCTCGGTGGGAAGCCTCTCCCCGACGCTGAACTCGCCCAGCGCGATGGCCGTCAGCACCCGGTCGGCGACCTCGTCCACCGCGCTGCGGACCCGGACCGGCCCGAGCGCGCCGACCGCCTGCCGTGAGGCGCCGGCCTGCCGTGACCCGTCGACCTGCCGTGAGGCGCGGGCCTGCCGGACCCCCTCGGCCTCTTGCGGGGAAGTGCGCCGATCTTGATCCATGCGCCTTTCCCCTGGTCACTGCTCCGGGCCAGCCTGCCCAGTCATGATCCTAGATGCTATAAAAGGTCTTGTCTTCTTACATTTTTCCGCCAGTATGGGCCAGCCGGAGGGGACAGGCATGGGCGCACAGGCGTGATGACCTGCCCCGAGCGGCCGGCCGAGGGAGGCGCCGGGCGGCCATACCCGGCCCGGCTCGCCGCGCTGCCGCTGCCGCTGCGCTGCCGCTGCCGGGAGATGCTCGGCGTACTGGTGGCCCAGCAGCACCGCGATGAGATCGGCCGGGCTGCCGCCGGACCCACGTGGGCAACAAGACCGGCTGGACCGACGCCGTGCGTCACGACGCCGCGCTCGTCTTCCCGGCCGACGCCCCGCCCTACGCGCTGTGGTGTGCACCCTGCCGACGCGCCCGCAGCTGACCGGGATGACCTCGGCGGCCGGGGGCCGGCCGCCGGTGACACCGATTGGAGGCCCGATGCCCGTCGTTGAGCTGCGTACCCACCGTGTGCGCGTCCCGCTGCGGACGCCGTTCGTCACCGCCCTGCGCCGGGTGGAAACGGCCGACTCGCTGCTGGTCGAGGTGCGCGACGAGGACGGCCGCAGCGGCTGGGGTGAAGGGACGCAAACCTGGAAGATCACCGGTGACAGCGTGCCGGCGATGACCGCCGCACTGAGCGGCCCGCTCCGCGAGACGGTGCTGGGACGGGACCCCGACGACCTGGAGGCCCTGACCCGGGACGTCGCCCGCGCCGTGGTCGGCAATACGTCGGCCAAGGCCGCCCTCGACTGTGCCCTGCACGATCTCGCCGCCCAGCGACTCGGCGTTCCGCTGGTCCGGCTCCTCGGCGGCACCGCACTGCGGATCCCGACCGACGTCACCCTGGCCGTCGGCGAGACCACCGAGATGGCCGAGGCCGCCGCGCGCCGCCGCGCCGAAGGCTTCACCGTCCTCAAGATCAAGGTCGGTGACCCCGGCGCCGACGAGATCAAGCGGCTGACCGAGATCAGGCAGGCCGCCGGGCCCGACGCGGTCCTCCGCCTGGACGCCAACCAGGGCTGGGAACCGAAACAGGCCGTGCGCCTGATCCACGCGATTGAAGACGCCGACCTGAACGTCGAGCTGATCGAGCAGCCGGTGCGCGCCGACGACCTCGACGGCCTGGCCTGGGTCACCGACCGGGTCAGCACCCCGGTGCTGGCCGATGAGTCGATCTGGTCCCCGGCCGACCTGCTGCGGCTGGTCGACCGGCGCGCCGCCGACCTGGTCAACATCAAGCTGGCCAAGTGCGGCGGCCTGCGCGCCGCCCGCCACCTGCTCGCGGTCGCCGAGGCGGCCGGGACCGGCGTCGTCTTCGGCTCCATGCTCGAGACCCACGTCGGCACCGCCGCCGCAGCCTCCCTCGCGGCCGCGACAGAAAGCCCGCTGACCCCCGACCTCGACGCCGCCTGGTGGCTGGCCCGCTCCCCGGTCCAAGGCGGCATGGCCTACGACTGCGCCGCCATCGCCCTGCCCGCCTCCCCGGGCCTAGGCATCACCGGCCTGGCTGAAGGCGCGGCTAACGAGTCCGACGAGGAGGACAAGAGGCCTTAGGCGGCCGATCGGGACCGTGGGGCCCCGGCGGGTTGGCCGGGGCCGCCGTGCTGGTCAGGCGGCTTGGCCGGGTGGTCCGTGGCTGTGCAGGGTCTGGCCGTGGGGGCCGTGGGCGGTGGTGGTGCCGTCGGGGTGGTAGGTCAGTTCCCAGCCCCAGCGATGGATGGCGATCAGGTGGTGGAAGCGGCAATCAGGGTGAGGTTGTTCAGCGCGGTGGTGCCGCCTTTGGAGCGGGGGATCCGGTGGTGGCACTGGCTGACTGATGGTGGCTGGAAGCAGCCCGGGAACTGGCAGTGCTGGTCCCGCAGGATGACCGCCCGGCGCAGGTGCGGGGGGATCTCGGCGGTGGGGGCGCCCAGGTCCAGGGGCTGGCTGTGCCCGGTGTAGGGGCGGGCCAGCAGCTGGGTGCGCAGGTACCCGGCCAGCCCGCCGGGCCCGGACAGCAGGTCGGCGCCGAGCTGGAGGAGGGCGTCGTGCAGCCGTTGCCGGATGTCGGGGGTCAGCGGGTGCGGGGCGGGGCAGTGCCGGTCCTGGCAGGTGCAGCCGCCCGCGGGCCGGCCGGGCCGGCCGCCGGGACCGGAGCGGCCGGGCCGGCCGCGGCCGGGACCGGCCCGGGCCGGCCGCCTGGCCGTCACCGGCACGCCGTCCTGGCCGCCGCCGGTGCCGCCGCCGCGGGCCGGCGTCGTGGCCAGCGCCGCGGGGCCGCCGTCGCCGTGCGGGCCGTCGTGGCCGCCGTGCCGGGCCGTCGCTGTCCGTCATCGCTGTCATCGTCGCTGCCGCCGGGTGGCCGTCGCTGTGGTCGTCGTGGGGTGGGCCAGGATGTCCAGGAGCAGGTCGGTGAGCTGGTCCAGGGCGGCCCAGTCGATCTGCCCGGTCACCACCGGCAGCACGGTGGCGTCGCAGGCGGCCGCTTCGGCGTCGGCCCCGGTCAGGTAGACCGACCCGGGGGTGACCGCGGCGCGGGCCGCCGACCACTTGTTTTCCAGGCCGGAGGCGCCGGGCAGGCCGCGCAGGTCGGCCAGGTCGATGTGCACGTTCAGATGGACGGGCTGGCCGTCCCGGCCGGGCAGCATCCGGGCGTCGATCAGCCGCAGGCACGCCTCCTGCAGCGCGTCGTGGCGGCGCTGCGGCAAACTCCGCGCATCTTCCGGGCCCGCCTTCCCCGACAGGGCATCCAGCACCACCTGCAGCGCGGCGGCGCAGCCGGCGGTCAGGTCCCCGTCCAGGCGCCCGGCCCCGCCCAGCGTGGTCTCCAGCCCGACCTGCCGGTCGGTGAAGTCCCGCCCCGGATCCGGATCCGGGGTGGTGCGGGACCGGTCGATCATCTCCTGGGCCAGGGCGCCCAGATCATGCAGGTCCGCGCCCCCGGCCGCGGCGGCCAGCAGGATCTGATCCGCGTCGCCCCGCAGATCCCCGGGGAGCTGATCGGTCCAGGAGCACAGCTCCCGGGCCCACGACGCGGTGATCTCCCCGGCCGCCAGCGCCTCGGCCACCGCCGGGTGGGCGTCCAGGCGGCGGGCCCAGCCGACCGCCCCGGCCGCCGCCCCCTTGGTGATCTTGGTCAGGCCGCGCAGCCACGGCTTCGGCCCGTACTGGCCGTCGGCCTCGAACCCCCGGGAGGAGGTGAACGCGGACAGGACCCGGGCCCGGGCCGCGGTGTGCTGGCCTCGGCGCGTTCCAGCGCGGCCAGCGCCTCGGCCTGCCCGGCCACCCCCAGGCCGGGCGCGTCACAGCCGGTGAGGTAGCCCAGCCCGGCGCTGAGCATTAACAGCGCGTCGCCCATGCCCGTCGGCGACGGCTGCTTGTCTTCGCACATGTGGGTCACCTCCCTCCGGCCGATCCCGGATCGTTTTCTAGTTCGATCCTACCGAGGGGGTACGACATTTCCGGGGCCCCAGACGACCACCCGATCAAATAATTTCCGGGTGCTGCGCGGGCGAGGTGATGGCGATCGGGCCCGCTGGCCGCACACTGGTCTCCGCAGCAGATAGTAGGAAACTAAACGACTTTGCCGGCCAGCCGGAGATGCAGGTGTCAGACGAGACGATCTACCAGTCGATCTACGTGCAGGGTCGCGGTGCGCTGCGCCGCGAGCTGGCGGCCTCCCTGCGCACCGGCCGTGCGCTTCGGGCGGGCGATCAGCTCGGCGACCGGGGCCGGATCAAGGACATGGTCGTGATCAGCGAGCGGCCGCCAGAGGAGGCCGACCGGGCGGTACCGGGTCTGTGGGAAGGCGACCTGCTCATGGGCAAGAACGGCACCTCGGCGATCGGCACCCTGGTCGAGCGCTCGACCCGTTTCGTGTTGCTGCTGCACCTGTCCCGGAACCGCGACGCGGCCGCAATTGCCCAAGCGATGACCGAGGCGATGAGCACCCTGCCGGCCCAGCTACGCCGGGCGCTGACCCGGGACCAGGACAAGGAACAAGCCGCCCGCGCCCAGATCCGGCTGGCCACCGACCTGGACATCTACTTCTCCGACCCGGGCAGACCCTGGCAGCCCGGCAGCAACGAGAACACCAACGGCCTGCTGAGGCAGTACTTCCCCAAGGAAACCGCCCTGTCCCGGCACTCGAGAGACCACCTGGGGCGGTCGCCGCCCAACTCAACGGCCGCCCCCGCAAAACCCTCGGCTTGCGCACCCCGGCCGAAGCCCTCAACGAGCTACTCGACCCACCGCAGATCCAGCCTCGCTGCGGCCCGCCCCTGACCCCAAGGGCAGGCCGTAGCGGAAAACGGGCCTACGCCCGGATTGGCGCGCCGGTGCCGGACTCGACGTAGTCGTGCAGGCTGGGCAGGAAGTCCCACCCAGCGCGGCACTGGTCGTAGCACCCCAGCTGTGGTCCCAGACCCTTGTGCCGGAACGTCAGCTCCGACCCTCCGTCACCGGCCGGGGTGAGCCGGGCGAGCCGCGGACTGGGCGGTGCACGCTCAGTCCTCTAGAGCCGGCCGGGAAAGCGGGAGCCCGAACCGGGGCAGCAGGCAGCGGGTGGTGGCGACCCGGTACAGCCAGGTGCGGATCGAGGCGCGTCCCTCGAAGCCTGGCCAGGCCCTGCCACGCCGCCAGCAGCGCATCCTGCAGTGCGTCCTCGGCGTCCTGCGCCGAACCGAGCATCCGGTAGCAGTGCACGTGGAGTTCCCGTTCGTACGGGCCGATGAGCTCGCCGAACGCCTCTCCATCGCCGGCCCGGGCCCGGTCGATCAGGTCCGCGGTGGTCACCCCGGCATCCTGGCGCACCGTTCCGCGGGCCCGCAAGGAGGGGCGCCCGGCCGCGCCCAGTTCACGGGCCGGGCGGTGTCTATCCCATTGACACCCCGGTTGCGCCGGCCCCGGCCGGCCAGTATCGACGACACGCGAAAAAGAGAGACCCGTCATGAACCGAACGAGCACCGCCGTCGAAGTGTCCGTGCAGCTCGCGGCGGCCCCCGAGACCGTCTTCCCCTACTTCACCGACCCGGCCCGCTACGTGCAGTGGATGGGCAGCGAGGCGACCCTGGAACCGTCCCCCGGCGGGACGTACTGGGTGCGCATGCCCGACGGTTTCCGGGCCGCCGGAACGTTCCTCCTCGTTGATGCCCCGCACCAACTGGCCTTCACCTGGGGCTTCGCCGACGCCGACGCCGTGCAGCGCTCCAAGCACGAGCCAAACAAGGCCAGCACCGGCAACCCCATGCCGGCCGGGAGCACCCGGGTCACGGTGACGCTCGAGGCCGCGGACGGCGGCACCCGCCTGACGCTGCGCCACGACGACCTGCCCAGCCCCGAGCTCGTCGAAGGGCACCGTGTGGCGTGGGGCACCTACCTTCCCCGGCTCGCCACCCGCGTCGCCGGCGGCGACCCCGGCCCCGACCCGCACGCCTAGACGGGCGCAGCCGGCGTTCCGGGCAGGCCGACCCGGGTTACCCGGCTCTCCTCCACGCTGATAAGGACCCTTTGACCCGAACGAAGCAGCCGGAACCCGCCCGCCGCGAACGCCGTCGCGTCGAATGGGACTTGCGTCCCGTCGTCGAGCAGGAGCGTCCCGGACCGGCTCGCGGGTGAGAACGTACGCACGGTCGCTTGCATCTAGCCTCCTCCGCCTGAGGCCTGCAGCATGGCGAGCGCCTCGGGCGCCGGCCCGGCCGCCTGGACCAGCCAGCCGAAGCCGCCCAGTCCGGCCTGGTCGATGAGTTCGGCCTCCTCGGACCCGGCGACCAGCCGGGCCCGGTAGGCCAGCGGGTCGGTGCGGGCCAGTTCGGCGGCCGGGCGCTCCCCGCGCACGCCGAGCGATCGCAGGGCCCGCCGCTGCGTGGTCAGCAGGGTCGCGCTCGCCCCGGCCCGCTGCCCGGCGGCGGCGCAGGCGTCGAGCGCGACGTGGGCGGTGATGTCGCACGAGCCGTCCGGTACCGGCGGGACGGCCCGGCCGTCCGCGTACCCGGCCAGGGTGCCGTAGGCCGGCCGGGCGGCGCGCTCGTGCGCGTAGTCCGCCGCCACCGCCAGGCCGCGGTCAAGGCGGCGGATCACCTCGGCCCAGGCCTGGTCCCGGGGCCAGCCGACTTCGGCTCGCTGGCCGTCCTCGGCCAGCCGCCACCAGGACCAGAGCCAGGCCAGGTCGGCGGACCCGGGCGGGCCGGCCAGGCGTTCCCGGCCCGTGGCCGGGTCGACGAGCACCAGCCGGGGCCCGTCGCGGGTGAGCTCCACGGCATCGACCGGCACGTTGTCGAGCCATTCGTTGGCCACGACCAGCCCGGCCACGGCGCACGGCAGGCTGGCCCGCCAGGAGACCCGGCCGGTGAGCCCCCCGGGCCGGGCACCGATCTCCACCGCGGTCAGCCGCAGCCGCCGGGCCAGGTCCCCTCGGGCCAGCTCCGCGACCTGGGCCAGCAGGTCCCCGCCCCCGGCCCCGACGTCGACCAGATCCAGGCGATCAGGCCGCCCGAGGTCGGCGTCGACCGCCTGGAGCAGCCGCAGTAGCGCCGCGGCGTAGCGCGGCGACGCATGGACCGACGTCCGGAAGCTGGCCGACGCTGGCGGCCGGCGGTAAAAACCGTTCTCGCCGTACAGCGCCTGCTGCGTTGCGTCCCGCCACGTCAGCCAGGCCGCCCCGCCCACCTCGGGGGCCGCCTGCGGGCGCGCCTCAGCCGAGCGCATACAGAGCCAGCGGGGTGACATGGAGGACCAGCTCCGGTACGAGGGAGAGCACGACTGTTCCGGCGGCGGCCACGCCGATCGCGGCGCCGACCGCGCGCGGGACCGGGAAGGCGCCGGCCGTGCCCCCGGGCCGACCCGCGGCCACTGCCACGGCGGGCCCGGCCACCGCCACGCCGGGACCGGCCACCGCCACGCCGGGCCCGGCCACCGCCACGCGGGCTTCGGCCGCCGCGCCGTTCCCGCCCACGGCGGCCCGCGGCGCGAACAGACGCGCCGCCCAGGTCAGGTAGTAGAAGAGGCCGATGACCGTGTTGACGGCGACGACGATGGCCAGCCAGGCCGCCGTCCCGTCGACCGCGGCACGGAACACGACGATCTTGGCGAACAGCCCCGCGAGGCCCGGCGGCAGCCCGGCCAGGCAGGCCAGGAAGAACGCCAGGGCCAGCGCGCTGAGCGGGTTGCGGCGGGCCAGCCCCCGGTAATCCTCGAGCAGGTTCCGCGGCCGGTACTTCCCGACCAGCGCCACCACGGCGAACGCCCCCGCGTTCATGATCGCGTAGATGGCGACGTAGGTGATCGTCGCGGACGTCACCGCGGCGGCGGTCACGCCGGCCCCGCCCCGCCGCCATGACCGCCCGCTCCAGTCCGCCCCAGGACGCCGCCGAGCGCGCCGAGCGGCACCAGCATGTAGCCGGCCTGGGCGACCGACGACCACGCCAGCAGCCGGACCGCCTGCCGCTGCCGGAGCGCGACCAGGTTGCCGACCGTCATCGTGACCGCGGCGAGCACCGCGACCAGCGGGCTCCACAGCGACGCGAAGGGCGCGAACCCGGCCACGAGCACCAGGATGAGCCCGGCGAACCCCGCGGTCTTCGACACCACGGCCAGGAACGCCGCGACCGGCAGCGGCGCGCCCTCGTAGGTGTCCGGCACCCAGAAGTGGAACGGCACAGCCGAGATCTTGAACCCGAAGCCGACCAGCACCAGGACGATCCCCACCGCCGCGACCGGCGCCAGCGAGCCATGCCGGTCGGCCGCGAGGGCGAGCGGCGATCCGGCCGAGCTGCATCGAGCCGGTAACGCCGTAGACCAGGCTGATGCCGAACAGCATCACCGCGGTGGAGATGACCGAGATGAGGAACATCTTCAGCCCCGCCTCGCTGGACCGGCCGTCGTAGCGCCGCAGCGCGGCCAGCGCGAACACCGGCAGCGACACGACCTCGAGCGAGACGGCCAGGGTGATGAGGTCACGGCTGGCGACCAGGGTCAGCGCCCCGGCGAGCGAGCAGAGGACGAGGAAGTGGAACTCCCCGGCCGGCAGCGCGGTGGCCCGGATCTCGTCCGCCGCCATCAGCAGGACGACGACCGCCGCCGCCAGCACGACGACCTGGAACACCAGCGTGAAGTCGTCCACCACATACGAGCACGACACCGGGCCCCCGCCCGGCAGGCAGAACGTCCGCCGGGTCCCGCCCCGTGCGGCCAGCGCGGCCACGCAGGCCAGCGCGGCCAGCACGCCGCCGATTGAGATACGGCCCAGGAGCCCGCGCCGGGGCGGGCAGGAACAGGTCGGCCATCAGCACGCTCAGCGCCGCGGCGGCCAGGATCAGCGGCGGCGCGATCGCCGCGTAGTCGATGCCCTGGGTCATGGCCTACCCGCCTCCCAGCAGTTGCCGGACGGCCGCGTCGGTGACGCCCAGGAGCGCGCCCGGCCACAGGCCGACGACGACCACGCCCAGTACGAGCGGCGCGCAGACGGCGACTTCACCCGCCGTGACGTCGCGGAACGAGATGGCCCGCCAGGACGGCAGAACGGTCCCCTGGGTCACGCGGCGCAGCATGCCGAGGAAGTAGGCCGCGGTCAGCACGGCCCCGATCCCGGCCACGGCCATGAACGCGAGGAACAGCCCGCGCCCCAGCCCGGCGGCCGGATGGTACGCGCCCAGCATGGCCAGCATCTCGCCCCAGAATCCGGCCAGGCCGGGCAGCCCGAGGCTGGCGATCGCGGCCAGTGTGATGACCGAGGCGAGCCGGGGCACCTTGGCCAGCATCCCGCCGCCGAGCAGCGTCATGTCCGTCGTCCCGTAGCGCTGCTTGACCCCGCCGACCAGGAAGAACAGCAAGCCGGTGATGAGGCCGTGGGCCACGTTGCCGAACAGTGCCGCGTTGATGCCGACCGGCGTCAGGGTGGCGATGCCGAGCAGCACGAAGCCCATGTGGCCGACGCTGGAGAACGCGATCAGCCGTTTGAGGTCCCGCTGGGCCAGGCAGGCCAGCGCGCCGTAGATGATCCCGGCCACGCCGAACGCCCCGAGGAACGGCGCCAGCGCCCGCGCGCCCTCCGGCAGCACCGGGACCGCGATGCGGATCAGGCCGTAGGTGCCCATCTTCAGCAGCGCGCCGGCCAGCAGGACCGAGCCGACGGTCGGCGCCTCGGTGTGGGCGTCGGGCAGCCAGGAGTGCAGCGGCCACATGGGCACCTTGACCGCGAGGCCCCCGGCGACCGCGATGAACGCGAGCACCTGGAAGCCGTGGCTCATCCCCGCGCCGTGCCGGGCGGCCAGCGTCACCATGTCCAGCGTGCCGGTCCGGCTGTAGATCAGCATCAGCCCGGCCAGCATGACGCCCGAGCCGCCCACCGTGTAGAGGAGGAACTTCACCGCCGCCGCCCGCCGCGCGGGGCCGCCCCAGATGGCGATGACCGCGAACATCGGGATCAGCACGGTCTCGAAGAACAGGAAGAACAGCAGCAGATCGAGCGACACGAACGTGCCCAGCAGGCCGGTCTCCAGCAGGAGCAGCAGCGACACGAGCGGCCGCGGGCGGCCGGGCCCGGGCAGGTGGCCGATCGTGTAGATCATGCACAGCAACGTCAGCAGCGCGGTCAGCACGACCAGCGGCAGCGACACCCCGTCGGCACCGAGGTGGAACCGGAGCCCGATGGCCGGGGCCCACGGCCAGTTGACACCGAACTGCATGCGGCCCGCATTCCGGTAACCGAACGAGGCGGCCATGGCCGTGGCGTCAGCCAGCGTGAGTCCCGGCCACCAGAGCACCGAACCGGACCGCATACCGATCGGGCAGCGCGAGAACTGCGACGCAGCCGGCCAGCGGCAGCGCGATCAGCAGCAGGATGAGCGCGCTCATTTATCTGCCTCCCTCGCGGGCGCTTCGCTTGGTCGTGCCGGAGGCGCGCCAGCTAGCAGCGCGGGAGGTCTCATGCCAGCACCGCCACGGACAGCGCGATGACCATCGCGCCGGCCAGCACCCCGGTGGCGTACGCCTGGGTGTTGCCGTTCTGGGTGAGCCGGAGCACGCCGCCGAGCCGGAGGGCGCCGCGCCCGGAGCCCTCGACCCCCCGGTCCAGCACGGAGCGGTCGGCCCGCCCGACCGCGCGGGCCAGGGCCATGACCGGCCGGACCACGGCCGCGTCGTAGACCTCGTCGACGTAGAACGCCCGGTCGAAGGCCGGCCGCAGCGGGCCGAGGGCCCGGGCCGGGTCGGCGGCCGGGTCGGCCCGCCAGACGGCATAACAGGCCACGATGCCGGCCCCCGCGAGGAGCACCGAGACCAGCGGCGACCCAGCAGGCGGGCCGCAGCGCGCCGAACGGCACGACCAGGACCCCGAGCGCCAGGGCCGGGACGGCCAGCACGGCCAGCGGCCAGGCCATGGTGGCCGGTATCGCGGGCCGCGGCCCCCCGAGGCCTCCCGGCCGCCCTGCCTCTCGGGCGACCGGGAGACCCGCTTCCGGACTGACCGGGCCGCGGCAGGCCCAGCGGCAAACCCAGCGGCAAACCCAGTGCCGAAGAACGTCCGCAGCCAGGCGCGGGTGACGTAGGCGGCCGTGACGGCCACGGTCAGCAGCGCGGCGGCGTAGGGGACCCGGGCCACCCCGGGCGCGATGGGCCCGCGGCCCGCGGCGGCGTCGGCCAGCGCGGCCAGCACGGCGTCCTTGCTGAAGAACCCGCTGGTGGGCGGCAGGGCGGCCAGGGCGGCGAACCCGGCGGTCATCGTCACGAACGTCAGCGGCGTGGCCCGCCGCAGGCCGCCGCTCATCCGGCTCATCAGGCTGGTGCCGGTGACGGCGATGACCGCGCCGGCCCCGAGGAACAGCAGCGCCTTGAACGCGGCGTGGGTCAGCAGGTGGAACAGGGCGGCCGGCGGGGCGCCCGCGGCGAGCCCGGCGAGCATCACGGCGAGCTGGCTCATGGTCGAGTAGGCCAGCACCCGTTTCAGGTCGTCCTGGGCCAGCGCGGCCAGCGCCGCGCCGACCATCGAGATCGCCGCGATCACCGCCATCACGTCGAGGGTCACCGGGGCGGCCAGGAACACCGGGTACAGCGTGGCCACGACGTAGATCCCCGCGGCCACCATCGTCGCCGCGTGGATCAGCGCGCTGACCGGGGCCGGGCCGGCCATCGCGTCCGGCAGCCACGTGTGCAGGGGGAACTGCCCGCTCTTGCCGGCCACCCCGAGCAGGATCAGCAGCGTGCCCGCCACGACCAGGTGGTGCGGCATCCGCGGCACGGCGGCCAGGACGGCGGAGATCCGGAACGACCCGGCCGCGCTGCCGAGGACGAAGATGCCGAACAGCATGCCGACGTCGCCGATCCTGGTCACGATGAACGCCTTGACCGCGGCGGCCGAGTTTCGGGGCTGCTCCCAGCGGTGGCCGATCAGGAAGTACGAGCAGGCGCCCATGACCTCCCAGCCGACGTACGTCTCGATCAGGTCGGCGGACACCACCACGACCAGCATCGCCGCGGTGAACAGCGAGACGAACGCGGCGTAGGAGGAGTAGCGGTTGTCGGCGCGCAGGTACCCGGCCGAGAAGACCTGGATGACCAGGGCGACCAGGGCCACGGCCAGCGCGGTCGTGGCCGACAGGGTGTCCACCCGGGTGCCGGCCGCGATGGCGGGCAGGCCGGCCGGGGTCAGCGTCACCGCGCTGACCCGGACCCCCCCGTTCGTCCCGGTGAGCAGGAGGATGAGCGCCAGCACCGCGGAGCCGCCGGTTCCGGCCAGGGCGATACCGGCCAGGCCGCCCGGGAGCCGGCGCCCGGCCAGCAGGCCGACGGCCGCGGCGATGAACGGCAAGGCCGGGATGCCGGCCGCGACCCAGGTCATCGCCGTGCCTCCTGACCCGTCGGGACGGGCGAGCGCGCCGGGATCTGCGGGACCGAGGGGACGGGCGGGACCGGCGGGGCCAGGGGTTCCGGCCCGGGTGCCACCGGGCCGGGCGCGACGGGCTGATCGGCGTCGGACAGGGCGCGGAGCCGGTCCAGGGCCACGGTCTGCTGGTGGCGGAAGACGAGCAGGATGATGGCCAGCCCGAGCCCGGTCTCGGCCGCGGCGATGGCCACGACGAACAGCGCCAGCACCTGGCCGGAGTGCAGCTGATCGCGGAACCAGACGTCGAAGGTGACGAGGTTGAGGTTGACGGCGGCCAGCATGAGCTCGACCGACATCAGCACGAGGATCGTGTTCCGCCGGGCCAGCACGCCGTACACGCCGACCGCGAACAGCAGCGCGGCCAGCACAACCGGGTAGATGGCATGCATGTCAGTCGCCCCCCGCGGCGCTCCGCACCGGGCGGGTCAGGACGACCGCGCCGATGAGCGAGGCGAGCAGCAGGACCGACAGCACCTCGAACGGCAGGACCCACGCGCGGAAGAGCGCGGACCCGATCGCGTGCGCGCTCCCCGCGGGCGGCCCGCCGAGGCGAAGGTAGGCGGACCGGAATCCTTCGGCCACGACCGTCACCAGGAGGGCGGCCGTCGCGACGCCCACGGCCGCCGCGATCGGCCGGTTGCCGCTGTCGAGGTCGGCCGAGCGGCCGATCGGCGCCCGGGTGAGCATGATCGCGAACAGCAGCAGCACGACGACCGCACCGGCGTAGATCAGCACCTGGACCCACGCGACCAGCTCGGCGGTCAGCACCAGGAAGCACCCGGCGAGCGCGCCGAACGTCACGGCCAGCCAGAGCGCAGCGTGCACCAGCTGACGGGTGGTGACCACGGCCAGCGCGGAGCACAGCGCGACCGCGCCCAGCGGCACGAAGACGATGTCCGCCGCGGTCATTGCGGGCCCGCTTCCGGCAGGCCTTCCGGCAAGTGCTGGGCGGGAACGGAGCGCATCCACACGCCCAGCTCGTCCTTCTCCTGGGTCAGGTCGGCGATGTCGTAGGCGGCGTACTCGAACTCCGGCGACCAGAACAGCGCGTCGAACGGGCACACCTCGATGCAGATGCCGCAGTACATGCAGAGCGAGAAGTCGATCGCGAACCGGTCGAGGACGGCCTTGGAGCGGGCCCGGCTGCCGTCCGGCCCGGGCGGCACCTCCTCCTTGTGCGAGTCGATGTAGATGCACCAGTCCGGGCACTCCCGGGCGCACAGCATGCACGACGTGCAGTTGTCCTCCAGCAGGGCGATGACCCCGCGGCTGCGCGGCGGCAGGTCGGGCTGGACGTCCGGGTACTGCCTGGTGACCGACCGGCGGGTCATCGTCCTCGCCGTCACGGCCAGCCCCTTGACCAGGCCGGAGCCGGGAATGCTCATAACGCCACCACCTTCACGACGCCGGTTATCGCGAGCTGCAGGAGCGCCAGCGGCACCAGCGCCTGCCAGGCCAGCTTCTGCAGCTGGTCCTCGCGCAGCCGCGGGTACGTCGCCCGCAGCCAGATGGCTATGAACGACAGCACGAAGACCTTGGCCAGCAGCCACAGCCAGCCGAGCGAGGCGTCGAGGAACGGGCCCTTCCAGCCGCCGAGGAAGAGCACGGCCGTCAGCGCGCCGAGGACGACGATTCCCGCGTACTCGGCCAGCAGGAACAGGGCGAAGCGCAGCCCGGTGTATTCGGTGTAGGGGCCGAAGATGATCTCGGAGTCGGCGACCGGCATGTCGAACGGCGGCCGGGTCAGCTCGGCCAGCCCGGCGACGAAGAAGATGACCGCGCCCAGCGCCTGCCAGGCCAGCCACCACGGCCGCCACGCCAGCACGATGCCGCTGAGCGCGAGTGTCCCGGCGGCCATCGCGGCCGAGGCCGCGGCGAAGACGAGCGGCAGCTCGTAGGCCATCAGCTGGGCCGCGACCCGCATGCCGCCGATCAGGGAGAACTTGTTGGCGCTGGACCAGCCGGCCATGATCGCGCCGAGCGCGCCGACGCTCATCACGGCGAGCACGAAGAACAGCCCGGCGCCGAGGCCGAGCGCCACGAGCCCGGGACCGACCGGGATGACCGCCAGGATCAGCAGGTAGGGCAGCAGGGCGACGGCCGGCGCGAGGGTGAACAGCCGGCGGTCGGCCCCGGCCGGCACGATGCTCTCCTTCTGCACGAACTTCACGCCGTCCGCGATCAGCTGGGCCCAGCCGTGGAACCCTCCGGCGTACATCGGGCCCAGCCGGGCCTGCATGTGCGCCATCGCCTTGTGCTCCATCTGGCCGACCAGCAACGGCAGGGTGAGGAAGGCGGCGAGCACCAGCACCAGCCGCAGCGCGATCCAGCCCGCCTCAACCGCCATCGCCGGTCTCTCCCGCGGGCGCCGGGCCCCATTCGCCGGGCTTGGGCACGCCGGGCGGCAGCATCCGGCCGCTGCGGCGGGGCGGGACGGCCCCGGACTCGCCCGGATTCTTGGCCCCCGGCCACGGTCGCGCCGACCGCGCCGCGAGGATGAACTCCTTGCGCAGCGGCTGCCCCTCGAAGCCGTCGGGCAGCAGCAGCGGGCGCGGGTCCGGGTGCCCGGCGAAGCCGATCCCGAACATCTCGGCCGTCTCGCGCTCATGCCAGCTGGCGCCGCGGTACACACCGGTGGCGGTGGCCAGTTCCGGCCGCTCGCGCGGGACCCGGGTGCGGATGAGCAGGTCGCGGTGGGTCTCCGGGGACCAGACGTGCACCACCACGGAGAATCCCTCGTCCAGCTCGTCGACGGCGCTGAGCCAGTCGAAGAAAGAGCACCCCAGCACGTCCCGGGCCCAGGTCAGGGCGGGAATCCACAGCTCGGGGGGCACGTCGGCGGTCAGCCGGCCGAACGTGACCTCCGCCGAGGCCCGCTCGCCGAACCGGTCGCGCAGCGCCACGCCGATGTCGTCGGGTGTCATGGGCCTGGCCCGGAGGGCGGGGGGCGTATAACGGTCGCCCAGCGATTCGGCCGCGATCTTCTCCTGCAGCTTGATGATGCCGTGCAGCAGCGCCTCGGGCCGCGGCGGGCAGCCGGGCACGTACACGTCGACCGGCACGATCTGGTCGACGCCCTTGGTGACGCAGTACGAATCCCAGTACGGCCCGCCGCAGTTGGAGCAGGCGCCGAACGAGATGACGTACTTGGGCTCGGGCATCTGCTCGTACAGCCGCCGGATCGCCGGGGCCATCTTGTCCGTCACCGTGCCCGAGACGATCATCAGGTCGGCCTGGCGGGGGCCGGGCGCGAACGGGATGACGCCCAGCCGGATGAAGTCGTGCTCGCTCATCGAGGTCGCGATGAACTCGATCGCGCAGCAGGCCAGCCCGAAGTTGAACACCCACAGCGAGTAGCGGCGCCCCCAGTTGAGGATGAACTTCATCGGCGCGGGGGCCAGCCGGCCCAGCGGGCCGAGGCTCGGCGCCCGGCGGGGCGGCCGTGGCGGTGGCACCGGCGGCCCGACGCGCGGGATGGGCAGGGCAATCAGGCCCATTCCAGGACCCCCTTCTTCCAGGCGTAGACGACGCCGACGAAGACGAACCCGAGGAAGACGAACATCTCGGCCAGCGTGGCGGCGCCGAATCCCCGCGCGGCGAAGACCGTCGCCCACGGGAACAGGAACAGCCCGTCGGCGGCGAAGACCACGTAGAGGAAGGCGTAGACGTAGTAGCGGATGAAGGACTGGTCCCAGCCGGCGCCGACCGGGTCGACGCCGCACTCGTACGTGAGGTCTTTCTCCGGGGCGGGAACCGTGGGCCGGAGCAGGCGGCTGGCCGAGAAACTGACGGCGACGAACGCCACACCGAGCAGGCCCAGCACGCCGAGCTGCGCGTAGGAGCCGAAGTAGCCGTTCATGGTGCTACCTCCTCCGCCATCCGGGCGAGGGATGCACCGCGCGCTGCAGGCCGGGCAGTTCCTCGAGGATCGCCTCGCGGAGCACATGCCGCTGCTGCGCCGGCAGGGTCCCGATCGCCGCGGCGTCGGCCGGCAGCGGCAGGTCCAGCGACCACGCGCCGATGACCAGCCCAGCCAGATCGGCCAGCCCGGGCGGGTCGGCGTCCTCCGCCTCGGGCCGCGGCGAGCCGCGGAACTGCAGCAGGTACCGCTGGAGCCGCGGCGCTCGCGGACCGTGAACGTAAGCGGGTCGCGCAGGACGACCCAGGTGCCGTCGGCCAGCGCGACCCGCTGGCCGGCCAGGAGCAGGTCCCGCACCGACACGACGCCCACGACCCGGTCGTTCTCCGACACCACCAGGTGGCGGATGCCCCGGTCGGCCATCTCGGCCGCCGCCTCGTAGACCTCCCAGTCCGGGCTGACCGTGACCACGTCGCTGGTCATGATCTCTTCCGCCGGGGTGGCGTCCAGGTCCGTGTCCTTCGCCACCGCGTGCAGGACGTCCCGTTCGGTGAGGATGCCCGCGAGCTGCTCCCCCACCAGGACCAGGGACGAGCCGACCTCGTGGCCGGCCATGGCCCGGGCCGCGTGCCGGACCGACTCGCCGGGCGCGACCGACACGATGTGGCGGGCGGCCAGGTCCCCGACCTTCACCGGGCGCTCGCATACCGGAAGCGGGATGCGGCCTGGTCGAAGCCGGCCAGGACCGGCACCGGCAGGTCGCGCGGGCGCGGGCACGCCTGGCCGAGATGGGCGTCGAACTCGTCCCGGAACTGACGGATGGCGCTCTCGACCAGCAGGGATTCCCCGGTCGGCAGCGCACAGCGCTGGCCACCGGTAACGCTCCCGCACCGGGACACGATGGCCTCCACGTCACCCGGCGACCCGGTGCCGCCCTCGATCCGCTCCAGGGCGGCGGTGATCTCCGAGGTGCCCTTCGTGCACGCCGGGCACTGGCCGCATGACTCGGCGGCGAGGAACCGCGAGAAGGCGAGGGTGGCGGCCACGATGCAGGCCGATTGGTCGTACGCGATGAACCCGCCGGAGCCCAGCCCCGACCCGGCCGACCGCATCGCCTCGAAGTCGAGCGGCGTCCCGAACTGCGCGGGGGTCAAGATCGCGTTCGACGCGCCCGGGAAGACGGCCTTGAGCTTCTGGCCGTCTCGGGACCCCCCGCCGTTGCCAGACAGCAGGGATAGCAAGGGGGTCCCGAGCGGCAGCTCGTACACACCTCGGCCGGCGCACGTCGCCGCACAGGGTGAAGATCATGGTGCCGGGCGAGGCGGCGGTCCCGGTGGCCCGGAAGGCCGCGGCCCCGTCGCGCAGGATGGCCGGCACGTTGGCCAGCGTCTCGACGTTGTTGGTGACCGTGGGGTTGGGCGAACCGGGCCGGGCGAACAGCCCCACCCGGTACGGGAGAAGGATCCTCGGCAGCGGCTCTGAGCCCTCGACCACCTCCGCGGCGGCCTTCTCCTCACCGAACAGGTATTCGCCGGGCCCGGGCACGATGCTCACCGGCGCCGGGCCGGTCATGCCCGCGCCGGTCATCTCGCGCATGGCCCGGGCCAGCGCGTCGATCTCGCGGGTGAAGCTGCGCTTGATGACGATGAAGGCGGCCCGCGCGCCGATGGCGTAGGCGGCGATCGCGATGCCTTCGAGCACCTGATACGGGTTGCGGCGGAGGATCCAGCGGTCCTTGAACGTGCCCGGCTCGCCTTCGGCCGCGTTGCAGACCAGGTACTTGACCGGGCACGGGTCGGCCCGCACCGCCTGCCACTTGGCTCCGGCGGGGTACCCGGCGCCGCCGCGCCCGCGCAGCCCGGACCGGACGACCTCGGCGATGACTTCCGCGGCCGGGGCGGTCAGGGCCGCGGCGAGGGCCTCGCCACCGCCAGCCGCCCGGTACTCCCCGGCCGAGGCCATGGGCTCGGCCAGTCGCATGGGAGCGGCTCCCAGTAGTCGCGTTCGGCTCATCCGGCTGCCCGTCTCGAGGAATCAGCGTCGATAAGCTGACGCTACGTAGGCGCACCCGGCGGCGCTTCCCCCCGGCGGGGGACCACCTGGGGGACCGGCGTGACACCCGGCCCGCCCGGCTCGTCGAACACCCGGCTGGCCAGGAAGTCCTCTGGTTCCAGCCGCATCAGGTCGTCTTTGGTCAGCGCGGTGGGCTCCTGGGCCAGGAGCCGGCTGGCGTGCCGCAGCCGGGCCCGCTCCAGCGCGTTGCGGACGCTGCGCGCGTTCGCGAACCGCGGCTGGCGGCTGCGCCGCCCGAGGTAGTCGCGGAAGGTAGCCGCAGCGGCCGGCGCGAGCCGGTACCCGGCCGCCGTCACCATCAGCTCCCCGATCGCGTCGAGCTCGTCGAGCGTGTAATCGGGGAAGTCGATGTGATGGGCGATCCGCGAGCTCATCCCGGGGTTGGACTGGAAGAAGGTGTCCATCCGGTCCTTGTATCCGGCCAGGATGACGACCAGGTCCTCCCGCTGGGTCTCCATCACCTGGAGCAGGATCTCGATGGCCTCCTGGCCGTAGTCGCGCTCGTTCTCCGGCGCGGTACAGGTAGTACGCCTCGTCGATGAACAGCACGCCGCCCATGGCCCGCTTGAGGACCTCCTTGGTCTTCGGCGCGGTGTGACCGACGTACTGGCCGACCAGCTCCTCGCGGGTGACGGCGACCAGGTGCCCGCGCCGGGAGTAGCCGAGCCGTTTCAGCAGCTCGGCCATGCGCAGCGCCACCGTCGTCTTGCCCGTTCCCGGGTCGCCGGTGAAGCACATGTGCAGGTTCGGCCGGGCGGCGGACAGCCCGAACCGGGCCCGCTGCGCGTCGACCAGCAGCAGCGCGGCGATCTCCCGGATCCTCGTCTTCACCGGGGCCAGCCCGACCAGCTCGCGGTCCAGGGCAGCCAGCACGTCGTCCACTCCCGAGAGGCTCCGGGCTTCGTGCAGGTCGACCGTCGCATCGTCGGGGACGGCACCGGCCACCGTTTCGTTCGGCATCATGTTCTCTGGTCCGGTTCTGGCCGGCGGGCCTTTCATTCCGAACGAAGGCCGGGTGCTCCCGTCATGCCCGTTCTCCGTGGTCACGGCGCGGCGTAACGGCTTCCGGCGGCCCGCTCGGTCGCGTAGGCGTGCGTGGTGTACCGGATGCGCCGGTCGGACACCTCGTGGCGGTCGAGCCGGAATCCCGGCTCCTCGGCGGGACGGCCGACGATGAACGACAGCGCGACCGTCTGCCGCCCCACGGCCGCGTCGTACGCGTTGACCCGGACGTACCGGCCCGGGTAGGCCTTGCGGCACTCGTTGATCTCCAGCAGGACGCCGGCCGCGTCGTGCAGGTCGAACATGGGCAGGCCCCACATGTCCCAGTACGTGTTGCGCGGGTGCGGGTCGTCGGTGAACTCGACCGACAGCGGCCAGCCCTGGTCCAGGGCGTACTGCACCTGGGCCGTGATCTCGTCGTCGGTCAGGTCAGGCAGATAGGAGAACGTGCCCTGGGTTATGCGCATGGTTGTCCTCCTGCTACAGGCCGGTGGGGGTGGCGACCACGTCGGGGGTGTCGGTCGACTCGTAGTTGAAGGTGATGTCGCCCCAGGTGGACAGGGCCATCTCGAGTTCGCGGCTGTGCTTGGCCGCCGCCTGGAGGATGTCCTGTCCCTCGGCCATGAAATCGCGGCCCTCGTTCCGCGCCTTGATCATCGCCTCCAGCGCGACCCGGTTGGCCGTCGCGCCGGCCGCGATGCCCATCGGGTGGCCGATCGTGCCCCCGCCGAACTGGAGCACCACGTCCTCGCCGAGGTGGTGCAGGAGCTGGTGCATCTGGCCGGCGTGGATGCCGCCCGAGGCCACCGGCATGCAGCCGGGCAGAGAGGCCCAGTCCTGGTCGAAGTACAGGCCCTTGACCGGGTCGGCGGGCACGTGGTTCAGGCGCAGCGTGTCGTAGTAGCCGGCCACGGCGTTCGGGTCGCCCTCCAGCTTGCCGACCACCGTGCCGGCGTGGATGTGGTCCACCCCGGCCAGCCGCATCCACTTGGCGATGACCCGGAAGTTCACTCCGTGGTTCTTCTGCCGCGTGTAGGTGCCGTGCCCGGCGCGGTGCAGATGCAGGATGACGCCGTTGCGGCGGGCCCACTTCGCCATCGACTGGATGGCCGTGTAGCCGACGGTCAGGTCGATCATGACGATGACGCTGCCGAGTTCCTTGGCCATCTCGGCCCGCTCGTACATGTCTTCCATCGTCGCGCCGGTGACGTTCAGGTAGTGGCCCTTGATCTCGCCCGTCTCGGCCTGGGCCCGGTTGACCGCCTCCATGGCGAACAGGTAACGGTCCCGCCAGCGCATGAACGGCTGGGAGTTGATGTTCTCGTCGTCCTTGGTGAAGTCCAGGCCCCCGCGCAGGGCCTCGTAGACGACCCGGCCGTAGTTACGGGCCGAGAGGCCGAGCTTGGGCTTGGTGGTCGCCCCGAGCAACGGGCGGCCGTACTTGTTCAGGTACTCGCGCTCCATAACGATGCCGTGCGCGGGGCCCTGGAACGTCTTGACGTAGTGCGGCGGAATCCGCATGTCCTCCAGCCGCAGCGCCTTCAGCGCCTTGAAGCCGAACACGTTGCCGATGATCGAGGAGGTCAGGTTGGCGATCGACCCCTCCTCGAACAGGTCTATGTCGTAGGCGATCTTGGCGATGAACTGCCCCGGGTGGCCCGGTACCGGCTCCACGGCGTAGCACTTGGCCTGGTACTTGTCGTAGGCGGTCAGCCGGTCGGTCCAGACGACCGTCCAGGTGGCGGTGGAGGACTCGCCGGCCACCGCGGCGCCCGCCTCCTCGGGCGGCACGCCCGGCTGCGGCTCGACCCGGAAGGCGCACAGCACGTCGGTGTCCTTGGGCTCGTAGTCCGGCTCCCAGTAGCCCATCTCGGCGTACGGGATCACGCCGGCGTTCCAGCGCTGGGTCACGGTTTCCTCCTGGCTGCCGCGGTCACTGCCTGATACGACCAGCGTCGGCTCCGGACCCTTGCGTTGTCTATCAAGTATTGTCGGCTATACCTGAGTGATTACTTGATCGAGGGGGCGCCTTGACGACCGAGGCCCGGCTGCGCGCCTTCGTCGCGGTGGCCGAGAGCGGTTCGGTCCGGGCCGCGGCGCAGCGGCTGGTGGTGACGGAGTCCGCGGTGTCCGCGTCGGTCGCCGCGCTGACCCGTGACGTCGGCGCGCCGCTGCTGGAACGGCAGGGCCGCGGGCTGCGGCTGACCGAATCGGGCCGCACCTACGCCGGGTACGCGCGCACGATCCTCGGCCTGCACGAGGAGGCGCTCGCGGCCGCCCGGGGCGACGCCGACCCGTCCCGCGGGCAGATGCGGCTCGCGGCGGTGACGACCGCGGGCGAGCATGTCCTCCCGGCCGTGCTGGCGTCGTTCCGGCACCGGCACCCCGGTTTCGAGCTCCGGCTCGAGGTCGGCACCCGGGACCACGTGTGGGGGCTGCTCGCCGCGCACGAGGCCGACCTGGTGATCGCCGGCCGGGCCCCGGCGTCCCTGCCGGTCACGGTGCGCGCCGTCCGGCCGAACGTCCTGGTCGTGGTCGGGGCGCCCGAGGTGGCGGCGGACTTCGACATCGGGCGGACCACCTGGCTGATGCGCGAGGCGGGCTCCGGCACCCGTGAGACCTGCGAGGCCCTGCTGGCCGCGCTCGACGCCGAGCCGCCCGCCCTGACCCTGGGCTCCAACGGGGCCGTCGTCGCGGGCGCGGCCGCCGGGCTGGGCGTCACGCTGGTGTCGCGGGACGCGGTCCGGGGCCTGCTGGCGTCGGGCCAGGTCACCGAGGTCCCGGTGCCGCAGACCCCGATGCGCCGCCCGTGGCACGCGGTCACCTACCCGCGCGCCCCGGCCGCGGCCGAGGTCCTGGTCGCCCACCTGCTGACCCAGGACGGGCCGCCCGAAACCCGCTGGCGCCGCCCCCGGGGTCGTCAGACGGTGGTGTAAGGCACCGGCCATCGTCGCAGGCGGAAGGGAAGCATGTGGTGGCGCGGGCCCAGGCGCAGAACCAGGCCGGTCTCGGTGAGCTCGTCGAGCAGCTGCGTCCCCGCCTCATCGGCCGGCGCCGTGGTGTCCGAGACGAGCCGGTCGAAGACATCCGTCCATGGGTCGCGAACGCGGATCCGCAGCCGCTGCCCGGCGGGCCGGTGATCCCGGATGACGGCGAATCCCGGCCCGCGCCGGTAGCTGCACAACCCGAACCGGAACGACTCGCGCCAGGTCGCGGCGAACTGGCGGCTGGCCGGGTCCGCGCCCTCGCTGGGTGGCTGCAGGTGAACGAGGGTACGCAGGGGCCAGGGCGGCTGGCCGGCCAGCTCCCATTCGAGCGGGACCAGCCGGGCGGTGGCCTCGGTGAGCAGTCCCAGGACGGCCAGGTCGCTACCCGGATCGGCGCCGAGGCGGATCGGGCCGAGCAGCCTCGGCCGCTGGGCCCGGGTGTCGGCCGCTGCGATCGCGCGGACGCCGCGGGCGGGATCGGCCAGCAACTCGCCGGTGGACAGGGTCACGGTTTCCGGCCAGCTGGCCCCGGCGAGGTCGCTGGCGGGCACGCGCACCGGTTTCATGGTCAGACGCGCGTGGCCAGAGAGATCCACCGGCCGCCTTCCACGAAGACCAGGCCGTGTCCGCGCAGCTCACCGAGCCACTGGTGCAGCCGGCGCTTCCCATTCGATGCCCGTCTCGTCCAGGCGGCGGCGCAGCCCGCCCGGTGAGCGGCCTCGTTCGAGTTCCGTCCAGGCGAACACCTCGCGCGGATTGTCGAGCACGTGGTCGACGGACGGCCAGCCTGCCCGCCGGTCGCGCAGCACCACGGCGCCGTCCACGGTGAACTGCCGCAGCGAACTGTCCGGATAGGCGCGCGTCCAGTCGTCCAGCGCCGCCTCCAGCGGCGCGGCCTGCTCGCCGGTGAGGCCGCGCGGCGGCGTGTCGAACAGGTAGACGAGGTCGCGCAGGCGGTCGTCCCCCATCGCGTACACGTACCGGTACGGCTCGGCCGGCGTACGGATGGGAAAGCCCAGCGACGGGTCGTCGAAGTAGGGGCTGAAGCGGTTCATCTCGATCCGGGCCACGCTGTCGGGCGGCTGCAGGTGCACCAGCGCCGGCAGCTGCTCGACCACGGCGCGATAGTCCGCCTCGCGCTCGCCGGGGAATCCATACAGCCAGTTCCAGGAGACGGTCAGGCCTGCCGACTCACAGTCCCGCAGCGTGCGGACGTTGCGGACCGCCTGCACGCCCTTGTCCATTCGGGCCAGGACGTCATCGATGAGCGATTCCAGCCCGGGCTGGACGCTGTACACGCCCGCTGCGCGCAGGACGCCGATCTGCTCGGTACTGAGGTTGGCCTTGACCTCGTAGTGCAGGCGCAGATCCCAGCCGCGGGCGCTCAGGTCGGGCAGCGCGCTGCGCAGGTAACCCGGCTCGAGGATGTTGTCCACGACCATCACGTCGAGGGTCTGGTGCCGGCGCACGAGGTGGTCGAGCTTGGCCACGAACACTTCGGGTGGCTTGGCCCGGAACGTCATCGAGGTGCCGTTCAGCCCGCAGAAGGTGCAGTGATGATGCTCGCCCCACCAGCAGCCGCGGGCGGACTCGACCACCAGTCCGGATCGGTGTAGGCGCTTACCGGCGAGGCGCCGAAGGCCGCGAACCAGTCATCGAAGTCCGGCTGCGGCATGTGTCCGGGCGGGACCAGCCGGGCCTGGCTGCCGGTTCACTCGCGGCTGCCCGTCATCGTCCCGCCAGCACAGCCCGGGGATGGCGGCCAGTTCCTCGTCGCGGGCCGCACCGTCCTGGACGGCGGCGCACGCGGCCAGCAGCCGCGGGAGTGTCTCGTCGGCTTCGCCCCGCAGGACCAGGTCGACGACGGCGAATTCGCGGTGCAGGGCCACACCCATGTCCCCGTCGCAGTTGCCCCCGCCGAACAGCATCGTGACCTCGGGGCGGCGCTGCTTGATCCGGGCGGCCACGGCCAGGCTGGGGACGTTCTGCATGAAGGCGCTGCTGAACCCGACGACGTCGGGGCCGAGCGCCAGCAGCTCGTCGGCGACCAGATCGACGAACTCCCCGGCGTACTCACGCATCGAGGTGACCGTCTGCAGCGGAAGCTCGTGGCGGGGCGGCGTAGTCCTGCATGCCCGCCACGCCGAACTCCGGGTCGTACAACGCGCCGGAGAAGATCCAGTCGCCGAGGGCATGGGTGAACCCGGCCTCGGCGACCATGGTGTAGTCGAACGGCGTCAGCACACCGCCGCTTCGCTCCAGCAGGAACTCGGCGAACCGCAGCCCGCCGTGATAGGTGACCGGGGCGCGGCCACCCGGGCCCGGCACAGGCGGCCTTGAGCACGCCGAGCTGAAGGGACGGGCGAGAAAGGGAGTGCCAGGGCATGCACACCAGGCATGTCCGCAGTTGGCCCCCGTTGGCCCGCCCGTCCATCCGCCCGTCCCAGAGACGGTCAGGGATCAGAAGCCGAGCTCGGCTTCCCCGTCGTTGTCACGGTCGAGACTGCACTCGGCCAGTGACTGGCTCGCCACCGCGGTAATCCTCGTTCCCTCGTGCACGGGGCGATCATCGGCCAGGTAGTCGATCGTTAGCGCGGTCTGGCGGTCGGCCATTCCTGCCTCCTTGCTGCAGTACCAGCCGGAAGCGGACGCCCCGCTGGCCCCCCAATTCAGGACTATACCGGACCAGATCGGACGCGGACCATATCAGCAACGGACAAAATCGGCGTAGGGTGCTGGCGTGCACGGGTCGTCGCGGCAGCCGCTTCCGTGATCACCCGCAGCCAGGTCGCCGCGCCGGGGACCGGCTTCCGCGCGACTTCCGGCTGCTGCTGGGGGCCTCCGCCGTCAGCCAGGCCGGCACGCAGGTGCGGCTGGTCGCGCTGCCGCTGGTCGCGGTGATCGTCCTGGCACGCGTCCGTGTTCCAGACCGGCTTGATCGCCACGGCGGACACCGCCGCGTTCCTGCTCATCGGCCTGCCCGCCGGGGCGTGGGTCGACCGGTTGCGCCGGCGTCCCATCCTGGTCGCCGCCGACCTGGCCCGGGCCCTGCTGGTCAGCACCATCCCGGTCGCCGCCGCGGCTGGACTGCTGACCCTCCCCAGCTGTACGGGGTGGCGTTCACAGTGGGCCTGGCCACAGTTTTCTTCGATGTCGCACACATGACCTACGTGCCGTCGCTGGTCGAGCCGGCCCGCCTGATCGCCGGGAACTCCCGCCTGGAGGCCGTCGACTTCGCGGCGTTCACGGGCGGGCCCGCGGTGGGCGGCCTGCTGGTCCAGCTGGTGACGGCCCCGCTCGCGCTGGTGGCGGACGGCGTCAGCTACCTCTTGTCGGCGCTGCTGCTCGGCGTGATCCGGTCCCGCGAGCCACCCCGGCCGTGAGCGAGCCCGAGCGGCTGCGGAGCGCGATCCGGTCCGGTGTCGTCTTCGTCGTGCGGCACCCGGCGCTGCGGGCCGTGATGATCAGCGGTGCCGGGCTGATGCTGTTCGACACCGCATGGACGTCCATCCAGCCGGTGTTCCTCGTGCGGAAGCTCGGCCTGGCCCCGACGGCCTACGGGCTCCTGCTGGCCGCGGGCGCGGGTCCGGCCGGCCTGGCCGGTGCGCTCGGCGCCTCCCGCATCGTGGCCAGGTTCGGAACGCCCCGGGTCATGCGGCTGGTGCTCGCCATGACGACCCCGGTCATGCTGATCATGCCGTTCGCTCAGCCTGGCTGGCAGATCAGCCTCTACGCCGTCGGCGCCTCGTTTCCTGGTTCGGCAGCGCGGTGTTCAACGTGACCCAGATGAGCCTGCGTCAGAGTCTTTGCCCGCCTGCGATGCGCGGCCGGATGAACGCCACCATGCGGTTCGCGATGTCCGGCGCAGCATGCCCCTGGGGGCTGGCCGGCGGAGCACTAGGCCAGCTGCTAAGCGTACGGACCGCCCTGTGGGTCTGCGGCTTCGGCGCTGTGGCCGCCATCGTCCCCGTCCTGGCCAGATCGTGGCCGTCACTCGAACGCTGAGGCGCCAGGCCGGCGTGCGACCCGATCTGTACAGGTGGCTAATAAGCAGAATGTACAATTAACCCCATGGACGTTGCCATCACCGACCTGCGCGCGCATCTCAGCGTGTGGCTAGACCGGGTGCGTCACGGCGATCAAGTCATCATCACCGAACGGGGCGTGCCCGTCGCCCGGCTGCTCGGCATGAGCAGCACCGCAACCCTCGAGCGCCTGGCCGCCGAAGGCATGATCGGGCGACCTGAGGCGGCCCAGCGCCCGAAAGCAACCGGGCAGCCCCGGCCTCGCCCACGGCGGCCCGTGGCCGACATCATCAGCGAGCAGCGAGACTGACCGATGCCACTCGTGTACTTCGACTCCAGCGCACTGGTCAAGCTGGTGGTCGAGGAAACCGGGAGCGATCTGTCGGCGGAACTGTGGGACGGGTGTGACGCGGCGCTCGCCAGCCGGCTCGCCTATCCCGAGGTGCGCGCCGCGCTGGCCGCTGCCGGCCGCAATCACGATCTTGCTGCACGAGAACTCGGCGCGGCCGAGCAATCCTGGGACCGATTCTGGGCGGCGATACGCCCGGTCGAGCTGACCGCAGCCGTGGAACGGCAGGCCGGCCAGCTGGCCTGTGTCCACGCCCTGAGAGGCGCCGACGCGGTTCACCTCGCCAGCGCCCTGGCCATCGGGGATCCCGATCTGGTCGTCGCCGTCTGGGACCGGCGCCTGCACGCCGGCGCCCACGCCGCCGGTGCCCGGGTCGCCCCGGCCAAGCTCCCGTCATGATCGCGCGAAGGCCTCCTCGATGAAGGCGCGGGTCGCGGCGAACGAGCCGGTGTCGGCTGGGGCACTGTAGGCCACTCCGGGCGTGGCGCCGGCGGCCGCGTCGCGGTGGGTGAAGCCATGCTGGGCGCCGCCGTACATGATGAGCTGCCAGTCGGCGCCGGCCCGGTCCATCTCCTCGGCGAACGCGGTGACGTCGGCCAACGGGACATGCGGGTCCCGGGCGCCATGGCAGACGAGCACCCTGGCCCGGACCGCACCGGGCTCGGCCGACTGGCTGGTGGCCAGGTTGCCGTGGATGCTGACCGCGCCGGCCAGTGGTGCGCCCGAGCGGGCCAGGGCCAGGGCGGCCATTCCGCCGAAGCAGAAGCCGACGGCCGCGCTCGGCCCGTCGGTGTCCGGGCAGTCCGAGAGCGCGGTCAGGCCGGCCTGTCCCCGGCGGACCAGGAGCGCGGGATCGTCCCGCATCGCGGTCAAGCCGCCGATGATCCGCTCCCGGCCCCCGGCGACTTCGGCGCCGAACATGTCGGCCGCGAGCACGACATAGCCGAGCGCCGCGTAACGACGGGCCTGCTCCCGGGCATGGTCGTCGAGCCCGGCGCCGCCGTGGATAAGCAGGAGGCCAGGTCGCGGGCCATCGGGGGCGTCGTCTCTGAAAAGGATGCCGTCGAGGGAAGTGTCCCGGTCGCGGTAGGTAATTGTTTCACTAATCACACGCCGGACATTACCATCAAGTCATTTAATCATAGCACAAAGAGTTAATTTTATAAAGTCCTTTGGAATACCAGTTGAGTTTCATTCTATTGGCGAGCAATGATCCGGCTTCACGTGGCGTACTGGGATGCCTGGAGGGTGTATAGCTCGGCGTACTGCCCGCCGACGGCCATGAGATCGGCGTGAGTGCCCTGCTCGATGACGCGGCCTCCGCCCAGGACGTAAATGCGGTCGGCGTGACTGACGCTGGCCAGCCGGTGCGTGATGATGAGGACGCTGCGGCCTTCGGCGTGCCTGCGGACCGATGAGAACAGGGCGTACTCGGCGCGCGCGTCCAGGGCCGCGGTGGGCTCGTCCATGATCAGCAGCGGGGCGGAGCGGTAGAAACCGCGGGCGGCGGCGATCCGCTGCCACTGGCCGCCGGACAGCTCGGCACCGTTCTTGAACTGACGGTCGAGCAGGGTGTCATAGCCGTAGGGAAGGCTCTCGATCACCTCGTCAGCCCCCGACGACGCCGCCGCGTCGGCCAGCGCGCCAGGATCTGCGGCCCGGCCCATGGTGATGTTGTGTCGCACGGTCAGCGGCCAGTTGGCGTGGTCCTGGGCAATCACCGCGATCTGCTCCCGCAGCGGTTCGGGATCTACGTCGGCGATCGCGGTCTGGTCCCAGTGCACCGCCCCGGAATCGGGCCGGTACAGGCCGGCCAGGATTTTAGCGAGGGTGGTCTTGCCCGATCCGTTCTCACCGACCAGGGCGACCACCTCGCCCCGGCGGATCTCGATGCTGACCTCACGCAGCGCCGGCCGCTCGCGCCCGGATAGGTGAAGGTGATGGCGTCCGCCGTGATCTGGTCGAATCCGCCGGGTGCCGGGCTCGTGCCGGCGGGAGGTATGCGCCCGGCCGCGGTTGTGCAGAAGGCCAGGTAGTCGGAGAAATACAGGCCCTCCTCGTAGCACCGGTTCACCGCGAACAGCAGCTGGGCCAGTGAGGCCTGCGCCGACCGGATGGCCAGTACGGCGGTCCCCGCGACCGCCAGCGGCAGCGCGCCAATGGCCAGCAGTACCCCGAGAGCCGTGTACACCCCCGCCGTGGCGATGCCGCCTGCGGCACTCGCGACGATCCGGGTGAGTGCCTGGCTGCGCGCGGACTTCATCTCGGCGTCACGCGCGTAGGCGGCGAGGCGGGCTACCCGGTCGAGCAGGAAATGCCGCAGCGTGAAGGACCGCAGTTCCGCCGCGGTCCGGCGTTCCGCCATCAGGTCCGACAAGATCCATTTCCTGCGGTGGCTGTCGGCGAGCGCAAACTTCGTCAGGTAGCCGATCCTGGCCGAGCGCACCGCGGCCCACCCGCCGGGCAGTTCCGCGACCATCAGCAAGCCCAGCAGAATCGGGTTCAGCACGCCGACGACCGTCGCCGCGGAGGCGATCCCGACCGCGCCGGTCAGGCAGTCGAGCACGCCGCTGACGACCTGGGGCGCCGAGTACAGTCCCCGGTCGCGGGCCCGCATCATCGCGTCGTGGAACCCCGCGTCGTCGAACGCGGCCAGCTCCACATGGGTGCTCAGCTCGAGGAGCCGGATCTCGACGATGCGGTCGACCTGCGGCTGAAGCCGTGACTGCGACCAGCCGGCCGCAACCTGAAGACCCGACCGCGCGGCAACGGCCACGGCGACCAGGACCAGCGAAGGCAGCGCGGCCCGGACGCGTTGCGGGGTCGGGCCCGCCGCGAACAGCGCTTCCAGCACGCCGGTCGTCGCGATCAGCGCGTATCCCGTAAAGATGCCGGAGGCCAGATTCAGCGCGATCGTCGCTGCGGTGTCACGGCGGCTGGCCTGCCAGCCCATCCGCACCGCCCGGCCGATAAGCCCGGGAAACTGCCGGGCCACCGCCAGGAAGCCCACCGAGGACAGCCGCTCGTCGTACGCCTGCCAGTAGGAGGCGACCAGCTCCGCCGTGAACTCGTCGGCCTGCAGCTGGCGCATCTCCTTTGAGCCGTGCCGGGAGATGATCCGCACCATGGGCAACTCCGTCCGCAGCCGCGGCCGGCGGATTCGCCCAGCCGCACACCCGGCACCAGTATGCGAGCGAGAACTGACGGCGGCCAACCGAATTTGATGGTGCGGTCCCGTCCGTCCCTAGTCGAGCAATTCGCGGCGGTTCTGCCATTCGGCGCATTCGCTGATGGCCTGCCGCGCGGCCGGGTCAGGTTCGGCGGTAGGCAGTCTGGCCCCGTATGACGACGGCTTGGGGGATGTCCAGCTCGGCGAGGCTGGTTCGCGGATCGGCGGCGTAGATGACGGCGTCGGCGGGTTCACCGGGGCTGAGGCCGCCGAGGCCGAGGTAGGACCGGGCGGCCCAGGAGGCGGCGGCCAGGGCATCGTGGGGACGAAGGCAGGCCTCGGCCAGCGCCCGTATCTCGGTGGCGATCCGCCCGTGGGGGCGGGAGTGCGGGTCCGGCCAGGATAGTGACACCCGCCTCGGCCGCCTCGGCGGCCAGCCGGGGGTGGGCGCTGGCCCCGCGGACGAACCACTCCTTGACTGGCCCATCCGGGCGGTCGCGGAAGCCCCGCAGCGCGGCCGTGAGGACAGAAAGCGTGGGCGTGAGCGCGGTGCCCTGGGATGCCATCTGCGACAGCAGCCCCCGATCCAGTCCCATGCCGTGCTCCAGGGAGTCGACTCCGGCCGCGACGGCCACCGCACCACCCTCGGCGTGCTGGGAATGCACCGCGACCCGCCCGCCGGCGGCATGAACCGCGGCGACCACGGCCGCCAGCACCCGGGCGGGGAGCGGGCATCGCCGGGTCTCCAGTCGGCAATGAGTTTCGCCCACCCGGTCCGGGCCGCCTGCGCGGCCGCCATCCCGGGCAGTTCCCCATGGTCGGCGCGCCGCCCCCAGCCGTCGAAGAACTGCCCGTGCTGGGCGATCCATGGGCGTGCGTGAACCGCGCGGGGCACGTCCCAGTCGCACCCGGACAACGGTCACTCCGCCTCATTAACCGGCCGCCAGCCATTCGGGTCGAGTTTCCCGCTATATCTGCGGGAAACTCAAGCCCGGTACCCGGAAACCTCGCCGCGGCAACTTCCAGATTCCTGGAAAAGGCGCGCGGCCAGGCCGAATAGCGCACCTCGCGGGTACGCTTCGTCGCAGGTGCCGGGCCCACGGTGGAGGCCAGGCATTCGCGGCCGGCCGTCTCGGAATGCTTTTAGGCGGATGACGTTCACGGAGGTCCAGAAATGCACATCGGATCGGTGCTTCTTGCCGTCTGGCTGGTTATCGGCGCCGTCGCGGCCGGGCAGCGCGGCGATTACAACGGTCCCATCGGGAACTGCAGCCGGGCCAGCACGGTCGCGGTTACGGTCCTGGCCGGCCCGCTCAACTACGTGGGCGTGAACCCCAGCATCAACTGCACCACGCCGCGCCCCAGCAGCTAGCCGGCGATCGGGCGATGAGCTTTACCAACCTGGACAGTCATAGTCCCCGGGAGGCCGGGAAGCTTCCGGCGTGTCGGCCCGCAAAATGTCGTACCCGAGTGATTGAGTCGAGGTAGTGAGAGGTCAAGGAGGCTCACCATGCGGCTAGCGATGCAGCACCCCAGCATCGGCGCCGTGGGTGCCGACGCCCTGTTCGTGTCGGCACTGCAGCGCTCCGATGAACCCAGCGCCCGGCAGGTCCGGCAGGCCGTCGCGGCGGCTGTCCGCGCGCACGGCGCCCAGGGCTGCGCCGGACGGGTCGCGCAGGAGTACGGCGATCATCCGGAGACGGCGGCCGCCCGGATGTGCTGGGCTCGCACGGTGGCCGGCGAGGCGCTCGGCGATGCCGTGCCGAAGGCGGCGCGCGCCCGGAAGCTCGGGCACGCCCTCGTGGCTCACGCCCGGCACGCCGCATAGGCCAGCACTTCCGCCGGCCCACGGGCGGCCGGCGGGGTATCCGCGTGCAGCGGCGGCATCAGGCCGGGGACGGTGAGACGCCGACCGGGATCACGGCGGTCACCGTGGTGCCCACCCCGGCCCGCGAGGTTACCTCGAGGCGGCCGCCCATAAGCTCGGCGCGCTCCGCCATGTTGCGCAGGCCGTAGGAGGCCTCACCGGGCCGGTCGCCGCCGTCGTCGCGGCTGTCCTCCCGGCTGTCCTCGCGCCTGGCGGCCGGGGAGAAGCCGCAGCCGTTGTCGGTGACCCGCAGCACGGCGTGCTCGGCATCGCAGTGCAGCTGGACGTGGGCGGTGGTCGCCTTGGCGTGCTTGACGATGTTCTGCAGGGATTCCTGCGCGATCCGGTACAGGGCGATCTCCGCGTGCTCGGACAGCCCGGCACTCCGGCACATCCACCCGGACCTCGATCTGGCCAATTGAGCGGGCCAGGCTGGCCAGGCCGTCGGCCAGGCCCAGGTCGTCGAGGACCGGCGGGCGCAGGCCGGCGATCGCCGCGCGCCCTTCGTCGAGGGTCAGGTCGGCCAGGCGACGGGCGCTCTCGAGCTGCTCCACACCGAATGGGGAGAACCCCGACACGGCGTCGACCGCGGCGTCGAGATGGTAGGTGACGCTGACCAGCCGCTGCATGATCCCGTCGTGGATGTCCCGGGCCAGCCGGCCGCGTTCGGCTTCCTGAGCGGCGATCACCTGCTCGGCGAACCGCCCCGCGGCGCGTTCCCGGGCCGCGAGCTGGCGGTGCAGGCGGCCCTGGTGCATGGCCCCGGCCACGAGGCTGCCGATGGACGTGAGCAGCCGGACGTCCCGGTCGCTGAACGCGCGCCGCTCGCGGGTGTGCACGTTGAGCACGCCGACCAGGCCGCCGGGGCTGGCCGCCATCGGGACCGAGGCCATCGACGTGTAGTCGTGCCCGCCGAGCTCGGGAAAGTAGCGGTAGCGCGGATCGGCTTCCTTGTCCTCGGTGATGACGGCGGGCTTGCGGTGGCTGGCCACCCAGCCGCTGATTCCCTCGCCGAGCGGCAGCTGGATCCGGCCGACCTGCGTGTCGAACGGCGGGGTCGCGCCGGTCAGCGTGAGCGAGCCGCCGCTGTCGTCCAGCATGTGCAGGAAGCACACGTCGGTGGCCGTCGCCTCGACGATGAGCCGCGCGACCTTGGACGCGAGCGGGCCCAGCTGCGGGCCGGCCGAGATGGCCTCGATAATGCCGACGAGCAGGGCGTTCTCACGCTCGGGATCGGCTAGCCCGAGCCCGAGCCGTTGCGCCTGGCTCACCGGAAGATCCCTTCCCGCAGGGCGACCGCCACGGCGCCGGCGCGGTCGCCGACATCCAGCTTGCGGTAGATGGCCCGGACGTGGCTCTTCACGGTCTCATCCCCCACGATCAGCTTCGCGGCGATCGCCCGGTTGGACAGGCCGGCGACCATGAGGGCGAGGACCTCGCTCTCCCGGTGGCTGAGCCCGACGTGGGCGCCCGGCCAGAACTCGCCGCTCTGCAGGCGCGCGGCCGAGGCCGCCGCCCGTCCGGCCAGCGCCGAGTCCACCACGGTCTCGCCGGCATTGACCTGCTCGAGCTGACGGACCAGTTCGTCGCCGCCGACGCGCTTCAGCAGGTAGCCGGCCGCACCGGCGCGCAGCGCCTGGTACAGGTACTGCTCGTCGTCGTAGACGCTGAGCAGCACCACCCGCCGGGCCGGTTCCTTGTCGACCAGCCGCTTGCACAGGTCCAGGCCGCTGGATCCCCGCAACCGGACGTCGCACAGCACCACGTCGGGGTCGAGGGCCGCCACCACCTGCTCGGCGGTCTCGGCGTCGGCCGCCTCACCGACCACGCGGATACGCCCCAGGAACCGGCCCAGCATGGCCTTCAGTCCCTGGAGCACCATCTCGTGGTCGTCGACGAGCACGACCCGCAGGGGACGAGCGTCCATTACTGCGAACCATAAGCCGGCCAGGGCGGGCTGGGAATCCCCTCCCTCTCCCCCGCCGGGGGGAGGCGAAGTGGGCGGGCGGCGATTTAACGTGCAAATACGGCATGCGGTGGAAGCACCGGCGCCCTTGTGAAAGGACGAACATGACCCACAAGCTCCTGCGGATGCACCGGACCGAGGTCCGGCAGCCCTCCGTGCAGCGGCCAGTGATGATCGCGATCGCCGGCGACAGCGCGGCCGGGAAGACCACGCTCACCAGCGGCCTGGTCAAGGCCCTGGGCCCCGAGCGGAGCACCGCCGTGTGCGTGGACGACTACCACCGCTATGACCGCGAGGAGCGCAAGGCCCTGCCGTTCACCGCCCTGCACCCCGACTGCAACTACGTCGACATCACCGAGCAGCATCTCCAGCTGCTGGCCACGGGGCACCCGATCCTGAAGCCGGTCTACGACCACCACACCGGCCAGCTCACCCGGCCTGAGCTGCTCACGCCGAAGGAATTCGTCGTGGTCGAGGGCCTTCTCCCGCTGCACACCAAGCTCCAGTGCGCGTGCTTCGACGTGACCGTCTACCTCAACCCGCCGGAAGACATCAGGCGCGAGTGGAAGATCAAGCGGGACACCGGGCAGCGCGGTTACGGCCGCGAGCAGGTGCTGGCCGAGCTGGAGCGGCGGGAACCGGAGTCGGAGGCGTTCGTGCGCCCGCAGCGCCAGCACGCCGACATCGTGGTCCGGTTCGCCCCGATCGACCAGCGCCACGACCCGCCGGGCACGCCACTATCCGCCGAACTGCTGCTCCGGCCGACGATCCGCCATCCCAACCTGAACGGGATCCTGACCGAGACCGGCCAGGCGATGCACCTCAAGCTGACCCGCGACGAAGACGGCCGGCCCGTCGATGCCCTGCACATCCACGGGTACGCGCCCCGTGAGGAGAGCCGGGTCCTGGAGAAGGCGATCTGGGCCAGCCTCAGCGTCGGTACCGGCCTGCCCGAGCACCTGGGCGTCCTGGACGACGGACGGCGCAGCGAGCCGCTGGCCATCACCCAGCTGCTGCTCCTGTACCACCTGCTGGAGGCGGCCCGCTGAGGGCCGGGCTCACTTGTCGATGTCGCCGACCACGAAGAACATCGAGCCGAGAATCGCGATCATGTCGGCGACGAGGGTGCCGGGCAGCAGTTCGGTGAGCACCTGGACGTTGTTGAATGACGCCGGCCGGAGCTTCAGCCGCCACGGGGTCTTCTCCCCGCGCGAGACCAGGTAGTAGCCGTTGATGCCGAGCGGGTTCTCGGTCCACGCGTAGGTGTGGCCGGCCGGCACCTTGAGCACCTTCGGCATCTTCGTCCCCATCGGGCCGGGGGCCATCGCCTTCAGCCGGGCCAGGCACGCGTCGGCCAGGTCGAGAGAGACGTACGCCTGTTCGAGCAGGCACTCGAACCGGGCCAGGCAGTCACCGGCGGTCCGCGTCACGACCTTGACCGGCAGCTCCCCGTAGGCGAGGTACGGGTCGTCCCGGCGCAGGTCGATGTCGACCCCGGAGGCCCGCGCGACCGCTCCGCTGACCCCGTAGGCCAGGATGGCCTCCCGGCCCAGCACCCCGACGCCGCGCGTGCGGGCGCGGAAGATCTCGTTGCCGCCGATCACGTCCTCGATGTCGCTCATGCGCCGGCGGACGTCGGCCACGGCGCGGCCCGCCCGGCCCAGCCAGCCGTCCGGCAGGTCGTGCTTCAGCCCGCCGACCCGGTTGAACATGTAGTGCATCCGGCCGCCGGAGATCTCCTCCATGACCCGCTGCAGCGCCTCCCGCTCACGGAAGGCGTAGAACACCGGCGTGATCGCGCCGATCTCCAGCGGGTAGGAGCCGAGGAACATCAGGTGGTTGAGGACGCGGTTCAGCTCGGCGAGCAGCGTGCGGGCCCAGACCGCCCCCTCCGGGATCTCGAGGCCGAGCATCCGCTCCACGGCCATGACGACGCCCAGCTCACTGGAGAACGCCGAGAGCCAGTCGTGCCGGTTGGCCAGCACGATGATCTGGCGGTAGTCGCGGACCTCGAACAGCTTCTCGGCCCCGCGGTGCATGTAGCCGATCACCGGGTCGGCCGCCGTGATCCGCTCGCCGTCCAGCGTCAGCCGGAGCCGGAGGACGCCGTGGGTGGAGGGATGCTGCGGGCCGATGTTGAGGATCATGTCCCCGGTGGCGAGTTCCTTGGCCCCAGGGCCGACACCGGCCGTGACCTCTATGTTCATGCTCGCGACGTTACGGGGCGGGCGGCGGCTTGCCCTCCCCCGCCCGGGGGATCACGGGGCGGGGCGCCGGCGGCGGCTCAGGCGCAGGACGGCGCGCAGCCGCCCGGCCAGGGCGCCCCCCAGGATGCGGAGCGCACCGGCCGGAACCGGGCTCGCCTGCGGCGCACCGCCCGAGACCACCGCCTGCTCGACCGCCGTCGCGAACTGTTCGAACAGCCGGGCGGCTCACGTCACCCGCCAGCGCCCGGCCGAACTGCGCGATCCGGCCGGACAGGTAGACCTTCGCCTCGGCGGTCAGCCGGCAGCCGCCGCCGTCCGCCTCGGCGGTCACCCGGATGTCGGCCTGGGTCTGGCCGCCGCCGGCGTCGCTTCCCTGGGCCAGGACCCGCATCGTGCGCGCCTGCTCGTCCCGCTCGACGACCTGCGCGAGGCCGCAGGAACGACAGCCGGACCGGACCGGCACCGACCCGGGCCCGGCCCCGGTACCGGTCGCCGCCGAGGTCGTCGGTCAGCTCGGCGCCGGGCAGGCAGCGCGCGACCATCCGCACGTCGCCGAGCACCCGCCACACGTCATCGGCTGACGCGGCCAGCGTGCTCGTCACCGTCGGCGACGAAGGTGGGCGGTCCCTGCGGCACGCTGCACCTCGGACACGTCCGGCCCGCCAGGCGCCGCCGCCCTCCGCCGGTCGGGCGACCGCCGGTGGCTGGTGCGTCGGGCGCGGCGCCGACCATGACGGCTCCCGCGCCTGGGCGGCCACGGCGGCCGACCTGGGCGACCGGCGGGCGAGCGCGGCCGCGCCGCAGTTGCGCGGGCCCGGCAGGCCGCCGTCCCGGTAGGTGCCGGCGACCTGGCCGACCGCGGTGAGGATGTTCCGGTAGCCCGTGCACCGGCACAGCACGCCGGACAGCTCCTCGGGCAGTTCCTCCTGCGTCACCCCGGGACGGCGGGACAGCAGGTCGTAGGCGCTCATCAGGAACCCCGGCGTGCAGAACCCGCACTGCAGCGCGTGCTCCCCGCCGAACGCCTCCTGCAGCGGGTGCAGGTCACCCGGGCGGCCCAGGCCCTCGACCGTGACGATGTCGGCCCCCTCCAGCTGACACGCGAACAGCAGGCAGGCCCGCGCCGCCGCTCCGTCGACCAGCACCGTGCACATGCCGCAGATCCCGTGCTCACAGCCCAGGTGGGTGCCGGTCAGCCCGAGATGGTCCCGCAGCGCGTCGGCCAGCGTCACCCGGGCCGGCAGCCGGACCACGACCGGGACCCCGTTGACGGTCAGCCTGGTCTCAGCTGTGCTAGCCCGGGGGACGACCCCCGGAGCCCCCCGCGACGCCCCGATCGCGGTGCTCGCCGTTGCACCGGCGCTCACCCGGGCCGGAGGCCCGGGTTCGCTGGCCGGTCGGACCTTCGGTCCGCCTGTCCGTAACCCGTTTGCGGTGCCCGCCGTCCTCCAGGGCGCGGACCTGCGCCTGGGCCAGCTCGCGGGCGCCCAGGGTCGCGAACAGGCGGCGCCGGTAGCCGGCCGAGGCGTGCGCGTCCCCGCCCGTGTCGACGATCTCTTCCGGGCCAGGTCCGCCATAGGCCCGGCCAGTGCGGCCGCGATCGGTTCCGCGTCGGCGGCGCCGGTCGTGTCGAGCAGGTCCGTCACGTCGCGGACCACGGGCCGGTCGGAGACGCCGAACGCGGCCAGGACCGCCTCCCGGGGCGACCGGCGGACCCGGACCGCCACTCCGGCCAGCGCGAAGTCGCCGTGGCGCCGCGCGAACTCGGCGAACCCGAACCCCTCGCCCGGGCCCGCCGCCGGGAAACACGCCCGGACCAGCACGTCACCGGCCTCGAGCCGGGTGGTCATCGCCCCGGTGAAGAACTCCCCGGCCCGGACCGTCCGCTGCCCGCCCGGCCCGGCGATCTCCAGCGTCGCATCGAGGCAGGCGGCCACGGCGGGCAGTTCCGCCGCCGGGTCGGCGTGGGCCAGGCTGCCGCACACCGTGCCCCGGCTGCGCAGTTCGCGGTGGCCGACCCAGGGCAGCGCCAGGCCGAGCAGCGGGACCGCGGCCGTTCGCTCGTCCCGCTCCACGTCACGCTGCCGCGCGGTGGCGCCGACGCGAAGCACGCCGTCGTTCAGTGAAATCTGGTCTAGCCCTTCCACCCCGTTGATGTCGACGAGGATCGAGGGCCGGGCCAGCCGCATGGCCAGGGCGGGAACGAGTGACTGCCCGCCGGCCAGCACCTTGCCCTCCCCGCCGCTCGCCGCCAGTTCCGCGAGCACGCCGTCCACCGTGGCCGGCCGGGCATACGCGAACGGAGCCGCCTTCACGTCTGCCTCACTCAGCGGCCCTGGAACTTGGGCGTGCGCTTCTCGGTGAAGGCGGCGACGCCCTCGGCGAAGTCACGGCTGGAGCGCAGCATCGCGTAGGCCTTTCGTTCCAGCTCGATGCCGGTGTACAGCGGGCCGTCGGTGCCACGGTCGAGGACTTCCTTGGCCGTGCGCAGGGCCAGCGGCGAGAAGCCGAGCAGCGCGTCGACCAGCCGGGCCACCGCCGCCTCCAGGCCGTCCGCGTCCTCGCAGACCTGGGCGAGCAGGCCCCAGTCGCCGGCCTTGGCCGCGCTGATCCGCTCCCCGGTCATCACGTGGTACTTGGCCCGGCTCAGCCCGATCAGCCGGGCCAGCCGCTGGGTGCCGCCGCTGCCGGGGATCATGCCGAGCCGCATCTCCGGCAGCGCGAACTCGCTGCGTTCCGTCGCGATCCGGATGTCGGCCGACAGGGCCAGCTCCAGGCCGACCCCGAAGCAGTAGCCGTCGACCGCCGCGATCACCGGCTTCGGGCTGCGGGACGGCGCGGTGACGTTGTGCCCGAGGTCGGTGAAGTCGACCGGCTCGACCTCCAGGAAGCCGGGGATGTCACCGCCCGAGGAGAAGTGCTTCCCGGCCGACCGGATGACGACCGCCGTGATCGCGGCGTCGGCGTCGATCTCGGCGAAGCGTTCCGCCATCCGCTGGCGCATCTCCCACGTGATCACCGTGTACGGGCCGTTTTCCAGCGTGAGATTGGCGACGCGGCCCTCGTGGCTGCGCTCGAGCCGGATCTCGCCTCCGGTCAGTGCCATCCATCCTCCACTGTGTTGTCAGGGTTGGGCGATATCAGGTCATGCAGCACGTTGCCGTGCACCGGGAGCGAGTTCAGCTCGAGGCCCAGCGGGGCCAGCGCGTCGGCGACGGCGTTGGCCAGGGCCACGGGCACGCTCATGCTGCTGCCCTCGCCGCAGCCCTTGGCCCCCAGCCGGGTATACGGCGACGGCGTCTCGATGTGGTCGCTGACCAGCGGGAAAGACGCTTCCGCCGACGTCGGGCACAGGTAGTCCATGAACGTTCCCGATACCGGCTGGCCGGTGTCGGCGTAGCGCATCTCCTCCAGCAGCGCGCCGCCCACGGCGTGCGCGATCGCCCCGTGCACCTGGCCCTCCAGCAGCACCGGATTGAGGATCGTGCCCGCGTCGTGCACGGTCGACAGTTTCTCGATGCTGATCCGCAGGGTCTGCGGGTCGATGCGGCAGGCGACCACGTCGGCCACGAACCCGTAGCACAGGCTGGAGTTGATCTGGTCGTCGCCGGTGGGCGCCTTGGCCTGCGGCGGGGTGAACGCCGCCTCGGCGTACAGCGTGGCCGGGACGCCGTCCGGCAAGGCGCCCGGATCCCAGTGCACCAGCCCGGCGGCCCGGCGGAACGGCACCGAACGGTCCGGTTCGGCGCGGCACCGAACGGTCCCGTCGGCCAGTTCCAGTTCGTCCGGATCGGCGCCCAGCATGACGCCGGCCGCCTGCCGGAGGGTGCCGGCGATCTTGTCGGCCGCGTCGGCCAGCGCGCTGGTCAGCAGCGGTGCGAACCGGGAAGAGTAACTGCCCGAGGTCACCGTCCACGGCGTGGTCGCGGTGTCCATCTCGACCACCGGGCGCACCTGCTCCGGCGGGAGCCCGAGCCGGCCGGCGACCACCTGACGGGCCACGGTCGCATGGCCCTGGCCCTGCGGCACCGTGCCGAGCAGCACCGTGACGATCCCGTTCAGGTCCACGCTGACCCGCACGTGCTCGGTCGAGCCGGACTTGCCCAGGCCGCCCGCGCGGGCCTCGGCCGGGGTGGCCAGCCCGACGTAGCCGATGTTCGTCGCGGACGGGTCGACGACGGCCGCGACGCCGATGCCGTAGTACTCGCCCGCCGCGCGCGCCTCCCGCTGCCGGGCCCGTAGCGCCCTCGTAGTCGGCATTCTTCAGCGCGAGGGCGAGCGCCTCCTGGTAGTTGCCGGAGTCGTAGAGGCCTCCGCTGGGGGTCCGGTAGGGGAACTCGTCGGCGCCGACGAGATTGCGCCGTCGCAGTTCCGCCGGGTCGGCGCCGAGCTGGGCGGCGATCTTGTCCATCAGGCGTTCCAGCCCGAAGTAGAGCTGCTGGCCGCCGAACCCGCGGTTCAGGCCGGTCGGCATCTTGTTCGTCACCACCGCCCGGGCCCGGATCTCCACGGCGGGGATGCGGTAGGCGCCGGTGATGTTGCCGAAGCAGCGGTACAGCGTGCTCGGCTCGGGTGGCCGCAGGTAGGCGCCGACGTTGTCGACCAGGTCGGCCCGCAGCCCGGTGACGGTCCCGTCCGCGGTGACCGCGGCCTCGAACCGCATCACCCGGTCGGCCCCGGCCGAGGAGGCCAGCAGGTGCTCGATCCGGTCCTCGGTCCAGCGGACCGGCCGGCCGGCGTGCTTGCTGGCCAGCGCCATCAGCGCGACGTACGGGTAGATGCCGGCCTTGATGCCGAAGCTGCCGCCGATGTCGGCCGGCACGTGCAGCCGGAGCCGGGACACGGGCAGCCCGAGCGCCCCGGCCAGGACCGGCACCATCGAGAACGGCCCGTGGAAGTTCGCCCACGCCTCCACGGCCGGCCCGTCGGCGTCGTCCCGCCAGCCGGCCACCACCGAGTAGCACTCCATCGGCATCGAGGAGTAGCGCGGGAACGAGTACTCGCCGCTGATGACGTGATCGGCCTGGTCGAAGGCGTCATTGATCATGCCGAACGAGAACGTTCGATCCGTCGCCACGTTGGTGCCGGCGTCCTCGTGCAGCAGGGGGGCGCCTTCGGCGAGCGCGGCGCGGGTGTCCGTGACCGACGGGAGGACGTCGTAGTCGACGCGGACCAGTTCGGCGGCGTCTTCGGCCAGGTAGCGGTCGGTGGCCACGACCACGGCGACCGGCTCGCCGACGAAGCGGGCCCGGCTGGTCGCGCCCGCGTAGTACGGCATCGGCGTCTTGACCGACAGCGGGAACGGGCGCAGCCCGGCCGCCACCTCCTCCGGGCCGATGACCGCCGCGACCCCGGGCGCCGCGAGGGCCGGGCTGAGGTCCACGCTCCGGATCCGGGCGTGCGGGTGGGGGCTGCGCACCACGGCGGCGGCGAGCGCGCCGGGCAGCGGGTCCAGGTCGTCCAGGAACCGGCCCTGCCCGAGGACCAGCGCCGTGTCCTCGACGCGGGCCGGGGCCCGGTCCGCTGCGGCGCTCACGGGCGGGCCTCCCCCGGCTTGGTCTCGGCCAGGGCGGTGAAGCGGCCCTCGGTGAGCTCCCGGCGCAGGATCTTGCCCACCGCCGAGGTGGGGACCCGCTCGATGGCCACCAGGCGCTTGGGCCGCTTGAGCGACGGCAGGCCCGACCCGTCGCGGACGAAGCCGTCGACCTCGGCCAGGGCCTGGCCGGGCGCCAGACCGGAGCGGGGCACGATGAACGCGGTCACCGCCTGCCCCCAGCGGTCATCCGGCGTGCCGGCCACCACCACGTCGGCGATGGCCGGGCACGGGGCCAGCGCTTCCTCGATCTCACCCGGGTAGATGTTCTCCCCGCCGGACACGATCATGTCGTCCACGCGGCCGGACACCCAGAAGTCACCATCCTCATCGGCGGTGGCCAGGTCGCCGGGGAAGTACCAGCCGGCGCGGATCGTCCTTGTGTCGGCGTCCGGACGGCGCCAGTAGCCGCCGAACGCCTCGGGGCTGGCCATGCTCACCGCCACCTGCCCCTGCTCGCCGGGTCCGACCACGGCGTCGGGGGGCGCGCCGGGCGCCGGATCGACCAGGCGGACCCGGGAGAAGACCCCGGCCCGGCCCGCGCAGCCCGGCTTGGCCGCGGCGTCCGGGCAGATCGTGAACGTGTAGATCTCGGTGCTGCCGAAGTGGTTGACGAACACCTCGGGGCGCAGCGTCTCGGTGAGCGCGCGGGCCAGGGACGGCGTCATCGCGGCGCCCGCGTAGGCCAGGCGCGTCACGCTCGCCGCCTCCGGCAGCCGCCCAGTCTGCAGCAGCGACCAGTAGACGGTCGGCACCAGGTACAGGGACGTGACCGCGTGCCCGGTGATCAGCTCCAGCGATTCCCCGGCGCTGAACCTGGCCTGCGGCACCCAGGTCCCGCCGACGGCGATGCTGGCCAGCAGGCTGCGCATGCCCATTGTGTGGAACATCGGCATGACGCCGAGGGTCACCTCGCCCGGGCGCTGCTGGGTCTGGATGACGTGCGCGATCGCCGCCATGTGCTCGGCCCGGTGGGTCCGCGGGACGCCCTTCGGCCGCCCCGTGGTGCCGGACGTGTAGAGCATCACGCTCAGGTCGCCGTCCCCCAGCGGCGGGACGGCGTCCGGCAGCGCCGCGTCGGGCTCGGCGGCGGCCAGGTCGCGCAGCGGGGCCGAACCGGCCGGGGCGTCGGCCCCGAGATAAGCGGCCGCGGGGGGATGCGCCACCGCGACGAGAGCGTCCGCGACGAGAGGGGCGGTGGTCTCGTCGGCGACCATCAGCCGGGGCGCGGCGTCCTCCAGGCAGTAGGCGAGCTCGGCCGGGCCGAACCGGACCGACAGGGGCACCGAGACCGCGCCGAGTTTCTGCACGGCCAGGTGGAGGCGGGCCATGGGCTCGCCCCCGGCGAGCAGGAAGGCCACCCGGTCGCGGGGACGTACGCCCAGGCCGGCCAGGGCCCGCGCGAGCTGGTTGGTGCGGGCGTCCCACTCGCGGTAGGTCATCGGCGACGGGCCGCCGACCGCGCGGTGACGCGGGTAGCGCTCCGCGGTCCACGACAACATCCGCGCCACGTGCATGGCGATCTCCCGCCCACCGGCCTATGATACGAACAGGATCGTCCGAAACAGATGATGCTGACCGTACGAGTAGGATGCGCCCCGTGTCAAGTGGACCTGTGCCAGGCGGACCGGTGTCGACCGGCAGGCTGTCGACCACGTCGTACGTGGTGCTCGGAATGATCGGGCTGCGCGGGCCGTCCACGCCGTATGACCTCAAGCGGGGGATCGGCCATTCGGTCGGCTACTTCTGGCCGTTCCCGCACGCCCAGCTGTACGCGGAGCCGGAGCGGCTGGAGCAGATGGGGCTGCTGGTGCTGCAGTCCGAGGAGACCGGCCGCCGGCGCAAGGTCTACAGCCTGACCGACGCCGGGCGGCGTGCCCTGCGGGAGTGGCTGGCCTCCCCGACCAACGAGCACTTCCAGATGCGCGACATCGCCGAGCTGAAGCTGTTCTTCAGCGAGCTCGGCGACCCGGGCAACGTGGCCCGGCTGGCCAGCGAGCAGGTCAGGCAGCACGAGGAGCGCATCGCCGTCTACGAGCAGATGCAGGACCGGTTCGGTGACATGCCAGCGGTGGCCAAGCGGATGGTGACCCTGCGGCTCGGGCTCGAGATGGAGCACGCGGCGCTCCGGTTCTGGCGGGCCCTGGCCGGCTCCGCCGGCGGGGAAAGCGCCGGGGACAGTGCCGCCCGAGCCGGGGGGGACGGCGGGGCCGACGGTCAGGTCTTGCGGGCCACGCCGCCGACGAAACCGTAGTAGGTCGCGTCCTGCCGGGTCCGGCCCCGGACATCGGGGCGCCATTCCGGCACCGGGACCAGGCCCGGCTCGATCAGATCCCAGTCGCCGAACCAGGCCAGGATTTCCTCGTCGCTGCGCCAGTGCCCGGTGCCGAGCTTCTCGTTGAACAGCTTCTCCATCTCGGCGGTCTTGGCCCGGTGCTCCGGATACTCCGCACCCGGCATGCGGAAGCTGGAAATGGCGAGATAGCTGCCGCTGGGCATGGCGTCGCGGAGCCTGGCCATGATGCCGCCCGGGTCGTCCTCGTCGCTGATGTGGTGCAGGATCGCCAGGAGCAGCAGGCCGACCGGCTGGCTGAAGTCGATGAACTCCCGGGCGATCGGGTCCTTCAGGATGGCGCCTGGCAGGCGGAGGTCGGCCGTCACGACCTCGGTGGTGCGGGCGTCGGCCAGCAGTGCCTGGCCGTGGGTGTACACGACCGGGTCGTTGTCGACGTAGACGATCCGCGCCGCCGGATTCAGCTCATGCGCGACCTCGTGCACGTTGCCCTGCGTCGGCAGGCCCGAGCCGACGTCCAGGAGCTGGATGATCCCCGCCTCCCCGACGAGGTAACGGACCACCCGGCGCAGGAACGCCCGGTTGGCCCGGGCGCCGGCAGGCGCATCCGGCGTCACCTGCAGGGCGAACTCGACCACCTGCCGGTCGGCCGCGAAGTTGTCCTTGCCCCCGAGGAAGGCGTCATAGACCCGGGCGATGTTAGGTGTTCTGGCGTCCACGCCGGCGGGCGGGTACTCGCCGCCGCGCGGGCGACGATCCTCTCTGGCCACCGACGGCCTCCACGTTGCTCAAAACCGGCCCCCCCGATCTGCCGCCACCATAGCGCGACTAGCCTTCCGGGGAGCCGAATCCCGGCCGGGCCTGATGCAAATGATCTCCATCAGTGCTATGAATGCGGCGGCACCGTATAACGAAGGTGTCACAGAATTGGACTAACTGAATGTTCCGCCCCGGGGCGGGACGGGGGGCAAGTGGTGATGCTGAGGCAGAGCGGCGAGGCGGTGTGCAAGTGCGGCCACAACCGTGACGCGCATGCCCACTACCGTCGCGGCACCGATTGCGCGCTTTGCCAATGCCGGCGCTGGCGGCGCGCGGGCCCGCTGTACCAGATGCTTCGCCGGTACACCCGATAGCTCCCGGTCAGTCCGTTTGCGACCGTAAACTAACGCCACACTGGCCACGGCCTTCCGGGGGGCTTGATTATGCGCGTACTTGTCACTGGCGGGGCCGGCTTTATCGGCTCCCATGTCACCGATGCCTTCTTGGCCAGGGGCGACGAAGTTGCCGTGATTGACGACTTCTCCCGGGGACAGGCCGGGCGGCTGGACAGCCGGGTGACGGCCCACAAGCTGAGCATCACCGACGCCCCATCCCTGACCGCCCTGGTTGAGGCGGTGCGGCCGGACCTGATCTGCCACCTGGCGGCCCAGATCGACGTGCGCGCGTCGGTGGCCGATCCGGCCGCGGACGCAGAGGCCAACGTGGTCGGCACGGTCAACGTGCTCGAAGCCGCGCGGGCGGCCGGCGCGCGCGTGGTCTTCACCTCCTCCGGTGGAGCCCTGTACGGCCGCGACGCGGCGATCCCCTCCCCCGAGGACGCGCCGACCCAGCCGGAATCGCCGTACGGCGTGGCCAAGCTGTGCGGGGAGCACTACGTCGGCCTGTACAACCGGCTGCACGGCACCCGGCACTGCGTGCTCCGGCTGGCCAACGTCTACGGGCCCCGCCAGGATCCGGCCGGGGAAGCCGGCGTGATCGCCGTCTTCTGCTCGCGGGTCCTGGCCGGCGAGGCGCCGCTCGTCTACGGCGACGGCACTGCGACCCGCGACTACGTATACGTGGGCGATGTGGTCCGGGCCTTCGTCGCCGCCGCCGACAGCGGCCAGCCGGGCACGTGGAACGTCGGGACCGGCACCGAGACCACCGTCCTCGACCTGATCGCCGTCATCGGCGAGACGGCCGGCCGGGCGGTGACGCCGGAATTCGCCGCCGCCCGTCCCGGGGAACTGCTGCGCAGCTCGGTCGCGCCCGGGCGCGCCGCGGACGAGCTGGGCTGGCGCCCGCACACGGCCCTGGCCGACGGTGTCCGCAACGTGTACCGCTGGATCGCGGAGGGCTCGCCGGTCCGCGTTTCCGCCTGAGCGCCATGCGGGTGACGGGGGTCGACGGCTGCCGGAACGGCTGGGTCGCCGTGGATCTCGATGACGACGGCCTGCTCGCCGGGGTCCGGCTGGGCCCGGCCCTCGACGCGCTGCTGGCCGGGGCGCCCGCCGGCCAGGTCGTCGGGATCGACATGCCCCTCGGCCTGCTGGCCGACGGCTGGCGCGCCGCCGACCGGGAGGCTGCAGTCCTCCTGGGCCCGCGGCGCAGCTCGGTCTTCGCCATCGCGCCCGCCCCGGTGTGGCAGGAGGTCGAGCTACCAGGCGGCCAACGACCGCTGCCGCGCCCTGACCGGGCGCGGGCTCAGCGCGCAGGCGTGGGGCCTGCGGCGCAAACTCCTGGAAGCCAACGACTACCGGCTGCGGTGCCGGCTGGTCCGGCTGCACGAAGTCCACCCCGAACTGTCCTTCTCGGCCATGGCCGGCGCGCCGCTGCGGCACCCGAAACGGCTTCCGGCCGGCGCAGCCGAACGGCGCGGCCTCCTGGCGGCGGCCGGCATCGTGATCCCGCCCGACGGCCCGTGGTCCCGGGTCGTGGCCGACGTCCTGGACGCGGCGGCCGCCGCCTGGACCGCGCGGCGCATCGCGGATGGCCGGGCCCGCGTCCTCCCCGACCCGCCGCAAACCGACGGCCACGGCTACGAGATCGCCATCCGGTACTAGAGCCGGCCAGGCTGATCGTGGAACCCTGGCGGGTAGGCAGGCCCGCGGACTCAGGAGGAGCGGCATGGCAGTCAAGGAACCGGCGATGACCAAGAAGGAGGCGGCGGAGGCCGTCCGCACGGCCAAGGCCCGGCTCGGACTGACGTGGGACCAGCTCGCCGAGGCCGTCGGCCGGCCACTGGCCTGGACGACGTCCGCCCTGCTGGGACAGCACCCGATGAGCGCGGCCCAGGCCGAGGCGGCCACGTCCCTGCTCGACCTCGACGACGACGTCCGGCAGGCGCTGGAACTCCAGCCCACCCGCGGGGCCCTCGACACCCCGGTCCCGGTCGACCCGACGATCTACCGGTTCTACGAGGTCCTCCAGGTCTACGGCCCGACGATCAAGGAACTCATCCACGAGCAGTTCGGCGACGGCATCATGAGCGCGATCAACTTCCGCCTCGACGTCCGCCGCGTCCCCGACCCGGCCGGCGACCGCGTCGTCGTGACGCTAGACGGCAAGTTCCTCCCCTACCAGTGGTGACCCCTCCCAGCGGCGCCCCGCCAGGCCGCGCCCCCGTGCCCCGCGCCCCGGCCCCACCAGGCTCACCCGGCGCGTCCCAAAAACCCCAGGCCACTCCAGTCACAATGGCAACGCCGCGGCGCCGGGTCGACCATGATCATGTGTTGAAAACGTCGTATCTAGCGGCAAACGACACATGATCTGGAAACCCGCTCGTCGGCTGCGGCAAACTCCCCACGATCATGAACTAAGTTGGCGGCGGGGCGCTCGTTGGCCAGAGTGACCGGGTTGCCGTCGGGATCGGCGATCGAGGCGATCCGCTCGCCCCAGGGCATGTCGGCCGGGTCGCGCAAGACGGTCGTGCCCTCGGCGCGCAGGTCGTCGAACAGCCGGTCGACGTCGTCGGCGTAGACGAACATCTCGAACCGCGGCCCGTCACCCACCGTGAGACCGTACTGGTCGCGGGCCCACTCCCCCGCGACCACGGCCAGTTCGGCGTCGCCGCGCCGCAGCGCCACGTACCCGGGCTCGCCGTCGGCGGGAAGCTGGTAGAACCGCGTGAACCCGAGGCGCTCCCAGAACCGCGCCGTGCGGCCGACGTCGCTCGCGTACACCACCGGGAACGCTCGCGTGACCATACCCGCAGGTTAACGACCGCGTGACCGCTTCGCTACCGGCCCGGAGCCCGGGTCAGCCGGGCTGGACGGTGAAGTCGGCGAAATCGAAGCCGGGGGCCACGACGCAGCTGACCAGGACTTCGTGCGGGCCGGCCGGGCGGGCCGCCTGCCAGCAGCCGCCCCGGACGACGTGCTGCGGGCGCTCGCCGCGGGCCAGGTCCGGCCCGAGGGTGACTGCTTCCGGCTCGTCCGCGGGCTGCGGGCCGGCCCCGCCGAGCAGCAGGGTCAGCGGGCCGCCGGAGTGCCACAGCCACAGCTCGTCCGAGCGGACCAGGTGCCAGCACGACTCGGTGCCCGGCGGCAGCAGGAAGTAGATGCCGGTGGCGGCGGCGCGGCGCCCCGGGTAGCCGGCCGGGGTGTAGGACGGCCCGGCCGCCCACGTCTGGCGGAACCAGCCGCCCTCGGGGTGCGGAATCAGGTCGAGCGCGTCGGCCGTGGCCGGGCGCGGGTCGAGCCCGACGTACCGGCCGGCCGGGTCGCGCCGCGCGTACCGGACCTCGGTGACCGCGCTCAGCTCGACCGGCCCGTAGACGTGCGGGAACAGCGTCCCGTCCGGGACGCCGGGCGGCGGGGCCGGGTCGGCCGCCTCGAACCGGACCGGGGCGGACAGCCGCGACTCCTCCAGCCCCAGCGCGACCAGCGGCTCGGCGCTCGCGCCGAACCGGTCGTTGGCCACGGCCAGCGCCACTGGCTCGTCCGGCGACGCGTGCACGAACGGAGCCCCGTCGTCGGTGCCGGGCACGTACGGCCCGGACCCGGCCGACTGCCAGCGGCCCAGCGGCAGCAAATGCCAGATCATGTATGCCACGATCACGGCTGCGGCCCCAGGCTAACCGGGTACCAGGCCGCGGGGTCGCCGGGGCGGGCGGTGAAGTCGTAGCGCACGGCGTCCGGGGACAGGGAGACGAGCGAGATCGAGGTGGTTCCCCACACCCGGCCGTCGCCGAGATCCCGCCGCACGATCAGCGCCCGCGGGTCGTCCGGGCCGATTCCGTCGCCGTCCATCAGCGGCAGCCAGGCGCCCCAGGCGTCCCGGACGGGCGGACCGGGCCGGGGCTCGGGGCGCGCGGCCGCCCGCAGCCGGGGCAGGAAATGGCCGATCCGGGCCAGCTCGTGTTCCCTTCCCGGCGCGTCGCCGGGGGCCAGGCCGGTGGCGAGCCCGCTGTTCACCACGATGTGCAGCCCGGCGGCCAGCTCCCGCTCGGTGAGCCGCTCACCGTCCCAGCTCCACAGGACCGCCATCCCCGGCTCGGCCAGCAGCAGGTGGAAGGGGTCGAACGCGGCCAGGTCGGTGCGGGCCAGCTTGCCCTCGGCCGCCGCGTCGAGCGGGAGCACGCCCCGCGACCGCCGCGATCCGGCCGGCGCCTCCCGGCCCCGGCCGTTCAGCACACAGGCGGCTCGCCGGGCGGCCGGCGCGACCGCGAGCCACGTCCCGCCGGCCTGCAGGTCCCGCCCGCCGATCACGCCGGGCAGGTCCGGCCAGTGCCGTCCGGGCGGCTGCCACGCCCGGTCGACCAGCTCATCGCGGATCCCGGCCAGCAGCACCGGGGCGCCGGGCTCGATCCCGAGTATCGCCGTGCACATGCCCCCCATTGCAGCAGAACGAGCGCGCGCCGGCGAACATAGCCCGCGAGGGTTGCCGTCATGGGAGGCGGCCCCCAGCCACCTTCCGTTCGGGATAATCATTCGCGCTTAGGTTAATCATTCGCGTTTGAGTGAATGATTTGGGATGGGTTAATGATTCGCGCCGAGGAGCGTTCGCGGGAACGATGGGGGCATGGTGGAGGTACGCGCGGTAGGCCCCGATGACTGGGTGATCATGCGGGACGTCCGGCTGGCCGCCTTGCGGGACGCGCCGGACGCGTTCGGGTCGACGTACGCGCGGGAGGCGCAGTTCGCCGAGGCCGAGTGGCGGCGCCGGGCCAGCACGCGCAACAGCTTCCTGGCTTACCTGCCGGAACTTGGTGCCACGCCGGCCGGGATCGCGGCCGGAATCGAGGAGGAGCCCGGCGCCTTCGAGCTGGTCTCGATGTGGGTCCGCCCGCAGGCGCGCGGCCGGACGGTCGGGGCCGGCCCTCATCGCGGCGGTCATCGACTGGGCGCGCGCCCGCGACGCCCCGGCCCTGCATCTGTGGGTCACGGAGAACAACAAGCCGGCCCGCCCGCTCGTACCAGCGGTCCGGGTTCACGCCGACCGGCGAACGCCAGCCGCTGCCGTCCGATCCGGATCTGACCGAGATCGGAATGACTCGTCCGCTGTGACGGTTGCCGGTCTTGCCACGACCGGAAGGAAGTTCCCGTGCCCTCCTCATATGCGACGGTCCGTACCGAACGGCCGGAGCGTTACATCAAGCAGCTGGTGTCCCACCTCGGGCACCGGCTCAGCACCGACCTCGTCCGACGACGGCAGCGGCACCATTGTCATGGACGGCGGCCGCTGCACCCTGACGCCGGCCGGCGGATCCATCGAGCTGGCCGCGTCGGCCGGCGACGATGAGACGCTGTCCCGGCTGGAGGACGTGGTCGGCCGGCACCTGATCCGCTTTGGCGGCGAGGGGGAACTCGAGGTCGCCTGGGCCAGCTCGCCTGGCCGCCTGACCTGCCCGCTGTAAGGCCGGTCAGGCCATCTGTTCGGTGACCGCCCGGCGGCTGGCCCGCCAGGCCGCCTCGGCCTCGCCCATCGGGGTGGACGGCGGGGCCTGGACGAACGGCCAGATCTCCTCGGCGATGGCCCGCCAGTCGGCGGTGGCCGTCAGCTCGCCGAGCAGGGCGAACACCCCGAGGTTGATCCGCTGCAGGATCACGTACGACCGCGGGATCTGCACGTAGGGGGCGATCGGGCTGCGCACGTCGAAGAAGCGGCGCACCACGGTCGAGGCGTAGTCGCCGGTGATGGTCAGCTGGCCCGGCTCGCGGATCGTGTCGTAGAAGACGGCCAGGTGATCCACGATGGATTCGGTGGTCAGCGGGGCTCCCGGCTGCAGGAAGCCGGCGTCCTCCAGGCTCCGGCGGAACGCTTCGGGGTCGTTCTCGACGCACAGGTAGCGGGCCATCTGCATCAGCGGCAGCAGCTCGTCGCGGCTGAAGTGCTTGACCAGCCCGAAGTCCAGGAAGGTGACCCGGCCGCCGCCGTGGAAGAGGTAGTTGCCGGGATGCGGGTCGCCGTTGAAGGCGCGCGCGTCGTACAGGCTCCGGAACACGAAGCGGTAGATCGTCTCGGCGGCCAGGTTCCGTTCCTCCTGCGACCACGCGGCCAGCTCGGTGAAGCGGGCGCCGCCGGCCAGGTCGCTGGTGATCACCCGGCGGGTGGACAGCTCGCTGATGATCTTCGGGACTCCAATGGTGGGATGGCCGTCGTAATAGTCCGCGAACAGCTGCTGGTTCTCGGCCTCACGGCTGTAGTCGAGTTCCTCGGCGATCCGCTCCCGCAGCTCGGCCAGCAGGGCGTCGACGTCCTGGCCGGGCGCGATGATCCGCATCATCCGGCGCAGCAGCGCGACATTGCCGAGGTCGGCCGCGATGGTCTCGGCGATGCCCGGGTACTGGACCTTCACGGCGACGGCCCGGCCGTCGTGGGTGATCGCCCGGTGTACCTGCCCGATCGAGGCCGCGGCGATCGGCTCGGGATCCCACTGGGCGAAGGCTCGTTCGGGCGGCATGCCGAGTTCTTCTTCGATGACGCCCGCGGCCAGTTCGGCGCTCATCGGGGGCACGCTGTCCTGCAGCCGGCCGAGGGTGCGGCGGACCTCCGGCGGCAGGCCGTCGTCGACGTAACTGGCCATCTGGCCGAGTTTCATCAGCACGCCCTTCATCGCGCCGAGCGTGGTGGCGACGTCTTCGGCGGTCTGCAGGGCGAGGTCGTTGCGGAGCCGCTGCCGGTTCTCGCCGGCCGCGGCGAACAGGCGTGGCGCATTAGCCGCGTACCGGGCGCCGCCCCGGCCCACCAGCCGGAGCGCGGCCAAGCCCCGGGTCAGGCGCAGCCGCCCGGCCCGGCGCAGCATGAGCAGGATCGCGGCACTGCCGCCGAGCGTCAGCGCGGCGAGGAGCTTCCTCTTCACGCGCCCCGTGCCGCGCGCATCCGCAGGGCCAGCCGCTGCCGGGCTTCGAGCACGCCGGGCTCGCCCAGGAACACGGTGTCGAGGACGCCGAGGGCCTGGCGGATCTCCGTCCGGCGCGCCTCGGTCAGCGGGCCGGGATCGGCGTAGCCGTACATCTCCCGGGCCCAGCTGGGCAGCGCGGCGACGGCGCCGTCCCGGACGTCTTGCCAGATCTCGGCCATGTCGGGGTCCAGCCCGGGGGGGTCGAGGAGGTAGGCCATGGACTCGCGGGCCGCGGGCGTGCAGCGAAGGACGGGGCGGACCGCGGAGATGTACCGCGCCAGGGCGGCGGACGTGGCCGGGACCATGGCGGCCGGCACCCCGACCAGCTCGGCGGCCACGACCATCTCCCCGATGTAGGCGTCGGTTTCGTCGTCGGTCAGCGGCAGGCCGAAGAGCCGGGCCGCCTCGGCCGTGGAGTCGACCAGCGCGGCGTGCACCCACAGCAGCAGGGCCGGGTCGCCGGCCGCGTACGGCTGCCCGGTCACCCCGTCGATGCCGCGGACATGCTCGTGGATGCGGCGGACCCGCGCGGCCGCCTGTTCGGCCGTGGCCCGGTCGCCGACGCTGACCGTCGTGACGTAGGCGGACGTGGCGGCGAGCCGGCCAACCGGATCACTGCGCCAGTCACTGTGCTGGTCGACGCCGGCCATCGCGAGCGGGTGCAGCGCCTGCATCATCAGTGAGCGCAGGCCCGCGATCGGGCCGGCCAGATCCGAGCTGAGCCTCCAGGTGACGCTGCCCGGCCCGAAGAAGCCGTCGTCCGCCGGATGCTCCGGCACGCTCGCCGCGTACGCCGCCGCCGAGCGCTCGACCAGGCCGGCAGCGGTCGCGTACGAATCAGCGGTCACCGCGCCCCCTCCGAAAAGGAAATACCGGTTTCAACCTACCCGGTGGTACGCATGAGAAATGAACGCCGACACTGGACCCGCTGATCCGCTGGCCGCCGCCCGCGACCTGCTCACGGCGGAGCGGGCCACCACACTGGAGCGGCTCGCCGGGCTGGAACGCGAGTTCGACGGCATCGTCGAGGCGTCGGGCTCAGCCAACGCCGACGACGAGCACGACCCCGAGGGGGCGACGATCGCGTTCGAGCGCGAGCATGTCGCCGCCCTGCGGGGCCAGGCCCGGGACCATCTGGCCGAGATCGACGTGGCGCTGCGGAAGCTGGACGACGGCGGCTACGGGATATGTGAGCGCTGCGGCCAGCCGATCGCGCCCGGGCGGCTGGCCGCGCGCCCGACCGCGACCATGTGCGTCGCGTGCGCTAGCCGGAGGTCATGAGCGTGCCCTGGTGGAAGTACAGCCGCCAGCCCGGGCCGGTTCGCAGCCACAGTGAACTGCGGCGGGCGCGCCGCTGGCCCTGCTCGCTGACGTAGGTGACGAGCACGATCGTGCTGGACAGGCGGATGCCGGCCAGCTCGGAGACGACGGCGGGCTGCTGCGCCGGGGCTGCCCGCCCGGCGGCTGGCCCGCGCCGAGCGCCGCGATGATCTCACGCCGGTCCCAGCGCAGCCCGGACACGCCGAACTCGACGAAGTCCGGGTGCAGCAGCGCCTCGAGCTCGCGGGGCGCGCCGCGTACCTCCGGCTGGAGCAGGCGCAGTTCGTTGCGGATCACGAACTGCACGTCCTGGTCGGGCTGGGTCCCGGTCACCGGCAAAACGATAGTGGAGCCAGCCCGCCGTCGCCGGCCGACTACTCAGCGCGGTGGCAGACGGCCTCGACGTTGTTGCCGTCCGGGTCGCGGACGAAGGCCCCGTAGTAGTTCGCGTGGTATTCGGGCCGAACCCGCGGCTCGTGCAGCACGGTCGCGCCGTGCGCCACGGCCGCGGCGAAGAACGCCAGTACCGCCTCCCGATCTGGCGCCGCGAAGGCGAGATGTGACTCGCGGAACACCATCACCGGTCGTCATGGCCCCCGATCCAGAAGTCCGGCGCCGGCGGGACGCCGTACCCGATGACGTCTCCGAAATCCATCATGCGCCGGCCCCCCAGCGGAGCCAGCATCGCGTCGTAGAAGGCGGCGCTGGCCGCCACGTCGGCGCACTGGACCGCAACATGATCGAGCACGGACCCAATTCTCTCCATGCGGTGAGATTCCCCCGCGCGCCTGCTACCTCTCCTGCAGAACGGCCAGGATGTTGCCGGCCGGGTCCCGGAACCACGCGATGTAGGGTCCTCCGCCGCGGTTTATCCCCCGCTCGTCCTGCCCGGAGCCTTCGTACCGCTCGAACTGCACGCCACGTCCGGCCAGTTCGTCGACGGCCTTGTCGATGTCGTCGACCACGAAGTTGAGGATCGTGTAGGTCGCCGGGACGTGATCCGGCTTGGGGTACACCAGCGTGTCCCGGCCGCCGGCCAGGTGCAGGGTCATCAGGCCGTTCTGCTCCGACGTCGCGATGCCGAGCGTGTCGCCGTAGAAGTGCCGGGCCTCCTCGAGGTCGCCGACGGCGAAGCCGCTGAATGCCTTGGTGTTCGCGAACATGGTTGCGCGCTCCTTTCCAGGCCGGGCCATCCGCCCGCCCCTGCCCATGAAGACTGGCACCGGGCCCGAAACTAACCGGTGAGAACCGGCGTACCGGGCGGTCCGGCTACGCGCCTCGCTCGGCCTTTTCGGCCCAGGTGCACAGAACCAGCGACGCCGCAGCAGCCCAGCACGATCCACCAGGGGATCGCTATGCCCTTCATCCAGGCGTGGTAGCCCGATTCCGTCTGGATGAGCCAGAACAGGAGCGGCCAGCCCGCGACGACCGGCACTCCGATAAGCACGCCGAGGCCCACACGCCAGCCGACGCGGCGGCCGGCGGTGGCGAGCGTGCCCGCGAACAACGGGACCACCTGCAGGCCGGTGCGCAGCATGCCCGCCACGACCAGGACCCACGCGGCCGAGAACTCAACCAACAGAATCCGCAAGACGACACGCATGGCTGCCTTCTTCGAGCTGAGGCGCGGGCGGACTTCCGGGCGCGACCGTGTGCCTTCCATGGAACACCTGCCCTCAGGTCCGCGCAATGCCCGGCGGCCCGGCCGCGGCTGCGCCGCTCAGGCGTCAGCGGCGATTGCCGCCGCCACCTCGTAGGGCAGGTGGCGGGGGTGCACGAGCAGCGCCCGGGCCAGGTGACGGATCTTCAGCCGCAGCGGGGTCATCAGCTCCTCGCTGTAGCGCCACGCGCCGTACTCGTCGGCGCCGAACCGCTCCCGGATGGCCGCCCGGAAGTGGCGTGCGTCGCCGCCGTCGCTGCTCCAGGTCGCGAGCCACGCGCGCAGGTCGTCGTCGCGCTCCAGCATGGTCCAGTCCCGCAGCCGTTCGGCGATCTGGCCCGCCGCGTCAACGACGAACGCCCGGTCGCCCTGGCCCCTGATCCCGTTGACCCGGCCCCCGCTGTCCCGGCCGTACAGGATGCTGGCCGAGCTGAAGCGGGCCCCGACGGCCAGCGCGGCCACCGCGTGCCCGGCTTCGTGCCAGGCCGTCACGACGGCCGCCTTCCGGGCCGGGATGTAGCTGGCGAAGCCGCGGTCGTAGCGCTGCCTGACCCACCGGTCGTGCACGATGGACTCGTCGTCGTAGCGCGCCAGCCGGGTGAGTTCCGACCGGATCGCCGCCAGGTCGCGCTGCTCCGAGGTCTTCACGACGCCAGCCCGCCGCGCCCGCCGCGAGCGGGACGCGCAAACCCAGATGACAACGGAGGACACCTCCGGGCACGATGGGCAGCGTGAAAGACTGGGTGGCCTGGCACGAAGCCTATGATGACCCGTCCTCGTCGCTGAGCGCACGCCTGCGACGGGTCCGCGCGCACCTGTCCGAGGCGATCGACCGGGCGCCGGCCGGTCCGGTCCGGCTGGTCAGCCTGTGCGCTGGGCAGGGGCACGACGTCCTCGGGGTGCTGCCCGGCCATCCCCGCCGGGACGACGTGTCGGCCGTTCTGGTCGAGGCCGACGCGGCCAACGCCGAGGTGGCCCGGGGCCAGGCCGGCGCGGCGGGGCTGCCGGGCGTTGAGGTGCGGCACGCGGACGCCAGCCGGGTCGCGAGCTTCGCCGACGTGCTGCCGGCCAACGTGCTGATGCTGTGCGGCATCTTCGGCAACGTCAGCGCCGACGACATCGAGCGGACCGTCGGCGCGGCCCCGGCGCTGTCGCGGCCGGCGCCTCGGTCATCTGGACCCGGCACCGCCGTCCGCCCGACCTGACCCCGCGGATCCGGGCCCGGTTCGCGGCGGCCGCTTCGACGAGGTCGCCTTCGACGAAATCGAAACGAGCAGCATGACCGGCGTCGGGGTCAACCGGCTCCGTGACGTCCCGGCCAGCCACCGCCCCCGGCCCGCCTGTCACCTTCCAGCCCTAGTCGCTGAACAGATGCCGGAAATACGCCTGCGGGTCGGTGAGGAAGCCGCGCCAGGAGGAAACCAGGTCCAGCTCATCCCAGCGGGAGGCGCGGATCCCCAAGTTACCGATCTCCAGGATGGTCGCGCCGGGCGTGGCCGCGAGGACCGGGGAATGGGTCGCGACCACGGCCTGCGATCCGGCCTCGACCAGGTCGTGCAGCAGGGCGACAAGCCCGAGGCACGCGGTGAACGACAGCGGGGCGTCCGGCTCGTCCATCAGATAGAAGCCGGGCTGGCTGACCCGGGTCCGGAGGATGGCCAGGAACCCCTCGCCGTGGCTCACCTCATGAAAGCGTTCCGGCGTTCTCCCCGGATGCTCCTCGAGGTAGGTGTAGAGGCTGTGCATCGTGTCGGCCCGCAGGAAATATGACCAGCCGGGCCGGTAGGGGCCGCGCTCGACGACGAGACGCGGGCCCAGGCCCGGCTCACTGACCCTGGTGCGGAAACCCCGGCCAGCGCCGAGCCTCCCTGCGGGTTGAGCCCGTAGGCCTCGGCGAGCATCTCGATGACCGTCGACTTGCCCGAGCCGTTCTCGCCCACCAGGATGGTCAGCCCGCCCGGCAGCTCGAGCCCGTCGCTGAGGATCTGTCCCACCGCCGGCACCGTGGCCGGCCAGGCCGACGTGTCGAGGTCCGCCCCCGCATCGGGGCGGAACCCACGCACCGGGCGAGGGTCCGGGCCGGACGGATCGTCAGTGTCGGCCATACCGCGATCATCCCGCCCCGGCGCGGCATATGGTCCACTTCCGGGGGGGAATAGCCCTCGGCAGGCGGCGGCTGGGCCGCGTGACAAAGACTTTTTCCGGGTGCGGGAGCTCGCATGGCGACGATCGCGATTTTCGGCGGAACGGGCTTCGCGGGCGGTGCGATCAGGGACGAAGCACTGAAGCGGGGGACACTCGGTCATCGTGGTCAGCCGGTCGGCGGACCCGTCGGACAGCCACCCCGATCTCGAGGTGAAGCGGGGCAATATCCACGACACCGCGCTGGTCGATCTGCTGGCCGACGAGGCCGACGTCATCGCCGTCGCCCTCCTTTGCCGTTAGATCGACGGCGGAGAAGCTGATCAGCGCGCTCCCGTCACTGGCCGCGGCCGCGGCCAGGGCCGGCACCCGGCTGGGCGTCGTCAGGGGGGGCCGGGTCGCTGCACGAAAGCGAGGGCGGCCCGCGCCATGTGGACAGCCCCGGCTTTCCCCGAGCCGTACAAGAACGAGGCCCTCAGCCACGCAGACCGTGCTCCAGGCGCTGCGAAAGAGCCCAGGCGACGTCGATTGGTTCTGCCTCAGCCCGGCGGCCGAAGAATTCGGTTCCTACAACCCGGGCGAGCCGATCGGCATTTACCGGGTCGGCGGCGACGTCCTGCTCCGGGACGCCAACGGCCGGTCGTACATTTCCGGCGCCGACTACGCCCTCGCGTTCGTGGACGAGATCGAGCAGGCCCGCCACCAGCCGGGAACGCTTCACGGTCGGCTACTGACTCCCGCCTGCGGCCGGCGCGCCGGTTACCCGCTTTCCTGGTGTGCTCCGGATCACTGCCCTACCATGTGCGCATGACCCCGCTGACGGGTGTGCTGCGCGAGGCCTGGGAACTGTACAAGACTTATGCCCGGCACTTCCTGACCATCTCGTTCCTGCTTTATCTCGGCGAGTCCGTTATCGTCGCGCTCCTCACCCGATTCGCCGGGCTCACCGGCACCTTTGTGTCGTGGATCGTTGACCTCTTCTTCATGTTCCTGCTGCAGGCCGCGCTGGTTAAGGCGGTACAGGACGTCCGTGACGGGCGCGTCGACCTCGATCTGCGGGCCACGCTGTCCGCCGCGCTCCCCTACGTCCTCCCGGTCGCGGCCGCGTCGATCCTGGCCAGCATCGCCATCGCGGTCGGATTCGCGATCCTCATCGTCCCGGGGCTGATCCTGCTGACCTTCTGGTCGCTGATCGTTCCGTCCATCGTGGTCGGGGGATCGCCGGCCATGGCATCGTTCGGCCAGAGCTGGCGCCTGGTCCGCGGTTACGCCTGGAACGTGTTCGGCATCTACATCCTGGTGTTCCTGATCCTGGTCCTGTTCCAGCTGGTGCTGGGGGCTATCTTCCTGGCCCTGCCGACCGGGATCGGCAGCTTCATTTCGGGCGTGGTCGCGGGCACGCTCATCTCCCCGTTCATCGCGCTGGTCGTCACGCTCATCTACTACCGGCTGACCGTCGTCAAGGCGGGCGAGCCCACGCCTCCCGGCGGCGCCACCTACGCCGCATAGCCGAAGGGGCGCCCGGGAGGAAATCCCGGCCGCCCCTTCGCGCAAGCCTCGCTAGGCGCTGTGGAAGCGGGAGCCGGTGACCTTCTCGGCGATCCCGGTCCGGTCCAGGTACGGCGTGATCCCGCCCAGGTGGAACGGCCAGCCGGCCCCCATGATCATGCAGAGGTCGATGTCCTCGGCCGCGGCGACCACGCCCTCGTCGAGCATGAGCCTGATCTCCTCGGCCAGCCCCTCGAGGGCGCGCTGGCGGACCTGATCCTCGGTGGACGGCCGGTCCCCGCCGGCCAGGGCCGCCTTGACCTCGGGGTCGATGGTGAAGTCGGGCCCGTAGATCGCGGTCTTGCCCGACTCGACCAGCGAGCGCAGCTTCGGCGACACACCGAACCGGTCCGGGAACGCCGCGTTGAGCGTCTCGGCGACGTGCAGCGCGATGGCCGGCCCGACCAGCTGGAGCAGCAGGAACGGCGACATCGGCAGCCCCAGGGACTCCGGTGCCCGTTCGGCCACCTCGACCGGCGTGCCCTCGTCGACGGCCGACGTTATCTCCCCGAGGAACCGGGTGAGCAGGCGGTTGACGACGAACGCCGGGGAGTCCTTCACCAGCACGCAGGACTTCTTCAGCTTCTTGCCCACGGCGAAGGCGGTGGCCAGCGCGGCGTCGTCGGTCTTCTCGCCGCGGATGATCTCCACCAGCGGCAGGACCGCCACCGGGTTGAAGAAGTGGAAGCCGACCACCCGCTCCGGGTGCGAGAGCCCCGACGCCATGGTGAGACCGACAGCGAGGAGGTGTTGGTGGCCAGCACGCAATCCGGGGTCACGACCGCCTCGACCTCGGCGAACACCTTTTGCTTGACCGACATCTCCTCGAACACGGCCTCGATGACGAAGTCGGCGTCCGCGAACACGTCCTTGCTCAGCGAGCCGGTGACCAGGCTCTTCAGCCGTGACGCCTTGTCGGCCGAGACCCGCTGCCTGGCCAGCAGCTTGTCGATCTCGGCGTGCACGTAACCCACGCCGGAATCGACCCGGGCCTGGTCGATGTCGGTCAGCACGACGGGCACCTCGAGCCGGCGGGCGAACAGCATCGCGATCTGAGCGGCCATCAGCCCGGCCCCGACCACGCCGACCTTCGTCACCGGCCGGGCCAGCGATTTGTCCGGGGCGCCGGCCGGGTGCCGGGCCCGCTTCTGGGTCAGGTCGAACGCGTACAGGCCGGCGCGCAGCTCGTCGCTCATGATCAGGCCGGCGAGCGCCTCGTCCTCGGCGGCGAACCCCTCGTCGCGGGTCCGGTCCCTGGCCGCGGCGACCAGTTCCAGCGCCCGGTACGGCGCGGGTGCCGCCCCGTGCAGCTTGCCGTCGACGAAGAACCGGCCGCCCGCGATCGCCGCGTCCCAGTCTTCGGTGACCGGCGCCCGCTCCACCGTGACCTCGCCGTTGAGCACCCGGGCGGCCCAGCGCAGCGACTCCTCCAGGAAGTCGGCCGGCTCGAACATCGCGTCCGCCATGCCCAGCTCGAATGCCTGCGGCCCGCGCAGCATCTTGTTCTGGCTGAGCGCGTTCTCGACAATGACCTTGAGCGCCTTCGACGGGCCGATCAGCCTGGGCAGCAGGTAGGTGCCGCCCCACCCGGGGACCAGCCCGAGGAAGCACTCGGGCAGCGCGACGGCCGGCACCCCGGCCGAGATCGTCCGGTAGGTGCAGTGCAGCGCGACCTCGACCCCGCCGCCCATCGCCGCGCCGTTGACGAACGCGAACGTGGGCACGCTCAGCTCGCCGAGCCTGCGGAAGACGGCGTGGCCGAGCCGGGCGATCCCCAGCGCCTGGTCCCGGTCGTGCAGCAGGCCGACGCCCTTGAGGTCGGCCCCGACCGCGAAGATGAACGGCTTGCCGGTGACGCCGACCGCGACGAGGTCGTCCCGCGCCGCCACCGCGTCGATCGCGTCGTTCAGCTCGAGGAGGCTGCCGGGACCGAACGTGCTCGGCTTGGTGTGATCAAAGCCGTTGTCCAGGGTGATCAGGGCCAGTGTGCCCGCACCGTAGGGCAAATCAATATCCCGAACGAAGGCGTGCGTGACGACTTCATCAGGGAACTGGGCCCGTATCTCCGCCGGGTCCCCGAACGTCGCGCCGGTCACGGTGTCGCTCACTTGGTGGCCCCCTCGCGGCTGGTGTTCTCCCACAGCACGGTCGCTCCCATGCCCATCCCGATGCACATGGTGGTCAGGCCGTAGCGCACCTGCGGCCGCTCGGCGAATTCCCGGGCCAGCTGCATCATCAGCCGGACGCCGGAGGAGGCGAGCGGGTGGCCGAGCGCGATCGCGCCGCCCCACGGGTTGACCCGCGGGTCATCGTCGTCGATCTTGAAATGGTCCAGGAACGAGAGCACCTGCACCGCGAACGCCTCGTTGATCTCGATCAGGCCGATGTCGTCGATGGTGAGGGAGTTGCGGGCGAGCAGCTTCTCCGTGGCCGGGATGGGCCCGATCCCCATGACCTCGGGGTCGACGCCGGCGAAGGAAAAGTCGACCAGCCGCATGCGGGCCGGGAGGCCGAGCTCGGCCGCGACGTCCTCGGCGGCCAGGATGCAGCCGGTCGCGCCGTCGTTCAGGCCGGCCGAGTTACCCGCCGTGACGTTGCCGTGCGGGCGGAACGGCGTCTTCAGCGTGGCCAGGCCCTCCACCGTGGTGTCCGGGCGGGGCGGCTCGTCCGCGGTGGCCAGCCCGTAGCCTTTCTCGGCGCTGCGGACCGCCATCGGGACCAGGTCCGGCTGGATCTTGCCCGCTGTATACGCCTCGGCGACCTTTCGCTGGCTGCCGACCGCGTAGGCGTCGGCGCGGGCCTTGGTGATGTGCGGGAACCGGTCGTGCAGGTTCTCCGCGGTCGAGCCCATGACCAGCGCGGAGGTGTCGACCAGCTTCTCGCTGACGAACCGGGGGTTCGGGTCGACGCCCTCCCCCATCGGGTGACGGCCCATGTGCTCGACGCCGCCGGCGATCGCCACGTCGGCGGCGCCGAAGGAAATGGCCCCGGCCACGTTGGTGGCGGCGGTCATGGCGCAGGCGCACATCCGGTCGATCGCGTACCCGGGCACCGACCGGGGCAGGCCCGCGAGGACCGCGGCGGTCCGGCCGATGGTGAGACCCTGATCACCGATCTGGGTCGTCGCCGCGATGGCGACCTCCCCGATACGCTCGGGCGGCAGGCCGGGGTTGCGCCGCAGGAGTTCGCGGATGACCCGGACGACGAGGTCGTCCGCGCGGGTCTCCGCGTACAGGCCCTTGGGGCCCGCCTTTCCGAATGGGGTACGGACGCCGTCAACAAAGACCACGTCGCGTGCGGTACGGGGCACGTCAGCCTCCCTCGCGTGACAAGCTCTCTAAACTTCATGTTACTCGTCAGTAACAGTCCTCGCTACCGGGAGGGGGGAAACTGGCCGGAGGAAGGGATGAAAGACGGTGGGGATCAGGCTCTGGGTGTGCGCCGCCGCCAGCGCGGCGATCCTGGCCGGCGGCTGCTCCGCCGGTCCGGCCGGCGGCCGCGGCATCCGGCGGGCGGCGGCCCGCTCAGCTTCTGGACCCGCGCCCGGCTCCTCGGCGCCCAGCCCCTGCGGCCCGCCGCGGGCTGGTGCCGCTCCCGGGCCAGAGCGCGAACTCCATACGGCGGCAGGCACTGCGGGTGGGAGCACTGTTCGAGCAGGACGCGAGCGGGAACCACTTCTGCACCGCGAGCGTGGTGGCCAGCCCGGGAAAGGACCTGCTGATCACCGCCGCGCACTGTATCCACGGCGGGAAGGGCAGGGGTACTACTCCAACATCGTCTTCATTCCCGACTACCGGGACGGCAACACGCCGTTCGGGGTGTGGACGGTCCAGCGGCTGGTCGCGCCGCAGTGGGCCGGCTCTGTCCGACCCCGACTACGACGTCGGCTTCGTTGACGCTCCAGCCGCGGGGCGGCCAGAACATCCAGCAGGTGCTGGG
>CAVQZM010000051.1:0-79589 GCA_963718475.1 uncultured Actinomycetes bacterium | reverse complement strand
GGACGCCACCTCCGACGCCCCGGCCGGGCATCCCGCGCCGAACCTGTCGTCCGGCAGCACGAGATGAACTAACCCGGCCGGCGCCCCGGTCAGACCGCAGTCGAAATGATCAGACCAGCCGCGCAGCGCGGTTCCGCTCGCGCGGGACCGCGCTCGCGCGGTTTCTCAGTAGGTCTCAGCGGCCGGGGGGCGGGACTCAGCCGCGGGCGTCAGAGCTTTCCGCGGGTCCGTGAGTTGAGGATGATCTGGGTGACGAGATACCGGCTGAGCCCCAGCTTCTGCGCTATCTCGTCCGGCCTGAGCCCCTGCTCGTTATAGAGGATGGCCAGCCTCTGCTGGGACGGGGTCCACGGCTGCGGCTATCGCCACGTCCGGCAGGCTGGGCCTGGCGTACGGCCGGCTGGGCCTGGCGTACGGGCGGCTGAGGCCGGCGGGCCGCCTGGGGCTGATGCGCAGACGGCTGACCTGACGTCTCACCCGCCGGACGCGCCGGACTGGCCGCCGGGGCGGCCGGAGCCTGCGCGGCCGAGGCCGGGGACGTCCCGAAGGATCCGCGCCGCTGGTCGTGGTACTTACCGCTGGCCAGTTCCTCTTTGGTCTGGTCGTCGAGTATCAGGTACTGCTCGGCCGCCTTGTTGACGCCCACGGCCACCATGGTCAAGCCCTTGGCGTTTTTCTCCTGGCACGCGGGCGACATGCAGTAGTTGTATTTCTTCGCTCGCTCGGGATGCAATTCGGTCCCGCACGTAATGCACTTGTACATCGCTGCTGTAAAACACTGGCGGGGCACGCCGTGTTCCCCGGGTGCGGCCTGCGGCCCGGCCGCACCCGGGCGACGGCGCGACTCACACGGTGAGGGCGGGCAGCTTGGTCAGTGCGGCGTCGATCCGGTCCTGCGGGAGCTCGAAGTCCTGCATCTCCCCGGAGAGATAACGCTGGTAGGCGGACATGTCGAAGTGACCGTGGCCGCACAGGGCGGTCAGGATGACCTTCTCCTCGCCCGTCTCCGCGCACCGCTTGGCCTCGTCGATAACCGAGGCGATCGCGTGCGTCGGCTCCGGCGCCGGGATGATTCCTTCCGCCCGGGCGAAAGCCACACCGGCGGCGAAGCATTCCCGCTGCGGCTTGGTCACGGCCTCGAACAAGCCCAGCTCGTAGGCGTGGGAAAGCAACGGTGACATGCCGTGGTAGCGCAAGCCGCCGGCGTGAATCGGGTCGGGGACGAAATCATGGCCCAGCGTGTGCATTTTGAGCAGCGGTGTGAACCCGGCCGTGTCGCCGAAGTCGTAGGCATACTTTCCGCGCGTGAACGACGGGCACGCGGCGGGCTCCACCGCCCGGAACACCGGGTTGCTCCGCCCGGCCAGCTTGTCCCGGAGGAAGGGCAGGAAGAGACCGGCGAAGTTCGATCCGCCGCCGGTGCAGCCCACGATCAGGTCGGGCGTCTTCTCACCCGCCGCCGCGAACTGCTTGACGGCCTCCTCACCGATCACCGTCTGGTGCAGCAAGACATGGTTGAGCACGCTCCCGAGCGCGTATCGCGTGTCGGCGCTGCCCCCGGCCACCTCCACGGCCTCGCTGATCGCGATGCCGAGGCTGCCGGGCGAGTCCGGGTCGTCGGCCAGGATCTTCGCGCCCGCAGTCGTCTCCCGTGACGGGCTGGCGTGCACGGTGGCGCCCCAGGTCTCCATCATCGTGCGGCGGTACGGCTTCTGGTCGTAGGAGGCCCGGACCATCCAGACCTCACAGTCCACGCCGAACTGGGCACACGCGAAGGCCAGCGCGCTCCCCCACTGCCCGGCGCCGGTCTCGGTGGTGAGCCGGCGGGTGCCCTCGGCCGCGTTGTAGAACGCCTGGGGAACGGCGGTGTTCGGCTTGTGGGATCCGGCCGGGGAGACGCCCTCGTACTTGTAGTAGATCCGGGCCGGGGTGTTCAGCGCCTTCTCCAGCCGCCGGGCGCGGTAGAGGGGGGTCGGCCGCCAGAGCCGGTAGACGTCAAGGACCTCGTCCGGGATGGGGACGTATGAGCTGCCGGTCACTTCCTGCTCGATGAGCGCCATCGGGAACAGCGGCGCCAGGTCATCCGGGCCGACCGGCTGCAACGTGCCCGGGTGCAGCGGCGGAGGCGGCGGCGCGGGGAGGTCGGGAATGACGTTGTACCACTGCCTCGGGATCTCCGACTCGTCAAGAAGGATCTTGGTGGGGCCCGTCATAGGTCCTCCGCTCGTGGGTGGATGGTACTCATCGACCATCCGACCAGAGGCCGCCAGCCCGGGCAAGCCTGCGACGCGCGCGACCCGGCGGGGCGGGGCTCCCCAGCTCAGGTCGGCCGGGCCACTCGTTGCCTGACGGCCGCGGGAGCGAAGCTGGCGTCGATGCTGGCCCGGGCGAGTGCCTGTAGCTGCCCGGCGGTAAGGCCGAGGCGGTCCCGGGCGCGCCGGTATTCGTCGAGCAGGGTGGTGCCGAACATCGGCGGGTCGTCGCTGCCGAGGACGACCGGTACGCCCGCGGCCAGCAGGCGGGGAAGCGGATGCGCGGCCAGCGCGGGGACAACGCCGGTGGCGACGTTGCTCGACGGGCAGATCTCCAGCGTGATGCGTTCCTCGCGCAGCCGGTCGAGCAGCCGCGGATCTCCGGCCGCCGCAATGCCATGGCCGATCCGTTCGGCGCCCAGCAGGTCGACGGCCGCCCAGACCTCGTCCGGCCCGACGCTCTCCCCGGCGTGCGGCACGCCGTGCAGCCCGGCCGCGCGGGCCGCGGCGAACTCGTCGCGGTAGTCCGCGCGGCGCACGCCGGCCTCCGGGCCGCCGAGCCCGAACCCGACCAGCGCGCCCGGCGCGTGATGCAACGCCGCATCCAGCGTGCGCTGGGCCCCTCCGCGGCCGTCGCCGCCGGAGATGTCATACACCCAGCCCAGCTCGACCCCGTGCCGCTCGCGGGCCGCCGCCGCCCCGATGTCGAGGGCCTGAGCCAGTTCGTCCGGCCGGATACCGGCCTTGAGGTGTGACACCGGGGTGACCGTCACTTCGGCGTAGACCGTCCCCTGCGCCTGCATGTCGCCGGCCAGGCTGGCCACGAGGGTCACGATGTCGTCTGGGGTCCGCACGAGGGCGCTGACCACGGTGTAGACGCGCAGGAAGTGAGCGAAGTCGCGGAACGCGAAGAACGCCTGCACTTCGCCAACGTCGGCTGGCACGCCGCCTTCTGGATGCCGCGCCGCGAGGGCGGCCACCGTGTGGGGCGCGGCCGAGCCGACCAGGTGGACGTGCAGGTCGGCCTTCACCATCGCGACGAGTTCGTCATCTGTGGCGCCGGTGCCCGCCGCGGTGGCGGCGGCGTTGCTACTCAAGCGCGCCTCCTTGATCGGAGGCGCCCTTAGCCGAGTGACGCAAGCCGAGCGTGGCGGGCCCGTGTCCCGTCGCAGCGCCTCTCGGCTCACCGTCCGTAGTTTCCCACAAGGACGCCTGATGAACGGGTGGGCCCTCGGCCCCGGCGGGTTGGCCGGGGCCGCCGTGCTGGTCAGGCGGCTTGGCCGGGTGGTCCGTGGCTGTGCAGGGTCTGGCCGTGCGGGCCGTGGGCGGTGGTGGTGCCGTCGGGGTGGTAGGTCAGTTCCCAGCCCCAGCGATGGATGGCGATCAGATGGTGGAAGCGGCACATCAGCGTGAGATTGTTCAGCGCGGTGGTGCCGCCTTTGGAGCGGGGGATCCGGTGGTGGCATTGGCTGAGTGACGGTGGCTGGAAACAGCCCGGGAACTGGCAGTGCTGGTCCCGCAGGATGACCGCGCGGCGCAGGTGCGGGGGGATCTCGGCGGTGGGGGCGCCCAGGTCCAGCGGCTGGCTGTGCCCGGTGTAGGGGCGGGCCAGCAGCTGGGTGCGCAGGTACCCGGCCAGCCCGCCGGGCCCGGACAGCAGGTCGGTGCCCAGTTGGAGGAGGGCGTCGTGCAGGCGTTGCCGGATGTCGGGGGTCAGCGGGTGCGGGGCGGGGCAGTGCCGGTCCTGGCAGGTGCAGCCGCCCGGTGGGCCGCCGCCGTTCGCGGGGCCGGGCGCGCTGGGCCGGCTTTCGGGCCGCCGCGCGGCGCCGCCCTGTGGCGGTCGTCGCCGTAGCCGCCGCCGTCGCTGTCGTCGCCGTCATCGTCGCGGCCAGCCGGGTGGCCGTCGCTGTGGTCGTCGTGGCGGTGGGCCAGGATGTCCAGGAGCAGGTCGGTGAGGTGGTCCAGGACCGTCCAGTCGATCTGCCCGGTCACCACCGGCAGCACGGTGGCGTCACAGGCGGCCGCTTCGGCGTCGGCGCCGGTCAGGTAGACCGACCCGGGGGTGACCGCGGCGCGGGCCGCCGACCATGTTTTCCAGGCCGGAGGCGCCGGGCAGGCCGCGCAGGTCCGCGAGGTCGATGTGCACGTTCAAATGGACGGGCTGGCCGTCGCGGCCGGGCAGCATCCGGGCGTCGATCAGCCGCAGGCACGCCTCCTGAAGCGCGTCGTGGCGGCGCTGCGGCAGGCTCCGGACATCCTCCGGGCCCACCTTGGCTGACAGGGCATCCAGCACCACCTGCAGGGCCGCGGCGCAGCCGGCGGTCAGGTCCCCGTCCAGGCACCCGGCCCCGCCCAGCGTGGTCTCCAGCCCGACCTGCCGGTCGGTGAAGTCCCGCCCCGGATCCGGATCCGGGCTGGTCCGGGACCGGTCGATCATCTCCTGCGCCAGGGCACCCAGGTCGCGCAGATCCGCGCCGCCCGCCGCGGCGGCCAGCAGAATCTGATCCGCGTCGCCCCGCAGATCCCCGGGGAGCTGATCGGTCCAGGAACACAGCTCCCGGGCCCACGACGCGGTGATCTCCCCCGCCGCCAGCGCCTCGGCCACCGCGGGGTGGGCGTCCAGCCGCCGGGCCCAGCCGACCGCCCCGGCCGCCGCGCCCTTAGTGATCTTCGTCAGGCCGCGCAGCCACGGCTTCGGCCCGAACTGGCCATCGGCCTCGAACCCCCGCGAGGAGGTAAACGCCGACAGGACCCGGGCCCGGGCCGCGGTGTGCATGCCCTCGGCCCGCTCCAGCCCGGCCAGCACCTCCGCCTGCCCGGCCGCGCCCAGGCCGGGCGCGTCACAGCCGGTCAGGTAACCCAGCGACGCCTGCAGCATTAACAAAGCGTCGGCCACGCACGACGGCCCCTCCCGCCTGCTCGCTGCCGCACATGTGGGTCACCTCCCTCCGGCCGATCGGGCTCGATGTCTAGTTCGACCCTACCGAGAGGGTCCGACAAAACCACGGTCTCAGACGAACACCCGAGCGAGAGATTTTCCAGAACTTGCGGAAGGTCGGCTGACCGACGATTCAGGCGGTCTCGCCCGGCCGCAGTCGCGCTCAGGCCTGGCCGAATGGCATTCGGTGCTATCGAATCAGTCGTCGCGGCACGCCGCCGGGCAGAACCTCCGGGCAGGAGGAGAGCCATGAAGATCGACTGATTGGTTTCCCTGAGTCGCCGGGGCCAACCGCGGGCTCGGCCAGGTGTTCGCCCGGAAACGGGTCGCCGCGGCGCGGCCAAGGTTTACGGGGCGGCCCCGGCCCCTGATCCGGCCGCCGTCACCGAGCCAGGCGGGACGCCGATAGCCCTCGACATAACCAACCCGGAACGGGCCGCTCAGGTCGCAGCCCAGTGCGCAGACGTCAACCTGCTGGTGAACAACGCGGGCGTGATGCAGGCCAGCACGTTCACTGACGCGCTGGGCCTGGACGCGGCCCGGCTTGAGATGGAGACCAACTACTTCGGCACGCTGAGCATGGGCCGGGCGTTCGCGCCGGTGCTCGCGGCGAACTAGCGGGCGCACTGAGCGACCGCGTCGCGGCACCCTCATCGCCGCGGATACCCCGAGTCCTCAGGTCCGGGCGGCGGGTCATCAGTGGCCGCCCGATAAGGAGCGCGCGCTGCTTCTGGCTCGGTTCCGGCCGCCGCCACTTCCTCCTGTGCCCCGGCGCGCAGGCCCACGAAGGCCACGATGGCTGCCACCGCCATGATCCCCGCCATGACGTACAACACGGTCTGGGTCGCGTACGCGAAGTCGAGCCGGAAGAAATGAGGAATCGATGCGACGCTTCCGGATCCGGAACGGGACTGGGAGAGGCTCGCCGCCTCCGCGGTCGCCCGTCCCCGGGGCACGCCCAGGGAGATCAGCGACGTGGTGACCCGGCTGCGCATCTGCGTCACCAGGACGGTGCCGAGGATGGCCAGGCCCATGCTGGCCGCGTAGTTCCGGACCGTCTGGGTGATGCCGGTGGCCTCGCCGTACGAGAGCCGGGTGGCCCGGTTGACCGCGTCCGTGCTCGACGGCCCGAGCATGAATCCCATCCCGGCGCCGGACAGCACGATGAACCACTGCTGCGCGCCGAAGTTCAGCCCGGTTACCTTTCCGGCCCACAGCCAGAAGCCCACGGCGCCCAGCGCGCAGCCCAGGACGACGGGCCGCTTGGCCCCGGCGCGGTCCAGCATCCGCCCGCCGATCTGGGCGGCGATGACGAACCCGATGAAGAAGAACAGCAGGATGACTCCGGCCTGGGAGGAGTTCTTCCCCAGCGAGATCTGCGCGTATTCGCTGGCGAAGAAGAACACCGGAATGAACACCAGGTTGGTGACGCCGAGCACGATGTTCTCGACCAGGAACGGCCGGATGCGAAAAATGCTCACCTGCATGAGCGGGGAGGGGGTGCGGATCTCGACAAAGTAGAACGCGACCAGGAGCGCCAGTCCGGCCACGATGCACAACGCGATGGCGGGATTGTGCCAGCCCCAGATGTTCGACTGCTGGAAACCGAACACGCTCAGGCCCACGCCGCCGGCGATCAGGACCAGGCCCCGATAGTCCATCCGGGCCGGCCGGTGCTCGGTGACCGGCTTCGAGATGACGATCAGCGCCAGGGCGACCAGCGCGACCGGGATGTTCACCCAGAAGATCGCGCGCCAGGTCCACTCGGTGAGATAGCCGCCGAGGATCGGGCCGATCGCGGTCAGGCCGCCGGCGATACCGAAGAACAGAGCCAGGGCCCGGCCCCGTTCGCGCAGTGCGAAGGTCTGCACCACGATGGCCAGGGCGGCCGGGAACATGATCGCCCCACCGACGCCCTGGACGACCCGGAACGTCACGATCCACGCCTCGGCGAGGCTGCCCTTCGGGGTCAGCCCGCACATCGCCGAGGCGGCCGCGAACACGATAACGCCGAGCGTCACCATCTTCCGGTGGCCGACCGTGTCGGCCAGCCGGCCGCCGAAGGCGAAGAGCGCGGCCAGCGACAGCAGGTAGGCGTTGACCGCCCACTGGACGCCGGTGCTGGTCAGGCCGAGCTCCCTCTGGATCTGGGGCACGGCGATCGAGACGATCGTCTGGTCGATGAACGTCATCGAGACGGCGAAGATCATCGCCGCCAGGATCAGGTCCCGTGATCGGCCGCCGGCAGCGCTGATGACGACAAATTTCGCCCCCGCCACCCGCAGACAGTTTGCTCCCCGGGCCTGCTCATCAGCAGGCAAGCCATGAACCCCACGCCGGAAGACATTTGATCCATATCAGAAACATCGGTCTAGATCTACGATCGGCGTCGCTGGGCTTAGGCGGCCTGGCCGGGCGGCCCCGCCATCACGTGCTGGTCAGGCGCGCGCTCCTGCCGTAGCGGCCTGGCTTCCGGGGCCGGGCTCGCTGTGGGTGTTGGCCGTGCTGACCACGCCGTGACAGTGCGGGCAGGTCAGTTCCGGCTGGGTTACGTGGCCGCAGGCGTCATGGACGAGCACGGCTGGCGGACCGCCCGGGGAAGGAGCCCAGGTGTCTCCCCACTGCAGCATCGTGGCGATGACCGGGAACAGGGCCAGGCCCTTTTCCGTGAGCTGGTACTCATACCGGGGCGGGTGCTCGGAGTAGGCGTGCCGCTCCAGGATGCCCTGATCAGTCAGTTTCCGCAGCCGCGCGGTGAGCACGCTGCGGGCCATCCCCAGGCTGGCCTGGAAATCGTCGAACCGCCGGGTCCCGCGGAACGCGTCGCGCAGGATCAGCGGCGTCCACCACTCGCCGATGACATCCAGGGTCCTGGCGATCGAGCAGTTCCAGTCGGCCAGGCTCGTCAATTGCATGCCGTCAGCTTAGCAGAGTAAGTCGTTTGACAAGACTAACTCCACCTGCCAAGGTGAGTGAGTCGCTTGAAACGACTGACTGAGAGGCAAGGCCATGGAGACAGCACCACCCATGCGTAAGCGCGTCACGCTGCTCGCGCTGTGCCTGGCGGCGTTCATCATCAGCCTGGACGTCACGATCGTGAACGTGGCCCTGCCGTCTCTGGTCCGCCAGACCGGCGCGACCACCACCGGCCTGCAGTGGGTGGTCGATGCCTACAACCTGGTCTTTGCCGCACTGGTGCTGGTCGCCGGGAGCATGTCCGACCGGCTGGGCCGCAAGGGGATGCTGCTGGCCGGCCTTCGGGGTATTCGCCGCCGCCAGCCTGGCGGGCTCGTTCTGCGCCACCGCCGGTCAGCTGATCGCGGCCCGGGCGGTGATGGGGCTCGGCGCGGCGATAATGTTCCCGGCCACCTTGTCGCTGCTGACCAACGTGTTCACCGGCCGGCGCGAGCGGGCGGCCGCGATCGGCCTGTGGGGGGCCACCACGGGAGTGGGGATCGCGGCTGGCCCGATTATCGGGGGATGGCTGCTGGAGCAGTTCTGGTGGGGCAGCATCTTCGTGTTCATGGTCCCGGTGGCCGCCGCGGTCGCCGTCCTGGCCGCCTGGGCCGTGCCCACCTCACGGGACCCGCGCACCCCGCCGGTGGACTGGAGAGGCCTGATCCTGTCGGCGGCCGGCATGGGCGTGCTGGTGCTCGGGATCATCCAGGCGCCCGGGTGGGGCTGGGGTTCCGCGCGGGCCGTCGGGACGCTGGCGGCCGGAGCGGCCCTCCTGGCCGCCTTCGTGGCCGCCGAGAGCCGGACAGCCCACCCGATGCTGGACATCGCACTGTTCCGCAACCCCCGCTTCACCGCGGCCAGCGGGTCGGTGGCCATCGCGTTCTTCGCCCTCAATGGATTCATCTTCCTGATGACCCAGTACTTCCAGGTCGTCAGGGGCTTTGGTCCGCTGGGCACCGGCGTCCGGCTGCTGCCGGTGGCCGGGTCCGTGGCGGTCGCCTCGGTGACCGGGACGAGACTGGCCGTCCGCGTCGGCAACAAGATCATCGTCGGCGGCGGGCTGGCGCTGTTCACCGCGGCGCTGCTGTGGATATCCACCGCGTCCCAGACCACCTCGTACGGCGTGATCGCCGCCCAGATGATCGTGTTCGGCACCGGGATGGGGCTGTCCCAGGCGCCGGCCACCGAAGCCATCATGGGCGCCATCCCGAAGGAGAAGGCAGGCGTCGGCTCGGCCGTCAACGACGCGACCAGGCTGTTCGGCGGAACGCTCGGCGTCGCCGTCATCGGCAGCGTCGCCGCCTCCCTGTACACCAGCCGGCTGGCCGCCACCCTCCCCGCCACCCTCCCCGCCGGGCTGCCCGCCCGGGCCATCACCGCCGCCCGGGGCTCGGTCGGCGGCGCCGTGATCGCCGCCCAGCAGGCCAGCCAGGCCGGGTTCACTGCGGCCGGGTCCCACCTGAAGGAAGCCGCGATCCTCGCCTTTTTGCACAGCATGGCCGGAGGCTGCCTCGTCGCCGGAGGCGTTGCCGCAGCCGGCGCCCTGGTCGCCGTCTTCCTGCTTCCGGCCCGGCCTGCCGCCCCGACGAACGAGATCTTGCCGCTCCCCGCCACGGACGGGGCGGAGGCTCAGCGCGCAAGCACCCCCTGACGCGTCGGGCGGCCAGCGCAATGCTCACGCATTGTGAATTGCGGTCGCGCCGTCCTCTACCTGCTAGCCGGAATCGCGACAGTTCGGTCAGTGCAACCGGACAAGCAAAGCTAGCGGCAATGCCACTGCGCCGGCATTGCACAACCATTGTGCTTATCGACACAAAGGTCAAACGATCCGGCGCAGACGAGAAACGGCGGCCAGACACCGCGATGGAAGCTCACGGGCGGCCCACAGGTTACGGCGAGAGAATTGCGGTCAGCCGCCAGCGGCTGATGGTGTCCGCTGTGCTGGCGGCAGTCATCCTGCTGGACCAGGCGACCAAGTGGTGGGCCTGGCGGCACCTCTCCGGCGTGAAGATCAACACAGGCGGCGACTTCCTGGTCGGGGCCACGGTCGGCCGGTGGTACGCCGCCCCGGTGACCGGTGCGCTGCTCGACCTGCTCGATGTCGGGCTGCTGAGCATCGCCCTGTCCGTCCTGATCCGTCGCTGGCGTCCGCCGGCCGTCGTCATTCCCGCCGCCCTGATCATCGGCGGATGGGGCAGCAACCTGCTCGACCGCCTGGGCATGCACTACTGGACCGCTCCAGGCAGCGCCCGCGGAGCGATGGATTTCATCCACATTGGCGGGGTCAATTTCAACCTCGCGGACTTTTTCATCATGGCCGCCACACCGTTCTTCGTGCTGGCCGTCGGCTACCGGGGCCGGCAGATGGCGAACTGGCGGCCTGCGGTGAGGGCGGTGCTACCGGCGAAGCGCAACCGGCGGCCTGCCGGGGATGGGCGCCGGCGCTGGCCGGCGCGGGCGTCATCATGGTCGTCGCGCTCGGCGCGGCGAAATACGGCGGGGTGCGCACTCCCCCGGCGCACGTCAGCGCGAAACCGGCCAGCATGCGCGCTCAGTCGTCGCCGCCCACGTAGGGACCCCGGGCGGGATGGCCCGGCCGCGGCCAGCCGGGCCATCCCGCCGAAGGGACCCAGGTCGCGGGTCCCTTACAGGCCGGGCAGGACCTGCGTGTGCTCGATCCGCACGGCCTGCAGCTGGCGCGGGCTGAGGCCGAGCAGCTTCAGGATCGTCGGGGCGATCTGGGTCGTCTCGACCGGAACGGTGCTGGTGCCGCCGTACCGCACGCTGGGCGATACGACGAGGACGGGCACGTTGCGGTCCTGGACGTCATCGCCGCCGTGTTCGGCGATCTTGGCCTTCCCGCCGGTGTAGACGACACCGTGCTGGGCGATGCCGACCACGTCGGGGTGCCGGGGATCCCCGGCCGGGACGCCGAAGAAGGCCGCGGACGCCGCGCCCGCGTACACCGTTTTCACCCCGGACATCGGGACCGTGACCGGGCCCCCGCTGATGTTGTTCCCGGCGGCGCTGTGGGTCAGCAGGTACTGCTTCACGAAGTCGCCCGCCGCCTGCGACCGGTTGCTCAGCCACAGCAGCATCCCGTCGTCATCGGTGGAGAAGATGACCAGCTTGCCCGCACCGGGGTGCGCCGCCGTCCACGCGGCGTTGATCCCGCTGATGATCGGCGCGTCGGGCACGCGGGCCAGGGCGGCCGGGTCGGTCGGCGACTGGCCGTGCTTGGCGGAGATGATGAGGGCCGTGCTCCCGGCCAGGCCCTGCGGCCTGGATGCGCGAGACCATCGCGCCGACCTCGGTGTCGATGTAGTTGAGCGCGCGGACCAGCAGCGGGCCCGGGCATCGTCCCGCCGGGCAGGTATCCGCCGGTCAGCCCGTCGGAGGTGGGCAGCTTCTGCGGCGGTGGACACGGTCTGGAAGTTCATCCCGAAGATCGCCGGGCACCCCCACGTGATGCTGGCCGCTGTGATCGTAGCCGTCGATCTCGTTCAGGATCGCCTGCACCTTGTACGAGTCGTACTGCATGGTGGCGGCGTTGTCGCTGGTCCAGTCCTGCCCGGCCGGGTAGCCGCTGGCCTGGCTGTTGATCTCCGGGGTGAAGTAGTCCTGGACGCCGTTCCCCGACGGCCCGGCGAACATCTGGTACGCGGGGTGCTTGTCCGACCAGGCCGTGCGCAGCCCATGGTCCCGGGCCACGTTGAAGACCGTGTTGACCTGCAGGTACTGGTTCGGGTAGATCGGCTTGCACGTCTTCGGGTTGACCGGCAGGTTCGCCGGGTCGATCACGTTCAGCGGGTTTCCGGTCATCTTCAGGATGCTGCCCGGCAGTCCCGGTCAGGCCCTGGCCCGCGTCGAGCGCAGTTCGGGTTCATGTCGATGGCCTCGTGGTAGGCGGCCTCACCGCCCAGCACAGGCCCGGTGCAGTTCGTCGTCCCGGCCGGGAACACGTCGTGGTTCCACGTGTCGTCGTAGTAGATCCCGGTAGCTCCGCGGGTTGCCGCCGGTCACCTGGGCGATCATGCCCGGGCGAAGAGTCGGAGGGGAACGGGGTCGAGGCGTTGCTGAACTCCAGGCCACGATGATCGAGGGCGGCCAGCACCGAATGCGGATACGCGTGTGACGTACCACGCGAGATCCTGCTGGTGCAGCCCGTCCACCGAAATCAGCAGCACATGCCGGACCCCGCTGGAATGACCGTCATTGGCCTGGCCGGTTGCCGCGGAGGCAACCGCCGCGCCCGCCGAGCGCGGTGGCGGCGGCCGCGACGACGGCCGCGGCCCGCCTGATCGGTTTAAGTTGCATGGTGGATTCTCCTGCCGGGCGTGGTCACTCGCCGACGCCCTCCGGCCAGCGGTACCGCACGAAAACCATGCCTGGTTAGCCAGGAACTGAACGACGGATGACGGGTTCTGTGGCGGCCGTCCCGGCGGGATTGCTGATCTCGGTCACCGGAAGGCCCAGTTGAGGATCTGCCCGGCGTCGCTGAAGCTGACCGAGCGGACCGTGGCCGAGCTGTCCAGGACGACGCCGATGAGCGAGCGCGACCCGCGTCTGGCCTCGAACAGCAGGCAGTAGCCGGCCGCGCCGGTCCAGCCCGTCTTGATCCCGATCGCGCCCGGATAGGAGCCGAGCAGCAGGTTGGAGTTCTGCCAGTAATAGGCGTGGTGCCCGGAACCGGCGCCGAGCCGGTAGGACCGCTGGTCGACAATCCAGCGGAACACCGCCGACCCCATCGCGGCCCGGCCGATCGCGAGCAGGTCGGCTGGCGTCGAGTAGGTCGAGTTCCCGGCCGGCCAGGGCAGCCCGTCGAAGTTCGAGAAGTGGGTCCGGCCCAGGCCCATCTGCCGGGCGAGCGCGTTCATCTTGGCGATAAACCCGGACAGGCCCGGCCCGTACGCGGCGGCCAGCACATAGGCGGCGTCGCAGCCGGACGGCAGGAGGAGCGCCTCGAGCAGTTGCTGGGTCGTGAGCCGGTCGCCGGCATACAGGCCCGCGCTGCTGCCGCCGTTGGCCCGGACGTACGAAACGGCGGCGGCGGGGACCCGGATCTCCCGGCCGAGGCCGCCGGCCCGGATGACCACGAGCGCGGTCATGACCTTGGTGACGCTTCCCATCGGGCGCTTGGTGTCCAGGGCCCGGCTCCACAGAAGCCTGCCGGTGGCCGCGTTCTCTACGGCGGCGCCCGGCGCGTGCACCCCGGCCGGCCCGGCCAGCGCTACCGCGGCTGACGTAACGGACGCGGCGGCGGGCTGGGCCGGGGCGGCCCACCCGACGAGGACTCCCCCGGCCGCGGCGACGGCGGCCAGACGGGCAGGCAGGCGCATGTTTCTCCCCGGTGGTTCCGACGACAAGCCTCAACATCGTGACAGCCCGCCGACCCGACGGGCAAGCACGAAATTCACCCAATCAAGGCATTCCCGAACGGAAGGTGGTGCTTGTCCCATCCCGCCGGGGCCCCTCTGCTTGTGAACGTTTTCACGAGCAGCTTTACCGCTGGCGCGGCCATCCAGCCGAGGCGAGCCCGGCGCCCGCCCTCTCTCCCCTGGCGCAGCGACTACGGCGGCACCTCCGTGGAGGCTCTAATGGCCACGGCGGCACCTCCGTGTACATCGCTAGAGACCAACGGGCGCCGGCTGGTGTGGCGGAGGGGAACCACGCTTTCGTTAGGCCCACATGGGGCCTTGAGTCCTTGAATTTTGAAGTAACTGGGATGGCCGGTACTGTCGGTCTCGTGAGTGACGACGGCGACTTCGTGCGCGATACCCGCTACCTGAATGCCCGGATTACGGCCGACGGCCGGGACGGGTGGCCGGTGGAGCCGGGCCGGTACCGGCTCGCGGTGGCCCGCGCGTGCCCGTGGGCCAACCGGGCGATCATCGTGCGGCGGCTGCTGGGCCTGGAGCCGGTGCTGTCGATGGCGGTCGCGGGCCCGGTGCACGACAAGCGGAGCTGGACCTTCGACCTCGACCCCGGCGGCCGGGATCCGGTGCTCGGCATCGAGCGGCTCGGCGAGGCGTACGAGAAGGCCGTTCCGGGCTACGACCGCGGCGTCACCGTCCCCGCGATCGTCGACATACCGACCGGCGCGGTCGTGACCAGCGACTACGCGCAGATCACGCTGGACCTGGAGACCGAGTGGACGCGCTACCACCGGCCCGGCGCCCCCGACCTGTACCCGAAGGACCGGCGGGATGAGATCGACGAGGTGGCCGCGCTCGTCTACAAGGACGTCAACAACGGCGTCTACCAGGCCGGCTTCGCCAGCTCACAGCGCGCGTACGAGGCGGCCTACCGGCGGCTGTTCGCCGGCTGGACTGGCTCAGCGAGCGGCTGGCCGGCCAGCGGTACCTGGTCGGTGACACGATCACCGAGGCCGACGTGCGCCTGTTCACCACCCTGGCCCGGTTCGACCCCGTCTACCACGGCCACTTCAAGTGCAACCGGTCCAAGCTGAGCGAGATGCCGGTGCTGTGGGCCTACGCGCGTGACCTGTTCCAGACCCCCGGGTTCGGCGACACGATCGACTTCGACCACATCAAGCAGCACTACTACCGGGTCCACACCTCGATCAACCCGAGCGGGATCGTGCCGGCCGGCCCGGACCTGTCCAACTGGCTGACGCGGCACGGGCGGGAGGCGCTGGGCGGCCGCCCGTTCGGCGACGGCACGCCGCCCGGGCCGCCGACTCCGGAGGAGACCGTGCCGCCCGGCCACGGGGCGGTCTGACCGTCCCGTGGCCGGGCCGGCGGTTAGCCCTTGACCTGCGGGATCGACGAGATGGTGGACTGCGCCTGGCTCAGGGCCGAGCTGGGGCTCGCGGTCCCGGTGATCGCGGCCTGGATGGCCGTCCAGATGGCCTGCGAGACCTTCGGGTAGTTGGCGCCGTACTGGGTGGTCCGCGACCGGGCCGTCTCGGTCTCCTTGGCGAACACGGTGTACTGCGGGCCGCCCTTGAGGTACTCGGCGGTGACCGACGGCATGGTGGGCAGGTAGTACATCTGCTTGGTGAACTGGGTCATCGTCGCGGGCGTCTGCGTGCCCTTGATCCAGTCCCAGGCCATGCTCTGCTGCTGCGAACTGCCGGAGTTACCCAGGTTCCAGGTCTCGCCGCCGAGCGGTGCGACCACCGTCCCGCCCGGCTGCTGGGTCGGGATGGAGACGATGCCGTACTGCTGGTTGTACTTCCAGCCCGCCGCGTTCAGCTCGGGGAAGATCCACGGGCCGTCCTCGATCATGGCCGCGGTCTTGTGCAGGAACTGCTGGGTCAGGTCGGGGTCCTGGCCCCACTGCAGGACGGACTTGGACGCCGAGCCGTCCTTGACCATGTTGACCCATAGCTGGAGGGAGTTCGTGAACGCGGGCGAGTTCACGTTGCTCAGGTTGCCGCCCTGGCTCCAGAAGAACGGCTCGAGCTGCCACGTCGACTGCTCGTCGGCCGTCGCGTCGAACGCGATCCCGTAGACGTTGCCCTTGGTCAGTGCCTTCGCGTCGGACTGAAGCTGGGCCCAGGTGGTCGGGGGCGACAGGTGCGCCGCGGCCAGCATGGCCTTGTTGTAGAACAGGCCGACCGTGTTCGTGCCGATCGCGTAGCAGTAGTGCTTGCCCTGGTAGGTGCATTCGCTGACCGCGCCGGGCACGTACCCGCTGGTCGTGAAGCCCGGCTCGCTGTCGAGCGGCTTGAGCTGGCCGGTGGCCGCGACCTCCGGCACGTTCGGGTTGTCCAGCATCACGATGTTCGGCAGGTCGCCCGCGCTGGCCTCCTGCAGCACCTTGGTGATCAGGTTGGCGTACGGCACGACCTCACGCTTGACCGTGACCCCGGGATGCGCCTTCTCGAACTGCTGGTTGTACTGGTTCACCGCGATGTTGCTGCCGCTGGAGGTGAAGTAGTCCAGCTCGGTGATGGTGGTGCTGCCGCCGCTGCTGCCGCTGCCTCCGGAGGAGGATCCGCAGCCCGCCGCGGCCAGCGCGACCAGGACCGCACCCACGGCCGCTGCCCGCCAGCCCCGGCCGGCTCTCCCGCCCGGCTGGTACGGCCACTTTGCCGTATGCATAGTTTTCCTCCTAAGTTTTTTCGGTGCCCCGCATCTCTTTCAGCCCTTGACCGACCCGACGGTCAGCCCGGCCGCGATGTATCGCTGGGCCGCGATGAGCAGCATGGCCGCGGGCAGCAGCCCGAAGACGCACAGCGCCATCGCCTCACCCAGGTTCGAAGAGAACTCCCCGATGTAGGAGTAGATGGACAGGGTGATCGGCTCGAACGTGCTTCCCGACAGCAGAGTGAGCGCGAAGATGAAGTCACCCCAGCCCTGGAGGAACGCGAACACCGCGACCGTGATGACCGCCGACCGGCTCATCGGCAGCACGACCCGGAGGAACGTCTTCCATTCGGTCGCGCCGTCCACCCGCGCGGCCTGGAGCACGTCGGCCGGCAGGCCGAGCATGAACGCGCGGAGGACCAGGATCGCGAACGGGACGGTGTAGCTCGCGTCGGCCAGGATCAGGCCGGGATAGGTGTTCAGCAGGTGCAGCTTGTGGTACAGGATGAACAGCGAGTTGGCGATGACGATGGACGGCAGGATCTGGGCGATGAGCAGCCCGCCCATGATGGCCGCGGTGACCCGGAACCGGTAACGGGCCAGGGCGTGCGCGGCCGGCACGGCGATGGCCAGCGTCAGGATGGCCGTGCCCAGGCCGATGACCAGCGTGCTGACGATATGGCCGCCCTGGGCCGAGATAATGGCGCTGTAGTTGGCGAAGCTGGGCGTGGGCGGCAGGAAGTTGTAGTGGGTGCCCAGCAGCTGCGAATTGTTCTCGAACGAGGCGACGACCACGGCGTACAGCGGGAAGAGCACGATCACCAGCGCGATAAGCGCGCCAAGCGCGGCGAACAAGGCGGTGAATCTGCGCTGCCGGATCATGTCATGCCCTCCGCAGGATCTCTCGGTTCAGCCAGATGTAGACCGGCGCGGCCACCAGGGCGATGACCAGCAGGATGGTGTTGAGCGCAGCGCCCGCGCCGTAGTTGAACTGCTGGAACGAGAGCTTGATAGGCCCACGGGGCGAGGATCTGCGTCGAGTTGGCCGGGCCGCCCTGGGTCAGCCCGATGACCACGTCGAACACCTTGATCGTGAAGACGAACCCAGGATGAACACGACCTCGATCACCGGCCGGATGACCGGCAGGGTGACCCGGAAGAGGCGCTGCCACCCGTTGGCCCCGTCGAGCATCGCCGCCTCCTTCAGCTCGATCGGCACGTCCTGCAAGCGCGCTGTACAGCAGCACGGTGAAGAACGGGACGCCGATCCAGATGTTGGCGATCAGGACGGTGGCGAAGGCCCAGCCCGGTGAGGTGAGGAAGCCGATCGGGTGGCTGATCAGGTGCAGGTCAGCGAGGATCTGGTTGATCGCCCCCGCCTCGGCCTGGAACAGGAACCGGAAGATGAAGCCGGTGATCAGCAGGGGCAGCAGCCACGGGATGATGATCAGCGACCGGGCCAGCCGCCGGAACGGGAACCGGAGGTTGAACAGCAGCGCCAGGCTGAAGCCGATGATGAACTGGAAGAACAGCGACCCGGCCGTGAAGATGAACGTCCGGGCGATGGCGCTCTGCGTCGTCGCCTGCACCAGGGTGGCCTTGTAGTTCGACAGCCCGGCGAACGGGGCGAACAGGCTGGCGATCGTGGCCGGGGAGGTCTGCTCGAAGCTGAGGATCAGGTTGTAGATGATCGGGACCGCGAACGCGAAGAGCACGTAGAGGAGGGCCGGCACCAGGAACAGCGCGCGCGCATAGCGCGTCCAGGCCGATGCCCTGCTTACCTCGGCAACCGCCGGATCACGCCGCGGGCTGCGGCGGGTCGGGGCCCGGCGGGCCGGAGCCGCGGTCCTGGCCAAACCAGCGTCACTCCCCAGAGCTCTCGGCCGGCGCGAGGCCCGCCATGGGGCCGAACGGCTCCACGCGGCCACCCGCCCGCAGGTAGACAGGGATGGTCTCGAGCGGGGCCGGCGCGGTGATCCACTGGCCGCCCTCGTGCTCGGCCCCGGTCCACGCGTCCCGCCAGGCCGCGCCGGCGGGCAGGTACACCGGGCGTTCCCGGGCCCCTTCGACGTACACCGGCGCGACCAGCACGTCCGGCCCGAACAGGAACTGGTCCTCCACTTCCCAGCTGGCCGGGTCGGACGGGAAGTCCAGGAACAGCGGGCGCATCGGCGGCAGGCCGGTTTCGTGGGCGGCCCGCATCTGATCCATGACGTAGGGGCGCAGCCGTTCCCGCAGGAACAGGAGCCGCCGGATGATGTCGTACTGCTCGTCGCCGAACGACCAGACCTCGTTGTCCGCGCCCGTCTGCTCGGCCCCGACCATGGTGCCCGGCTGGCGGATCCCGTGCAGCCGGAAGACCGGGCAGAACACCCCGAACTGGAACCAGCGGACGATCAGCTCGCGGAACGACGGCGAGTTGATGTCGCCGTTCTTGAACCCGCCGATGTCGGTGGTCCACCAGGGGATGCCGGACAGGCCGATGTTGAGGCCGCCGGAGATCTGGCGGCGCAGGTCCTCGAACGTCGAGTCGATGTCGCCCGACCAGACCAGGGCCCCGTAACGCTGGCTGCCGGCCCACGCCGACCGGCACAGCGAGAGGATCTCCTCTTCGCCCTCGGCCCGCATGCCGTCGTAGAACCCCTTGGCGTGCAGCATCGGGTAGATGTTATTGACCTCGGCGCCCGGGCCGAGGTGATACCGGAGGTTCTCCGGCTGCTCCGGCCGCAGCTCGGGCTCACACGCGTCGAGCCACCAGGTCCGGATGCCGTACTTGTAGTACCCCTCCTTGACCTTGGCCCAGATGTAGGCCCGGGCCTGCGGGTTGGTCGCGTCGTAGAAGCTCATCAGCGCGCGGCCCGATGCGTCCCGGTCCCAGATCGGGATCTGGACCCCGATGCCGCGCTCGTTGTCGACCAGCAGGCCGAGGTCTTCCATCTCCGCGTAGTTCTCACTCGCGGGGTTGACCGTGGGCCAGATGGACACCATGAGCTTGACGCCGAGCCGGTCCAGCTCGGCGACCATCGCCTCGGGATCGGGCCACTCCTCGCGGGTCGAACCGCCACTCGCCCTGGCGCGTCCAGTGGAAGTAGTCGATGACGATCACCGACAGCGGCAGGCCGCGCCGCTTGTACTCGCGCGCGATGCCGAGCAGTTCGTCCTGGGTCTTGTAGCGGAGCTTGCACTGCCAGAAGCCGGACGCCCAGTCCGGGAGCATCGGCGCCCGCCCGACCGCCTCGCCGTAGGCGCGGAGCAGATCCGCGGGCTCGCCGGCGGCGGTGATCCAGTAGTCCCACTGGCGGGTGGCTTCGGCGACCCACCGCGTGACCGTGGTGCCCAGCTCGACCCGGCCGATCCCCGGGTGGTTCCACAGCAGGCCGTAGCCCCGGTTCGAGACCAGGAACGGGATGGAGACCTCGGTGTTGCGCTGGATGAGCTCGACGACCGCGCCCTTCTGGTTGCAGCCGGCCGTGCTGGTGCTGGCCGAGCCCGTAGAAGCGCTCCTCGTCGCGGGAGTTGAACAGCACCTCGAAGTGGTGCATGCCGCCGCCGACGGTCGAGTACCGCCGGGTCGGCGGCCCGGTGAAGTGCGGCGTGGTCTCGGACAGCAGCTCCTGGCCGTCCGCGCGAAGGAACCGGATCTGTCCCGAGCCGGAGATCTCGGCGGTCAGTCCGCCGTTGACGATCCGGGCCCGGCCGGCCGAGATCTCGACCTCGGCGTCGGCCGGGCGGTTGATCCAGCAGCGCACCGGGCAGATCATCCCGGATGCCCTGCCACACCGTCCCCCGCACCCGCAGGCTGTCGCGGCCCCATGGCTCGATCCGGACGGTCTCGTGCCCGCCGTGCCACTCCAGGGCCGCGCCACTCTGCGTGAAGACACCCATTCCCTGCAGCCTCCCCAGTGAGACGTGTCTGGCGCGTGATCTTCGCTCGCTAACGCAAAGGTTTTCGTACCGGCGATGCTAGGACGGCACGATGTGAGGGTCAAGACATTCAGGCGTTTTTCGCGTGATGGCTGTCGTGATCACCTCCTTCCGGAGAGTGATCGGAAACGAAGATTGCATAGCTTTTCGGCTATCTGCCGCCTATACTCGGCTGATCTGCAGACCCGTGGAGGGGAGGCGACCGCGAGTCCCATCAGCCGAGGCCCGGTGACGATCACCGACGTGGCCCGCCTCGCGGGCGTATCTCCGGGCACGGCATCAAAAGCGCTCAACGGCCGCGGCGGCATCAGCGCCGACACGGCCGAACGGGTGCGCCAGGCCGCCGACCGGCTCGGCTACCAGCCCAACGCGCTGGCCCGCGGCCTGCTCACCGGGCGCAGCTTCACCGTCGGGCTGATCACGACCGATAGCTTCGGCCGGTTCAGCATCCCGGTCATGCAGGGCGCCGAGGACGCGCTCGGCCCGGGCCGCATCTCGGTCTTCCTGTGCGACAGCCGCGACGACCGCATCCGTGAGCAGCACTATCTCCGGACGCTGCTCGAACGGCGGGTCGACGGCATCATCGTGACCGGGCGGCGGCAGGACCCGCGCGAGCCCATCGGCCGCGGCCTGCCGGTGCCCGTCGTCTACGCCATGACCCATTCGACCGACCCGGCGGACCTCTCGCTCATCCCGGACGACGAGGAGGGCGGGGCCCTGGCCGTCCGCCACCTGCTGAGCACGGGCCGGACGAACATCGGCCACGTGACCGGGCCGCGCCGGTTCAAGGCCGCCGTGCTGCGGGCCAAGGGCACCGAGAACGCCCTGGCCGCCGCGGGCCTGGAACTGGCGGGCGGGGAACCGCTCTACGGCGAGTGGACCGAGGAATGGGGACGGCAGGCGACCGACGTGCTGCTGCGCTCGGTGCCCGGTCTCGACGCCATCTTCTGCGGCAACGACCAGATCGCCCGGGGGGTCGCCGACGCGGCGCGCGAGGCCGGACGGCGCGTCCCCGAGGACGTGGCCCTGGTCGGCTTCGACAACTGGGAGGTCATCGCGGCCTCCTGCCGGCCGCCGCTCACCACGGTCGACATGAACCTGCGCGAACTGGGGCGCGCCGCGGGCGAGCGCCTGCTGGCCGCCATCGAGGGCCACCCGAGCTCGGGCCTGCACCTGCTGCCGTGCAGCCTGGTGGTCCGGGAGTCCAGCCGCCCCCGCCCGGCCCCGGGCGCCCAGCCAGCCCGGCCAGCCCGGCCAGTGAGAAGACCGACTACGGCTTGCGGGCCACCGCGCAGTAGGTCGGGCAGGCCGGAGCGCTAAGCCGCGGACGCGGCGTCGCGCAGGCGGCGGAATTCGCCGGTGATGGCGTCCAGCGGCCAGTGCGCGTTCAGGCCGCTCGGGTTGGGCAGGACCCACAGGCGGGCGCCGCCGATCGTCTCGGGCTGCGGGCCGATCTGAGCTTTGGGATGGCCGAACGCTGTCCGGTAGGCGGTCACGCCGGCCACCGCGACGTAACGCGGGCGGTGCTGGCGGACGAGTTCGGCCAGCCGGATACCGCCGGCCCGCAGTTCCTCCGTGGACAGTTCCGCGGCTTGCGCGGTGGCGCGGGCGACCAGATTCGTGATGCCCAGACCGTAATCGGCGAGGAGGGCCTGCTCGGACGGGGCGAGGCGGCGGGGGGTGAACCCGGACGCATGGAGGGCGGGCCAGAACCGGTTGCCCGGGCGGGCGAAATGCCAGCCGGTCGCGGCCGAGTACAGGCCCGGGTTGATACCGCAGAACAGGACTCCGAACGGAGGCGGGGGCAGCACGTCCGGGATCGTGCGCGAACGCGCGGCCTCGAGGTCAAGGCCCATCAGTCGCCGGTCATGCCGTCGATGCGCTCGCGGAGCAGGTCGGCGTGGCCGTTGTGGCGGGCGTACTCCTCGATCATGTGAAGGTAGATCCAGCGCAGGCTGACCTCGGCGTCCCGCCGGCCCTGGAGGAACACCTCATCCAGTGGATGGCCGGCCACCGCGGCCCGGGCCAGCCCGACCTCCTGCCGGAACGTGGCGACGTCCTGCTCCGCGCCGGCCTCGGCCACGTCGTCGAAGTCGGCCTCCGGCCGCTCCTGGCTGCAGTACAGGGTGCCGACCCGTTCCCGGGCGAAGCCGTGCCGGAACCATCCCCGCTCCACCTCGGCCATGTGCCGCACCAGCCCGAGCAGGGACAGGTTGGAGGGCTCGGTGCTGCGCCGGACCAGCTCCCCGGCGGTCAGGCCCGCGCATTTCAGCAACAGCGTCTGCCGGTGATAGTCGAGCCAGGCGTCGAGCATCGTCCGCTCGTCACCCACGCGGGGCGGATCGTCGCGTGTGATCTTGGGAGCTGTCCAGGTCATCCCCTAATCATGCCCGGGCGTGCGGGCATGATGCTGCGGACCGCAAATCGGGCGGCCGGGCCCGAGAACATCCCAAAATGGCAACGTTCGCCAATGCCGGAGTTTGACGTGGGACCATGGGGCACTTATTCAGGCGGCCAGGCGAATCGCGGCTGGCCATTTTTCACGCCCGTTAACCGGCGGAGGTCCAATGCGCATCGGATCGGTGCTTCTTCTCATCTGGCTGGTTATCGGCGCCATTGCGGCCGGGCAGCGTAACTACTACAACGGCCCCATCGGCAGCTGCACCAAGGCCAGCACGATCTTGGTGACGATCCTGGCCGGCCCGCTCAACTACACGGGCGTGAACCCCAAGGTCGTCTGCAAGGTGCCGCAGCCCAGCAAGTGACGGCCAGGCAGGCGAGGCCGGTCCCGGGCATCCTCCGCGGTCAGGCAGCATGAGAGGGTGACTCAGCTGGCGGCTCGCACGGGCCGCGGACCTGGACGTGTTCGTTCGGTGTATCTGGTCGCCGACGGCGGCGTCGTCGTCCTGAGCGGGGCCGGCCTGTCCACCGAGTCCGGCATCCCCGACTACCGAGGGCCGAGTGGGCTGGCGCGGCGGCCGAGCCGATGACCTACCAGACGTTCGTGCGCGGCGCGGCGGCCCGGCAGCGGTACTGGGCGCGCAGTCATCTCGGCTGGCGGTTCATCGGGCAGGCCGAGCCGAACGCGGGGCACCAGGCGGTCGCCGAGCTGGAGCGGCGCGGGCTGGTGTCCGGGATCATCACGCAGAACGTGGACGGCCTGCACCAGGCGGGCGGCGCGCGGGATGTCATCGACCTGCACGGCCGCCTGGACCGGGTCGTCTGCCTGTCCTGCGGGCAGTTCACCGGCCGCGGCGAGCTCGACGAGCGGCTGCGGGCGGCCAACCCCGGGTGGGCGGCCGAGGTCACCGTGATCAACCCGGACGGCGACGCGGTGCTCGGGGACGCGGCGGCTGAGGGCTTCCGCGTGGTGGACTGCCGGGCGTGCGGCGGCCTGCTCAAGCCGGACGTGGTGTTCTTCGGCGAGAACGTGCCGCGCCCGCGGGTCGACGACTGTTTCGCCCTGGTCGAGCCGGCGGGCGCCCTCCTGGTCCTCGGGTCCTCGCTGACCGTGATGTCCGGCTACCGGTTCGTCCGGCACGCCGCCCGGCTCGGCATCCCGGTCGTGATCATCAACCAGGGCGCCACGCGGGGCGACGCGCACGCCATCGCGCGCCTCGACGCGCCCCTGGGCCGGACCCTCACCGCCCTGGTGGAGCAGCTCAGACCCGTGGCATAGAACACAGTGGGGATAGAAACTGCCCGGAGTGGCATTGAACCTAATGATGCAGATTCCAAAGGGCAGAAGGAGCACGAACGTGATCCCCAAGACCAAGCTCGGTGAGCTTACGGTCTCGGTCCAGGGCCTCGGGGCCATGGGCATGAGCGAGTGGTACGGGCCGGGCGACTGGGACGAGTCGATCGCCACCATTCACCGGGCGCTCGACCTCGGCGTGACGTTCATCGACACCGCGGACGTCTACGGGGCGGGCCACAACGAGGTCCTCGTCGGCCGGGGCATCTCCGGCCGGCGCGACGAGGTCCAGCTGGCCACGAAGTTCGGCATCGACCGGACCATGGGCGACGGCCAGCGGGCCCTCCGCGGCGAGCGGGCCTACGTCAAGCGGGCGTGCGAGGCCTCGCTGACCCGCCTCGGCACCGACGTGATCGACCTGTACTACGTCCACCGGCCGCCGCAGACGGCCGAGATCGAGGAGACGGCCGGCGCGATGGCCGAGCTCGTCGCCGAGGGCAAGGTCCGCTTCCTCGGCCTGTCCGAGGTCGACGGCGACCTGCTGCGCCGCGCCCACGCGGTGCACCCGATCACGGCGGTGCAGAGCGAATACTCGATCTGGACCCGCGACGTCGAGAAGGTCGCCATCGACGCGATGCGCGAACTCGGCGTGGGGCTGGTCCCCTACTCGCCGCTGGGCCGGGGATTCCTGACCGGCACCGTCGACCGCAGCGCCCTGGACGCGAACGACTTCCGCAGCCGCAACCCGCGCTTCACCGACGAGGCGGCGACGGCCAACCAGGCCATCGCCGACGCGGTGCGCTCGGTCGCGGAGGCCAAGGGCGTTACGCCGGCGCAGGTGGCGCTGGCCTGGGTGTACGCCCAGCGCGACCGGCTCGGCGTGCCGATCGTGCCCATCCCGGGCACCAAGCGGGTCAAGTGGCTGGAGGAGAACGTCGCGGCCCTGGACGTCAAGCTGGCGCCCGAGGACCTCGCCATCCTCAACCCGCTCGCCGACCAGGTGGCCGGCGCCCGGTACTGAGCCCGGGGTCCGCCCGGCGTCCGGAACACCGCGCCGTCCGGAACACCGCTCTCACCGGCACCTAGCGTCACAAGGCGCGGCGTATCGTGGTCGCTGGCACGTAGATCGTGGCGTTCGGCCCGCTGCGGCGGGAATCTCCCCTTGGTTGTGGTGTACCTGGTGGATGAGCTGGCCGAGGAGCAGGCGGCCTTGCGGCGGGTCGCCACGCTGGTGGCGCGCGGGGCGGCGCCGGAGCAGGTGTTCGCCGCGGTCACCGAGGAGAGCGGGCGGCTGCTTTCGGCCGGATACGCGTCCCTGGCCCGCTACGAATCCGACGCGGCGCTGGTCTCCGTCTCCGCCTGGGGCTCGGGACTGGGTAGCTTTCCCGTGGGCAGCAGGTAGAGCCTGGGGGGAAGAACGTCCCCACGCTCGTGTTCGAGACGGGCCGCCCGGCCCGGATCGACGGCTATGCCGATGCATCCGGCCCGCTGGCTGTGCGCGCCCGTTTACGCGGACTCGGCTCGGCGGCCGGAGCGCCGATCATCGTCGAGGGCCGCCTCTGGGGGATCATGATCGCCGGACTCGGTCCGGGCACCGCCACTGCCGGCGGACGCCGAGGCACGCCTGGCCTCCTTCACGGAGCTGGTCGCGACGGCTATTGCTAATGCCGAGAGCCGCGCCGCCCTGGCCCGGCTGGCCGAGGAGCAGGCGGCGCTGCGGCGGGTCGCGACGCTGGTGGCCCGCGGCACGGCGCCCGAGGAGGTGTTCGCGGCGGTGGCCGAGGAGGCCGGGCAGCTGCTCCCCGTCGATTCGGCCAGCATGTGCCGCTTCGAGGCGGACCATACGCTCACCTTCGTCGCCCAGTGGGGCAGCGTCGTGACCAGCTTCCCCGTGGGCAGCCGGTGGGCCCTGGGCGGCCACAACCTCGGCACGCTCGTGTTCGGGACCGGCCGCCCGGCCCGGGTCGACAGCTATGCCGATGATTCCTCAGGCTCGATCGGGACCGGCATCCGCACGGCAGGCCTCTGGTCCGCGGTCGCGACGCCGATCATCGTCCAGGGCCGCCTGTGGGGCCTGGTCGCGGCCGGCACAATCCTGGAGCAGCCCCTGCCACCGGACGCCGAGGCCCGGCTGGCCTCGTTCACGGAACTGGTGGCGACGGCGGTCGCGAACGCCGAGAGCCGCGCCGCTCTCGCCCGGCTGGCCGAGGAGCAGGCGGCGCTGCGGCGGGTCGCAACGCTGGTCGCGCGCGGGGCGGCGCCGGAGGCAGGTGTTCGCCGCGGTCACCGAGGAGGTCGGGCGGCTGCTCGGGACGCACTTCGCCGGGATGGGCCGGTACGAAAGCGATGAAACGGTGACGGTCCTGGCCACCTGGGCCGCCGAGGGCGAGGAGCACCCGCTGGTTCCGGGTCCGTGGCCGCTCGATGGGGACGATCTGGCCGCGATGGTCTGGCGGACGGGCCGGGCGGTCCGGATAGAGGACTACGACGGCCTGGCCGGGCCCATCGCCGCGTTCGTCCGGGAACAGCTCGGGATCCGCTCGTCGGTGGCCAGCCCGATCATCGTCGAGGGGCGGATGTGGGGCGTTCTGTTCGTCCACTCCAAGAAGACCCGCCAGTTGCTGGCCCGGGACACCGAGTCTCGTCTCACGGACTTCACCGAGCTCGTCGCCGCGGCGATCGCGAATACCGAGGGCCGCGCTGAGCTGATGGCCTCCCGGGCGCGGATCGTCGCGGCCGCCGACGAGATGAGGCGGCGAATCGAACGTGATCTGCACGACGGCACCCAGCAGCAGCTGGTGTCGCTCATGCTGGAGCTGCGCATGGCCGAGGCCACCGAGCCAGCCGACGTGGGTCAGCTGAAGACGCAGGCGGCGCGGACGGCCCAAGTGCTGGGCGGAGTGCTGAAGGAGCTGCAGGCGACCTCGCGGGGCATCCATCCCGTGATTTTGTCGGAGGGCGGTCTGGAGCCGGCCCTGCGAGCACTCGCCCGCCGTTCGGCCCTGCCGGTGAGGCTCGATCTGCGCGCCGGGCGGCGGCTGCCCGAACCGGTCGAGGTGGCGGCGTATTACGTGGTGTCGGAGGCGCTGGCCAATGCGGCCAAGCACGCCCACGCGTCCGCCGTGGACGTTCAGCTCGACGCGCACAACGGGACCATGCGGCTGGCGATCCACGACGACGGGGTCGGCGGGGCCGACCCCGCCCTGGGGTCGGGACTGATCGGACTCAGCGACCGCATCGAAGCACTCGCCGGCACGTTCCGGGTCACCAGCCCGGCGGGCGGCGGGACCACCCTGCTCATCGAGATCCGGGCCTGAGGGAGCCAGGATGGGCGGGCTGGCCGAGGAGCAGGCGGCGCTGCGGCGGGTCGCGACGCTGGTCGCGTGAGGGGCCGCGCCGGAAGAGGTGTTTGCGGCGGTGGCCGGGGAGGTCGGTCAGCTGCTTCCGGTCGATATGGTCAACATGTGCCGCTACGAGCCCGACCGGACGCTCACCTTCCTCGCCTCCTGGGACAGTGCGGGCCAGCGGTTTCCAGTGGGCAGCCGGCGGACGCTCGGTGGGCACAACCTCGGCACGATCGTGTTCGAGACCGGCCGTCCGGCCCGGATCGACGGCTACGCTGACCGGTCCTCGGGCCCGCTCGGTGCGGCGACCGTCGAGGCTGGCATCCGCTCGGCGGTCGCGACGCCGATCGTCGCCGAGGGCCGCCTCTGGGGCGTGATCTCCGCCGGGTCCAGCCGGGAGCAGCTCCTGCCGCCGGACAGCGAGGCGCGGCTGGCGTCGTTCACCGAACTGGTGGCGACGGCGATCGCGAACGCCGAGAGCCGGGCCGCCCTGGCCCAGCTGGCCGACGAGCAGGCCGCGCTGCGGCGGGTCGCGACCCTGGTGGCGCGCGGGGCGGCACCGGAGGAAGTGTTCGCGGCGGTCGCCGAGGAGGCCGGGAAGCTGCTTCCGGCCGACCTGGTGACCATGTCCCGCTACGAGCCCGGCCGCATGCTCACGTTCCTCGGCTCCTGGGGCAGTGGAACCGAGCAATTCCCTGTCGGCAGCCGGAGAAACCTTGAGGGGCACAAGCTCGGCACGCTCGTCTTCGAGACCGGGCGTCCGGCCCGGGTCGACAGCTACGCCGATGCGGCCGGCCCGCTCGCTGCCCCCACTCGCGAGGCGGGCGTCCGCTCGTCGGTCGGGACGCCGATCATCGTCGAGGGGCGCCTGTGGGGCGTCATCGGCGTCGGCTCGACCCGGGAGCAGCCATTGCCACCGGGCGCCGAGGCGCGCCTGGCGTCGTTCACCGAACTGGTCGCGACCGCGCTCGCCAACGCCGAGAGCCGGGCCGCTCGGCCGGCTGGCCGAGGAGCAGGCCGCGCTGCGGCGGGTCGCGACCCTGGTGGCGCGCGGGGCGGCGCCCGAGGAGGTGTTCGCGGCGGTCACCGAGGAGATCGAGCAGCTGCTGGGCGTCGAGATCGCGGGCATGATGCGCTACGAGCCCGACGGCATGGGGACGGTTGTCGCCATCTCGAACTGGTCGGACGAACGCTTTCCCATTGGCAGCCGCTGGGCCCGGGGGGAAAGAACGTCTACACGATGGTTTCGAGACCGGCCGCCCGGCCCGGCTCGACAGCTATGACGACGCCACCGGCGCGTTCGGTACCGCGCTCCGCGAGAGGGGCTTCCGCTCATCGGTCGGGACGCCGATCATCGTCCAGGGCGGTTATGGGGCGTGATGGCCGCGAGCTCACGCGGGGAGCAGCCGTTGCCGTCGGACACCGAGGCGCGCCTGGCCTCGTTCACCGAGCTGGTGGCGACGGCCATCGCGAACGCCGCGAGCCGGGACGAGCTGATGGCTTCCCGCGCGCGGATCGTCGCCGCCGCGGACCAAAGCCGGCGGCGGATCGAACGCGACCTGCACGACGGCACCCAGCAGCAACTGGTCTCCCTGATGCTGGCCCTGCGCCGGCGGAGGCCGCCGAGCCGTCCGGGGCGGTTGAGCTGCGGGCCCAGCTGGCCCGCACGGCACACGGGCTGCGCGGCGTGCTGGAGGAACTGCAGCAGATCTCCCGGGGCATCCACCCAGCGATCCTGTCCAAGGGCGGTCTGGAGCCGGCCCTGCGGGCCCTGGCGCGCCGTTCGGCGCTGCCGGTGAACCTGGACCTGCGCACCGGGCGGCGGCTGCCCGAACCGGTTGAGGTCGCGGCGTATTACGTGGTGTCCGAGGCGCTGGCCAACGCGGCCAAGCACGCCGCACGCTGTCCGTCGTACACGTCGAGCTGGAGGCGCAGCGACGCGATCTGCGGCTGGCGATCCGCGATGACGGGGCCGGCGGGGCCGATGCCCGGCGGGGGTCGGGGACTGATCGGGCTGAGCGACCGCATCCAGGCGCTCGGCGGCACGTTCCAGGTCACCAGCCCGGCCGGCGGCGGCACCACCCTGCGCATCGAGGTCCCCATCTAAGCGAGATCCTCGCCGCCTTATTTAACTTGACGGCTAACTAACCTCATGGTGAAATACGGCCATGAGGACACGAGATCCCGTGGCGGTGGCCGACGACCGGCTCGACGCGCACGTTCACGGCCCTGGCCGACCCGACCCGGCGGGCGATCGTGGCCCGGCTGGCGACCGGGGACGCCACCGTGAACGAGCTGGCCGCCCCGTTCGACATGACCCTCCCGGCCATCTCCAAGCACCTGAAGGTGCTGGAGCGGTGCGGGCTCATCTCGCGGACCCGGCAGGCTCAGTTCCGGCCCTGCCACCTCGAGGCCGGGGCATTGGACGCCGCCGTGGACTGGATCGAGACCAACCGGCGGATCTGGGCCGAGCGCTTCGACAAGCTCGACGCTCACCTGCGCGACATCCAGCGGGCCCGGGCGCCAGAGGGAGACCCGTCATGACCGACCAGACGCCGGAGGTCGGCGAGCTCACCTACACGCGCGTCTTCGACGCGCCACGGGAACTCGTCTTCCGCTGCATGATCGAGCCGGAGCACCTGACCCACTTCTGGGGGCCGCGCGCGACACGCCGCTGGAGAACATCACGGTCGACCCGCGCCCGGGCGGAATCTTCGAGACGGCGATGGTTAACGACTCCGACGGCAGTCGGTACACCATGCGGGCGATCTTCGTCGAGGTCACCGAGCCGGAGCGGCTGGTGTGGACCGAGCCTGCCACCGGCATGACCACGACCTCGACCTTCACCGATCTCGGCGGCTCACTCACCGAGGTCCGCATCCATCAGGCCAACGTCCCGCCCGCGTTCCTCAGCCCCGAGGCGCAGGCCGGCTTCGCCACGTCGCTCGACCGCTTCGGCGGCTACCTCGGGCAGATCTCCAGGAGGCACACATGAACATCGTCACGTCACAGGACGGAACCAAGATCGCTTATGACCGCCAGGGACAGGGGCCGGCGCTGATCTTCGTGGACGGCGCGCTGTGCGCCCGCGGCTCCAAGGCCGATCTGGCCGCCCTCCTCGCGCCGCATTTCACGGTGTACACCTACGACCGGCGCGGCCGGGGCGACAGCGGCGACACCCAGCCGTATGCCGCCGAGCGCGAGATCGAGGACATCGCGGCGGTGATCGGCGAGGCGGGCGGGGCCGCGTCCCTGTACGGTCACTCGTCGGGCGCGGCGCTCGCCCTGCGGACGGCGGCCGCGCTGGGCCCGGCCGTGCCGCAAATCGCGCTGTACGAGGCGCCCTACAACGACGATCCGGCGGCGCGGCAGGTCTGGGAAACCTACCTCAGGCAACTGAACGAGGCACTGGCGGGCGGCCGCCGCGGCGACGCGGTCGCGCTGTTCATGGCCCTGGTCGGAATGCCCGCCGAACAGATCGACGGGGCGCGCCAGTCGCCGTTCTGGCCGGCCATGGAGGCCATCGCCCCGACCCTGGCCTACGACCACGCCGGGGTCATGGGCGGGGACGGTTCGGTGCCTACCGAGCTGGCCGCGCGGGCCAGCGGGCCGGCCTGGTCATGTACGGCACCGCGGGCGCGCCGTTCATGCGCGAGACGGCCCGGACGCTCAGCCAGGCGATCGGCGGAGCCCAGCTTCGGGCCGTGGAAGGTCAGGGCCACGACGTGGATCCGGCGGTCCTGGCTCCAGTGCTGAGGGAGTTCTTGGGCGCGTAGGCCTCATCGACGGGACTAGGTCCGATCTTTCGGCTACCCGACGGCAAGCCGGTTCCGCGCGATCACCCCAGCCAGCGCTCGTTCGGGCAATTCATGATCTTTTTTGGGCAACTTTGGTGGAACGTCTGGACTGATCCGGTTCAGCGAGTTACAAACAGATCGGATGTATGCCGCTGTCGATGACGCAGCTGAGGTGGTTCGGATGCCGGCCTCGCCATCGTCCCGCGCACTCCTCCCGGTGGTGACCGCCCTGGCGCTGGGGGTTCCGGTGGCCGCGGCCGCCCCGTCCACCTCGGCCGCGGCCGCGCCTGGCCGTGACGACGGCATGGCATGGCGGGCACTTCAGTGTCGACACGGCGGGGGTGGTCAGCCGCTCCGACATCGTCCTCGGCCGCCCGAACGATGCGCCGTATCAGTACCTGCCGGTGGGCAACGGCAGCCTGGCCGCGGCCGTCTGGGCGGCCCGCGGGTTCACCGCGCAGCTCAACCGGAGCGACACCCTGCCCGGCCGCAAGTCGCCCGGCCAGGTCCTCATCCCCGGCCTGGCCCGGATGACGACGGCGGCCGACTTCACCGGGCGGGTCGACCTCTACAACGGCGTGCTGACGGAGTCCGGGGGCGGCATGACGATGACGGCGCGGATGCTGGCCAGCACCGACGACCTGGTGGTCGACGTGACCGGGGCCGATCCGTCGGCCACCCAGACCGCGAGCGTGAACCTCTGGAGCGGCCGCTCCCCCACCGCCCAGGCGGCCGGCACCACCGGCGTCCTGGCCGAGACCTGGAAGGACAATGTCCCGGTCACCGGCTCGGGTCAGACGTTCGGCTCGCTGGCGGCGATCACCGCGGGTGGCCGGGACGTCCAGGCGAGCGTCACCGGCCCGCTGTCGGTGCGGGTTAGCTTCAGGCCCGGCGCGAACGGCTCGTTCCGCGTGGTGGTGGCCGCGCCGCACTGGGCCGGCGGTAACGCGCTGGCCACCGCGCAGCGGATGCTCACCGGCGCGGCGCAGGCCCGGTCGCTGACCGCCGGAAGCAGCGCGTGGTGGCCTCGGTGTAGAGGTAGATGGTCCTGATCTTCTCCAGGTACTGCGCCGAGCCGTCGGCCGAGTTCATCCGAACGTGAACAACCCGGACTGGAACTTCGACGCGGTCGATGCCGCCCGCCTGGATCTGGCCGCCCAGGTCCAGGGTGACCTGATCGCGAGCACCGAGAAGTACCAGGCCTATCCGTCCGGGATGGGCTCCTGGCAGGGCGGCCCGGGCGACGAGCCGTACATCGAGCAGTCCGGAGTGGCCGCCACCGCGATGGACGAGGCGCTGGCCACGCAGTATGACGGGACCCTGCGGTTCGCCCCGGCCTGGCCGTCGGGCTGGAGTGCCTCCGGCACCGTCTACGTTCAGGACGCCACCCGCGTCGACGTCCAGGTCGAGAACGGCACCCTGGTCACCGCCGCGATCGAGGCCGGGGCCACGCACACCATGCGGATGCGCAGCCCGTGGCCCGGCCAGCCGGTCCAGGTCGTCGACGGCCGGACCGGGGCAACCGTGCTCGGCCCCAGCTCGGCGGCCACGTTGACGCTGAACGCCCGGGCCCGCCGTTCCTATCTGGTCGAGCCGGTCAGCGCCCCGACCACGGCGGCGCCCTATCAGCCGGTGACGGGGACCGCAGCCACCACGGCGTCCCGGCTCGGCGGCGTCGAGATCGGCCTGCCGCCCGCGCCCTGACCGGCGGAGTCAGGCGCTGGACCTGCGGGGCTGTGCGGTGACGGGTTCAGGCGGTTACGCTGCGAGCCATGCCGACGTCAGATCTACGGCCGGTTACTGACGCCCGGCCATCCGGCCGCGTTCCGGTTGCGTTCATCGCCGGCCTCGCCGCCTGCTCCCTGCTCGCCCTGATCGCGCTCATTATCGCCGTCCACGGCGGCCCGGCACCGACCGTCGAAGGGGTGGCGCTGGCTGTCCTGCCCGTGCCGCTGGTGATGGCCGGAGTGCTCTACCTCGACCGGCTGGAGCCCGAGCCGCCCATGCTGCTGGCGATCACGTTCGGCGCCGGCGCGGTCGCGGCGGCGCTGATCGGCCTCCTCGGGCACGCGCTGGGCAATGCGCTGCTGACCACCCCCGAGCTGGGCCCGAAGGCGGGCCAGCTGGCCGCCACCTCGCTCGGCGCGGCCTTCGTGGGAGCGCTCGTCGCCGAAACGCTCAAGGGCCTGGTGCTGCTGGGCTTGCTGCGATACCGCCGCGCCGAGATCGACGGCACCAGCGACGGCGTCGTCTACGGCGCCATGACCGGTCTCGGCTTCGCCCTCGTCTCGAACCTGTTCGCCTACGCGCAGGCCGAACGGAGCGGCCTGTCCGCGCTCGTCTCCGCGTTCTTCCAGCGCGGGCTGCTGACGCCGCTGTGGGATCCGCTGTTCACCTCGCTGACCGGGATCGGGATCGCCTACGCCGCCATGCGGCGGGCCCGGCAGGGGCGCTGGGCCATCGCCGCGGGCTGGGCCGGCGCGGTCGTCCTGCACACCGTGTGGGACGACTCACTGCGGGCCGGTGCGGCCCGGGCCACGATCGCGTACGTGATCCTGCTCGGCGTCCTGGCCGCGCTCCTGGTCGCGATGGTCGCCGACCGGCGCCGGATCGTCGCGCTGATCACCCGCAGCCTTCCCCCCTATCAGGCGCCGGTCCTGATGACCGCCGAGGACGTGGAGATGCTGGCCAGCCTGCGCTGGCGGCGCATCGCGCGCCAGTGGGCCCGGCTGCACTGCGGGCTGGGCGCGGTCCGGAGGATGGCCGACTACCAGCTCGCCGCCACCGAGCTCGCCCTGGCCTGCCACCGGGCCGAGCACGGCCAGATGGAGCCGGCCGCCTTCGACGCCAGCCGGGACGCCTCGCTGGCCGTGATGAAGGAGGCGGCCACCGCCCTGCGGGACCGCCTGCCGCTGCCGCCGGTGCCGGCCTGGGCCGCGCGCGGCCGATCGGCCTTCTCGGTGCCCGCGTCGGAGCGGCCCAGACGCGTTGACCGGCCCCTCAAACGCGACCCGGAAGACCTGGACCTGTAGCGGGCCCAGCGGGCCGGAATCTGACATCGCTGTCCTTATGCGCAGGCCAAACGGCCCTTCCGCCGCCGTCGCCGGGGTGTAACGATCGTGGTCAGAGCCACCCGGGCGGGGGGCAGGAAGGACCGGCCGTTATGGCAAGCGCAGTTGTGCATTTCGAGATCACCGGCACCGACGGGGCGAAGCTCCGCTCGTTCTACACGGAGCTGTTCGACTGGAAGATCAATACCGACAATCCCGTGGGTTACGGGATCGTCGAGAGCGAGCAGTCCAGCAGCGGGACCCCGGGGCTGCCCGGCGGCATCGCGCAGGGACCGGAGGGCTATCCGGGTCACGTGACCGTCTACGTGGAGGTCCCGGACGTGGAGGCGGCGCTGGCCAGGGCCGAGGGCCTCGGCGGCAAGCGGCTGATGGGACCCGAGCAGGTCATGGAGAACGTCGAGATCGGGATGTTCCACGACCCGGAGGGCCACGTCATCGGAGTGATCAAGGCCGTGTCCTAGCCGACTGTCAGAGGGCCCACGTAAACTCCGGGCCTATGGCAGCAAGCCAGGACGGAACCGCCCTCGCCGGACAGCCGGGGGGCATGGAAGACTACCGCCGGGAACTCACCGGATACTGCTACCGCATGCTCGGATCGGCCTTCGAGGCCGACGACGCCGTGCAGGAGACCATGCTGCGGGCGTGGAAGGCGGCCGACGGATTTGAAGGCCGGTCGAGCGTCCGGTCGTGGCTGTACCGCATCGCGACCAACGTCTGCCTCGACATGCTCCGCGGCCGCCAGCGCCGCGCCCGGCCGATGGAGCTCGCGCCGTCATCCGCGCCCGACCAGTCGCTGCTGGGGCAGCAACTGCCCGAGCACCTGTGGGTCTCCCCCATCGCCGACGACCGCATCCTGCCGCCGGACGCCGACCCGGCCGAGATCGTCGAGGCGCGCGAGACCATCCGCCTGGCGTTCGTGACGGCCCTTCAGCACCTGCCGCCCCGGCAGCGAGCGGCGCTGATCCTGTGCGAGGTGCTGCGCTGGCAGGCCACGGAGGTCGCTGAGCTGCTCGGCACCAGCGTGCCCGCGGTCAACAGCGCGCTGCAGCGGGCCCGCACGACGCTGGCCGCCCTCCCCGCCGACGACCGGTCGCGGGGCGTGACCGCCGACCACGCGCCTGCTGGACCGCTACGTCGATGCGTTCGAGCGGTACGACATGTCCGCCCTGGTCACGCTGCTGCACGAGGACGCTCTCCAGTCCATGCCGCCGTTCGCGATGTGGGTCCAGGGCGCGGAGAACATCACCCGGTGGATGGTCCAGCCCGGCCCGAGCGCGTGCCGCGGGTCGCGGCTGATCGCCACGTCGGCCAACGGCTCCCCGGCGTTCGGGCAGTACAAGCCCGACCCCGCGGGCGGCCACGCCCCGTGGTCCCTTCAGGTCCTCGAGATCTCCGGCGACCGGATCGCGGCCATGACGATGTTCCTCGACACGGCCCAGCTGTTCCCGATGTTCGGCCTGCCGGATCACCTTCCCGTCACGCGGTGAGTTTCATCCGCGCTGACGGTCCGTTATGGGCGAGGATGCTCCTTGACCGGCGGACATCTGGAAGGAACCGAACATGCGGGACGGCGGACTATCGGCGGCGCGGCTCAAGCGCCTGCACGACGTGATGACCGGCTACGTGGACCGGGGTGAGGTCCCCGGTCTCGTGACGCTCGTCGCCCGCCGCGGCGAAGGGCACGTCGACGCGATCGGCACGGTGGCCGGGGGCAGCGACGAGCCGATGCGGCGCGACACGATCTTCCGCATCTCGTCGATGACCAAGCCGGTCACCGCGGTCGCGGCGATGATCCTCGTCGAGGAGTGCGCCATCCGCCTGAACGAGCCGGTCGACCGGCTGCTGCCGGAGCTGGCCAGCCGGCAGGTGCTCAAGCGGCCCGACGGCCCCCTGGACGAGACCGTGCCCGCCGCCCGGCCGATCACCGTCCGCGACCTGCTCACCTTCACCATGGGGCTCGGCGTCGTCAACGCGGAGCCGGGCACCGTCCCGATCGCCGACGCCCTGGTGGAGCTGGAACTCGGCCAGGGCGCGCCGACCCCGCAGAGGCCGCCCGCCCCGGACGAGTGGATCCGCCGCTCTGGGCACGCTGCCGCTGCTGTACCAGCCGGGCGAGCGGTGGATGTACAACACCGGCTCGGACGTGCTCGGCGTGCTCATCGAACGGGCCTGCGGGCAGCGGTTCGAGACGTTCCTGCAGGAGCGGATCTTCGGGCCGCTCGGGATGACCGACACCGGCTTCGCCGTCCCGCCGGACCAGATCGGCCGGCTGGCGACCTCCTACGTGGTCAATCCGGCCACCGGCGCGGCGGTCGTCTACGACGAGGCCGAGGACGGCCAGTGGAGCCGCCTGCCCTCGTTCCCGTCCGGCGGCGGCGGGCTGGTCTCCACCGTCGACGACTACCTCGCGTTCGCTGACATGCTGCGGGGCAAGGGCGTCAGCCGCGGGGAGCGCATCCTGTCCCGGCCGTCGGTCGAGTTCATGACCACCGACCAGCTGACCGCCGAGCAGAAGGCGGCGTCCGGGCTCGTGCCCGGCTTCTTCCGGGTGCACGGCTGGGGGTTCGGCGTCGCGGTGGTCACCGAGCGGACCGAGGTCGCGAAGTCGGCCGGGACCTACGGCTGGGACGGCGGGCTGGGGACATCCTGGTACAACGACCCGGCCGAGGACCTCACCATGATCCTCATGACCCAGCAGGCGTGGCCCTCGCCGCTGCCTCCCCGCCTCTTCCAGGACTTCTGGACCGCGACCTACCAGGCCATCGCCGACTGAGCGGTCGGCGCGGGCTCACCAAAAGCCGTACATAGAATTGATGAGGTGAGTTCAGGCAACGGCAACGGAACGACTCGGTCAAGCGATGGCGCGAGCTCCTTTCCAGCGAGCGTGACGCGGCCGCACTGTACTCGCGGCTGGCCGACGCCGAGACCGGCGAGCGGGAGGAGATCTTCCGCGAGCTGGCCTCGATCGAGCGCAAGCACGCGGCCCACTGGGAAGACAAGCTGCGGTCGGCCGGTGCCGACATCCCGGCCCCGGGCGGCCGAGCCTGCGCACCCGCCTGCTGGGCACGGCGGCCAGCCGCCTGTCGGTGAAGACGGTCCTGCCCATGATCGAGCGGGCCGAACGGGCCAACGCCGGCATGTACGACAACGAGCCGGACGCCTTGCCGGGGATGGCGGCGGACGAGCGCGGGCACGCCCGGACGCTGGCCCACCTCATCGACGGCGGACGCCCCGACCCCCAGGCGCAGATCCGGCGGCGCGAAGGATGGCATCGCGGCGACCGGTCCGGCGGCCTGCGGGCCGGGTGTTCGGCGTCAGCGACGGGCTCGTGTCGAACACCGCCCTGGTCATGGGCTTCGCCGGATCCGGGGCATCACGCACGGTCACCCTGCTGGCCGGGGTGGCCGGCCTGCTGGCCGGGTCGTTCTCGATGGCCGCCGGGGAGTACGTCTCCATGTCGAGCCAGCGGGAGATGTACGAGCGGGAGATCTCCCTGGAGCAAGCCGAGCTGGACGAGCGGCCGGACGAGGAGCACGCCGAACTGGTGCTCATCTACCGGGCCAAGGGCCTGTCCCGCGACGACGCCGAGCACCTGGCCGACCGGATCATGGCCGACCGGAGCGTCGCGCTGGACACCCTGGCCCGCGAAGAACTCGGCCTCGACCCCGACGAGCTCGGCAACCCCTGGGTCGCGGCCATCACCAGCCTGCTCGCCTTCGCCATCGGCGCGTTCGTGGTCGTGGCGCCCTACCTGGCCGGCAGCGGAACGGCCGCCCTGCTGACCGCGATCGGCCTGGCGATCGTCGCCGCGTTCGTGATCGGCGCGAGCATCGGCGCGCTGAACGGGCGTTCCGCGGTCCGCTCGGGATTGCGCCAGGTCTTCGTCGGCGCGCTCGCCGCCGCCGTCACCTACGGCGTCGGCCACCTAATCGGCACCTCCGTGTCCTAGGCCGCCGCCGACCTCCCATGATCATGTGGAGTTTGCCGCCACGGCCCGCCCAGGTTTTCATGATCATGTGTAGTTTGCCGCTAAATGCGACGTTTTCACCACATGATCATGAACGGGCACCCCGGGGCGTGATGCGCCTGTGACTGGCGTGACCCCTGTGAGGGCCGGCCAGGCGGCTTATTCGGCCGTCGGTGACGGGGCGCCGACCGCGATCATCGCCTCGACGGCGTGACGGGCGCGGCTGGCCACCTCGGGGGCGACGTGGACCTCGGCCGAACCCTCGCGCAGGCAGCGGAGCAGGACGGCCGGCGTCGTCATCTTCATGTACCGGCACACCGCGCCGGGGTTGACCGGTTCCCAGGTCACGGCGGGGTTGGCCCGGCGCAGCTGGTGCAGCATGCCGGTCTCGGTGGCGACGAGGACGGTGCGCGCGGTGGTGCCGCGCGCGGCCTCCAGCATGCCGCCGGTCGACAGGATCCGGGTCCGGCCGGACGGCAGGTCGCCCGTGCCGGCCTGCCACAGCGCGGCGGTGGAGCAGCCGCACTCGGGGTGGATGAACAGCTCGGCGTCCGGCTCGGCTTCCGCGCGCCGCCGCAGCTCGGCCGGGCTGATGCCGGCGTGCACATGGCATTCGCCCAGCCAGACGTGCATGTTCTCGCGGCCGGTCGCGCGGCGGACGTGCGCACCCAGGAACTGGTCGGGGAGGAAGAGGACCTCCCGGTCCGCCGGGACAGACGAGACGATCTCCACCGCGTTGGCCGACGTGCAGCAGACGTCGGACTCGGCCTTCACTTCGGCGCTGGTGTTGACGTAGGCCACCACGACGGCGCCCGGGTGCGCGGCCTTCCACTCCCGGACCTCCTCCGCGGTGATGCTGTCGGCGAGCGAGCAGCCGGCCCGCGGATCCGGGATCAGCACGGTCCGGCTGGGGGCCAGGATCTTGGCCGTCTCGGCCATGAAGTACACGCCGGCGAACACGATCGTGCTGGCTGGGCTGGCCGCGGCGAGCCGGGACAGGGCCAGCGAGTCGCCGACGTGGTCGGCCACGTCCTGGATCTCCGGGGCCTGGTAGTTGTGCGCGAGGATCACGGCGTCGCGTTCGGCGGCCAGGCGGCGGACCTCCGCGGCCCAGCCGGCATCCGCGCCGCCCTCATCCGTACGGGCGGTATCCGCCCGGCCCGCATCCGCCCGGCCCGCATCCGCCCGGCCGGGCTCCTCCCCCAGCCGCCGGGACGTTTCCGGTCGCGATCGCCGTCATAGAGGTCTCCTCAGCGGCTCAGGAAGGCCAGGTAAGTTTTCGACTATTGATCTAAAACCTCGTTCCCGACAGGCTAACATGCTGGCGTGCCGAGTCATGAGCCGCTGTCCCCCATCGCCGGGCGCCGGGACGCTGACGGTCAGGAAGCCGTTTACCGGCACGAAGTGCTAGCGGTGGCGCTCCAGGTCCGGAAGCGGCGGCTGAGCGTGCTGCTCTGGCAGCGCGCGGCGCCGCCGTTCGAGGGCCGGTGGTCGCTGCCGTCCGGCCCGCTGGGCGCGACCGAGCGCCTCGGGACGTCCGCGGGCCGGCACCTGGCCGCCAAGGTCGACCTGACCGACGTCGCCCACCTCGAGCAACTCGAGACCCGCAGCGACCCCGCGCGCGATCCCAGGGGGCGGACCCTGGCCACGGCCTACCTGGCCCTGGTGGCGAGCGACGCGGAGCCGCGCATTCCTTCCGATACGGCCTGGCATCCGGTCGACGCCCTGCCGCCGACCGCGTTCGACCACGGGTCGATCGTCGAATCGGCCCGGGAACGGCTGCGGGCCAAGCTGTCCTACACCAACATCGGCTTCGCGCTCGCGCCGGAGTCGTTCACGATCTCCGGCCTCCGCGACATCTACGCCGCCTCGCTCGGCCATCCGGTCTCGGCGACCAATCTTCAGCGCATCCTGACCCGGCGGGGCGTCATCGAGCCGACCCCGGTCACCGCCCGCCCGACCGCGGCCGGCGGCCGTCCCGCCACCGTGTACCGCTTCGCGGCCCGCTCCCTGGTCGTCACCAACCCGTTCGCCGCGTTCCGCCCGCCCGTGGGAGCATGACCCGATGCAGGTTCTGCGCACTCCTGAGGAACGGTTCGCTGACGTGCCGGACTTCGGCTACCCGCCGCGCTACGCCGATGCCGGCGGCGTGCGGATGGCCTACGTCGAGGCGGGGCCGCCGGACGGCGAGCCGGTCCTGCTGCTGCACGGGGAGCCCAGCTGGTCGTTCCTGTACCGGAAGGTCATGGCCGTCCTGGCCGGGAACGGGCTGCGGGCCATCGCGCCGGACCTGATCGGCTTCGGCCGGTCGGACAAGCCCGCCGACCGGGGCGACCACAGCTACGCCCGGCACGTCGAATGGGTCCGCGCGTTCGCGTTCGACCGGCTGGACCTGCGCGGGCTCACCCTCGTCGGCCAGGACTGGGGCGGCCTGATCGGGCTGCGGCTGGCCGCCGAGCACCCGGAACGTTTCACCCGCGTCGTCGCGGCCAACACCGGGCTGCCCACCGGCGACGAGCCGATGCCGGAGGTGTGGTGGCAGTTCCGCGAGGTCGTGCAGACCGCGCCGCGGCTCGACGTGTCACGCCTGGTCCAGGCGGGCTGCCGGACCAGCCTGCCCGCGCCGGTCCTGGCCGCCTATTCGGCGCCGTTCCCGGACGAGAGCTACCTGGCCGGCGTGCGCGCCATGCCCACGCTGGTGCCGACGGCGCCGGATGATCCGGCCGCGGAGGCGAACCGGCAGGCGTGGCAGCGGCTCACCGAGTGGGACCGGCCGTTCCTCGTCGCGTTCAGCGACGGCGATCCCATCACCGGCGCCATGGGGCCCGTGCTGAAACGCGCCGTCCCGGGCGCCGCGGGCATCGACCACCCTGTCATCGAGGGGGCCGGGCACTTCCTCCAGGAGGATGCGGGCGAGCGCCTCGGCGAGATCGTCGCCGCGTTCGTCCGCACCACCCCGGCCCGCCGGTAACACCGGCTGCCCTGAGAGCGGTCATTGACCGCGGGCGATCCACTCGGGCAGGTGCGGGGCCTCGGCGCCGATGGTGGTGCTCGCGCCGTGGCCGGGGTGGACGGTGGTGTCCGGCGGCAGCGTCAGCAGCCGGTCCCGGATCGAGCTGATGATCGTGCCGAAATCGCTGAACGAGCGCCCGGTGGCACCTGGGCCGCCCGCGAACAACGTATCGCCGGTGAAGACGGCGCCGAGCCCGGCCGCGTGGAAGCAGCACGACCCGGGACTGTGACCCGGGGTGTGCCGCACGCGCAGCGACGGTACCGCCGACGGTTATCTCCTGGCCGTCGCTCAGGTCGCCGTCCGGGTCCTGCGCCGGATGGGTCAGCCGCCAGACCGGCAGGTCGGCCGGGTGCAGCAGGATCGGCGCGCCGGTCGCCGTGGCCAGGGCGGGAGCCACCCGCACATGATCGTCATGGGCGTGGGTAGCCAGGATGGCCCGCACCGGGCGGGAGCCGATCACCTCCAGGATCGCGGCCAGGTCGTGCGGCGCGTCCAGGACCACGCATTCGGTGTCGTCGCCGACGACCCAGACGTTGTTGTCCACGTCGAACGTCTGGCCGTCGAGGGAGAACGTTCCTGAGGTCACCGTGTGATCAACCTTGGCACTCACCGGGCCAGCCTACTGGCCCGGAGATGAGACGATATAGCTTGAGACTTGACGGGGATGCGCACCGGGGAGCGGGGGAATGGACACGACGCAGGGCACGCCTGGGCCGGATGACGCCGGCGTCCTTGACTACCGTCAGGCGGGGCCGACGGTCGTCCGGATGCTGCTGGGCGCCCGGCTGCGCCGCCTGCGGAAGGCGGCCGGGATCACGCGGGACCACGCGGGCGCCACGATCCGGGCATCGGGAACCAAGATAAGCCGGCTCGAGCTGGGCCGGACGGGCTTCAAGCCGCGCGACGTCACCGACCTGCTCACGCTGTACGGGCTGAGCGACGACGCCGAGCGCACCATCCTGCTCGGCCTGGCCACCCAGGCCAACGCGGCCGGCTGGTGGCACTCCTACAGTGACATCCTGCCCGCCTGGTTCGAGCCTTATCTCGGCCTGGAACAGGCGGCCAGCGTCATCCGGGGCTATGAGGTCCAGTTCATCCCCGGGCTGCTGCAGACCCCGGACTACGCCCGGGCGGTGATCCGGCTGTCGGACGGCATCTCCGAGGCCGATGCCGAGCAGCGGGTGACCCTGCGGATGCACCGCCAGCAGGTGCTGCACCGCGCGACGCCGCCGCATGTCTGGGCGGTGATCGACGAGGCGGCGCTGCGCCGCCCGATCGGCGGCCGGGCGGTCATGCGCGCCCAGGTCGAGCACCTGGTCCAGATGTCCCGCCGCAGCCACGTCACGATCCAGGTCATGCCGTTCAGCGCGGGCGGGCACGCGGCCGCGGGCGGCCCGGTCACCCTCCTGCGCTTCCCCGAGGGACTGCTCCCCGACGTCGTCTACAGCGAGCAGCTCGACAGCGCGGTCTACCTGAACAAGGCGGCCGACACGCTGCACTACTGGAACGTCCTGAACAGCCTGGCGACCGAGGCGCAGCCACCCGAGCAGAGCACCGATACGCTGCGGCGATTCCTCGACCGGATCTAGGACCCCGCATCCGGACGAGCACCGCATCCGAACGGTCACAGCGCCGGCGGGCATGCCCGCGTGCGAGGCGGCGTTGGAGGTAGCAGCCCTCTTCTCCTACCGCGAAGGACCGCCAACGTGACCGTGTACGACATCCCCGTGAACACCCTGACCGGCGAGCCGTCCTCGCTGGGCGAGCTGGCCGGCAAGACCGTGCTCGTGGTCAACGTCGCGTCCAAATGCGGTCTTACCCCGCAGTACGCGGGGCTCGAGAAGCTGCACGAGCGGTACGCCGGGCGCGGTTTCTCCGTCGCCGGCTTCCCGTGCAACCAGTTCGGCGGGCAGGAGCCCGGCACCGCCGAAGAGATCGGTGAGTTCTGCTCGGCCACCTACGGGGTCAGCTTCCCCATGTTCGAGAAGATCGAGGTGAACGGGCCGGGGCGGCATCCCGTCTACCAGGAGCTGACCGCGGTGCCCGACGCCGCGGGTGACGCGGGCGACATCCAGTGGAACTTCGAGAAGTTCCTGCTCGGCCCGGACGGGACCGTGCTCGGGCGGTTCCGGCCCCGCACCGAGCCGGACGACCCGGACCTGGTGGCGGCCATCGAGGCGAACCTGCCCAGCTGATGGCGGCGCGCCGGGATGTCGTGGTGGTCGGCGGCGGGCACAACGGCCTGGTGGCCGCGGCCTACCTGGCCCGGAGCGGGCTGGACACGGTGGTCTGCGAGCGCCGGGAGGTCACCGGCGGGGCGGCCGTCAGCGAGCATCCGTTCGGCCCGGACTATACGGTCACGTCGCTGTCGTACGTGGTGTCCCTGCTGCCTCCGGGCCTGGTCCGCGACCTGAACCTGGAGCAGCACGGCTACCACGTCTACCCCCAGGAGCCCTACTTCGCGCCGCGTGTGGACGGCCGCTGCCTGCGGCTGCCCGCCGACCCGGCCGCGCGGCACGCCGAGATCGCCCGGTTCTCCCGCGCGGACGCGGACGCCTACGGCGAGTACGAGGCGCACCTGGAGCGCATCGGCCGGCTGCTCGGCCCGCTGCTGCACCAGATCCCGCCGCGCATCGGCTCCCGGCGGCCGCAGGACCTATGGCACCAGGCCCGGCTGCTGGCCCAGCTGCGCCGGATCGACGACCGCCGGGCGGTGGAGGTGACCCGGCTGCTCACCGGCAGCATCGCCGACGTCCTCGACCGCTACTTCGAGAGCGACGCGGTGCGGGGGCTGCTCTCGGTGTCCGGCGTCATCGGCACCTGGGCCGGGCCCCGGTCGGCCGGCACCGCGTACGTGATGCTCCACCACCACGTGGGTGAGGCGGGCGGGCAGGCGGGCGCGTGGGGATTTCCCCGCGGCGGCATGGGCGGTGTCACCGGGGCGATCGCGTCGGCGGCGCGTTCGTTCGGCACCGAAATCCGCACCGATGCCGAGGTCGCCCGGATCCGGACCCAGGCCGGCCGGGTAGCGGGCGTGACCCTGGCCAGCGGCGAGGACATCGACGCCGACGTAGTCGTCACGACGGCGCACCCGCAGATCTCGTTCCTGCGCCTGCTGGACCCGGCCGAGCTGCCGCCGGAATTCGTCACCGAGATCCGCGGCTGGCAGACGCGCAGCGGCACCGTGAAGATCAACCTGGCCCTGGACCGGCTGCCGGTGTTCACCAGCCACCCTGAGCCGGACCCGCACGTCCACGGGGGCACGATCGTCCTCGCCGAGAGCCTGGACGACATCGAGACCGCCTTCCAGCAGGCGGTCGCCGGGCAGCCGTCCGCCGTCCCATTCGCCGACATCTGCATCCCGAGCGTCTTCGACGACTCACTGGCCCCGCCCGGCCACCACGTCATGTCACTGTTCACCCAGTGGGTGCCACACGGCTACGCGGACGCGCCGCACGAGGCGGAGCTGGCCGCCCACGCCGACCGGGTCCTCGCGCGGGTCGAGGCGGTCGCGCCCGGCTTCACCGGTTCGGTGCTGCACCGCCAGGTGATCGGGCCGCACCAGATGCAGGAGGAGTACGGCCTGGTCGGTGGCAACATCTTCCACGGCGAGCTGTCGCTGGGCCAGATGTTCCACGCCCGGCCCGCCGCGGGCTACGCCGACCTGCGCACCCCGGTCCGCGGCCTGTACCAGGCCGGCTCGGCCACCCACGGCGGCGGTGGCGTGACCGGCATCCCCGGCCGCAACGTCGTCCGCCAGGTCCTCGCGGACCGCCGGGCGCAGCGCTGGGCCGACCGCTGGCGTTCCCGGGGCGGGACCCGGACGTGGCAGGCGGGCTGACCGCAGTGCCTCGTTCCGTATCATCGGGAACCTCATGGTTAAAGCGAATAGCGAGGGCGTGCCCGCGGGAACCGGGCCCACGGAGCCTGCCGGGCGCCGGCCCCGGCCCCGGCGCCGGCGGAACCGGGCAGCGATCCGCGGCTGCCGTGGGCGGCAAGCCCCGGGCGGCCGACATCGCCTGCTGGGCGGCGATCACGTTCAGCGGCCTGTACTACCTGCTGCTCCTGCCGTTCCGGGCCGGGCTGGTCGGCACCCACCCCGTGGTGCTGGAGCTGCTGAACGGGTCCACCGAGTCCATCGTGGCCGCGGCGGCGTTTGCCCGGGTCGGGCACGGGACGCTCGTGGTGGTGCTGCTCGCCGCGGTCGTGGGGCTGATGCTGGTCGATCCGGTGTACTGGTGGGCGGGCCGGCTGTGGGGTGAGCGCGTCATCCTGCTGATGTCCGGCCGCAAGAGCCGCGGGCCAAAGTACATGGCCCGGGTCCAGCGCTGGGGCCGCAAGTTCACCTGGCCCGCGATCATCGTGAGCCGCTTCCTGCCGATCCCCAACGCGATCATCTACGTCATCGCCGGCTGGGCCGGGATGCGGCTGGTCACGTTCCTCATCCTGGACCTGATCGGCTCCCTGCTGTGGGCGGGCACGCTGGCCGGGCTCGGATACGCGCTCGGCCATCACGCGGTGGTCGTGGCCCAGACCATCTCGCACTACGGCCTGTGGTTCTCCCTGGCGATCGTCGCGGTGATCATCGCCCTGCAGATGCGATCCCGGCGCGCGGCGCGGCCGGCCGCGAGAGCGACGCCGCGAGCTGACCCGGCTGGGCCCCGGCCGGGCGCGACGTCAGAACCTGACGCGCTTGAATGCGCGGGTCTGCTCGGTCAGCGCCTTCTCCACCGGCAGCCGCTCCATGCTGCTCGCGCCGTAGAAGCCGTGGCAGCCCGTGGTCTTCCGGAGAACGTACGCCGCGTCGTGCGGTTCGGCGATCGGTCCGCCGTGGCCAGTGGCGCAGGAAGCGGCCGGTGATCATGAACGGATCGGTGCCGTACCTGATCGCCCGCAGCACCGGTGTCCGCCGCCGCCGCCCCCGCACCCCGCGAATGGGGGTGTTCAGGCCCATTCCGGGCCGGCCATCATAGAGGAGTTACTGGCTAGTACCTGCCCGTTGCCGGGCCGTCAGGAGGAACCGAATGAACGGTGCCCAGGCGCTGATCCGGACACTGGCCGGGTCCGGCGTCGAGGTGTGCTTCGCCAATCCCGGCACCTCGGAGATGCATTTCGTCGCGGCGCTGGACGCGGTGCCGGAGATGCGCGGGGTGCTCTGCCTGTTCGAGGGGGTGGCGACGGGCGCGGCCGACGGCTACGGCCGGATGACGGGCCGGCCGGCGGCGGCGCTGCTGCACCTGGGGCCGGGGCTGGCCAACGGGCTGGCCAACCTGCACAACGCGCGGCGGGCGGGCACGCCACTGCTCACCGTGGTCGGCGACCACGCCACCTACCACAAGCGCCTCGACGCGCCGCTGGAATCGGACATCGATTCACTGGCCCGGCCGGTGTCGGCTGGGTCCGGCGCTCGCTGCACGCCGCCGACGTGGCGGCCGACGCCGCCGAGGCCGTCGCGGCCGCCATCGGCGCGCCCGGCGGGGTGGCCACGCTGATCCTCCCGGCCGACGTGTCGCTGGGCCGAAGGGCGCGGGCCCGTCGTCCCGCCGGCCGCCGCGGCCCGCCGTCGGCGGTGCCCGGGAGGAGGTCGCTAGAGTCGGCGGCCAAGGTCCTGCAGAGCGGGGAGCCGTGCGTGATCATGCTCGGCGGGGAGGCGCTGCGCCGAGGCCGGCCTGGAGGCGGCCAGCCGGATCGCCGCCGCCACCGGGGCCCGGCTGCTGGCGAGACGTTCCCGGCCCGGCTCGAGCGGGGCGCCGGCCTGCCGCGCCGTCGACCGGCTCGCCTACCTGGCGGAGTTCGCCACCGAACAGCTATCCGGGGCCCGCCACCTGATCCTGGCCGGGGCGCGCCCGCCGGTCTCGTTCTTCGCCTACCCGGGGCAGCCGAGCGAACTGGTGCCCGCGGGCTGCCAGGTGCACGTCCTGGCCGAGCCCGGCGACGATGTCGCCGGCGCCCTGCCCTGGCCGACATCGTCGCCGCCGGCACCCCGCCGCCCTCCGCCAGCCGGCCGGCCCGCCCGGAGCTTCCGGACGGCGCCCTCGACCGCGCCGACCGCCGCGGCCGTCATCGGCGCCCTGCTGCCCGAGGGCGCGATCGTCTGCGACGAGGCGAACACGTCCGGGCTGTTCTGCCGCGGCGCGACGGCCGGGGCCCTCCGCACGACTGGCTCACGCTGACCGGCGGGGCGATCGGCCAGGGCTGCCGCTGGCCGACCGGCGCCGCCGTGGCCTGCCCGGACCGGCCCGTGATCGCGCTGGAGGCCGACGGCAGCGCGATGTACACGATCTCCGCCCTGTGGACGCACGCGCGGGAGGGCCTGGACGTCACCACGATCATCTTCAGCAACCGCGCCTACGCCATCCTGGCCATGGAACTGGACCGGGTCGGCGCGGTGCGTCCGGGCAGGCGGCCCGCAGCCTCCTGGACCTGTCCCGGCCCGCGCTGGACTTCACCGCCCTGGCCGCCGGCATGGGCGTCCCCGCCACCCGGGCCGCCACGGCCGCGGAGTTCGCCGCCCAGCTCCGGCGGGCCCTGGCCGAGCCGGGCCCGCACCTGATCGAGGCCCTGATCCCCCCGCTCTGACGGCGGCGCGCCGCCGGAGGCCGGGGCGGCCGGGGGCCGCGGGGTCACCCGCCGCCCGGCGGCCGCGCCTGCCGGGGCGTTGCCCGTTAGGGTCGTCAGGTGCTGACACGCTGGCAAGGCGGCCTGGCCGCCACCGTCGTGACGCTCGTGACGGCCGGGCTGGTGATCCTCGACCTGGCCGACACCGGGGTGCGGGCCTGGGGAGCCAGCCACGCGATCACGACCGACACGGTGGCGGGGCTGCTCGTGCTGCTGATCACGGTGCTAGTTGTCGACCAGGTGGTGCGGCTCCGGCAGATCAATGACCGGTCCCGGGCGGTCGCCGCCCAGGCGGCGATCTCTGGGCCAGGCCCGCCGGTCGTCACAAGCGGTGTCCGCGGCGCTGGGTGGCGCGGGTGATCGCGACGCCGCGCGGGACGAGGTACGGACCTACATGATCATGCTGCTGGTCGGCGCGCCGGTGCTGATCGAGGCCAGGGTGTCGCGGGACTTCCTCGAGAGGCTCAGCACCTGGGCGCCGAGCTGGCCCGGGCGTTGGCGGCGACGGCGCCCGGCGCGGCCCGCACGTGGAGCAGCCGGCTTGGCGACGGGGTCGCACGGCTCCACGCCACGCTGGCCCCGCTCCTGCAGGCCCTCAATTCCGAGGAAAGGGTCGTCGCGGGCGAAAGCGAGGGAGACGGCGACAGCGGGCCACCATGATCGCAAACGCGGCCGGGACTCACATCTGCCGGACGGCGGCGCCATTGAAGCGGTTGGCCTCCAGGTCGGCCAGGGCGCTGGCTCAGGGCAGAAATCGCAGGCAGACCGGGGTGGGGACCTCGGCGGTCGAGACGAACGTGAGGCTGGGCACCGCCTCATCGAACGCGAAGGCCGCGATGGTGTCGCTGTCCTGGTTGCCGACGAGGATGTGATCGCCGTCCGGTGTCTGGACGAAGTCGCGCGGCTCACGGCCGCGCGACGGCTCGGCGAGCCGCAGGGCGACGGTGGCCGCCTCGGCGTCGAACGCGAACACGGCGATGCTGTCGTCGCCGCGGTTGGCGGCGAGCACGAATCTGCCCGAGGCGGAGACCCGGACGGCACTGGTCTGGTTGTGCCCTCCGGAACCGGCCGCGTCGAGGCGAGGTTGGTCCGCACGAACCGGTCGCCGTAGCGGCGCAGGACCACCAGCGTGCTGTCGAGCTCGTTGAGCAGGAACAGGTGCCGGCCGTCCGGATGGAACGCGAGGTGCCGCGGCCCGGCCCCGGGCTCGCAGTCGATGCGGGCTTCCGGACGTTCGCTCAGCGTGCCGTCCTCACCGAGGCGGTAGACGAGCGCCGCGTCCAGCCCGAGGTCGGGGACGAGCAGTTCGCCGGTGACCGGGTCAAAGAGGATCTGGTGGGCGTGCGGGCCGGTCTGGCGGATCAGGTGGGCGCTCGACCCCTGGTGCTGGACGTGCTCGACCATGGCGCCCACCGGCCATCGGCCTCCCTCGCGAAGGCCGACACCGACCCGGTGCGGTAGTTGGCGACGAGGACGAACCGCCCACTGGGGTCGAGGTCCAGATCGGCGGGCTCGCCCCGGCCGAGGAGACCGTGTTCAGCAGGGTGAGGGCGCCCGTCGCGGGATCGCGGGCGAAGGCGGCGACGCCGCCCCCGGGCTGGCCCTCGAACTCCACCGTCTCGGCGACCGCGTAGAGGTAGCGCCCGTCGGCGGTCGCCGTCAGCCACGACGGATTGCGCAGGGCCGGGACCGTGAGGCCGGTCAGCCCGGTTCCGTCGTAGCTGGCGTTGAGGATGCCGGTCGCGTGCCCGTCGACGTGGGGCAGTTTCTCGGTGTAGGTCCCGATCACGAGGGACTGTCCTGCGCTCATTGGCCCTTTCCCCGGCTCGTCGTGACCACGTGACGGGTTTGGTTATTCAACCCGCAGCCCGGCTTCGCCCGCGAGCTCGGTCAGGTAGGCCAGCGCGATCCGGTACTCGCCCTCGAACCCGGGTGTCGCCTCGACGTTGCCGTGGTAGGCGCCATGATCGTCCCGGGTGCCCCGCGAACTCCGGGAATGTCCTCGAATTCCAGCGAGATGACGCCGTCGAACCCGGTGTCGGCCAGCGCGCCCAGGAGAGCCCGCCAGTCGATCTTTCCCATGCCCGGGCGCCAGTGGGCATTCGTCTCACCGTCGTTGTCCGAGAAATGGCAGTGCAGCACCCGGCCGCCGAGGCGGTAGACCACGATGTGGGGCAGATCGCCGACCGGGAAGAGGTAGCTGGGTCAAGGTTGACGCCGAGCGCGGGTGAGCCCACGGCCTCCAGGATGCGCAGGAGGCCCTCGACGTTCGCGCCGTACCGGAACAGATGGGGCTCGAGACTGTACTTGATACCCCCGTCCTCGGCGGCCTTGGCGCACTCGCGTAGCGCGGCCTCGTAGTCGTCCCAGTTCTGGGCCCAGTCGAGGTCACCCGGGACCTCCTGGGTGAATGTCTGCATGTGCGGCCGGTCCATGAGCTCGGGGAACGACAGCGCGAACGGGTGGTGCACGACCGTATTGATGATGGGCGAGCCGAGCGCCACGGTCTTTTCGACACCGCGCTTGAACAGCTCCACTGTGGCGGCGCGGCGGCGCGGGTCCGGGCTCGAGAGGTCGGGCGTCTTGACGACGAACTGGGACAGGGGCATTCCCTCGTCGTCGAGGATCTTGCGCAGTTCACGGACGGTCTGGCCGGTGTAGTAGTCGGCGAACGAATCGTCGTCCCACGCGATCAGCTCGGTCGCGCGGAATCCGGCCCGCCCGATCCGCTTGATGGCGCCGTCGTACGGCTCGTCCCACTTCCAGGGCCAGACTGACGCTCCGAATCGCACAGCTCCATACCTCCTGAGATCGCCCCGCCAATAGTCTTCACTCGATTACAGTTCAAATGTAGCAGCGGGTTTACATTTCGGGAAGGCTACCGGGCCTGCGCGACGGGAAGGCGGACGATGACCAGGGCAGAAGGCTTCAGCGCACCCGCGGCGGAGGACGGCGAGCCCGAGACCGTCCTGCAGCTGGCCCTCGACCAGACATCTCTGCGCGAGGCGTCGCGCGTCATGGCCCGGCTCGGGGCGGCTCTGGCCCGCGCCGAGGCAGGCAGCCCCCTCGTCCTGGCCGAGGGACTTGGCGCGGTCCAGCGCATCCGGCGCCTGTCCCGGCTGGTGACGATCATCGTCGCCGACGTCAAGATCTGCGACGCGGGCGAGAAGATCGCCGGGAGCGCCTTCAGCGCCGGCGCCGACGTCGTCACCGCGGTGGCCGCGGCTATCGATGACGTGACCTGGCGCGGCATTCTCGCCGCCGCCCGCGACCACGGTCTCGGCGCCGCCGGGGCCGCGCCGGTCATCCTCGACACGATCGGCCCGGGCTTCGATCCCGGCTCCCTGGCCAGGTTCGCCCAGATGGCGTCCGACGCCGGGGTTCGGGCCGACCTGTGCATCCACCGGCCCAAGACCGGAACGTCGAGCTTCGCCGACCTGATCCGGCCCATCCTCGAGCGCGAAATGGAGTTCGGCCGGCTCATCGTGGCCGGGAATCTCCGGCCCGCCGAGGCCCGCGCCGCCCTCGACGCCGGCTTCGGCACGCTGATCGTCGGAGGTGCCGTCACCAGCGCCGGCGACCCCTTGCTGGCCTGGAACACGTTCCGGGCCGAGGTCGCCGGGCGGAACCGGCGGCTGGCGTAGGCCTCGGACTGGTCCGCAGACGAACCGGCCCCCGACGGCTACAGCCAGAGCAGGCGGCGCCGGTCGGCGATGCGCGCGGCCGAGGCCCGCAGCCACTCGTGCACCCGGGCGTCGGGCCCCGCGACCGGCTCCAGCTGCGGCACGAACACTTCCGCGACCGGAACCTCATCGGCGGCCGCCCAGGCCAGCATCGCCGTGCCGACCGACGTGGCGGCATCGGGCACCGGAACTGCGGCCGGAACGCCCAGTGCGTCGGTCATGAGCTGGACCCACCTCGCGTCACGGATGAAGCCGCCGGTGAACACGACCCGTTCGGGCGGGCGGGACCGTCTCCACGGCCTCGGCCAGCTCGACGAGGACGACGCGAGCCCGTCCAGCACCGCCCGCGTCATGTCGGCCGACGAATGATGGGCGCCCAGGCCGATGAATGCCGCGCGCAGGTCGGACCGCCACAGCGGCGCCCGTTCCCCGTGGAGATACGGGACGAAGATGAGATCAGGGTCGGGAGAGATACCGAACGCGAGGTCGGTGAGTTCGGGGACGCTCGCGGCCAGCCCGATCTGGTCGCGCAGCCAGGTGAGGAGGTTGCCGCCGTTGCTACCCGCGCCGCCGATCACCCAGAAATCGCGCGCGACCGGGTAACACCAGGTCCGCTGGTCCGGGTCGGCGGCCCGGCGAGCGGACCGGCGCGGACGGCGATGCTCGTGCCGACCGTGCACGACGCCGTCCGCTCCCGGGTGCCCGCGGCGCCTAGCTGAGTGAGCGGGCCATCCATGCCGCCGACCGCGACGGGCAGGCCGCCCGGAAGGCCGAGCTCGCCGGCCACGGACGGCAGCAGAGGCGCGGACTGGACGGCGTGGTGGGCCTCCGGCAGGCGCGCCGCCGCCAGCCGACCCGGTCGATGAGCGCCGCATCCCAGCGCCAGGCGCGCTTCAAACATCGCGGTTGACGCGGCGCTCATCGGGTGGTCGAGGCCAGGCCGGTCAGCCAGGCGAAGGCGAGTCCTTCGCCCCGGCAATCGTGCCGCCGCCGAGTGCGCCCGGCCGGCCGATAGCGGAGCTTCGCGGGCCAGTAGCTGACGTCCGGCGGGCAGAGGGTCCGCCCGTACGCGGCGGCGGGTTCGCCGGCGAGCTCCGGATAGTGGCTCATCGCGCGGGCGTCGGACCACAGCAGCACCTCCGACGCCGCCTCGGGGGCCCCGTCGCCCACCCGCGCCGCGACGAGGCTGCTCGCCGTGCCGGAAGCGCCGAGCGCGACGAGCCTCAGCCGCGGATCGGCCGCTATCGGCCGGACCACCTCGCGAACCGCGGCCATGATGGCCGCCAGATCGTGGGCGGACGTACCGTCGGCCGCGACGCGGGTCTCAAGGTCCGCCGAGCACTCGCGGAGAACCGTGAGGGCCCGGTCGTGCGCACGGGCGCGGACTCCGCTGGAACTGATGTCGATCGCCAGCGCCGCGTCCGTTGCCGCCATCGGCCGCTATTCCCCGGAACCGAGCGGCGGCAGCTCGTAGGGGTGCCCCGTCCACCGCTCCAGGTATTGGGAAAGCGAGTGACTGAAGATCCCGATGAGGTCGACACCCGGGTCAAGGAGCCACTGCAGCTGGATGCCGTCCATCATGGCGAATACCGAGCGCACCTCCGCGGCGATGGTCTCGTCGTCCATCCAGAGGATGTCGCCGGCCTCCCGCGCCTCGCGGAGATGCGCGACACCGGTCGCCACGACATGCCGGTACCGCTTCTGGATGAAGTCCCGCGCCGGATGGCCCGGGTGGGTCGATTCGGCCGACAGGGTCAGGAAGAGCTCGATCAGGCCCCGGTTCGCCTGGTTGTAAACCACCGCGTCGCGCAGCCGGACGAAGTAGTCGAGGCCCCGCACGTCGGCCGGGTTCCTGGCTTTGGCACCCGAGTCCCAGTTGGCCAGCACCGCCGAGAGGAGGCCCTCCTTGCTTCCGAAGTGCCGGGTGAGGGCGGCGGGCGTGACCCCGACCTCCTCGGCGATCTGGCGAAGGGAGCCGCTGACGAATCCGTAGGAGGCGAAGACCCGCGACGCCGACTCGATGATCTCGCGACGCCGCCGGATGCCGTTCTGGTAAGGCCCGCGCAGCACCTTGGTGTCGCGCGCCGTTGTTTCCGTCATGATGCTCTCATTCCCCTGTCCGTTGCCGACGCGCACGCCGGCCCGCCCCGGATAAAAAGTTAGCACGTAGGTACCTTTCGCGCATCAATCACGATCCGGGGCCCGGCGCCCGGCGCCGGTGACGCCGCCCACGGGCGCCGGGCGAACAGTTATCGTTCATTGACTGTTGACGAGCCGGTACTTTACGCTCGGACGAGCCATGCGCCCTGAGCTGGCTCGCGAGTCCGGCCCCGGACCACGCAGCGCGCATCATCGAGGAGCAGCAGTGCCCGAATTCACCGAGGACGTCGACGTCGTGATCGTCGGCAGCGGCCCGGCTGGTGCGACGTACGCCCGGGTGCTCGCCGACGCGAGGCCGGAGACCAGAGTCCTCGTGGTCGAAGCGGGGCCCGTCGTGGCCGACCCGCCCGGTCTCCACATGGCCAACATCATCGACCCGGACGAGCGGGAGCGCGCGCAGATCGCGTCGCAGGGGCCGAATCAGTACCGCTACGAGCTCCCTGCCACGTCGGGCACCGCGCACAACGCGGCCAGCGCGGAACGCGGGCGCGCCTCGTCACCCGGCCCGGCCTGTTCCCGGTCGGGTCGGGCGACCTCCACGGCGACGGCTTCCCGGCCGCCCAGGAGTCGAGCAATGTCGGCGGCATGGGCTCGCACTGGTTCGGCGCCTGCCCGCGCCCGAGCGACGTCGAGCGCATCGGCTTCATCGATCCCGGGATCCTCGATGAGGCCTACGTCGTTGCGGAGGGGCTGCTGGGGGTCTCGGCGACGCAGTTTCTCGGCTCAGGCTTCGCCGCGCACGTCGAGCGGGTTCTCGGCCAGGCGCTCGACGAGGGCCGGGCGCCGGACCGGCGGGTGCAGGCCATGCCGATGGCCGTCACGCTCACGCCGCATGGCGTCCACCGCGCCGGGCCGAACGTCATCTTCGGCCCGCTCCTGGACGGCCGGGACGGCCACTTCGAACTGCGCCCGGAAACGCTCTGCGAGCGGGTCATCGTGGTGGACGGCCGGGCCGCTGGCGTGCAGCTACGGGACCGCGCCACCGGCAACGTGACGGCCGTGCGCGCCACCCACGTCGTCGTCGCGGCCGACTCGCTGCGCACGCCGCAGCTCCTCTTCGCTTCGGGCGTCCGCCCGCGCGCGCTCGGTCACTACCTCAACGAGCACCCTCAGGTATCGATCATGGCCGAGGTCGACGGCGCCGGATCCGACCGGCTGCACGAGGGCGAGATCGGCAACGCGACCGCGATGTCAGCCTCCACGGCTGTCGCTGTGGCCGCGAGCGGTGTCACCTGGATCCCGTACGACGGCGAGAAGTTCCCGTTCCACGGGATGCTGGCCCAGATCGACCCGGATACGGTGCCCCGCTCGGCGGAGGACCGCCGGGCGCGGAAGCCGATGATCTCGGTTCACTTCTTCGCCTCGCAGGAGGTCCGGTTCGAGAACTGGCTGGAGTTCAGCGAGACGGAGTCGGACTGGATCGGGATGCCGGCCATGACGATCCACCACACGCTCAGCGACCGGGATCGCGAAACCCTCGAGCACGGCCAGGCCGAGGCGCTTCGTCTCAGCGACGTTCTCGGCCAGCCGGCCGACGGGGAGGCGCCCTGGATCCTCCCCTCGGGCAGCTCCCTTCATTACCAGGGGACCGTCCGGATGGGGACCACCGACGATGGCCGCAGCGTCTGCGACCCGGCCTGCCGCGTATGGGGCGCCGAGAACCTGTATGTGGCCGGCAACGGCGTCATACCGACGCAGACGGCGTGCAACCCGACCCTGACCAGCGCCGCGCTGTCCGTCATCGGGGCCCGTGACATCGTGCGCCGGCTCGGCGCGGACCCGGCCCGGCCGGGCGGCCCGGAGCAGGCCGTCCGCGCCGCGGGCTGACCGCTCGCCCCAGCCCTTAGCGCGCCCAGCCCTTCCCGCGCCTCAGCCCTTTACCGCGCCTCCGAGTACACCGCGGACAAAGTAGCGCTGCATGCTGATGATCACGACGAGCGGGATGAGGATCGCGACCACCGTGGCCGCCATGAGCTGTGCCTCGCCTTGCCCGGTCGCGGTGACGAGCCCGGCGACGTTCACGGTGAGGGGCTGCGGCACGGAAGTCCCGCCGAGGAAGATGAGCGGCGTCAGGAGGTCGTTCCAGGCCCACAGGAACTGCATGATCGCCAATGCGGCCAGGACCGGCGCCGACAGCGGCACCGCGACCGAGATGAACAGGCGGAGGTCCGACGCACCGTCGATGCGGGCGGACTCGAAAAGTTCCTCGGGCAGTGAGCTCATAAAGCCGCGCAGCAGGAACACGCCGAAGGGGACCGTGAACCCGACCATATAGAGCCACATGGCGGGGATCGTGCCGTACAGCTTGGTCACGTCGAAGAACTTGAGCAGGGGAACCAGGGTCACCTGGGGCGGCGTCACCATGAGCGCGACCAGCGCGAGCGACAGGACGGTTCGGCCCGCCGAACCTCATCCGGGTCAGCGTGAACGCGCCGATCGCCGAGATGAATGTGGTGAGGACCGTCGTCGGGATCGAGATGGCGAGCGACGTCCCCAGGCTCTTGCCCAGGCCAACCACCTGCATCGCCTGCTGGTAGTTGTAACCGGTGAACAGGGGCGCGACGAGCGCGTGCCACCATCCGGAGGTGCCGATGTCGCCCTGGGTGCGGAACGAGCTGACGAAGAGCCCGAGCACGGGCGTGAACCACACGACCATGAACGCCACGACGACGATGTGGACGACCAGGCGGGCCCATCGCCGGCGGAGCCGGTAGGTCCCGGCCACCTTCCGGGCCGACGGGTCAGCCGGCGCCGTCACTGCTGCCTGCGACCTGGTCGTGAGCGCCATGTCAGCGGGTCCTTTCCGCACGGAACTGGCGGACGTTGATGATCATGATCGGGATGGCGACGACCAGCAGGATGACGGCGATGGCGCTGGCCCGGCCGAGGTTCTGGCTCGAGAAGAGCTCGAAGTACATCTGATTCGCGATCGTGTTGGTGCCGAAGTTCCCGTTCGTCATGACGTAGACGATGTCGAAGATCTTGAGGGCGAAGATGACCTCGGTCGTCACCACGACGAGCAGTGTCCGGCTGATGCCCGGCAGCGTCACTGACCGGAAGACGCGCCATTCGTTCGCTCCGTCCAGGCGTGCGGCCTCGGCGAGCTCCGACGGGACCGCCTTTACGGCCGCGGACAAGATCAGCGCCGCGACGCCGAGGCTCGACCATACGGCGACGAATATCAGGCAGTACTTGTTGACCGCAGTGGCCTCCAGCCAGGCGACGGGCTTGTTACCCGGGATCAGTGTCCAGAGCGCGTTGAGCAGCCCGGTCTGAGCCGACCCCGGGGTCTGGTACTCGTAAACCTGGCGCCAGATGATCGAGCCGGCCGCGAATGAGATCGCCGTCGGGAGCACCACGAGGGTCATGGCGAAGCGTTCGTACCTGACCTTGTCGAACAGCACGGCGACGATGACCGCTAGCAGCAATGTCCCCAGCGGGAAGACGATCAGCCAGATCAGGTTGTTGCCGAGCACGCCGACCATCGTGCCGCTGAAGGCCCACGCGAAGTTGCCGAACCCCGCCCACGAACTGCCCTGCGCGTTCCGGAAGGCGGAGACGATCGTCTCGACCATGGGGTACACGAGGATGATGGCCATGAGCGCGAGGGGGACGAGGAACCAGAACCACGGCCGGGCATACTTCGCCGTCCGGCCGCCGACCAGCTGGAGCACCTTCTCACCGGCACCCAGGATCACGTAGACGATCAGCGGGATGACCACTGCACCGATCAGGATCAGGGCGGGGACACTTGTCGTGATGGCATTCATCGCACGTCCTTACCGTTGTCTCGCAGGACCCTCCCCCTCGCGCTCACGGCTCTTATTTCCCGGTTTCCAGATTCTGGACGGTCTGGAGATCCGAATTCAGGGTGGAAGGATTCTCGAGGTAGGCGACCACGGCCTTGGCGGCCCCGGTGACCACTGCGGTCTTCGACAGCAGGGCCGGCCCGGCTGCGAGCTGGATATTCGGGGTGAAGTAGGTCTTCGAGATGTTCTGCAGGGTCGCGTCGGTGTAAGTCGACGGAGGCACGTTCTTGTCCGCGACCGGCCAGTGGTTCGCCGATGCGAGCAGTGCCTGCGCCTGATCCGACGCGATGTACTGGAGGAGCGCCCGCGTCTCGGGACTGTCCTTGAACGCCCACGTCACCTCGGCCGAATAGGTCTCCGTGTCGGCGTACTTCGGGTTCGACGCGGGGATCTGCATCGAGGCCAGGTTCACGCCCGGCTTGACGCCGGACGCCGAGGTGGCGATGAGGCCGCCGGTCCAGCTGCCCCAGATAACGGCCTGGCAGGTCGCCGGGTTCCCGACGAGCCCGTCCGAGCCGGTGCCGGTGTTCTGTGACAGCGAGCCCTGTACGCCCCCGTTGACGTAGGCGTTGTTCGCCGCGATCGCGCCGAACATACCGAACGCGTCCTTCACTTGCGGTGAGGTCCAGGGGAGCTTCCCTTCGCCCCACTGCTCGGTGAGCGCGGCGCCGTACTTCTTCGCGAACAGAGCCTCGATGAACAGCTCGCCCGGGTACCCGTTGGAGGTGCCGCCGCCCTGGGCGTTGCACCATGCGGTCTTGCCCGCCTGGCCCTCCTTCTCGGTCCACGCCTGGACGGCCTGCCAGCTGGAGCCGGCCTTCGGGCCGGCGTACGTCTTCGGGTTGTACCAGAGCTCCATGTTGTTAAAGCCCTGGTAGACGCCGTAAACGCTGTTGCCTATGGACGCGGTCGCGTTCACGGACGGCGTGAAGTTCGCGTTCAGCTCGCTGGACATGAAGCTCGATAGGTTCAGGAGCTTGTGCGTCTGGCTGTACTGGCGCATGACGCCAGGCGCGGTCGTCACCAGATCGGGCGGGTTCCCGGCGGCGACGCGGGACTGGACGACATCGAGGTTGTCGCCCGAGCCCGTGTAGTTGACCTTGACGCCGGTGGCCGCCGTGAAGGGCTGGTAGAACGACTGCAGCAGGGCTGCTTCGGATCCGCTGTTGTCGCCCATGACCGAAATAGACCCGGACAGCTTCTGATGGCCCATGATCTGCTTGGCTTCCGCCTCGGCGGCGGAGACGAGCTTGCTGCTCAAGGTCGTACCGCCTCCGCTGCCTCCGCTGCCGCCGCTGCTGCTGGCCGCCTGCTGGGCCGTGGCGCACCCGGCGACAGCGATGGCCGCGACGGCGGAAAGGGCCAGCACGAAGGTGCTTCTCCGCCGAACCGGCGGTGGTGAACATGACAAGGGAAAGTCAACTCCGATCTTGGTCGGTGAAGGGTCATGTCCACGCGACTGCCGAGTGGGAGTGCCCCATGACCGGTTCAACGGACAGGCCGCCACTGGACCGTGGGCGGGGAACACCTGGTGCGCTCCGCGTCGCTCGCTCATCCCTCCTCGCCGAGGTCTCTCGAGCTCGCGCCCATCGAGCCGTCCGGCCGGCTCTCTGAAGGCTCCGGAGGCCATCTACCAGCACTTCCGGGTGCCTGCATCGTAAAGTATATGAACGACAACAGTCAATAGGTGATAACTGTTCACGGCGCGCGCGCCGTCCAGCTAGTGGGTGAACGTCCCGGCCGCCGAGATCGTCGCCAGCCTGGGCAACGACATCACGACCCGGCGACGCTGGGCCGCTGCCTGCGTGACCGCGCCGGGCCGGGCCCGCACGTCATCGAGGCCCTGGTCCCCCCGCTCGGCTGATCACCCCTATGCCGGGCCGAGCAGATCCCAGCGGTTGCCCGCCACATCGCGGAAAATCGCGACCCGGCCGTATGGCTCGACGCGCGGAGCAGTGATGAACTTCACCCCGCCGGCGATCATCTTCTCGTACGCGGCATCGAAGTCATCGACACGCAGGAAGAAGCCCACCCGGCCGGCCGCATGATTGCCAACCTCCGAACGCTGCGCCGGGCCGTCCGCCCGAGCCAGCAGCAGCCCGGTCTGAGCGCCCGGCGGGCGAACCACCACCCACCGTTTCGGCCGCCCGTCATTGGTCAGTGACGGCGAATCCTCCACCAGGTCGAAACCCAGCGTGCCGACGAAGAATTCGATGGCACTGTCATACTCCTCGACCACTACCGCGACGAGCTCAAGCTGCATGCCGCAAGCCTAGGTCTCTGTAGCCGGAAGACACCATAAGCGATGATCAATCCGGCCAGGGCGGTCCAGCAGACGATGGCCAGAGCGGGGCCGTTTGTCTCATAGAAGCGGACACTGGCAACATCGGCGAAGCAGGCCACCGCCGACAGCGCCAGGAGCAGGCGCAATGTCCATCCCTCGGCGATCACGGCCAGGAAGACGAATCCCCACGTCTCATACCAGGGCCATACCACCGGTCCGAGGAGCACGAAGACGAGAAGACTCCATCCAAGGGCCTGCATCGCCCCGACCCGAGCCGAACGCAGGACCAATCCGATCGAGATGACTGCAGCCAGAGCGAAGCCCACCGCCCGGGCGGACTGGACATAGGCCGCCGGGTGGCCGCCGAACCCCAGAGCACCGGAGAGATGGCTGAGCAATAGGCCGACGGCGGTAACCGGGTCCAGCCAAGACACCACCACGCCCGGATTGCTGAGTCCGCCGAGCCAGCGCCAGCCGAGCCCTGAGACCAGCCCAATCACCGCCATCAGGGCCACGGCGGTCAGGATCGCCGCAGCGACCCGGGTAAGCCGCTGTCGCCAGCTCGCCGCCCCGTCGCTCCACCACCACCCGATGAACAGGGCACCGATGAGAGCCGGCACCTTAACCTCGGCAGCCAGTACGCACAGCAGCAATCCGATCAGAATGTGATTCCGCCGTGCTGCGGCGCAGCCAGCGACGAGCAGTCCGAGCATCAGCGCGTCGTTGTGGGCACCACCCAGGAGCACCAGCAAGACGAGTGGATTCAGGACGGCGAGCGCAACGGCCGCCGCAGGATCACGTCCGACGGATCGAGCCAGAACAGGAACACCCAAGGCGATCAATACGACCCCGATCACCGCAACGAACCGGAATCCCGCGATCGTCGCGATCACATCGTGGCGTGCAAGCTGGACGATCCCCCCGGCAAGTCGCTCCCAAGCCGGTCCGTATGGAGCGCGAGCGTTGCGCCAGATCGGGTCGACCAGCCTGAGATAGGGATTCGGGCCAAGCGCCGTTGGCCCGTGGGCATACGGATTGAGACCCCGGCTGACCATTTCGCCCTGCGCTGCGTAGCTGTACACGTCGCGACTGAACAGCGGTGGCATCATCAGCACGGGAAGCGCCCAGGCGACCATAACCGCCGCTACCGCTCTGACCGGGGCGCCTGGATTGTGGCGCAGCGTCCGAACGATCTCGTACCAGGATCCGATCATGAGGCCGACGCCCAGATACAAGACCATGACGCCCAGGAAAGTGCTGTTCTGGCTGCTGGCCGACGCCCCGTTGCCCGTACCGAAGAACCAGGCACCGGGCAATTTTGACGTGAAGGGCGAACCGCTCTGAGCGACGCCGAGGAGGACGCAGATTGATCCGATGCAGCCGGTAGCCCCAGCAACTCTCAGGGGAACCTGGCGGAGGCTTCGGCGGGCCTCGGTCAACACCATGCAAACGTACCGTCTCGATGACGGATCGACGCGATCACATCTGCAGGACGGCGGCGCCGTTGAACCGGTCGGCTTCCAGGTCGGCCAGGGCCTGGCCGGCCTGGTCGAACGCGGTACGGGGTGGTCGTCACCTTGATCCGGAGCCGCTGGGCCAGGGTCAGGAACTCCTGCGCGTCGCCGCGGGTGTTGGAGGTGACGCTGCGCAGGTTCCGTTCCTGGAACAGGTGCTGCTCGTAGTTGAGCGACGGGATGTCGGTCAGGTAGATCCCGGCGATGGCCAGCGTCCCGCCCCGGTCCAGCGCGGCCAGGGCGGCCGGGACGATGGTGCCGACCGGGGCGAACAGGATCGCGGAGTCCAGCGGCACCGGCGTGGGGTCGAAGGAGTCCTGCACGGAGGCGGCGCCGAGGCTGCGGGCCAGTTCCCGGTCGGCTTCCGAACGGGTGAACACGTGGATCTCGGCCCCCTCGGCCAGCGCGATCTGCGCCGCCAGGTGGGCCGAGCCGCCGAAGCCCCAGATGCCCAGCCTGCCGCCGGGCGGCACCTCGGCCCGGCGCAGCGCCCGGTAGCCGATGATGCCCGCGCACAGCAGCGGCGCGAGCTCTTCGTCGCTGAACCCGTCCGGCAGGGCGTGCGCGAACGCGTCGGCGACGGTCAGGTACTCGGCGTAGCCGCCGTGGATGTCCCAGCCGGTGTAGATCGAGGCCGGGCAGAGGTTCTCCTGGCCGCGGCGGCAGAACCGGCACGTCCCGTCGGTGCCGGCCAGCCAGGCCGCGCCGACCCGGTCGCCTTCGCGGAAGCGGGTGACGCCGGGCCCGGTCGCGACGACCTGGCCGACCACTTCGTGGCCGGGGGTCATCCGGGGGTGGTGCGGCGGCAGGTCGCCCTCGGCCAGGTGCAGGTCGGTGCGGCAGACGCCGCACACGATGACCTTGACCAGCAGCTGGCCGGGCCCGGGTTCGGGCACCGGCCGCTCGGTCAGCTCCAGCGGCCCGGTGGACATCGGGCCGGGCTTCGCGACTACCCAAGCGCGCATGTCCCTACGTTACGGCGCGGGCGGCGTCAAGTGGAGGTGGGCGCGCCAGTCGCGGGGGACGCGGCCGGCCGGGCCGGGGGTCGGCTGGTCGAGCGGGTGGTGCTCGGGCGGGGCGAGCGGCGGGCCCTCCTCGTACAGCACCTGGTCCGGGTAGCTCCAGAACCAGGCCTCGCCCGGCTCGTAGCTGCGGATCACCGGGTGGCCGGTCTCCTTGGCGTGCCCGCTGGCGTGCTGCGCGGGCGAGGAGTCACAGCAGCCGATGTGCCCGCACTGCGCGCACCGGCGCAGGTGGAGCCACCAGCCGCTGACCGCGTCGCACTCCACGCAGCCGGGCCCGGTGGGCGGGACGGACGGGTCTACCGCTGGTACTGCCGTCGTCATGCTGACTCCTGCCGGTCGGGTTCCGGGTCGGCGACCGGCAGCCGGACCCGGAAACGGGTGTCGCCCGGGGCCGACTCGACGCTCAGGTCCCCGTGGTGCTTGTTCACAATGATCCGCCACGAGATATCGAGCCCGAGCCCGGTCCCCTCGCCGACGGGCTTGGTCGTGAAGAACGGCTCGAAGATCCGGTCGCGGATCTCGTCCGGGACTCCGGGGCCGGTGTCCCCGAACTCCACCAGCACCTGGTCGCGGTCCATCGCGGTCCGCACGGTCAGCGTGCCGTTCCCGCCCATTGCGGAGACCGCGTTGTCGATCAGGTTCGTCCAGACCTGGTTGAGCTCGGCCGCGTACGCCGGGATCGGCGGCAGGGTCCGGTCGTACTCCCGGACCACCGTGACCCCGGGGCCGATCTTCGCCGACAGCATCAGCAGCGTGCTGTCCAGCAGGTCGTGGACGTCGACCACCTGGTGGGGCGCCCGGTCGAGCTGGGAGTACTGCTTGGCCGCACCGACCAGGGACATGATCCGGCTGGTGGAGTCCTGGACCTCGTTGATCAGCAATTCGGTCTCGACCGTGTAGCAGAGCCACCGGACCGCGCCTTCCAGGTCGGCCAGGTCCACGGCCTCGGCGACCTGGTCCAGCCACCCGGTGTCCAATCCAGCCTGAACGAACACGGGTGCCAGTTCCCAGCCCCGCTCGATGCCGTACCCGTCGAGCCAGTCCGTGATCTCGTCCTCGGCGTCGGATGCTTCCATCGGGCCCAGGGCCGGCGCCTTGGCCACCTGCTCCACGGCCCGTTCCTGGAGTTCGACCAGATTCTCCAGGGTCGGGATGTGGTAAGGCTTCTTGGTCAGCAGGGCGAGCTTGTGCCGCATCCCGGCCACCCGCTCCCGCAGCGATTCGGTCGCGCGGACCGCCGCCGCCGCGGGGTTGTTCAGCTCGTGGGTCAGGCCGGCCGACAGCGAGCCCAGCGCCAGCAGCCGCTCCCGCTGGCCGACGGCCTCCTGGGTCCTCCGGTTACCGAAAAACGCGCCTTCGAGCAGGTGAACCGCGAGCGGGAACCATTCGGTCATCATCTGGGCGAAGCACGGGGCGTCCAGCACGAAGAAGCGGGACGGGATGGTGACCCGCACCGAGTTGTTGTAGATCTGCGGGACCCGGTCGCCCATGTAGGCCTGGAACGCGCCGGCGTAGACACCGGGGCTGGACGTGCGGTTGACCTCGATGTCGTCCGCGCCGACCCGCCGTGACATCACCAGGGTGCCCTCGAGCAGGACGTAGAAGCAGGTGGCCGGCTCGCCCTCGGTGTAGAGCGGGCCCGGGTCGGGATCATCTCGACCCGGCCGTCCCGGCACAGCCAGTCCAGCTGGTCCGCGGTCAGCTTCTCGAACAGGAACAGCGAACGCAGCTCTTCCGGGCGGCAGGGCAGGGTTTCACCGGTCACAGCTTCTCCAGGTAACGGTGCACGAGCATGACGGCCATGGCTCCCTCGCCGACGGCCGAGGCGACCCGCTTGGCGGATTCGGCGCGCACGTCGCCGGCCACGAACACGCCCGGCACGCTGGTCTCCAGGTGGTAGGGCGCCCGGTCCAGCGGCCAGCCGGGCGGCCGCTCCCCTTCCATGGTCAGGTCCGGGCCGGCCAGGACGAAGCCCTTGCTCGTCCCGCATGACGACGCCGTCCAGCCAGCCGGTCAGCGGCGCGGCGCCGATGAACACGAACAGCCACTGCGCCTCGACGTCCTCGGTGAAGCCGGTGTTGGCGTCCCGCAGCGTCAGCCCCTCCAGGTGCCCGTCACCGTGCGCCCGGGCCACCTCGGTGCACGTGCGCACCGAGATCTGGGGCACGTTCCCGACCTGCTCGATGAGGTAGTGCGACATCGACCTGGTCAGCGATGGGCCGCGGACCAGGATGCGTCACCGACTTGGCCCCCCGGGCCAGGTAGACGGCGGCCTGCCCGGCGGAGTTCGCGCCGCCCACGATGTAGACGTCGTGGTCCTTGCAGTTGGCCGCCTCGGTCAGCGCCGAGCCGTAGTAGACACCGCGTCCGGTCATCTCCCCCACGCCCGGCGCGGTCAGCTGCCGGTAGGAGACGCCGGTCGCGAGGATCACGCTGTGCGCGCTGAGCTCGGTGCCGTCGGAGAACCGGACGGTGCGGGCCGAACCGTTGATCTCCAGCCCGGTCACGTCGCGGGTGGTGAGCACCTCCGCGCCGAACTTGGCCGCCTGCCGCCGGGCCCGGTCGGTCAGCTGCGCGCCCGACACCCCGTCGGGGAAGCCCAGGTAATTCTCGATCCGCGAGCTCTGGCCGGCCTGTCCCCCGGTCGCGGTCCGCTCGACCAGGACGGTCCGCAGGCCCTCCGACGCGCCGTACACGGCGGCGCCGAGGCCGGCCGGGCCCCCGCCGATGACGATGAGGTCGTAGAAGTCGGCCGACGGCGTGGTGGCCAGGCCCACGTGGCCGGCCAGCTCCGCGTCCGACGGCGCGACCAGGACCTCGCGCGTCCGGGGTGACGACCACGGGCAGCTCGAGCCCGTCCTGCCCGGCCGCCGTGAGCAGCCGCTCCCCCTCCGGCTCGTCCGGACGCGTACCAGCGGTACGGGACCTGGTTGCGGGCCAGGAACTCGCGCACGTCCGACGAGCGGGCCGACCAGCGGTGCCCGATGACCTTGGTCTCGGGCACCGGCCGGTGATCGGAGGTCAGCCAGGCGTCGAGCAGGCCGTCGACCACCGGGTAGAGCTTCTCCTCCGGCGGATCCCACGGCTTCAGCAGATAGTGGTCGAGATCGACGACGTTGATCGCGTCGATGGCGGCGCCGGTGTCGGCGTAGGCGGTCAGCAGGACCCGCCGCGCGCCCCGGTAGATGTCCATCGCGCGTTCGAGGAACTCGATGCCGTTCATCTGCGGCATCCGGTAGTCGGCGAGGATCACGGCGACCTGGTCGCCGCGCAGTTTCATCTCGCGCAGCGCTTCCAGGGCCGACTCGCCCGACTCCGCGCGGACGATCCGGTACTGGCCGCCGTAGCGGCGGCGCAGGTCGCGGGCGACCGCGCGGGACACGTCCGGGTCGTCGTCAACGGTCAGGATCGCGTTCCGCGTCGTGTCGGCGGGCGCGGTCACCGGCATAGGCGCTCCGTAGAGTCGTCGGGTCCATTACGGGGCCTCCCCGGCGGGCCGGGGCCCGCCTCAGCGCACATGCGCCCATCGTAAGTTCCCGTTGCCCGGAATGCCCCGTGCGGGGTTCCGCTCGCCGCGTAACGCCGGCGGCCTCACGGGTGGCAGTGGGCGGACGGGGCCAGGTCGATGGCGGGGTTGCGGTCGAAGAAGCCGAACGGCTTCAGCGTGAACCCCACGTACTCAACCGGCATCACGGGGAAATCCTCCGGCCGGCAGAAGTGGGTCGCGCCGACCGTGTGCCACAGCACGATGTCGGTGTCGGTGACCGGCCGGTCGGCGGCGGTCCAGGCGGGCAGCCCGGCACCGCCCGGGTGCTGGTTGGGGAAGTCCCCGGCCGGGCGCCGTTCGTCGGCCCGGGCCGGTGTCACCCACAGGTGCTTGGTCGCGAACGCGGCCCGGGCCGCGATGGACGCGGTGTCCTGGGCGAGCAGCGGCGCGCCGGGCTGCGGGACCAGCTTGTAGGCGACCGGCTCACCGACGGCGTTGCGCGAGCCGTGGTTGACGATCTTCCAGTACCGGCTGCGCTCCGGCGCGGCCATCCGCTGGGCGGCGGATTCGGTTTCCAGCAGGGTGGCCCGGGCGGTGAAGGCGTTCCCGTACGGGTTGTCCGGGCCCGGCGGGACCGGTACCGCGTCGACCTCGTACACGGAGTTCGCCGGGCCGTCCAGGCACATGTCGAGCCGGAAGCCGAACATGTGCTGGTGATGCGGCCCGGCCAGCTCGGGCGTGACCGGGTTGGCGTACGGCACCCGGGTGCCCGGCTCGACCGCCTGGGTCTGGATGATGCCGGTCAGCTTGACCTCGGCCTGGATGCTGCCGTCCAGGTAGAAGTACCAGAAGAAGCCGTACTCGTAGTTGCCGACGGTCGCGATGAACGAGACGACCATCCGGCGGGAGCGGCGCACCTCCGCGGCGCCGTTGAATACGTCGGTGTGCTTCCAGAGGATCCCGTAGTCCTCCTCGTGCAGGCAGATGGCCTGCGGCAGCGCGGCGGCGTTCCCGTCCTCGTCCACGCTGACCGCGTCCAGGTAGACGATCTCGCCCAGGCAGTCGCAGCCCAGTTCGAGGGAGTTGGCCATCTTGCCGAGGCCGACGTCGCCGGCGTCGAACGCGTTCTTCCACCAGTGGTTGGGCGAGATCGACCCGTACGGCACCACCATTTCGGCCATGCTGGCCCGGTAGATCACAGGCCGGACCCGGTCCCCCTCGACGTAGCAGATCTCGTGCAGCACCAGGCCCTCGATCGGGTGCATCGACACCCGCATCTGCCACGGCCCCCAGCGCAGGTGCCCGTCGTCGACGGTGAACCCGGGGCCGTCAGGCTGGAGGATCTCCAGGGGCACCAGCTCGCGGGGGCTGGCCACGCTGGCGGCATCGTAGCGGCCGGGATCGTTCGGGATGGGCACCACGTCGCCGTCGATGAGCTCGACGACCTCGCCGGTGTCGCGGTCGAGGACGGCGACCAGGTTCTCCACCGGCCGGGCGTAGGGATTGCCGCCGGGGCCGTCCAGGACGTACGCCACGCCGCGGGCGAGGCGGCGGCCCGTTTTGTCGACGTCGAGGCCGAAGTTGCTGGCTGGCCAGGGATCGATCTGGACCTGCGCCATATCGGTGATCCCGCGCTTGGCCATGGCGGCCTGGAATCCGGGGTCGGCCTTGATCTGCTCGGAGTTGGCCACCCACTCGTCCATCATGATCGGCGGCTGGGCGCCCGGGACCGGGACGCGGCTGACCACCGCCTCGTCATCAAGGCTGACCGTCACCAGCCACGTCATGCCAGCCGGCTTCTCGTACAGGACGCAGAGCACCTGCCGGGGAACGGCGCCGCCGTCCCAGCCAAGCACCGTCTCCTTCGGTGGCTCGTCGAGCGCGCAGTAGACCAGCCGGGTGCCGGAGCCGAACCCGGCGCCCAGGGCGAGCCGGCAGGCGTCGGCGGCCTCGGGCACGGTGAGCGGCGCGAGCGGGTGGCGCAGCGCGGTTTCGGCCTGACCGGGGGCAGTCTGCGTCATCGGGTGTCTCCGTCCTGACGTACGTGCAATGAGGACACATTTGTAATGTTGCGCCCTCATCAGCACCATGCGACAGACCTGTTAACTGCTCAGGCGGCCGGAGCGACAGGTTCGCGAGGATAGGAGACTCCGGAGGTCACGGCGTCTCAGGAACGGGTGCGGCCTGGGCAGCAACACTGGACCAGGCCGGGACAGCCCCCGCGACCGACCGAGCCTGACCCGAGCGACGTTCGACAGGGGGGCCTAACGAGGAGTGGGTTATGTTTTCCGCACATTCTGCGGAAAACATCACCCGGATCCTCGGCAACGGCCTTAGCCGGTTCCTCCGGAGCCGGACTGCGCCATGCCGTGGGTGAGGATAGGCACGATGGTGTCGGCGACGGCCAGGGCGCAGACGGCGGGCGGCCCGTTCTGGTGGCACTCCCAGGTGATGCAAGGGTCGTCGGTGACCCGGACCTGGCCGCAGGACGGGATGGCCGGGTTGGCGGCCACGATTTCGGTGATCGCGTCGAAGGCCACGTCGTCCTGGTAGACGGCCACGCTCACGTTCAGGCCCCGGGCCTTCAGGGCGCGGCCCACGGCGCCTTTCAGGCTGTGGTGCTTACCCGTAGGTGGCGAGGAACATTTCCACGGCCGAGTCTGCGATGCGGTTGAGCTGGTCAGCGGGCGGGAGTGCGTCTGCGCCGGCGAACATGACCTGGTTCATTGGCTGATACATGACGAGCCCGGCGAACTGGTAGGCCGCCAGGGTCGGGTCGCTGAGGTTGTGCAGGAGGCCGCGGTCGGCGAGGCGCCGCATTGCTTCGCCCAAGATCACCAGGGCACGGTCGAAGCCACGGTCGAACCAGGCTCTTCCGACTTCGGGGAAGCGGTCGGCTTCGGCGATCACGAGCCGGCGCAACCGTAGGACGTCCGGCTGCAGCAGGCCGCGCAGCCAGCCGTCTGCGAGGTCGTGGAGGGCTTTGCGCACGTCCGGAGGGTCGTGCAGCGTGCTGGTGACGGCATCGGACAGCCCGTCGGCCACGTGGACTGTCGTGTCCAGGATGACCTCAGCGAACAGGTGCTGCTTGTCGGCGAAGTGCCTGTAGAGGGTTTGCTTGGACACCGACGCGCGAGCGGCGACCTGGTCCGTGGTCGCGCCGAGATAGCCGTGCCCCAGGAACACCTCGGTGGCCGCCTGGATGATCGCCTGTCGCCTGCGTTCGGACCGGCCGGTTTCCGCCGTGGCACTCGGCTGAAGATCCACGAACCCTCCTGAAGATTTCTTGCGGTAGTACTGTACGGTACCGTACAACTCAGGGTACGGTACCGTTCAGTACTAGAAGGACTCGACCTGAACGAGGGGATTCATCACATGCGCAAGGTGTACGCGGGGCTGTTCAGCTCGATCGACGGTGTGGTCCAAGCGCCCAACGAATGGCAGCCCGGCTTCGACGACGAAATGGGCGCGGCGTTGTCGCGCATGCTCGACGGGCAGGATGCCGTGCTGATGGGCCGGGTGACGTTCACGGAATTTGCCGGGTACTGGCCGACGTCGACCGACGAACCGTTCGCAAGCTGGATCAACAGCACGCCGAAATACGTCGCCTCCACCACCCTGGACTCCGTCGACCAGTGGCCGAACAGCACGCTGATCAAGGGCCCGGTGGCCGACTTCGTCAAGGAGCTGCGCGAGGCAGGACGGCGGGACGATCGGTGTGACCGGCAGCCCGTCGCTGGTCCGGTCGCTGATCGACCAGGGGCTGCTCGACGAGCTGACCCTGATGATCAGCCCGGTCGTCGCGGGCGGCGGCCGCAAGCGGCTGTTCCCCGACGACGCCGCGCTGACCAAGTTCGAACTGGCCGAAGCCCAGCCGACCAGCAGCGGCGCAGTGATCGCGACCTACCGGCCGATCCGATAGGCGCAACGCAACCGTCCGTTAGGCCAACCAGCGTGCGGTCCCGTCGCCCTGTTCCGCGAGCTGGCTCTTGGCAGCCTCCTGCCCGGCGCCCGCTGGTGATGCCGGGCCGCCCGGCGCCCCCGACGGTCGGCGCCGGGAGCCCTGCTCGGACCCGGCCCGGCGGACGGCCAGGCCCTGGGAGAGGAGATCAAGCGGTCCCCCACCGTGCAGGCCGAGCAGTTCCCACGAGCGCGCGATGCCGACCCCGAACATGGCGTAGATGAACGTCACGGTCTGGCTGGCCTGGCCCGCCGGGCTCATGGGGATAAGGCCGGTCACGACCTGGGCGGTATAGATAGCGATGATGGCGCCGAGCAGAAGCGGCCACCGGCGGCTCAGTTGCTGCGTGCCGCGGGCCCGCCACAGCCGCAGCGCCAGGCCGCAACTGCTGGTCAGCCCCAGGCCGCCGAGGACCACCGCGCCGTATCGCAGGCCGCCGCCCGGCTCAAGACCGATCAGCGACACGAACAGGGCGTCGACGAGCGCGGTGAACGCGGTCGCCGCGATCGCCTGATGCTCGATGGACGCGGTGTCACCGCGCAGGCGTTCCGGCGAGACCGAAAGGGCCACGAACAGCAGGCCGACCAGCGCGCCCGCCACCGTCGCGGCCCCGGCGAAGAAACTCGTGTATGACGTCACGGCAGCCCAGCCTGCCGTGACATCGTGCCCTTACGCCACCTATCCGGAGCGGTAGGTCAGGCAAATTGCTACGGACGCCGCCCTAGGGCTCCTTGAAGGCGTCGCGGACGTTCTTGCCGGCGTCCTTGACCTGCTCGCCGACCTGCTTCGTGCCGCCTTCGACCCGGTCGGCCCGGCCTTCGGCCTCCAGGTAGGGGTCGTCGGTCGCGCGCCCGGTCCGCTCCTTGGCGCGGCCCTTGCCCATCTGAAGCTTGTTCTTGAGCTTGTCCATTGCACTCATGCGCTTGCCACTGCCCGCAATCGCGGCCGCTATGCGGAATCCGGCCCGCGGCCTCGCGGACGACCGGGCCCTGGTCAGGAGATCCCGGCGTTGCCCATGGCCACGCTGAAGCCGTTGGCCACCTGGCTGGTGTGCGCGTCGCGGCCGACGCAGGTCATCCCGAGCTGGGTGACGCCGGTGACATTCAGTGTGACCTGGACGGGATGGCCCAGGGACACCTGGACCAGCTTGCCGAGCTGCTGGCCGGCCTTGTTGGTGAACGTCACGGTGGCGATGACGCCGGTCACGCTCTGCGTATCGTCGGCGATCCCCACCTCGGCGGTGAAGGTGCCGCTGCCCGCCACGTCATAGGCGATGTCTGGCTGTCCGTTGCCCTGGGGACCGTCGCAGCTGAACAAGATGCTGTTCGGGTAGGGCTGAGCTGAGATGACCTGCTGACTGTCCTGGTAAGCAGCGTTGCTGATGGTCGGGGTCAGGTTGCTCAGGTACCGCACCGCGTTCCCCACCGCCGGTGTGCTGCTCGCCGACGGCGCCGGGGACGATGCCGCCGCCGCGTGCACCTGGCCCTGTAGCTGCTGAATTGTCTGCGCCTGGTGGCTGGCCTGCGCATTTGCCTGATGAAGCTGGGTGTCCTTGTGGTGAACGGCCACACCGAGAACCGCCGCGGCGGACGTGGTAATCGTCGCTATCGCGGTGGCAATGCCCGCCACTGACGTCATGCCGGCCGCGGTCCGGCTAAGAAGACCGCCGTGCGCGCCGTCCTTTTTCCTCGTCATTGAGATCCCCTCCCCTGTCCGTAGTTCTGACGCCGAGAGAGGAAACACGGATGACAAATTAATTGTCACGAAAGAGTATCGGCGGCCAGTAAGACGTGCCGCCCATTTTCTCCTGGCTCGCCGGCTATACCCGAGTTGGCTCAAAGCTCGTGGAAACACCGACGGGGGGTTGTCGCCGCCGTCCTCGAGGGTGGGACGAGCCGGGACACGCCTGGCGCGACACGAGAGGGATGACATGCCTGGATTCAACGCCATCGGCTGGTTCGAGATCGGCACCGACGACCCGGCGGCCGCGGAGCGGTTCTACGGTGACGTGTTCGGCTGGACGGTCTCGCATGACGACACGAAGAGCACGGACCCGGCGTACCAGATCTTCACCACAGGCGACGCGGAGGGACTGCACGGTGGGCTCTTCGCGACCAAGGGAAAGATGCCCGGCTATGCGGTCTTCGCCGTGCTGGTCGAGGACGTAAAGGCTGCGTGCCGGCGGGCCGAAGAGGCGGGTGGCCAGGTCCAGCGGGCGCCGGAGGTCAACCCGGCCGGGGTAGCTTTCGCGCACCTGCTCGACCCGGCCGGTAACCACTTCGCGGTGTTCAAGCCGCCGTTCGTCCAGCCCTGAGCCGTCGTGCTGCCGGGCCTGGCCCTTCGGCGGGGCCGGCCCGGCGGCACCGGGCCCGGATGTCAGCTCAAGGTGAGTTGATCGACGATCCCGTATGGGATGTCGAGATCCTCTCTGCGTAGCGAGCGGGGGGCGGGCACCTCGGCGGTGACCGAGACCGAGGTGATCCGGTCGGTGCGGAAGGCGCGCAGGGCCCCGCGCAGCCGGCACCAGGCCACCAGATACCAGTGGGCCGCGGAACCGACGTAGCCGAGTGGCTCGATGTCGCGCATCGTGGCGGCACCCTCGCGGTCGCCATAGCCGATGCGCAGGACGCGGCGGGTGGACAGCGCGTCAGCCACCATGCGCGGCACCGACGGCGTGGTGCCGTCGTCGCCGAGCAGGTGGATGCGGCCGGCCAGGTCACGGGCCGCCGCGGCGTCGTCACGCTGCATCGCCGCGACCAGCTTGCGCAGCGCCGAGCCCGCGGTCGCCCGGAACGGCGTGCCCTCCAGCCGCCGTAGCGCCACCGCCATCGCGACGGCCTCGCCCGGCGTCAGGTTGACCGGCGGCAGCGTGCGCGCCTTATCCAGGCAGTAGCCGCCCGTGCGGCCGGGCTCGGCATAGATCGGCACCCCCGACTGCTGCAACGCGCTGATGTCCCGTTCGGCCGTGCGCACGCTGACCTCGAAACGACCGGCCAGCCAGCGCGCACTACGCGGGCGGGGCGCGACCGCCCGCAGCTCCTCGACCAGGGCATAGAGGCGATCGGTACGGTTCACACGCACCAACCTAGAAGCCGGGTACGACAAGCGACGACCGACGAGCGCTCCGTCGGCGCCCGAGTTGCCTCGAAGCGGAATCAGGCTGGCGCGTCGCCGGTGGCGGCGGGATGGCCGGTGTGGCTGTACTGCGACCAGGAGCCGGGATAGAGGCGGCCCTGGCCGAGACCCGCGTACTCCAGGGCGAGCAGGTTGTGGCAGGCCGTCACGCCCGAGCCGCAGTAGGAGACGACATCGGCGGCGTCGGTCACGCCCGCGTCGACGAACCGCTGACGCAGGCGCTCGGGGGGCAACAGCGTGCCGTCGGCATTGAGGTTCTCCCGGCAGGGCACGTTCCGGGCGCCGGGGATGTGGCCCGGCCGCGGGTCGACCGGCTCCTGGTCGCCGCGGTAGCGGGCCCGGTCGCGGGCATCCAGGACGATGCCGGCGGGATCCATGGCGTCCTCGATGCCGGCGAGGCGTTCCGGGGGCCACGGGCGCGGGCTGAACCGCGCCGGCCGGCGCGGGGGCGTCACCTGCTCCAGCGGGCCTTCGTAGGCGCTGAGGCCGCCATCGAGCAGGGCGGCCGCATGACCGGTGGCCCGCAGCATCCAGACCAGGCGGGCGGCGACGGTGCCGCCGGCGTCGTCATAAGCCAGCACCGTGTCGTCGTCGGCGATGCCGAGCCCGGCCATGCCGTCCGCGAAGACCTCGGGGTCGGGAAGCGGGTGCCGCCCGGCGGCCGGGCTGGCCTTCCCGGCCAGCCAGCGGTCCACGTCGACGAACACCGCCCCGGGCAGGTGGCCGCCGTCATAGGCGTCGCGTCCCGAGCGGCCGTCCAGGTACCAGCGGACGTCGGCGAGCACCACCTCGTCGCTGTGCTGCCGCCACCACGCGAGGCTGACCACCGGGCTGATCACGCCGCCACGTTATCTCAGGACCCGCGCCCGCCGGGCTCCGGGCGCGGACCTGCACGGCGACCTCGCCACCGAGCCGGAAACCGGCGGATAGCCGCAGGTCGTCGCCGCTCCAGAAGCGGCCGGCGTCATACCAGCTCGCACGGTGCCTGCCAGACAGCAGCCCCATGGCCTGATAGGTGACGGCCAGCACCTCCGCGCAATAGGCGGTCTCCAGGTCGGCGTCGCTCACCCTCCGCCTCACCGGCGGCACGCGCCCGAGCAGCCACCGGGACGCCAGGCGGGCAGTGGAGGGGAACGGCGTGCCGTCCAGCCGGGCGACGGTACGCAGGACGGCATCCTCCATCTCGCGGGTGACCGGGGGGTCGAGCTGGCGCAGCCACGCACGCTGGCCGTACCTGGTCCCCCACACCTCCACCGCCGCGCGCAGGTCATGAAGCTGCACCCCGCGGTGACGGGTCCCCGACCACAGGTCGGGCAGGGACCGGCCCAGCTCCGCGTGCCACATCAGCGGGGGCAGGTCGTCGATGACCACCGACATGCCCACGTGGTTGACCGGGCTGTTGGTCGCGACCTGGATGGCCCGGTCCGCCGCCTTGTGGCCGCGGAACAGCCACACATCGCCGGTCCGGGTCAGCGCGGCGGCGTCGTCAAGGGTGATGCTCGGAGGGGGCACGGTCGTAGCCTAGGCAGGTGGAATGGTGGAAGGGACACGGGTGGAAAATACTGGGGCTGGCGGGCTTCGTCGGCGTCGCCGCGACCGGGGCGGTCATCGCCCGGGCCGAACGGCGCCGCCGCACCTATACCCCTGATCAGATCCGGGAACGTCTGCACGCCCGGCTGGCCGAGGCGGATCACCGTCAGACCGCCGGGACCGGCTCCTGACGACCCGGCCCGGCCGGCGGGTCGCTGATCCGCGTCAGTCCCCCGATCCTGGCGCGATGCCGCCGAGCACGGTGTGGGCCAGCCGGAGGGCCAGGCCCGGGGGCACGGCCGCCGGGGCGACCGGCGAGCCGAGGACGACCTGGGGCAGCACCTGGCCGTGGATGGCCCCCACGACCAGGACCACGGCGGCGCCGATGTCAGCGGCGGCATCGACCCGGCCGAGTCGCTGCTCGGCGCGCAGATACGTGGTGAGGAGCGCGGGCAGGCCCTCGCCATGTGGTTCGCCACCCTGCTGACCGTCCGCATCGTCGGCCCGGTGCGGCTCGCCGCCGTCGGCAGACGCACCGAACGCCGCGTCCCCGCCGACCATGGCGTGGAACCGGCTGAGCACCCCGGGCTGGGACGCCATGCCGGCGAAGGCCGGGGCCACCCGGCCCAGCCACTCCAGCCCGGTCTCGATGAACGAGGCCAGGTTCTCCGCGGCGTAGGCCGCCTCGCCTCACACTGATAGCCGGCCAGCAGCCGTCGGCGATCTTCTCGTAGTTGGCCCGGAACCGCTCATCGTCGACGTACATGCGCCCGAGGTTGCGGTAGGCCTCGGCGGATGGCGTCCAGAACCGGCTGACCCAGCGGTAATGCCACTCCACCTGGGTCAGCACGTCCGCGTCGCCGGCCTGCTTCCCGGCCACCATCAGCTCGGCCAGCCGGACCATGTAGGCGGTCAGATCCTTCTGGATCGCCTCCATCTGCTCCGGCGTCATCGACTCCGCTATCGGCCTGGACTGCTCGTACTGCTCCGGCCAGCGTTCGCGGGCCTCATCCTCGTACGCGGACGGGTCGAAGCCCTCGAACAGGTTCTCCGGGCGGTTGATCTTCGGCTGCGTCACGGGGTCGCCTCCTTCCAGTTCGGTGATGGTGCGGGCCACGGTCCGCGCCAGGACGCCGAGCCGGTCCCGCTCCGCGACCAGCCGCGCGTAATGCCGTCGCAGGGCCCCTACCGTGTCGGGCTGGGACCCGATCGCATCGGCGATCTCGCTCAGCCCGACCCCCAGTTCGCGCAGCAGGAGAATCTGCTGCAGCCGCAGCAACTGCTCGACCTCGTAGTAGCGGTAGCCGTTGGCCCCGACGTACGCCGGGGCCAGCAGGCCGATCCCGTCGTAGTGCCGCAGCGTTCGCGACGTCACACCGGACATCCGTGCGACTTCCGCGATTGACCAGGCCATATTCCGTCCCATCACCGGCCGGGCTGTCCGGCCACGCTTGTGACCATAGGAGTTGACGTAACGTCAAGGTCAAGCCCGCCGTGACGACGTGAGCGACGCGAATACCACGGTGGTGCTCAGGTAATGGCCGCTGGCGGAGTCGAAAACGCCGCCGCACGTTATCAGGTGCAGGGCCGCGTAGTCGGTGGCGCCGTAAATGGCTTTGCCCGGGAAATTGGATTTGGGGTACTGACGTACGGCGGTGACGCGGAATATCGCGACGATCCCGTCGGCGAGCCTGACGTCGACGTGGTTGCCCGGGCGGAGGGCCCCCAGGCGGAAGAAGACGGCGGGGCCCTGGACGGTGTCGACGTGACCCTCGATGACCGACGCCCCGATCTGGCCGGGCGTCGCCGAGTACTTGTACCACGCCGCCTGGTTGGGCCGGGCGTAGAGCGACGGCACCTGGATCGTGCCGTCGGGGTTGAGTCCCAGGTGCAGCAGGTTTGAGTTCACGCCGATGGCCGGGATATCGACCGACACCGGCAGCGAGCGGGGCAGCGACGGCCCGCGGCCCGCGGCCCCGATAATGCCCGCTGCCGCCGCGGAGGGCTGCGGCGCGTGCACCTGGGCACTGGCCGCGACGCCGACCGCGGTGGCCCCGCCGACCATGAGAAGGACGCCGGCCATCCCGGCCACACGGGCCCGGAGGTATCCGGATGGACGAGGCGGCGGAGCGTATCCGGGAGCAGAAATGACCACGCGAAACCCGGCTATGCGCCGCCACTCCTGATCCGGCAATGCCTCCTCCCTCCCCTCCGTCTTCCCCAAAGGTCTCCTGCCGCGTAGCCTAATGTTGAAATGGTGAACAGGCCATTGCTGCCTGTGCCGTCCATGCGCTTTACCTTTATGGCCGGCGACGCTTTCGGGGACCCGGGAAGCGGGGCCGCCACCGGGCGGACGCATGAGGAGGCTCCATGACGGTGGGCACAACCAGCGCGCGAACGGGGCTCAGCGCACGGTTGACCGCCATCGGCTGCGGCGTCGCGGCCATCGTCGCTTCCGCGGCCGCGTCGGCCTGCACGACGACGGGCACGCCGGCGGCGGGCGCCACGGCCTCGCCGACTGGGTTCTTCAGCGGCACCGCCCGGGGGCCGAGCGCCAGCCCGAGCCCATCGGCCAGCCCGTCGGCCAGCCCCTCAGCCAGCCCGACGGCGTCGCCGACCGCATCGCCGTCGGCGACGACGACGCCCACGGCGACCCCGACGGCGACCGTCCCGGTCCCCACCGGCGCACCGGCCACCGGCGGCGGCGGTACGGCCGGGATCCAGGACGGCCTGCTCTTGGGCCTCGGCGGAGCGGCGCTGCTGGCCGGGGCCGGGAGCATCGCCTACCGCCGAAGGGTCATCAGGGGACGCTGACCCGTTTCGCCGGCACGCCAACGGGGGTTTCCGTGCGGTAACTTCCAGTTCAGGCCAGCCGGTCCCGCGCCGGGGCGGTCCGGTGGCGATCGGGACGGTGGTGCGATGAGCGAGCTCAAGACCGAGGTGGACGCGGCCGAGGTGGGCCTGGACCCAGGCCGGCTGGAGCGGATCGACCGGCACTTCGCTCGTTACGTCGACGACGGCCGGCTGCCGGGCTGGCTGATCACCGTGAGCAGGCACGGGCGCCTGGCCCACTCATCAACCATTTCTAGGATTGACTTCACTTGAGCCGCATCTTTCAACGGGATGGGGTTTGTTAGAGCCCAGAAATCATCCAGAGTTCTCTTCGAAAGCTTATCAATCTGATCTCCACCAATACCAACATCTTTCAGGGTTCGTGGCAGGCCCAGTGTTCGAATAATCACATCAAGCAGATCTCCAAGATCTGCCTTTTCTTGCGACAGTCCAGCTCCCTTGAACAGCTCGGCAGCACTTGGCTCTGACCAGAGGATACTCCGAATATTATCTTGCTTCGTCTGAATCTCCGGATTCTCCTTCCCATGCTCAATATTCCACTTCATGACAGCTGGACACATAATGCACGACGTAACTCCATGACCAACCCCCATGGGACCGAGTTGATGCCCGATAGCATGACTTCCACCCATCGGAATCCCTGCTCTTACATTCTTCATTGCGTGCCTGACGCCCATCTGGCAATGATGCCTGGCTTCCACATTTTTCTCATCACGCTTCGTCTCCAGGAGCCACGGGACCAGCAGCCTCAGCCCAGCTTCCGCATCTTTATCTGACTCCGGTGTTGCTTCGAGAGAGCACAGTGCCTCGACGCAGTGATCTATACTCCTGACGCCGGTGCTGAGCCAATGAAACCAAGGCGTACCTAGACATAGCTCCGCGTCCAAGATGACCAGACGCACGCCCATACCATTCTGCAAAAAACCTTGCTTGTGCTTGGTTGTGATATCATCTGTTCCGCCAGCGAGCGAGAAGTACTCCCCTCCGGACAAGGATGTCGGAATACAGATGAGCGGGACCGTAGGAGGCTTCACGTTTGTCTTCGGCGTCTTGGCTTCGATGGAGTAATCGGCTAGATCTTTTGGTTCTGTGATATTGTTCGCAAGGGCCTGCAAAATCAGCCAGCTGAGCTGGGCCGTAGGGTGCAATAGGGCTTTCATACAAGAACAACAATCTTTGCACCATCAGTCAGACTTCCAGCTCCCAACGTAATAATGCAGTTTGCATTTCCTGCTCGAGCTTCGTTGGCAATCTCAATGATCTGTGTCCATGGTGTATGAGGCCTCATTCCCTTCTTTACGCCGACGACTTTCACACCTTTCGCTTCCAAAGCTTCGATCAGCTTTTCCAGACGATCTGTCTCCCTTGATAGAGTTCCCGAGGCAATGATGTAGACGCGGGAGGCTTTGAATGTCTTGGTGACGTGCTTGGCACATGCTTCTGCGTAGGGAAGACCATAGGAAACGTATGGAGATACGAGTGAGCTGGTCTCAGCCGTTCCAGAAACTTTAGAGGACGGGGGCTCTGCGAATGCTGGCTTGTAGACTTCAGCCTCAATTTCGGCGGAGGACATCTTGTTGTGCTGTGGCTTGAATGAAGCTGGTAAACGTCTTATAGGGTTGTAAAAATTGGTACGAATGCGAAGAAGATTTTCGATTGCAGAATTGGAGAGAATGACTTTACCACCACCACGGAGTGCTAAGAAGGATGGAGGGAATACGATGACACAGAAGCACAGGATATTGCAGCCCTAATCCCAACCACCAAGTACTCAGGCGCAGCTTGCGGAACATGCGTGCCGAGGGTCCATAACACTAAGCAATTTATTGGCCAAATCGTGAAAATACTGAGACATCTGAACCATAGTCGTGGAACTGAAAATTACGCCTCAAAGGTCCAGTCCAGGACCCTCATGCCAAAAGTGGGCTGCTGGCATTGCGGGGTACAGCAGTAGTACATGTCCTCCCCACACCCCGCATTTGAAACCCGACGTACCCGAGCCGAACCCACATTTTACTCATCCAATGTTGCTTCATAAACATCCTACTCTTCTTCGTCGCGTCGGAAACATCGTCTTCGGTGTGCTCGTACTGCAAATCTCAACCAGTTCCCGATGACAGCAAAGCTCCCCCACCTTCAAGCAACAATTACAACCATGGAGCCGGAACTAGGGGTAGAAGCACCAGGATCTCGGTCGTCAGAACGGCCCGACCGGCCAAGACACGGACGTTCAGCACCACGCAGTCGCAACGGGTGTTTGATGTGTAAACAAAGGCGTGTGAGATGTGATGAGCGCCGTCCGGTGTGTGGTCACTGCACAAGATTGGATCTGGAATGCACCTTCCGAAAGCGGCCACTCCGAAGCCAGAGAAGCTCAACACTTGACTTCCGTGATCCCCAAAATCAACCGGAGTCTATAGATGGCCGGTTGCCAGGAGAGGAAATTGCTGTACAATCACCTCCTGTTGGCCTTGTTGACTTCGATCTCGCGAGAGACAGGGTGAGCGAGCCCCTGAAT
>CAVQZM010000050.1:0-123210 GCA_963718475.1 uncultured Actinomycetes bacterium | reverse complement strand
CTCGAACACGAGGAGGAGGCGGTACTGGGCCGGATCACGGCGGTCGCGGCCGAGGGGCGGCTGGTCTCCTCGATCGGCGAGGACTACGCGATCCGCGCGGTCCGCGACGAGCGCCCCATCCCCGACGAACTGCGCGATCAGTACCTCAAGTACCGGGTCGACATCCGGGTGCTCGGCGTGGAGCGGGTCGACGGCGACAAGCTCATCTTCGTCCCCAGCCACCGGCGGCTGCCGCACGTGGGAGCCAAGGTGGCGCTCCTGTCCGATGACGTCCTGGCCGACGTGGCCAACGCGGTCGACGACGATCCCAACGCCACCGAGATCGGGTTCCTCGCGCTGGGCGAGTTCGTGTACTCGGGCGATGACCCGCGGGCCGCCGCCGAAGAGTGGATGACGATCAGGCACCCGGCGATCCTGCCGAAATTCCAGCTGAACCAGCTGGCGTCACGGCGCAGCTTCGTCTTCGCCCGGGCCGGCTTCGGCAAATCGAACCTGATCAAGCTGCTCTTCTCGCGGCTGTACGCATCCGACCCGGCGATGATGCTCCGAGGCCGGCGTGTTCCGGTCGGGACCGTCATCTTCGACCCCGACGGCGAGTACTTCTGGCCCGACGCTCACGGCAGGCCGGGGCTCTGCGACGTCCCCGCACTAGCCGACCGGCTCGTCGTGTTCAGCAACCGGCGGGCACCGAGCGAGGCCTACCAGTCTTTCGTCGTGGACATGGTCAAGCTCGATATCCGCCAGCTCAGCGCCCGCCGGGTGCTGAGTATCGCGCTGCCTGCCGAACGCCAGGACCAGCAGAACGTCACCAAGCTGAAGGGCCTGACCCGGGACAAATGGGCCCGGCTGGTGGATCTGATCACTGAGCACCGGTATGACGTCGACCCGGACACCGTGCGGGAGATCTGCGGCATCCGCGAGGCCAACGAGTCAGCGCAGACCAACGCGATGATCGGCAACATGGTGCGGGTCGTCGAGACGCTGCACGATCCGGGCAGCCAGATGCTCCGCGCCCTCGAGGCGGCGCTCTCGGACGGAAAGCTGTGCATCGTCGACACGTCACAGATGCGCGGCCAGCGCGGGCTGCACCTGGCCAGCCTGGTCCTGTCCCATATCTTCGAGCACAACCAGGACGAGTTCACCAAGGCCGAACCGCGCACCATCCCGACCATCGCCGTCGTCGAGGAGGCGCAGACCGTACTGAGCGGCCCCGGTCAGAGCCAGCCCGAGGACAGCCCCTTTGTCTCGTGGGTCAAGGAGGGGCGCAAGTATGGCCTCGGCGCCGTGCTCGTCACCCAGCAGCCCGGGAGCATGCCCGCCGAACTACTCAGCCAGGGTGACAACTTCTTCGTCTTCCACCTGCTCTCGGCGGGTGACCTGATCGCCCTCAAGCGGGCCAACGCGCACTTCTCCGACGACCTCCTGGCCACCTTGCTGAACGAGCCGCTCGTCGGCCACGGTGTCTTCTGGTCCAGCGCGCCCGGCACCGACCGGCATGCCCGCCCGTATCCGCTGCCGGTGCGGGTCCTCAGTTTCGAGGCCGAGAACCGTGAACTACGCGACCGTGGGCACGACGGCGGCCGGCTGGACCAGATCTACGCCGCGCGACTCCGGACGCGTTTCCGGGAGGCGCTGGAACGTGCGGCCGGCAGTGGCCACGGGGCGGCCGCCGGACCGGCAGCGTCAGCGTCGGCGTCAGCGTCAGCCGGAGAAACCGACGAGGCCGATATAGCGGCCGAACGCCCGGTCGACGCGGAGAAGGTGTACCGCGACGCGGCCATCGAGCGGCTCCGCCGGCGTGACGAGTTCTTCGAACTGCTCCGCGGCGGCGAAGGCGTGAAATGGGGCACGGTCCAGCGGTGGCTTTCGGAAGGAGCGCCGAAAGACGTGGTCGGCGACCCCTTCCAGTGGGCGCGCGACGTGGTCAAGCCGGCCCTGCTCGCCCTGCTCGGGCCGGAAGGCTGGGGCTGGCAGACCGAGACACGGCCACACCCCGGACGGCCCGGCGCGTCACAAACATGGATCTTCCTCACCGAGGTGGTCGAAACCATTGACGCCGCCGCGCCCGCGGACGACGAACCCCCGTTCTGACCGCCCGGCACCCCACTGGAGCCCGCCCGCGCGCCGAAGCGTCAGCCGCGCATCATCCCGCCGATGATGCCGCCGATCGCGCCGCTGCCCGCCGCGTCCTGCGCCGTCGGCTGGGGCAGGTAGGGCGCCAGCGCGTGGGCCAGGTTGGGCAGGGGCATGGACTGGAGCCAGACCTGGCCGGGGCCGGTCAGGGCCACGAGGTAGAACCCGTCCTGGCCGAACAGCTTGTTGGTGATCCCCGGCACCTGGGTCATCGTGAACTGGACGGATCCCTCGAACATCCCCACGTGACCCGGGTGCACCATCAGTGTCTGGCCGGCCCGAGGTTGTAGTGGACCAGTTCGCCGGACAGCTCGATCCAGGCGCGGCCCTCGCCCTCCAGTCGCTGCAGCAGGAAACCGTCGCCGCCCCACAGGCCGCCGCGGAACGACTGCTGGAGCCCGATGCTCGGCGTGATCCCGGCCGTGCCGCACAGCCAGCCGTGCCGGTGCACCAGGTAGGCCTGGCCGGGAGTGATGTCGATCGGCACGATGTGGCCCGGCAGCTTCGCGGCGAACGCGACCATCCCCGCGCCGCTGGTGGTCCCGTAGCGGGTGAGGAAAATCCCGCCGCCGCCCATGACGCGCTTGAGGCCCTGCATGAGGCCGCCGCCGGTCGTCTGCGACATCTGCATGTTGCCGGACATCCAGGAGAGCTCGCCGTGCGTCGAGATGAGCTCCTCGCCCGGCTGGAGGGTGACTTCCAGCACGGGCATGGTGGTGCCCTTGATTTCCGCCTGCATGAACCGCTCCTTCGCGCGGGCGCGCCGATGTTCTTGCGAGAGCACGCTACTACGTCGGTGACGATGTCCGATTCCCGCTAGCATCGCGGGCCCGGGCGCGGCAGTGTGGAGGCGTGGACGACGAGCAGCGTTACGAGGCGGCGGTCAGCAAGGACGCCCGCTTCGACGGCGTCTTCTTCATCGGGGTCACCTCGACCGGCATCTACTGCCGCCCGAGCTGCCCGGCGATCACGCCGAAACGCGAGAACATGCGCTTCCACCGCAGCGCGGCCGCCGCGCAGGAAGCCGGGTTCCGGGCGTGCAAGCGGTGCCGGCCGGACGCCTCCCCCGGCTCACCCGAATGGAACGTCCGGGCCGACCTGGCCGGCCGCGCGATGCGGCTTATCGGGGACGGCGTCGTGGACCGCGAAGGCGTCACCGGGCTCGCGCGGCGCCTCGGCTACAGCGAGCGGCAGGTCCACCGGACCGTGACCGCGGAACTCGGCGCGGGCCCGCTGGCCCTGGCCCGCGCGCAGCGCGCCCAGACCGCCCGCGTGCTCACCGAGACGACGACGCTGCCGCTGTCCGACATCGCGTTCGCCGCCGGATTCGCCAGCATCAGGCAGTTCAACGCGACCATCCGCGAGGTCTTCGCGGCCACGCCCGGCGAACTGCGGGACCGCGGCGCCCGCACCCGCGCCGCGGCCACGCCGCCGCCGGGGACCATCCGGCTCCGGCTGCCCTACCGGCCGCCCATCGACATCGGCCGGATGTTCGCGTTCCTCGCCGAACGCGCCATCCCCGGGGTCGAGGACGTCACGGACGGCACATACCGAAGAACCATTAATCTCCCGAACGGAATCGGGGTGGCGCTCCTGCGCCACGCTCGGGAGCCCCAGCCACATCGAGTGCGAGCTGGCCCTGGAGGATCTCCGGGACCTGGCGCCCGCCGTCCAGCGCTGCCGAAGGCTCCTGGACCTGGACGCCGACCCGGCGACCGTCTCGGCCTTCCTGTCCCGCAGTGAGATCCTGAAGCCGGCCGTGACGGCCTGCCCCGGGCGGCGGGTGCCCGGCCACGTCGACGGGGACGAACTGGCCATCCGGGCCGTGCTCGGCCAGCAGGTGTCGGTCGCGGCCGCCCGGCGGCTCGGCGCGCGGCTGACCGCCGCCTACGGCAAGCCCCTGGACCGGGCGGCCGGCGGGCCTGGCCCGCTCACTCACTGCTTCCCCACGGCCGAGACGCTGGCCGAAGCCGACCCGGCCGGGCTGCCGATGCCGCGCAGCCGGGCCAGCGCCCTGGTCGGCCTGGCGCGGGCGCTCGCGTCCGGCACGCTCAGCCTCGATCCCGGCGCCAGCCGGGAGGACGCCGGGCAGCAACTGCTCGCGATGAAGGGGATCGGGCCGTGGACGGCCAGCTACATCCGGATGCGGGCCCTGTCCGATCCGGACGCGTTCCTGCCCGGGGACGCCGGGGTCAGGCGCGGGCTGAGGGCGCTCGGCGCCGACCCGGGCCCGCAGTCCGCCGCGCGGCTGGCCGAAAGCTGGCGGCCGTGGCGCTCCTACGCGGTTCAGCACCTGTGGGCCGCCCTCGAGAAGGAGAACTCGTGATCGCGCCGTTCGTGCCGCCGGATCCGGGCGGCCCGCGTTACTTCCACGTCATCGGCTCACCGATCGGCCAGCTGCTGCTGACCGGAAGCGATGACGCGCTGACCGGGCTGTACATGATGGACGCCCCGCACGGGCGGCCCGCGGGCCATGCCGCCCGCCGGCGCGGTACGTGACCCGGCCGCGTTCGCGAAGACCGAGGCTCAGCTCGCGGCCTACTTCGCGGGCGAGCGATGCGATTTCGACGTCCCGCTGGCGCCGGCCGGACGGCCGTTCCAGCTGGCGGTGTGGTCGGCCCTGACCGGCATCCCGTACGGCACGACGACCAGCTACGGCGCGATCGCGCGCCAGCTCGGCAAGTCACTCGCGGCGTCGCGGGCCGTGGGCGCGGCCAACGGGCAGAACCCGATCGCCGTCATCGTGCCCTGCCACCGGGTGATCGGAGCCGACGGCGGCCTCACCGGGTACGGCGGCGGCCTCGACCGCAAGGAATGGCTGCTGCGCCTGGAGGGGGCCAGCGCGATGGCGGTCAAGGACGCGACACTCTGGTGACATCCGTGGTTAAGCGGCCGCCCGTAGACTTGGCCGGGTGGCAGCAACCTCACTGATGGACACCCAGGCCTGGTTCGCCTCGCTTCCCACCATGTACGGCTCGGCGGCCGCGGTCATCACCGACCCGTCGGGCCGGGTGCTGCTGGTCAAGCCCAATTACCGTGCCCGCTGGTCGCTGCCCGGCGGCATCCTGGAGCACGGCGAGGCCCCGCACGCCGGCTGCTTCCGCGAGGTGGAGGAGGAAATCGGCCTGGTGCTGCCGCCCGGGCCGCTGCTGACCGTGGCCTGGACCGCGCCGGACAGCGAGCGGCCGAAGCCGATCGTGAGCTTCCTGTTCGACGGCGGCGTCCTGGCCGACACCAGCGGCATCCGGCTGCAGGAGGAAGAGCTCGACGACTGGCGGTTCGTCGCGCCGGACGAGCTCGGCGACTACCTGCCGCCGTTCCTGCTCCACCGGGTCACAGCCGCGCTGACCGCCCGGGCCACCGGCACGGCGGCCTACGTGGCGGACGAGGCCCCGGCCACCTGACCGGCCCCGCGGCCGCGTGCTCCTCCCTCGCGCCGGGCTACCAGCGCCCGCGGTGGACGACCTCGTCGAACGGGCGGCGGTTCGGCCGCTCGATCGGCGCCAGCGGGCGTCCGGCCGGGTAGCCGAGCGCGATCAGGTACGCGCAGAACCGGCCGGCCGGGAAACCGAGAATGGCCTGGGCGCGCTCCTGGTCGGTGACGGCGGCATGGCCGCTGCCGATGCCGAGGTCGGCCGCGGCCAGCATGATGCTGATCGTGGCCTGGCCCAGGTCGTAGTGAAGGTGGGGGACCCGGGCCTGGTCGACATCGGCCGGCGCCACCAGCGCCACGGTCGCCGCGGACCGGGCCACGTGCCGGGCGCCCTGCCATACGGCTTGACAGGTCAGCCAGTTGCTCCCGGTCGGTGACGACCACGAAGTCCCACGGCTGCCAGTTGTTGGCCGACGGCGAACGGCGCCCCGCCTCGAGGATCTGGTCCAGGTGCTCGTCGGCGATCGGCCGGCCGGAGTACTCGCGCACGTTCCGCCGGGCCCTGATCGCGTCCCATGTTTCCATGTCCACCCCTCATCAAGCCTATCCAGGGGAATTGCAGGCAATGATGGCCGGCCGGGGGTAGTGTCGCCCGCGCGGGGGCCCGAGAAGGCCCGATGAGCAGTCTTCACGCCGAGCTTGCCGCCCGGCCGCAATCGCGCGCCGACTTTGCCCGGCTGGCCGCCCGCTGGCTGACCGACGCGCGCCGCAGGCTTTTCCCGGACCTCGACCCGGCCCGCCCGGTGCGGTCCAGGCCAGCTGCGCGTCCAGCACCAGCCCCAGACACTCGGCGGGACCTCCGCGCCGTACACCGACCGGGCGTGGCGCCGGACCCTGGCCGGTCTGGACCGCGCCTACCCGTTCCACGTCACCCTGGCCATGACGCCGCTCGGACCGGACGGCCAGCCCGCGCGGCCCCGAGGCGATCATCGCCGTGCACCGCAGTCACCGTCAGCCCCGGTGGGTCAGGTTCGAGGCCGCGGCACCGGAGGGCTCGGGCCGGGCGGGCTGGGCCGGTTCGCCGGGCACCCAGCGGACCTGGGCCGGGTTCGTCCGGGAGCAGGCCATCCGGGCCGGGGCCCACTACGGCCACGTCACCGACGATGCGAACATCGGTGGCACCGCGCTGGAGCGGGCCATCCAGGGCACCACCGACGAGCCGCCGGCCGTCCCCCGCTGCCAGGCGGTGCTGCGGGCTACTCGTGGGTGACGATCTGCGCGGCCGAGCTGGCCATCCGGCTCGGCGGGGCGCCCGCGCTCGCCGCGTCCGGCGCCTTCGACGAGGTCCGCGAGCTGCCCGGCGGCCGGGTCTACCTGCGCACGACCGCCGCCCTGGAGGACTTCGAGGGCGCGGCGGTCCGCCGGGCGTTCGGGGTGCTCGCCCCCGTCCTGCTGCCCGGCCCGCCCGATCCCGAGCGGGTCTCCGGCATGCGGGCCCGGCTCGTCCTGGATTGCGACGCCGCAGACTTTCGATGATCGTCGTTCTACACTTTCGGAATGTCCGATCCGGCGGCCGCCCTGCCTTTCCCAGCGCGATTCCGGGCGCGCCTGTCGCGGGCGGTGGCCGGTTCGGGCTGGCGGCCGGTGTGGTCGGTTCCCGCGGCGATGCGGGCAGTGCGCGCCACGATCGTCGTCCCCGGCCTGTTCGCGCTGACGTTCAAGGTCATCGGGGACCCGCAGATGGCGCTGTTCGCCACGTTCGGCGGGTTCGCGACCCTGATCTTCGCCGCGTTCGGCGGGACCCGGCGGGACAAGGCCATCGCCCACCTCGGGCTGGCCGTGGCGGGCAGCGTCGCGCTGATCATCGGCACGGCGGTCAGCGGCATCACGTGGCTGGCCGCGCTGGTCACGATCCCGGTCGCGTTCGCGATCTTCTTCGCCGGGGTGATCGGGCCGAACGCCGCCTCGGGAGTGACGGCCGCGCTGCTCGCCTACGTGCTGCCGGTCGGCTCGGCCTGGCACGGTGGCCACGATCCCGTCCCGGCTGGAAGGCTGGTGGCTCGCCTCGGCCGTCGGCACCATCGCGGTGCTGCTGCTGTCGCCGAAGACCCCCGGTGACCGGCTCCGGGCCCGCGCCGCGGCGGCCGCGACGCGTTCGGCCACGAGCTCGACGCGGCGGTCCGCGGCGAGGCGACAGACGCCGACCGGCAGGCGGCCCTGGCCGCCAAGCACGAGCTGATGAACGCGTTCGCCGCCACCCCGTCCCGGCCGACCGGGCTGGCCACCGCCGACCAGGCCCTGTGCAGCGTCGTCCAGGTGCTCGAATGGTGCGCGTCGCTGATCAGCGACGCGCTGGAGGGGCACCTGGACCCGGACCGGGCCGCCGCGACCGACCGTGAGCTGCTGTGCGCGGCGGCGGGCGTGCTCCGCGACATCGGTGCCCTGCTGTCCGGCGCCGACGTCACGCCCGACCTGGACGGGCTGGAACGGGCCCGGGCGGCCAGCAGCACGCACTCAGCGGGACCTGGCCCGCGAGCGCGACCTGGCCGGCGAGGCCGGGAGGTCCGCGCCTACGCGGCCAACGCTTCCACGCGCAGGCGATCGCGGTGAGCGGCCCGCACCGCCGCCTCCGACGCGCTCATCGCGACGCGGCGGGCCGACCCCGAGACGATCGCGATCCAGCGGCGCAGCTGGTACGGCGCCCCGGAAGGCGGGCCGCCGTCGGAACCCCGGCTCGCGGCCGCCTCGGGCGTGATCGGTATCGTCGCCCGGCAACGCCAGCTTCCGTTCGGTATGGTTCCTGAACGCCACGCGCGGAGCGGTCGGCCTGGCCGCGGCGGTGGCCATCGCCGACCTCAGCGGAGTTCAGCACGCCTTCTGGGTCGTCCTGGGCACGCTGTCGGTCCTGCGGACCAGCGCGGCGTCGACCGGGTCGACGGCGATGCGGGCGCTGGCCGGCACGGCCGTCGGGTTCGCGATCGGCGCGGCCCTGCTGCTGGCCATCGGGACCGGCCCGACCGCCCTGTGGGTGGCCCTGCCCATCGCCGTCCTGGTCGCGTCGTACGCGCCGGGAACCGCGCCGTTCGCGGTCGGCCAGGCCGCGTTCACGGTCACGGTGCTGGTGCTGTTCAACCTGCTGGCCCCGGCCGGCTGGAAGGTCGGCCTGCTGCGCATCGAGGACGTCGCGATCGGCTGCGCGGTGAGCCTGGTCGTCGGGGCCTTGTTCTGGCCGCGCGGCGCCGCCAGCCTGGTCGCGCGACGACCTGGCCGACGCGTTCCGGCGCGGCGGCGCGTACCTGACCCAGGCGGTGGACTACGCCCTCGGCCTGCGCCCGGCCGAGCCGGACACCGCGGTCGCGGCGGTCACCGCCGGCATCCGGCTGGACGACGCGCTGCGCGGATTCTTCGCCGAGCAGGGCACCAAGCGGCTGGCCCGCGACGACCTGTGGCGGCTGGTCATGGCGACCATACGGCTCCGGCTGACCGCGCACTCGCTGGCCGGCGTGCACGGCCACGCCGGGCACGGGGGGCGCACGGAGGCGGCCCGGGCCGAACTGCAGAAGCGCGCGGCCGAACTGGCCGGCTTCTACGACCAGGTCGCGGTCGAAGTCGGGCGGACCGGGCCGCGCGGCCAGCCGGTGAGCGTCGAGGTGCCGCCGGGCATGGCGCCGGCCACGGCCGAGCCCACCACCGACGGCCGGCATCCGCATCTGATGTGGGTCCGGGAGCACCTGCACCATCTGGCCTCGAACGCCGACATGATCGCCGGCCCAGCCACCCGCGTGGCCCGGATGCGGGCGCGTCCCCTGGTGGCGTTAGGCCGTTTTCCAGTAGACGTTGTAGTGCTGGTGGTGGGTGCGGGCGATCGGCCGGAGCGTGACGTCCCGGCCGTCCGCGGTGGCGCTGAACGCCATCGGCCGGTCCGCCGTTTTGCGCGGCGACCCGGCCGCCAGCCGCGGCATCGCGGTCAGGGCATCGGTGCCGTAGCCGCCGGCCAGGACGACGGGGCCGTAGGTCACCGCCTGCACGGCCGGGTCGTCCGGGGTCGGCTCGAGCGTCAGCCGCATCGGCAGCGTCACCTCCAGGACGTCGCCCGGCAGCCAGAGCCGGTCCACGCGCCAGCCACCCGCCGGCCCGGCCGGTCACCCGGACCGGGGCGCCGTTCAGCCGCGCCGCCGGGGGCCCCGCCACCCAGGACGGGATGCGGACGTGGAGCGTCATCATCGCCACGCCGGAGACGATCTCGATCCGGGTCCGCGGCTCGTCCGGGAAGGCCGTCGTCTGGCGCAGGGTGACGGCCCGCGCGGCGCAGGTCACCTCGGACGGGATGAACAGGTTGACGAAGATGCCGCGTTCGTTCCGGGAGTAGATCGTGTCGGCGAACTTGGCCTGCGACTCCATGCCGGTCGCGTTGTCGCAGGTGAAGTCGTCGTAGTCGGTGGCGTAGACGTCCGGGTCGGCGTGCGGGAAGTAGTTCAGCGGCTGCTGCTTGAAGGCGCCCGGTGACAGGCCGGTGTAATAGATGTTGAACCCGTGCGGCGAGTCCGGGTCCTGCTCGCCGAGCATCTGGTTGAACAGGGCCCGCTCGTAGTAGTCGAGACGGTCGGTCCGGCCCTGGTCGTGGAAGTACAGCAGGCGGGTCAGCTTCAGCATGTTGTAGCTGACGCAGTTCTCGCAGGTGACGTTGGACAGGTGCCCGGCCAGGACGTCCGGTTCGTGGAAGTGCTCGTGCTCGCTGGCGCCGCCGATCGCGTAGGTGTGATGCCGGGCGACCATGTCCCAGAAGTTCGCCGCCACGTCGTGGTAGAGCGCGGTTCCCGTCTCCTCCCACAGCCGCAGGCAGGCGACGACCTTCGGCACTGTGGTGTTGGACTGCAGGCCGTTCAGGTTGTCCTGCCCCCGGGCCATCGGGTCCAGGACGCGCGCGTGGTAGAAGCGCTCGGCGGCCAGCAGGTACCGCGGCTGGCCGGTGATGGCGTAGAGGTTGGCCAGCGCCTCGGGCAGGCCGCCGTACTCGACCTCCAGCACCTTCTGCATCCGCTCGTACGGCAGCCGGCCGGTGCGCCAGTCGACCCAGTCCCCGAGCGAGACGGCAACCTCCAGGGCCAGTTCGTTGCCGGCCAGCTGATACTGGTCGATGAGCCCCGCGAGGTATTTGTGGATCATGTAGTACGGCGACCAGACGGCGTCCCCGGCTTCGACCCGGTCGAAGAAGCTCTCCGGGAACGCGGACAGATAGCCGGGATTGAACCCGGCCGTGACCGCCCGGGCCTGCAGTGAGGCGAGCTGGCCGACGATGTAGCGCCCCTTCTCCCGGGCGGCGTGGTGGCCGGTGTTCGCGTACGTGAGCGCGAGCGCCGACAGCAGGTGGCCGGTGTTGTGCCCGCGCACCTCCATGTGCGGCGCTTCCCAGCCGCCGCACGCGCGGGCGGCCGACGGCAGGCCGTAGTTGAGGCGGAAGGTATGCAGCAGCCGGTCGGCGTCCACGAACAGCAGGTAGCTGGTGTTGCGGGCCTGGTTGTCCCGGAACGGGCCGGGCAGCAGCCGGACCGACGACAGCGGGAAGGCCGCGGCCAGGCCGGCGGTTCCGTCGGGCACGTAGCCGGTCGTCACGGGCCGCCGCGCCGGGGGCGCCAGCTGAAGCGCGTCCCCCGCGGCCGCCCCGCCCAGGACGGTGGCACCCAGGCCGGCGCCCACCGCCGCCAGGAAGGATCTCCTGCTCGGCGGCCACGGCACGACCGGATCGTACCTCCGGCGGGAGCCACCGCGCATGAACGATCACCGATGCGGTAGTTGGTCAGCCGGGCGCTCGAGGGCGCCTCAGCCATAAAGGAGCGGGCCCGACCAGCGGAGGTGTGACGAAATGAGCGGCCGAGTCGTCGTCGTGACTGGTGCTACTGCCGGGATCGGACGGGCATGTGTACGTGCGTTCGCGGCCCACGGTGACACCGTGGCGCTGCTGGCCCGGGGCGAGGCCGGGCTGGCCGCGGCCGCGGAAGACGTCGAGCGCCTCGGCGCCCGCGCGCTGCCGATCGAGACCGACATGGCCGACTACGCGCAGGTGAGCGCGGCCGCGGCCCGCGTCGAACAGGAACTGGGCCCGATGGACGTATGGGTCAACGACGCCTTCACCAACGTGTTCGCGAAGTTCGTCGACATCGACCCGGATGAGTTCCGGCGGGTGACCGAGGTGAGCTACCTCGGTTTCGTGTACGGCACCCGGGCCGCCCTGGAGTACATGCTGAAGCGGGACCGCGGCGCCATCGTGCAGGTCGGATCGGCGCTGGCCTACCGCGGCATCCCGCTGCAGAGCGCCTACTGCGGCGCCAAGCACGCGATCCAGGGGTTCAACGAGTCGCTTCGCTGCGAACTGCTCCACGACGGCAGCAACGTGCGGGTGACCATGGTCCAGATGCCGGCCGTCAACACGCCTCAGTTCGGCTGGGTGCGGTCCCGGCTGCCGCAGCGCGCCCAGCCGGTGCCGCCGATCTACGAGCCCGAGGTCGCCGCCGACGCGGTCCTGCACGCGGCCGCCCACCCGGAGCGCCGCGAGTACTGGGTCGGCGGGTCGACCGCCCTGACCCTGGCGGCCAACGCCGTGGCGCCGGGGCTGCTGGACCGCTACCTGGCCCGCACCGGGTTCTCCTCACAGGAGACCGGCCAGAGCAAGCCCGCGGACCAGCCGGACAACCTCGAGCGTCCGGCCGACGCCGGAACGGACTTCGGCGCGCACGGATCATTCGACGGCCGGGCGCACCATCGCAGCGCGCAGCTGTGGGCGTCCCAGCATCACGGGCTGGTGGCCGCCGCGGGCGCCGCGGCAGCGGCCGGCCTGGGCTGGGCGGCCCGCGCGCGGCGGGGCCGGTGAGGCGGGCGGGGGCCAGCGAGGCGGGCCGAGCCCGGAAGGCAGTGCGGCCGACCGAACTCCTGCGGATCGGCCGACCGGCTCGAGCAGGACGGCCGCCTCGACCGCGTGGTCAGTCCCGTACAGCGCGTCGTCCGGCGGATCCCGCCCGGACGGTTCCGCGACGCGCTGCACGGGGTGTGGCTCGGCCACCCGCTGCATCCCGCTCCTGGTCCAGGTCCCGGTCGGCACCTGGCTGTCGGCCGCCTTGCTCGACGCGTCCGGTGACGGGGAACGCCAGGCCCGGCGGCTGATCGGCGCGGGCCTGCTCGCGTCCGTCCCGGCCGCACTGGCGGGCAGCGTGGACTGGTCCGAACAGCACGAGCAGCAGATGCGGGTCGGCGTGGTGCACGCCGCCGCCAACACCGCGGCGATGACGCTGTACGCGGGGTCGCTTCTGGCCCGGTCGCGGCGGCGGGTCGCGCTCGGCAAGGCGCTGGCCTACGCCGGCCTGGCCGCGGCGGCGGCGGGCGGCGCGCTCGGCGGAGACATCTCCTTCCGGCTGGCCGGCGGCGCGAACCACGCCGAGGAGGTCCCGCACCTGGTCGAGCCGGGCTGGCACGACCTGGTGCCGCTGGCCAGGCTGGATGAGGACCGGGCATCGCGGCTGATGCTGGGTGAGGTCCCGCTGCTCGTCGTCAAGCAGGGTTGCCGGGTCCACGTGCTCGCCGACAAGTGCGCTCACATGTCCGGGCCGCTGTCCGGACGGCGAGCTGGCCGGCGGGTGCGTGACCTGCCCGTGGCACGGCAGCGTGTTCCGCCTCGGGGACGGGAGCGTGGCGCACGGGCCGGCCACCGCCGCGCAGCCCGCGTTCGAGACCCGCGTCCGCGACGGGCATCGTCAGGTCTGCCTGCCGGATGCTGGCTAACCCGTCCGGGATGAGATGCCAATCGCGGGGTAGCTGGCGGGGGTGGTGAGCACTCCTGAGACGCAACCAGACTGGGAAGCGACCGCGCACGCCTTCGCGGACGCCGTTGAATCGGGCCGGCTTGATCTGCCGCTGCCGGGCCACGGCCGGACCCGGGTCCGGTGGGCGGCGCTGGCCGCCCTGGCCGAGGCCGACCTGTCGCTGGTGCGTCTGGGCGAGGGCCATGCCGACGCGATCGCGATCCTGGACGAGCTGGGCGGCCCGCCGCCCCCGCCGCACAGCCGCTGGGGGGTCTGGGCCGCGATGCCGCCCGGGCCCAGCCTCAGCGCCGAACTACGCGGTGGCACCTGGCGGCTGGACGGCACCAAGCAGTACTGCTCGGGCGCGCGGGCCTGCACCCACGTGCTGGTCACCGCGGGCACCGCGGACGGGGTCCGGCTGTTCGCGGTCAGCACCGCCGAGGAAGGAGTCCGGCCCCGGCCCGGCACGTGGCCGGCCGTCGGGATGGCCGGCAGCGACACCCTCGACGTGCGCTTCGCGAACGTGCCCGCCGAACCGGTCGGGCCGCCCGGCGGCTACACCGCACGGCCCGGGTTCAGCCACGGCGGCGGCGGTGTGGCCGCCTGCTGGTACGGCGGGGCGCGGGGCGTGGCCGGGCCGCTGCTGGCCGCGGCCCGGGACCGCGACATCGGGCCGCACGCGTTCGCCCATCTGGGGGCGGTCGACATCGGCCTGCGCACGGCGCTGGCCGCCCTGGACGAGGCGGCCGACGAGATCGACGACGACCCGCTCGACCGCAAAGGCGCGGCGGCCCGCCGGACGCTGCGGGTCAGGACGCTCGTGGAAGACGTCGCCTCCGACGTGCTGAACCGGGTGGGGCATGCCCTCGGCGCCGGGCCGCTATGCCATGACGCGGATCACGCGCGCCGGACCGCCGACCTCGCGGTCTATCTGCGCCAGCACCACGCCGAGCGGGATCTGGAACAGCTGGGGCGGCTGGTGGCGAAGGGCGAGAGTAACTGGTGACGGCGACCCAAGACGCGGCGCACGGCAGCGAGATCGAGCCCAATGCGCCCAGCCTGATCGACGCGCCGGGCACGGCCGAGAAGGACTGGCGGTCCTGGCGCCTGCTGCACGAACTGCCCGCCGTCGACATCAGCGGCTGGTCGAGCGTGGTGATCGTCGCCGCGCATCCCGACGACGAGGTGCTGGGCGTCGGCGGCATGCTGGCCATGCTCGCGGCGGCGCGGGCCCGGCTGCGGCTGGTGGCCATCACCGACGGAGAGGCCTCGCATCCCGGCCTGGACCGGGCGGCCGCCTGCGGCTGGCCGAGCGCCGGGTGGCGGAGACATCGACCGCCCTGCGCCGTCTGGGCGCACCGGCCGAGATCATCCGGCTGCGGGTCCCCGATACCGGCGTGGCCCGCCGCGAGGCCGAGGTCCGCGAGGAGCTCACCAGGCTGGTGTCCGGGTTCCGGATGTGCCTGGCCCCCTGGGACGGTGACCTGCACGCCGATCACGAGGCGGCCGGCCGCGCCGCCCGGGACGCGTGCGCCAAGGAAGGTGTCAGCCTGCTGTCGTACCCGATCTGGACCTGGCACTGGGCGCATCCCCGGGACTCCCGGGTGCCGTGGGAGCGCGCCGCCCGGCTGCCGCTCAGCCCCGAGGCCGCGCGGCGCAAGCGCGAGGCGATCGGCTGCTTCGGCAGCCAGCTGCGGCCGCGGGGAACGCACCGGCCCCCGGTCCTGCCGCCCGAGGTGATCGCGCACTTCATCCGGGACCAGGAAGTGCTGATCAATTGACGGCCGACGCGAACCTCACCGGCCACCCGCAGACCCTCGACGCCGCGTACTTCGACGGGATGTACGAGGCCTCACCCGATCCGTGGGGGTTCAGCACCCGCTGGTACGAGGCCCGGAAGTACGCGATCAGCGTGGCGATGCTCCCGGCGGCCCGCTACGACCGGGCCTTCGAGCCCGGCTGCTCGATCGGCGTGCTGACCGCGATGCTGGCCCCGAGGTGCGGCACGCTCCTGTCGTGCGACGTGTCCCCGGCCGCGGTCCGCGCCGCGGCCGGGCGCACCGCCGACTTGCCGCACGTGCGCGTGGAGTGCCTGCGGCTGCCCGCCGACTGGCCGGGCGGCCGGTTCGATCTGGTGGTCCTGTCCGAGCTGCTCTACTACTTCGGCCGCGACGACCTGGACGCCGTGCTCGGCCGGGCCACGGCGGCGCTGCGGCCCGGTGGCACGCTGCTGGCCGCGCACTGGCGCCGCGCGGTCGCCGACTATCCGCGCACCGGCGACGAGGTCCACGCCGCGATCACCGCCCGCCCGGAACTCACGCTGGTCGCCGACCACCGGGAACCGGATTTCGTCGCGCAGGCCTTCCTCCGTGCCGCGCCGGGGACCGATCCGGCCTCGGTGTCCGTCGCCGCCGCCGAGGGCCTGGCATGAACGCTGCCGCGTGATCGACACCGTCGGGATCGTCGTGCCCGCCCACGACGAGGAAGACCTGCTGCCCGCCTGCCTCGCGGCCCTGCGCGAGGCGGCCGGGGCCGCGGCCGCGGAGCGCGGGGCCAGCGTGCGGATCGTCGTGGCCGCCGATGCCTGCTCCGACCGCACGGCCACGCTCGCCCGCCGGGCCGGGGCGACGGTGGTGGAAATATGCGACCGGAACGTCGGCGCGGCGCGGGCGGCCGGCCTGCGCGAGCTCCTGCGGGGCGGCCGGCCCAAAGCTGGGCTCTGGCTCGCGACCACCGACGCCGACTCGGTGGTGCCGCCCAACTGGCTGACCGAGCAGCTGCGGTACGCCGGCCAGGGCTGGGAGGCCATCGTCGGGACGGTCGCGGTGGCCGACTGGACCGGTCACGCACCGGCCACGGCCATCGAGTTCGCCCGCGAGTACGGCGTCTGGCGCGGCTGGCACCCGCACGTGCACGGGGCGAATCTCGGCTTCACCGCGCCCGCGTACCTGACGGCGGGCGGGTTCCCGCCGCTGGGCACCGCCGAGGACCACGCCCTCGTGTCGGCGATGCACGCCCAGGGCCGCCGGGTCCTCCGCACCCCGGATCTGCCGGTCGTCACCTCGGCGCGGCGCCGCTACCGGGCCCCGGGGGGCTTCGGGCAGCACCTGACTACGCTGGGCAGCGACCCAGGTCCGCTCCTGGGTGTCCGGGGAGGTGGCGGTGGTGTTTGACAAGTTCGTGCTGGAGTACATCGACGTCGGGCCGGTGACGCTCCGCGTCCGCCATGGCGGCGGCGGATACCCGGTCCTGCTCCTGCACGGACACCCCCGCACCCACGCCACCTGGCACCGGGTCGCGCCCCTGCTCGCCCCGGAGCACCACGTGGTCTGCCCCGACCTGCGCGGGTACGGGCGGTCGTCGAAACCGCCGGCCACCGACGACCACGCCGCCTACACCAAACGCGCCATGGCGGGCGACTGCCTGGCCCTGATGCGGGAACTCGGGTACGAGCGGTTCGCCGTGGTCGGCCACGACCGGGGCGCCTACGTCGCGTTCCGGCTGGCCATGGACCATCCGGAGGCGGTGAGCCATCTGGTCATCGCCGACGCCGTGCCGATCGGCGAGGCGCTCGCCCGCTGCGATGCCCGGTTCGCCGAGGCGTGGTGGCACTGGTTCTTCCTCGGCCGCCCCGAGGCCGAGGCAGACCGGATGATCAACGCCGACCCGGACGCCTGGTACCACAGCAAGGACCATCGGGCCCAGATGGGCGAGGAGGCGTGGGCCGACTACATGGCCGCGATCCACGACCCGGCCACCGTGCTCGCCATGTGCGAGGACTACCGGGCCGGGCTGGGCGCCGACCGGGAGCACGACGACGCCGACCGGGCCGCCGGCCGGCGCCTGCGCTGCCCGACCCGGATCGTCTGGGCCAGCCGCGACGACATGGAGGACCTGTACGGCGACGTCGTCGGGGTCTGGCGGGGCTGGGCCGACGACGTGTCCGGCACGCCGATCGAGTCCGGCCACCACATCGCCGAGGAAGCCCCCGGGCCGTTCGCCGCGGAGATCGCCGCGCTGGTCCGGCGCTGACGGCGTAAATGTAGATTCGGCACCATGAGCAATCTCGACCCGGCGCCGCAGCCGATCACCCTGGCCCCGGGCGTGCTGCACGCCGTGGACGTGGTCGAAGCCCGCAAGGCGGCCGTGGGTGACGGCACCGAGGTCCGCCGCCTGCTCCCCCAGCGGACCCTGCGGACCATCGGCGCGTGGTGCTTCCTCGACCACTACGGCCCCGACGATGTGAGCGCCGGCCCCGGGATGCAGGTGCCGCCGCACCCCCATACCGGGCTGCAGACCGCGAGCTGGCTGTTCGAGGGCCTGGTCCTGCACCGCGACAGCATCGGCAGCGAGCAGCTGATCCGGCCGGGTGAGCTGAACCTGATGACCTCCGGCCGGGGCATCGCGCATTCGGAGGAGTCCCCGGCTTCGCGGCCGGCCCGCCTGCACGGCGTTCAGCTCTGGATCGCGCTGCCCGGCGGCGAACGGTTCACCGGGCCCGGCTTCGCCCACCACGCCGGCCTGCCGGTCGTCCGGGCCGGCGGCGCGACCGTCACCGTCGTCGTCGGCGAGCATGGCGGTGAGCGCTCCCCCGCCACCGTGTACAGCCCGCTGGTCGGCCTGGAGGTGGCCGTCGCCGCCGGTGACGAGGCGGTGCTTCCGCTGCGCCCGGAGTTCGAGCACGGCGTGCTCGCCGTGGACGGCCCGGCCGGCGTCGATGGAGCCGACATCAGGCCGGGACGGATGGCTCACCTTCCGACCGGGCTATCGTCGGTCCGGCTGGCTCCGGCTCCGGACGGCACCGGCGGCGGGACCGCGCGGTTCTTCGTCGTCGGCGGCGAGCCGTTCGGCGAACGGCTGGTCATGTGGTGGAACTTCGTCGCGCGGACCGGCGAGGAGATCGCGCGGTTCCGCGACGACTGGGCCGCGGGCCGGTTCGGCGAGGTGCACGGCTATCGCGGCGACCCGCTGCCCGCGCCGCCCCTGCCCAGCGTCCCCCTCCGTCCCCGGTGAACTCCCGCGGGCCTGCACCCCAACCCTCAGCCTCGTTCGGCGAAATGACTTTTCGGTTTATAAGGACACATGAGCCCGCTGATCGGCATCACCACCTACGACGGCCCGGCCCAGTGGCGGGGCTGGTCGATGGCGGCCGCCTGCTGCCGCATTCCTACGTGGACGCGGTGCGGCGGGCGGGCGGGCGGCCGGTGCTGCTGCCGCCGGGCGGAAGCCCGGCCGAGGCGGCGGCCACCGTGGCCGGCGCTCGACGGTGTCGTCATCTCCGGCGGCCCCGACCTGGACCCGGCCCACTACGGCGCGCAGCCCGCATCCGCTGACCGTCCCGGCCAGCGCCGGAACGTGACGCCTGGGAGCTGACCGTGCTGGACTGCGCGCTGGCCGGGCGGGTTCCGCTGCTGGCCATCTGCCGCGGCATTCAGGTCCTCAACGTCGCCCGGGGCGGGACGCTCCACCAGCACCTCCCGCACGTCGTCGGGCACGAGGGGCATTCCGGGCCGCCCAGCCGAGTTCGGCTCGCACCGGGTCCGCATCGGCGGGGCGGGCGCGCTGGCCGGGATCTTCGGCCCGGACGGGCCCGGCGCGGACGGGCCGTGGCTGAACGTGCCCACCCATCACCACCAGGCCGTCGACCGGCTCGGCGACGGCCTGGTCGCCTCGGCCTGGGCCGAGGACGGGACGGTCGAGGCCGTCGAGTTCGCCGCCCCAGAGCCATTCGCGCTCGGCGTGCAGTGGCATCCGGAGGAGGACGACGATCCCCGGCTGTTCGCCGCCCTGGTGACCGCCGCTGGCGCCTGACGCCATTTGGTCTATCCTTACTCCATTGAGCAGCGGAAGCCGCTGCAGCCAGGAGACCCCAGCCGTGACGGAAGGCTCGTCCGCAATCACCGACGCGGTGTTCCGTCCGGTGCGGACCGGCAACGCGTTCGAGGAGACGGTCGAGCGCCTGCTGGACGGCATCCGGCTCGGCGTCCACTCCTGCGGGGACCGGCTGCCGCCCGAACGGGAACTGGCCGGCCTGGGGGTCAGCCGGGTGACCGTCCGCGACGCGCTGCGCGAGCTGGCCGCCGCGGGGTACGTCGAGACCCGCCGGGGCCGCTTCGGCGGCACGTTCGTCACCTACCAGCCCGATCCGCTCGCGCACGGCGAGCTCACCCGGACCGCGGCGAGCATGGGCGACCTGCTCACCGACGCGCTGACCTTCCGCCGGGTGGTGGAGGCCGGGGCCGCGGAGACGGCCGCCCGCGCCACGCTCAGCCGCCGCCAGCGGGAAGAACTGACCGCCAGCCTGGCCGCGGTCGAGAGCGCCCAGATCGCCGGGTACCGGCAGGCCGACACCCGGCTCCACCTGGCCATCGCCGAGGCGGCCGGCGTCACCGCTGCTGACCACGAGCGTCGTCGAGGTCCGCGTCCATCTGGTCGACCTGCTCAACGCCATTCCCATGCTGGAGCGCAACCTCGTGCACTCGAACACCCAGCACGCCGGCATCGTCCAGGCCATCCTGGCCGGCGATCCGGACGGCGCCCGCCAGGCGATGGAGGAGCACGTGGAGGGGACCGCCGCGCTGCTGCGCGGTTTTCTCGGCCAGGCGGCCGGGGCCCGGCGGGCCGACGCCGGCGCCCGCCGGGGCTACCCGGGGACATGACGCAGATCGTGATGGGCCCGATCTTGACACTGCCCGTCCGTAATGCGTCAATACACCTATTCAATGGATCAGCTTTGTTCATATGAGCCGCGGTTCCGGCTGACGGCGGCGCCGGACGGCCGCCGTCGCTAGCGTCGTCCCGCCCCGTACCAGGGAGGCCCCGTGCCAGCCGATGACACCGCCATTCCGCCCGGCTCCGCCGCCCCGGGGGCCGCGGCCACAGCCGCAACGATCAGCGCCGACGAGCGCCGCCTGCACGAGATGGGCTACGCGCAGGAACTTCGCCGGCACATGTCCGGCTTCTCGAACTTCGCCGTCTCGTTCACGATCATCTCGATCCTGTCCGGCTGCCTGACCCTCTACGGAACCGGGATGAACACCGGCGGCCCCGCGCTGATCACCTGGGGCTGGCCGTTCGTCGGGGTGATGACGCTGCTGGTCGGCCTGGCCATGGCCGAAGTCTGCTCCAGCTTCCCGACGGCCGGCGGCCTGTACTACTGGTCGGCCAAGCTGGCCAAGCACAACGCCGCCGCCTGGTCGTGGTTCACCGGCTGGTTCAACTTCCTGGGCCAGGTGGCGGTGACGGCGGGCATCGACTTCGGCGCGGCGTTCTTCCTCAACGCCCTGCTCGACCTGCAGTGGGGCTTCGACACGAGGCCGTGGCACACGATCCTGCTGTTCGCCGCGATCCTGGTCCTGCACGGCTCGCTCAACCAGTTCGGCGTGGGCATCGTGGCCAAGCTGAACGACGTCAGCGTCTGGTGGCACATCCTCGGGGTGCTGCTCATCGTGGCCGTGCTGGCCTTCGTCCCGGCCCACCACCAGTCCGCCTCGTTCGTCTTCGGCGCACTTCGTCAACAACACCGGCTGGGGATCGACGTTCTACGTCGCGCTGCTCGGGCTGCTGCTGGCCCAGTACACGTTCACCGGCTACGACGCGTCCGCGCACATGACCGAGGAAACCCGCGACGCCGCGACGGCCGGCCCGCGCGGGATCATCACCTCGATCCTGGTCTCGCTGGTCGCCGGGTGGATCCTGCTGATCGGCGTCACCTTCGCCATCCAGCACTACACGGCCGAGGCGGGCGCGACCGTGCCGCCGGCGCAGATCTTCGTCGACGCGGTCGGCTCGACCGGCGGCAAGCTGCTGCTGGTCGTGGCGATCGGCGCGCAGCTGTTCTGCGGCATGGCGTCGGTCACGGCCAACTCCCGCATGATCTACGCCTTCTCCCGGGACGGCGCGCTGCCCGGCTCCGGGTTCTGGCACAAGATCAACCCCCGGACCAGGACGCCAACCAACGCCATCTGGCTGGCGGCGGGCGGCGCGCTCATCCTCGGCCTGCCGTACCTGTGGAACAGCACCGCCTACGCCGCGGTCACGTCCATCGCGGTGATCGGGCTGTACGTCGCCTACGTGCTGCCGACCCTGCTCCGGCTCATGCGCGGCGCGGACTTCGTGCCCGGCCCGTGGCACCTCGGCCGCTGGTCACGGCCCATCGGGATCATCGCGGTCGCGTGGGTCGCGTTCATCTCCGTCCTGTTCATGCTGCCCACCGCGTCGCCGGTCACGGTGAAGACGTTCAACTACACCGTGGTCGCGGTGGTGGCCGTGCTCGGCTTCGCCACGATCTACTGGGTGGTGTCGGCGCGGCACTGGTTCAAGGGACCGAAGGTCCAGGGCAGCGCCGAGGAACTGGCCGCGATCGAGAATGAACTGGAGTCACTGGCCTAGTGGGCGACATGGGAGACACCGCGACGGACGGCACGAGGGCCCGCCGGGCGGCCAACTTCGAGGAGATCAGCGCCGCGGTCGCGGCGGGCACCATCGACACCGTGATCGTCGCGCTGACCGACATGCAGGGACGCCTGCAGGGCAAGCGGATCCACGCGCCGTTCTTCGTCGACGAGATCGTCCGGCACGGGACCGAGGCGTGCTCCTACCTGCTGGCCGTGGACATCGACATGAACACGGTGGACGGTTACGCGCTCACGTCGTGGGACCGGGGCTACGGCGACTTCGTCCTGGTCCCCGACCCGGCGACGATACGGATGCTGCCCTGGCAGGAGCGGACGGCCCTGGTCCAGGCCGACGTGCGGTGGCCCGATGGCACCGAGGTCGCCCCGTCCCCCCGGCAGATGCTCCGCCAGCAGCTCGCCCGGGCCGCCGAGCGCGGCTGGACCTGCTACGCGGGCACCGAGCTGGAATTCATCGTGTTCGAGGACTCCTACGAGAAGGCGTGGGATCTCGGCTACCGGGGCCTGACCCCGGCCAACCGGTACAACGTCGACTACTCGGTGCTCGGCACGTCACGGATCGAGCCGCTGCTGCGCGACATCCGGCTCGGCATGGCCGGGGCCGGGATGACCGTCGAGTCGGCCAAGGGCGAGTGCAACCCCGGCCAGCACGAGATCGCCTTCCGCTACACGGACGCCCTGACCACCTGCGATCAGCATGTGGTCTACAAGACCGGGGCGAAGGAGATCGCGGCGGCCCACGGCTGCAGCCTGACGTTCATGGCCAAGCCGAACGACAAGGAAGGCAATTCCTGCCACATCCACATGTCGTTCCGCGACCGGGACGGCCGGCCGGTGATGACGGGCGACGGCCCGTACGGGCTCTCGGAGACGGGCGGCCAGATGATCGCCGGGCTGCTGGCCGGGATGCGGGAGCTGACCCTGCTGTTCGCGCCCAACGTCAACTCCTACAAGCGGTACGCGGACGGCAGCTTCGCGCCCACCACCGTGGCGTGGGGCCCGGACAACCGGACCTGCGCCCTGCGGCTGGTCGGCCACGGGCCGTCGCTGCGGGTCGAGTGCCGGGTGCCCGGCGGTGACGTGAACCCATACCTGGCCGTGTCCGGGATGGTCGCGGCCGCTCTGCGCGGCGTCGAGCAGGCCATGCCGCTGCCACCGCCGGTCACCGGCAACGCGTACGCCGCCGACGGGCCGCGCGTGCCGTCCACCCTGGACGAGGCGGCGGTGCTGTGGTCGGATTCCGCGCTGGCCGCCGACGCGTTCGGCCAGGAGGTCATGGCCCACTACGCGAACATGGCCCGGGTCGAGCTGGACTCCTACCACGCGGCCGTGACGGACTGGGAGCTCCGCCGCTGCTTCGAGCGGCTGTGAAGCGGTGTCGCCCATGGCTCATGAGCCCGTGTTGCACGAGGTAGTGAATCCGGCGACCGAGGACGTGGTCCAGGTCGTCGAGGAGTCATCCGCCGGGCAAGCCGCCGCGGCCGTCCGCCGGGCCAGCCAGGCGGCCGCCGGCGGGCCGCGCTCTCCCCCGCCGACCGGGCCCGGACTGCTGCGCGCGTTCGCCGGCCTGGTCGACCGGGACCTGGAGAAACTCGCCCGCCTGGAGGTGGCCGAGGCCGGGCATCCGATCGCCAGCGCGCGGGGCGAGGCGGCGAACGCCCGGGACGTGCTCGCCTACTACGCGGGGGCGCCCGAGCGGCTGAACGGCCAGCAGATTCCCGTGGCCGGCGGCCTCGACGTCACCTTTCACGAGCCGCTGGGCGTGGTCGGTGTGATCGTGCCCTGGAACTTCCCCATGCCGATCGCGTCGTGGGGGTTCGCGCCCGCCCTGGCGGCGGGCAACGCGGTGCTGCTCAAGCCGGCCGAGCTGACCCCGCTGACCGCGCTGCATCTGGCCGCGCTGGCGCTGGAGGCCGGGCTGCCCGAGGGCGTCCTGCAGGTCCTGCCCGGGCGCGGCCCGGTCGTGGGCCGGTTCCTGGCCGAGCACCCGGACGTGCGGAAGATCTGCTTCACCGGCTCGGTACCGGTCGGCCAGGCCATCATGGCCGCGTGCGCCGCGCAGACCAAGCGCGTCACGCTGGAACTGGGCGGCAAGAGCCCGAACATCGTCTTCGCCGACGCCGACCTCGAACGCGCGGCGGCGACGGCGCCGTACGCCGTGTTCGACAACGCCGGCCAGGACTGCTGTGCCCGGTCACGCATCCTCGTTCAGCAGGAGGTATTCGACTCCTTCCTGGAAAGGTTCGAGGCCGCGGTCAAGGGCCTGGTGGTGGGCGACCCGGCCGACGAGGCGACCGAGATGGGGCCGCTGATCTCGGCCGCCCACCGCGAGCGGGTGGCGGGGTTCGTTCCCCCGGATGCTCCGGTGGCGTTCCGGGGTACCGCCCCGGGGGGACGTGGCTTCTGGTTCCCGCCCACCGTCCTCGCCGGGCCGCTGGCCCAGATGGCAGGGCTTCCGGCGTGGCGGGAGGAAGTGTTCGGCCCGGTGGTGTGCGTGACGCCGTTCGGGGACGAGGACGAGGCGGTGGCGATCGCCAACGACACGCCGTACGGCCTGTCCGGCTCCATCTGGACCCGGGACACCAGCCGGGCGATCCGGGTGGCGCGGGCGGTGCAGGGCGGCAACCTGTCGGTCAACTCGCACTCCTCGGTGCGGTACTCGACGCCGTTCGGCGGGTTCAAGCAGTCGGGTCTCGGCCGCGAACTCGGCCCCGACGCGCCGCTGGCCTTCACCGAGGTCAAGAACGTCTTCATCGCCACCAGCTAGGTCCCTGGGGAACCGGAGCAGGCCGACAAGTTTCTACCGAGTAAGGAGCAGGAACAGTGCAGGGCCGACTTGAGGGACGAACCGCGGTGGTGACCGGGGCCGGCAGCGGCATCGGGCTGGCCGCGGTCCGGCGGTTCGCCGCCGAGGGCGCGCACGTAGTCGCGGTCGACATCGACGACCCGGCCGGGGAAAAGGCCGCCGCCGAGGTGGACGGCCTGTTCGTGCACGCCGACGTCACCGCCGAAGCGGACGTGGCGCGGGCCTTCGCGGCCGCCCAGGAGGCCTACGGTTCGGTCGACGTGGCGTTCAACAACGCGGGCATCTCGCCGCCGGAAGACGATTCGATCCTCAGCACCGGCCTGGACGCCTGGCGCCGGGTCCAGGAGGTCAACCTCACGTCGGTCTACCTGTGCTGCCGGGAAGCCATCCCGTACATGCAGCGTCAGGGCAAGGGGGCGATCATCAACACCGCCTCGTTCGTCGCCGTGATGGGCGCGGCCACGTCCCAGATCTCGTACACGGCGTCCAAGGGCGGCGTGCTCGCGCTCAGCCGCGAGCTGGGCGTCCAGTTCGCCCGCGAGGGGATCCGCGTCAACGCGCTGTGCCCCGGCCCGGTGAACACGCCGCTGCTGCAGGATCTGTTCGCCGCGGACCCGGACCGGGCCGCCCGCCGCCTGGTCCACGTCCCGATGGGCCGGTTCGCCGAGCCCGAAGAGATCGCCGCCGCCGTAGCCTTCCTGGCCAGCGACGACGCGTCGTTCATCACCGCGAGCTGTTTCCTGGTCGACGGCGGCATCTCCGGCGCCTACGTAACCCCGCTGTAGGAGCGCGGCACGTCTCGGTTCATGATCATGGGGACTTTTCCGCTCGCGCAGCCAGGGGTTTCCATGATCATGTGAAGTTTGCCGCTAAATGCGACGTTTTCAACACACGATCATGAGCGGGCCGCCAGCCTGCGGGGCCCGTGTGACTGGAGGGGCTCGACGGGCGGCGCGGCGCTACCGGCGCGGCGCCCCAGGGGTCAGGCGCAGTGGATGGTGCGGAGGCGGATGGTGACGTCCATGGCGCGGAGCTGGCTGAGGACTTCGGCGCTGTAGGCGGTGCCGATGTCGGTGATGGCGTAGCCGACGTCGCCCTGGGTGCCGAGCATCTGGCTCTCGACGTTGACCTGGTGGTCAGCCAGCACGCGGTTGATGGCGGCCAGCACGCCCGGAACGTTCTGGTGGATGTGCACCAGCCGGTGCGTGCCCGGCGCGGTGGGCAGCGCGATGCCGGGCAGGTTGACGCTGAGCGAGGTCGCGCCGCCGGCCACGAAGTCGTGCAGCTTGCCCGCCACGAACTCACCGATGTCCTGCTGCGCCTCCTCGGTCGAGCCGCCGATGTGCGGGGTGAGGATCACGTTCGGCAGGCCGCGCAGCGCCGAGACGAACTCGTCGCCGCGGCCGCGTGGCTCCTCGGGGAACACGTCGATGGCCGCCCCGGCGATGTGACCGCTCTCGATGTGCCGCCGCAGGGCCTCGTGGTCCACGACGAAACCGCGGGACAGGTTGAGGAACAGGCTGCGCGGCCGCATCCGTGCGAACTCGGCGTCCCCGAACAAGCCGCTGTTGCCCGGCCGCCCGTCCACGTGCAGGGTGACGACCTCCACCGACTCCAGCAGCTCGGTGAGGGTGCCGCAGCGGCGAGCGTTGCCCATGGCCAGCTTGTCGGCGATGTCGTAGAAGTACACCGACATGCCGAGGTTCTCGGCCAGCACCGACAGCTGGGCGCCGATGTTGCCGTAGCCGACGATCCCGAGCCGGCGGCCGCGGACCTCGTGGCTGCCCGACGCGGACTTGTCCCACTCGCCCGCGTGCATCTTCGTGTTCTTCTCCGGCAGCAGGCGGGCCAGGGAGATGAGCTCGGCCAGCACGAGTTCGACGACGCTGCGCGTGTTGGAGAACGGCGCGTTGAACACCGCGACACCGTGCCGCGACGCCGCGGCCAGGTCGATCTGGTTGACGCCGATGCAGAACGCGCCGACCGCGACCAGATCCGGCGCGGCGGCGAGAACCCGCTCGGTCACGTTGGTCCGGGAGCGGATGCCGAGCAGGCTGACCCCGCGAACGGCCTCGATCAGCTCGTCCTCGCTGAGCGCCGCCGCGCGCGTCTCAACCTGGTAGCCCGCCTTGGTCAGCCGGGCCGTGGCATCCGGGTGGATGTTCTCCAGCAGCAGAGCCCGCAACGGCGGCTTGGTCGTATCCAGCGTCAAGCACCTTCCCCTGGCCAGTGCGGGCCGCCCCGGTCACCGTCCGCGACCAGCGGGCCCGCAAGTGAGCCGTACCTCCTTATCTAGCCTAACGGGAGGTGGTGACAGCTCTGGGCCTAATGCGACGTGGTGACCGCCCCGGGCTCCGGGCCGCCGAACGCGGTCTCGAGGTCGAGCGCACGGAGCTTGGTGCGCACCTCCTCCGCGTCGGGGTGCCGGAGCTGGTCGTAGGTGGCCAGGGCCCGTTCCCAGGCGTCGCGCGCGGCCGCCGTGTCGCCGGTCATGTAGTAGGTGTCGGCCAGGCTGGTCAGCGAGATCGCCTCGGTGTACCGGGAGCCGGACCGGACGGCCGCATCGAGGGCGTTCTGGTAGCTGGCCAGCGCCTTCGGGTAGTCGCCGAGCTGGTAGTAGGCGTGCCCCAGGCTGTGGGAGGTGGCTGACTCGCCGCGGGAGTCGCCGAGCTCGCGGTGCAGCGCCAGGGCCTCCTGGCAGTAGCTGAGCGCCTGCCGGTGCTCACCGAGCATCGTGAGATACCAGCCGACGCCGTTCAGCGCCATCGCCTCCCCGGCCCGGTTCCCGACCGCCTGGTGCAGCCGCAGCGCCTCCCGGGTATGGACCAGCGCCTCGCCGTACCGCTCCCCTCGCTCCAGCCGGTAGGCGAAGGTGGTGCGGACGCGGGCCTCACTGGCCCGGTCACCGAGCCGCCCGTACCCGGCCAGCGCGCATTCCAAGGGCGGCTCCGCCTCCTCCAGCTTGCCCAGCCGCACGCACGCGATGCCGAGCTCGAGGCAGGACCGGGCCTCTCCCTCCACGTCGCCGAACCGGCGCGCCACCGCCACCGCCGACCGCTGGACGACCTCGAAGTCCTGCCAGTGCCCCCGCGTATCGAAATAGTCAGCCAGCATGCACGGCAGCATCCAGGCCTCCGGCATCATCCCCGCGTCCGCGGCGTACCCGGCCACCGCCAGCAGCACCGAGTGCTCCGCCTCGAACCAGCCCAGCGCCCGCTCCTGATCGGCGATCTCCTCCGGCGTGACGTCAGCCGGCCGCGCAGGCGGAACCGGCAGATACCGCTGCGGGTTGACCTTCGCCGCCGCCGCCCGGGCCGTATGCAGATAGTGGCCGACGACCCGGCGCAGGGCATGCTCCCGCTTCGCATCGTCGGCTACCTGCCTGGCCCGCTCGACCGCATAGGCGCGAAGCAGGTCGTGAAACGTGAACCGGCCGGCCGCATGCTCGGCGACCATGTGGGCTCGCGTCAGCTCATCGAGCGCGGCGCCCACGTCGTCATCACTAGTGCCGCTGAGGCTGACCGCGGCGGCGCGGGAAATGTCCGGCCCCGGATGCAGGCCGAGCAGCCGGAACATCCTCGCCGCCGGCGGGCTCAGTTGCTGATACGACCACGACATCACCGCCCGGAGATCGGTGGCCGCATCCCCCGCGTCCAGTGCGTCGAGCCGGCTCCGGGCATCGCGCAGCTCGGCGGCCAGCGCCGCCAGCGAGAGCTGGGGGCGGATCGCCGCGCGGCCGACGGTGATGCTGAGCGCGAGCGGCAGCCGAGCGCACGACTCGATCAGCTCGGCGGCCGCCTGCGGCTCGGCCGCGACCACCTCCTGGCCGAGCCGGGCGGCCCAGCACCTCGTGAGCTTCCGCGCCGGTCAGCACGTCGAGGCTGAACGGGATCGCGCCTTCCGCGGCGACCAGGCTGGTGAGCTGGGAGCGGCTCGTCACCACGACCAGCGCGCCGGGCGAGCCGGGCAGCAGCGGGCGCACCTGGTCGGCATCACGGGCGTTGTCCAAGACGATGAGCGGCCGCTTTCCGTCCAGCATGCTGCGGTACAGGGCGGCGCGGGCGTCCCGATCGGCGGGGATTCGCTGGGGCGGCACGGCGAACGCGTCCAGGAAGTAGCGCAGCGCGTCGTCCGGGCTCATCGCCGACCCGGACGGGGCGAAGCCGCGCAGGTTCACGTAAAGCTGCCCGTCCGGGTAGCGCCGGGCCACCTGCCGGGCGAAACGGATGGCGAGCGCGGTCTTGCCGACCCCCGCCGTCCCCGCGATCGCGATGATCTGAACCGGGGCCGGGCGGTCGGCTCCATCCGCGCTTCCCGGCCCGGCGCCGCCGGGATCAGGCGAGTCGATCACGGCCAGCATGCGATTGAGCTCGGCGTGCCGCCCGGAGAAGCCCGGCGCCTCCAGCGGAAGCTGAGCGGGTGCCCGGGCGGCTGGCTGAGCCGGCCGCCGCTGATCGGCCCGGGCGGCGCCCGGTCACAGTGTCGCGGCACTGCACAGTGGCTGGCTGCACAGCTGGCGGGCCGGTCCCGGGGCGCCCTGAACCGAGGCGGGCTGACCCGGAGGCGCCCTGAACCGAGGCGGGCTGACCGGGGGCAGCGTGGACCGGGGCGGGCTGCACCGGGCCGGCCTGGCCAGCAGCCGGCTGGACGGCAGTGGGCTGAGCCGGAGCGCGCCCCGGGCCCTGCAGATCCGGGTCCGAGGCCAGGATCTGCTGATGGATGCGGCTGAGCTCCGGCCCGGGATCGATCCCGAGTTCCTCGTCGAGGACCTGGCGGGCATCGTGGAAGACCTGCAGCGCCTCGGCCTGGCGTCCGCACCGGTAGAGCGCGATCATCAGCAGCCCGCGCATCCGCTCGCGCAGCGGATGTTCGGCCACCAGCGAGGCCAGCTCGGGCACGGATTGCTCGTGGCGGCCCAGCGCGAGCAGAAGCTCCGCGTGCTCCTCGGCGGCGGCCGAACGCAGCTCGCCCAGCCGGGCCCGCTCGGCGCTGGCGAACGGCCCCGGCACCCCCGCGAACGCGGATCCGTGCCATTGGCCCAGGGCGCCGTCGAGCGCCGCCACCGCGCCGGTGAGATCGCCGGACAGCCGCAGGCGGCGCCCGCTGTCGAGGCTGCGATCGAAGACGACGGCATCCACGTGCCCGGCGTCCAGCCGCAGCACGTACCCGGCCCCCGCCGAGGCGAGCACCCGGCCCGGCCCCCGCCGCGACCGGCCGGGCTCCAGTACCCGCCGCAGCCCGGCCACGTAGGTATGGACGCCGCCCTCGGCGCTGGCCGGGGCGTCCTGGCCCCACACGGCGTCGACCAGCTCGTCGCGGGAGACCACCCGGTTGGGCCGCATGGCCAGCACGCCCAGGACCGCCTGCTGCCGTGGCGGTCCCGGCGGCAGTTCGCGCTCGGCGATCCAGGCCCGCACCGGGCCGAGCACGCCGACGCGCAGCACCGGGGGCTGGCTGCCGTCCTCCGCGTCATCGATGGCCATCGGCGTCTCTCCACGGCCTATGGACAGGATCTACAGCATACGTGGGAGGCATCCAGAAAAAATCCATAACGCGTAGGGACGGGTGCCTTATCACTTAAGTAGGCGGGTAGACGTACTTGGCTGAGGGTGCCCACAGCGTCGGGGGCGTTGCCACAAGCGCGATGCACGCCTGCAGCACGAGCCTGGACGGCGGGAAAGATTGTGACGATCGTGACCGGCAGGACCAGCGCGACGAATCCGGTGCCCGACGCCACCGGGAGAACCGGTCGGCCGGATGACCTCGTCTGCTCCCGGCGGGCGGATGCGGCGCCACACGACCGGGCGCCGGGTACGCCACTGGACGACGAACCGGAGGAAGGGATTGACGAACGGCTGCTCCGTGAACTGGCCGAACGAGTCCGTTCCGAGCGTCTCCGTAGCAACCTCCAGCGATCGGCCAGCCAGCGCCCTCGGGCCTTCGGAAGGCAGGCACGCCCCAGCTTCGCGGACGACATTAACGAACAGATGGTCCCGCTCCACCCAACCCGCCCGATCCTAGCCCGTGATCATGGGCTGTGATCGGAGCGGCCACGGTCGGGTGGATGTTATCCCATAGGCCCCGCGCCTGCCCGGCGCCGTCATCGCTCCTCCCCCCCCCCAGAGCGAAGGCAGATGCCAGGCCGGCCAGCCTTTACCGGGAACGCATCCACCGCTCTCCGGGGGGAGTGAACGCCAACCCCCCCCAGCGTTCACTCTCCCCCGGAGAAGTAACTCCCCACCGATACCGCCCGGCAGCGGCGGACCCCCCACCGCATCTACTACAGGCCGTCGTTGTAGCTTCTAACTACACGATGTAGTAGGAGGTCCGATGGGGGCATTGGCTACGGCGGCCCTGACCGCCGTGCACACCACCGCCGCGGGTTCGACCGCCACGCCGGTCGCGGCCCGGACGCAGATGGGCTTCTCACTCGGCTGGCACATCATCCTGGCCTGCCTCGGCGTCGGAATGCCGGGGCTGATTCTGTTCGCCGAATGGCGCGGCTGGCGCACCGGGGACCCGTGGTACCAGTTGCTCGCGCGACGATGGGCCAAGGCCCTTGGTGTCCTATTCGCGGTCGGCGCCGTATCGGGCACGATCCTGTCCTTCGAGATGGGCGTGCTGTGGGCCGGCCTGATGGACCACTACGGCTCGGTGATCGGGCTGCCGTTCGCAATCGAAGGGTTCGCCTTCTTCATCGAGGCGATCTTCCTCGGGATCTACCTCTACGGCTGGGACCGGCTGCCGCCCCGCCCCCACCTGCTGTCCGGGATTCCCGATCCTGATTGCCGGCATCGCCTCGGCGTTCTTCGTGGTCTCCGCCAACTCGTGGATGAACGCCCCGCGCGGATTCACGATTGTCCACGGCAGGCTGACCGGCGTCGACCCGTGGGAGGCGATGTTCAACCCGGCCACGGGACCCGAGACCACGCACATGATCCTGGCCGCGTTCATGGTCACCGGCTTCGGAGTGGCCAGCGTCTACGCGGTGGCGATGCTCCGCGGCCGGACCGACCGGTACCACCGGCTCGGCCTGGCCATCCCGCTCACGCTGGGCGCGGCGATCACTCCGGTCCAGATCGGCGTAGGCGACTGGGCCGCCCGGGCCGTCGGCAGCGACCAGCCGCTCAAGCTGGCCGCCATGGAGGGCCTGTACCACGGCGGCCGGGGAGTGCCCGAGGCCATCGGCGGCTACTTCGCGAACAACCGCTGCACGGCGCGATCCGCCTACCGGACGGGCTCTCGCTGCTGCTGCACTTCAGCCCGCACGGCTACGTCGCGGGCCTGGACAGCGCGCCGCCGGACGTCCGGCCGCCGCTGGTGACGGTCGTCCACCTGGCGTTCGACGCGATGGTCGGGATCGGGTTCGGGTTGCTGGCCCTCGGCGCGTGGGCCGCCCTCGCGTGGTGGCGGCACCGGGGTATGCCTCGTTCGGCATGGTTCCTGCGGGCCACGGCGGTCAGCGGCATCGCGGCGGTGGCGGCCATGGAGGCGGGCTGGGTCGTCACCGAGGTCGGCCGGCAGCCGTGGATCGTCTACGGGGTGCTGCGGGTCGCCGACGCGGTCAACCCCGCGCCCGGGCTGGGCTGGGGCCTGCTGGCGGTGGTCACCGTCTACGCCGTCCTGACCGTGGTCACCGTCTACGTCCTGCGCCGCCTGGCCCGGAGCCGGCCGGTCCCGGAAGCGCCACAGGAACGCGACGTCACCGAGTACAAGGTGGTGTGAGGACATGACGTTCGCCACCACGCTGCTCGCCCTGATGTGGGCCAGCGTCACCGCGTACGCGCTGCTGGCCGGGGCCGACTTCGGCGGGGCCTGGGACCTGCTGGCCGGCCGGACCGGCCCCGGCGCGAAGCGGCGCGCGCTGATGGAGCACTCGATCGGCCCGGTGTGGGAGGCCAACCACGTCTGGCTGATCTTCGTCCTCGTGCTGATGTGGACGGCGTTCCCGCCGCTGTTCGCGTCGGTGTCCTCGACGCTCTACCTGCCGCTGACCCTGATCGCGCTGGGCGTGATCGCCCGGGGCTCGGCGTTCGCGTTCCGGAAGGCCGTCACCGAGCCGTGGCTGCAGCGGATCTTCGGCGCGGCGTTCGCCTTCTCGTCCGTGGTCACGCCGTTCTTCCTCGGCGCCGCGGCCGGCGGGGTCGCGTCGGGCCGGGTGCCGCCCGGCGTGGCCCGGGGCAGCGTCGTCACGAGCTGGCTCAACCCCACGTCGGTGATGAGCGGTGCGCTCGCGGTCGTCGCCGGCATGTACCTCGCGGCCGTCTACCTCACCGCCGACGCCCGGCGGGCCGGCGAACCCGGGCTGGCCGAGGAGTTCCGGCGCCGCGCGCTGGTGTCCGGGGTGGCGACCGGCATCGTGGCCGCCACCGGAATCGCCGTCGTGCACGCCGATGCACCCCGGCTCTACGCGGGGCTGTCCGGCCGCGCGTTGCCGCTGGTCGCCGTGTCGGGCGCGGCGGGCGTGGCCTCGCTGGTGCTGATGGCCATGCGGCGGTTCATCCTGGTCCGGATGACGGCCGGTCTCGCGGTGGCCGCGGTCCTATGGGGCTGGGGGGTGGCCCAGTACCCGCATGTCCTGGCGGGCATGACCGTGGGCCAGGCGGCGGCCGGTGTCGCGACGCTTCAGGCCACCACGATCTGTGCGGGTGTGGGGATGGTGATCCTCGTCCCGTCGCTGGCCTGGCTGTTCCTGCTGTTCCAGCGGGAACAGCCCCGGTGAAAAGACACCGTCACATCTTTGCCTGCAGCGCCGTCACGGCCGGGGTGCACACGGTGGCCGGCTGGTCGTTTGTCGTCTTGCACAGCGCCGCCGTCATGTAGTTGGCGGTGCCGAGGACCGCCTGGGCGATCGGGCTGGCCGGGTCGTGCAGCGACGAGGCGATCGTCGGCCAGCTCTTGCCCGCCAGGACCTGCGGGCTGGCGCTCGCCCCGACGATCGTGTACTTGTTGCCGAAGTCGACGAAGGGAATCGACCCCGACGAGTTGTACTGAGCCATCAGCGCCTGCTGCGCGGCCGTCGGAGTCTGCAGCGGCGTGTAGCCATTGCCCCGCGGGATGTTGGTCGTCTCCTCGACCGGGGTGAAGGTCACGTACTTGCTGGTGTAGCTGGACCCGTAGAAGGTGAACGTCGGGGTGTTCGGGTAGACGTCCGTGCTCGAGGAGTGCACCGTGTGCAGCCCGGAGAACGTACCGAAGCGGCTCAGCGCCACCACCATGCCCCACCGCTCGAACGCGCAGTACGGACAGTACTCAGCGCCGATGTAGAGCGTCTCCGGCTTGCCGCCCGATGTCAGCGGGGACCCGGTGACCGCTTTCGGGGGCGTCGTCACGCTGCCGGCGCCCACGGCCTCCAGTGTGCTGGCCGGCACGCTGGTCGTTTCCGCCACCACCTGGGACAGGGCCGTCCCGGTCGGCCCGTTGCTCGCGCCGGAGGACGTGGGGGATTTGGAGTTCGTCTTGAAGACGATGAAGCCCACGACGACGGCGATGACCACCACGACCGCCCCGGAGGCGAGCAGCACCCGGTTACGGACCTCGGCCCGGTGCTCCGCCGCCCGCTGGGCGGCGATCCTTTCCCGCCGGGATCCCTCTTGCTTCGATCTGCTTGCTTTGCCCACTGCCTGCTAACCCTCGCCTGACCGCATTGATTGGGCGCGAAGCGTCACCACCGCGAGCAGCCCGGCCGCGAGCACCAGGCCCGCTGACAGGAACAGCGCGTCACGCAAGCCGTCGTGGAACGCAGTGTATGCCGCGTTGATGACTTTCTGAACGAGGGCTCCCTGGCCGGCCGGGCCCACCCCCGACGTGCTGCCGCTGGACGGGACCTGACCGGTCTCGACGCCCTGGATGACGACGGTCTGGATGCTCGCCGGGAGGCCCAGCGCCCGCAACTGGTGGGCGATGCTCGAGCTGAGCTGGCCGTTGACCAGGGCACCGAGCACTGCCACGCCGGTCACCGCGCCGACCTCGCGGCTGGTGTTGGTGGCCGAGGCCGCCATGCCGGACCGCTCCGGCGGCACCGCGGACATCGCGGACGACGTGATCGGCACCACGGTGGCCCCGATGCCGATCCCGGTCAGGGCCAGGGCGACCAGCAGCGGAACGTAGTGCGGGTGCGGGCTGAGGTTGAGGTCGGACAGCCACAGGCCGGCCGCGAACAGCACGCAGCCACCGAAGATGGCCCACCGCAGGCCGATGGCGTCCAGCCAGCGGCCGGTCAGCAGCGACGCGACGATCATGAGGACGGTCATGGGCAGGAAGACCAGGGCGATGCGGTAGCCGGACAGCCCGACGACCTCGTAGAGGTACAGCGCCGTGAAGAAGAAGATGGCGAAGGTCGCGAAGTAGGTGCAGAACGCGACGATGTTCGCGGTGGTGAAGCGGGCCACGCGGAGGAACCGCAGATCGATGAGCGGGTGCGGGGCGCGGGCCTCCCACCAGACGAAGGCGGCGCCCGCGACGGCACTGACGCAGAACAGCGCGATCACCTCTGGTGCGGCGAATCCGGAGCTTTCCGCGTTGATGATCGCGAACACCATGGACGCCAGGACGGCCGCCCCGAGCAGCGCGCCGGCCGTGTCGACGCGGTGGGCGTCGGGGTCGGCGCTCTCCGGCAGGACGATCCCGGCCAGCACCAGCGCCGCCAGCCCGAAGACCAGGTTGAACCAGAAGATGCCGCGCCAGTTCCACAGGCCGACCAGCGCCCCGCCGATAACCGGGCCGAGGGCCAGGGCGAGGCCGGACACGGCGGCCCAGACACCGATCGCCCGGTCCCGGCTGCGCTGGTCGGTGTAGAGGTGGCGGAGCATCGACAGGGTGCCGGGCTCGCTCGCGGCCGCGCCCAGGCCCATGACGGCCCGCCCGGCGATGAGCACGCCGGTGTTCGGCGCCACCGCGCACATGACCGATCCGGCGCAGAAGACGCCGGCCCCGGACAGCATGACGATCTTGCGGCCGAACTCGTCACCGATCATCCCGCAGGCCAGCATGACGCTCGCGAAGGTCAGGGCGTACGCGCCCACCACCCACTGCAGGGCGGACACCCCGGCGTGCAGATCGGTCTGGACGCTGCCCAGCGCGACGCTGACGACGGTGTTGTCCAGGAACGTCAGGAACAGCAGCGTACACAGGACGGCCAGGGCGAGTGACCGGCCGCCGAACCGGGCGGAGACCGGCCGGTCAGGCCGCGCCTGCGTGTAGCTTCCCTGGTCCACCGGCCCGCCTGCCGGCTAACCGGCGATTTTGGCGCAGACCGAGGGCGCCTTGCCGTTGTTCTCCAGGGTCAGGAGCGCGCAGAAGCTCTGATCGCCCACCTTCCAGGTGCCGTTCTGCAGCACGGCCACGCCCGGCTGGTCCTTCAGCGCCGGCGCCCCGCCGACCAGGATCGAGTAGGTCACCTTGGCCTGGGTCGGCGACACCAGCGTCACGGCGGACACGGTGGAGGTCGCCGAGGACGCGAGAGTGGAGCTGTTCTGGGCCTGGATGACCGACGCGAACACCTGGCCGTTCTGCAAGAGGCTGATCTTCTTGCTGGCCGGCGTCTTGGGGCTGAAGAAGGCTTCCCAGTTCGTCTTGATCGCCGTCACGGCCGCGGCGGAGCTTCCGCCCGAGGACGGGGCGGCGGATGCCGATGTGGCCGGCGCGCTGGCCGATGTGCTGGCCGACGCACCCGAACCCGGCGAGCTCGAACTGCTGCTGCTGCAGGCGGTGGCGGCCGCGGCGAGCGCCACGCCGAGCGCGGGTATGAGGACAGCCCGGTGAATCACCGGCTGGTATCGCATGCGAGCCCTCCTTGGCTCCTGCGGCCGAGGGGCTCCTGCGGCCGGGCGGAAGGACCATGACGCGGGCAGCGAGCGCGGTTACGCGGAGCTACGCTCGTTGCGCCCATATCCTAACCGGCTAGTAGCCAGCGGCACAGAAAGTCTGGCGGCCGCCCTGACGTGTCCGTCAGCTAAGCCTCAGCGCGGGATCAGCTACGCCGCAGGGGATCCCGGGCCCGCGCCGGATCCCGGCGCCGTCTCAGCCGGCTCCCGGAGCGGCCCCTGAACCGGTACCGGCCAGCGATGACGGGCCGCGCCCCGGCCGAGGATCCGATCCACCGCCACGCTGACGCCGCCGTCCTGGCTGATCAGGGCCCGGGCGGTGACGATGAGCGCCGGGATGGCCCAGAAGTCACCGCACACCCACAAGATCGCGGCCCCGAGCTGCTGGTCGGCGAGCGGGGGCAGGGTCACGCCGGGGATGTGGTCGTAGACCGGGTACCACGACCGGGCGGCGAAGAAGCTCAGCGCCATGGCCAGCACGACCATGATGCCGTTGGTCCCGATCAGCGCGACGCCGCGGGACAGCAGCGGCATCTCCCGGCGGAACGGCGGCGACGGGATGAACTGCAGCCAGAACAGGACGCCGGCCGTGAAGAACGAGCCGTGCATCAGCCAGATGTGCACGGCCTGGTTGTTCTCGGCCAGGTCGAACGGCCCCGGGATGTGCCAGAAGATCATGACCGCGTTGAAGATGACGATGGCCGGCCACGGCCGCAGCAGCGCCCCGGCGGCCGCGCGCAGCGGCCGGGACCAGCCTCCGGCCAGGACGCCCCGGGTGACGCGCGCGCCCGGTCCGGCCCGGCAGGGCGTCCAGCATCGGCTGCCAGGGAGCACCGGCCACGACCAGCGTCGGCGCGGCGAACATGAGCAGCAGATGCTGGATCATGTGGACGAAGAAGTAGTCGCTGGCCCAGTAGTCGATGGGCGACTCGACGGCCAGCAGCAGGACCGCCAGCCCCAGGTAGAACCAGACCGACCGGATCCGCCGCTCGCGGTTCCGTTCCGGCCGGGAACGCCGCGCCAGCCGCTGCACCCCGATCTCGTGCCAGACGGCGAGCGCGATCGCCACCACGAGAAACGGGTCGTACGACCAGTGGCCGGTCAGGTAGCTCACGACGGTTGGCTTCTCCCGGGCACGCTCGCGCAGGCAGTGATCAACTCACCGTAACGACGGCCGCCCGGGCCGCGCCATGGGCGCGCCGGAAGATGAGATTTATGTCATCGGCGCCGGGCGGCGCGCGCGGCACCCGGGGTGGCGCCCGCCCGGGCGTGGTGGCCGCCGCCGGGGTGAGGCCCCAGATGGCGGCGCTGATGGCGGTCAGCGCGAACAGGATGAGCGTGATGACGTGCACGCTCGTGCACCACAGGCAGATGTTGCCGATCTCGACCACTTCGGCGTAAACGAGGTACAGGACGAAGCCGATGCCCACGACCAGGGAGAGCAGGCGGGCCAGCGCGACCTCGCGCCGGGCGGACCGCCAGGCCCAGGGGGTCATGATCGGCACGAGGAAGATGTAGAACGCGAGTCCGAGCACGGCGACCGGGATCCCGAAGACATTCGACTCCGGGCTGGTGGTCACCTTCTCGCAGTTGATCGCGCCGGTGTTCGGGCAGGCCAGCGAGACCGCGGTGGTGTAGTGCGCGATGGTGAGGTAGACCGACACGCCGAGCCCGGCGATCGCCAGCACCAGCGTCGTCCACCGCAGCCAGCCGGGGGGTCCCGGGGTATGGCCGGGACCGCGGCAACGTCCGCAGTCCGCTGGGCGCGCGCCGGAGGCCGCTTCGCCTGAGCGCTGCCGCCCCGGGCGGCACCACCCTTGGCCGCAGCGTTCTTGGCCGCAGCGTTCTTGGTGGCCGTGTTCGTGGCGGCGGTGTTCCTGGCGCTGGTGCCGGACGAGTTCTTCGCCCCGGTGCCCGACGATCTGGCCCGGGTCCGCCCGGCCTTGGAGCCGGCCATCAGATCTTCGCCTCCAGCTGCTTGACCACGGGGGTGCACGCGGTGGCCGGCTGGTTGCTGGTCAGCTTGCAGATCGCCGCGGTCATGTAGTTCGCCGCCCCGTCCACGCCCTTGGCGATGGCGCTGGACGGCTGCTTGAGCGCCGCCGCGATCTGGCTCCACGACTTGCCGGTCAGGACCTGCGGCCCGAATCCGGTGGGGTTCCCGACCTGGACGAACTTGTTGCCCATGTCGACGAACGGGATCGAGCCCTGGGTGTCGTAGGTGCTCATCAGGGCCTGCTGCGCGGACGTGGTCGACTGCAGCGCGGTGTAGCCGGCGCTGGAACTCTTGTCCGGGATATTGCTCAGCTGCTCCACCGGCGTGAACGACAGGTACTTGCTCGTGTAAGACGACTTGTAGAACGTCCACGTCGGCGTGTTGGCGTAGACGTCGCTACTGGAGGAGTGCACGGTGTGCAGCCCGGAGAAGGTCCCGAACCGGCTGAGGGCCACGACCATCGCCCATCGTTCGGCCGCGCAGTAGGGGCAGTACTCGGCGCCGACGTAGAGCATCTCCGGCTTGCCGTTCTGGGTCAGCGCGGCCCCGTTGACCGACGTCGGGCCGCTCGTCACACTGCCGGCGCCGACCGCGTCCAGGGTGCTGGCCGGGACGCTCGTGGTGCCGGAGACCACGTTGGCCAGCGCCGTGCCGACCGGGCCGTTGCTCGCAGCCGCCGCGGCCGGCTTGGCGTTGAGCTTGACCACGATGAAGACGGCCACGATAGCGATGACCACCACGACGCTGCCGGACGCGATGAGCAGCCGGTTCCGGATCTCGGCCCGGCGCTCCCTGGCCCGCTGGGCCGCGATCTTCTCCCGGCGCGTGCCATCCCGCTTGGCCCTGCTTGCCTTACCCATTGCGTGCCGTACCCTAGCCTCTCGTCTGCGCGTCTGCGCGGTGCCGGATGGCGCCTCCAGGCCCGGCCGCCGGTGAACCATCCTATGGGTAATGTCACCGTCACGAACGCGCTCCGCGCACGATCCCTCCACTCAGACGGAACGCAGAGTGTGGCGCGGGCCGGGACGGCGGTGCGCGACCGTGATGCTAAATGTCCGGTTTCTCGCGCCTCCCGCCGATGACCCGCCATTTTGACCGCTGGCGCATATCCGGGCATGTCATGCTATCTCCGCTGGGCGGATAATCCCGGGGAAAACGCCCGAGGTAGCCGGGCCCCATGGCAGTGACGGGAAGCATGGCGCGCAGCGCCTCATCCAACGCGGCCGGGAAGTACCTGGTCACAGCGCCATCGGCGACGGACATGGCCACGTAATTGTGCGAGGTAAATGCGCTGAACGACGTCGGCTCCGGCCTGGGTTCGCGCGTTGCCGCCATATTTGACAACGTTTACCTAGCGCATTTATCAATTTTTAGCAAGGAGAAATAGAATCTTAATCTTTTTAGATCTTTTGTAACGTTCTTTACCTTTGCTTGGTGTTGGATTCGGCCAGACCGTATCACTCTTGGACCGAACGACGTTCATCCTCACAAAGAGGAACGCACGAGCAACGGAGAGACACATGAGTCATCGCGCCCGGAAGCGCGCGCTGATCATCGCGGGAAGCGCCGTGGTCGCGGGCTTCACGATGATGGCGCCCGCTTACGCCGCCGCGTCGGGCCACTCCGCCGCGACCGCTACCACCCAGACCACGGCGGGACCGCGTACTCCGTCCGGTGCACCGGTCCAATCAGGAGGGCCTGTCGCCCACCTGGTCGGCCCGCAGGCGTCGCACAGCAGCACGCGGAACCAGACCACCACCAGCACGAACTGGTCCGGATACGCGGCCGCGAGTGGCACCTACACCAGTGTCTCGTCGAGCTGGGTGGAGCCGACCGGCAAGTGCAGCTCGGGGACCCAGTACTCCAGCTTCTGGGTCGGCCTGGACGGCTACAACAGCTCCACGGTCGAGCAGACCGGCTCCGAGGTCGACTGCTCGGGTTCCACGCCCCAGTACTACTCCTGGTACGAGATGTACCCCGCGTACCCGGTGAACTTCAGCAACACGGTCCGCCCGGGCGACCACTTCACCGGGTCGGTGACCTACTCGGGAAGTAACAAGTTCACCCTCAAGCTTTCGGACACGACCCAGGGCTGGAGCCACACGGTCACGAAGACGCTCGCGGGCGCCGCCCGGTCGTCGGCGGAAGTGATCGCGGAAGCTCCCTGCTGCACAAACAGCGGCGGCATCCTGCCGCTGGCTAACTTCGGCACGGTGAACTTCACCGCCGCGAAGGCCAACGGCTCCCCGATCGGCAACTTCAGCCCGGTCGGGATCAACATGGTCTCGGCCAATGGTGTCCAGGAGGACCGTATCTCGGCGCTCACCAGCGGTACGAACTTCAGCGCCACCTGGATGAACAGCGGCGGTTAATTCCGGGGCTCGCAAGCGTCACGGCCCTCCCCCGAGCTTGGCTCGCGGGAGGGCCGTCGCGGGCGATCTGGCGCCGCGCCCGGCTCTGGGCCCGGCGCATCAGCTTGCGCTCCTCCTCGGTCGTGCCGCCCCACACGCCCTCGTCCTGCCTGCTTTCCACAGCGAAGTGCAGGCACTCGCGCTGGACGCGGCAGCGGCCGCACACCGCTTTCGCCTTCGCCACCTGCCGGGCCGACGGGCCCTGCGAGGTGATCGGGAAGAACAGATCGGGATCCTCGTCGCGGCAGGCGCCGAGGGCACGCCAATCTCCGGACCCGGACACCCGGGCCCGACCCGGGCCCGGGCCGGGTACGGAGGCCGGCGCCACAGCTGGTTGTCCTCCTGGGGCCATGCTGAGCCTCCGCATCGCAGGGGTGACCAAGATCCTTGACCTCTGCCCCTGGGCACCACGGCTAGCCGGCGAAAGCCTATTCGGGTTCAATTCGGTATCTCATTCGATCTTGGCGTTGTTCAGCCGGCCCGCTTTCCGCGGACGGCGTGGCTCCGCGTCCGGGGCGGCCGCCGGGCCCACAGAAGCGTCGGGTGCCGGAGCCGCGGGCTCCTCGCCGGAGTCCCGGCGGCGCGGGAGATGGACCGGCTCGACCGCCTTACGCAGGCGGTCGAGCGCCGGAGCGCGGGCGACGAGGACCACGCCGACGACGAGCGTGAAGATCCCGCCCGCCTGCAGCGCCAGGTCTTCGGGGGCCAGCGCCACCCGGTCGCCGAAGATGAGGATGCCGAGCAGGATACCGGCCACCGGCTCGCCCGCGGTGATCGTCGGCAGGGAGGAATGCAGCGGCCCGGAGTTGAAGGCGCTCTGCATGAGCAGGATGCCGACCGCGCCCGTGGCGACCAGGCAGTAGGCCGACCAGCTGTGCAGCACGGCGGACCATGAGTGGTTCTGGAGGATCTGCAGGGTCTGCCGGGTCAGCGCGTCCTGGATGCCGAAGACCAGGCCGGCGCCCAGCCCGGTCAGGGTGGCGCGCCGCTTGCCCGATCGGCGCCGCCCGGCCTGCACGGCGGCGAACGCGATGAAGGCGATGACCGCGGCCGCGGGCCAGTGCGAGACCGAGCCGAACGACTGCCCGATGGGCTGGGTCTCCCGGGCCAGCGACAGGATCGTCTCGCCCGCGATGAGCAGCAGCGCCCCGGCGACCTCGGTCACCCGGACGGACTGGCGCGACAGCGGGACGGCCAGGATCAGGGCGAACAGCAGGTTCGTGGCCAGCAGCGGCTCGACGAAGGACAGTGAGAGGTGCCCGATCGACCACGCCGCGAGTATCTGCCCCAGGATCATGCAGACGATCCCGGCCAGCCACGTGCGCTTGCGCAGCAGATCACCGATGATCCGGACGCTAAGGAAATGGGATTCCGGAGCACGCTCGGCCGCGCGCTGCTGGAGGACAAACCCAATGCCCAGCAGCAGGGCCGCCACCAGCGTGACCGCGTAATCCACGGCGCCAACCTACCCGCGCCGCGCGAAATCACGTACGGACGGCCCGATCGATCGCCCGGCTGCGATAGCCATGTCAGCCCCGGGGCTAGCCGATCCGGCGGAGATCGGTCCGGTAACGGCGGGCCGATTCGACGTAGTGCCGCACGCTGGAATCGATCCAGCCGTCAGGTTGCGTCAGCTCCCTGATCCGGACCGGGACGCCGAGGGCCATCGAGCCGGGCGGCACCTTGAATCCCTCCGGGACGAGCGCGGACGCGCCGACGAGGGCGCCTTCCCCGACGCTGGCCCGGTTGAGGGTGACGGATCCGGAGCCGATGAGGCAGCGGTCACCGACAACGCAGCCTTCGAGATGAGCGTTGTGCCCGACGACGCATTCATCGCCGATGATCGTCGGCCAGTCGTGGGTGGTGTGCACCACCGTCCCGTCCTGGACCGACGTCCGGGCCCCGACCTCGATCACCCCGTGGTCGCCGCGAAGCACGGCGGCCGGCCAGACCGACGCCTCTTCGCCGAGCGTCACCCGCCCGATGACGACCGCGTCCGGGTGAACGAAGGCGGAAGAATGAATCTTGGGCTCCCAGTCACCCAGCGCGTAGATCGGCAACGGTACGCTCCTCCCCTGGCCGGTTTTGAGCCAGCCCCGGTTTTGAGCCAGCCCCAGTTTGAGCCAGCCTAGGCGCTCTGGCGCTCCTGAGCGTCCCGCTCCGCCCGCGCGTCCCGCCGCTCCCGCTGGGGCACGATCGTGTACTTCGGATCGCGCGCGGAGGCACGGCCGGCCTCGAAGATGCCGAACCGGGTCGCGGCCGACGCCGCGACCAGCGTCGCGCCCGACAGGGCGGAAAGGACCCGGCTGCGCCGGGACAGCGCGGCACCGGCCAGCCCGGCGACGGTGAGGATTTCGGCCGCGCGCAGCAGTTTCCCGGCCTTGCCGTCGTGGTAGGGCTCGGCCTGCTTCCCCAGGCGCTGCTCGAGCAGCTGCCGGGCGGTGAGCTCGACGGCGGCTCCCACGATGGCCAGCCTGCGGGCCGGCTCGCCTCCCGTGACGGCGCGGCGATCAGGCCGAATCCGCCGGCCGCCGACGCGGCGGACCCGGCGAACACGTACGGCATCTCGCGATGGGCCTCGTGCCAGGCCGGCACGGCGGTGTCGCACAGGAGCACGGCGGTGTAGGTGGTCACGGCCGGCCCGAGGACCGCCGCTCCGGCCGTCGCCGCCGACCCGATCGGCGGCAGGATTCCGGTCAGGTCCGACAGGGCCGCCGCCCCGGCCATCGGGCCGTAGGCGGACAGGAGCCACGAGCCCACGCTCATCGGTGAGGACACCTTGAACACGCGGAGCATGTTCAAGAACCGGGTGGGCCGTCCCAGGTCATTGACCAGCGCGACCAGGGACACGCCGATCCCGCCGAGCGCCGCCAGCTTGGCCGTCCGGGCCAGTCCGTGGCGGCCGGTGAGCTGAGCGCCGGCGGCCAGCGCCGAGGACGCCCCGGCCAGGCCACCGAAGAACAGGTAGGCCGGCACGTCCGGCTCTTTCCACACCGGCTCCTTGATGACCGGGCGGCCGTAGTAGGAGCGGAATTCGGCCTTCGGGACCATGAACTGCTCGCCGCCCCGCTGGCCCGCGGCCCCGGTTGCGCCTCCCGTTCATCCTCTGCTCGGTCATCCCCGCCTCCCGCCCAGGAAGGCGGTCAGCACCATGGCGCCGACGCCGGCGGCGGCCACGCCCGCGTGCTTCCACATCCGTGGCAGCGCGCGGGTCGAGACCACCGGGTCCGGCGGCAGGCCGTAGACCTCGGGCTCGTCCAGCAGGAGGAAGAACGCGCCCGCCCCGCCGATGCCGTTGTCGGTCCCCTCGAGGTACAGCTGCGCGTCCGTGTGCCCGGCTTCCTGCAGGTCGGACACCCGGGCCTGGGCCCGCTCGCGCAGCTCGTCCAAGGGTCCGAACTGGATCGACTGGGTCGGGCAGGCCTTGGCGCAGGCCGGTTCCATGCCGACACCGAGCCGGTCGTAGCACAGTGTGCACTTGTGCGCGCCGCCGTCGGTCTCGCGGCGGTCGATCACCCCGAACGGGCAGGCCGGGCACGCAGTACCCGCAGCCGTTGCACACGTCGTCCTGGACGACGACCGTGCCGAACTCGGTCCGCATGAGCGCGCCGGTCGGGCAGACGTCGAGGCAGCCGGCCTTGGTGCAGTGCTTGCAGACGTCACTGGACATGAGCCAGCGCATGGCGTCCACCTGGCCGGGTTCCCCCGCGGCCTGGCCGAGGACATCCGCGGCGGGACCGTCCGCGGCCGGGCCGACGGCGGCCGCCGGCACCTGCTGCTCGATGAAGGCGACGTGCCGCCAGGTCGAGGCGCCCAGGCCGACCGTGTTGTCGAACGACATGCCGGTCAGCTTCAGCCCGTCCTCCGGCACCGCGTTCCACTCTTTGCAGGCCACTTCGCAGGCCTTGCAGCCGATGCAGACGGACGTGTCGGTGAAGAAGCCCATCCGCGGCGGATGCTCGCCGTACCCGGCCCGGGCCGCTGGGTCGGGGCCGCCGGTCAGGCCCGGCAGTTCCTCTGCGACGCTCACGTCACACCTCCGTGCCCGTCTCTTCGGTGATGCCGGCCCGCTCCAGGTACGAGCGCACCAGGTCCCGCAGCGCCGGCCCGCGGGGCGCCGGCCCGGCTGGATGTCCACGGCGAGCGCCTTGACCTCCTGGATGTGCACGTTCGGGTCGAGCGAGAAGTGCGCGAGCTCGTTAGCCGCGTCCCCGGTCGAGATCCCGTTGGGCCCCCAGTGGTAGGGCAGCCCGATCTGGTGCAGGCGCCGGCCCTGAATCGTTAGGGAGCTCATCCTTCTCGTCACCATGACCCGGGCCTCGATGGCGTTGCGGGCGCTGATGATCGTCGCCCATCCCATGTGCTCCAGGCCCCGCTCGGCGGCGAGCTCGGGCGAGACCTCGCAGAAGAACTCCGGCTGGAGCTCGGCCAGGTAAGGCAGCCACCGGCTCATCCCGCCCGCCGTGTGGTGCTCGGTCAGCCGGTAGGTGGTCGCGACGTAGGGGAACACGTCCGAGCCCCGCTCGTTGCCGCTGGGCTGGTAGCGGGTATCCGGGTGCCGGATGACCTGGCGGACCGGGTTGTGCTCCTGCCGGGGGTACAGCGGGTTCTGCACCGGCGAGTCCTGCGGCTCGTAGTGCGTCGGCAGCGGGCCGTCGACCAGCCCGGCCGGCGCGAACAGCCACGCCTTCCCGTCGGCCTGCATGATGAACGCGTCGGTCCCGGAGATCGCGGCCACCCCGTGGGCGTCTTCGTCGGGGCCGGTAGGACGGGGGCCGGTCGGCCACGAAGTCGGCGATGTCGTGCCCGGCCCACTTGCCGCTGTCCCCGTCCCACCAGACCAGGGCCTTGCGCTCGCTCCACGGCTTGCCTTCGGGGTCGGCCGAGGCGCGGTTGTAGAGGATCCGGCGGTTGGCCGGCCAGGCCCAGCCCCACTCGTTCGCCACCCAGTTCTGCTCCCGGCCCGGCTTGCGGCGGGCGGCCTGGTTGACGCCGTCGGCGTGGACGCCGCAGTAGATCCAGCAGCCCGAGGCGGTCGACCCGTCGTCCTTGAGCTGGGTATAGGAGGCGACCGGCTTGCCGTCGCCATCCCAGCCGTTGACCTCGGCCAGCACGGCGTCGGCGTCCGGGTCCTGCTGGGCGCCCTTGAGCGGGTAGTCCCAGGTCAGGTCGAGTACCGGACGGTCCATCTCGTCGGCGGACCCGGCCAGCTTCTCCCTAATCCGGCGGCCCAGGTGGTAGGCGAACCACAGGTCGCTGCGCGCGGCGCCGGCCGGCTCGACCGCCTGGTGGTGCCACTGCAGCATCCGCTGGGTGTTGGTGAAGCTGCCGGCCTTCTCGGTGTGGGCGGCGGCCGGCAGGAAGAACACCTCCGTCTTGATGTCTTCGGTGCGCATCTCCCCGGTCTCGATCTCCGGGCCGTCCTTCCACCACGTGGCGCTCTCGATCAGCGAGAAGTCCCGCACCACCAGCCAGTCCTGGTTGGCCATCCCGAGCCGCTGCATGCGGGCGTTGGCCGACCCGACCGCCGGGTTCTCCCCGAACAGGAAGTAGCCCTTGCAGTCCCCGGCGATCTGGGCCATCACCGTCTCGTACGTGCTGTGGCTGCCGGTCAGCCGGGGCAGATAGTCGTAGCAGAAGTCGTTCTCGGCCGTCGCGGCATCGCCCCACCACGCCTTGAGCAGGCTGACCATGTACGAGCGCATGTTCGCCCAGAAGCCGTTGTCCATCGACTCGGCCGCGACGTAGGTGTCGAGGTCCTCGTTCCCGTGGACGTGCGGCATCGGGAGATAGCCCGGGAGCAGGTCGAACAGGGTCGGGATGTCGGTCGAGCCCTGGATCGAGGCGTGCCCGCGCAGGGCCAGGATCCCGCCGCCCGGCCGGCCCATGTTGCCCAGCAGGGTCTGCAGGATCGCCCCGGTGCGGATGTACTGCACCCCGACCGTGTGCTGGGTCCAGCCGACGCTGTAGACGAAGGCCGTCGTCCGCTCCCGCCCGGAGTTCTCGGTGAGCGTCTCGCATATTTTCCGGAAGTCTTCCGGTGAGATGCCGGAGATCTGCTCGACCATCTCCGGGGTGTAGCGGGCGAAGTGCCGCTTCAGCACCTGGAAGACGCAGCGGGGATGCTGCAGCGTCTCGTCCGTGTCGGCTGACGGATGCGGCCGCCGCGCCGCCGGAGCCGTGCGCCTCGCCGCGTCCGGCCTGGCGGACGCGGCTCGCGCCGCTCGCCGTTGCTGCCGGGCCGGTCCCGGCTGCCGGCCGCCGCCCCGACGTCGCTGCCCCTGGTACCGCCAGGCCTCGAAGTCGTAGGTGCGGTTCTCGCGGTCCAGGCCGGAGAACACCCCGTCGAGGTCTTCGGTGTCCATGAAGTCGTCGGTCAGGATCGTCGACGCGTTGGTGTAGGCCAGCACGTACTCGCGGAAGTACTTCTCGTTCTCCAGGACGTACTTGATGATCCCGCCCAGGAACGCGATGTCGGCCCCGGCCCGGATCGGCACGTACATGTCCGCCATTGCGCTGGTCCGGCTGAACCGCGGGTCGACATGGATGACCGTCGCGCCGCGCGCCTTCGCCTCCATGACCCACTGGAAGCCCACCGGGTGCGCTTCGGCCATGTTCGAGCCTTCGATCAGGATGCAGTCAGCGTTCTGCAGGTCCTGCTGGAAGGTCGTGGCTCCGCCGCGCCCGAACGAAGTCCCCAGACCGGGGACGGTGGAGGAGTGTCAAATACGGGCCTGATTCTCGATCTGCACCGCGCCGAGGGCGGTGAACAGCTTCTTGATCAGGTAGTTCTCCTCGTTGTCCAGCGTCGCCCCGCCCAGGCTGGCGAACCCGAGGGTGCGCCTTGTGCGTTCGCCGTTGACGTCCCATTGCCAGCCTTGGCGGCGGGCGTCGAGGACGCGGTCGGCGATCATGTCCATCGCCGGTCGAGGTCCAGGGTTTCCCAGTCGGTGCCGTGCGGCCGCCGGTAGAGCACCTGGTACTGGCGGGCGTCGCCGGTGGTCAGCTGGAGGCTGGCCGATCCCTTGGGGCACAGCCGGCCCCGGCTGACCGGCGAGTCCGGGTCACCTTCGATCTGGGTGACCTTGTCGTCCTGGACGTAGACGTTCTGCCCGCAGCCGACCGCGCAGTACGGGCAGACCGACTTGACCACCTTGTCGGCCGTGCTGACGCGCGGCTGGTGGCGTTTGGTCGGACCGCTCTTGGTCGCTTCTCCGAGGCCGAGCCGGTCCTGGCCCGCCAGTTGCCGGTAGACCGGCCATCCCTCGATCCACGTGCGCACGCAAACGCCCCTTACGTCATGGCGGAGTTCGTGACGCCTTAGGAGACCAAGCTAACCACACGGGTACGCGCAAGCGTTTTGGGGGCCGGTCGGAGGCAGATCAGTTGCCTGCCGAACGATTTCTGTCTAGACTGTCTAGACATTGGGACATTGGAGGTCGGACAGATGCGTTGGCCAGTGCAGGACGCGAAGCAACGATTCAGTGAGCTGCTGCGCCGTGCGCACTCCGATGGTCCACAGATCGTCACCCGGCATGGCGAGGAGGTCGCGGTGATCATCGATGCTGTGGAGTTCCACCGGCTGACGGGTGAGCAGACCGATTTCAAGGATTATCTCCGCACGGGGCCGCGCCTCGACGATCTCGAGCTAAGCCGGGCGGGCGACCTGCCTCGTGAGATCGATTTGGCACCGGAAGAATGAGTGCGGGGTGAGCTACCTGCTTGACACCAATATCGTGTCCGAACTCCGCAAGCGGACCGCGAACCCCGGCGTGACCGCGTGGTTCAACGCCGCGCCATCCGCTGACCTGTTTGTCAGCGCTCTGACCATCGGCGAGATCCGCCTCGGCGTCGAGCGGCTGCGCCGCAAGGATGAGACGCAAGCACTGATCATCGAGCACTGGCTGACCGGCCTGCGTACCATCTACCGGGACCACATCGTGTCGATCGATTCCGAGATCGCCGACCGGTGGGGCCGGCTCAATGTGCCGGAGCGGCTGCCCGCGATTGACGGACTGCTGGCGGCCACCGCCCTCGTCCGGGGCTGGACGCTCGTCACCCGGAACACGGTCGACTTCGCCCGTTCCGGGGTGCGCCTGCTCAACCCCTGGGCAGACGGCGCCGCGCGCTGACCGCTGGCCGGGTGCCGCGCAGGTCGATGCAGCGACGAGCTCCGTCAGGGGATCCAAACGGATCGGTCATGGGCGAAGCAGACCATCCGGGGATCGAACTGCTGGAGGGCATCGATCCAGTCCGGAATGGCGGGCAGCGGCGGGCCGTGGGCATCGCGCTGGGCTCGCCAGGCGAGCTGGTCGGCCGCGTACTGCGTGGCCGTGTCGTGGCTTTGGCCGGCCACGATCACCGCGCCGTCTGGCTGGCGCACGATGAGCGACTGGTGGCCGTTGGTGTGACCTGGGGTCGGGATGAGAAAGACGCCCGGGAGCACCTCAGCCTGCCCTGAAATCGTCTCGAAGAGCGTGCCCTCGATGAGTTCGGGGAGCGTATAATCCTGCGTCCGGCGAGCGGCGTCGAGCTCGGTGTCCTGGACGAAGAACGGGATCTGGTTCAGTGCCGGGTTGCCCCCGCAGTGGTCGAAATGCAGGTGGCAGTTGGCGGCCAGCCGGACGCCGTCGATCTCCGCCCCGATGGCCGCGAGCGCCTCGTGTATTGCGATTCTGCGGGGCCGGTAGTGGGCGTCGACGTCGGGATGGGCGCCCATTCCGGTGTCGAACAAGAGCATCCCCTGAGGATGATCAACGACGTAGCCCAGGCACGGTTCGACCCGGGGACTCGCGGTCCCGGTCTCCTCCGCTGGGCGCACGAAGTAGCCGAAATCAACGCGCCGCACCGTGACGTCAGCCATCCGGCCATACTCGCAGGCTTCATCCCTGAGACGGTCAGGGCCGATGGCTAGGCTGGCCGTCATGTCATTGGACCTGCCCCTCGCGGAGTTTGGCTTCCCAGGCCCACTGCGCGATCAGCTCGTCGCGGCAGTCGTTGCCGGTGACAAGACCACGACGACTGGGCTGGTGGCAGATTATGAGCACGACAAAGAGCCGCTGCCCCGGCCCGGCTTGCGGGAAGCCGTGGTCGATTCCGCTGGCCACCGGGTCGCGGTGATCGAGACGACCGCGGTGCGAGTGATGCGCCTCGGCGATGTCGACCTGGCTCATGCGCTGGCCGAGGGCGAGGGATATACCACGGTCCCGGAGTGGCGGGCCGGGCATGAGCAGTTCTGGCACTCGGCTGACCTGCGTGAAGCACTGGGTGACCCGGAATTCACCGTCGACGACGACACTCTCGTGGTGGCCCAGACATTCCGGCTGGTGGAGAACTAGCGCTCCTCATCCGCGGCTGGCGACTTGGGTCCCTGGAGATCTCTAGCATCGCGTTGCGGGAACCAGGCGAAATTAGTATCGACTATACATGGCAATGTAGGCACATGGCTGATATTATGTTCGAAGAGGTTAGTTCACGGCCGCCCGGACGGGGAGGTGGCGAATGTCGGCAGAACCAGTACCAGGCCCCGGCGAAGACGGGGACCCGCGGCGCGACGCTGACCGCCGCCCCGGCCAGGACACCGGGCCAGACGACACGCGCGATTCTTCTCAGGACGGGACGCAGACCGGGACCCCGCAGGAGATCATCGCCGCGGGCGGGTACGGCGTGTGGGGCCTGGAGGACGCCGAGGCCGGGCAGGACCCGGACAGTTCGTCGCCCGCCGGAGTATGTCGGGGCTGTCCGCACCGGGAGATCTTCGCCGCCGCCGACGCCTGGGAAGCCGGACACCCGCAGGCCGCGGAGAGCCCTGGGACGCCGGGTTCCTGCCCCGCGACGTCCCGGCGGTGGCCCGGAGCGCCGGGGCGGCGGGCGGGTTCGCGTCGGGTGGCCCGCTGGATGGCGCCCCGCCCGACCTGGCTGTCGCCCATTTCGCCGAGGAGGTCACCGGCCCGGACGGCCGCTGCGCCGGGGCGACGCGATGATGAGCTGATCGGGGTGCTGGGGTCCTGGCAGCGGCAGGAATCCCGCGCCGCCGCCCGCAAGCTGGCGGTGATCGCGGAGCTGATCCGGCGCCGCCCGGCGCCCGGCTGCGCCCCGCCGGTGCCGGGCGGGATGCCGCGGGCGTGGGGCAAGTTCTGCGCGATGAGCTGGCCGCCGCGACCGCGTGTTCCGGGCAGGCCGCGGAGAAGACCCTGGCCCTGGCCCACGACCTGGCCACCCGGCTGCCCGGCACCGCCCAGGCCCTGTACGACGGGGCGATCGACACCTATAAGGCGCGGATCATCGCTGATGCGACCCGGGTCCTGGACGCGGCCGGGGCGGCGGCGGCGGAGGCGCTGGTGCTGCCGGGCATCGCGGGGAAGACGCCGGGGCAGATCCGCGCCGCGATCGCCCGCGCGGTGATCACCATCGACCCCGACGCGGCCCGGGCCCGCCGCGAACGGGCCGCAGCGGGACGCGCGGGTGGAGTTGTGGCGCGAGGACGCCGGCACCGCCGCGGTGTGCGGCCGGGACCTGCCCCCGGCCGACGCGCTGGCCGCCGACCAGCGGATCACCGCCTATGCCCGCGAGCTGCGGGCGGCCGGGCTGGACGGGACGATGGATCAGCTCCGGGCCCGCGCCTTCCTCGACTTCACCCTCGGCGTCAGCTCCTTCCCACCGCCCGCCAGCGGTCCCGGCGAGGACGATCAGGCCAGCCCAGACCGGCTGCCCCGCACCGAGCGCGGCCGGTCCCGGACCGGACGGCCCCGCCAGCGCCCCGGAGCCCCGGACGGCCCGCGCGGCGGCGACAGCGAGCGTCCCGGCCGCCCGGCGAGCGCGTCTGGTGACGGGACCGGAGCGACAGGCCGACCGCCCGGGCACCGGACACCGGTGACGGGACCGGACGCGGGCCCGGCCGCCCGGCGCTTGGCTCCGGTGCAGCCGGCCGCGACCGACCCCGCTGCTCCCGGCACGGCCGGTCCGGCCGCCCGGATCAACCTGACCATCCCGCTGGCCACGCTGCTCGGCCTGGCCGACCGGCCCGGCGACGCCCACGGCCTCGGCCCCATCGATCCCGACCTGGCCCGCACCCTTGCCGCCTCCGCCGCCACCAACCCCCGCACCACCTGGTGCGTCACCGTCACCGACCAGGACGGCCACCCCACCGCCCACGGCTGCGCGCGGCCGCCCCGCTCCGATGCGATCAGCGAGACCAGCGGGGACGGCACCCGGGACGGCCCGGACTTCGGCCGCGACATCAGCCGCGGCCCACCCGGCCGGGGCGGCAGCGGACGCTGGCGGCTGCGCACCCCCGGCCCCGACGGCCGCGACCTCATCGTCGACATCGAGCCGCTCGCGGTCACCGACTGCGACCACCGGGACGAGTCCGCCGGGTACCAGCCCAGCGACCGGCTGCGCCACCTGGTGGAAATCCGGGACGGCGAATGCACCTGGCCGCCCTGCCGCCGGCACGCCCGCTCCTGCGACTTCGAGCACGCCGTGCCCTAGGACCAGGGCGGCCGGACCTGCGCGTGCAACGCCGGAGCCCGCTGCCGGCACCACCACCACGCCAAACAAGCCCCGGGCTGGCGGCTCGACCAGCACCAGCCCGGCTACCACAGCTGGACCACACCGTCCGGCCGCACCTACACCACCGGACCCACGGCGTACCCGATATAAGGCGCGCGAGTCCGCCCCCGGCTACCCGACCGACATCGCGAAGATGTGCAGGGCCGCGTTGTAGCCGGCCACGCTGCCGAGGCTGGGCAGGGTCACGGCCTGGATGGTCTTGCCCGCCGCGAGCGGCACGTTCTGCTCGAAGACGTAGATCGTGTGCCCCGACGAGCCGTTCGGGTAGTTGGCGTAGTTCACCGCCGCGACCTGCGTGTTCGACGGGTTACCGTTCTGGCCCGCCGCGTACCAGAAGTTCCCGACGCTTAGCGTGAACGACTGCGAGCTGCCGTCGGTGTAGTAGATCGTCCCGGTCCCGCTCTCCGTCGAGTTGTTCGCCGCGGCCAGGAAGCCGAGGCTGGACCCTGAGCCCGAAAGAGCGATCGTCTGCCCCTGCGCCATCGTGTTGTCGGGCTGGGCCGACGGCACGTTCGGCCAGGTGAAGCTGTGGCCGCCCGCGCTGACCGAGGCGCCCGGCGTGAGGCCGTCTGCCGCCAGGCCCTGGGCCGAATAGCTCGTCCCTTCCCCGTCGAAACCGGCAAAGCCGGACGACGGATTGGGGTTCGAGTCATCGGTGATACCGGTGTTGTCAAACGTGGCGGACAGGCTGGACGCGGGCACCTCGACCTGCGCGGTGTTGATGAGCGTCTGGTGCCCCGGGCCGTAGGTAGCGGTGGCGAGCAGGTTCACGGCACCGGAGCTCAACCCCGACGACGGCGCGGTCACCTTGAACGTCGCCGACGCCGGCCGGCCCGGCGCCACCGTTCCCACGCCAACCGCCCCGGACGGCGTGACGGTCCAGCCCGACGGGGCGGACAGCGCCTCGGTCGCCCCGATCAGCGGCCGGAACGTCGGGTTGGTCAGCGTCTCCTTGACCGTGAACGAACTGGTCGCCAGCGTCGTCGAGGGAACCGCGGCCAGCGTCGGCGCGGGGCTCGACAGGCGGCCCGTAGGTCGCGGGCGAGTAACCGGGGCTCGCCACCGGGCTGATCGGGATGCCGCCGGCCTGGTTACCGGCCGCCACCAGGCTGACCTGGTCGAGGCCGCCGCCGGCCTGGTTGAGGCCCCAGACCGCGATGGCCAGCGTGTTCCCGCCGTGGTCGTTGAGGATGCCGGCCGGAACGTAGAACTGGTGCTGCGGCCCGACGTTGTTGACGTAACGGCCGACGAGCCAGCCGTTGACGAAGATGAACGCCCGGTAGTCGGCCGTCCCGGCGCCCGGCCCAGGCCCGCCGATCTGCACGTCGATCGGCACGTAGCTCGAGCGCGGCAGGTTGAGCGAGAAGTTCGTTCGGTACCAGCCGACGCCGGCCGGGATGCCGCGCGCCGGCCAGCTGTCCGGCAGCGACACGTGCTGCCAGCCCTGGTCCGGGTAACCGGGCAGGTCCCAGCCCTTGTCGGTGCCGTACAGGCAGGCCGGTTCATGACCCCGCGCACCGGGTCCTGCAGCGTGGTGCCGCCCGGGTTGCCCATCAGCCGCCAGGTGACCGGCGCCGCCGAACCGGTCAGCGCGGCCCGGTACAGGCCGGCCTTCTCCCCGACGGCCCCTCCGGGTTGCCGGTGTTCTCGACCAGGACGGCGATCACGTTGTCCTGGCCCTTGCGCACCGCGCCGGGCGGGAACGCGAACGTCTGCGTCTGCGCGCCCGAGGCGGCCCCGGAGCCGAGGAAGGCGCCGTTCAGCCACACCGAATAGGCGCCGGTCGGCGAGAAGCCGTCCGCGGTCAGCGTGACGCCGGTCTCGGAGCCGGCCGCGGTGAAGTGCCCCCGGTACCAGACGAACCCGTGGTTGTAGCCGTAGTCGGAGGCGTAGAGCACCGGCGTGGCCGGCGCGCTGGTGTTGGACACCGGGTGGTCGGCCAGCGTCCACGAGCGGTCGTTGAAGCCGGGCTGGGTTTCCGGCGCCTCGGGGGCGAAGCGCCAGTTCGTCAGCGCCGGCAGGGTGACCGGCACCGGGCCGGGAACGGTCCCGCTCAGCGAGCCGTCCACACCCGAGGTGACCGCCACCGGGCTTCCGTTCCAGGTCACCGAACGGACACTGGCCGGCGCCGAGACACTCAGCGCGCCTGCCTTGGTGGTGTCACCGGTCAGCGCCAGGGTGTTCCCCCGCACCGTCGCGGTCCGGACCAGGTAACCGCCCTCGACCAGAGCCGGTCCGGCGGCCGTCGTGACCGGCCAGAAGCCCTCGGCGGTGGTCGTGTCGGTGATGAGCAGCAGCAGCGGCGAGGCGCCCCCGCCCGTGATCTCCACCTTGGCCAGGCCGTTGTGCACGTAATCCAGGCGCAGGTCGCCGCGGGAGGCGTCCCACGTCGTCTGCACCGAGCCGGACAGCACCTTGACCGTGGGCTGGCTCGTGTACCGCAGGACGGTCTCGCCGTCGGTGCCGGCCGGGTCGTACAGCAGGGCGGTGGCGTGCCCGCCGATGCTGGCCTGGTTCATCAGTTCGGAGGTCGAGTAGACCAGGTGCTGGCCGCCGAAGGCGTAGTTGCCGACCAGCAGCCGCGAGTCGCGCCCCTGCAGGGTGATGGTGCCGCTCTGCGGGACTACGGGATAGTAGTCGGCCTGCTGCGCGGCGGTCGGGACGTTAATCGCGTCGATCACGACGGTGGCCGCGGAGGACGCCGCGTCCTTCTGGCCGGTCACCACGATCTTGAGCGTGTGGCTGCCCGCGGCCAGGCCGCTCTTGCTGAACAGCACCTGCTGGTACTCCTTGCCCGCCGCGGCGTACGTGTCCACGGTGGCGACCTGGGTGCCGTCGATGGAGACCGCGGCGATGCCGCCGTTGTTGTTCTTCGGCCCGATCCACTGGATCGCCGTGCCGTTGAACGTGGCGGTCATGCTGTCGCCGGCGTTCGGACTCCACGACTCGGTGCTGTCGAAGTCGCCGCCGGTGTAGCCGGAGGTGGGCCCGGCATGGGTCCAGTTGCCGGTGTAGGCGAGCGCGCTGGCCACGTCGTCGTAGGTGTAGCCGCTGGTCTGGCCGAGGTTGAGCGCGAGGTGGGTGCTGACCGTGGCGGTCGAGGTGGCGTCGGCCTGGCGGAGATAGACGAACTGCGTCCCGTCGGCCGGGTTGGCCCGGCCCATCGTGCTGACCGCCGGGTTGTCGGCGGGCGGCGCGGCCACCTGGGTGGTGCTGGTCAGCGGCGCGACCGAAGTTTCGAAGTCGTTGATCAGCTTGTTCTGGCCGAACTTCGAGCCCGCGATGTCGTTCGGATTGGCCGGGGTGCCGATCTCGCCGGTCTCGCGGATGGCCGCGCCGTAGTCGTAGGAGCTGTAGATGAAGTTGGCGGGCAGCCAGCCCCAGTTCGTCCCGCCGACGCCCATGTAGTAGCTCTGCATGGTGGAGCCCTGGGCGATGTTGTTCTTGTAATAGACGTTCTCGAAGGCGGGCCCGGTCATCGTGTAGCAGTTGTCCTGCCCGGAACCGCCCCAGCCGTCGAACGACCCGCCCTGGTATTCGGGCAGGTAGATGGGCATGCCCGGGTAGCTCGGGTAGCCGTACGGCTGGCCGAAGCTGTTGGTATTGGCGCAGTTGAAGCCGAGCGGGTAGTTGTCGGTGCCGCTGATGTTCACCGCGCCGAGACCCGAAGTGAACGTCTGGGACCCGCAGCACTGGTTGAACGTGAACGGCACGTCGATCCCGTCCGACCGGGCCTGCTGCTCGAGGTCGGCCATGTACTGCTGGGCGGCCGTTCCCTGGCTGGCGTACTCGTTCTCGACCTGGTAGGCGATGACGTCGCCGCCCTTGGTCACCTGGTGCGCGGCGATGATCGGGTCGATCTCACTGGTCCACTGCAGGGCCGCGGACAGGTAGGGCTGGGCCGGGCTGCGGTAGCCGTTCGGGGAGGTGAGCACCCAGGACGGGATGCCGCCGCCGTCGGTCTCGGCGTTGATGTAGGGGCCCTGGCGGGCGATGACGTACAGGCCCGCCTGCTGGGCCATGTTCAGGAACTCGTTCATGTCCCGCACGCCGGTGAAGTCGTAGACCCCCGGGGACGGCGAGTGGTAGCCCCAGTCGAAGTAGACGGTCACCGCGGTGTAGCCGTCGGCCTTCATCTTCTGCAGGTCGTCCAGCCAGAGCGACGGCGACGGCGTCCGCCACGGATCGAACTCGCCCGCGGTGATGTACACCCGCTGGCCGCCGATCATCATCGAGTACTGGTCGTAGCCGACCTTCTGCGGCGTGCCCCGCAGCACGTTGGACGGCGGCGCGATCGGCTCGGGAGTGACGGCGTTCGAGGTGGCGGCGGCGCTGGCCGGGCCGGACTTGGTGTTGGCCTTGACCGTGAACGTGTAGGAGGTCCCGTCGGTCAGCCCGTCGATGATGGCCCAGTCGTTCGGCACCGCCGCGGTGACCTGCTGGCCGCCGGACGACGTGACGGTGTAGCTGACCACCGAGCCCGCGCCGGTCGCGGGCGGGCACCACACCACCGTCGCGGAGGCGCTGCCGCGGATCGCCTTGACGTCGGCCGGGGCGCTCACAGTGCCGGATCCGGCCGCGGCGCTGCTGGTGGGCGGGCAGGAGGCGTCGCTGCCCGACGCCCCGGCCCGGGTCCGGCCGGACGCGGTCTGCGTCGGCGCCGCGCGCTGCGCGGGCGCGGCTGCCGTCGCGTGGGCTCCGGACGCCCCAGGGTGCGCCTGGGCGGCTTGGGCCAGCTGAGGTAGCCCCATGGTGACGAACAACGCGACGGCGCCCGCGGCAACCGTCCGTATCCGCCGGTTAACCCTAACCTTCATCACACCCACCCAGAGCCGCACAGATTCGATAGGATCCCAAGGCATAAAAAGAACTCAAATCTGCACACATGTCAAGCATGTAACTTTGCGTAACGAACGGTGGGTTTGCGGAGTGGGGGCCCGGGTACCGGCCGCTCGTGGGCAGCGAGGGGCGGGACGAACCGGGCGGGCGGCCGCCGATAGGCGAGGACGGCGAGCCGCCGATAGGCGAGGACGGCGAGCCGCCGATAGGCGAGGACGGCGAGCCGCCGATAGGCGAGGACGGCGAGCCGCCGAGGGCACCCGGGGAACCCGGGTCAGCACCGGCGCCTCCGGACGCCGCGCGGCCGTTGTCGCGTGACGAGCCCGGCCCGCCCCCGACCCGTGGCGACAAGCGCCGTTACTTCGTGCTCATGTCGATCTGCATCGGCTTGTTCGTCATCTCGTGGGCGGTTCTGGACCGCTACTCGGTGACGGCGGCGATCATCGTCTCGGCCGTGGCCCTGGTGATCCCGCCGTTCGCCGCGATCGTCGCCAACGTGGCCAGCGCCACGGACCGCCGGCGCCCGTGACTCGGGCGGCCCGGGCGCCGGCGGTGGGGTTAGTCAGCTGGCGTCCGGCCCGCGCCGGGGCGCCAGGGAGCCGGGCCGCCGGGCGCCAGCGGCAGCGCCAGCGGCAGCTCAGTCAGCTCGCGTGCTGCTCGGCGTAGGCGTACGCGAACTGCAGGAAGTCCGAGCCGGCCAGCGCGGCCAGAGTAGTCGTCGCCAGCCGGGTGGCCCGGGGCGCGAACACGTGGCCGGCGGTGAACCCGGTGGCCACCCACATCCCCACGCAGAACGGGCAGCTGACCAGCTCGCCGACGGTCTTCTTGCGGCCCTTCCCGCGGACCTCCTCGGCCAGCTCGGCGGGCCCGGACGTGCCCTCGAACACGGTGAACGGGGCCCGCAGCGGGCTCGTCACCGGGTCCTTGGCGATGAGCCTGCTCAGCTTGTGCGTGGCGACGGCGGTCATGGCGGTGTCCCACGGGCTAATCCGGTCCGGCAGTTGAGCCCCGGTCAGCTTGATGGCAGCGGCGAGACCGGCCACCACCCCGCCGTACACGGACATGGCGGTGGCGTAGCCGCCGAGCGGGAAGTCTTCGCCGTGCGCGTATTCCTCCTCCTGGCGGTGCCAGCTTCCGGTGACGCGTTCCTTGAGTGTCGTCAGCTCAGGCATGGGGACTGCGGTACCCGCTGCGGCCCGGCCCATGCGTGGTTTGCGTAGCGCAGGGGCCGGCGGGTAGCGGGGCGGTGGTCATGTGGTCAACTGCGAAGAGGCGGGCCGCGGAGCTGGCCTGGGCCACGTGCCGCGCACGGAGCGGCGTGCCTGCGTGGTAAGCACTGGCTTCACAGGAACCGTCCGCGAAGCAGACTGAACGGACGATCTTATCTGCAGGTGTTTCTCCTGCTCAGAGGCCTAAAAGTGGGGCATGGGCGCCGCGTGGAGGCGCTCGATGACGCCGGCCGTCGAGTGCCCCGGCCGGTACCCCACCGTCACCACCCGGCCGCCGTAGCGTTCCACGACCGGCCGTTCCAGCAGGGCGCGCGCGTCGTAGTCGCCGCCCTTGACGTAGAAGTCCGGCCGCACTGCCTCGAGGAGCCGTACCGGGGTGTCGTCGTCGAAGATGGTTACGTACTCGACGCAGCCGATCGCCGCGACGACCGACGCCCGGTCCTCCTCGCTGTTGACGGGCCGCCCGGGTCCCTTGAGCTTCCGGACGCTGTCATCGGAATTGACGCCGACCACGAGCACGTCACCGAGCGACGCGGCCTGCTGCAGGCACTCCACGTGACCGCGGTGAAGCACGTCGAAGCAGCCGTTCGTGAAGACGACCCGGTGTCCCGCCCGGCGGTGCCCGGACAGGCAGCGGGCCAGGAGATCAACGGGCCAGACCGAATCAAGTCGCCAGTCTTCGAACCGCACGTTTCTCGCACCACTCTCACATCGCTGTTTGGCCGCCGATACCCCCAGGGCGAGAGGCCAAACGGGTAGCGCGGCCGGCGTGTCGAGGCGGTACGCCCGGGTCAATCGAGTGCGATGGCCTCGGCCACGCTGCCGACGACCGGGATCAGCTCATCGGCGCCCATCAGCGACAGCACCCGCGCCACGATCGGCTGCGGGGATGCCAGGGCCAGTGAGCCGCCCCACCCGGTCAGCACCGTCTTGAGGTCGAGCAGGGCATGGACCGCCTGGGAGTCCATGAATTCCACGCTGGACAGGTCGACGATCAGCCGGAGCGTCCCCCGCGCCACCTCCGACGCCAGCCCCTCGCGGAGCTGCTGCCCCGTCGTGGCGTCCAGATTGCCGACCAGCGTCATCAGCACGTGCGTGGGTCCGGTCTTCACCCGGACCGTCAGCTCGCCGTCCATTAATGCACCGCTGCCTTCAGCAAGAGATGACTGACCCGCCTGACAAGGGACGTCCCCCAAGGCTGGCACAGCTAGCCAAGCACATCCAGGACCCCGAACCGGTGGTTCACCCAGAGACGGCGGGAGGTCTCCTCGGGATACGGCGCCACGGTGGGCGGTATGTCGAAGATCTGCGTTTGCCGGCAGGCCGGCGAGTACGCCGGCCAGCCGGGATCACCGCTGATAGCGAAGGCGGTCCACGAGGCGCGCATCAGGTCACCCAGGTCCACCGCGGCCGGCGGCGCTTTGCCGCCGAACAGCATCCGGCCGAAGCTCGCCGCGAACGAGCCGAAGACCAGGGGGACGTCGAGCCCGTGGCAGGCGCCCAGGGCGCCGTCGCCGGCCGGCGCGGCGTAGCTCAGCTCGTACAGGAAGGCGGTCCCGCCCCCGGTGGTGTGCGCGTCGGCCAGATGCAGGCTCGGCATGCGGAACAGCCAGTCGGAGTAGGCCAGCTCGTACAGCCGCGCGGCCTCCGCGTCCGGGTACGCCGCCCGGTAGGCGTCCTCGCCGCCCGGCTGCGGGGAGAACGCGCGCAGCGCCGCTTCCGCTTCCGCGGCGGCGAGCCCGGCGGGCTGGCCCGCCGTGAACAGGCGGCATTCGTCCCGGTTGTGCCCGACGATCAGGCCGACGTTCCGGGCCCGGCCGGCGGCGAGGACGGCCCAGGGCGCGGCGGTCAGGACCTCGCCGTCGACCACGGGCGAGAACGGGGTCAGGGTGTGCGCCACCGCGCCCCAGCGGCCGGCCCGCTCGCCGAACGAGGCGATGACCGACGCCCCGGCCGCGACCAGCCGGTCCGGGTCGATCCCGGCCAGGTCGGCGGCGGTTGGGCGCGTGCCCACCTCGCGGGCCGCCGCGGCGGCGATATCGGCGGCCAGCGCCGTGGAGAAGAAGGTTCCCGGCACGCTCTGGGCGATCGCCCGCCGGAACAGCCCGGCGGCCGAGTCCATGGCCAGCAGCGCGGCGATGGACCCCGCCCCGGCCGATTCCCCGAACACCGTCACGTTGTCCGGGTCGCCGCCGAACGACGCGATGTTCTCCCGGACCCACTCGAGCGCGGCGACCTGGTCGAGCAGGCCCCGGTTGGCCGGAGCCCCCTCGATCTGCGCGAAGCCTTCCATCCCGACCCGGTAGTTGAAGCTGACCACGACGACGCCCAGCCGCGCGAACGGTGTGCCGTCATAGGCCGGGTCGCCGGAGTACCCGGCCACGTACGCGCCCCCGTAGATCCAGACCATCACGGGCCGCCCGCGCCGACCCCGGGTCGGGCGACCAGACGTTGACCGTCAGCCACTCCTCGTCCCCGCCCGCGCCGGCCGGCGGGGCGATGCGGCCGGTCCTGGACTGCGGCGGGGGCGGCCCGAAGTCGAACGCGTCGCGGGTACCGGCCCAGGCCTCCGGCGGGGCGGGCGCGGCGAAGCGCAGCTTGCCGACCGGCGGCCGCGCGAACGGGATGCCGCGGAAGACGGCGATCCCGTCCTCCCGGCGGCCCCGGACGGCGCCGGCCGCCGTCCGGGCCTGGGGCTCGGTCTCCGGCACCGGCTATCGGGCGGGTTCGAGGATGACGACCGTGGTCTCCGGGTGGGCGCGGAGGTTGTGGAACCAGGCCGGGTTGGCCGGCGCACCGGCCTTGGACGCGAAGATCGCGTAGTCGTCGCCGACCTTCTGGTAAGCCAGGGGACTGATCCGCATCGCACCGGTCTTGGCGCCCGTACTGTGCAGCAGCAGGAGGCTACCGTTGGGGAACATGCCCACCTTGCCGCCGTTGGCCCGGAATTCCTCGATGATCGTCGCGCTGAAGTCGTTCGGTTCGGTCATGGTCTCCCCACGGGCACGGACATCCGGATGACGTTGCACCGCGAGCTTAGCGACCTTCCGTTCGCGGCCACGCTCCGCCGTTACGAGGGTGGTCTGGCCTCCGGTGAGGACTACGACGGCTGCCACGTCGCGGGCACGGCCTTCGCCGACACCGAGATCGGCGGCTCCCGCTTCATCGAGTGCGCGTTCTCCGACGTGACGTTCGAGGGCCTCGGGGGCCGCAAGAGCCGGTTCAGCGAGGTCTGGCTGCGCGACGTCCGGTTCCTGTCGGCCGACCTGGCCGACAGCAGCTGGCTGGACGCGACGTTCGTCGGCTGCGCGGCCGCCGGCGTCCAGGCGTTCGGGGCCAGCCTGCGGCGGGTCATCTTCCACGAGTGCAAGCTGGACTCGGTGAACTTCCGCACCGCCGTCCTGGCCGAGGTCACCTTCGAGAACTGCCTGCTGCGCGACGTGGACTTCGGCGGCGCGACCCTGAAGCGGGCCCGCTTCCCCGGCTCCACCCTGACCCGCGCCGACTTCTCCCGCGCGACCCTGGAAAAGGTCGACCTGCGCGGCGCCGAACTGGACATCACCGCCGGCTTCGAGTCCCTCCGCGGCGCAATCATCAGCACCCCCCAGCTAATGTCCATGGCCCCCACGTTGGCCCGCCAACTAGGCATCCAAGTCAAAGACTCCTAATGCCGCTCCCAGTGAGAAGCCAGCGAGCCCGCGCGGCGAGCCGCCGACCCGCTCACCCCGGCCCCTGACGCCACTCACACCGCACTGGCACCGCAGCCGGGCGCCTCGCCCATGATCATGTGATGAAAACGTCGCATTTGGCGGCAAACAACACATGATCATGGAAAGTCCGGCCGCACGAGCGATGGACCAAGGGCGGGGCGGCTGGCTAGGCCGGCTGGCAGGCGTGCATGGCGCGGGTGAAGGCCTCGCCTCGGTCGCGGTAGTCGCGGAACTGGCCGAAGCTCGGGGCGGCCGGCGACAGCAGCACTACGCCGTCCGGACGCGCCCAGGCGAACCCGCGCGCGACCGCCGACTCCAGGCCGTCGCAGTCCACGACGTCCGCGAGGCCGGACGGGCCGCCCGCCGATGACACCGCCCCCACGCCTGCCAACGTCGCCGCCCCCGTCGCCGGCGACGGGGCTGCCCGCGCTCCCGTGGCTCCCGCCGCTGACGTCGAGGCCAATGCCGACTCGATCTCGGCGTGGATGCGGTGGCCGCTGTCGGGCAGCGTCAGCACCAGAGTGGGGTCCGGCCGGTCACGCAGGCCAGCGGCGAGCGGCGCGTAGTCGATGCCTCGGTCGTGGCCGCCGACGATCAGGGCCACGCGGCGGCCCGGGAACGCGTCCAGGGCGGCCAGGGTGGGCAGCACGTTGGTGGACAGGCTGTCGTCGACGAACGTCACGCCGTCGACCTCGCCCGTCACCTGCAGGCGATGGTCCAGGTGCCGGAACCCCTCCGCGGCCGCCCGCAGCGCCACGTCGTCGGAGGCACCGGGGATGCCCATCGCCACCAGGCAGCGCCGGGCGATCAGGGCGTTGCGGCGGTTGTGCTGGCCCGAGCAGCCCGAGCGGCTTCATCCAGGTGGCGCCAGCGTCGTCGTCGGCGTGCACCCACTCGACCCGGGGCCCGAGCAGGGACACCCGGTCCCGCAGCAGGTCGCTGTCGCCGCTGGCCACGGTCAGGTCGGCGCCCGGCTGGGAGCACGCGGACAGCTTGTCGCGGTAGTAGTTCTCCACGCCGCCGTGCCAGTCGAGGTGGTCGGGGTGCAGGGAGGTCACGGCCACGACCGGCGGTGAGCAGCGACAGGTCGGTCGCCTGGTAGCTGGATACCTCGATCACCCAGTAGTCCCAGGGACCTGAGCCAACCTCCGGGTCATAGGGCGGCAGGCCGATGTTGCCGCCGACCATGCACCGGTAGCCGAGGCCGTTCAGCAGGTGACCGGCGATGGAGGCGGTGGTGCTCTTGCCCTTGGTCCCGGTGACGAGCAGCACCCGGCCCGGATCGGCTTCCCGCAGCCACAGGCCGAGCCCGCCGGCGACAGCAATCCCCAGCTTTTCCAGCTGCTCGACCTCGGGCCGGTACCGGCTGATGCCCGGCGACTTGATGACCACCTCGCACCGCTCCAGCGCGGCCAGCCCGCCGTCGGCGGTGGCCAGCACCGGCACGCCGTCCAGCACCGCAGCCGGCGGGCGGTCGTCGACCAGCACCGGCTCGGTGCCCAGGGCGGCCAGCCGCCGGACGTTCGCCATGCCCTCGCGGCCGAGGCCCCACACGCCGGCGCGGGCGCCCCGCAGGTCGGACCAGGAAAGCTTCGGGCGGGTCACGGTCAGGCCAGCAGTTCTTCGGTGGCGTACGCGGCCGGGATGAAGTGCGGGCCGATGGGCCGCAGCAGGCCCTCCGTGGACGGCCGGCCGGGCAGGGCCATGACCTCCGCGGCCAGTTCGTCCAGCAGCTTGCACGCGGCGCGGTCGGGACGCCGGGCGGCGAGCAGCGTGGCCGCGCGGCACTCGTTGACCTCGCCGACGCACTCGAACGGCTTGGCTGCCATCCGAGGTGCCCAGCAGCGCACGGAAGCGCCCGGCCAGCGACGGATCCGCGAGCGGCTCGTGGCCGCCGAAGATCCGCTCCAGCCCCTCGGCGGGCAGGAACGGCGCCAGGATCAGGTCGATGAAGCAGCACTTGTCGCACTGCCCGCACCAGTGATCGAGGCGCTGGCTCTTGTCGATGTGGAAGGCGCGGTTACAGCTGCGGAACGAGGAGTGGTACTCCTCCAGGCGCGCGAACCGCTCCGCGATCCACAGCTCGGTCCGGGGCCGCAGCGCCGAGAAGTAGTCGGGCAGGCCCGGGGTATCGGCGAGGACATCCCGGAAGGCGGCTTCGAACTCCTCGCTCTTGGAGTACTGGTGGTTGACCGCCTGGCCGCCGGTCTCCACGGTCGGGACCGAAGCGGACCACTCGTTGGACATCACCACCGCGTCGCGGTCTTCCAGCGCGGCGGCCATGACCGCGATCGCCGAGAGGATCCCGGTCACCGGCACGTGCCCGTTCAGGAACCCGAGCTCGCGTGACCGCAGCAGCTGCGGGTCGATCTCGCGGCCCGCGCGGACGATCGGCAGCCCGGTGACGGCCGCGGGGCGCTCGATCGCATCGAAGTAGTCACCGGGCCTGCTGACCACGAACAACGCGATGTCCGCGCGCCGCCGGACGAGTTCCACGGTGACGATGGAGTCGATCCCGCCCCCGAACGGGACCAGGGCCCGGCGTGGGCCTGCCTCGCGCGGTCCCGCCTCCAGGGGGCCCGCTTCCGGGGGACCGGCCGGGGTCCTCCGGCCGCCCCGTGTCGCTAGCCCCAGTCGCGAGCCCCTCGCCTCAGTGTCGCTAGCCCCAGTACCGCTAGCCCCAGTGTCGCTAGCCCCAGTGCCCTCGATCCGCAGGCCGGACAGGTCGATGCCGTTGCGGTAGGCGAACTCGCCCAGCCCGTGAAGGTAGAAGCCCAGGAGGAAGTCCCGCTCCCGGGGGGTCAGCGCGTTCTGCCCCATCTGGATGACCGGCGGCGCCGCCGTCTTGTAGTAGGAGACGCCCGCGAGCAGGAACACGAGCCGGGCGGCCGCGTCCACGGCCGGGCTGTCCCAGTGGCCGGCCGGGCTCAGCGTGATCCGCTCCTCGAACTGCCGGCCGTCCACGCTGTACCGGCAGGTGAGCAGGCCGGCGACGGGGTCCGTGTCGTACGACTCGTAACGGAATTCACCGCCCCGGCGAACCTCACTGGCGGGCGCCAAGCCTTCGGCTGGCGCGGTCATCGGGTCTCCTGCGGGCCCTGCGGACCGGGCCCATCCACCGGCCGCAGCCGGGCGACCGCGGCGAACCGGCCGCTGGGCCGCTCCGCGCGATGGCTGAAGAACCGGCCGCCGCCGTCCGGCCCGGTCGGGACGTCTGTGACATGGATCTGGCTGTCGGGCACGCCGGCCTCTCGTAGCACGATGCGGTTCGCGGTCCACAGGTCGAAGAGCCACCGCCCGGGGCTGGCCGGCGCCGGGCTCAGCACGTCACCGGCCCGGTCACCAAAGCATCTCATCGCTGATTGGGCGACCTCGGGGCCGACCTCGTACCGGGCCGGGGCGATCGCGGGACCCACGCCGGCGACCACGTCGGCGGCCCGCGTCCCCAGCGACTCCATCGCGGCCACCGCGGAGGCGGCGACCCGGGCGACCGTGCCGCGCCAGCCCGCGTGCGCGCACGCGATGACGTGACGGACGGGGTCGTAGAGCACGACCGGCACGCAGTCGGCCGCCAGCACGGCCAGGACGGTCCCGGGATCGGCCGTGACCAGCGCGTCGGCGCCCGGCACGGCGTCGGCCGGGCTGCGGGTCCCCCGGCCGCGGTCGGCCGCGCCGACCACCCGGGCCACGCCGGCGTGGACCTGCTCGCCGAACACGAAGTCACCCGGCTCCGCGCCCAGCGCCGCCGCCGACCCGGCGCCGGTTCTCGAGCACGCCGTCCACGGAATCGCCCACGTTCAGGCTGAGGTTCAGCGCGGCGTAAGGTCCCGAAGAGACCCCGCCGTGGCGGGTCGTCACCATGGCGTCCACGTCGAATCCGTCGAAGGCCGGCCAGGTCAGCACCTCAAGCCCGCGCACCTGGCGGAACGCGGAACTGGTGGTGGCGGGCGCGGTCATCGCCGCCGATTTTAGCGTCACCGGGCCACCGGCGGGGCCGGCCCAACCGGCTCAGCCGCCGCCTCGGCGTCGCGCAGGACGCGCAGGATGTTGCCGCTGGCCAGCGCGGCGCAGTCCTTTTCCGTCCAGCCCCGGTCCAGCAGTTCCGCGAACAGCACCGGGTAGCCGGAGACGTCCGTGAGCCCCTCCGCGCCACCTCCCCCGCCGTCGAAGTCGCCGCCGATGCCGACGTGCTCGATACCCGCTACCGAACGGACACGTTCAAGGTGGTCGGCGACCTGTGCGACGGTCGCCTCGGGGAGGGGATGGGCGGCCTCCCACTCGGGCGTGACCACGGCCCAGTCCGCGGTGTCGCGGGGATCGAGCCCGCGCCGGGCCACCTCAGCGAGCAGCCCGGACTGCCACCGGGCGCATTCGGGTGAGACGAAGAACGGCACGAACGTGACCATGCAGACGCCGCCGTTCGCCGCCAGCCGCCGGAGCACGTCGTCGGGCACGTTACGCGGATGATCACACAGCGCCCGGGCGCAGGAGTGCGAGAAGATGACCGGCGCCTCGGCGACGTCGAGGGCGTCATGCATGGTGGCCGCGGAAACGTGCGACAGGTCGACGAGCATCCCGATCCGCTGCATCTCGCGCACGACTTCGCGGCCGAAATCGGTCAGCCCGCCCGCCTCCGGCTCGTCGGTGGCCGAGTCGGCCCAGCCGACGTTGGCGTTGTGGGTGAGCGTCATGTACCGGACGCCCAGCGCCTGCAGCGCGCGCAGCACGCCCAGGGACGACGAGATCGCGTGACCGCCTTCGGCGCCGAGGAGCGAAGCGATCTTCCCGTTCGCGAAGATCCGCTCCACGTCGTCGGCGGAGGTGGCGAGCTCCAGCCGGTCCGGATAGCTCCGGATCATCTGGTGCACAATATCTATTTGCTCGAGCACCGCGGTCACCGCCGCGTCCCCGGGCAGTGACGCCGGCACGTACACCGACCAGAACTGGCCGCCCACCCCGCCCGCGGCCAGCCGGGGCAGGTCAGTCTGGGTCTCCGGGACCCGTTCGGCCAGGCTGACCTGCGAAGGATCGCCGGCGAACCGCTCGCGGATCTCCCACGGAAGGTCGTTGTGGCCGTCGATCACGGGGAAGCGGCGGAGGAGGTCACGGGCCGCGGCCAGCCGGTCTGCCATCGGATCACCCTAGCCCCAGGGCGGACAGCGATGTGACCCCAACCAGACCGGAATGGCGGACAGAGGCGGCGAGAGGATTCATAATGCCCGGTAGGCGACCAAGTGCGACATTCACGACCCAGGATGCGCTGTGTACTGTAGCTGGCTCACGAGCGGCGGCCCGCGCCGCTACGAGCACCAAGGGGGTACCGACAAGGTTGACGGGAAACCCAGGTGGTGATCACTAGATCATGACGACGCCTTACGACATGAGGCCGTGGCTCGGCTACTACCCGCGGGGAGTGACCGCCGACGCCGAGTTTCCTGATGCCCCGCTGACGGACGTGCTCGACAATGCCGCGAGCACCTACCCGCGCCACACGGCCCTGATCTTCCTCGGCCGCAAGATCAGCTACCGGCGGCTGGCCGCCCTGGTCGACCGGCTCGCGGACGCGCTGCGCGGACTGGGCGTACACAAGGGCGACCGGGTCGCGATAGTGCTGCCCAACTGTCCTCAGCAGGTCATCTCGTTCTTCGCGATCCTGCGGCGGGGCGCGATCGTGGTGCAGAACAACCCGCTTTACACCGCGGCCGAGTTGCACACCCAGCTGGCCGACAGCGGGGCCAAGGTCGCGATCGTCTTCGACCGCGCCTACGAGACCCTGCTCGAGGCCCGCAGCGGCACCGCGGTGGAGCACATCATCGTCACCTCGCTCACCGAGTACCTGCCGGCCAGTAAGCGCCTCGCGCTGCGGCTCCCGCTGCGGGCCGCCCGGGAGAAGCGGGCCGAGCTGACCTCGCCGCTGCCCGATGACGGCCCGGAGCCGCTGTTCTTCAAGGAACTTCTGGCCTCCTCCCGCACCCGGCACTCCAGCGTGCGGATCGACCCGGCGCGTGACATCGCGTGCCTGCAGTACACCGGCGGCACCACCGGCCGGCCCAAGGGCGCGATGCTCACCCACGCGAACCTGCTCGCCAACGCGTACCAGACCGCCGCGTGGGACCCCGACTATGTGCCCGGCGAGGACGTGACGCTGGCGGTCCTGCCCATGTTCCACGTGTTCGGGCTGACGCTGTGCCTGACCACCACGATGCTCATCGGCGGCACGATCGTGCTGGTGCCGAAATTCGACCTCGACCTGGTGCTCGGTGAGATCCGGCGCTGGAAGCCGACGGTCTTCCCCGGGGTGCCGCCGATATACCAGCAGATCGCCGAGTCGCCGAAGGCCCGGGCGTCCCACCTGGACTCGATCCGCACGTGTGTGTCGGGGGCCATGCAGTTGCGCCGGGAGACCGTCGGACGCGTTCCGCCGGACCACGGGCGCGCGGGTGGTGCAGGGCTACGGGATGACCGAGACGTCGCCGGTGACGATGGCCAATCCGCTGAACGGCAACGCGCGGCACGTCTCGGTCGGTGTGCCGCTGCCGGGCACGGTGGCCCGGATCGTCAGCGAGTCCGACCCCAGCCAGGCCGTCCCCATCGGCCAGGCCGGCGAACTGCTCATCCGCGGCCCTCAGGTATTCCAGGGCTACTGGAACCAGCCCAAGGAGACCGACGAGGTGCTCTCCAACGGCTGGCTGCGGACAGGCGACATCGCGGTGATGAGCCCGGACGGGTTCTTCACCCTGCTCGACCGCAAGCGCGACGTGATCATCATCGACGGCTTCAACGTCTACCCGTCCGAGGTCGAGGAGGTCCTGAACTCCCACCCCGGTGTCAAGGAGAGCGCCGTGGTCGGCGTGCCCGAACCGCTGCGCGGTGAGAGCGTGGTCGCCTACGTGGTCGTGGTCCCGGGAATCGCCCCCCATTCGGCTGAGCTCATCGAGTACTGCGCCGAGCGGCTCGCCGCCTACAAGGTTCCTGCGCAGGTCAGGGCCAGGGAGGAACTTCCGCACAACATGCTCGGCAAGGTCCTGCGCCGTGTCCTCCGCGACGAGGCCATAGCCGTGGCAGCGCGTCGCGACGCAGATCTGCTGTTACCCCGAGTGACCGGGCCTGGCATTGCGGCATGACCAGCCGCCTCGTACCGCTCGATGGCGCCCAGAACGTACGGGACATCGGCGGTTATCGGAGCGTCTTCGGGTCCCAGGTGGCCTGGGGCCGGGTGTTCCGTGGTGATGCCCTCAGCCGCCTGACCCAGGCCGACGTGACCAAGCTCGGTGACCTGGGGCTGCGCACGGTCGTCGACTTCCGGACGTCGGGCGAGATCCTGCTGGGCGGAACGGACCGGCTGCCGCCGGGAGTGACCGCCGTGAGCCTGCCGGTGGCCGGCGGGGAACTCGGCGCCTTCACCGACCTGATCGCGAGCGGCGAGCACGACTGGCAGGAAGAAGTGCTCGGCCGCGGGCACGCCGCCGACTTCATGGTGCAGACCTACCGCGGCTTCGTCGCCGACCAGCGGCAGCGGGAACGGTTCGCCACGGCGCTGCGGCTGATCGCCGATCCCTCCTGCGCTCTCCCGCTGCTCTGCCACTGCACGAGCGGGGCGCACCGCTCCGGGTGGATGACCGCGCTCGTGCTGACCGCGCTCGGCGTGCCGCGCGACGCCGTGATGTACGACTACCTGCTGTCCAACGACTTTCACCGGGCCGCCTACGCCAAGCTCAGCCTGGATCTGGCCAAGACCGGCATGATGCGTGATCCGGAACTGCTCCGGCCGGTGCTGGAATTGAGCCCCACCTATCTGGACGCGGCGATGGAGGAGGCGTGGCGCCGCTACGGCTCGTTCGGCGCGTTCCTGACCCGCGGCCTCGATGTCAGCGAGCGGATGCTAAGCGACCTGCGGGAGGCGCTGTTCGCCTTAGCGCCGGCGGCCCGGGCCGAGGCGGCTGAGACGCCACCAGGCGATGACGGAGAAGAGCACCGCCAGCGCGATCGCGGCGCCCATGTCGGTCAGCCAGGTGCTCGCCTGATGCTTCCACAGCGGGTCGGCGGCCAGGGCCGCTGACATGGGCGTGATGTGGGTCAGGTCGGTCGTGGCGGCGACCGCACCGAAGCCCCAGCGTGCGGGAGCCAGCCACGAAAGCTGCGCCAGGCCTGCCTGCCGGCGACCGCGATCACGCCGCCCGACAGGATGACCTGGGCCATCGTGAGCAGCACCAGGAACGGCATGGCCTTCTCCGACGTGCTGACCACGGCGGAGACCAGCAGCCCCAGGCACATCGACACCACGCCGAGCAGGGCGATCCCGATCAGCAGCTCGGCGAGCGGGGCGCTGGTCAGGAACGCGCCGTGAGCCGGCATTGGGAGTCCGGCCAGCCCGATCGCCACCAGGATGAGGACCTGCACGACGCTGATCACGCCCAGCACGACCAGCTTCGAGGCCAGGTAGGCCCCGGTGGACAAGCCGGCCGCGCGTTCTCGGACGTAGATCGAGCGTTCCTTGACCAGCTCTCGGACCGAGCTGGCCGTGCCGGCCAGGCAGGCGCTGACCACGAGGACCAGCAGCAGCTGCTGCGCGCTGGCGTTGGTGCCGAGGCTGCCGGCCAGTCCCTGCGATCCGGAAAGGGCATGGGTCAGCAGGCCGAGGACGATCGGCATCAGCCCCATGAACAGCAGGTATCCGCGGTCGGCCGCGATCACCCTCGCGTACCGGCGGCACAGGGTACTGACCTGGTGGAGCCGGCCGCGCGCGAGCGGCGGCGCGGCCGTGCCGGCCGCCATCGGGCCGTCGGCCGCCGGGCTCAGCGTCTGCGGCCTCGTGACGTACTGCGCGCAGATCTGGGACTTGGCGAACTCGCCCGCCCAGTCGCGGTCGGGGAACCGCTCGAACGCCTGGAACACCTCGGCCCAGCCCGGCTGGCCGAAGTAGCTCAGGCCCTCCTGCGGCGGCCCGTAGAACGCGACCCGGCCGCCGGGCACCAGGACCAGCAGCCGGTCGCACACGTCGAGGTTCGCGACGCTGTGGGTGACCACGATGACGGTCCGGCCGTCGTGCGCGAGGTCGCGCATCTGCTCCATCACCGACTTGTCGAGCCCGGGATCGAGGCCGGACGTCGGCTCGTCGAGGAACAGCAGCGACGGCTTGGTCAGCAGTTCCAGCGCCACGTTGACCCGCTTGAGCTGGCCGCCGGACAGCTTGTCGGCCCGGGTCCCGGCATGCCGGGTGAGGGCCAGCTCGCCCATCACCTCCTCGACCCGGGCGTTGCGCTCGCGGGCGTGGGTGTCGGCCGGGAAACGCAGCTCGGCGGCGTAACGCAGCGCCCGCTTGGTGGTCAGCTGGGTGTGCATGATGCTGTCCTGCGGGACCAGCCCGATCCGGTGCCGCAGCTCCGCGTAGTCCTGGTACAGGTCGCGGTTGTCGTAGAGCACGACGCCGTGGTCCGCGGGACGCATCCCGGTCAGCGCGCCGAGCAGCGTCGACTTGCCCGCCCCGCTCGGGCCGATGATGCCCAGCAGGCAGCGTTCGGCGATCGGGAAGCTGACGTGGTCGAGCAGCACCTTGCCGCCGGATACCTGGACGACCAGGTCCTGCGCGACCAGGGACACGTCTCCGGTATCGATGTATTCACGCAGCTCGTCGCCGGTCAGCCGGAATGTGGCATGCCCGATGCCAACGATGTCCTGCTCGGTAAGCGTGGCGGAGGTGACCCTTTGTCCATTGACAAATGTGCCATTGTGACTGGCCAGGTCGACGATCTCATACTGTCCGCTACCTGATTTGCGCAATTCGGCATGATAGCCCGAGACACCAAGGTCGGAAAGGACGAGATCATTGTCAGACTTCCGGCCGATTCGCAGCCGTCGCATCGGCAGTGGCAGCACCGCGGTGGGGCGGCGGTCCACGCTCAGCCGGTAGTCGTCCGGTTCGGCGGCGCGACTCGCCCCGCCTGGCCGGTCAGCCACGCCCGCGCCGCCAGCCCCGCCGGCCCGGCCCCCGCGGTCAGCCGGTCCGCGGCCTGCGGGGGCGCCCGGGGCGGCCACCCGTCCCGGCCCGCCTGGGGCGGCGCTGGGCCGGTCCCAATCACCGGGCCCGCCCCAGCGGTCGCGCTGAGCCTCGCGCTGGGCTCCGCCCTCGTGGACCAGGCGGTCGTCGCGTGGCCGTTCCGGGGCGATCGGCCCCGCGGCCGAGACGGCGCCCACGGGCTGGCCGGCCACCTTGGTCGGCGCATGAACCGCCTCGTCAGCGGGCTCGCAGCGGATCACCGGGCCGTCATCGGAGTCGCCGAGACGGACCACGCAGCCGACGGTGATCGTGAACCGGCTCACCCGCCGGGCGTCGACGAACGTGCCGTTCGTGCTGCCCGCGTCCTCCAGGATCCACGCGCCCTGTTCATGCCGCAGGACCGCATGCCGCCACGACACGCGCGAGTCGGTCACGACGATGTCGGACTTGGGGTCGCGGCCCAGGCGATATGAGGTCCCGGCATGCAATCTATGGTCAGATTGCCGGGTACGCACCACGAGCACCGGGCCCATCCCCGCAGGGTCGGAACGCAGTGATGACATGTCTACCGAGTCTAGGGCCGAGGATGCATAAACCGGAATAAGCTGAACCTTTTTCCTCAATTGGCCGTTTATTACATTAAACTTCGAGGCCGACCCGGATGGGGACTGGTGTCATGAGCGAAGACCCAACCCGGCCACTGTCGGGCTGGCCGCAACAACCCGGTCCGGCGGGGGGCGCCGGCTCACCGCCGGGCGAGTACCGCTCACCGCACGGGCACCGGGCCGCCGCCAGGCCGGCGGCTACGACGACGGCTACGGCGCAGGTTACGGCGGCGGCGCGGTCCGCCGTCGCGGCCGGCGGCGCCGGCGGCTGACCATCACCGCGATCGTCGTGGTGGTCGTGCTCATCCTGCTGGTCATCGCCGACCGCGCCGCGGCCGCCTACGCCGAGAACCGGGTGGCGACCCAGATCAAGACGTCCGGGTTCCCGGTGAAGCCCAAGGTCACGATCGGGGGCTTCCCGTTCCTGACCCAGGTCGCCGCGCACGACCTGAACGAGATGACCATCAGCGCCAGCAACGTGCCCGAGGGGCCGCTGAACATTTCCAGCGTCAACGCGACGCTGCACGGCGTGCACATCAACTCCAGCTTCAACGGCGGCACCGTCGACCAGCTCAACGGCACCGCGCTGATCACGTTCGCCGGCCTGAGCCAGGCGGCCGGGGTCGGCGACGGCATCACCCTGTCCGACGGCGGGAACAACCAGGTCAAGGCCAGCGTGAACCTGGGCTTCCTCAGCGGAACGGCGCTGTTCCAGGTCACGCGGACCAGCGGGCACGACATCAACGTCCGGGTTGTCTCGGCGGGCGGCTTGCCCACCTCGGCGCTCGGCTCGCTGCAGGACTTCAACATTCCCGTTCCGAAGCTTCCGGCCGGCATGGCCATCCAGAACGTCAGCGTCACCGGTCAGGGCGTCCTGATCAACATCGCCGGGTCCCACACGACGCTCAGCCAGTAAACGCCGCGCCGGGACGGTCCTCAGGACCAGAGCCGTTCGGTGGCCAGTTCGGCGCCGGCCGCCAGGGACTCCAGCTTGGCCCACGCGATCTGCGGGTGGACCCGCCCGCCGAGCCCGCAGTCGGTGCCGGCGATCACGTTCTCCCGGCCGACGGCGTCGGCGAACCGGACGATCCGGTCGGCCACGAGTTCCGGGTGCTCGACGACATTGGTCGCGTGGCTGACGACACCGGGGACGATGATCTTCCCCTCCGGGAGGCGGACGTCGTGCCACACCCGCCACTCGTGCTCGTGCCGGGCGTTGGCCGCCTCGAACACGTAGGCCTGGGCGTCGATGGCCAGCATGACGTCGACGATGTCCCGCATCGGGAGGTCGGTGGTGTGCGGGCCGTGCCAGCTTCCCCAGCACAGGTGGAACCGGATGCGGTCCTGGGGCAGGTCGCGGATCGCGTGGTTCAGCGCCTCGACCCGGGCCATGGTGAAGGCCTTGTAGTCCGCGACGCTCGGCTCGGGGGTGATCTGGTCCCAGTTCTCCGCGATGCACGGGTCGTCGAGCTGGAGGATGAGCCCGGCGTCCACGATGGCCCGGTACTCCTCGCGCATCGCGTCCGCGCAGGCGAAGAGGAATTCCTCGTCGGTCGCGTAGTACTCGTTGCCGATCCGCGAGCAGCTGCCCGGCGCCACCGAGGTCATGAAGCCCTCGTCAATTCCGGCGCCGGCCAGGGCGGCCTTGAAGTTGGCGATATCGGTGGCCACCGCCTGCTGGCCGGTGTAGGTGAGCGGGGCGCGGCACACCGGGAACAGCCGGGGCGCCGACCCGATCGACGCCCCCGACGTGGGGTCGGCGTAGGCGTCGGAGAAACGCACCCAGTCCCTCCGGTTACCGAACGACGTGAGCGTGATCCTCCCCGGGGCCGCGGGCAGGCCCCCACTGTCCGCGAGGCTGGTCTCCACGAGTTCGACCCCGCCCAGGCGCTGGAAGGAGTACGACCACCACGCGCCGTAGTCGACCTTCTGGCTCATGGCCTTGCCGTACTCGCCGTCATTCGGCACGTTGACGCCGGTTTCGTTCTCCCGGCGCACCAGGCCGGCCACGGCGGACCGGAGCCGCTCCCCGAACGCCGCCTCGTCAACCGGCTCTCCGGCCCGGCGGGCCCGGTTCAGCTCGATCAGGTCCTCCGGGCGCGGCAGGCTCCCCGTGTGAGTGGTCAGGATCCGGTCGTCGCTTCTTCTCATGTCAGCCATCTCCCGTCGTCATCGATGTCCCCGGGCCGGGCTCACCCGCTGGTGAGCTGCTTGATGTCCGGGGCGGTGGAAATGTAGCCGTACCGCTTGGCCAGGCTGGCCGTGGTGCCGAGCAGCCCTTCCTGGAGGCCGGTCATCCATTCCGGCAGCGCGACGGTCGCCGCCACCTGCGGGGAAATCTTGATGTAGGACGGCAGGATCTGGCGCACCTGCGCCGGGTGCGCCTGGGCGTAGGCGAGCGACGCGTTCATCGCGCGGGTGAACCGGTTCACCAGATCACGGTGCGCGCCCAGGTAGGAAGCGCTGACGAAGTACGAGGCGATCGGGAAATTCTTCGGCAGCAGCGAATACGGCTCGAGGATCATCCGCACGCCGCCCTGCGCACTGATGGCGCCGGAAAACGGCTCCACCGCCCAAACGGCATCCACCTGGCTCTTGGCCAGCGCATTGGCCATATTCGGGAACGGGATCGCGACGTAGGAGATGCCGCGAATGCCGACGCCGCGGGCCTGCAGCGCCGCGTTGACGACCAGCGGACCGACGTTGGCCAGCGCGTTGACCGCGATCTTTTTCCCGGCCAGATCCTGCGGCGTCCGGATCGGGCTGCTGGCGCGGACGAAGATCGCCGAATACATGCCGGGCCCGGCCTGATTCCCGGCGGCCACGATCCGCAGCGGGATGCCGCGGGAGGCGGCGGCGATGATCGACACGTTGTTCGAGAAACCGATGTTCATGGCGCCCGACACGACCTGGGTGATGATGACCGAACCCTGCTGGACCGGCTTCGGGACGACGGTCAGCTTCTGCGCCGCGAAAAAGCCCTGCTTGATGCCGAGATACAGGGGCGCGACGTCGACGACGGGAACCACGCCGACGCTGATCGTGGCCGCGGTCGCCGGGGAGGCGCCCGCCGGGGCCGCCGAACTCGCGGGCCCGAAGAGCCCGGCGAGCCACATCCCGCGGCGGTGGCCAGCGCGGCTGCGGAGATCAGCGCGACAGCGAAGCGGCGCATGGCGGATCCCTTCTGCGAGTCAGATCGGCATCACCCAAATATGCCAGTTGCACCCGCGATTGCCCATAAAGTCACCGCTCCGGGATCAAACCCAGGAGCCGGATGTGACGTATGTAAGGTGGGAACTCCGGCCCGAGGAGACACGATGTCGCTTCCCGCTGCCGAACGTAACCGCTTCGCCCAGCGGCTCTTCACCCCCCTGCCGACGCGTTACGACCGGCTGGCCGAGATCCTCTCGTTCGGCCAGAACGGCCGCTGGCGGCACGAAATGGTCCGCCGCGTCGTTGCCGCCGGCGACGGGGCGGCCCCGGCCGCGGTCCTCGACGTGGCCTCCGGGACCGCGGGCGTCGCGCTCGAACTGGCGGCGCGGTCCGGCGCGCGGGTCGTCGGGGTGGACCTGACCGAGGGGATGCTGCGCCAGGGCCGCGACTACGTGGCGGCGGCCGGGATGAGCCCGCTGATCGGCCTGGTCACCGGGCGGGCCGAACAGCTTCCGTTCCCCGACGCCAGCTTCGACGCGCTGACGTTTACCTACCTGCTGCGGTACGTGGACGACCCGCAGGCGACGCTGACCGAGCTGGCCCGGGTGGTCAAGCCGGGCGGGACGATGGCGAGCCTGGAGTTCTGCGTCCCGCCCGCCGCGTTCTGGCGGTCGTGGTGGATCCTGTACACCCGGCTCATCCTGCCCGCCGGGGGGTTCGTTCTCGGCGGTTCCCCCTGGCTGCGGGTCGGCCGCTTCCTGGGGCCGAACATCACCGGCCACTACCAGCGGTATCCGGTCGGGTGGACGGTCGAGCGCGCTGGCGCCGGGCCGGCTTCCGTGACGTCCAGACCCGGATCATGAGCCTGGGCGGCGGTCTCGTCATGTCGGGGACGCGGGCCGATGACTGACCGGGACGGCGCCGACGGGGAAGAGTCCGGCGCGCCCGGGGAAGGGCCCGGCGGGGGCGGGGCCGGGGAGGGCCCGCCGCGCCCGGCGGCGGAGGCGGGGGCGGAGGCGCGCCTGGCGGCCGGCCGGCCTACTACGCCGCGGGGCCGGGGCCGTGGCGGGACTGGTGGACGCTGCTGCACCCGCCGTACACCGCGTGGCACCTGTCCTACGTGGTCATCGGGGCGTCGCTGGCCCCGCACGTCGACCTGAAGCGCCTCCTGTACGCGGTGGCGGCGTTCTTCCTCGCGGTGGGCGTGGCCGCGCACGCCCTGGACGAGCTTCGCGGCCGCCCGCTGCGCACGGCCATCCCGGCCAAGGCCCTCCTGGCCGCGGTCGCGGCCGGCCTGGCCGGCGCGCTAGGCCTAGGGGTGTACGGCGTCACGCAGGTCGGCTGGGTCCTCGTCCCGTTCATGGTGGCCGGCCCGGTCCTGGTCATCGCCTACAACGCCGAACTCTTCGGCGGGGCTCTGCACAACGACCTGGGGTTCGCGGCCGCCTGGGGCGCCTTCCCGGTGCTGACCGGTTACGTCGCCGAGGCCGGCGACCTGGCCCTGGCCCCGGTTCTCGCGGCGGCCGGCGCGCTCGCGCTGTCCGCGGCGCAGCGCCGCCTGAGTACCCCGGCCCGCCGAATCCGCCGCCGCGCCGTCCGGGTCGACGGGACTGTCACCTTCGCCGACGGCACGGTCACCCCGATCGGCGCGAGCCTGATCCTCGATCCCCTGGAGGGGGCCCTCCGCGCGATGTCCTGGGGCCTAATCCTCCTAGCCGCCGCCCTAGCCATAGCCCGCCTAACCTGACCCCCGCTCCGCCGGCGCCCCGCACGCGCCCCGCTCCCGCTCCCGCCGGCGCCCCGCCGCGCCCAGCCCCGCGCCCCGCTCCCGCTCCCGCCCGCGCCCAGCCCCGCGCCCCGCTCCCGCTCCCGCCGCGCCCAGCCCCGCGCCCCGCTCCCGCTCCCGCCCGCGCCCAGCCCCGCGCCCCGCTCCCGCTCCCGCCCGCGCCCAGCCCCGCGCCCCGCTCCCGCTCCCGCCCGCGCCCAGCCCCGCGCCCCGCTCCCGCTCCCGCCCAGCCCCGCGCCCGGCCCAGCCTTGCCCCCGCCCGCGGCTCCCGGCCTTACGCCCGCGCGCGCCTCCCGCCCCGCCCACGCCCGGACGGCGGATTCTCATGATCGTGTGGTGAAACTGTCGTATATGGCGGAAAACATCACATGATCATGGTCGAGGCGGCTCGGGGCAGCGGAAAACACCGCATGATCATGGGAGGGGGAAGGGCCCTTCGGTGCCGAACGAAGGGTGGCTGGGACTTTCCGCGCACGGTTCGTCACTTACCGTTGGTATGGATGACTCCCACGGCCGCGTTGAGCGCTTCGAGCGCGGAACTTTGCCGGATGGCGTCGGCCCGGTCGAAGGGGCCGGTCCAGCGCACGCCGAACTGGTCCCTCCGGTTCCGGCTGTTGACCCAGATCGAGCGCGCGTTGGCCAGGATGAACGCGCGGTAGGCCGGACTCGGGCTCTGCTGCCAGAAGTCGCAGAGGTTCCGGACGAAGATGCCCTTGAACTGCGCCGCGTCGCCGTTGCACCCGCCGCGCCGGGCCTCGCACGGCTCGACGAGGATGCCGTCCGGGCTGGTCAGGGCCCGGAGCACGGCGTCGGCGACCGTCTCCCCCTGCTCGAGATAGGCCCGGTCGCCGGTAATCTCGTGCAGCGCGACCAGGCCGCCGAGGATCACGCCCTGGTTGTAGGTCCAGGTGACACCGCCATTGTTCTGGCAGTCCTGCGTCAGCCCGTCGTTGACCAGACCCGCGGGGCCGATCATCCCGCTGGCCTGGAACCATTCCCATTCCCGCAGGGCCCAGTCCAGGTAACCGCTGCGCCTCCCACCGCCGGAACGCTGGTGCAGGCGCGCCCCGAGCAGGAGAAACAGTTCGTTGGGGATGGCGTTCTTATAAGTCCGGGCCGTCGTCCACCAGAGCCCGCCGCCGCATACGTCGTCCCAGCCGCTGGCCATCGATGCGAAAATAACCTGGGCCGCGTCCAGATACCGCTGGTCACCGGTCAGATCGTACGCCGCGATCCAGGACAGCGCCCACCAGGCATTGTCGTCGTAGTAGTCGTTAATGAAGCGGGGGTGCGCGCGCTGGGCCGCACCGAACGTCGTCTCGATGACGCCGGCGTAGCTGCGGTCGCCCGTCCGCTGCGTGTACTGGATGACCGCGTTCAGGGCGTTGGCCGAATTCCACCAGCCCGCCGTGTCCCACAGGCCGGTCGACCGGTTGTACCAGCGGTGCAGGGCCCGGGCTCCGGCGGCGGCGCAGGCCCGGTACTGCTGCGCCGCGGCCGCGTTCTGCGCCTCGTCCCCGGTGTCCCAGTTCGCGGGAGGCGCCTCGGGACCGCCGGGTCCGCGGCCGGCCGTCCCGGCCGGGTCACGCCCCGAGATCCCGTCGCGCAGCGCCCGCAGCGCGCGGCCGATTCCCAAGCTCATGGATAGGGCCTTTCCCCGGTCCGGCGGCCTGATACGTGCCGGATCCGCTCACGTCCGGGCGAGACGGCTTCGGATGGCCGTCACGGCGCCCGCGACTCCCCCGGCAGATGGCCTGTGACCTGCAATTGTTACCATGAGTAATCTAAACGGTCCGCCGCCGGGGGGCACGCGCTATTTACGGCGGATCGGCCGGTGGCACTCGCGATACGCGAAATAGCCGGTGAAAAGGTATTCGCCGGGCTTACAACGCGTACGCCGATCTGCTGCCTGCGAGCCCTCGTTGGCTCATAATTGGCTAAGAGGGCCCGGTAAAGGGGTATCAGGACAGGGAGCGATGATCGAGGCAATCGATGGCTGGCCAAGGAGGGACCAGCTCTGCTGTCATATGAACGCTGGGTCACTCATTTGCCGGCTGCCCCGCGATGCAGCCGGCCAGGCTGACGGGTGAGAAGCCGACAGGAGAGCACCACGTGACAATCGGCATGACGGTCGACAACAGCGCGCCGCCGCAGAGCTCCTCGGTCCGGACCATCATCCTTGGTATCGACCACTCTGGCTGCATCGTTCAGCATGACCGCATTGCCCCCGCGGTGCTCGGCCGCCCGGCTGACAAGCTTCTCGGGGCCAGCCTCAGCGACCTCGTGACCGATTCCGGCACCGCGGATCCGGCCGACCCAGATCGCCCCCGGGCCGAGGCCGGCGACACCGTCACCGCGCTGCTCGAGGCGATCCGCTCCGACCGCGAGGGCACGGGCATGCTGTCGATCCACACGGGTGGCGACTGCAAGTCGGACGCGGTGGTCACCGTCCACCCGATGCGGGGCGGCGACACCAACGTCGCGGCGCTGGCCCTGCTGCGCATCCCCGCCCCGGTCGCGGAGCGGTTCGTGGATCCGGCCCTGATGCGGAAGGCCCTGCTCGACGGCACGTTCAAGCGGATCGGCGACACGCTCGACTTCGATCACGTGGCGCGCGAGCTGATGAGCACCATGGTCCCGCACTTCTGCAACTCCGGTGGCCTGGCCGTGCTGGAGAGCCTGATCGGCGACGACGAGTTCCCCGCGCAAGGACCCGACGGGCAGCAGCCTCTGCGGCGGCTCGCGGTCGCCAACGACGCGGAGGATCCGGCGTGGGAGGCCACGTTCCCGACGGGCGAGATCCTCCGGTATCCGAAGGGCTCGCCCTACGCGCGCTGCATGGACTCGGGAAAGCCGGTTCTGGAGGGCCGGATCAGCTCGGACGAAGCCGCCCATCTGGCCGACATGTGGCAGCGCCAGCCGGTCAGCCAGCTGCTCAGCGACACCTCCATGCTGCTGCTGCCGCTCATCGCCCAGGGCACCACGCTCGGATTCTTCGTCTGCGTGCGAAAACCCGGTTACCGCCGCTTCGACGCGTACGACCAGGAAATCGGCATGGACTTCGCCTCGCGGGCCGCCATGTTCATCGACAACGCCCGCCGGTACAACCGGGAGCACGCCACCGCGCTCACCCTGCAGCGCAGCCTGCTGCCGACCGGGCTGTCCGCCCCGTCCTCGGTGGACGTGCGGCACCGGTATCTCCCGGGCAGCAAGCTGATCGAGGTCGGCGGCGACTGGTATGAGTCCATCGCCCTGCCCGGCGCCCGCGTCGCCCTCGTCGTCGGCGACGTGGCCGGGCACGGCGTGCGCGCCGCCGTCACGATGGGCCGGCTGCGGACCGCCATCCACACGCTCGCGCGGCTGGAACTGCCGCCCGCCGAGTCGCTGCAGCAGCTCGACGAGCTCATGCACACGCTGGGCGAACGGGAGCCGCACTTCGCGACCTGCGCCTACGCGGTCTTCGACGCCGTGAGCGGCAACCTCGAGGTGGCGGTGGCCGGGCACCTGCCGCCGCTGCTGGTCAAGCCGGACGGCAGCAACGAGTTCCTCGACGTCGCGCCCGCTCCGCCGCTGGGCGTCGGCGAAGGCCCGATCGAGAGCCGGCAGTTCACGATCGAGGACGGCAGCCTGTTCCTGCTGTACACGGACGGCCTGGTCGAGAACCGCCACCGCGACATCGATGACGGCCTGAACCGGCTGCGCGAGATCTTCAGCGACGACGCCCCGTCCCGCCCGCTGGAAGATCTCTGCAAGGCCACCCTGGACGGCGTCTATGCGGAGCAGGAACGCGACGACATCGCGGTCCTGCTCGCCCGGCTGAACCGCATCCCCGCCGACCACCACGCGACCTGGACGCTCGGCCGCGAGCTCACCTCGGTCGGCGACGCCCGCGGGCTGATCAGGGAGCCGATGGAGCGCTGGGGCCTGGAGGAGCTGATCCCCACGACCGAGCTGCTGGTCTCCGAGCTGGTGACGAACGCGCTGCGGTACTCCCCCGGCAAGATCACCCTGCGGCTCGTGCGCGAGGGCGGCCTGGTGTGCGAGGTGGGCGACAACTCGGCCGCGCTGCCCCGGCTCCGGCACGCCGGCCGGGACGACGAGAACGGCCGCGGGCTCCAGGTGGTCAGCCAGTTCGCCCACCGCTGGGGGGCCCGCCGGACCCGCTCAGGCAAGGTCGTCTGGTGCGAACAGCAACTCCCCGGCGAAGAACCCTACCCCGCTCCCGTGCACTAGCTACTCGACGGTGACGCTCTTGGCCAGGTTCCTTGGCTTGTCTATGTCGCGGCCGAGCTTGGCCGCGAGGTGGTAGGCGAACATCTGCAGCGGAATGTTCAGCAGAATCGGGTCCAGCTCGGGCTCGCAGTGCGGCACGCGGATGACCGCGTCGGCCAGGTCCGGGGGGAGGTCTCCGCTCGTGATGGCGATGACCGGGCCGCCCCGCGCCCTGATCTGCTCGATCGTGGAGACGTTCTTGGCTAGCAGCTCGTCCTGGGGCACGAGGACCACGCTCGGCATCGTCGCGTCGATCAGGGCCAGCGGGCCGTGCTTGAGCTCGGAGGCCTGATACGCCTCGGCGTGCACGTAGGAGATCTCCTTGAGCTTCTGGGCCCCCTCGCGCGCCACCGGCCAGGCGCGGACCCGGCCGATGAAGAACATGTGCTCGGCGCCGGCGAACCGGCCGGCGATCGCGGCGATGCTGTCCTCGAGGGCCAGGACCTCCTCGATCTGATCGGGCAGGGCCCGCAGGCCGGCCACGACGCGCTGTCCCTGCGCCGTTGACAGGTCACGGACCCGGCCGAGCAGCAGGCCCAGCATGGCGAAGGACGCGGCCATGTTGGTCAGGGCCTTGGTGGAGGCGACGGCGATCTCCGGGCCGGCGTGCAGGAAGACGCCGCTGCCGCACTCCCGGGCGATCGTGCTGGCGACGACGTTGACCGCGCCGAGGACCTGGCCGCCCTTGCGCTTCAGTTCCTGGACGGCCATCAGCGTGTCCAGGGTCTCACCGGACTGGCTGATGGCGACGTAGAGCGTGTCCGGGTCGACCACGGGGTTGCGGTAGCGGAATTCCGACGCGGGCTCGGCGTCGGCCGGCACCCGGGCCAGCTCCTCGACCAGGACGGCGCCCATCTGGCCGGCGTAGTAGGCCGAGCCGCAGCCGAGGAACTTCACCCGGCGGACCCCGCGGAGCTCGCGGGCGTCAAGGTTGATGCCGCCGAGGCGGGCGGTGGCGAACCGCTCGTCGAGCCGGCCGCGGAGCGCGCGGCGCAGCGCCTCGGGCTGCTCGTGGATCTCCTTGCGCATGAAGTCCGCGTACGGGCCCAGCTCGTAGTCGCCGGCCTCGGCCTCGACCGTGGTCGGCGTCTTGCTCGTGCGCTGATTGTCCAGCGTGCCCGCCTGGTAGCCGTTGGCCCGCACGGTCGCGACCTCGGCGTCGTCCAGGTAGACGACCTGCTGGGTGTAGCGGACCAGCGCGGCGACGTCGGAGGCGACGAACATCTCGCTCTCCCCGATGCCGAGCACGATGGGGCTGCCGTTGCGCGCCACGACCAGCTCGTCGGGGCGGCGCACGTCGAGGACGAGCAGGCCGTAGGTTCCCTCGACGCGGCTCAGCGCCCGCCGGACGGCGTCTTCCAGGGATCCGCCGTCCCGCGCCTCGGCCGCGATGAGATGAGCCAGCGCCTCGGTGTCGGTCTCGGAGGCGAGCGGGACGCCGGCCGCGGTGAGCTGGTCGCGCAGCTGCTCGGCGTTCTCGATGATGCCGTTGTGGACGACGGCGATGTTGCCCTCGGCGTCCATGTGCGGGTGCGCGTTGACCTCGTTCGGCTCGCCGTGCGTCGCCCACCGCGTGTGGCCGATCCCGACGGTCGCGCGGCCGCGGTCGTTGACCCGGTCGCGCAGGTCCTGGACCCGCCCGGCGGTCTTGGTGACCTGCAGCCGGCCCCGGTACACCACGGCCAGGCCCGCCGAGTCATACCCCCGGTACTCCAGCCGGTGCAGCCCTTCGAGCAGCACGGGCACGGCCTCCCGGCGGCCGATGTATCCCACGATTCCGCACATGGAACGCTCTCCTCTCGGTGGGTCTCGTCCGCGCTGGCCGATGTCACCCCCCTACTCGGTGACGTGCGGGGCCGGGCGGTGGTTTACACGTATCCCCCGCTACCGGTGCTAGCCGTACACGATCCGGCGGAGCTGGCGGTGCGAAAGCGGCGGCGGCCCGAACCTCCGCGCCTGCATCTCGGCCGCGATGGCCGACCAGATCTGCTCGTTCCTGAGCTGCCGGAGCCTCAGCTCGTGATGCCGCCGCCGGACGAACTCGTCGACCGTCTCGTCGAAGTAGGCCACCACGTCCGCGACCACCCGCGCGGCGGTGGCCTGGGGCAGTCCCGTCGAGGCCGTCACGTGACGAATCAGGTCGGACTCCGTAGACGGCAAAGCATCCGGCATGGCCCTAATCTGCCAGTACTGGCCCTGAACGTCAACTTTCCTGCCCGGAATCGGGCAGGAATCCGGGCTAACCGGCGGCGGGCCGCCAAGAGAGCCTACCCGCCCAACGGCCGCCGTGCGGGGGCTTCACGATCGGGCCGGGTTTGCCGCAGCATCTGCGGTTTTCCCCACCCGGTCCTGCGCGGGCGAGTGCCCAGGCCGACGGGCGGCACTGACCACGACCAGGCTCAGGCCAGCCGCCGCCCAGATGGCCAGCACGGTCCACGAACCCCCGGAGCGGGCGCCGCCGAAGTAGCTGACCGAGCGGAGCAGGGTGGCGCCCGCGCCGGGCGGCAGCCACTGACCGATCTCGCCCCAGGGCCGGGGCAGCATCTCCGGCGCCGAGGTAGCGCCGGAGAAGGGGTTCCCGAGCAGCATGATCGTTGCGGCGCCGAACCCGAGGCCCGGCGCCACCGGCCGGCCCGGCCGGCGACCGCACCGAGGCCCGCGACCGACGCGGAGATCGCCAGGACGATGAGCGCCGTAATGGCGCCGGCGGCGAGGTAGCCACCCGGCAGGATGGACAGCCAGGTCCGCGTGATCGCGGCCGTGACCGCACCGCCGGCCGTCGCGAATCCGACCAGACCGGCGAGCCGCAACGGCACCGAGCCGACCAGGAGGCTCAGCATCACCCCGGCGATGATGCTCGTGATCACCAGCGGCAGCAGCGCGAAGCCGAACGCGGCACCGTACGGGTCATGGGGGTCGGCAGGCACGACATCGGTCACGGGGGAGGGCGCGCGGGACAACTGGCCGGCGGCCGCCGTCAGGATCTGTGCGACTTCGGGACTCGCGGCCGAGGCGGTGAGCACGTGCGGCGCTCGCCCGCCCAGGACGATCGCCCCGTACGCGCGACGAGCCGGCTAGCTCGCGGCGCGCTGCGTCCGCACTGGCCACCCGGGTCAGGTCGATTGCGCCGGGGTACCGGCGATCCGCCGCGGTGATCAGCGCGCTCACCGGAACGGCCGGGCCGGCGACCACCACGGGCAGATGCCGTGGCGCCAGCCGGGCGGCCGACCACGTGTAGGTGGCGACCATCGCGAACTGTATGACGAGGGCGGCCAGGCTGGCCGCCAGGATCCGGAACACCTGCGGCCGGGTGCCATGGGCGTCCATGGCTCCTCCTAAATAAATCGGATGACCGTTCTATTTAGTCTCCAACGGCGGCGCATGGTCAGTCAAGACGGACATCCGTTTTATTATCGGGAGGTGCCTAAAGTAAGCGAGGAGCATCTCGCCCGCCGCCGCCGGCAGATTCTCGACGCCGCCCTGGACTGCTTCGCGAAGCAGGGCTTCCACGTCACGTCGATGCAGGACATCTTCCGCGCCTCCGGCCTCTCGGCCGGAGCGGTCTACCGGTACTTCCCGACCAAGACCTCGCTGATCAGGGAGATCGCCGCCGACACGCTGGCCGATGCGGTCTCCGTGCTCGATAACGACGGCCCGGCGGCCAGCCTTCCGTCAGTCGCGGACGTGGTGACCAGCATCGTGCACAGGCTGGCCGGCGGACAGCCATCGCGGGCTCCGATCATCGTGCAGGTATGGGCCGAGACGATGCGCGACGGTGAGCTGGCGGAACTGGCCAGGTCATTGCTCGGGCAGCTGATCGGCCGCCTGCGGCACCTCCTCGAGCTGCATGTGCAGGCCGGGCGGCTGGCCCGGGACGCGGACACGGCGGCGCTCGCCCACCTGGTACTCGCCGTGATCCAGGGATACATCATCCAGCTCGTCATCTTGGGCGAGGTCCCGGAGGAGCAGGTCAGGGCGGCTGTTCGCGCGGTTTTCGAATAGAACGGCGATGCCCGTGCCCCCGGGCGGGGACACGGGCATCACTGTGCCGGTTCAGAAGGTCACGAGCTGAGCGTGGTCTTCTGCACCTGGAGCAGGAACTCGGCGTTGCTCTTGGTCTCGCGCATCCGCTCCATCAGGAGCTCGAGCGCCTGCTGCGGGTCGAGCGCGTGCAGCACCCGGCGGAGCTGCCACACGATCTTCAGCTCGTCCGGCGACAGGAGGATCTCCTCCTTACGGGTGCTGGAGGCGTCCACGTCGACCGCGGGGAACAGCCGCTTGTCGGCCAGCTCCCGGCGGAGCCGCAGCTCCATGTTGCCGGTGCCCTTGAACTCCTCGAAGATGACCTCGTCCATCCGCGAGCCGGTCTCGATCAGGGCCGTGGCCAGGATGGTCAGCGAGCCGCCGTTCTCGATGTTGCGCGCGGCGCCGAAGAACCGCTTCGGCGGGTAGAGCGCGGTGGAGTCCACGCCACCGGACAGGATCCGTCCGCTGGCCGGCGCCGCCTGGTTGTAGGCGCGGCCGAGGCGAGTGATGGAGTCCAGCAGGACCACCACGTCGTGGCCCATCTCGACGAGGCGCTTGGCCCGCTCGATGGCCAGTTCCGCGACGGTCGTGTGGTCGTCGGCGGGGTGGTCGAAGGTCGAGTGGATCACCTCGCCCTTCACCGTCCGCTGCATGTCGGTGACTTCCTCGGGACGCTCGTCCACGAGGACGACCATGAGGTGGACCTCGGGGTTGTTCTTGGTGATCGCGTTGGCGATGGCCTGCAGGATCATCGTCTTGCCCGCCTTCGGCGGCGACACGATCAGGCCGCGCTGGCCCTTCCCGATCGGGCTGATCAGGTCGATGATCCGGGTCGCCAGGATGCTGGGCTCGGTTTCGAGGCGGAGCCGGTCCTGCGGGTACAGCGGCACCAGCTTGGAGAAGTCGACCCGGGACTTGGACTGCTCGGGGTCGAGGCCGTTGACCTTGTCCAGCCGGACCAGCGCGTTGAACTTCTCCCGGCGCTCGCCGTCCCGCGGCTGGCGGACGGCGCCCTCGATGACGTCGCCCTTGCGCAGGCCGTACCGGCGCACCTGGGACAGCGAGACGTACACGTCGTTCGGCCCGGGAGGTAGCCGGTCGTGCGGACGAAGGCGTAGTTGTCGAGGACGTCGAGGATGCCCGCGATCGGGATCAGCACGTCGTCCTCGGTGATGGTCGGCTCGGACTCGCCGCCACTACCGCCCGGCCGCTCGCCGCGCCGGTTGCGGTTGCGGTTACGGAACCGGTCCCGGCTGCGGCGCCGGCCCTGGCCGTCGCCGTCTTCGTCGTCGCGGTAGGACTGGCCGCCGCCGGACGGCTGCGCGGCCGCGGGCTCCCGCTCCCGGCCACCGTCACCGCGGCTGTTGTCGCCCCGGCTGTTGTCGCCCGCGGCCACTGTCGCCGCGCCGCTGTCACCGCGGTCCCCGCGGCTGTTGTCGCCGCGGCTGTTGTCGCCGCCGCGGCCCCGGGCCTGCTGGTCGTCGCGGCGCCCGTTGTTGTTGTTGCGCCGCCGGCGGTCGCCGCGCTGGCCGTCACCGGCCTGCTGGCCGTCGCCCCGGGCGCTGTCGGGCGCGGTCTCCGTGGCCGCCTGGGCGGCTCCCCGGTCCGCGTCGCCAGAATGCGCCTGGTCGAAGCTGAGCTGCTGCGTGGCTGCGCGGTCTGAAGTCTGCACGCCATCGCCGTTGCCGCCGGCCTGCGCGTTACTGCGGATGCCGGTTTCCGCGGATGTGTGTGGTTCCATGGCGTCCTGCTTGGGACGGCGAGACGCGTCGGCTCCCGCGGACGCGACCCGCTGGACTGAGTCTTCGCTGGCAGCGCCATCGCTGCCAGCGCGAGGAGAGCTGCGGCGCGGCTCGGCGGCGGCACCGCCGCCCTGCTTCTCCTGAATGGCCGCGATCAACTGGCTCTTACGCATCCGGGCGGTACCCGGAATGCCCATAGTCTGCGCCACCTGCTGGAGCTCTGGCAGCAGCAATGCGGAAAGACCAGTCCCCTGACGACGGCGTCCCTTGGCCGGAGCGGCCGTGGCACCGTCGGCCCCGGCGGCTGACGCCTTGGATCCGGCGTGGGAGCCCTCGGGGCCGTCGTCCGCCGAGGACGCCGGACGACCGAGGGGGGTTTCCCCGGGCGCAGCCGATGCGCCACTGAGGAATTCGGTGGTGTCGCTCACTAATGGTCCTTCCGTTACGATCCTCGGCCGGCATTCCGGCCGCTCGACCCGGCGCCGCGATCCGGCGGTGCCCAGGCTGAGATTCGCGTTTCCCTGATATGCGTCATTGCCCTGGCGCTGGGATGTTCCTCCATGCGATATGACATGCGCCCACAGCTGGGCGATCGGAACCCTGGCGCACCCACTGCGGCTACCCGCATGAGTTTCCGGATCCTGCCCGCCTGCCAAGCCGTCCTCGCCCTCGGCCGGGCGGGAACGAAACGATCTGGTGACGCAATACCGGGGGGCCATTGCCTGACCACGGCAACACGTGCTGCCAGGTCACATATGGCTGATGAGCACCCGCCCCGCACCGGGGCACCTGGTGCAACACCCAGCCTAACACCAAGAGAGCCCACCGCATTCCCTCACCGGTATCCGTGTGTCGCGGGAGAGGCGACCAGCCTGGCGCAGGGGGAACGCCGTGTCCGGCCGCCGGAGACGGGACGCTTCCCAGGGCGCGTTCACTGCGGTGTGCCGGCCACTGAGGAGACGTCCGGGGTTACGGACTGGATGCTAGCGCCATGCCTGTCGACATCGAGGACGCTTATGCTCCACCCACTACCCATTTCGCGGACGTTTGAATCCACAACAGCCAGGCCGGCTGGGGCGGACGTTCCGCCTGGTGACAGCGTTCTCCGCAGGAAGGCGAGCACCGACGGCCCTGCGCCGGAGACGACGGCCGGGATGCCGGCCTCGCGCAGCCGCCGGACCAGATCGGCGGTCGCGGGCATCACCCCGGCCCGGTACGGCTGGTGCAGCAGATCCTGCGTCGCGTCGAGCAGCGCGCCGGGGTCGCTGGTCGATCAGCGCGGCGACCAGCAGGGCGCTGCGGCCCGCGTTGGCGGCGGCGTCGGCGTGCGGGACCGATTGCGGCAGCACCCGCCGCGCGGCCTCGGTGGCCAGCGGTTCGGGCGCGACCAGGGCGACCGGCACCACGCCGGGCAGCGGGGACAGCCGGGTCATCCGCGGGCCGCCGGCCGCGGTCCACGCGATGGTCAGGCCGCCGCCCAGGCACGCCGCCACGTTGTCGGGGTGGCCTTCCATCTCGGTGGCCAGCCCGAGCACGGCGTCATCGGGCAGCCGGGCGGCCCCGTCGCCGGCGAGCGCCCGGGCGGCCAGGATCCCGGCCACGATCGCCGCGGCGGACGAGCCCAGACCCCGGCCGTGCGGGATCCGGTTGTCGCACCGCAGCGCGATGCCGGGTGGCTGGCCTCCCGTTATCCCGAACGCTTCTCGCATGGCCCTGACGACCAGATGGCCCTCACCCGCGGTCGCGGTACGTTCGCCTTGGCCCGACACCTCGATCGAGAGGCCGGTGCCGTCGGCCCGGGCCTCGACCACGTCGTACATGGACAGCGCGAGACCGAGCGCGTCGAAACCCGGGCCCAGGTTGGCGCTGGTCGCCGGGACGCGCACCCGGACGGGGCCGTCAGCGAAAGGGGTGGTCACCGCGCGCCGTTCAGCCCAGCCCCAGGGCGGCCGCCGCGGCGCCGGAGTCGGCCGAGATCGTCGCGGGTGACGGCGCGCCGGACAGCGCCCAGTCCGGGTCCTTGAGGCCGTTGCCGGTGATCGTGCAGACCACGCGGGAGCCGGGGGTGATCAGGCCGCCGGCGTGGGCCGACAGCAGGCCCGCCACGCTCGCCGACGAGGCGAGCTCGCCGAATACCGCTTCCTCCCGGGCCAGGATCCGGTACGCGGCCAGGATCTCCCGGTCCGTCACCGACGCGATCAGGCCGCCCGACTCGTCCCGCGCCGCCTCGGCCAGCGACCACGAGGCGGGATTGCCGATCCGGATCGCGGTCGCGATGGTCTGCGGATGCCGCACCGGCTGACCGTTGACGATCGGGGCGGCCCCGCTGGCCTGGAAACCGAGCATCCGCGGCGCGCGCGTCGTGAGCCCGTCCCGCGCGTACTCCTGATAGCCCATCCAGTACGCGGTGATGTTGCCGGCGTTGCCCACCGGCAGACAGTGCACGTCGGGCGCGTCGCCGAGCGAGTCGACGATCTCGAAGGCGGCGGTCTTCTGGCCCTGGAGCCGGTCCGGGTTGACCGAGTTGACCAGGGCGACCGGGTACTCGGCGGCGAGCTTGCGCGCGACTTCCAGGCAGTCGTCGAAGCTGCCGGTCGACCTGCAGCAGCTTGGCCCCGTGCACCAGCGCCTGGGCCAGCTTGCCGATCGCGATCTTGCCCTGCGGGACCAGGACCGCGCAGGTCATCCCGGCCCGCGCGGCGTAGGCGGCCGCGCTGGCGCTGGTGTTGCCGGTAGACGCGCAGATCACCGCCTTGGCCCCGCGCCCGGCCGCGGTGCTGATCGCGACGGTCATCCCGCGGTCCTTGAACGAGCCGGTCGGGTTCGCGCCCTCCACCTTGAGGTAGACGTCGCAGCCGGTGCGCGCGGACAGCACCGGCGCGGGCAGCAGCGGCGTGCCGCCCTCGCGGAGGGTGATCACCGGCGTGTCGTCGCCGACCGGCAGCCGGTCACGGTACTCGGCGATCACGCCGCGCCAGGCCCGGGTCCGCGCCCGCAGGCCGGCTCGTGCTCGGCCGCCGTCGTTTCCGCAGGCAGCGGCGCCTCGGACAGTCGGACTCCCGGCTCCGTCATGACGGGTCCTCCTCACCTTCCACCCGCATCACGCTGGCCACGGCGCGGACCACTCCGAGGGACTCGAGGTCCCCGATGGTCGCGGCCAGCGCGGCGTCGCGGGCCTGGTGGGTCACGATCACTAGCTGGGCGTCGTCGCCCCGGGCCTCCTGGCGCGCCGCCCGGATAGAGACATCATGGCGGGCGAACGCGTCGGCCACCCGCGCGAGGACACCCGGCCGGTCGGCGACGTCGAGCGAGACATGGTAGCGGGTCAGCGTCTCCCCCATCGGCTTGACCGGCAGCCCGGCGTAGGTGGAGGCGTCGGGGCCGCGTGTCCCGGCCAGCCGGTTGCGCGCGACCGCGACGATGTCGCCGAGCACCGCGCTCGCCGTCGGGGTGCCGCCCGCGCCCGCCCCGTAGAACATCAGCGGCCGGCCGACTGGCCTCGACGAACACCGCGTTGTACGCGCCGCCGACCGCGGCCAGCGGATGCGAGCGCGGGATCATCGCCGGGTGGACCCGGACCGAGACGCCGCCGTCGGACCGCTCGCAGATGGCGAGCAGCTTGACCACGCAGCCCAGTGCCCGGGCGCTGGCCATGTCCGCGGTGGTGACGTCGGTGATGCCTTCCCGGTGCACGTCGGCGGCCGTCACCGCGGTGTGGAAGGCGAGCCCGGCCAGGATGGCCGCCTTCGCGGCCGCGTCGAATCCCTCGACGTCCGCGGTGGGGTCGGCCTCGGCGAAGCCCATCGACTGGGCCTCCTCGAGCGCCTCGGTGAAACCGGCCCCCGAGGAGTCCATCCGGTCCAGGATGTAGTTGGTCGTGCCGTTGACGATGCCGAGCACGCGGCGGACCGCGTCGCCGGCCAGCGACTCGCGCAGCGGGCGGAGCAGCGGGATGGCGCCGGCCACGGCGGCTTCGTAGTAGAGGTCCGCGCCGTGCTCGCGCGCCGCGCCGTGGATCTCCGCGCCGTTCTCGGCCAGCAGCGCCTTGTTGGCCGTCACCACGGACTTGCCCGCCTTCATCGCGGCCAGCAGCAGCGACCGGGCCGGCTCGATGCCGCCGATCACCTCGACCACGATGTCGACGTCGGGCCGGGTGGCCAGGCCGACCGCGTCGGCGGTGAGCAGGTCGCGGTCGATCCCCGGGTCACGCGGATGCGCCGGGCGGCGCACCGCGATCCCCGCGAGCTCCAGCCGGGCCCCGGTCCGCAGGGCCAGGTCGCCGGCCTGCTCGCGCAGCAGCCGGGCGACCTGGGAGCCGACCGAGCCGCAGCCGAGCAGCGCGACCCGCAGTCGTCGGCTGGTGCTGTCAGCGCTCATCCGACGTCCAGCCGCAGCAGGTCGTCCTGGGTCTCGCGGCGGACGATGAGGCGCGCCGTCCCGTCGTGCACCGCGACCACGGCCGGGCGCGGCACGTGGTTGTAGTTGCTCGCCAGCGAATGGCAGTACGCGCCGGTGGCCGCGACCGCCAGCAGGTCGCCCGGCGCCAGGTCGTCGGGCAGGTAGGCGTGCCTGACCACGATGTCGCCGCTCTCACAGTGCTTGCCCACGACCCGGGACAGCATCGGCGGGGCGTCGGAGGCGCGCGAAGCCAGCGCGCAGGTGTACGTGGCGTCGTACAGCGCGGTGCGGATGTTGTCGCTCATGCCCCCGTCCACGCTGACGTACGTGCGCAGGCCGTCCACGTCCTTGATCGTGCCGACCTCGTAAATCGTAACCGTGCCCGGCCCGGCGATCCCCCGGCCCGGCTCGACGGTGAGCCGGGGCCGCGGCAGGCCGGCCGCCTGGCACTCCCGGTCCACGATGTCGCGGATGCTCTGGGCCAGCACCTTGACCTCGGGCGCCTCGTCCTCTTCGGTGTAGGCGATGCCGAAGCCGCCGCCGAGGTCCAGCTCGGAGATCTCCACCCCGTGCTCGTCGCGGATCCGCACCGCCAGCTCGAGCACGCGATGCGCGGCCACCTGGAACCCGGCCGTGTCGAAGATCTGCGACCCGATGTGCGAGTGCAGCCCGGCCAGCTCGATGTCCGGGCAGGCGACGCACCCGGCGGACCGCCTCGTCGGCCGCTCCCGAGGACAGCGAGAAGCCGAACTTCTGGTCATCGTGCGCGGTCGCCATGAACTCGTGCGTGTGCGCCTCCACGCCGGTGGTGACCCGGACCAGGACGCGCGGGGGGCGCGGGGGCGCCCCGGGACGGCCGCGTTCGGCCACGTAGGCCAGGCGCGCGATCTCCTCGAACGAGTCGACGACGATGTGCCCCACGCCCGCCTCCACCGCGCGGGTCAGCTCGGCGAGCGACTTGTTGTTGCCGTGCATGGTGATCATCTCCGGCCGCACGCCCGCCGACAGCGCGACCTCCAGCTCGCCGCCCGTGCACACGTCGACCCCGAGCCCCTCGTCGCTGACCCAGCGCAGCACCGCGCGGGAGCAGAACGCCTTCGCGGCGTAGAAGACCCCGGCGTCGGACCCGAACGCCTCCCGGTAATCCGCGCACCGGCTGCGCAGGTCGTCCTCGTCGCAGATGAACAGCGGCGTGCCGTACGTCTCCGCCAGCTCGCGCACGTCGACGCCGCCGACCGTGAGAACACCGTCCTCGCGGCGCGCCGTCCGCGGCCAGATGGTGGCGGCCAGCGCGTTGAGGTCGGCGGGCGAGGCCGGCGGGTGGTCGGCGGGCAGCACGTCGGCGTGACGTGGCCCGGCCGGGTGGGCGACACGGCTCATGCGGTTTTTCCTTCGTGGTCGGTTTGGTGACCGGCGCGGGATCCAGTTGTGGCCGGATCAGAGGCGGTCCGGCGCGCTGACGCCGAGCAGCCCCAGCCCCGCGGCGAGGCCCGTGGCCGCGGCCCCGGTCAGCCACAGCCGGGCCCGGACGGTGCGGGCGTCACCGGGCCGCCCGGCGCCCCGGGCCCCCTCGTGCCCCCGCTCCGGCCACGCCGGGCAGGCCTCACGGCACTCCTGGTACGTCTCCGCGAGGTCCTCCAGGTACCCGGTGAACTCGTGCGGCCGGCCACGACGTGCAGCCTGAGCGGCCCGTTCAGGGAGCCAGGACAACGCGGCGAGCAGGGCCCGCTCCCTTGGGTGCGCGAGCAAGCCCGGCCGGAACGCTGCCGCCTCTCCCCTGCTCAGGCCGAGGGCGGCGGCCCAGCGCAGGGTCGAGGTGGCACAGGAGTGCGCGTAACGAACAGCATAGGCGGGATTCGCCGGGACTGCCGGGCCCAGGCCGCCGGATCGGGCGCGCTGGCCCGTTCCGGCGGGGTCCGGGCCAGCGCGTAGACGATGGCGTCGGCGCCGGCGAAGGCGACTGCGTCGGCCACCAGTCCGGTTCGGTTGCGTGGGACGTCGCGGGGGGACGGGACGTCAGCACCGCCTCGTTCGGGATGATCATGGACGCCCACGGTCGCGCCCGCCGCCTCGGCCAGCCGCGCGGTCACCTGCGCGGTCACCAGCTTCTTGGCCTCGGCCCAGCTGGGCGCGGCGGTGAGGTCGGCGGCGGGCGGCGCGGGCACGGTCGTGCCGCGCAGCGTGTCGCTGCGGGCGGATCCGGGGCCAGCCTCGGCGATGCGGACGGCCAGCCCGGCCAGCGCGTCCTCGGTGACCGTGATGGTCAGGTAGCCGTTTCCGGTGACCGCGACGTCGCTGATCTCTCCGCGGGTTTGCAGGGCCTCGGCCATGCGCGCGGCGATTGCTTCTCGGGTCGCGCCCGGTGGATGAGGCGAGGCGGAGCGGGAGGCTGGAGGTGTACCGGCCGGGGATTCCGCCGTCGCGCAGGCCGACGTCCGGCCACTCCCCCGGGTAGCCGGCCTGGCTGGCGGCCGCCGCGACCGCGCTGCGAAGTTCGGCGGCGATCACGCTGCTCAGGCTATGTGGGCTTGACGGCTGGCGGGTCAGCCCAGGGCGGTGGGCGGCGCGCCGGCCAGCTCGCGGACGACGCGGATCATCTCCCCCGGGTCGAACGGCTTGGTCAGGTAGGCGTCCACGCCGATCTGGTGCCCCCGCGCCTTGTCGTCCTCCTGCGCCCGCGCCGTGATGAGCACGACCTTGATGTGCGAAGTATCCGGGTTCTTGCGCAGCTCAACGGCGGTCACCCACCCGTCGAGCCTCGGCATCATCACGTCCAGCGTGATGACCTGCGGCGCGATTGCCCCCACTTTGTCCAGACAGTCCTGCCCGTCCACCGCGGTCGACACATCGAACCCCTCAAGCGTGAGGTTCACGGCGATAAGCTGTCTGATCACCTCATCGTCGTCGACGACGAGTACCCGTCCCAGTGCCTGCGTCACCAGCGCGAGATTAGCCGCTCAGGCCATGCCTGCGCGCGCTGTTCGGCCGCGTGTCCGGCGTCTGCTTCTTACTGGTAATGTTGCGGAGTCCGTTCGGAGGGCGATGCGAGCCTGCGTCGTTCCCGGGCCCCCATAGCTCAGGGGAGAGAGCAACGGCCTCCGGAGCCGTGAGCGCAGGTTCGAATCCTGCTGGGGGCGCCCATAGTGATCTCTCAAGAGATCGGAATGACCCCGAACCTTCATCTGGTTCGGGGTCGTTTTGGTGCAGGGCCGGGTGGTTTTCCGAGGGGCTGGTAGTCCCTGGCGGGGTCGAGGGTGAGTTCGCGGAGGAGTTCGCCGGTGGCGGCGTTGATGATGCGGACGCGCAGGTCCTGGACCAGGAGCAGGACGTGGGTTCCGGCGTGGGCGCGGCCGATGCCGATGTGGTGGAGGCGGCCGCTGGTGCGCAGTGTGACGTTGCCGTACTTGCTGACCTTGCCGGTGCGGACCCGGTCGTGGGCATCGCAGGTGCGGTCGCCGGGGGCAGCTTTGGGCCGGGCGGCGTAGGCGGTGGCTGGGGTGGCCTGGCGGGGCAGGGACCGGTGCGGCCGTTCGGTGTTGTAGAGCCTAGAGTGAAGGCGTCCAGGAAGGCCTGGAGCTGGAGGATCGTCGCGGGCTGGGCCGCTGGGCGCGCAGCCACCTCTTGAGGGTCTGCGTAGGGTCGGCTGAGCGGCGAGTCCAGCCTGGGCTGGTCCTTTTCCGCTCAGCCTCCCTCAAACCGGACGGACCCGTTTCCAGGTATCCGGCTTTCCAGTGACTATTGCGTGAGTGTGGCAGGGTGCCCGTGGATCAGGTCGTTGGCTGGGCCTGACCCGCTTTGACGGACATCCATCATCAGGGGTTTGTCCCCGGAAGGATGTCCGATCATGGAGAGCATGGGGAAGAAGCCCCGGCGCCGCCGCTCGTTCACACCTGAGTTCAAAGCCGAGATCGTGGAGCGGTGCCAGCAAGGGGACCGGTCCGTGGGCCAGGTCGCGAAGGATTTTGACCTGACCGAGACCGCGGTGCGGGAGTGGGTCAAGCAGGCCGAACGGGACGCTGGGAGCAGGCAGGACGGGGGCCTGACGAGCAGCGAGAAGGACGAGCTGGCGCAGCTGCGGCGGGAGAACCGCCGCCTGCGGGAGGACGTGGAGATCCTTAAGCGGGCCACGGCTTTCTTCGCCAAGGAGACCCGGTGAACGTCTACCCGTTCATCGAGGCGGAGAAGGCTGGCAGGCGCAACGTCAAAAGGGCGTGCGAGCTGCTGAAGGTCTCCCGTGCCGCCTACTACGCCGCCCGCAGCGGGCAGCCTTCAGGCCGCGACCGCCGGGACGCGGAGCTGGCCACACGGATCAGGGCCGAGCACAAGCGGTCCAGGGGCCGGTACGGCGCCCCGCGGATCCACGCCGAGCTGCGCCGCCAGGGCCGCCGCCACTCCCGCAAGCGGGTGGCCCGGCTGATGCGCCAGGCCGGGCTGCCGGCCTGGCCGCCAGGCGCTGGAAGAAGACCACCATCGCGGACCCGGCCGCCGCTGCCCGCGTGGACCGGGTTCGCCGGGACTTCACCGTCGATGCCAGCCGGCTGAACTCGCGCTGGTGCGGGGACATCACCTATATCCGCACCTGGGAAGGGTGGCTGTTCCTGGCCACCGTGATCGACATTGCCTCCCGCCGCGTCGTCGGGTTCGCGATGGCCGATCACCTGCGCACCGAGCTCGTCGCCGATGCGCTCGCCAACGCCGTCGCGGCCCGCGGCCCCGCGCCCGGCGTGGTCTTTCACTCCGATAGGGGCTGCCAGTACACCTCCGCCGCCTTCGCCACTCTGGCTGATGACTGCCAGGTGGTCCTGTCCCTGGGCCGGACCGGCCAATGCTGGGATAACGCCCTGGCCGAGAGCTTCTTCGCCTCCCTGAAAGGCGAACTGATCGATACCCGGCCCTGGCCCACCCGGGCCGCCGCCCGCCGCGCCACCGTCGAATACATCGGCTGGTACAACAGCACCCGCCTGCACTCCACCCTCGGCTACCGCAGCCCCGCCGAATTCGAGACCTCAGCCGGAAAGGACGACCTGCAGCAAGTAGCCTGACAAGCCATCAGCCCTGTCCGTCAAAGCGGGGCAACCCCATGGCAGCCGCCGCAGACCACGAGGGTCTTGCGGCGGATCGTGGCCATGACCTTGGCCCATTGGGGCTGTGGCTGGCCGGGCTGGCCGAGGTCGGCGAGCGCCCGGATGTGGTGAATCTGGGATGTCATCCGTCTGCCCGCAGAGCTCGCATCTGCCCTTGGAGCAGCCGGGTGACCAGCTGCCTGTTCGGGTAGACGGGCCCGGTGTGGTCGCGGTCGGTGAGGACCACGTTCTTCTGCCGTTTGAGCGGGATGCCGCCGAACCAGGCGACCAGTGGCTTCTTGCCGGTGTGCCCGGCGCTGGCCTCGAATCGCGTGCGCAATCCGTGCGGTGTCTGGACTTTGGCCTTATGACGGGCCGCCAGCCAGCGGCGGGAACGCCCCCGAAGGAAAGACTAAGACAACAAGATCAGCAAGCAGGGAAAACCGAGCCTCTACCAAACCCGGGGCGGTCCAGGCCCTCGCCAAGTCCTCGGTCCCTACGCCGAACCCGGCCAGGCCGGGCACACCGCATACTGGCACGCCGCCACATCCGTCCTCACCGCCCGCACCTTCGCCGGACTCGAACCCGCCCCCGCCAGCACGGATAGCGCGCGCACCCGAGTCGCCGCCGACCTCTACCTCAGCCTTTCAGCCGCCGAACGAGCTAGCGTTAACGCCATCATGGCCGAACGCCTCGGCACCCTATGGTTCGGGGCACGCACCGAAACCGACCACCACGCCGCGACCCGTCCCATGTACGCTCAGCAGCTCGCTACCGCGCTCGCTGAACGCGGGTATCTCACCCAGCGAGCCGCGCCACTTGGACGCTGGGTCCCGGGGCTCTCACCGCACCGCCTGCCTCGGAGCCGCCGGTCGAGGCCACCTTCGCGCTAGATCAAGCCCGTCGACGAGCTGCGCGGCCTGAATCACCACAGCGGAATTTCACCGCTCAGAAGACATCAGCCACCACGAAAGGATGGCGGCAACCCATCAAGTCACCCCAGCTGGCCCGAGCCATCACCGCAGCAGCATGGTCCCCGGCCGCTGCCATTTCCTGGTCACCCAGACCAATCCGGTCAACGTCCGACCCACCGCTTACAAGAAGCATGCTGACTCGCCCGCGCACCCGCTAGCTGCACCGTTCGCACGGCTAATCGGCTGATAGTCAGCGGCTGGGGGAGCAACCAGCGAGAGCCTGAGCGCACGGATCTTCCGCCCGGCTGGGGTTCACTTACGATACGGGCTCGCGGCAGGGATGGCGTCAGGCCGGTCAGCGCAGCCCGAGCCCGGTCTGGCCGTCGATCGATTCCCTTGGCGATGTGCAGGTGACCAGCATGTCGCGCGGTCTCCTCGATAATGTGCAGCACGACCCAGCTCACGCTCGGCGGTTCGTCCATCTCCGGGTCGCCGTGCCTGCCGCGCGGCGGCGCCGACACCGGCGTCGCCGCCAGCACCGTTCGGAGCGCGCACACTGGTCACGGTAATAGCCGATGAGCCCGCGTTGCCCGGGACGGTCACAACGTCGACGGACGAGCGGATTCCGCTGTCACGGGGTCGCTCCGCCGATCGTCAGTGCGATCAGCCGAGTTGGGAGCCACTCAGCCGACGACGGTCACCGGGACGACGATGGTTACCGGACGGCTCTGGGCATCCGGGCCGGTGTTCACGACGTTGCGGTAGCTGCCGTCGGACAGTTGCCGCTGGTAGGTCGAGCCGCAGCCAGGTCCGCCCCGGGTGTTCGGCGACGACTCGCACGCCCGAGCCGGTGGCGTCCGCCAGGCTCGCGATCGACGGGTCGCCGATCGTGGCGCTGACCCGATTGAGCGGGTTGCCAAGCGCCAACGGCCCGCCATCGGCGCTGGGCACGTCCGCGGCGACCTGCTGCGAGCCGCCCGGCGCCAATCTGACGGCGGCGGGGCTGGCGGTGATCGAGTACGGGGCGACGCCGGACGGCATTGGCTCGTCGGTGGTCGACTGCACGATGCGCATGGTCGCGTTGCCGTTGGCGTCGGGATGCCGGTCGTCGAACAGCAGCCGATCGGTGTAGAGCCGACGGTTGGTGGTCGGATTGAGCGGGCCGTGGTGCACGTAGTAGAGCTGGCTGCCATCCGGCGAGGCGATGATGCCGCCGTGTCCGGTGGAGTACATGCCGATCTTCGCGTTCTGGCTAAGTATCGGGTTGCCGGCGTACTTCTTCCACGGCCCGAGCGGGCTGCTGGCGGTCGCGTACCCGACGCCGTACTCCGACGTGGCGAAGTTGTTCGCCGGAGTACGTCAGGTAGTACACGGTCTTGCCGTTTACCGTCCGCTCCCAGGTGGTCGAGCCCTCTTCCCACCGGCGGTCCTTGTTCTGCCCGTTGGTGAGGGCGTAGTCGTTGACGTCGGCGTTCTCCCAGGCCTGCTTGTCGTGGTCGTAGTCGAGGATGTGCGCGAAGCCGTCCCGGCGCTTGCCGGAGGTGTCATCGGGTGCCTTGTTCGCGTTGACGTAGGTGAGATCTATCGTCGGCATTGTCTGGCCGGTGGGGTCGTTCCACCATGCGCCGGTGAGCGGGACCGCTATGAGGTTGGATTCCTCGATGTACTTGTTCAGGTCGTCGTCCCACACCCAGTTTCGGTAGGCGTTGCGGGAAACGTAGAGGTACATCTTGCCGGAGCTGTCGAAGAAGACATCGGGATCGATGAACGGAATGTAGGTGCCGAGCGGGGCGGTCTCGCCCTCTTGCAGCGTCGCCGGCGGCTTCTTCTGGTCCGGGCCCATGATCAGGTTGACGTCGTGGTAGTTCGGGTCGTATGGCCACCAGTCGATCGGCTGGTCGGTGATGTTGTGGAACGGCCCGGCCGGTGAACGCGACACGGCCACCCCGACTTTGCAGGGCTCCTCGAAGTTCGCGTAGCCGAACCAGTTCTGCGCGTTCGCGTCCGAACGTGCCGCGTAGAACAGGAAGTACACGCCGGTCTTGGGGTTGTAGTAGACCTCCGGCGCCCAGAACCAGTTGTTGCCCCACTGGTTCGGGTCGTTCGCCGGCAGCGCGCCGCCGGGCACTTTCTGCCAGGTGGCGAGGTCGGCCGAGCGGTAGATCGCGAAATACCAGCCGGGGTCGGCGCCTTCGGTCGAGTACGCGTAGTAGTAGCCGCTGGCCTTGTCGTAGAGCGTGTATGGGTCAGCCGCCGCCATCGCCGCGTCGTTGTAGTAGGTGGCATTGGTGCCCGAGGTTCCCGCTTCGGTGCCCGGCCGGTACGACGACGGCGGCCGCCGCGCGGGCGGGAACGAGGGCGGAACCGATCCCGGCAGCGGAGCTGAGCATGAATGCCCTGCGTGACAGGCCTGAAGTCATCTGCCTTCCTCTCTGGGGCCACCGGGTGATCGTGAGTGAGGTCGTTGGCGCCTCTCACGGCGCACAAAATCGATCGTGCTCGATCATTTTATAACATTCCAAAGACGTGTCAATACCGCTCTCGAAGTTAGCCCGGACTGTGTTCGCCCGACTTTCGCGGTTCCGCCGCTGCGTCTCCCCAGGCGAGGCGGATGACGTTGATTTCTTCGCGGGCAGGCGCGCCAGGGTGAGATGCAGGGTGGCGCTCCCGCTCATGCGGTGAGAGCTGATAGTGGCTGCCGGTGGAATAATGCCGGTCATGGGCCAAGCCCCTGGTGGCATCATCCAAGCAAGGACGACCGTTACTGGGACGACCCAGGTACTCGATCTCGCCAGCCCTCAGAACCCGTGCAAGCCCTGTGCTTGTCGCTTAAGCTGCCCAGCTGACGCCTGGGCGTTTTGCGGACCTTGAACTGGTGTGCCCGGCGTGTCGTCGAGCATCTGGGCGCTGGCCCACCGGTCCTGGCCCGGTTGCCGGTGCACCGGCTGTCCGTCGCTGGCCCGGACGCCGAGTTCGGACACGTCGGCCACGTCCGGGCCGGGCCGAGCCGGACGACATCCGCTGCGCCGTTCAGCGCCTCGTCGACCAGTTCGTCGAGCACCTTCGCCTGGCCGGGTCCCGGCTGGCTCGGTTCGTGCCATAACTGGACCCGCGGGCCAAGGATCCTGGAGCTACCGCTTCCCGCGGCGTCCTGGTCATAGTCGCGCAAAACACCACGAGCGCCGCGTCGGCGAACGACCACAGATAGGGATTGGCGCGGATAATGCGCCGGCGTAACCGCGACCGCGGCGGGCGGATGCGGTCGGTTGCCGCCGTGTCGTCGCCGGCCTCCGGTGTCGGCGCCGAGTGCAGCAATCGCTCGATCGTGCCGTAAAGGCACAGCCGCGCACGCCACGGAATGCGCGCCTGGCGATCGACCGTCGTGTCGCCGTCGATCGCGACGACCCGCGCGCCGAGCGTCGCCTCGACATCACCGACGCCGCGGCCGACCACCGCATCATCGGCCGCGACGCGCTCGACGGCCGGTACTGGGCGGTCATCGCCTGGACGGCGGTCACGTCGCCGGCGAGGTGGCGGATCGCGTCGATGATGTGGATGCCGCCGTCCATCAGGTGCCCGCCGCCGGACTGCGCGGGATCGGCGCGCCAGTCGCGGTTCAGCTCCGCGCGCTGCCAGTAGGCGAACGTTCCCTGGATGCCGACGATCCGGCCGATCCTACCCTCTCGGACCATCTCCGCTGCCTGCGCGACCGTGGCGGACATCCGCTGCGGCTCCAGGTGCATCAGCGTCACGCCGTTCGACTCCGCCGCGCGGATCATCGCGTCGCACTCCGCGACGTTCAGCGCGAGCGGCTTCTCGCACAGCACGTGCTTCCCGGCCTCCGCAAAGGCGATCGCGACCGGCGCGTGCAGATGGTGCGGCAGGCACAGATCGACGGCGTACACCTGCGGATCTCCCACGAGCTCCCGGTAATCGGCGACGGGTCGCGCCTCCGGATTGCCGCACGCCTCGATCGCCTTCTCCGCACGCCCGGCGTCAGGATCGCAGCAGGCGACGACCGCGGCTCGCTCCTCTTCCCGCCTCCACGCCTCAAGGTGCCGCGCGACGATGTCGCCGCACCCGATCACCGCCACGTTCAATCGCTCGCGAGACAAGATCGTGCTCTCCCCTTCCCTCAAAGCCAATATCAATCTCATGGGCAGTCCATCGCCCTTACGTACACTGGAGTCCGCTGTCGCGACGAATTCTTTCGCCATACCGCTGCGAATAACCTTCGGCGATCCGGTTTCAGCCGGGACCGTCAGTTCCCGTACAGGGTGGCATTCCAGCAGGAAAGAGAGGCCCTGGCCGCGAAATGAGAGCCACATTTGTCAAGGATACACCGCAATGCAGAACGATACCATTCTCGGAATTGACATCGGCGGCACGAAGTGCGCCGTTGCGCTGGACGCGCCGACGGGAAGATACTCAGTCGCCAGTCCATGCCGACGGAGGTTGGCCGGCTCTCTCCGCAGGCTGTGCTGGAGAGGCTGGCCGCCATCGCCCGCGAGCTGATGGTAACGACGCAAGAGGCAGGCAGGCCCATTGGCGTCGGGGTGTCCTGCGGCGGTCCGCTGGATACGAAGACCGGAGTGATCCAGTCGCCGCCGAACATGCCCGAATGGAAATCGGTTCCCGTGCGCGCCTTCTTCGAGAAGGCGCTGAGCCTGCCCGTGCGCGTCGAGAACGACGCCAATGCGACAGCCCTGGCGGAGTGGCGCTATGGGGCCGGCAAGGGAACGCGCAACTTCGTCTTCCTGACCATGGGAACGGGTATTGGCGGTGGCCTGATCCTGGATGGCCGGCTCTATCGCGGCACGAACGATCTGGCCGGCGAGATCGGCCACCAGACGATCCTGATGAACGGGCCGCTCTGCGGCTGCGGCAAACGCGGCTGCCTGGAGGCGCTCGCATCCGGCCCCGCAATCGCCCGCCTGGCCCGCGAGAGCATGCTCTACGGCCGGCACAAGAAGGTGCTGGCGCTGGCGGGCGGCAAACCGGCGGACATCACCGCGGCGCACGTCGTGGAGGCGGCCAACGCCGGAGACCCGTTTGCCCGTCAAATCCTGGAGGAGGCGGGCACCTACATGGGTCTGGGCATCGCAAACGTGATTCAGATGCTCAACCCGGAGCGAATCGCCCTGGGAACCATCGCCGTCCACGCCGGCGACCACATCCTCAACCCCATTCGCGCCGCCGTCGCCGAATACGCCTGGAAGCGCAGCACCGACGTCTGCCAGATCCTGCCCGCCGCCCTCGGCGACGAGGCGCAGGACCTCGCCGCGATCGTGCTCTGGGCGGTGGAGTAGAACTTAGCCGAAACGCGCAAATCCGCTCGCGTGGAACTCTGACCGTAAGGCGCGCCGTTGTGTCCAAAGGACACGGGGCCGCAGGTCCGGGTACCCGCTTGCGGGTGATCGAAGGAACTCGTTCCGTCGTGCTCGGTCGCTCGGTATGAATCAATCAATGACCATCAGTCCGTCACGAGCCTAACCTACCGTACGTGCGAGCATCGTCACGTCAATGATGTCCGGGCAGCCGGTGCGGATACGCTCGATCACGATATTAGGCAGGGCGCTGTCGATGTTGATCTGCGCCACCGCCGCCTCGGCGCCATCGAAGACGATGTTTTCCGTCTCCTGAACGTTGATATTGGCGGCCCTGAGCTCGTCGAAGACGTGCGCGAGGACGCCGGGCCGGTCGCAGTGACGTACGACTAGCTTGTGCGTGGCCGGCGTGGACGTGGCGAGGTTGACCACGTTCGGCACCGTGCCCGTCTCCTTGAAGACGCGGACGATCCGGACGGTTTCGGCGGCGATGGCCTCCTGCGCCTGGTCGGTTGAGGCGCCGATGTGATGCGTACCGTAGAGGCCGGGCGTCGACGCGATCTCCGCGCCGAAATCGCCGGTCGCGCCGGCCGGCTCGTCCTGGTATACGTCGAGGCCGGCGCGAATGGACTTGCTTCGCATCGCGGCCAGGAGTGCCGCCTGATCGACGATCTCGCCGCGCGAGGTGTTGATGAACATCGCACCCGGCTTCATGGCGTCGAAAAACCCAGTCGAGAGCAACTGCCGCGTGCCGGACGACAGCGCCAGATGGAGGCTCACGATGTCGCTGCACGCCGCGACCGCCTCGGTGATTCGATCCGGTCGATGCCCAACAAGGCGGCCGATTTGTCGGTGAGGCTCCGACTCCACCCAATAACGCGCATTCCGAACGCCTTCGCCCGCGGGATCATCGCCTGGCCGATCTTCCCGACACCGATTAGGCCCAGCGTCGAGCCGTAGATGCCGCGCGCCTTCGAGAACTCGCCCTTGTTCCACCGGCCCTCGCGAAGCTGCGCCACGTTGTCGGGAATTCGCCGGTCCAGCGCGAGAATCAGCCCGAACGCCAGTTCTGCGACGGCGATCGAGTTCTGGCCGGGACAGTTGGAGACGTAGATGCCGCGGCGAGACGCCGCCGCCACGTCGATGGTGTTATAGCCCGCGCCCGCCCGAACGATCAGTGCGATCGGGCCGGAGTTGAGCATCGGCTCTGTCACCTTCGTCCCGCGCACGATCAGCACGTCTGGGCGCTCGCGCCGGATCGCCTCCAGCAGACTGTCGTCCTTTACGTCCGGCTGGAAAATAACCTCACATCCGATGGCCACCAAGCCGCTGCGCCCCGACTGCTCGAACTTATCCGCAATGAGAACTCTCATGCCACAGACTTCCTTTTCTCCACATTCGTGCCTTCTCTCGCTCTTATGCACTGGGTGGACTTCGTGGGCCGCCGGGCCGTGAATTCGCCCTCTCACCCCATCACCCGCTCACCCCATCATCCTCTCACGCAACAATACGGACAGCGCCAGGCCGCCGAATCCCGACCCGGCGCGGAACAGGAAGTCGCGCCGGAAGAAGGCGTGCGGGAGATGCATTGTATGGTGATCCGGATCGGTAATGGCCCGACTGCCTAGCCCACGATATGCGCGGAGGGATGTGCGGCGCTGGCCGGCTGTCCTGCTTTCTGCCTGCTCGTGTCGTCTCGCCGGCCTTTGCCTTTTCTCCCGGCTTATCGTGCGGGATATTCGGCACGAGATTGGGATCGTACTTTGAGCCGGCGGAGACCTGGATCATGGTGATGCGAATTCGTGTCGGGAAGAACTTCTCAGGATCGGGCCGAGTATGGGTCTTTTTGCCGTCTTTGTCCTTCATTACCAGGTCCATCTGCTTGATGCCGTCGGTCCAGATAATGGAGTTGTTCTCCCAGAACGACTTCATCGAGACATCCTTCTCATAGACGCCCTTCTGGGTATACTTGTCGGTGCCTGTGCAGCCGTAGCCGTTACCCTGGCCGTGGTTCGGAATGTAGCAAAGGCTCCATTGCGTCGGTTCCCCGCTCGCGGGACGGTCGAGGACCTCCGTCCGAATATGTACCGTGCCGTTGCGATAGTCACCGGATCGTCCAGTCGCGCGGGCGCATCGGGTTGATGGCGGCTCCCTTGACATAGTAGTGCGACTCGTTTTGGCCTCGAGTTGTCCGCGTCGGCCTTGGTGAAGGTGAACGTAACGTCGAAAAGGACGAACTGCTCGGCCCGAACTGCTGCCGGGGCGAGCAGAACCAGCAGCAGGCCGGCGACGGCCGAACGCAGCGATACACTTCCGATCATGAATTCCTCCCCTGACGATGATAGGCCGGGGATTGTCTCATTCCTGCGGCCCAAGTTACTTGCCGGATCACTCGCTGTAGTCTGCCGACTGCCTAATCCGTTATCACTCTTTTCGCATTTCCGGCGAGATTGTCCTGCAAAGTTTTCTTGTCGGTTACAAACCGTTCCCTTCCGGTACATTACCTTCAGGAGCTAGTTCTTATTGATGTTGCCCACTACTTTGTGACAATCATTGGACTGATCCAGGTCGATTTCCTGATTCCGACCACGAAACCGAGATGAGACTGAGCAAAGGATTTCCCGTTCGTCACCGCCAATTAATGGCTGCGATTACGATGTTGCTCTGGCGAGGCGGTTCCGGGACAGGGGGAAAACGATCTCTCGCATGGATACGCGGTCGAAGACGCATGAAACCGGCAAGAACGGATTTCCACTTACGACTCCCGTTAGGATCGTGTTGAGCATCCCTCTCTTCCTGGCCGAACTCTTTTTCGCCAGGATCCCACTTTATGCACGACGCCGTCTTGGCCGAACTGCTGCCGGTGCTTGCTCTAATCGGCGGCCTTATCATCGCTCTCTATTCGAAAAAGGGAATGGGGCCGATGTTGCTATTCGGATGTGGAGTTTGGGTAGCAGTCTTTGTGATAGTTGCTCCGCTGGCGTTTCGGCAGTACACGCGGGCGCAACCGCCGAAGGTTTACCCGCTCAGCCACGGCAAGACGCGTCTCAAGCTGAGTACTTTCTCCATTGCCACGGACTGGGAAGTACGCTTAATACGGAGCAAGACTGCCATCGGCGGACCTGCCGACTCCCTGTCCCTGTTGAGCCACGATGGGAAGAGCGAAATATGCCTGAATGTTCAGAGTGCGAAGGGATCGGACCTGCACGGGGATTACAGCGGGTGGGTGCAAAGCGGAGCGGATTTCATGCGCACAGCGGGTGAACCGGAAATGCCGACCACATTCCATTCGATGCCCGCTCGGAAGTTGTCTCGCACAGCCCATAGCGCTGATACGTTCAGGCTACGGGAGTTGCCAGCGGACGAGCAGCTCACGGAGGACATAATCGTCGTCGCCTGGGGTGACACCTCGGATAGCCATCTCATGTACGTCGTGACAGGATATCCCACCGGCACTAGCGCCGATAAGAAGGCGATTGACAGCGTTTCGCCACCCTGGAAGTCAATCGATAGGATCGAAGGTTACATCGGAATTGAGCCAAGCCTTACTGCTGGCGTCGCCCGACTGTCCCGGATCTTAGGCCGTAGACGGCAGCGGTCAACAGCGGGGGCCTCGCCGACCTCGCCGCGCGCGATGAGCAGATGCGCGACCAGTTCGCGCTCCAGATGGATTGGATCGGTAGATGTCATATCGTGAGAATTTCCTTACGGGCATCCATAAGCTCAATGACTGAGCACGGGATGCAGCTCAATGCCGTTAGGCGCCACCCCCGATTGCCCGTGCAGAAAATCGAAAAACCCAACACCCTGGATTCTGGCGTGGATTACCCGGCGCTCGAAGCGGGGGCCAGGCTCGAATCGGCTCGCAAATGTGTTGCGTGCGCTTTCGATCCCAGGGCGCAGCGGACTACTGCCGGCTACAACAGCCGGGTCCGGCACCTCCACGATCATCGTACGGCGAAAGCCCGACGCGAGTGGCGCGTCCTCCGCATGCGTGTCACCGTGGTCACGAATTACCAGGTGGAAGTCGTGGTCATCCGCCTCCAACTTGAACCGGATAATGTCGGCGTCGATCTCGTAGACGGTTTGTTCGGCCTCCCCGTAACGCTGTGTGCGGGCTGCTCGCGTAGTCGCCGTCTCCGGCAGCTCGACCGGGCGCGGCATCCTGATCAAATCCGCGACCTTTGCCACCCTGACGTCGTGCAGGTCGATATTCGCGGCCGATGGGTCGGCGCCAGTCTTTTTATTGCCCATCGCTCCTTCGTCGCCAGAAAACTCTCGGCTTCGTTGGTCGTGCGAAAGTTCTCAGAGCCCTGGGCAGGCCGGAAGCTCGCTGCTTTGCGGGGAGAAGGAGAACGCTTGGCCTCGCCAGCAAGGTGATGCGCGCAGCCTGTCGTATACAGGGCAAGAAACGTTACGAATGATGTATAGACAACGTTCGGTTTCATAGGATCATCGTTGCACAATTGGCGGACATTGTCCTCAGTCGCCTTTGAGGAAGAGGAGCGACCGAGCGCGGCCGGACCATGCGCCTGCCGTTGTCACCGTCGATGGCGCTCAGACGCCGTAACTTGCCGGATCGGGCGTATCGGTCTCTTCCCACGACGATGCGCCGCTCGCGGCCCACACGATGACCGCCATCGCGATGACCGACACAACCAGCAGGATAGACGTACCGGCAACGTCCACGAGAATCGGGCGCGTACATGGATACACGCCGAACTTTGTGTGGAACTGGGACATTATGACCGTGGCGAACCCTCGCGACAAGCCTGCCCGGACTGCAACCGTTCCGGCATAGAGAGCATAAATGGCGCCCGCCAGGGCGATGATGAACCACCCGATGCAGGCAGCGGTGCTCCGCAGCCGAGGTTGTACCTGATATGCCGCTTATGCGCAGCCGAGTGTTTCGACTGGTACTCGCGGCGGCGGACCTCCTCCAGCAGTGGCTCGATGATCTGGGCCGGCACACAGGCAAAAGAGAGTTCGGCCAATAGCGCCCGTGCCTCCGCGAAATCCCCGCGCTTGAGCAGCACTTGTACGTGTACCAAATGGTAGTGGTCATAGGCGTATATCGCATCCTTTGTCCGTGGACTCCTCAAATGGCCGCACGATACAAGTACCGTAACTCGTAACAATTCGTGCCATCGTTCGTTCGCGCCGACGGAAAGCGGCAACGACCGCATGTCCGACCCTGCCGAGTGGATTGTCACGGAGTTGGCAAATCTGCAGTTGTCCAGATTGCTACGAATGGGGAGTAACGGTGAAAGGCCGCCCGTTCGGGCGGCCTTTCTCGCCGTCAATCTACCAAACATTGTGCGTACGCATGCTCACCTATCCGGTGGGCAGCGCCTCGCTGGTGCGCTGGCGGACCTGCTCCTTGCGCTCGCGGAGGTAGGAGAAGAACTCGCCGCCCTCGCGCAGCCGCCGCACGAGCATCTGCCGGTCGGTGAGCATCTCCTCGACCATGCGCGCGTAGACCTTCGGGCGGAAGTAGAACTCGCGGTACATGTGCTCGACGGCGTCCTCGATCTGCGCGGTGGACATCTTCTCGTACTGCAGCGTGGAGGTCTGAATGCCGGAGCCGGAGATCAGGTCCTGGCGGGCGAACCAGTTGTTCTTGACGGCCTGGTCGTACAGCTCGGTGCCGGGGTAAGGCGCGGCGATCGAGACCTGGATCGTATGCGGGTCCAGCTCCTTGGCGAAGTCGATCGTCTGGCGCACCGTCTCCGGCGTCTCGACCGGCAGGCCGATGATGAACGTGCCGTGGACCTTGATGCCGAGCTTCTTGCAGTTCGCCATGAACTCGCGGGCCATGTCGAGCTTGATGCCCTTCTTGATCCGGTTCAGGATCTCCTGGTTGCCCGACTCGAAGCCGACCAGCAGCAGCCGTAGGCCGTTGTCGCGAAGCTGTTTCAGCGTATCGTACTTCACGTGCGCCCGCGCGTTGCAGCTCCAGGTCAGCTTCAGCCGCTTCATGTGCTTGCTGATCTCGACGGCGCGCGCCTCGTTGATCGTGAACGTGTCGTCGTCGAACATATACTCGCGGACCTTGTCGCCCCACGTCGCCTTCGCGATCTCCATCTCGCGCCCGACGCACTCGGGCGATCTTGGTGCGGTACTTGTGGCCGCCGATCGTCTGGGGCCAGAGGCAGAAGGTGCATTTCGCCGGGCAGCCGCGGCCGGTGTAGAACGACACGTAGGGATGGAGCAGGTAGCCGATGAAGTATTTGTTGATGTCCAGGTTTTCGGCGTAGGTCGGGAATACGCTGGGCATGCGTCCCAATCCTCGATCAGCTCCCGGTCCTCCGTCCGCTGGAGTCGCCCATCGTCGTCCCGCCAGGAGAGGCCCTTGATCTCGCTCCAGGGACGGCCCTCCGCCAGCTCCTTGCACGTGTAGTCGAACTCGTGGCGACAGACGAAGTCGATGATCTTGTTCTCGCGCAGGGTCTGCTCCGGCAGGATCGCGACGTGCGCGCCGATAAACCCGACCTTCAGATGCGGATTCTGCGCCTTGAGCGCCGCGCGCACTCCACGTCGTTCGCGAGCGACGGCGTGCTCGTGTGCATGATCACCAGCTCGTAATCCTTCGCGATCGCCAGGACATATTCGACGTCTGGCCGTGCGGCGGCGCGTCGATCATCCGGCTCCCCGGCACCATCGCGGCGGGTTGCGCCAGCCACGTCGGATACCAGAACGAGGTGATCTCGCGCTTGGCCTGATAGCGCGACCCGGCGCCGCCGTCGAAGCCGTCGAAGGAGGGCGGGCTGAGGAAAAGCGTCTTTAACAAAGCGGTGTCTCTCCCTGGATATTGCGAGACGGGGCGAACCCGTCGCGTATTCGTGGCTCTTGGCGGACGGCCGCGATCCCGCGTACAGTCCGCCGCATTGAGTATACCAGACAGATGGCGCTGAGCATTAGCCCTCGCCGTCGCTGAAATATACGGGTGCTCGCGTTCTGCCGCGCGCCCCCATGGGCGTGCTTGAAAGTCGCGTCCCACTTGACGCCGCACGGCCACATCTGTATACTTGTCCGTATGTCTGACACGAAGACCCACCCGCCGACACCCTCCGCACGGCCGCTGCCCTCCTCTGTTCCGGCCGGTTACCGTGGCAACACCCCCCTCATGCTGCAGTACTTCGCGACGCGCGCGCACCCCGGCGTGATCCTGCTCATGCGCGTCGGCGACTTCTTCGAGGCGTATGGCGACGATGCCGAAACGATCGCCCGCGACCTGAACATCACGCTGACGGGCCGCGAGGATGGCGGCGTCCGCATCCCGATGGCAGGCGTGCTCCACCACGCGATGGAGTGCTACGTCGCTCGGCTGATCCGCAAGGGCCGCCGCATCGCGACGAGACAGCTTTAGTCCGACGGGCATAGACAGCCACTCAGCAAGCGACAATGTGCAGGTTAATGGCGCGTTAGCCAGCGCTCGACATCGGCGTAAGAGGTGAAGTCGAGCAGCTCGTCGCTGAGTGCATCGAGCGACTCGACACTCAGGCGTCGCAGTCGTTGCGCGATCGATTTGGGAACTTCGCCAATGCGGTGCTTCATTTGCCTGAGCAGTAAGCGCTGCATACCGCGCTCCTCGGCTGTCTTTAATTGAATTGCATCAACCATGTGCCTCTTTACCTCACCTTCATATACGGCCCGTTCCTCCGGGTTCATTCCCATCTGGTCCAGTTGTGCTACCGCTCGCACCATCGTCGGTCGGCCGCCAATTGAGCCGGAAGCGCAACAGGGTCCAAATCCGCGGCCCGATTTAGAAATGCAATCCAGCGATCGAGCGCCGTTCGGACTTCCGGCCAGTCCTTGTCAAACTTGGCCTCTCGACAAAGTATAGTCGAACGCCGTCTAGTTCTCTGGGCGCATGATTGGTCTCGGTGTCTTTGAACACGAACTGCCGCAGCACTCGGTCGTCGTCAAAGTAACGAAAGTCCAGAAGATGGATGCCGATCGTCGTGTTGAGTTTCGAGTAATCGTCCCCGGTTTCCAACTGGTCGCTGTAAGTCTTCGCCAGGTAGTACATTGCCCGCCTACCGTAGACGATGTGCGCGTCGATTTGCATCTCTACATCGTACCATACGCCGTTTTGGTCGACCGCCTTGATATTGAGGATGGATTCCTTCGCGCCCCGATAGGCTGCAAGGTTGAACGGGTTCTTGATGGTGACGTCGACAATAGGCGGACTCATGTTGACCACGCTGTTGATTAAGGAAATCAAGAAGTCCTTGTTTTCCTCGCTCCCGAACAGCTTTCGGAAGACCACGTCGATTTTCGGGTTTAGCTTGTCAGAAGACATGATGTCTCACTACGGACTTGCGCCACCGCGCACTTCGTCCCGCCAATGTCGATTTCGAGAATGATGTCTTGCGGCATTGCGTCTCTCCCTTGCGAATTCTGCCGGCTATTTCGCGCCCTGCTCGGCGGTTTCCTGCGCTGCCCTTGCGGGGATGAGCGGGTGAGAGGGTGAGAGGGTGGCTCCGCCCTCACCGCTAGAACGTTTTGGCTGGCGGCTGGAGGGCTTTTCGCCGCTCACCCGCTCCCCGCTTACCCGTTCACCCTTGACGCGCCCCCTCCCCAAATGTATACTCGTTAACCATGTCCGACAAGAACCCCACGCCCTCCGCACGGCCGCTGCCCTCCTCCGTCCCGCCCGGCTATCCGGGGCAACACCGCCTCTGCTGCAGTATTTCGCCACCCGCGCCGAGCATCCCGGCATCATTCTGCTCATGCGCGTCGGGGATTTCTTCGAGGCGTATGGCGACGATGCCGAGACCATCGCGCGCGACCTGAACATCACGCTGACCGGGCGCGAGGACGGCGGACTGCGCATCCCCATGGCGGGCGTGCCGCATCACGCTATGCGACCGCTACGTGGCCCGGCTGATCGCGCAAAGGCCGCCGCGTCGCGATCATGGATCAGGTCGAAGACCCCAAGTACGCGAAGGGACTGGTCAAGCGGAAGGTGACGCGCGTGGTGACGCCGGGCACCATCCTCGAAGACACCATGCTCGACGCCAAGAGCAACAACTACCTCGTTGCGGCGGTCGATCGGGCGATCCGGTGGTGGGGATGGGAATTGTGGATGTCTCGACGGGCGAGTTCCTGACGACCGAGATCGAGGGCGAACGGCGCGTCTCGCAACTCCTGGACGAGATCATGCGATTGGAACCTGCCGAGATTCTCGTGCTAGAAGACGCGGAAGAGGAGCTGGTCGAGGCGATCCGGGCCTCCTGCGCTGCGACCGTTACGCCCGTTGCGCCGCGCGAGGCCGGGATGCGCCGCGTCGCGTCCAGCCGGGATATGCTCCTGACCCATTTTCAGACGCAGTCGCTGCGCGGGTTCGGCTGCGAGGAGTACACAGCGGGCCTGGACGCCTGCGCGCTGGTGCTGCGCTATCTGCAAGAGACGCAGGTGAACGCGCTGCCGCACATCCGCACGCTCAGCACCTACTCCGCCAGCGAGTTCATGATTTTGGATGGCCCCGCACGTCGCCATCTGGAACTGACGGCCTCGATGAGCGACGGAGGCAGACAGCGCACGCTCCTCGGCGCGATGGACGAGACGCTGACGCCGATGGGCGGACGCCTGCTGCGCCGCTGGCTGGAGGAACCGCTCCTGGATGTGGGCCGCATTCGGCGTCGGCACGAGGCGGTCGAAGAACTCTTTCTGCGACGTGATCCGGCGCGGCGACCTGCGCGACGCTCTGCGCGGCATGGGCGACATGGAACGCCTCGTCAGCCGGTCCGCAGCGGGCCTGGCGAACGCGCGTGATCTCATTGCGCTCCGGATGCCCTGCTGCGCGTCCCGCAACTGGCCGAGGCGCTGGCAGGAGCGCGCTCGGAGCGGCTGTCCGACCTGGCGGCGACGACTGGCCTGCCCGCCGGAGATCGCGACGCGCATCTCGCAGCGCCATCGCGGACGATCCGCCTGCCGGGCTGCGCGAGGGCGGCCTGATTCGCGCCGGGCTACGACATCGAACTGGACAAGCTGCGGACGCCGCCAGCGACGCAAAGTCCTGGATCGCGAACTTCGAGGCATGCGAGCGCGAACGCACCGGCATCAACTCGCTCAAAGTCGGCTACAACGCCGTCTTCGGCTACTACATCGAGGTCACGAAGGCCAATCTCAGCAACGTGCCGGACAACTACATGCGCAAGCAGACCACCGCCAACGGCGAACGCTATATCACGCCGGACCTGAAGGAGTACGAGGCGCATCGTGCAGCGGCGCCGACGAGAAGACGATCGAGCTGGAGTACGAACTGTTCCTGGGCGTGCGGGAGCGCGTGGCGGAGGCATCGCGCGGACGTGCTGGCGGTGGCGCGGGCTGTCGCGGAACTGGACGTGCTGGCTGCTTCGCCGAGACGGCGCACGCGCAACCACTACGTGCGCCCGACCGTTGATGACGACGAGGACGCTGGAGATCGTGGGCGGACGGCATCCGGTGATCGAGCAGATCGGCGTCGCAGGGCCGCTATATTCCCAACGACTGCCGCACTGGACGCGGACTGCCGCATGTGCGTCATCACCGGGCCGAACATGAGCGGCAAATCGTCCTATCTGCGGCAGGTGGCGCTGATCGTGCTGATGGCGCAGATCGGCGCGTTCGTGCCGGCCGACCGCGCAACCATCGGCCTCGTGGACCGCATCTTCACGCGCGTCGGCGCGCATGACGAGCTGGCGACGCGGCCAGTCCACCTTCATGGTCGAGATGAACGAGACGGCGAACATCCTGCAACAACGCGACGCGCGCGCAGTCTGGTCGTCCTGGATGAGATCGGACGAGGCACCAGCACCTATGACGGGCTTTCATCGCCTGGGCCGTCGCCGAGTATCTGCACGCCGCATCGGCTGCAAGACGCTCTTCGCCACGCACTACCACGATCTGAACGAACTCGCGAACCACTTCCCGACCGTGCGCAACTTCCGCGTGGCAGTCAAGGAGCAGGGCGATCAGATCGTCTGGCTGCGCAAGCTCGTGCCGGGCGGCACGGACCGCAGCTACGGCATCCAGGTCGCGCGCATGGCGGGCATCCCCACGGAAGTGATCGAGCGCGCCAGGAGATCCTGCAAGGACCTGGAGCGCAGCGGCTCCGGCGCGACCCGCGACCTCGGCAGCCCTGGCCGACAACGTCCGCCGCGCAAGCAGAAAGTCCAGCTCACGCTGTTCGAGGCCGAGAAGCACCCGATCCTGGAGGAGCTGAAGGCACTCGACATCACCGCGCTGACGCCCATCGAAGCCCTGATGAAGCTGGACGAGCTGAAGCGGAAAGCAGAGAGTTCATAAGATGATGAACCTTAGACCCTGGTTGCGATCGCCGCCATGCCCGTCCTGCTGGCTATGGCCGTCACCGCTGGCCCTCGAGTCCTACTGATGCTTACGCTTTGGCCAGACACGGTCAATCTGCCGGCAAATTGGGGACCGTGGCACGTCCCAGGTGACAACCGCGACGCCGAGTCAGCAAACCTGAGTGTTCACCATTGGGTGGCACAGCAGGAGAAGGCCCACCCAACGCGTTTCCGCGCACAACTATCTTCCTGGTTCCGGCTCGATCTACGTAAGTGTGGGCCACTCGCCCGCAGAAGCTCGGTCCGCCGTAGCGGAATTGCTGCGCCCAGGCAGAGTGGCCGTGCCACCGGTGAACGGCTCCTTACAGGCGCTCCTCTTGGGGATTATTTCCTGCGTTCTCAAGTCGAACCTCACGGCGCTACCTCGCTTTGCCGGTCGAATGCCTTGTTTGAGGTTGATGTGGGCGGGCACGCGGGCGTCCATTACGATTATCCGGCCGCCGCGGGAAAGGATCGCGCGCGCCATGCTCGCCCGGGTGGACGCCGCACTTGCCCTGGCTAGGGCCGGGGGCGGCCCCTGCAATGAGTGGGCCACAGTCGGCGAGCGGCAGCCGAACGGAATTCCTGTCATCCTGGTGACGAGTGGACGCCCGGCGCCGGGGCATCGTACGGGAAGCGGACTGGAAGGCCGGCAAGGCGACGGTAACCCGAGGCGCCCACACGCTGCGTCTGATGGTTGGCCGACGGGGCGCCACGCTGGACGGCAGGCGGATCACGCTCCCATTCCCCGCCCTTCGCCACAGCAAGGACCGGCTCTGGTGTCCGGTAGCCATACTGAGCAAACTTGCCGACTGACGGGTATAACAATTCCGATCGATCGGCAAGCCGTTCGTGCGCGGATCGAAGTCGCAACGTATTCCAGGCGAATAACCAGGGAATTAACGAGAGAATCAGCGCTCCTGAATGTGATTTCTGCTTTTGCGTGGGTTCCGAGTGGTGGCCCAGTGGCCTGATCTTCTATCTGTCGCCTAAGCAATCCGCCGCTTTATCACCCGCCAATCTCCGCGCCTGAACAGCCGGCACGCTCATCCGCGCGAGGCTCTGCTCGCACTTTTCTGGCCGGAGACGGAGCCACAAAAGGCGCAGCAGAACCTGCGCCGGTGCTTGCACTACCTACGTGAGCAGTTGGAAAAACCGCCGTTTTCCCCAGGCAGTATACTCATAACCACCCTTGACCACAGTCCAATTGAACGCAGGCAATGGTTTCGACTGGGACGTGGCCGATCTTCGAGCGGGAACTCAGACGCGGCCCTGCGGTTGGGCAATGCTGCATGCATGGATCCGCTGCTTCGCCAGGCCGCCGACCTCGGGCATCGCGGCAAACCGCTTTCCGGGATCTGTATCAGGACTTCTTCCTGCTGGAGCAGCGCCGTCTGCGGAGCGGCATCTCGGAGGCGCTCTCTCTGCTGGTCGCGGCGCCTGCGGCGGCGGCCTGGTGATCCCGCTCAGGCGCTCCCCAGCCGCGCACCGTCCGGTAAGCCTGGGAACCTCTCTCGGAGGAGGTATCAACCTGCGGTTCGACTGCGCCTGGATGCCGTGAAGCGTAAGCCAGACGCCGTTCCATACGGCAGTACCACGAGGTTCGGGGCCAGGCTGCGAAAAGCAGATCGCGCAGGCAGTGAGCGGCACCAGCCTCGCCACCGGGTACGACGCCTGCAAGAGGCGCGGCCTTCCGGGAGACCGCGATCAGACAGGTACAAAAGCTCGCATCCCGCCGCACGTCCCTCAGCGCCATCCACGCCCGCCCAACCCAACCATCGGAGCGCCCAGGTAGGCGCAAACGACTCGGCCAGTAGCAGCCGGTGACGGCGCGACCGACCGCAGGGCGCGGCAGGTGCGGTCGGTGAGTCGAGACCCTGCTCTCAGTCTGCTTTTCCTCTGGCTCTTGGGCTTTCGGCAAACACGCCGCGCGTCGCCCGCCCGGTTCCCTCGTTTCGAGTTTGGGTTCTCTCTGCGATGCAGCCCGACAGCCCCTGCCAGTCCGCTCGCCGCGCTCGTGCGAGCCTGCAGGGCCCCCAGGTTCACCACGTCCGCGAGCCAAGCGGGCAGCGGGATGGTGGACGCACGTCCATCAGCAAACCGGTCCTGCAGCCCCGAGGTTTGCTGCCACCGCGTCCGAACCTGGCCGCCAGGACCACTTTAGCCACCACGCATGCGGTATCTTCGCTCCGAATCCACAAAGCGCTTCCGGGCGAGTCTCGGAACGCGTCGTGGACCGTCCAGTACGCTCTGCACGGCGAGTACGAGCTACCTGGCAGAGCTGGCCCGCGAGAAGCGACGGCAGTGGAACCTCTGGCGATGACCGTCGACGGACCGCCGGCAACATCGATCGTCACGGCGTTCGTCTCAACACGGGAATACCGATGTGGAGACCATCTGTACGCTCGAAGTACAGTCCGAGGGGCAAGCTGCTCTGGTGCCAACTGGTACAATCGCACCAGGAAACGATCTGGATCGGGCAAAATCCATCGCCGAGACTTCGCGGGTACCTGCGTTCGACAACTACCGGCGAATCGGACGGGAGGCAAGGGGCATATGGCACGGATCGCCGGCGGGTTGCACATCGCCACCGTTAAGTATGAGCCGGACGGCAAGCCTTCGCCGACCTGGCCGGACATCGGCTTCGGCGTCGGGGTCCGGCGGTTCGCAGGCGCCGGTGACGGAAGAGACAGCGGGCGGAAGATCGCATTGTGGACTTCCTCCGGAAACGCCTACGTCTTCGGGCAGTCCGGGAACGGCGCCCCGGAACAGGACCGGGACGGCTACGATCTTGTGCTCATCAAATACGATTTCGTCGGCCGGCAAGCGTGGGTGCGGGCTTGTCCAACGGGCGGCTCCGACCTGGACGCTGCGGCGGATACCGGTGCTCGACGCCCACGGGAACGCCTGCGACACCGGCAAGGTGCGCGGACCGAACAATGTCGCGGCCATTGCGACGTTGAAGTACGACGCTGACGGCAACCGCAAGCGGGAATAACACTATACCGGACAGGAGAGGATGGGCGCCGCGCCCACCTGCCTCTACGAACTCCTTCGACGACCTCTACGTCGTCGGGCGCGAATTCGTCGCCGCGCCAGGTGGCCAGGGACCGGGCGAGCCTACCTCGGCGCAGAGATAACCCGGCCGGCAAGGAGCGGTTAACGGACGTCGAACGTTGGGATGGCTACGGCTGCCACCAGGTCCCCACCGTGGCCACACTGGACGGCAGTAATGAGCTGTGCGTTACGGGGAGCATCTATAGCGAAAGCAGCTCACCGGGCTGCGGTACGATCAAATCTGCCAATGACGCTGACCCCGGTTGGCGGCATGCCTACCGAAGCACGGGCCATTCCGGCCATCTTGCGCGGGGATGTGCGGCGCTGGCACCCACTGGACGAGTACCGTTGCCGGCCGGGGTCTACCTGGACCCGATCGCGCCACAAGCCGACACTCGCGAGGCTTACGGGCATTCCAGTTCGACCGTGGCAGGCACTATAACACGGGCGCCGCGCGACCACAATAGCGCAGGCTTGGTGCGTATAACGGGCACGGACTCACCTCTCTGTGCGCGGTTCGATCATTCCAACACAACGTGCTATACTTTGCCGCCAGGCAATTGCAGGCCAAAATCCCAGAAATAACGACGCTTAAATATCCGGATCCCTTCCTCTCCCGCGCCATCCGCCCCACAGCCTCATTGCCGCTCAAATTCGCATTATTTCCCGCTCGCCTGGACCGCGTAACGCCAGGATCACGGTCGCATAACGGTAGCCTGCTATTATTCTATTAGGGCAGGTTGTGGTCGCACAGAGCGGGGGCTATACCAACTGGGGCCGGCCAAGATCCAGTGCGGTTGGAAGCAACCTGAAAGAGCAGTCCATGACGATGTGGGTTGAGGCAGAAGAGCCAACTTGGGACATGTCAAAAGGGGCAGACCGTGAAAGCTTGAAGAGGAGAGTTACTATCGATCCGGCAGATCGAGGTCACGCTGCTGCACGGCTGGCCGTAGGGCTGGTTACGCGGCCGTTTTCGCAGCCGTCTGATACAGCACCGTGCGGCATCAATATCCTGCAGGTGAAGGCTTGCACGGCGCCTGCTGCATTTCGAGTGAACGCACTTTCCCAGAAGCAGAGCCATGAACAGCCATGCGCTGACATTGCCGCTCCGTTGTCCAACCCGGACTGATTTCGAAACGATTTCAGCAAGCGGCGGAAACGAAAGGATCGCGAAGTTGATGTTGCACAAGAAGGACATTAGCAATGTGCGCGCCTGGCGCTAACTGCCTGTATGGTAGGATGTCTCTTGCCTTCCGTCAGCGGCTGGGCGCAGACTGGGAAACAGAACAGCCTGTACTTCCAATCCCGCGCGAAATTGGACCAGTTGGTTCGAATCGGCGCTGCCGAAACCGGCGGATTCGGCCTGGATGAATATCGGCTGGCGGACAGACATCAACCAGGCCCGCCTGGAAGCGCAGAAGACGGGAAAACCGATCCTGGTCTGGCTCTCCGGCGGCGATCCGCTCGGGACCTGTTGAAACCACGGCGTACTTGACCGTGCAGTCGATTTCAACGATCCCGACATAGTCACGAGAATTCAGAACGAGGTCATACCGTACGCCGGGGAGAACAACAACTGGCATACCGGCGTCGGAGGTCAAAACTGGATACAGAAGCTCACACAGGGGCTTCCAGTTGCTAATCCTGGCTGACGGAACAATGGTTATGGCTACTACCTTATAGGCGCGGACGGGACCCTGTATGCTCGCGTCGACGATCTTGCCCGCCGCGGACCAGGATCGACGGAGGCCGACGCGACAAGACCGTTTGACTGGAACATCATTTTCGGCGAGGGCATGCGACGCTTTCGCGCTAATCCACCGAAACCGATTGCGCTGACGGACGAGGAGCTGAAGGCAATTCCCTTTACGGCCCCCGATAAGACGACGTCGGTGATCCGCGTCTATAGCCGCCTTGCGGGAGACCGGGGCTGGCGGCCGACCTTTGGCCTGAGCCACCTCTGGGTACCTATGGCGACGATATCCGGAAAGATGCTGGCAGTTGACGCCGGAGACCGGCGACCGCGTCAAGCTGCCCGCCGGCCTGGTGGCGCGCATGGCCATGGCGCATCTGGTGGATCACCAGGCCGGAGATTCACTGGTGTGGAAGGCCGAAGAGATACACAAGTTCGAGTTTCAGGCCCACCTGGTGAAAGACGATGTCAACACGCGCGTTTTCGGTTTCGAGGGCGATTTCTGGATGGAGGCAATTGCGCGCGGCGATCTCAAAGTAGCAGGACAGATGGTCGGGGAGTTCACTCTAGACAAGCACACGCAGCAGGTGCGGCGTTTTCGTGCCTATTTTGAGGGCAAAGAGGTCGGAACCGTGAACAAGGGTGGCGATATTGACGATCTCACTTCTGCCAATCGTCCTCCCTCCCCTCTTTACATCGCCATGACGGAGACGGCTCCCGATGATTTGATCGCCCGCAGCGTCGCGCCCGTCCTGCGGACGACGCTCAAGGACTATCGCTCGCCCAAAATGGACCGGGCCTGGCAGCAGCGCTACGGCGAGATCGACCAGTCCTCCGGCGAGACGACCTCCCACCTCCTTACTGGCGGCTCGTCGCCTGCCGGCGCACCGCCCGCAACCGCAGCGAGGGCCCCAGTGCCCGCAGGCGACTACACGCCGGCAGCCGCCTTCGACCAGGCGGAAACGGGCAAGGTATGGACCTTCGGATCGCTCGCGCCGGGCGATTCCCCCGATCCTTCCAGCTTCACGGCGTACACCAGGGCGACCAACGAATTCGGCGGCATTTTCTACTTCGAATCGCAGGCTGGCCGAGATCCGCACGTGTCCATGAATTTCGGTCCGATCACCCAATCAGCGCTTTTGACGATCGTGTGACCTGGGTTCCCGGGATGATTCAGATGCACCCTGGCCCGAACGGGGAGTACAGCGTAGCCCGCTGGACCGCCGGCGAAACCCGGTCTCGACGCACTCCGCGCGCGATTTTGGGGCGCCAATACGCTAGGCACAACCACCGACGTCCACGTGGTCCGCGGCCGAAATCCGCTCTTCCACGGTCTGGTCAAAGGATTTGTCCCGCCAGCGCGCAGACGTTCGAGCAGGATGTCCGCTTGTCCGAAGGCGACACGGTGGACTTCATCGTCGGGTGGGGGAGATAACAAATGGCATGTTAACGACAGCACCGGTGTCGATCTACACGTCGCCGCAAAGTAAGCCGGACTGCCGCAAAAAACACTCCCGCTTAGTGCAACTTTTCTGCGCGGCGACCTGTCAGGGTTTGGGAGGCGGTACTACGCATGCGCCGTTTGTGGCATAATGACCGGTAACCGCCCTTAAGGCAGGCGAAACGAAGATGAATCTCCCGAACCCGACCGACGAAGCTGGTCGCCCGCACGCTTACGGGCGATCGCGGCGCGTTCCGGGTAAATGGTGGGCCAGCGGCACTACAGCGCCGTCTTTCGCCTGTGCCGCAGCATCCTGCGCAACCCCGAAGACGCCGAGGACGCAACGCAGGAGGTGTTCGTTCGCGTCCACCAGAACCTCACCCAGTTCGCCGGGCGGGGCGCATTCGGCGCCTGGCTGCGGCGGCTCACGGTGAACCACTGTTTGAACCGCACGCAGAGCGCCGCTGCAAAGGCGTCGTCCCGCTCCTGCTTGTTCACTCGCTGGCAGCAGACCCTTCCGGCCGCGGTGGACCGACCCGGAGGAGCGACGGCTTCGTAAGGAGGAGCGCTCCCGCGTTAAGCGGGCGCTCGAACTGCTTCTCCCTCCCGAGCGCGCCGCTCTTGGGCTGCGACGTCATCGAACGACTGCTCCTTGAACGAATAGATTGCCGATACCCGATGGGAGTACCCGTCAACAGCGTGCGCTCGTGGCTGCATCGCGGCCGGGCGCGGCTGCGTGAGGCACGAAGAGGCCCTATCGATGTTAACCCGTAATCTCGTCCGACGTCACGGCCGGCGTGCGGGCAGACCGGCGGTCCCCAGGTACGCCACAGGGGATGCCGTCCAATTACGCAGTCGTCCCGCCCACATCCATTGCTGGACAACGCGGCGAGGGCGGAGAGCCAGAAGCCTGCCGGCTGGTCTCCGTCAATCTCTCCGCGTTTCTGGACGAAGAGCTCGATCCAGACCAGGAGCAGATGATTGCCGACCATCTTGATTCGTGCCCTGGCTGCGCGGAACTGCTGGATGCAATGCAAGAAGTGGACGAACGCATAGAACGGGAGTGGCGTGAAAGTACGCCGCTCCCGTCCTCATCTGTGTTCAGACATTCCGTCGATGCCATTATGGACGCACTGCCGCCCGTGCCCTCCGAAACAGGCACGCTGGCGCCCAGGCGCGTACACGCGCGCACCCGGTGGATGCGTTTTGCCACTGGCGTCTCCGCGTTTATCGTCGCCGCGGGCCGCTCTGGTCGAGTTATCGGCTCGGTTATGCCCACGGAGATACACCGCGAAACGCACCGCATTCGCCTCCCCGCCGTTTAATACCTTGCTGGTTGATAACCGATCCTTCCTACCCTTCTGCTCCCTCACCTCACCGCCGTTAGACGCTCCACTATCCTCTCCATCGCTCACCTTTGCCAGAGCAAGACGATCCGAACGATGATACCCATTCCGTCCAGACGCAGATACTCTCTCAGCGCGCCGGCAGTTGCCGGTGAAGTGCTGTGCGCCTGCCTCTGCCAGAACGGCCGGGCGTTCCACGTTATTGGGTCGCCGGGTTGGAGCGAATCCGTGTAGCCCGCCCATGAAAATCACCTTCCTCGGCACGGGCTCCGGCGCGCCCAGCCGCGATCGAAACGTGAGCGCGCTTGCGCTGCAGCGCTCCCAGGAGCCGGGCGCCTGCTCTTCGACTGCGGCGAAGGCACGCAGCACCAGATCATGCGCTCGCAAGTGCGGCTGAGCCAGATCGATCGGATCTTCGTCACCCATCTGCATGGAGATCACGTCTTCGGGCTGCCCGGCCTTCGGCGTCGCGGTCGCTGCAGGCTGGCAGCCTGACCTCCCGTTGCTCTTTACGGTCCTCCCGGCCTGCAGGAGTATCTGCGCGGCGCCTTCGACGTGACTTAGACGCGAACCGGCTACCCGTGGCACGTGTCCACCGTCGCGCCGGGCCTGGTGTGCGAGGATGCGCGGACGCAGGTCTTCTGCACGCCCGTCGCGCACCGGATTCCAGCGTTTGCATACGCGGTCGTCGAGCGCGATTGGAGGCCGGTTCGACGTGGAGAAGGCGAGGCAGCTCGGCATACCGCCTGGCCCGATCTACGGCCGGCTTAAGAACGGCGAAACGGTCACCTTGCAGGACGGTCGCGTGATCGACGGCGCCTCGCTCACCGGTCCGACGCGGCGAGGGCGGAGGCTCGTCTATACGGGAGATACGACCTACACGCGGAACACAGTGGCGCTGGCACAGGGCGCCGATGGGCTCATCCACGAGGCTACCTACCTCGCCGAAGATGC